>NZ_JBNDLC010000017.1:0-1059 GCF_050435885.1 Lelliottia sp. 489 | reverse complement strand
GTCAGGGAGAACTCATCTCGGGGCAAGTTTCGTGCTTAGATGCTTTCAGCACTTATCTTTTCCGCATTTAGCTACCGGGCAATGCCATTGGCATGACAACCCGAACACCAGTGATGCGTCCACTCCGGTCCTCTCGTACTAGGAGCAGCCCCCCTCAATTCTCCAGCGCCCACGGCAGATAGGGACCGAACTGTCTCACGACGTTCTAAACCCAGCTCGCGTACCACTTTAAACGGCGAACAGCCGTACCCTTGGGACCTACTTCAGCCCCAGGATGTGATGAGCCGACATCGAGGTGCCAAACACCGCCGTCGATATGAACTCTTGGGCGGTATCAGCCTGTTATCCCCGGAGTACCTTTTATCCGTTGAGCGATGGCCCTTCCATTCAGAACCACCGGATCACTATGACCTGCTTTCGCACCTGCTCGAGCCGTCACTCTCGCAGTCAAGCTAGCTTATGCCATTGCACTAACCTCCTGATGTCCGACCAGGATTAGCTAACCTTCGTGCTCCTCCGTTACTCTTTAGGAGGAGACCGCCCCAGTCAAACTACCCACCAGACACTGTCCGCAACCCGGATTACGGGTCTACGTTAGAACACCAGCCATTAAAGGGTGGTATTTCAAGGTTGGCTCCACGCAGACTGGCGTCCACGCTTCAAAGCCTCCCACCTATCCTACACATCAAGGACCAGTGTTCAGTGTCAAGCTATAGTAAAGGTTCACGGGGTCTTTCCGTCTTGCCGCGGGTACACTGCATCTTCACAGCGAGTTCAATTTCACTGAGTCTCGGGTGGAGACAGCCTGGCCATCATTACGCCATTCGTGCAGGTCGGAACTTACCCGACAAGGAATTTCGCTACCTTAGGACCGTTATAGTTACGGCCGCCGTTTACCGGGGCTTCGATCAAGAGCTTCGCGTTGCCGCTAACCCCATCAATTAACCTTCCGGCACCGGGCAGGCGTCACACCGTATACGTCCACTTTCGTGTTTGCACAGTGCTGTGTTTTTAATAAACAGTTGCAGCCAGCTGGTATCTTCGACTGGTTTCAGCTCC
>NZ_JBNDLC010000016.1:0-1087 GCF_050435885.1 Lelliottia sp. 489 | reverse complement strand
GTGATTCATGACTGGGGTGAAGTCGTAACAAGGTAACCGTAGGGGAACCTGCGGTTGGATCACCTCCTTACCTGAAAGAACCTGCCTTTGTAGTGTCCACACAGATTGTCTGATGAAAAGTAAATAGCAAGGCGTCTTGCGATTGAGACTTCAGTGTCCCCTTCGTCTAGAGGCCCAGGACACCGCCCTTTCACGGCGGTAACAGGGGTTCGAATCCCCTAGGGGACGCCACTTGCTGGTTTGTGAGTGAAAGTCACCTGCCTTAATATCTCAAAACTGATTCTCAGGAATCATGTTTGAGATATTTGCTCTTTAAAAATCTGGATCAAGCTGAAAATTGAAACGACACGCTGCGTCTGTTCTCCGTAATAAGAACAGAGTGACGGTGTGTTCGAGTCTCTCAAATTTTCGCGACACGATGATGTTTTACGAAACATCTTCGGGTTGTGAGGTTAAGCGACTAAGCGTACACGGTGGATGCCCTGGCAGTCAGAGGCGATGAAGGGCGTGCTAATCTGCGATAAGCGTCGGCGAGGTGATATGAACCTTTGACCCGGCGATACCCGAATGGGGAAACCCAGTGTGTTCCGACACACTATCATGTCATGAATACATAGTGGCATGAGGCGAACCGGGGGAACTGAAACATCTAAGTACCCCGAGGAAAAGAAATCAACCGAGATTCCCCCAGTAGCGGCGAGCGAACGGGGAGGAGCCCAGAGTCTGAATCAGCGCGTGTGTTAGTGGAACGGTCTGGAAAGTCCGGCGATACAGGGTGACAGCCCCGTACACAAAAATGCACACGCTGTGAACTCGAAGAGTAGGGCGGGACACGTGGTATCCTGTCTGAATATGGGGGGACCATCCTCCAAGGCTAAATACTCCTGACTGACCGATAGTGAACCAGTACCGTGAGGGAAAGGCGAAAAGAACCCCGGCGAGGGGAGTGAAAAAGAACCTGAAACCGTGTACGTACAAGCAGTGGGAGCCTCTTTATGGGGTGACTGCGTACCTTTTGTATAATGGGTCAGCGACTTATATTCTGTAGCAAGGTTAACCGTATAGGGGAGCCGAAGGGAAACCGAGT
>NZ_JBNDLC010000014.1:0-2934 GCF_050435885.1 Lelliottia sp. 489 | reverse complement strand
TGCTCCATCACGCTGTAAAACACGTTTGCGCCACGAGTCTGTCCATCCTCAAGCGGTTCAAAAATATGGATGAATGATGGCCTTCCGCCCGGCAGTTCCCGTGGTATATAGGTCCATTTTTGCGACATCCAGCCAGGATAGCTGTCTTCGCTGACGTAGTACCCCAGCGCTGCACCGCTATCACTGATTTTGACACCCGCGCGACAGTTACGCGTGTCACCTGTATTACCGGGATTACTCACACGTTTTGGACTAACCATTTTAAATTGCGTGCGAAAAAGTCGCGATGAATCACTGTCCCAGGTTGGCTGGACGCACAGCTCACCGTTAAATGCGTGCGTCGCGACACCTTCACGGATCATCATCGTAAAGGTTCGCTTGCGCTCGGCATCAATCCCGCAAAAGTCATCCTCCGCATATTCATACCAGGCGGCCTCCACTTCCCTGGCAAATGCACGGCTTTCCTCTTCTTTAATGCCGAGATATCGCCAGCTCGGGCAGTAACTCAATCTAAAAAATGACCCGACGATGTGATCCTGGTGCAACTGCACGGCGTTTGCCGCATAACCGTTGTTTCGGACCAAATCATCAGCACGGGCATTCCCCCGTGCGAAGTTCGGAAGAAGTGCGGCGTCGGCACTTTCGCTCTGGGGATTCCAGGCATTTAGCTGCCCACCGAATCCGCCGCCACCGGCGTGATAGCCTGCATATTCCCTCAGGGAGGTTTTCCCGTCGGGGCCAACTAAAGAAGGAATTTTCATGCGTAGAACCTTGCCGGCCCGCGGCGTCGTGAAGTGGTACCGACCTGTGACTCAAGATCGGCGATATACTTTTTCAGATCGCTGACTGAGGTCGCCGTAAATTCCACTCTTCGACCGTCTTTCTGTACCGTCGCAACCCGTTTCCCCATCATCAGGTCATGTAACGCTGCGCGCGCGGCATCCAGTTCAGCCTGTGTTGCCATTATTCATCTCCCGCTAATGCCCTGGCATAATCCGCCAGAGATTTGTTATTTTTACTGCCATTGTCTTCTTCCAGTAAGCTGGTCAGAAGAGAGTCCAGATCCAGTTGCCAGCGGGAGATACTTATCCGCAGAGCTGCAAGGGCATAGACAAAACAGTCAAGCGCCTCGTTTCGTCGTTTTTTACTGTCCCAGACGATTTTTTTCTTCCCATCTACCCACTTCTCAACCTGCTCTTCAGCCGTAAGCTGCTGAGCCTCAGCTAAATCATAAATTTCAGGGTTATTAGGGAAGTGAACCGCCCCCGGTAGCGGCTCGTCGCCTTCTGCCACCAGAGTGAAACGGTTATAAATCTGCTCTTTCGCGGTGTCTGTTCCTACCTCAGTGAGATAAACGCCGTTCTTGTTACGCTTGCGAGGCATATTCGCCACGGGCTTGCCGTAGACAGACGCGCCTTTAACTGGGATGACACGAAACAGGCCATGCTTTTTCGAGCGGTTATAAACAATCGTTGGGTCTATGCCGCCGATATCCCAGCAGATGCGGGAAATAAGCATCTCAACGCCGTTAGGCCTCGGATAAGTTTTGTTGATCGCCTTATCCAGCCTCAGAAGCGTGGATTCATCATCATGGCGACCCATAATGATAATTTTGTCGATAAGCCAGCTTTCCTCACCAGGCCCCCAGCCCCAGACACGCATTTCATAACGGTCAAGCTGGGAGTCAATACCGGCAGTAAGGTAGGCCACGCGATCCGGCACCCTGGCCCCGAAGTGCTCAATACGTTCGGCCATCACTTCAGCATCAGGACGTTCGCCAATTTTAGGCTCCCACGTTTCGCCAAGCGTTGTGTTGACGAACGTCTTACGTTTTCCCGTGTCGCCTTTGGTCTTGCTCCAGTCCTTGACGATTTGCACCCAGGTTGTGAAGGGACTATAGGCCGTCCAGACATGAAAGGTAACGCTGTCAGGCGGATCAATTTCGGTACCCGATGATGAAAACCAGCAAAGGCCGTCACGCGTCCAGATCCCGGTTTCATCACAGATGTACCGCGCCTGCGAATAATCGAGCTCCTGCTGTTTAATTACGCAGGCATTGTGTTCGCACAGGTAAATAACGCTGGCAGGATCGCCCGGCGTCCACTTGAACCCGAATGGCGTCTCTTTATCGCCGAATTTAAGGTACTGCTCTTCCCCACAGTGTGGGCAGGGAACATAGAAGCGTAAGAAATGCTCCGACTCTTTGGCGGCACGTTCAATCTGGCATGTTCCTTTAATTTTGGGTGTGGATCCTCGTATAGATTTAGGCCAGACCGACCCTTCAATACGTTTATCACCCAGAAACGTTGGAGAGCCCTCTTTTTCGATATCCTCGTCAAATGCCGCCAGCTCGTCATAACCCGCCACATCAACAGATTTTTCACGGTAGTTTTTTGCAGCTTTACCACCGAGGCACCAGAAACCGCGCCCATTCGAGAAACGTTTCATACTCAACGTGTTGTCCCGGTGCTTTTTACCGTACCAGGGCGCCAGCGCCAGCAGTGAGGGGATATCCCGGATTGTCGGTTCGACATGGGACTTCATGAAGTTTTCTGCATCACCGTCGGTAGGTAACCAGATAAGTGAGTTACGCTGTTTATGCTGGATGAAATACGCATACACGCCGAGCAGCATTTTTGAATAGCCTACACGGGCAGACTTAACGACATTAACCTCACGGATATAGTCATTACCCATCGCATTCATTATCGCACGCTGAAACGGCAGCGTTTCCCAGCGCCCTTCCTGATAAGCAGACTCCTTTGGGAGGTAATAATTTTCGTCTGCCCACTCTACCGCCGTTTGCGGCTCTGGCCGGTACAGAGAACGGAGGCCCGAGCGCGCGGAATGCTGTAGCCCCTTAACCTGACTGTTCGATATATTCACTCAGCAACCCCCGTATCATTTCTTCAAGCGCCGATGGTTTGTTCATTG
>NZ_JBNDLC010000013.1:0-26307 GCF_050435885.1 Lelliottia sp. 489 | reverse complement strand
GACAACATCAAAATGGTTGTTACCCTGATCCACCCAATCGCGATGGATGACGGTCTGCGTTTCGCAATCCGTGAAGGCGGCCGTACTGTTGGTGCGGGCGTTGTTGCTAAAGTTCTGGGCTAATTACTCGTTAATTAGTTTTGAATAAAAAAAGGGCGCTTCGGCGCCCTTTTTTGTGCCCTGAATTCATTGCCCGTCACAATTATTCGCATTTTTTGTTAGCTGCCGGCGCGTCCAGGAACGGATGTGCTATTGTAATCATAATTATTCTCACTTACACTTTGATCATAAATTGAGCGGGAGTTTTTATGTACGTTTGTTTGTGTAATGGTGTGAGTGACAAAAAAATACGTCAGGCCGTTCGCCAGTTTCACCCTCAGTCTTTCCAGCAGCTTCGAAAATTTGTTCCAGTAGGAAATCAATGCGGTAAGTGCGTTCGCGCGGCGCGCGAGATAATGCAGGACGAATTGACGCAGATCCCGGAATACAAAGAGATCGCCTGAGGTTCTATCTTTTTTTTGACATCCCTGCAGCCCCATCTACGCTTCAATAAGTGGAAGCGGAGGGACTATATAATGAAAGGTGATGTTAAAATCATAAGTTATCTCAATAAATTATTGGGAAATGAGCTTGTCGCAATCAATCAGTATTTTCTCCATGCGAGAATGTTCAAAAATTGGGGCCTGACGCGCCTCAATGATGTCGAATACCATGAATCCATCGATGAGATGAAACATGCCGATAAATACATCGAGCGTATTCTATTTCTCGAAGGTATCCCGAATTTGCAGGATCTCGGGAAGCTGGGTATTGGTGAAGATGTCGAAGAAATGCTGCAATCCGATCTCCGTCTTGAACTTGAAGGGGCGAAGGATCTTCGTGAAGCGATTGCCTACGCTGACAGCGTTCATGATTACGTCAGCCGTGACATGATGATCAACATTCTGGCTGACGAAGAGGGCCATATCGACTGGCTGGAAACCGAGCTGGACCTCATCGGAAAAATTGGTCTGCAAAACTACCTGCAATCTCAGATCAAAGTGGCAGACTGAGTAAGCTCTGCCAACCCGACACTAAACCTGCTGCCGCCAGAAATGGGCCAAACGGTAGTGGGTTTTTATGTATCTGTTGTCCCGGTTTCATGACCATCTGAATCAGCACAAAGCTTATTGCCAGAATTGCAGCAGACAAGGCCATCGCCGGAAGAACGCACCAGCCGTGCCAGGCGCCTAACGCAGCAAGATACTTCACATCTCCGTATCCTAGCCCTTCTCGTTTAAACACCATACGATAACCCCAATAAATACAGGCAAAGCCGATGTATCCCGCCATCGCTCCCATAACGGCGCTGGCGAGAAAATCAGGATGGATCATGAGATGGAAAAGAAGGCCTGTCCAAAGTAATGGACAAAGATATTTGTCGGGTAAAAGGCCTGAGCGGATATCTTCGCGCACCAGAAGACAGGTCAAGACTGCATAGAGCATCAGAAAGGGAAGGGCGGTTAGCATGGTTTAAGCCTCAGAAAGTATCGCAGCGCTATCCTCTTTCGGGCGTTATTGCAGGGCAAACAGCAAAAGTTGTCTTTGCGTGAAACCTTCCAGCGAATCACGCTAGCTCGACACGCTTTGCAACCCGATGTCGAGCGGCTACGCAAAACCCACCACGAAAGCCTGTTTTATAAACTGCACTTGCGTTGTGGTCAGATTTACGTATAATGCGCGGGCTTGTCGTAATTGACAGCTGGTTCAATCTGAACCTGAGTAACCCTGTTTTTCGTTACTCAACAATGCTCCCAATTGGGGGGCTACGTAAGAACGGTTACACTCTCCCATCAATCGTAATGGGTTTGAGTAGTAATCATTTTCGTTTATAAAATAATTGGAGCTCTGGTCTCATGCAGAACCAAAGAATCCGTATCCGCCTGAAAGCGTTTGATCATCGTCTTATCGATCAATCAACCGCGGAAATCGTCGAGACTGCTAAGCGCACTGGTGCGCAAGTCCGTGGTCCGATCCCGCTGCCGACCCGCAAAGAGCGTTTTACCGTTCTGATCTCTCCGCACGTTAACAAAGATGCGCGTGATCAGTACGAAATTCGTACTCATAAGCGTCTGGTTGACATCGTTGAGCCAACTGAGAAAACCGTTGATGCTCTGATGCGTCTGGATCTGGCTGCCGGTGTAGACGTGCAGATCAGCCTGGGTTAATCAGGTCATCGAGCGATTGAGAGGTTGAAACAATGATTGGTTTAGTCGGTAAAAAAGTGGGTATGACCCGCATCTTCACTGAAGATGGCGTTTCTATCCCAGTAACCGTAATCGAAGTTGAAGCAAACCGCGTTACTCAGGTTAAAGACCTGGCTAACGATGGCTACCGTGCTGTTCAGGTTACTACCGGTGCTAAAAAAGCTAACCGTGTAACCAAGCCGGAGGCTGGTCACTTCGCTAAAGCTGGCGTTGAAGCTGGCCGTGGTCTGTGGGAATTCCGTCTTGCTGAAGGCGAAGAGTTCACCGTAGGTCAGGACATTAGCGTTGAGCTGTTTGCTGAAGTTAAAAAAGTTGACGTAACCGGTACCTCTAAAGGTAAAGGTTTTGCTGGTACCGTTAAGCGCTGGAACTTCCGTACCCAGGACGCTACCCACGGTAACTCCTTGTCTCACCGCGTTCCGGGTTCTATCGGTCAGAACCAGACTCCGGGCAAAGTGTTCAAAGGCAAGAAAATGGCAGGTCAGCTGGGTAACGAACGTGTAACTGTTCAGAGCCTGGACGTAGTACGTGTTGACGCTGAGCGCAACCTGCTGCTGGTTAAAGGTGCTGTTCCCGGTGCAACCGGTAGCGACCTGATCGTTAAACCAGCTGTGAAGGCGTAAGGGGATAGCAATGGAATTAGTATTGAAAGACGCGCAGAGCGCGCTGACTGTTTCCGAAACTACCTTCGGTCGTGATTTCAACGAAGCGCTGGTTCACCAGGTTGTAGTTGCTTATGCAGCTGGTGCTCGTCAGGGTACTCGTGCTCAGAAGACTCGTGCTGAAGTAACTGGTTCCGGCAAAAAGCCGTGGCGCCAGAAAGGTACCGGCCGTGCGCGTTCAGGTTCTATCAAGAGCCCGATCTGGCGTTCCGGTGGCGTGACCTTCGCTGCTCGCCCGCAGGACCACAGTCAAAAAGTAAACAAAAAGATGTACCGCGGCGCGCTGAAAAGCATTCTGTCCGAACTGGTACGTCAGGATCGTCTGATCGTTGTCGAGACGTTCTCTGTAGAAGCGCCTAAAACTAAGCTGCTGGCACAGAAACTGAAAGACATGGCTCTGGAAGATGTGCTGATCATCACCGGTGAGCTGGACGAAAACCTGTTCCTGGCTGCGCGCAACCTGCACAAGGTTGACGTACGCGATGCAACTGGTATCGACCCGGTTAGCCTGATCGCCTTCGACAAAGTCGTAATGACTGCTGATGCTGTTAAGCAAGTTGAGGAGATGCTGGCATGATTCGTGAAGAACGTCTGCTGAAGGTGCTTCGTGCACCGCACGTTTCTGAAAAAGCGTCTGCTGCGATGGAAAAAACAAATACCATCGTTCTCAAAGTTGCTAAAGACGCGACCAAAGCAGAAATCAAAGCTGCTGTGCAGAAACTGTTTGAAGTCGAAGTCGAAGTCGTTAACACCCTGGTCGTTAAAGGGAAAGTTAAACGTCACGGACAGCGTATCGGTCGTCGTAGCGACTGGAAAAAAGCTTACGTCACCCTGAAGGAAGGCCAGAATCTGGACTTCGTCGGCGGCGCTGAGTAAGTCGGAGGAGTAATACAATGGCAGTTGTTAAATGTAAACCGACATCTCCGGGTCGTCGCCACGTCGTTAAAGTGGTCAACCCAGAGCTGCACAAGGGCAAACCTTTTGCTCCGCTGGTTGAAAAAAACAGCAAATCCGGTGGTCGTAACAACAATGGCCGTATCACCACTCGTCACATCGGTGGTGGTCACAAGCAGGCTTATCGTATTGTTGACTTCAAACGCAACAAAGACGGTATCCCGGCAATTGTTGAGCGTCTTGAGTACGATCCGAACCGTTCCGCGAACATCGCGCTGGTTCTGTACAAAGATGGCGAACGCCGTTACATCCTGGCCCCTAAAGGCCTGAAAGCTGGCGACCAGATTCAGTCTGGCGTTGATGCTGCAATCAAAGCAGGTAACACCCTGCCGATGCGCAATATCCCGGTTGGTTCTACCGTTCATAACGTAGAAATGAAACCAGGTAAAGGCGGTCAGCTGGCACGTTCCGCTGGTACTTACGTTCAGATCGTTGCTCGTGATGGTGCTTATGTCACCCTGCGTCTGCGTTCTGGTGAAATGCGTAAAGTAGAAGCAGACTGCCGTGCAACTCTGGGCGAAGTTGGCAATGCTGAGCATATGCTGCGCGTTCTGGGTAAAGCAGGTGCTGCACGCTGGCGTGGTGTTCGTCCTACCGTTCGCGGTACTGCGATGAACCCAGTCGACCACCCACATGGTGGTGGTGAAGGTCGTAACTTTGGTAAGCACCCTGTAACTCCATGGGGCGTTCAGACCAAAGGTAAGAAGACCCGCAGCAACAAGCGTACTGATAAATTTATCGTACGTCGCCGTAGCAAATAATTTTAGAGGATAAGCCATGCCACGTTCTCTCAAGAAAGGTCCTTTTATTGACCTGCACTTGCTGAAGAAGGTAGAGAAAGCGGTGGAAAGCGGAGACAAGAAGCCCCTGCGCACTTGGTCCCGTCGTTCAACGATCTTTCCTAACATGATCGGTTTGACCATCGCTGTCCATAATGGTCGTCAGCACGTTCCAGTCTTTGTTTCCGACGAAATGGTCGGTCATAAACTGGGTGAATTCGCACCGACTCGTACTTATCGCGGCCACGCTGCTGATAAAAAAGCGAAGAAGAAATAAGGTAGGAGGAAGAGATGGAAACTTTAGCTCAACATCGCCATGCTCGTTCTTCTGCTCAGAAGGTTCGCCTTGTTGCTGACCTGATTCGCGGTAAGAAAGTGTCGCAGGCCCTGGACATCCTGACCTATACCAACAAGAAAGCTGCGGTATTGGTCAAGAAAGTACTGGAATCTGCCATTGCTAACGCTGAACACAACGATGGCGCTGACATTGACGATCTGAAAGTTGCGAAAATCTTCGTAGACGAAGGCCCAAGCATGAAGCGCATTATGCCGCGTGCGAAAGGTCGTGCAGATCGCATCCTGAAGCGCACCAGCCACATTACTGTGGTTGTGTCCGATCGCTGAGACTCTGGAGACTAGCAATGGGTCAGAAAGTACATCCTAATGGTATTCGCCTGGGTATTGTAAAACCATGGAATTCAACCTGGTTTGCGAACACCAAAGAATTCGCTGACAACCTGGACAGCGATTTTAAAGTACGTCAGTACCTGACTAAGGAACTGGCTAAAGCGTCTGTATCTCGTATCGTTATCGAGCGTCCGGCTAAGAGCATTCGTGTGACTATTCACACCGCTCGCCCGGGTATCGTTATCGGTAAGAAAGGCGAAGACGTAGAAAAACTGCGCAAGGTCGTAGCGGATATCGCTGGCGTTCCTGCACAGATCAATATCGCTGAAGTTCGTAAGCCTGAACTGGACGCTAAATTGGTTGCTGATAGCATCACTTCACAGCTGGAACGTCGTGTTATGTTCCGTCGTGCTATGAAGCGTGCTGTACAGAACGCAATGCGTCTGGGCGCTAAAGGTATCAAAGTTGAAGTTAGCGGCCGTCTCGGCGGCGCGGAAATCGCACGTACCGAATGGTACCGCGAAGGTCGCGTACCGTTGCACACTCTGCGTGCTGACATCGACTACAACACCTCTGAAGCGCACACCACTTACGGTGTAATCGGCGTTAAGGTATGGATCTTCAAAGGTGAGATCCTGGGTGGTATGGCTGCTGTTGAACAACCGGAAAAACCGGCTGCGCAACCTAAAAAGCAGCAGCGTAAAGGCCGTAAATAAGGAGCGTCGCTGATGTTACAACCAAAGCGTACAAAATTCCGTAAAGTGCACAAAGGCCGCAACCGTGGTCTGGCGCAGGGTACGGATGTTAGCTTCGGCACTTTCGGTCTGAAAGCTGTTGGCCGTGGTCGTCTGACTGCACGTCAGATCGAAGCAGCACGTCGTGCAATGACCCGTGCAGTTAAGCGTCAAGGTAAAATCTGGATCCGTGTATTCCCGGACAAACCAATTACCGAGAAGCCGCTGGAAGTTCGTATGGGTAAAGGTAAAGGTAACGTGGAGTATTGGGTTGCCTTGATTCAGCCGGGTAAAGTCCTGTATGAAATGGACGGCGTACCGGAAGAGCTAGCCCGTGAAGCATTCGGCCTGGCAGCAGCGAAACTGCCGATTAAAACCACCTTTGTAACTAAGACGGTGATGTAATGAAAGCAAATGAGCTGCGTGAAAAAAGCGTTGAAGAGCTGAACGCTGAGCTGCTGAACCTGCTGCGTGAGCAGTTTAACCTCCGCATGCAGGCTGCAAGTGGCCAGCTGCAACAGACTCACCTGCTGAAGCAAGTGCGTCGTGATGTTGCACGCGTTAAGACTTTACTGACTCAGAAGGCGGGTGCGTAATGACCGATAAAATCCGTACTCTGCAAGGTCGTGTTGTTAGCGACAAAATGGAGAAATCCATTGTTGTTGCTATCGAACGCATTGTGAAACACCCGATCTACGGTAAATTCATCAAGCGTACGACCAAACTGCACGTACATGACGAGAACAACGAATGCGGTATCGGTGACGTGGTTGAAATCCGCGAATGCCGTCCGCTGTCCAAGACTAAGTCCTGGACGCTGGTTCGCGTTGTAGAGAAAGCCGTTCTGTAATACAGTTAGGCCTCTCAATACGAATACACGGCTCAGTAATGAGCCGTGTATTTTTTCTACCCATATTGTAGAACCGGTGTTATAATGCCGCGCCCTCGATATGGGGCTTTTCGACGACTCTGATTTTAGGGTCTCAGGTAGTAGTTGACATTAGCGGAGCACTAAAATGATCCAAGAACAGACTATGCTGACCGTCGCCGACAACTCCGGTGCACGTCGCGTAATGTGTATCAAGGTTCTGGGTGGCTCGCACCGTCGCTACGCAGGCGTAGGCGACATCATCAAGATCACCATCAAAGAAGCAATTCCACGTGGTAAGGTCAAGAAAGGTGATGTGCTGAAAGCGGTAGTGGTGCGCACCAGGAAGGGTGTTCGTCGCCCTGACGGTTCTGTCATTCGCTTCGATGGTAATGCATGCGTTATTTTAAACAATAACAGCGAGCAGCCTATCGGCACGCGTATCTTTGGGCCGGTAACTCGTGAACTTCGTACTGAAAAGTTCATGAAAATTATCTCTCTGGCACCAGAAGTACTCTAAGGAGCGAATCATGGCAGCGAAAATCCGTCGTGATGACGAAGTTATCGTGTTAACCGGTAAAGATAAAGGTAAACGCGGTAAAGTAAAAAATGTTCTGTCTTCCGGCAAGATCATTGTTGAAGGTATCAACCTGGTTAAGAAACATCAGAAGCCGGTTCCGGCCCTGAACCAACCAGGTGGCATCGTTGAAAAAGAAGCTGCAATTCAGGTTTCTAACGTTGCACTCTTCAACGCGGCAACCGGCAAGGCTGACCGTGTAGGCTTTAGATTCGAAGACGGCAAAAAAGTCCGTTTCTTCAAGTCTAACAGCGAAACTATCAAGTAATTTGGAGTAGTACGATGGCGAAACTGCATGATTACTACAAAGACGAAGTAGTTAGCAAACTCATGACTGAGTTTAACTACAATTCTGTCATGCAAGTCCCTCGGGTCGAGAAGATCACCCTGAACATGGGTGTTGGTGAAGCGATCGCTGACAAGAAACTGCTGGATAACGCAGCAGCTGATCTGACAGCAATCTCCGGTCAAAAGCCGTTGATCACCAAAGCACGCAAATCTGTTGCAGGCTTCAAAATCCGTCAGGGCTATCCGATCGGCTGTAAAGTAACTCTGCGTGGCGAACGCATGTGGGAGTTCCTTGAGCGCCTGATCTCTATTGCTGTTCCACGTATCCGTGACTTCCGTGGCTTGTCCGCTAAGTCATTCGATGGTCGTGGTAACTACAGCATGGGTGTCCGTGAGCAGATCATCTTCCCAGAGATCGACTACGATAAAGTCGACCGCGTGCGTGGTTTGGATATTACCATTACCACTACTGCGAACTCTGACGAAGAAGGCCGTGCTCTGCTGGCTGCCTTTGACTTCCCGTTCCGCAAGTAAGGTAGGGTTACTGAATGGCTAAGCAATCAATGAAAGCACGCGAAGTAAAGCGCGTAGCTTTAGCTGATAAATTCTTCGCTAAACGCGCTGAACTGAAAGCGATCATTTCTGATGTGAACGCTTCCGACGAAGATCGTTGGAACGCAGTTCTGAAGCTGCAGTCTCTGCCGCGTGATTCCAGCCCGTCTCGTCAGCGTAACCGCTGTCGTCAAACTGGTCGTCCGCACGCTTTCCTGCGGAAGTTCGGGTTGAGCCGTATTAAGGTCCGTGAAGCCGCTATGCGCGGTGAAATCCCGGGTCTGAAAAAGGCTAGCTGGTAATTGTCACCAATTGAATCACGGGAGTAAAGACAGATGAGCATGCAAGATCCGATCGCGGATATGCTGACCCGTATCCGTAACGGTCAGGCCGCGAACAAAGTTGCGGTCACCATGCCTTCCGCCAAGCTGAAAGTGGCAATTGCCAATGTGCTGAAGGAAGAAGGTTTTATCGAAGATTTTAAAGTTGAAGGCGACACCAAGCCGGAACTGGAACTTACTCTTAAGTATTTCCAGGGTAAAGCTGTTGTAGAAAGCATTCAGCGTGTCAGCCGCCCAGGCCTGCGCATCTATAAGAAAAAAGATGAGCTGCCTAAAGTTATGGCTGGTCTGGGTATCGCAGTTGTTTCTACCTCTAAAGGTGTTATGACTGATCGTGCAGCGCGCCAAGCTGGTCTTGGTGGCGAAATTATCTGCTACGTAGCCTAATCGGAGGAAAGAATGTCTCGTGTTGCTAAAGCACCGGTCGTCATTCCTGCCGGCGTTGATGTAAAAATCGACGGTCAGGTTATTACGATCAAAGGTAAAAACGGCGAGCTGACTCGTACCCTCAACAATGCTGTTGAAGTTAAACATGCAGATAATGCTCTGACCTTCGGTCCGCGTGATGGTTTCGTGGATGGATGGGCTCAGGCTGGTACCGCGCGTGCCCTGCTGAACTCAATGGTTGTTGGTGTTACCGAAGGCTTCACTAAAAAGCTTCAGCTGGTTGGTGTAGGTTATCGTGCAGCTATCAAAGGGAATGCAGTAGGCCTGTCTCTGGGCTTCTCTCACCCCGTTGAGCATCAGCTGCCTGCTGGTATCACTGCAGAATGTCCGTCTCAGACTGAAATCGTGCTGAAAGGCGCGGATAAACAGCTGATCGGTCAGGTTGCAGCAGACCTGCGCGCCTACCGTCGTCCTGAGCCTTATAAAGGCAAGGGTGTTCGTTACGCCGACGAAGTCGTGCGTACCAAAGAGGCTAAGAAGAAGTAAGGTAACACTATGGATAAGAAATCTGCTCGTATCCGTCGTGCGACCCGCGCACGCCGCAAGCTCAAAGAGCTGGGTGCAACTCGCCTGGTGGTACATCGTACCCCGCGTCATATTTACGCACAGGTCATTGCACCAAACGGTTCTGAAGTTCTGGTAGCTGCTTCTACTGTAGAAAAAGCTATTACTGAACAATTGAAGTACACCGGTAACAAAGACGCTGCTGCAGCTGTCGGTAAAGCTGTTGCTGAACGCGCTCTGGAAAAAGGCATCAAAGTCGTGTCCTTTGACCGTTCCGGGTTCCAATATCATGGTCGTGTCCAGGCACTGGCAGATGCTGCCCGTGAAGCTGGCCTTCAGTTCTAAGGTAGAGGTGTAAGATGGCTCACATCGAAAAACAAGCTGGCGAACTGCAGGAAAAGCTGATCGCGGTTAACCGCGTATCTAAAACCGTTAAAGGTGGTCGTATTTTCTCCTTCACAGCTCTGACTGTTGTTGGTGATGGTAATGGTCGCGTTGGTTTTGGTTACGGTAAAGCGCGTGAAGTTCCAGCAGCGATCCAGAAAGCGATGGAAAAAGCCCGTCGCAATATGATTAACGTCGCGCTGAACCACGGCACCCTGCAACACCCTGTTAAAGGTGTTCACACGGGTTCTCGTGTCTTCATGCAGCCGGCTTCAGAAGGTACCGGTATTATTGCCGGTGGTGCAATGCGCGCCGTTCTCGAAGTCGCTGGAGTTCATAACGTTCTGGCTAAAGCATATGGTTCCACCAACCCGATTAACGTGGTTCGTGCAACTATTGATGGCCTGGAAAATATGAATTCTCCAGAAATGGTCGCTGCCAAGCGTGGTAAATCCGTTGAAGAAATTCTGGGGTAATTGACCATGGCAAAGACTATTAAAATCACTCAAACCCGCAGTGCAATCGGTCGTCTGCCGAAACACAAGGCAACGCTGCTTGGCCTGGGTCTGCGTCGTATTGGTCATACCGTTGAGCGTGAGGATACTCCCGCTGTACGTGGTATGGTCAACGCGGTTTACTTCATGGTTAAAGTTGAGGAGTAAGAGATGCGTTTAAATACTCTGTCTCCAGCCGAAGGCTCTAAAAAGGCGGGTAAACGCCTTGGTCGTGGTATCGGTTCTGGCCTCGGTAAAACCGGTGGTCGTGGTCACAAAGGTCAGAACTCTCGTTCTGGCGGTGGCGTACGTCGCGGTTTCGAGGGTGGCCAGATGCCACTGTACCGTCGTCTGCCGAAATTCGGTTTCACCTCTCGCAAATCAGCGATTACAGCGGAAATCCGTCTGTCTGACCTGGCGAAAGTTGAAGGCGGCGTTGTAGACCTGAACACGCTGAAAGCAGCAAACATTATCGGTATCCAGATCGAGTTCGCGAAAGTGATCCTGGCTGGTGAAGTAACTACTCCGGTAACTGTTCGTGGCCTGCGTGTTTCTAAAGGCGCTCGTGCTGCTATCGAAGCTGCTGGCGGTAAAATTGAGGAATAAGTAGCAGATGGCTAAGCAACCGGGATTAGATTTTCAAAGTGCCAAGGGTGGATTTGGCGAACTGAAACGCAGACTTTTGTTTGTAGTTGGTGCGCTGATCGTTTTCCGTATTGGCTCTTTTATTCCGATCCCTGGTATCGATGCCGCTGTACTTGCCAAACTGCTTGAGCAACAGCGAGGCACCATCATTGAGATGTTTAACATGTTCTCTGGTGGTGCTCTCAGCCGTGCTTCTATCTTTGCACTGGGTATCATGCCGTATATTTCGGCATCTATTATTATCCAGCTGCTGACGGTCGTTCATCCGGCCCTGGCAGAGCTGAAGAAAGAAGGGGAGTCTGGTCGTCGTAAGATCAGCCAGTACACCCGTTACGGCACTCTGGTGCTGGCAATATTCCAGTCGATCGGTATTGCTACCGGTTTACCGAATATGCCTGGTATGCAGGGCCTGGTTATTAACCCGGGCTTTGCATTCTATTTCACCGCTGTTGTAAGTCTGGTCACAGGGACTATGTTCCTGATGTGGCTCGGCGAACAGATTACTGAGCGAGGTATCGGTAACGGTATCTCAATCATTATCTTCGCCGGTATCGTTGCGGGACTCCCGCCAGCCATTGCCCATACGATCGAGCAAGCGCGTCAAGGCGACCTGCACTTCCTCCTGTTGCTATTGGTTGCAGTATTAGTATTTGCAGTGACGTTCTTTGTTGTCTTCGTTGAACGTGGTCAACGCCGCATTGTGGTGAACTACGCGAAACGTCAGCAGGGTCGTCGTGTCTATGCTGCACAGAGCACACATTTACCGCTGAAAGTGAATATGGCCGGGGTTATCCCAGCGATCTTCGCTTCCAGTATCATTCTGTTCCCAGCAACCATCGCGTCATGGTTCGGGGGCGGAACCGGTTGGAACTGGCTGACAACAATTTCGCTGTATTTGCAGCCTGGGCAACCGCTTTATGTGTTACTCTATGCGTCTGCAATCATATTCTTCTGTTTCTTCTACACGGCGTTGGTCTTCAACCCGCGTGAAACAGCAGATAACCTGAAGAAGTCCGGTGCATTTGTACCAGGAATTCGTCCGGGAGAGCAAACGGCGAAGTATATCGATAAAGTAATGACTCGTCTGACTTTGATTGGCGCGTTGTACATTACTTTTATCTGCCTGATCCCGGAGTTCATGCGTGATGCAATGAAAGTACCGTTCTACTTCGGTGGGACCTCACTGCTTATCGTTGTTGTCGTGATTATGGACTTTATGGCTCAAGTGCAAACTCTGATGATGTCCAGTCAGTATGAGTCTGCCTTGAAGAAGGCGAACCTGAAAGGCTACGGCCGTTAATTGGTCGCCCGAGAAGTTACGGAGAGTAAAAATGAAAGTTCGTGCTTCCGTCAAGAAATTATGCCGTAACTGCAAAATCGTTAAGCGTGATGGCGTCATCCGCGTGATTTGCAGTGCCGAGCCGAAACATAAACAGCGTCAAGGCTGATTATTTCGCATTTTTTTCTTGCAAAGTTGGGTTGAGCTGGCTAGATTAGCCAGCCAATCTTTTGTATGTCTGTACGTTTCCATTTGAGTATCCTGAAAACGGGCTTTTCAGCATGGTGCGTACATATTAAATAGTAGGAGTGCATAGTGGCCCGTATAGCAGGCATTAACATTCCTGATCAGAAACATGCTGTGATCGCATTAACTTCGATCTATGGCGTCGGCAAGACCCGTTCCAAAGCCATTCTGGCTGCAGCGGGTATCGCTGAAGATGTTAAGATCAGTGAGCTGTCTGAAGAACAAATCGACACGCTGCGTGACGAAGTTGCCAAATTTGTCGTTGAAGGTGATCTGCGCCGTGAAGTTAGCATGAGCATCAAGCGCCTTATGGACCTTGGTTGCTATCGCGGTTTGCGTCATCGTCGTGGTCTCCCGGTTCGCGGTCAGCGCACCAAGACCAACGCACGTACCCGTAAGGGTCCGCGCAAACCGATCAAGAAATAATCGGGGTGATTGAATAATGGCAAAGGCACCAATTCGTGCACGTAAACGTGTAAGAAAACAAGTCTCTGACGGCGTGGCTCATATCCATGCTTCTTTTAACAACACCATCGTTACTATTACTGATCGTCAGGGTAACGCATTGGGTTGGGCAACAGCCGGTGGTTCCGGTTTCCGTGGTTCTCGCAAATCTACTCCGTTCGCAGCCCAGGTTGCAGCAGAGCGTTGTGCAGAAGCCGTAAAAGAATACGGCATCAAGAATCTGGAAGTTATGGTTAAAGGTCCGGGTCCGGGTCGCGAATCAACTGTTCGTGCTCTGAACGCCGCTGGTTTCCGCATCACTAATATTACTGATGTGACTCCGATCCCTCATAACGGTTGTCGTCCGCCGAAAAAACGTCGCGTATAACGCTTACGTTTTCTAGGATTGTTGGAGATAGAAAATGGCAAGATATTTGGGTCCTAAGCTCAAGCTGAGCCGTCGTGAGGGCACCGACTTATTCCTTAAGTCTGGCGTTCGCGCGATCGATACCAAGTGTAAAATTGAACAAGCTCCTGGCCAGCACGGTGCGCGTAAACCGCGTCTGTCTGACTATGGTGTGCAGTTGCGTGAAAAGCAAAAAGTTCGCCGTACCTACGGTGTGCTGGAGCGTCAGTTCCGTAACTACTATAAAGAAGCAGCACGTCTGAAAGGCAACACCGGTGAAAACCTGTTGGCTCTGCTGGAAGGTCGTCTGGACAACGTTGTTTACCGTATGGGCTTCGGCGCTACTCGTGCTGAATCACGCCAACTGGTTAGCCATAAAGCAATCATGGTAAACGGTCGTGTTGTTAACATCGCTTCTTATCAGGTTAAAGCGAACGACGTTGTTAGCATTCGTGAGAAAGCGAAAACGCAATCTCGCGTGAAAGCCGCTCTGGAGCTGGCTGAGCAGCGTGAAAAGCCAACCTGGCTGGAAGTTGATGCTGGCAAGATGGAAGGCACGTTCAAGCGTCAGCCAGAACGTTCTGATCTGTCTGCGGACATTAACGAACACCTGATCGTCGAGCTTTACTCCAAGTAAAGCTTAGTACCAAAGAGAGGACACAATGCAGGGTTCTGTGACAGAGTTTCTAAAACCGCGCCTGGTAGATATCGAGCAAGTGAGTTCGACGCACGCCAAGGTGACCCTTGAGCCTTTAGAGCGTGGCTTTGGCCATACTCTGGGTAACGCACTGCGCCGTATTCTGCTCTCATCGATGCCGGGTTGCGCGGTGACCGAAGTTGAGATTGATGGTGTACTTCATGAGTACAGCACCAAAGAAGGCGTTCAGGAAGATATCCTTGAAATCCTGCTCAACCTGAAAGGGCTGGCGGTGAGAGTTCAGGGGAAAGATGAAGTTATTCTTACTCTGAATAAATCTGGCATTGGCCCTGTGACTGCAGCCGACATTACCCATGATGGTGATGTCGAAATCGTCAAGCCGCAGCACGTGATCTGCCACCTGACCGATGAGAACGCAGCTATTAGCATGCGTATCAAAGTTCAGCGCGGTCGTGGTTATGTGCCGGCTTCTGCCCGAATTCATTCGGAAGAAGATGAGCGCCCAATCGGCCGTCTGCTGGTCGACGCATGTTACAGCCCTGTAGAGCGTATTGCCTACAATGTTGAAGCAGCGCGTGTAGAACAGCGTACCGACCTGGACAAGCTGGTCATCGAAATGGAAACCAACGGCACAATCGATCCTGAAGAGGCGATTCGTCGTGCGGCAACCATTCTGGCAGAACAACTTGAAGCTTTCGTTGACTTACGTGATGTTCGTCAGCCGGAAGTTAAAGAAGAGAAACCAGAGTTCGATCCGATCCTGCTGCGCCCTGTTGACGATCTGGAATTGACTGTCCGCTCTGCTAACTGCCTCAAGGCAGAAGCTATCCACTATATCGGTGATCTGGTACAGCGTACCGAGGTTGAGTTGCTGAAAACGCCTAACCTGGGTAAAAAATCTCTTACTGAGATTAAAGACGTGCTGGCTTCACGTGGTCTGTCTCTGGGTATGCGCCTGGAAAACTGGCCACCAGCAAGCATTGCTGACGAGTAACCGGATCACAGGTTAAGGTTTTACTGAGAAGGATAAGGTCATGCGCCATCGTAAGAGTGGTCGTCAACTGAACCGTAACAGCAGCCATCGCCAGGCTATGTTCCGCAACATGGCAGGTTCACTGGTTCGTCATGAGATCATCAAGACGACCCTGCCTAAAGCGAAAGAGCTGCGTCGCGTAGTTGAGCCGCTGATTACTCTTGCCAAGACTGACAGCGTTGCTAATCGTCGTCTGGCATTCGCCCGTACTCGTGATAACGAGATCGTGGCAAAACTGTTTAACGAACTGGGCCCGCGTTTCGCGAGCCGTGCAGGTGGTTACACTCGTATTCTGAAGTGTGGCTTCCGTGCAGGCGACAACGCTCCGATGGCATACATCGAGCTGGTTGATCGTTCTGAATCGAAAGCAGAAGCTGCTGCAGAGTAATCTGTAGTAACGTAAAAGAACCCGCTTCGGCGGGTTTTTTTATATCCCCTGAATCATCCTTTCTCTACACTGTCTGAATCCACTCTTATACTTCGGAGTTTTACGATGTGGCTGCTTGATCAATGGGCAGAACGTCATATCCTGGATGCCCAACGTAAAGGCGAGTTTCGCGATCTTCCAGGCGCTGGCCAACCGCTTACACTTGATGATGATACCCTAGTTCCCGCTGAATTACGGTCGGGCTATCGATTGTTAAAAAATGCTGGTTGCCTTCCTCCAGAGCTCGAAAATCGTAAGGATGCGTTGGCTCTGGCTGATTTGCTTAAAGGCATTGAACCTGGCGATCCTGAAGCGCAGGAAATCCGTCGACGGTTGGCGCTTGTTGAGCTTAAATTGCAGCAAGCCGGAGTGAATACCGATTTCCTGCATGGTCAATATTCGGATCGTTTGTTTAAAACAATCAAAGGAGATTGCTAATGTATCGCATTGGGGAACTTGCGAAGCTCGCAGACGTTACGCCAGACACTATCCGCTACTATGAAAAGCAGCAGATGATGGAACATGAGGTTCGCACTGAAGGTGGTTTTCGGCTTTACACTGAAAAGGATCTTCAGCGACTCAAGTTCATCCGCTATGCGCGACAGCTCGGTTTTACGCTGGAATCGATCAGAGAACTGCTTTCGATCCGCATCGATCCTGAACACCACACCTGCCAGGAATCGAAAAGCATCGTTCAGGCCAGGTTAACGGAGGTGGAAGCGAGAATTGAAGAGCTACAGACCATGCAACGTTCACTGCAGCGTCTTAATGATGCATGTTGCGGCACGGCACACAGCAGCCTCTACTGTTCAATACTCGAAACACTCGAACAAGGTGCCAGTGGTATACCGCGTGGCTGTTGATTTTTAAAATGAGTGGATCTACACTCGCGCCGATTTTACTTACAATCTGGAGATATTATGAGCCGCTATCAGCATACGAAGGGGCAAATTCAGGATAATGCCATTGAGGCGTTGTTACATGATCCACTGTTTCGCCAGCGGGTCGAAAAGAATAAAAAAGGGAAAGGAAGTTATCTGCGTAAAGGAAAACATGGCAAACGGGGTAACTGGGAGGCCAGTGGCAAGAAAGTGATTCACTTTTTTACCACTGGCCTTCTGGCTTTATGCGCCTGATTACGGGCGACTGTTCTGCTCTTTCAATAGATCGCGAATTTCAGTCAGTAAAACTTCTTCTTTTGTCGGTGCCGGTGGTGCAGCTGCCGGTTCTTCTTTTTTACGGTTCAATTTATTAATCAGCTTAATCGCCATAAAGATTGCGAAGGCAACAATCAAAAAGTCGAAAATATTCTGAATAAATACGCCATAGTGCATCACAACTGCAGGGATATCGCCTTGTGCATCTCTGAGAGTGAAGGCAAATTGTTTGAAATCGACACCACCAATTAAAAGCCCTAACGGTGGCATAATCATATCGGCAACCAGAGATGAAACAATCTTGCCGAATGCTGCACCAATAATCACACCCACTGCCAAATCTACTACATTCCCGCGCATCGCAAATTCGCGAAATTCTTTAATAACACTCATTTTATTCTCCTTGAGCCAGCTGACGATCCTAAGTTTAACAAATCATTAGCCAATTTCCATTGAGGATAAATATTCGTTATGAAAAATTAACCATTATAAAATAGAGGGTTAATAAAAAAAGGCGCCCAAATGAGCGCCTTTCACCATTACAGGAAGAATGGACTTGGCTGGAACAGGCGTTCGACGTCGGTAATAAACTTTTTATCTGTCAGGAACATAATGACGTGATCGCCCTGTTCGATGCGCAAATTATCATTAGCGATCATGACATCATTCCCGCGCACCACGGCACCGATTATTGTGCCTGGCGGTAGCTTAATTTCGTCAATGGCTCGGCCAACAACGCGGGAAGTGGTTTCATCACCGTGAGCGACGGCTTCAATTGCTTCGGCAACGCCACGACGGAGGGAGGAAACGCCGACAATATCCGCCTTACGGACATGGCTTAACAGTGCTGAAATGGTTGCCTGCTGTGGCGAGATGGCAATATCAATGACGCTGCCTTGTACCAAATCGACATAGGCCCGGCGCTGAATGAGCACCATGACTTTTTTGGCACCCATACGTTTTGCCAGCATGGCCGACATGATATTGGCTTCATCGTCATTGGTAACGGCAATGAACAGATCCACTTGATCAATATGTTCTTCCGCCAGCAATTCCTGATCCGATGCGTCGCCATAGAACACGATCGTATTCTGAAGTTTTTCTGCCAGCTCTGCAGCGCGCTGTTGATCGCGTTCGATCAACTTCACGCTGTAATCTTTTTCAAGCCGGTGCGCCAGACCAGCACCAATATTCCCGCCGCCTACCAACATGATGCGCTTATAAGGTTTTTCCAGACGCTGGAGTTCGCTCATTACGGCGCGGATATGCTGCGAGGCAGCAATGAAGAACACTTCATCTCCGGCTTCGACAATGGTGGAGCCTTGCGGGCGAATGGGACGATCATGACGGAATATTGCCGCCACACGCGTATCAATATGGGGCATATGCTCGCGCATGGTGGAGAGTGCATTACCAATCAGCGGGCCGCCGTAGTAAGCCTTCACAACCGCCAGGCTGACTTTCCCCTCGGCAAAGTTCACAACTTGCAGGGCGCCAGGATATTCAATCAAACGGTAAATACTGTCGATAACCAGTTGTTCTGGGGCGATAAGATGATCAATTGGTACCGCTTCAGAATTGAAGAGCTTTTCTGCATCACGGACGTAATCCGGTGAGCGAATACGTGCAATTCGGTTCGGGGTGTTGAATAACGAATAGGCGACCTGGCAGGCGACCATATTTGTTTCATCCGAACTGGTCACCGCGACCAACATGTCCGCATCGTCAGCGCCCGCTTCGCGAAGTACGCGCGGATGCGAACCGTGCCCCTGCACTACGCGTAGATCGAATTTATCCTGCAATCCCCGCAGCCGATCGCCATTGGTGTCGACGATCGTGATGTCGTTATTTTCGCCCACCAGGTTTTCAGCCAGCGTGCCACCGACCTGTCCTGCGCCCAGAATGATTATCTTCATAGCTTGCGACCCGTTTTCAACATCACGCTTTGATTAGCTTAGCGTAAAAGAAGCCATCACCTTCTTCCGCTCCCGGTAGGTTTTGGATTCCCGGAACATCGGCTGTGCCCGTCATGTGTAACGCAGCATCAGGAGTACGTTTCAGGAATGCGGCAATCTGCTGGGCGTTTTCTTCCGGAAGAACGGAGCATGTTGCATAAACCAACGTTCCGCCAGACTTCAGATGCGGCCAGACTGCATCAAGGATTTCGCTTTGCAGCTGAGCCAGCTCATTGATATCGCGGTCCCGGCGCAGCCATTTGATATCCGGATGACGGCGAATCACACCGGTTGCCGAGCAAGGGGCGTCCAGCAGGATACGATCAAACTGTTCATCGCCGCACCATTGGGAAGGGGTACGTCCGTCACCTTGCTTGACTTCCGCTTTCAGACCCAGGCGTTTCAGGTTGTCATATACACGGGACAGTCGCTGCTCGTCCACGTCGACAGCCAATACTTTAGCCTGTGGCGCAGCTTCAAGAATATGCGTCGTTTTACCACCTGGAGCGGCGCACAGATCGAGAATACGTTCGCCGTTTTGTGGCGCAAGCCAGGTGATACACCCTTGGGCGGAGGCGTCTTGAACGGTAACCCAACCCTGGTCAAAACCAGGCAATGCCTGCACAGGGGCAGGGGATGCCAGACGCACTGCATCGGGGTAGGCGTCATGCGTAAAACCGCTCATTTCAGCGTGTTCAAGCAGAGCCAACCATTCATCGCGAGTATGGTGGATGCGGTTCACTCGTAGCCACATTGGCGGGCGTTGATTGTTGGCGTCAACAATGGATTCCCATTGCTGCGGATAGGCTTTTTTCAGGCGCTTAAGCAGCCATTCCGGATGCAGAAAACGCTGTTCGGACTGGTTGAACTCTGCCACCAGTTCTTCCTGCTGACGCTGGAACTGGCGCAATACGCCGTTGATCAGCCCTTTCAACTGCGGACGCTTAATCGCCACGGCGCCTTCAACGGTTTCTGCCAGGGCGGCATGAGGGGGAATGCGCGTATGGAGCAGCTGGTAGAATCCGACCATAATCAAATAGTGGATAGTGCGCTGTTTACCCGTCATTGGTCGGGACATCAGCTTGTTAATTAGCCACTCCTGCTGCGAGAGCGTACGCAGTACGCCAAAGCACAGTTCCTGGAGAAGAGCTTTGTCTTTATCAGACACTTTCTGCTGAAGCGGCGGCAAGATATTGCTCAGCGATTGACCTTGTTCGACCACTTTCTCAATGGCCTGTGCAGCCATGCTGCGAAGATTTAGTTTTTTCATAACCGCAAAAATAAAAATGCCCGGAAACTCCGGGCTTTTGGATTAAATGTATTTAGCCGAGATGTTTACCCGGCGTAAACCACTCGCGACGGGAATTCAGCAGGTCCTGTGCGCTCATTGCCTTTTTACCGGCGGGCTGGAGCGACTCCAGATTCAGTATCCCTTCGGCCGTTGCAACCTGAATACCCTGTTTATTTGCATCAATGATTGTGCCAGGTTCCGCGCGGGAGTCGCCATCAATGACCGATGCTTTCCAGATTTTCACTGGCTGCTCGTCGATGGTCAGCCAGCTCATCGGCCACGGGTTAAATGCGCGGATGCAACGTTCAAGTTGGGCAGCAGAAAGTGACCAGTCGAGCTGCGCCTCTTCTTTACTGAGCTTTTCAGCATAGGTAACGAGTGATTCATCCTGAACTTCAGGCTGGGTTTTGCCATCGGCCAGTTGCTGCAACGTCTCAATAAGTCCCTGTGGACCGAGATCAGCCAGCTTGTCGTAAAGCGTTGCACTGGTATCTTCTGAAGTGATAGGGCAGGCCAGTTTGTAAAGCATATCTCCCGTATCCAACCCTACGTCCATCTGCATGATGGTGACGCCGGTTTTGCTATCTCCCGCCCAGAGAGAACGCTGAATAGGTGCGGCCCCGCGCCAGCGTGGGAGAAGAGAACCATGCACATTGATGCAGCCCAGACGCGGCATATCCAGAACCGCTTTTGGCAGAATTAATCCGTAGGCCACGACAACCATGACATCGGCATTTAGTTCTGATACAAGCTGCTGATTTTCCTGGGGGCGTAAAGATACGGGCTGGAAAACGGGCAAGCCATGCTCTTCGGCCAGTACTTTAACCGGGCTTGGCATCAGTTTCTTACCACGGCCTGCAGGACGATCCGGTTGAGTGAACACACCGACAACCTGGTGACCCGATGATAACAGCGCGTCCAGGTGACGCGCTGCAAAGTCCGGGGTTCCCGCGAAGATAATGCGTAACTTTTTAGACACGTTATTCCTTGTATCCGGGGGGCACGTTATGCGCGAGTGCGCATACGATCCAGTTTCTCGACTTTCTGACGAATACGCTGCTGCTTCAGTGGAGAGAGGTAATCGATAAACAGTTTACCGACCAGATGATCCATCTCGTGCTGAATACAGATTGCCAGAAGATCGTCTGCTTCCAGTTCAAATGGGTTGCCGTCACGATCAAGCGCGCGGATTTTCACTTTCTCGGCGCGAGGCACCAGCGCACGCTGTTCAGGAATGGACAAACAGCCTTCTTCGATTCCTGTTTCGCCGCTCTTCTCGAGCAGTTCCGGGTTGATCAACACCAGACGATCTTCGCGATTCTCTGAAACATCAATCACGATAATACGTTTGTGGATATTCACCTGGGTCGCCGCGAGACCGATGCCTTCTTCAGCGTACATCGTATCGAACATATCATCGACGATACGTTGAATTTCTGCATTCACTTCTTTTACCGGTTCAGCAACAATGCGAAGGCGCTTGTCCGGGATATGTAACACTTGCAAAACTGCCATAAATTTCCAGAGCCGTTGTTCAGGAGTTGAAAAGATTATTACCTCTATTCTAGACAAATCCCCCTCTGATTGACAGCATCGGTGACCAATCGCAAGGATTGCTGGAGCCGCTTATGGCAGGGAATAGGATGACTTCCACTGAGATATGGTTACGTCTAATCAACATTGGGGATTTGTGTGGCGATACGATGTTGATGGCTGCGCAACGTTTGACGCGACGAGAGAATATTGATGAAGCAGTATTGACAGAGGCGGGCCTGACGAAGAAGCAGGCCAGTAAATTTATGAGCATGAAAGAAGCTGACCTTGAACGCTCACTTAAATGGCTCGAAATTCCGGGGCATTATCTCATTTGCGCAGATAGCCCACTCTATCCTCAGCGGTTACGAACCCTGTCAGATTACCCAGGCGCTTTATTCGTTAAAGGCAACGTTGATGCGCTGAAAAGCGTTCAACTGGCGGTGGTCGGTAGCCGTTCACCTTCCTGGTATGGTGAGAGATGGGGCAAGATTTTCTGTGAGCATCTGGCAAGATGTGGATTCACTATCACCAGCGGACTGGCGCGCGGAATTGATGGTGTTGCTCATCGGGCAGCGCTCTCGGTTCAGGGGAAAAGTATTGCCGTTCTTGGCAATGGCCTGTTCAGTGTTTATCCCCCTCGTCATGTCTCTCTTACACAGAGCATTATTGACGCTGAGGGCGCGGTGATATCTGAGTTTTCACTCGCCACTTCGCCGTGGCCTGCTAATTTCCCCCGGCGTAATCGTATTATTAGCGGCTTGAGTCAGGGCGTCCTGGTTGTTGAGGCGGCGCAACGGAGTGGGTCGCTGGTCACCGCTCGATGTGCCATGGAGCAGGGGCGAGAAGTCTTTGCGTTGCCCGGCCCCATTGGCAACCCCGGTTGCGAGGGGCCGCACTGGCTCATCAAGCAAGGTGCGACGCCTGTGACCAGCCCAGAGGAAATCCTGGAAAATTTGCAATATGGGCTAACCTGGATCCCAGATGAGCCTGAAAAATCACTTTATTCATCAGATCAGGAGGAGGTGGCATTGCCATTTCCTGAGCTCCTGGCTAACGTAGGAGATGAGGTAACACCTGTTGACGTTGTCGCTGAACGTGCCGGCCAATCTGTGCCTGTGACGGTAGCACAGCTACTCGAACTGGAGTTAGCAGGATGGATCGCAGCTGTACCCGGCGGCTATGTCCGATTGAGGAGGGCAAGCCATGTTCGACGTACTGATGTATTTGTTTGAGACTTACATCCATAACGAAGCTGAAATGCGCGTGGATCAGGATCGGCTGACGCGGGATCTTACCGATGCAGGATTTGAACGGGAAGATATCTATAACGCCTTAATGTGGTTAGAAAAGCTGGCTGATTATCAGGAAGGCCTTGTCGAACCCATGCAGCTCGCTTCTGATCCCCTGTCTGTTCGTATTTTTACGGCTGAAGAGTGTGAAAGGCTGGATGCCAGTTGCCGGGGATTTATCTTATTCCTGGAACAGATTCAGGTGCTAAACCTCGAAACCCGAGAGATGGTGATAGAGCGCGTCATGGCGCTGGATACGGCAGAATTTGAACTGGAAGATCTCAAATGGGTGATTCTGATGGTTCTGTTTAATATTCCGGGCTGTGAAAATGCCTATCAGCAAATGGAAGAATTACTCTTTGAAGTGAATGAAGGTATGCTGCATTAATTCATCTATGTAGCTCCAAGAGTTGTTATGGCCAAATCAGCACTGTTTACGGTGTCTAATAACGAGCCCTGCCCACAGTGTGGGGCTAATCTTGTCATCCGGTCCGGGAAACACGGTCCGTTTCTCGGTTGTTCACACTATCCAGAATGTGATTATGTCCGTCCCCTGAAGAGTCAGGCGGACGGGCATATCGTCAAAATTCTGGAGGGGCAGCTATGCCCGGTCTGTGGTGCTGCTCTGGCATTGCGTCAGGGACGCTTTGGTATGTTTATCGGCTGTAGCCACTACCCTGAATGTAGCCATACCGAGCAGATTGATAAACCAGATGAGACCGCGATTGCCTGTCCCCAGTGCCAACAGGGACAGCTGGTTCAGCGTCGTTCCCGTTTCGGTAAAACGTTCCACTCCTGCGATCGCTATCCTGAATGCCAGTTCGTTATCAATTTCAAACCAGTAGCGGGGATTTGCCCTCACTGCGATTATCCGCTGCTCATCGAGAAGAAAACGGCGCAGGGCATTAAACTGTTCTGTGCCAGTAAACAATGTGGAAAGCCGGTTTCGGCGGATTAAACCTGTGAAGAATAAATTAACATCGGACTCCATTGCCCGTGCGCTGGAAGTCTTGAGAAAAGAAGAAGTCATCGCCTATCCAACGGAAGCTGTATTTGGGGTCGGATGCGATCCTGACAGCGAATTGGCCGTTACGCGTCTATTAGAACTGAAGCAAAGACCGGTCGAAAAAGGACTGATCCTGATTGCCGCAAACTTTGAGCAACTCAAGCCTTACATTGATGATTCGATGTTGAACGAGGCGCAGCGAGAGACTATTTCTGCGGCATGGCCTGGTCCAGTCACCTTTGTTTTCCCGGCGCTGCCGACCACGCCGCGTTGGCTGACGGGGCGCTTTGATTCTCTTGCTGTGCGTGTTACCGATCATCCGCTGGTGGTTGAGCTGTGTCAGACTTTTGGTAAGCCGCTGGTTTCTACCAGTGCCAATCTGACAGGGCTGCCACCTTGCCGCACATCGCAAGAAGTGCTTGCCCAATTTGGTGATGATTTCCCGGTGGTTATCGGTGAAACGGGTGGTCGTCTGAATCCATCGGAAATTCGCGATGCGTTAACCGGCGAGCGCTTTCGCCAGGGGTAATAGGATGGATAAGTACGCGGTTTTTGGTAATCCAATAGCTCACAGCAAGTCGCCGTTCATTCATCAGCAATTTGCTGAACAGCTCCAAATCGATCATCCCTATGGCCGCGTTCTGGCGCCCGTCGATGAGTTTGTACTGACGCTGAATGCTTTTTTTGACGCGGGCGGCAAAGGGGTCAACATCACCGTGCCCTTTAAAGAAGAGGCATACGCCCGAGCGGATGAGTTAACCGAGCGCGCTTCCCTTGCCGGGGCGGTGAATACCCTCAAGCGACTGGAGGACGGACGCCTGCTGGGTGATAACACCGATGGTATTGGCTTATTAAGCGATCTCGAAAGACTCTCTTTTATTAAGAAGGGTTTTCGTATTCTGTTGATTGGCGCGGGCGGTGCCTCTCGCGGCGTATTGTTGCCACTTCTTTCTATGGATTGTGCTGTCACGATCACTAACCGCACGTTCTCCCGGGCAAAAGAGCTGGCTACGCTCTTTGCTCATACGGGCAGCGTGAACGTGGTGGCAATGGAAGATCTGGGTGAGCATGAGTTTGATCTCATCATTAATGCGACATCCAGCGGGATCGGTGGCGATGTACCAGCGCTCCCTTCTTCATTAGTCACTCCTCATATTTACGTCTATGACATGTTCTATCAAAAGGGCAAAACGCCTTTCCTGAGCTGGTGTGAAGAACGCGGCGCGAAGCATCTTGCCGACGGCCTGGGCATGCTGGTGGGGCAAGCGGCACATGCTGTTCTGCTCTGGCATGGCGTATTACCCGCAGTAGAGCCCGTTATTGAAAAACTGAAACAGGAATTGCTGGCATGAACCAGGCGATTCATTTTCCAGACAGGGAAGTCTGGGACGAGAGCAAACAGGCAGTCTGTTTTCCGGTATTGGTTAACGGTATGCAGATGACCTGCGCTATTACGGGCGAGTTATTGCTAAGGCGTTTTGGCGGGACGATACCGCTGGAGGTCTTCAGGGATTATCGCTGGGATCTTGAAGAAGAAGCCAGCGATATGATCCGTAACGAGCAGGAAGACGATCAAGGGTGGGTGTGGTTTTCCTGAACCAGGTAGTCGTCTTTCCATTTGACGTAGTTATTCGCCGAATATTTCAGCCCTTCGATTTCCGTCTCTTTTAACCGACGGACCTGTTTTACCGGGCTGCCTAAATAGAGATAGCCGCTTTCCAGGCGTTTGTTTTGCGGGACCAGACTCCCGGCGCCTATCATCACATCGTCTTCTACGACTACCCCATCCAGCAGAATAGATCCCATCCCCACCAGTACCCGGTTGCCAATAGTGCAGCCGTGTAACATCACTTTATGACCGACAGTGACCTCTTCTCCAATAATGAGGGGGTTGCCTTCTGGGTTATAGGACGACTTATGGGTAACGTGTAAAACGCTACCGTCCTGAATATTGGTGCGCGCGCCGATCATCACGTAATTCACATCACCCCTGATCGCGACGAGCGGCCAGATGCTGACATCATCATCCATTCTGACATCGCCGATGAGTACGCTACTGGGATCGATCATCACGCGTTCCCCCATTTTCGGGAACAGATCTTTATAGGGACGGAGTACTGCAGACATATCAACCTCGACTGATGAGCTTATACAGAAGATTTTGATCATATTATGCAGCATGGAGGGGTGTTAAATGCGTCAATTTTTAAGCAGATCGGGCAGGATCTCATCGAAAAGCGTGGAAAAGCAGCAGTCATGAAAAAAGATCTAAAAAACGCTTGTGCTAAAAACTGGGATCCCTATAATGCGCCTCCATCGACACGGCAGATGTGAATCACTTCACACAAACAGCCGGTTCGGTTGAAGAGAAAAAATCCTGAGATTCAGGGTTGACTCTGAAAGAGGAAAGCGTAATATACGCCACCTCGCAACGGTGAGCGAAAGCCGCGTTGCACTGCTCTTTAACAATTTATCAGA
>NZ_JBNDLC010000012.1:0-29160 GCF_050435885.1 Lelliottia sp. 489 | reverse complement strand
GACAACATCAAAATGGTTGTTACCCTGATCCACCCAATCGCGATGGATGACGGTCTGCGTTTCGCAATCCGTGAAGGCGGCCGTACTGTTGGTGCAGGCGTTGTTGCTAAAGTTCTCGGCTAATCGCTGATAACATTTGACGCAATGCGCAATAAAAGGGCATCATTTGATGCCCTTTTTGCACGCTTTCGAACCAGAACCTGGCTCATCAGTGATTTTTTTTGTCATAATCATTGCTGAGACAGGCTCTGTAGAGGGCGTTTAGTCCGAAAAGCGATTGGTTTTTTCGGGTTGGATCGCCTCGCTCTCGCGGGGTGAAATTGTTTGTAGAATACTTCTGACAGGTTGGTTTATGAGTGCGAATACCGAAGCTCAAGGGAGCGGTCGCGGCCTGGAAGCGATGAAGTGGGTAGTTGTGGCCGTGCTGCTGATTGTGGCTATTGTTGGCAACTACCTCTATCGTGACATGATGCTGCCGTTGCGTGCGCTGGCCGTAGTAATTCTTATTGCTGCAGCGGGTGGTGTCGCGCTGTTGACGACAAAAGGTAAAGCGACCGTTGCTTTTGCCCGCGAAGCGCGAACCGAAGTTCGCAAGGTCATTTGGCCGACTCGCCAGGAAACATTGCACACCACGCTGATTGTGGCAGCAGTGACAGCAGTTATGTCACTGATTCTGTGGGGACTGGATGGTATTCTGGTTCGCCTGGTTTCCTTTATCACTGGCCTGAGGTTCTAAGATGTCTGAAGCCCCTAAAAAGCGCTGGTACGTCGTTCAGGCGTTCTCCGGTTTTGAAGGCCGCGTAGCCACTTCGCTGCGTGAGCATATCAAATTACACAATATGGAAGAGTTGTTTGGTGAAGTCATGGTTCCGACCGAAGAAGTGGTCGAGATCCGTGGTGGCCAGCGCCGCAAAAGTGAGCGCAAATTCTTCCCGGGTTACGTGCTGGTTCAGATGGTGATGAACGATGCAAGCTGGCACCTGGTGCGCAGCGTCCCGCGCGTAATGGGCTTTATCGGCGGCACGTCCGATCGTCCGGCGCCAATCAGCGACAAAGAAGTTGATGCGATTATGAACCGCCTGCAGCAGGTTGGTGATAAGCCGCGTCCGAAAACGCTGTTTGAACCGGGTGAAATGGTTCGTGTTAGCGACGGTCCGTTTGCTGACTTTAACGGCGTGGTTGAAGAAGTGGACTACGAGAAGTCCCGCCTGAAAGTTTCTGTTTCTATCTTCGGTCGTGCGACCCCGGTAGAACTGGACTTTGCCCAGGTAGAAAAAGCTTAAGCAGCCGATCAAAAAAGCGGCGATTTAATCGTTGCACAGGGCGCGAGATTGGAATACAATTTCGCGCCTTTTGTTTTTATGGGTTCCGACCCGTAAAACGATATTTATCACGGGGAGCCTCCTTGAGGCGCTATAACCCATTTAGAGGATTTTAGAATGGCTAAGAAAGTACAAGCCTATGTCAAGCTGCAGGTTGCAGCTGGTATGGCTAACCCAAGTCCACCAGTTGGTCCAGCTCTGGGCCAGCAGGGTGTTAACATCATGGAATTCTGTAAAGCGTTCAACGCAAAAACTGAATCCCTTGAAAAAGGTTTGCCAATTCCGGTTGTTATCACCGTATACGCTGACCGTTCTTTCACTTTCGTTACCAAGACCCCGCCGGCAGCAGTACTGCTGAAAAAAGCGGCTGGTATCAAGTCTGGTTCCGGTAAGCCGAACAAAGATAAAGTTGGTAAAATTTCCCGCGCTCAGCTGCAGGAAATCGCGCAGACCAAAGCTGCCGACATGACTGGTTCCGACATTGAAGCGATGACTCGCTCCATTGAAGGTACTGCACGTTCCATGGGCCTGGTAGTGGAGGACTAAGAAATGGCTAAACTGACCAAGCGCATGTCCGTGATCCGTGACAAAGTTGATGCGACCAAACAATACGACATCACCGAAGCTATCGCTCTGCTGAAAGAACTGGCTACCGCTAAGTTCGTTGAAAGCGTTGACGTTGCTGTAAACCTCGGTATCGACGCTCGTAAATCTGATCAGAACGTTCGTGGCGCAACTGTACTGCCACACGGTACTGGCCGTTCCGTACGCGTAGCTGTATTTGCTCAGGGTGCAAACGCTGAAGCTGCTAAAGCTGCTGGCGCTGAACTGGTAGGTATGGAAGATCTGGCTGATCAGATCAAAAAAGGCGAAATGAACTTTGACGTTGTTATTGCTTCCCCGGATGCAATGCGCGTTGTTGGCCAGCTGGGCCAGGTTCTGGGTCCACGCGGCCTGATGCCAAACCCTAAAGTTGGTACTGTAACTCCTAACGTTGCTGAAGCGGTTAAGAACGCTAAAGCGGGTCAGGTTCGTTATCGTAACGACAAAAACGGCATCATCCACACTACCATCGGTAAAGTGGACTTCGACGCTGACAAATTGAAAGAAAACCTGGAATCTCTGCTGGTTGCGCTGAAAAAAGCAAAACCAACTCAGGCGAAAGGCGTGTACATCAAGAAAATTAGCATCTCCACCACTATGGGTGCAGGTGTTGCAGTTGACCAGGCTGGCCTGAGCGCTGCTGCAAACTAATACCTTTACGTGGGCGGTGGATTTGTCTACAATCTTACCCCCACGTTTGCTAACGAAAGTTAGCAGGTAAAAAGATTTGTTCGTTGGAGCCTGGCCTAATCCAGGCCTCCGTCGAAGACCGCAGGTGTCTCGAAAGAGGCTTAATGCCCTGCGTAGACGGTGACAGAACGCTAAGATTATTTCTGATACTCTGGCTTGTTTCTGCTCACCGTATTAAGACGCTCTTTCCGTTGGGAAGAGTGAAGTGAGTTCCGGAACATGAGTTCCGGCAAACATCCAGGAGCAAAGCTAATGGCTTTAAATCTTCAAGACAAACAAGCGATTGTTGCTGAAGTCAGCGAAGTAGCCAAAGGCGCGCTGTCTGCAGTAGTTGCGGATTCCCGCGGCGTAACTGTAGACAAAATGACTGAACTGCGTAAAGCAGGTCGCGAAGCCGGCGTATACATGCGTGTTGTTCGTAACACCCTGCTGCGCCGTGTTGTTGAAGGTACTCAGTTTGAGTGCCTGAAAGACGCGTTCGTTGGTCCGACCCTGATTGCATATTCTATGGAACACCCGGGCGCAGCTGCTCGTCTGTTCAAAGATTTCGCGAAAGCGAATGCAAAATTTGAGGTCAAAGCCGCAGCCTTTGAAGGTGAGTTGATCCCGGCATCGCAAATCGATCGCCTGGCAACCCTGCCGACCTACGAAGAAGCAATTGCACGCCTGATGGCAACCATGAAAGAAGCTTCGGCTGGCAAACTGGTTCGCACTCTGGCTGCTGTTCGCGATGCAAAAGAAGCTGCTTAATAGCCGTTTTCTTTATCAAGCATTCGCTTACGTATAAACTTATTCTGATTTTCAGGAACAATTTAAATGTCTATCACTAAAGATCAAATCATTGAAGCAGTTGCAGCTATGTCCGTAATGGACGTTGTAGAACTGATTTCTGCAATGGAAGAAAAATTCGGTGTTTCCGCTGCTGCTGCTGTAGCTGTAGCTGCTGGCCCGGCTGAAGCTGCTGAAGAAAAAACTGAATTCGACGTAATTCTGAAAGCTGCTGGCGCTAACAAAGTTGCTGTAATCAAAGCAGTACGTAGCGCAACTGGCCTGGGTCTGAAAGAAGCTAAAGACCTGGTAGAATCTGCTCCAGCCGCTCTGAAAGAAGGCGTGAGCAAAGATGACGCAGAAGCACTGAAAAAATCTCTGGAAGAAGCTGGCGCTGAAGTTGAAGTTAAATAAGCCAACCCTTCCGGTTGCAGCCTGAGAAATTAGGCTGATGGCTGGTGACTTTTTAGTCACCAGCCTTTTTGCGCTGTAAGGCGCCAGTAGCATTTCACACTGTTTGACTGCTGGTTGTCCTGACAATGCTTGTTTCTATCGACGCCTTAATATACTGCGACAGGGTGCTCGCTCTGTGTAAATCGCAACGAAATGGTTTAAGCGTGATAGCAACAGGTATTGCGGAAAGTATTCAATTTTCCGATCAACAAAACGGTGTTGCACAAACTGTCCCTTCGTCGGACAGATGGGTCGACTTGTCAGCGAGCTGAGGAACCCTAATGGTTTACTCCTATACCGAGAAAAAACGTATTCGTAAGGATTTTGGTAAACGTCCACAAGTTCTGGATATACCTTATCTCCTTTCTATCCAGCTTGACTCGTTCCAGAAGTTTATCGAGCAAGATCCTGAAGGGCAGTATGGTCTGGAAGCAGCCTTCCGTTCCGTATTCCCAATCAAAAGCTATAGCGGTAATTCTGAGCTGCAATACGTCAGCTACCGCCTTGGCGAACCGGTATTTGACGTTCAGGAATGTCAGATCCGTGGTGTGACCTATTCCGCACCGCTGCGCGTCAAACTGCGTCTGGTTGTCTATGAGCGCGAAGCGCCAGAAGGCACCGTTAAAGACATTAAAGAACAAGAAGTCTACATGGGTGAAATTCCACTCATGACGGACAACGGTACTTTTGTCATCAACGGCACAGAGCGTGTTATCGTTTCCCAGCTGCATCGTAGCCCGGGTGTCTTCTTCGACAGCGATAAAGGTAAAACACACTCTTCCGGTAAAGTACTGTATAACGCGCGCATCATTCCTTACCGTGGTTCATGGCTGGACTTCGAGTTCGATCCGAAAGACAACCTGTTTGTCCGTATCGACCGTCGTCGTAAACTGCCAGCGACCATCATTCTGCGTGCGTTGAGCTATACCACTGAGCAGATCCTTGACCTGTTCTTCGAGAAAGTGATCTTTGAGATCCGCGACAACAAGCTGCAAATGGAGCTGCTGCCGGAACGTCTGCGTGGCGAAACCGCGTCGTTCGACATCGAATCCGACGGCAAAGTGTACGTGGAAAAAGGTCGCCGTATCACTGCGCGCCATATCCGCCAGCTGGAAAAAGATGAAATCAAACACATCGAAGTTCCGGTTGAATACATCGCGGGCAAAGTGGCAGCAAAAGATTACGTTGATGCTTCAACTGGCGAACTGATCTGCCCGGCTAACATGGAGCTGAGCCTGGATCTGTTGGCTAAGCTGAGCCAGTCTGGTCACAAACGTATCGAAACGCTGTTCACCAACGATCTGGATCACGGTCCGTACATCTCTGAGACTGTACGCGTCGACCCAACTAACGATCGTCTGAGCGCGCTGGTAGAAATCTACCGCATGATGCGCCCTGGTGAGCCACCAACGCGTGAAGCGGCTGAAAGCCTGTTTGAGAACCTGTTCTTCTCCGAAGACCGCTACGATCTGTCCGCGGTTGGTCGTATGAAGTTCAACCGTTCTCTGCTGCGTGACGCGATCGAAGGTTCCGGTATCCTGAGCAAAGAAGACATCATCGAAGTGATGAAAAAGCTCATTGATATCCGTAACGGCAAAGGCGAAGTGGATGATATCGACCACCTCGGCAACCGTCGTATCCGTTCCGTAGGCGAAATGGCGGAAAACCAATTCCGTGTTGGCCTGGTACGTGTTGAGCGTGCGGTGAAAGAGCGTCTGTCTCTGGGCGATCTGGATACCCTGATGCCTCAGGATATGATCAACGCCAAGCCAATTTCTGCCGCAGTGAAAGAGTTCTTTGGTTCCAGCCAGCTGTCTCAGTTCATGGACCAGAACAACCCACTGTCTGAGATTACGCACAAACGTCGTATCTCTGCACTCGGCCCAGGCGGTCTGACCCGTGAACGTGCAGGCTTTGAAGTTCGAGACGTACACCCGACTCACTACGGTCGCGTATGTCCAATCGAAACGCCTGAAGGTCCAAACATCGGTCTGATCAACTCCCTGTCCGTGTACGCTCAGACTAACGAATACGGTTTCCTCGAGACTCCGTACCGTAAAGTGACTGACGGTGTTGTAACCGACGAAATTCATTACCTGTCTGCTATCGAGGAAGGTAACTACGTCATCGCTCAGGCGAACACCAACCTGGACGAAGAAGGTCGTTTCGTTGACGATCTCGTTACCTGCCGTAGCAAAGGCGAATCTAGCCTGTTCAGCAATGATCAGGTGGACTACATGGACGTTTCCACGCAGCAGATCGTTTCTGTTGGTGCGTCCCTGATTCCATTCCTGGAACACGATGACGCCAACCGTGCATTGATGGGTGCAAACATGCAACGTCAGGCGGTTCCGACTCTGCGCGCTGATAAGCCGCTGGTTGGTACCGGTATGGAACGTGCTGTTGCCGTTGACTCCGGTGTAACCGCAGTTGCTAAACGTGGCGGTACTGTTCAGTACGTTGATGCTTCCCGTATCGTTATCAAAGTTAACGAAGACGAGATGTATCCGGGCGAAGCAGGCATCGATATCTATAACCTGACGAAGTACACCCGTTCTAACCAGAACACCTGCATCAACCAGATGCCGTGTGTGTCTCTGGGTGAGCCGGTTGAGCGCGGCGACGTACTGGCAGATGGTCCGTCTACCGATCTCGGTGAACTGGCGCTCGGTCAGAACATGCGCGTAGCGTTCATGCCGTGGAACGGTTACAACTTCGAAGACTCCATCCTCGTTTCCGAGCGTGTGGTCCAGGAAGATCGTTTCACCACGATTCACATTCAGGAACTGGCATGTGTGTCCCGTGACACCAAGCTGGGGCCAGAAGAGATCACTGCTGACATCCCGAACGTGGGTGAAGCTGCGCTCTCTAAACTTGATGAATCCGGTATCGTTTACATCGGTGCAGAAGTGACCGGCGGCGACATTCTGGTTGGTAAGGTAACGCCGAAAGGTGAAACCCAGCTGACGCCAGAAGAGAAACTGCTGCGTGCAATCTTCGGTGAGAAAGCGTCTGACGTTAAAGACTCTTCTCTGCGTGTACCAAACGGTGTTTCCGGTACGGTTATCGACGTTCAGGTCTTTACTCGCGATGGCGTAGAAAAAGACAAACGTGCGCTGGAAATCGAAGAGATGCAGCTGAAGCAGGCGAAAAAAGACCTGTCTGAAGAACTGCAGATCCTCGAAGCTGGCCTGTTTAGTCGTATCTATGCTGCGCTGGTCTCCGGTGGCATCGAAGCTGAGAAGCTCGACAAACTGCCTCGCGACCGCTGGCTGGAACTGGGCCTGGCCGACGAAGAGAAACAAAGTCAGCTGGAACAACTGGCTGAGCAGTACGACGAACTGAAACACGAGTTCGAGAAAAAACTCGAAGCGAAACGCCGCAAAATCACTCAGGGCGACGATCTGGCACCAGGCGTGCTGAAGATTGTTAAGGTTTATCTGGCCGTTAAACGTCAGATCCAGCCTGGTGATAAAATGGCAGGTCGTCACGGTAACAAAGGTGTTATCTCCAAGATCAACCCGATCGAAGATATGCCTCACGATGCTAACGGTACGCCGGTAGATATCGTGCTGAACCCACTGGGTGTACCGTCTCGTATGAACATTGGTCAGATCCTCGAAACTCACCTGGGTATGGCTGCGAAAGGTATCGGCGAGAAAATCAACGCCATGCTGAAGCAGCAGGAAGAAGTCGCGAAACTGCGCGAATTCATCCAGCGTGCGTACGATCTGGGCACTGATGTTCGTCAGAAAGTTGACCTGAACACCTTCAGCGATGACGAAGTTCTGCGTCTGGCTGAGAACCTGAAAAAAGGCATGCCGATCGCAACACCGGTCTTCGATGGTGCGAAAGAGTCTGAAATCAAGGAACTGTTACAGCTGGGTGGCCTGCCGACTTCCGGTCAGATCACACTGTTCGACGGTCGTACCGGTGAGCAATTCGAGCGCCAGGTTACCGTTGGCTACATGTACATGCTGAAACTGAACCACCTGGTTGATGACAAGATGCATGCGCGTTCTACCGGTTCTTACAGCCTGGTTACTCAGCAGCCGCTGGGTGGTAAGGCACAGTTCGGTGGTCAGCGCTTCGGTGAGATGGAAGTGTGGGCGCTTGAAGCATATGGCGCGGCATACACCCTGCAGGAAATGCTTACCGTTAAGTCTGATGACGTGAACGGCCGTACGAAGATGTATAAAAACATCGTCGACGGTAACCATCAGATGGAACCGGGCATGCCGGAATCCTTCAACGTACTGTTGAAAGAGATCCGTTCCCTGGGTATCAACATCGAGCTGGAAGACGAGTAACTCTCGCTCAAACAGGTCACTGGTGCCGGATTAATAACCCGGCACCAGATTGTGCTAACTCCGACGGGAGCAAATCCGTGAAAGACTTATTAAAGTTTCTGAAAGCGCAAACTAAAACCGAAGAGTTTGATGCGATCAAAATTGCTCTGGCATCGCCAGACATGATCCGTTCATGGTCTTTCGGTGAAGTTAAGAAGCCGGAAACCATCAACTACCGTACGTTCAAACCTGAGCGTGACGGCCTTTTCTGTGCGCGTATTTTCGGGCCAGTAAAAGATTACGAGTGCCTGTGCGGTAAGTACAAGCGCCTGAAACACCGTGGTGTGATCTGTGAGAAGTGCGGCGTTGAAGTGACCCAAACTAAAGTGCGCCGTGAGCGCATGGGCCACATCGAGCTTGCGTCTCCGACTGCTCACATCTGGTTCCTGAAATCTCTGCCGTCCCGTATCGGTCTGCTGCTGGATATGCCGCTGCGCGATATCGAACGTGTTCTGTACTTCGAATCTTATGTTGTTATCGAAGGCGGGATGACGAATCTGGAACGTAACCAGATTCTGACCGAAGAACAGTATCTGGACGCGCTGGAAGAGTTCGGTGACGAATTCGACGCGAAAATGGGTGCGGAAGCTATTCAGGCCCTGCTGAAAAGCATGGATCTGGAGCAAGAGTGCGAGCAGCTGCGTGAAGAGCTGAACGAAACCAACTCCGAAACCAAGCGTAAAAAGCTGACCAAGCGTATCAAGCTGCTGGAAGCGTTCGTTCAGTCTGGTAACAAACCAGAGTGGATGATTCTGACCGTTCTGCCGGTTCTGCCGCCAGATCTGCGTCCGCTGGTTCCGCTGGATGGTGGTCGTTTCGCGACTTCCGACCTGAACGATCTGTATCGTCGCGTGATCAACCGTAACAACCGTCTGAAACGACTGTTGGATCTGGCTGCGCCTGACATTATCGTACGCAACGAAAAACGTATGCTGCAGGAAGCGGTCGACGCCCTGCTGGATAACGGTCGTCGCGGTCGTGCGATCACCGGTTCTAACAAACGTCCTCTGAAATCTTTGGCCGATATGATCAAAGGTAAACAGGGTCGTTTCCGTCAGAACCTGCTCGGTAAGCGTGTTGACTACTCCGGTCGTTCTGTAATCACCGTAGGTCCATACCTGCGTCTGCATCAGTGCGGTCTGCCGAAGAAAATGGCACTGGAACTGTTCAAACCGTTCATCTACGGCAAGCTGGAACTGCGTGGCCTGGCCACCACCATCAAAGCCGCTAAGAAAATGGTTGAGCGCGAAGAAGCTGTCGTTTGGGATATCCTGGACGAAGTTATCCGCGAACACCCGGTACTGCTGAACCGTGCACCAACTCTGCACCGTTTGGGTATCCAGGCGTTTGAACCGGTTCTGATCGAAGGTAAAGCCATTCAGCTGCACCCGCTGGTTTGTGCGGCATATAACGCCGACTTCGATGGTGACCAGATGGCTGTTCACGTACCGCTGACGCTGGAAGCCCAGCTCGAAGCGCGTGCGCTGATGATGTCTACCAACAACATCCTGTCACCTGCGAACGGCGAGCCAATCATCGTTCCTTCTCAGGACGTTGTACTGGGTCTGTACTACATGACCCGTGACTGTGTTAACGCCAAAGGCGAAGGCATGGTGCTGACTGGCCCTAAAGAAGCTGAGCGTATTTACCGCGCTGGCCTGGCCTCTCTGCATGCGCGCATTAAAGTGCGTATCACTGAATACGAAAAAGATGCAAGCGGCGAATTCGTTGCGAAAACCAGCCTGATCGATACGACTGTTGGTCGTGCGATTCTGTGGATGATCGTGCCGAAAGGTCTGCCTTTCTCCATCGTCAACCAGGCGCTGGGCAAGAAAGCGATCTCCAAAATGCTGAACACCTGTTACCGCATTTTGGGTCTGAAACCGACCGTTATCTTCGCTGACCAGACGATGTACACCGGCTTTGCTTATGCAGCGCGTTCAGGTGCATCTGTTGGTATCGATGACATGGTGATCCCACAGAAGAAATACGAGATCATCAGCGAAGCCGAAGCTGAAGTGGCCGAAATCCAGGAGCAGTTCCAGTCTGGTCTGGTTACCGCGGGCGAACGCTACAACAAAGTTATCGATATTTGGGCTGCGGCGAACGATCGCGTTTCCAAAGCGATGATGGACAACCTGCAAACTGAAACCGTCATTAACCGTGAAGGTAAAGAAGAGCAGCAGGTTTCCTTCAACAGCATCTACATGATGGCCGACTCCGGTGCGCGTGGTTCCGCAGCACAGATTCGTCAGCTGGCAGGTATGCGTGGTCTGATGGCGAAACCAGATGGTTCCATCATCGAGACGCCAATCACCGCGAACTTCCGTGAAGGTCTGAACGTACTCCAGTACTTCATCTCCACGCACGGTGCGCGTAAAGGTCTGGCGGATACCGCACTGAAAACAGCAAACTCCGGTTATCTGACGCGTCGTCTGGTTGACGTTGCGCAGGATCTGGTGGTGACTGAAGACGATTGTGGCACCCTCGAAGGTATCACCATGACCCCGGTTATCGAGGGTGGTGATGTTAAAGAGCCACTGCGCGATCGCGTTCTGGGTCGTGTGACTGCTGAAGACGTACTGAAACCAGGTACCGCAGACATTCTGGTTCCACGCAACACTCTGCTGCACGAACAGTGGTGTGACCTGCTGGAAGAGAACTCTGTCGACTCCGTGAAAGTGCGTTCCGTCGTATCCTGTGACACCGACTTTGGTGTATGTGCGCACTGCTATGGTCGTGACCTGGCGCGTGGCCACATCATCAACAAAGGTGAAGCAATCGGCGTTATCGCGGCACAGTCCATCGGTGAGCCGGGTACACAGCTGACGATGCGTACGTTCCACATCGGTGGTGCGGCATCTCGTGCGGCTGCTGAATCCAGCATCCAGGTGAAAAACAAGGGTAGCATCAAGCTGTCTAACGCCAAGTCGGTTGTTAACTCCGCTGGCAAGCTGGTTGTGACCTCTCGTAACACCGAGCTGAAGCTGATCGACGAATTCGGTCGTACCAAAGAGAGCTACAAAGTACCTTACGGTGCTGTGATGGCGAAAGGCGATGGCGAACAGGTTGCTGGCGGCGAGACCGTAGCAAACTGGGATCCGCACACCATGCCGGTAATCACCGAAGTGGCGGGCTTCATTCGCTTCACCGATATGATCGATGGCCAGACGATTACTCGTCAGACCGACGAACTGACCGGTCTCTCCTCTCTGGTGGTTCTGGATTCTGCAGAACGTACCGCGGGTGGTAAAGATCTGCGTCCGGCACTGAAAATCGTTGATGCTAACGGTAACGACGTTCTGATCCCAGGCACCGATATGCCTGCTCAGTACTTCCTGCCAGGTAAAGCGATTGTACAGCTGGAAGATGGCGTACAGATCAGCGGTGGTGACACCCTGGCGCGTATTCCACAGGAATCTGGCGGTACCAAGGACATCACCGGTGGTCTGCCACGCGTTGCTGACCTGTTCGAAGCACGTCGTCCGAAAGAGCCAGCTATCCTTGCGGAAATCAGCGGCATCATTTCCTTCGGTAAAGAGACCAAAGGGAAACGTCGTCTGGTTATCACTCCGTTAGACGGTAGCGAGCCATACGAAGAGATGATTCCTAAGTGGCGTCAGCTCAACGTGTTCGAAGGCGAACGTGTAGAACGTGGTGACGTGGTTTCCGATGGTCCAGAAGCGCCGCACGACATTCTGCGTCTTCGTGGTGTTCACGCGGTAACGCGTTATATCACCAACGAAGTACAGGACGTTTACCGTCTGCAGGGCGTTAAGATTAACGATAAACACATCGAAGTTATCGTTCGTCAGATGCTGCGTAAAGCAACCATCGATAGCGCTGGCAGCTCGGACTTCCTGGAAGGCGAGCAGGTGGAATACTCCCGCGTCAAGATTGCAAACCGCGATCTGGAAGCGAACGGCAAAGTGGCGGCGCTCTACTCCCGCGACCTGCTGGGTATCACCAAAGCGTCTCTGGCAACCGAGTCCTTCATCTCTGCAGCATCCTTCCAGGAGACCACGCGTGTCCTGACCGAAGCGGCTGTTGCGGGTAAACGTGATGAACTGCGCGGTCTGAAAGAGAACGTTATCGTGGGTCGTCTGATCCCGGCTGGTACCGGTTATGCTTACCACCAGGATCGTATGCGTCGTCGTGCTGCGGGCGAACTGCCAGCTGCACCTCAGGTAACTGCGGAAGATGCTTCTGCAAGCCTGGCAGAACTGCTGAACGCAGGTCTGGGCGGCTCTGACAACGATTAATCGTTGATGCCCAGCGGTGAAAATCGCCGGGTAACGAAACCCAGGTCGGAAAAGCGCTAGCGCCAATCGACAATAAAAAACCCGCCTCGGCGGGTTTTTTTATATCTCTATTTTTTCAGTTCAGCAGCGGCAGGCGACGATAAAGCTCAATCATGTCTCCCGCCAGATCCTGAATCACCATCGCGTTCATCAGGTGGTCCTGCGAATGAACGGTAATCAGATTCACCGGGAGTTTGCCGGTGCCTTCATCAAGGCCAATCAGCTGGGTCTGAATGGTATGCGCGTGCTTCACATATTCACGCGACTCTTCCATCGCTTGTTCCGCTCCCTCGAAGTCACCTTTACGTGCCAGTTGCAGCGCGGTCAACGCCGCACTGCGCGCCGCCCCGGCGTTTACCAGCAACTCCATGATGGTTGTTTCTAAATCTTCCATGTTTTACTCCAACAGTTTGAGTGCTTTTTCGAGCACGGCATCGCCTTTCATCATGCCGTAATCCATCATGTCGATCACCGCGACCTTTTTGCCCAGCGGTTCCGCCTGAGCCTGAAGTTTTGCCAGTTCGTATTTAACCTGTGGCCCCAGTAATACGATGTCGGCGGTGGCAATATTGTCTTTAAATTCAGCAACCGGCACGGCTTTAATGGTTACTTCAACGCCTTTTTTATCTGCGGCGTCTTTCATACGTTGAACCAGCATGCTGGTAGACATACCCGCCGCACAGCATAAAACGATGTTCTTCATAGTCAGCCTCGATGTACATGTGTTTATTGATAATTATCCCGTGCAGGCGGCTTCAACAACCGCTTTAAGGCGATTGTGTGTGAGGCATCACAAAGAAATCTGCTTTTTCTGAAACCGGTTACAATTTTAACGGATTACGCGGTGCGCCCGCCAAAGCGGGCACAGAGTAAGCGGTGTTATGCGTGAGTGGAAGAGAGAAGAGTGCGGTTTTTACCCTGCTGTTTGGCTTCGTAGAGAGCTGCGTCTACGCTGCCCACTAACTGCTCCAGCGGCTCGAAGTGCCACTCTCCCAGGCCGGCGCTAAAGGTGACGCGCAAACCCTCTTCCCGCCAGGTGCGATCTGCCACCTGAAGACGCCATTTTTCCAGCAGGCTAAAAGCTGACTCACTATGTTCTGCCGGGAAGACAACGGCAAACTCCTCACCGCCATAGCGATACACGGAAATATGCTCGGGTTGCATGACCTGGATGCCCTCCCGGGCGACATTACGCAGCACAATGTCACCGCTCAGATGACCCCAGGTATCGTTGATGGATTTAAAGTTATCAATATCAACCAGCGCGAGGGCAAAGGGCTGATGCTCTTTCATCAATGCCGCAACATCGCTGTCGAAGGCGCGGCGATTCTTACAGCCGGTGAGCGCGTCCACGGTCGCCTGACGCACATAATCCCGCTCGCGCTCTTTGTTCGTCAGAATGGTTTTACTGAGCATCGCTTCCAGTCGCGGCGCTTGATTCACCTCGCCAGTTTTAATGGCATTAATGATGTTCATCAGTACCGTACGCGATGCGTGGCGCAGATACAGGCCAAACAAGACAATCACGATGGCGGCCAGCGCAAATCCCCAACTGACAATGTTCGTCTCGTGACGTGTGATATCGGTGAGCGTGGTATTAGAAACGCGGTAAATGACGAGCCAGTCCGGGTTTGTAAAGGCGTAGTAGTAGTACCAGAAGCCGGTTTTACGATCGTAGGTGTGCCCCTCGCCGCTGGTCATCTGGTCCATCAGCTCTTCACTGACGTAGGTTTTAAACAAGGCTCGGGTATCCGGATGCAGTACCACCTTTCCATCGCGCTCCACCACGAAGAATTCCCCATGCATGGGGGCGACCATCTGGCGCAGGGTATATCCCATGGAAGCCAGGTCGAGATGAAATCCGAGAGTCCCTTTAACGCGACCTTCCGGCGAAATGACGGGCCGGTAGAGGGTAACGGTAAGCTGATGAGTGAAGTAATCCATATAAGGGCTGGTATAGCGGCTTAAGGTACTCGCCTGCGCCTGACCGACAAACCACGGGCGGACGCGGGGATCAAACTTTTTGCTGCTGTCATCCGCCAGGACTTCGGGGGCACGCAGGTAGTGTCCCTGGGCATCAGCCAGAGAGATAGCCGAAACGTTCGGCATCATATTTTGCAACTGCATCAGGGCCTGCAATCCGTTCTCGCGATCGACATTCACCGTGTTCTCAAGCTGGTTATTGCGGGAGAAGAATGTGACAGCCCGGCCAAGAATATGGTCGTTTTCACGCAGGATCGATTCCGTATAGTTCACCGCCAGGTTATGCGTGAAATTGAGGTTAATATTATGATAATCCTCAACAAAATCTTTTCGCTGCGTCAGCGTGATAAACACGGCGATCAGCACAAAACTGAGCAATATCCCCGCAAAGCTCACCAGGATAGGTGTCGTAAAAGAGAGTTTTTTACTGTGGACAGGCATGGGTTGTCAGAGATCCAGAAGAGGTGATAGTCCAAATGTATGCTGGTTAATTATACTTCCCAGATTTTAAGGGAGGATGATTTATCTTAATAACTGACCAGAAACTGCTTATTTTTGTGAAGGCAGGGCGAAACGAGGAAGAAGCTTTTCGCCCTGGTCAGCGTCCGCTGCTGACGTTTGCAGATTAAAAAAACACAGTCGATTCGACAACTGCTCAATGGTGACACTCCGAGGCTCCTCGAGAACATTTCGCCTCGTTGCATCGCGTTTCAACGTAACTGCGAGACGCGCCCCAGCCAGCTATCCCAGTCTTTCCAGACGGGCTGTAATCCCTGGGTGCTGAGCGCGTGGGCAACCTCTTCAGGCCGACGGCCATCGTGTGGGGCGAACTGCTCCAGTTCCGGATGATTATCGGCATAACCGCCCGGCTGGGTTTTGGAAAAGGCGCTGACGTTGTTAATGGCTAACGGAATGACCCGATCGCGAAACTCTGGCGATTCCCGTGTTGATAGCGACAGCTCCACTTCCGGTGCCAGCAGGCGAAACGCGCAGATCGTTTGCACCAGTTGGCGTTCATCCATGATCGACGCCGGTTCGATACCGCCAGCGCAGGGGCGCAGCCGCGGGAAAGAGATGGAGTAGCGGCTCTGCCAGTAGTGCTGCTGGAGCCACAACAAATGCTCCGCCACCATAAAACAGTCGACCCGCCAGCTGTCTGACAGCCCAATCAACGCGCCGAGACCGATTTTGTCGATTCCCGCGCGACCGAGTCGGTCTGGCGTTTCCAGGCGGAAGAAGAAATCCTGCTTTTTTCCCTTCAGGTGGTGCCGGGCGTACATCGCTTCGTGATAGGTCTCCTGATAGACCATCACGCCGTCCAGCCCAAGGGATTTCAGCTCCACGTACTCCTCTTCAGAGAGTGGCTGCACCTCCATCTGCAAGGACGAAAACCGGCGACGTATGGCCGGAACGTGCTGACGGAAATAGTCCATGCCCACTTTTCCCTGATGTTCACCGGTGACCAGCAACAGATGTTCAAAGCCCATCTCCCGGATGGCGTCACACTCACGAGCAATCTCATGCTCGTCGAGGGTTTTGCGCTTAATGCGATTGCTCATGGAAAAGCCGCAGTAAGTACAATCATTGGCGCACAGGTTGGAAAGGTAGAGCGGCACGTAAAAGCTCACCGTGTTGCCAAAACGCTGGCGAGTGAGCCGTTGCGCGCGCTGTGCCATTGGCTCCAGATAGGCGCTGGCGGCGGGGGAGAGCAGGGCCATCAGATCTTCGCGGGAGACATGACGCGCGTTCAGGGCGCGCTCGACGTCTGCGGCGGTTTTGCTGTTGATCCGCAGACGAATATCGTCCCAGTCCAGTTCCCGCCAGCGGTCGGCGAAGGTGCTCATGAGTACGCCTCCAGAAAGCCCGTTAGCGGGCTGGTGGCCTGCGCCTGAAAACTGCGCGAGCCAGGCCCGGACTGACGCGCCAGCAGGCCTGCCTCTACGGCCAGACGAAACGCGCGCGCCATCATCACCGGATCATCAGCCACTGCAATTGCGGTGTTGACCAGCACGGCGTCGGCGCCCATCTCAAGCGCCTGCGCCGCATGGCTCGGCACGCCGATACCCGCATCCACCACCACCGGAACGGTGGCCTGTTCGATGATAATTTCAAGCATCGCGCGGGTTTCCAGCCCCTGGTTGGAACCAATCGGCGCACCCAGCGGCATTACCGCCGCGCACCCGACTTCCTCAAGCCGTTTACAGAGCACCGGGTCCGCGCCGCAGTAGGGCAAAACTGTGAACCCTTGCTTGACGAGAATATCGGCTGCATTCAGGGTTTCGATGGGATCGGGCAGCAGCCAGCGCGCGTCGGGATGGATTTCCAGTTTCAGCCAGCTGGTGCCCAGCGCTTCGCGTGCCAGTTGGGCGGCAAACACCGCTTCTTCCGCCGTTTTCGCCCCGGATGTGTTGGGCAGAAGCGTCACGCCCGCCGCCAGAAGCGGGGCCAGGATCGCATCGCTGTGATGACGCAAATCCACGCGTTTCATCGCCAGCGTCACCAGCTCGCTGCCGCTCTCGCGAATGGCATCGACCATCAGCTGTGGCGAAGCGAATTTTCCGGTACCGGTGAAAAGGTGTGATTCAAAGAGTTTATCCGCAATACGTAACATATCAGCCTCCCGCGATGACCTGAAAAAGCAGGATCTGATCGCCATCGCGCACCTGCTGATGTTCCCACTGCTCACGCGGCAGGATCTGTTGATTAAGAGCCAGCGCCATACCCGGCTTCAGCTGGCGTAGCTGGTCGAGAAGGGCTGCGACGGTAAGCCCCGACACGCACTGCATCGGCTCATCGTTAAACAGAATGCGCATGCTGTCCTCCGCATACCGGGCACCCGCTGGCGCGCTGCAATGCCAGATGCCGCCAGTTTCCTGAACGGGCATCGAACATCCTCAGAGTATTGCGCGGGGTCGCCATTTTGCTGATGAGTTTGATCGCCTCCAGCGCCTGCAAGGTGCCCATCACGCCGACGACCGGCCCGAGAATCCCCGCCGTACGGCAGTTGCGCTGCGGCTCTTCATCGTCCGGCCACAGGCAGCGGTAGCAGCCCTGCGCCCACGGCGGCGTCAGCACCATCATTTGCCCGCCAAACCCAACGGCGCTGGCGGTTATGAGCGGCGTATCGAGGGCAACGCAGGCGGCGTTGATCGCCTGACGTGTCGCCATATTGTCGGTGCAATCCAGCACCACATCGGCGCGAGCGACCTCCTGATGGAGCGCGTCTCCCTCCAGCCGCTTCTGCACGGCAATGAGCGTAATGTCAGGGTTGAGCGCATTCAGCCGCTGGGTGGTGATCTGCGCTTTTGGCTGGTTAATGTCCTCGGTGGTGAACAGAATTTGCCGCTGCAAATTGCTCAGATGGACATCGTCGTCGTCGGCTAACACCAGCGTGCCGACGCCTGCGCCAGCCAGATAGAGCGCAGCAGGCGCGCCCAGTCCTCCGAGGCCGATGATCAACACCCGGCTGTCGAGAAGCGTTTGCTGACCCTCGACGGCGATATCGTCGAGCAGGATCTGGCGGCTGTAGCGCATGAAATCGCTGTCATTCATCGCCTGCTCCCGCCAGCTGCAACAGCTGTTCAGTGGCCGCCTGCCAGTCTGCTGCCTGCGTAATGGCGCTGACCACCGCGATACTGCCGACGCCGGTTTCCAGCACTGCCGGGGCACGCGCCAGGCTGATACCGCCGATAGCGACAGTCGGGTAATCACCCAGACGAGCCATATGGCGCGCCAGCTGCGCCAGCCCTTGCGGGGCTGACGGCATCTGTTTAGTTTGCGTCGGGAAGACGTGGCCGAGCGCGATATAGGAGGGGCGAGCGGTGAGCGCCACGTCGATCTCCATATCATCATGAGTCGAGACGCCCAGGCGCAGGCCTGCCTCGCGAATGGCGCTCAGATCGGTGGTCTCCAGATCTTCCTGACCCAGATGCACACCGTAGGCCTGATGCTTAATCGCCAGCTGCCAGTAATCGTTGATAAATAACCGGGCGTCAAAGCGGCGCCCCAGTTCGATGGCAGCTATTACATCGCTTTCCACCTCTTCGTCACGCTTGTCTTTGATGCGCAGCTGGAGCGTTTTGACGCCCGCCTTAAGCAGGCGCTCAATCCATTCCACGCTGTCGACGACCGGGTAAAGCCCTAAGCGCAGGGGCACCGGGAGGAAATCGGGCTGGTACATTACGCCTCCTCTTTTTTGAGGTAGATTTCGCCGCCTTTAGCGCGGAAGTGTTCTGACATGTCAGCCATGCCCACTTCGATCACCTGCTTGGCGGCGTAGTCACGCACTTCCTGGCTGATTTTCATTGAGCAGAATTTTGGCCCGCACATGGAGCAGAAGTTCGCCACTTTGCCGGACTCCTGCGGCAGGGTTTCATCGTGGTAGGCGCGCGCGGTGAATGGGTCGAGAGCCAGATTGAACTGGTCTTCCCAGCGGAATTCAAAGCGGGCTTTCGACATGGCGTTATCGCGGATCTGCGCGCCCGGGTGGCCTTTGGCTAAATCCGCCGCATGGGCGGCGATTTTGTAGGTGATCAGCCCCTGCTTCACGTCCTCTTTGTTCGGCAGGCCGAGATGCTCTTTCGGGGTGACATAGCAGAGCATGGCGCAGCCAAACCAGCCGATCATCGCCGCGCCGATACCGGAGGTGAAGTGGTCGTAGCCCGGTGCAATATCGGTGGTCAGCGGCCCGAGGGTGTAGAACGGTGCTTCGTGGCAGTGCTCCAGCTCTTCGGTCATATTGCGGCGAATCATCTGCATTGGCACGTGGCCAGGGCCTTCAATCATCACCTGCACGTCATATTCCCAGGCGATTTTGGTCAGCTCGCCCAGGGTGTGCAGCTCAGCAAACTGTGCTTCGTCGTTGGCATCGCGAATAGAGCCAGGACGCAGGCCGTCGCCCAGCGACAGGGAGACGTCGTAAGCGGCGCAGATTGCACAAATCTCGCGGAAGTGTTCGTAGAGGAAGTTTTCCTGATGATGAGACAGGCACCATTTCGCCATGATTGAGCCGCCGCGCGAGACAATCCCGGTCAGGCGTTTGGCGGTCATCGGCACGTAGCGCAGCAGTACACCGGCGTGGATGGTGAAGTAATCTACCCCTTGTTCGGCCTGTTCCAGCAGCGTATCGCGGAACGCTTCCCAGGTGAGATCTTCGGCGATCCCGTTTACCTTCTCCAGCGCCTGATAGATCGGGACGGTGCCAATCGGCACCGGGCTGTTACGCAGGATCCACTCGCGGGTTTCGTGGATGTAGCGCCCGGTGGAGAGATCCATCACCGTGTCCGCGCCCCAGCGGGTGGACCACACCAGTTTTTCGACCTCTTCTTCGATGGAGGAGGTGACCGCAGAGTTGCCGATATTGGCGTTCACCTTCACCAGGAAGTTGCGGCCAATAATCATCGGTTCCGATTCCGGGTGGTTTATGTTGGCAGGGATAATCGCCCGGCCAGCGGCCACTTCGTCACGCACGAATTCCGGCGTAATGTTCTCCGGCAGGCGAGCGCCAAAACCTTCGCCCGGATGCTGGTGGCGCAGAACTTCGCTGCGAATGCGCTCGCGCCCCATGTTTTCGCGGATGGCGATGAATTCCATCTCCGGCGTTACGATCCCCTGGCGTGCATAGTGCAGCTGGGTCACGCATTTTCCCGCTTTCGCCCGTTTCGGCGTCAACAGACCGGTGAAACGCAGCCCGTCCAGACCATCGTCCGCCAGCCGTTCTTTGGTGTACGCGGAGCTGCGGTCGGTCAGTGATTCGCTGTCCTGGCGCGCCTCAATCCACGGCTGACGCAGTTTTGCCAGCCCCTGCTGGACGTTGATGGCCACCTCCGCATCGCCATAAGGGCCAGAGGTGTCGTAGACCGGCACTGCTTCGTTATCTTCAAACTGGGGATTTTCTTTGCTGCCACCGATGAGTGTCGGGCTGAGCTGGATTTCACGCATCGGGACGCGGATATCGTCCTGCGAACCGGTGATGTAAATACGTCTGGAGTTCGGGAAAGCGGTGCCTTCCAGGGTGTCGATGAAGTGTTGTGCTTGTGCGCGCTGTTCGCGGCGGGTCAGTTTAGTTGCAGACATAGCTCATTCCAAAAAAGTAAGGAGTGGCTTGTCAGACGACGGATGAAGCAAGAGGTGTGATCACCCAGAGAGGGTGATACAACAGCATTTTGACTCTTGTTCCCTTCGCAGGTATTAGCCTGATCAGGTTCCGCGGATCCCGAATTAACGGTCTCAGCCCGGCTTTCGCACTGGGCACTCCGACAAGAAAACGCGCCTGCAGTGCAGGTGCGGTATTTGTAAATTACTCGTTAACGCTTAAGAACTCAAGCTGGCCGCGCGATGTTGTCTTCGTTGCTGGCTTTTGGATTGCCGTCCAGCACCAGGGCGATGAGCTTGTCTTCCAGCGTGAACCGCGCTTCCATCGCTTCGCCGAGATCGGAAAGGGCCTGCTGGAAATCCAGATAATTGTCCTGGTCGATGGCGTTTTCGAGCGTTGAGTCGTAATAGTCCATGATCTGCTGAGTATTGGCTTCCAGCAGTGGGTAGAGTTTCGTGGCCGCTAAATACGGGCTGGTCCCTTCCATTTCGCGAATAATACGTTCATATAGATTAAAATGACCGTCGGAAAGGTAGTCGACCAGGCTTTGACAAAAATCATCCAGCGCTTTTTCATTCAACCGCATATACGATTCTTTGCCAGGCTTAATGCCAACCAGATTGTAGTAGGCAACAAGCAAATGTTTGCGCACGTGCAGCCAGCGATCGACCAGGTCATGACTTCCTCCAACGCGCTCTGTCAGGCTTTGTAGCTGGTTTAGCATGTTTGACTCCACAAGGTTAAGATGAAAAAGCTGGCCACCCGGAAATGTAAGAATATTGTTATCAACATGCCTGTGAAGCAAAGGTAGTGCAATAGATATGGATCGTATAATTGAAAAATTAGATCGCGGTTGGTGGATCGTCAGCCACGAACAAAAATTATGGTTGCCCGGCGGAGAATTACCTTACGGCGAGGCAGGACGTTTCGATCTTGCGGGGCAGAGGGCACTCTGGCTCGGCGAATGGCAGGGCGATCCCGTGTGGTTGATCCAGCAACATCGCCATCACGAAATGGGATCGGTTCGCCAGGTGATCGATCTGGACGTCGGTCTGTTCCAGCTTGCCGGGCGTGGCGTGCAACTGGCAGAATTTTTCCGATCCCATAAGTTCTGCGGCTACTGCGGGCACACCATGCACCAGAGCAAATCCGAGTGGGCCATGCTGTGCAGCCACTGCCGGGAGCGCTACTACCCGCAAATCGCCCCGTGCATCATCGTCGCCATTCGTCGGGATGACACTATTCTGCTGGCGCAACACACTCGCCATCGCAATGGCGTGCATACGGTGCTGGCTGGCTTTGTCGAAGTGGGTGAGACGCTCGAACAGGCTGTTGCTCGCGAAGTGATGGAAGAGAGCAGTATCAAGGTTAAAAATCTGCGTTACGTCACCTCCCAGCCGTGGCCCTTCCCCATGTCGCTGATGACCGCGTTTATGGCGGATTATGACAGCGGCGATATCGTGATCGACCAAAAAGAGCTGCTGGAAGCCAACTGGTATCGCTACGACGACTTACCCCTTCTCCCGCCACCGGGCACCGTGGCGCGTCGTCTGATAGAAGATACCGTCGCGATGTGTCGGGCCGACTATGAATGAATCACATGTTACACTGGCGGCATGACGCTTAAGGAACTGCAAAAATGACCGAACTGAAGAACGATCGTTATCTGCGTGCGCTGCTGCGCCAACCCGTTGATATCACCCCGGTGTGGATGATGCGCCAGGCGGGCCGTTATTTGCCGGAGTACAAAGCCACGCGCGCCGAGGCGGGCGATTTTATGTCCCTGTGCAAAAACGCCGAGCTGGCCTGCGAAGTCACGCTGCAGCCGCTGCGCCGTTTTCCACTCGATGCGGCGATCCTTTTTTCAGATATCCTGACCATTCCGGACGCGATGGGGCTGGGTCTCTATTTCGAAACCGGCGAAGGCCCGCGTTTTACCTCACCGATTAAGAGCAAAGCTGACGTCGATAAACTGCCGATTCCAGACCCTGAACAGGAGCTGGGCTACGTCATGAACGCGGTGCGCACTATTCGCCGCGAGCTGAAAGGCGAAGTGCCGCTGATTGGCTTCTCCGGTAGCCCGTGGACCCTGGCGACGTATATGGTTGAAGGTGGTAGCAGCAAAGCCTTCACGATGATCAAAAAGATGATGTACGCCGAGCCGCTGGCGCTGCATGCGCTGCTCGACAAACTGGCGAAAAGCGTCACTCTGTATCTCAATGCGCAGATTAAAGCGGGTGCGCAGTCGGTCATGATTTTCGATACCTGGGGCGGAGTGCTGACCGGGCGCGATTATCAGCAGTTCTCCCTGTACTACATGCACAAAATTGTTGATGGTCTGCTGCGTGAAAACGAAGGCCGTCGCGTGCCAGTGACGCTGTTCACCAAAGGCGGCGGGCAGTGGCTGGAAGCGCTGGCCGCGACCGGCTGCGATGCGCTGGGTCTCGACTGGACGACCGATATTGCCGATGCGCGCCGTCGCGTGGGTGACAAAGTGGCGCTGCAGGGCAATATGGACCCCTCCATGCTCTATGCGCAGCCGGCACGCATCGAAGAAGAAGTGGCGACTATTCTGGCCGGATTTGGTCAGGGTGAAGGGCACGTCTTTAACCTCGGCCACGGTATTCATCAGGATGTACCGCCAGAGCACGCAGGCGTATTTGTCGAGGCGGTGCACCGCCTTTCTGCCCAGTACCACCAGTAGGGAGTGATTATGGATCTCGCGTCATTACGCGCTCAGCAAATCGAACTGGCCTCCTCGGTGATCCGAGAGGATCGTCTGGATGTGAATCCCCCGGCGTTGATCGCCGGTGCCGATGTCGGGTTTGAGCAGGGCGGGGAAGTGACGCGAGCCGCGATGGTGCTGTTAACCTATCCCGCGCTGGAGCTGGTGGAGTACAAAGTGGCGCGCATCGCCACCACCATGCCCTACATTCCTGGTTTTCTCTCCTTTCGTGAATACCCCGCGCTGCTGGCAGCGTGGGAGCAACTCTCGCAAAAACCCGATCTTTTGTTCGTCGATGGTCATGGGATTTCCCACCCGCGACGCCTCGGCGTGGCCAGCCATTTTGGTCTGCTGGTGGATGTGCCGACAATTGGCGTGGCGAAAAAGCGGCTGTGCGGCAAGTTCGAACCGCTTTCCGCCGAACCGGGTGCTCTCGCACCGCTGATGGACAAGGGCGAGCAGATGGCGTGGGTCTGGCGCAGTAAAGCGCGCTGTAATCCGCTGTTTGTGGCGACGGGTCATCGCGTGAGTACCGACAGCGCACTGGCGTGGGTGCAACGCTGCATGAAAGGCTACCGTTTACCGGAGCCGACGCGCTGGGCTGACGCAGTGGCGTCGGCGCGTCCGGCATTTGTTCGTTGGCAGGAAATTCAGCGTTGATTCAGGTAAACTGCGGCTAATTTCCGATTCGAGACATCATCATGTTACAAAACCCGATTCATCTGCGCCTTGAGAAGCTGGAAAGCTGGCAGCACGTCACCTTTATGGCCTGTCTGTGCGAGCGCATGTATCCCAACTATGCCACGTTCTGCAAGCAGACTGGATTTGGTGAAGGCCAGATTTATCGTCGTATTCTCGACCTGATTTGGGAAACGCTCACGGTCAAAGACGCTAAGGTGAATTTCGATTCTCAGCTCGAAAAACTGGAAGAGGCGATCCCGTCGGCGGATGACTACGATATGTATGGCGTCTACCCGGCTATCGACGCCTGCGTGGCACTGAGTGAATTGCTTCACTCCCGTCTGAGCGGTGAAACTCTGGACCATGCCATCGAAGTCAGTAAGGCGTCCATTACCACCGTGGCGATGCTGGAAATGACCCAGGAAGGTCGCGAAATGACCGATGAAGAGCTGCGAGCGAACCCTGCGGTTGAGCAGGAGTGGGATATTCAGTGGGAAATATTCCGACTTTTGGCCGACTGCGAAGAACGCGATATTGAGCTGATAAAAGGGCTGCGCGCGGACTTACGCGAGGCGGGTGAGAGTAATATTGGTATAATTTTTAACCAATGAGACAATAAAACGTGATTTAACGCCTGTTTTGTCGCACCTCGACTCTTCCCTTCTGCCCCCCGTCTGGTCTACATTTGGGGGGCGAAAAAAAGTGGCTATCGGTGCGTGTATGCAGGAGAGTGCTTTTTTGGCATTTTCGTCGCACTCGATGCTTAGCAAGCGATAAACACATTGAAAGGATAACTTATGAACAAGACTCAACTGATTGATGTAATTGCGGACAAGGCTGATCTGTCTAAAGTGCAGGCTAAAGCTGCTCTGGAATCCACCCTGGCTGCTATTACTGAGTCTCTGAAAGAAGGCGATGCTGTACAACTGGTTGGTTTCGGTACCTTCAAAGTGAACCACCGCGCTGAGCGTACTGGCCGCAACCCGCAGACCGGTAAAGAAATCAAAATCGCCGCTGCAAACGTACCGGCATTTGTTTCTGGTAAAGCACTGAAAGACGCTGTTAAGTAAGACGGCGTGGCCGTGAACAGTTTTAACAAGGGGGCGGTTTCGCCCCTTTTGTTTTCATGGCGCCGTCCGCTCGCGCTGGCGGGCATGCTGTTGCTCACTGCCTGCAGCCATGACTCCTCTCTGCCGCCGTTTACCGCCAGCGGATACGCTGACGATCAGGGCGCGGTACGAGTCTGGCGCAAAGACTCTGGTGACGACGTTCACCTGCTCTCCGCATTCAGCCCATGGCACAACGGCAATACCTCTACGGCGGAATACCGCTGGCAAGGCGATGCGCTGTCGCTGATTGAACTCAATATCTACAGTAAAACGCCTGAACACGTGCGCGTGCGCTTTGATGACCACGGTGAGCTGAGCTTTATGCAGCGCGAGGTCAACGGCCAAAAACAACAGCTCTCCAGCGATCAAATCGCCCTGTACCGCTACCGGGCAACCCAGGTGCGCCAGACCAGCGATGCGCTGCGTCAGGGACGCGTGGTGCTACGTCAGGGGCGCTGGCATCCTGATGGCACAGTCACCACCTGTGAAGGGCAGACCGTTAAGCCCGATCTCGAAGCCTGGGCGAAAGAACATATCGAACGGCGTCAGCGACACTCTTCGATGGAAGTGAGCATTGCCTGGCTTGAAGCGCCAGAAGGGTCACAGCTGCTGCTGGTGGCAAACGAAGATTTCTGCACGTGGCAGCCGACGGAAAAGAATTTCTGATATCAGTGCCCCCTCCGGACGGAGAGGGCGAATAGTTTTTACTGTTCTTGCTCGCGGGCAATCGCACGATAACCAATATCACCGCGGCTAAAGCTGCCGTTCCAGTGGATATCCTTCATCAGCGCGTAAGCGCGTTTCTGCGCGTCGGCCACGGTGTTACCCAGCGCGGTGGCGCACAATACGCGGCCCCCGTTAGTTAACACGCGATCGTCTTCTGCCAGTTTGGTGCCAGCATGGAACACTTTACCGCCGTCGACCTCTTCCAGCGGTAAACCGTGGATCTCATCGCCATTGTTGTAGTTGCCGGGATACCCGCCGGCAGCGATCACGACGCCCAAAGAGGCACGCGTATCCCACTCGGACGTTTTCTCATCCAGCTTGCCGTCACAGGCGGCCAGGCACAGTTCCACCAGATCGGATTTCATGCGCAGCATGATCGGCTGCGTTTCCGGATCGCCAAAGCGGCAGTTGAACTCGATAACTTTTGGGTTGCCCTGCTTATCGATCATCAGCCCGGCATACAGGAAACCGGTGTACGTGTTGCCTTCGGCGGCCATGCCTTTCACGGTAGGCCAGATGATGCGATCCATCGTGCGCTGGTGGACTTCGTGAGTCACCACCGGCGCCGGAGAGTAAGCGCCCATGCCGCCGGTGTTCGGACCAGTATCGCCATCACCCACACGTTTGTGATCCTGGCTGGTGGCCATCGGCAGGACATGTTCGCCATCGACCATCACGATAAAGCTCGCCTCTTCGCCGTCGAGGAACTCTTCGATCACGATGCGGTGCCCAGCGTCGCCGAAAGCGTTACCTGCCAGCATATCCTGAACGGCCGCTTCGGCTTCTTCGAGGGTCATCGCCACGATCACGCCTTTACCGGCAGCCAGACCGTCGGCCTTGATGACAATCGGAGCGCCTTTTTCGCGCAGATACGCCAGCGCAGGCTCCACTTCGGTGAAATTCTGATACTCACCGGTCGGGATTTTGTGACGCGCAAGGAAATCTTTGGTGAAGGCTTTAGAGCCCTCGAGCTGCGCCGCGCCTTCCGTTGGGCCGAAGATTTTCAGGCCCGCTGCGCGGAACGCATCTACCACGCCAATCACCAGCGGCGCTTCCGGGCCGACGATGGTCAGATCGATTTTCTCATTCAGGGCGAAGTTCAGCAGTGCCGGAATATCGGTCACGCCGATCGCGACGTTCTGCAGAGCAGGTTCCAGCGCGGTACCGGCATTCCCCGGTGCCACGAAGACGGTTTCAACCAGAGGCGACTGTGCCGCTTTCCACGCAAGGGCGTGTTCGCGCCCGCCGTTACCAATCACTAATACTTTCATTGTCTGCTCCGGAGATTAATGGCGGAAGTGACGCATGTCGGTGAAGATCATTGCGATGCCATGTTCGTCGGCAGCAGCAATCACTTCGTCATCGCGGATTGATCCGCCCGGCTGGATAACACAGGTGACGCCAGCCGCCGCTGCGGCATCAATACCGTCGCGGAACGGGAAGAAGGCGTCAGAGGCCATGGCGGAGCCTTTCACTTCCAGCCCTTCATCGCTGGCTTTGATACCGGCGATTTTCGCGGAGTAAACGCGGCTCATCTGGCCTGCGCCAATGCCGATGGTCATATTCTCTTTGGAATAGACAATGGCGTTGGATTTAACGAATTTCGCCACTTTCCAGCAGAAGAGCGCATCACGCAGTTCCTGCTCGGTCGGCTGGCGTTTGCTGACCACACGCAGATCGCCAGCGGTGACCATGCCCAGATCGCGATCCTGAACCAGCAGGCCGCCGTTAACACGTTTGAAATCCAGAGCCGGTACGCGCTCAGCCCACTGGCCGCAGACCAGCACGCGGACGTTCTGCTTAGCGGCGGTGATCTTCAGGGCTTCTTCAGTCGCGGAAGGAGCAATGATCACTTCAACGAACTGGCGGGAGATGATCGCCTGCGCCGTTTCGGCATCCAGTTCGCGGTTGAAAGCAATGATGCCGCCGAAAGCGGAGGTTGGGTCGGTTTTGTATGCGCGATTGTAAGCTTCCAGAATGGAAGTGCTTACGGCGACGCCGCATGGGTTCGCGTGTTTGACGATCACACAGGCCGGTTCGTTGAACTCTTTCACGCACTCCAGCGCCGCGTCGGTATCGGCGATGTTGTTATAGGAAAGCGCTTTGCCCTGGACCTGCTGAGCGGTGGCAACGGAAGCTTCTTTGATCTCTTCTTCTATATAGAAGGCTGCGTTCTGATGGCTGTTCTCGCCGTAACGCATATCCTGCTTCTTAATGAAGTTCAGATTCAGGGTACGCGGGAAGCGGCCAGCAGGCTCTCTGCTTTCACCGTGATAGGCCGGAACAAGACTACCGAAGTAGTTGGCGATCATGCTGTCGTAAGCAGCGGTGTGTTCGAATGCTTTGATGGCGAGGTCGAAACGGGTTTCCAGCGTCAGGGAGCCTTCGTTGGCATCCATCTCGTTAATGATGGTGTTGTAGTCACTGCTCTTTACCACGATAGCCACATCTTTATGGTTCTTCGCGGCGGAGCGCACCATGGTTGGGCCGCCGATGTCGATATTCTCGACCGCATCTTCCAGAGAGCAGTTTTCGCGGGCGACGGTCTGGGCGAAAGGATAGAGGTTAACAACTACCATATCGATCGGCGCAATCCCGTGTTGATCCATGATGCCATCATCCTGACCGCGACGACCGAGAATGCCGCCGTGCACTTTTGGATGCAGGGTCTTTACGCGTCCATCCATCATTTCCGGGAAACCGGTGTAATCGGACACTTCGGTTACCGGCAGACCTTTATCTGCTAACAGGCGAGCGGTTCCGCCAGTGGACAGCAGCTCTACACCGCGTGCAGAAAGTGCCTGAGCGAATTCGACGATACCGGCTTTATCAGAAACACTGAGCAGAGCGCGGCGGACTGGACGACGTTGTTGCATGGTAAATCCCCTGGATTTCACGATTACAGAGAGCGTTAGATGAATTTTCCTTTAAAAAACTCATCTAACACACCTGACAGGGCATCCTTGCATGGCGCGTGCATTTTAACGAAAACGTTTGCGCAACGCTCGCGAATTTTCAAATTTTCGTTGGGTTGTGGATAAGTCTGTGTGCAAAAGGGTATAAGGCGGGGTTTTGCTGTGGAATGCAGCAGTCAGTCATTTTTCTGTCATTTAGCGGTTGCGGGCTGACGAGAACTCCCTATAATGCGCCTCCATCGACACGGCAGATGTGAATCACTTCACACAAACAGCCGGTTCGGTTGAAGAGAAAAAATCCTGAATTTCAGGGTTGACTCTGAAAGAGGAAAGCGTAATATACGCCACCTCGCAACGGTGAGCGAAAGCCGCGTTGCACTGCTCTTTAACAATTTATCAGACAATCTGTGTGGGCACTCAAAGTGACATGGATTCTAAACG
>NZ_JBNDLC010000011.1:0-84239 GCF_050435885.1 Lelliottia sp. 489 | reverse complement strand
AGTCTTCGGTGGAGCGGTAGTTCAGTCGGTTAGAATACCTGCCTGTCACGCAGGGGGTCGCGGGTTCGAGTCCCGTCCGTTCCGCCACTTATTAAGATATTAAGCCTGCTTACGTAGCAGGCTTAATAGCAAGAAGATTTAGGGGCGTAGCTCAGTTGGTAGAGCACCGGTCTCCAAAACCGGGTGTCGCGAGTTCGAGTCTCTCCGCCCCTGCCATATATAATCCTTTGCTTCGGCAAAGGATTTTTTTTGCTTTGAATACCTCAAAAAACCCTGTCTTTCTTGCGTCCCTGCAAGACTCTCAAAACTAATCCATCACATTGATTTTCAATAGATCTTTAATTTGGGCATGCTTGTCGCTGTTCTGAAGCCAGATCGCATAGAGTGGCCGGACAAGCGTTGTAGAATCAGAAACAGTATGCAGTCCGGGTTTGTCATCCGCCCAACGAGTGGGTAACCAGGTGCAACCATTGAGAAGGGCTAATTGCTGACAGGCGATCTCTGCGGAGCTGGTCGTCAGTGAAGGGACATCATCCGCAGCGATCAAACCCACTTCATGCTGCTGGAAATCGGGACCCCATTCCAGTCGTAAATAGCTGAGATCCGCTTTCATCATCGAAGGCTGAGAAGCATAGAGTGCCAGGTTAAATTGTCCCAGGATCTGGCTGCTAAATTCATCCATTTTGGGGGCTTCAGTCGTGATCAGCAGATCTAACTGCCGCTCATGTAACTGCTTCACCAGCGACTGCCGCTGTGCAATTCGGGCTTCAAATTGCAGGTTGTTGTGCGACTTATACAATCGTGTAAGCCACTGACTCAGCATGCATTCCCAAAGGGATGCACTCGCCCCGATAGAAAACTCGTTGTATCTGGAAGTATGTGCCACCTCTTTTCGCGCTGCCTGCCAGGTATTCATCAGTGTTTCAGCGTAGGGCAAGAGCTTCTCACCAGCCGCCGTTAAGCGAATATTGTTGCGATGGCGAGTAAAAAGATTCACACCGAGTTGATTTTCCAGCTGACGAATACGAAAACTCACCGCTGACTGTGTCAGGTAGAGTGCTTCCGCCGCTCGCCCAAAGTGACGCGTTCTGCTCACTTCGAGGAAAGTTTTTAGCAATTCCGTATCCACATCTTTCTCCGCAAAATTATTTGTCGTGATGATTTAAATGTTTTGTTTGACGCTCTGTCAAGCGTAACTAATACTCCGCGCCATAAATAGCTCGGCCAAAGAATTAGGAGCGTGTAGGATGGCGGAAAGCTTTACGACAACTAATCGTTTTTTCGACAATAAAAATTATCCGCGCGGGTTCTCTCGTCATGGCGATTTCACCATCAAAGAGGCGCAACTGCTTGAGCGCCATGGTTATGCCTTTAACGAGCTGGATCTGGGGAAACGTGAGCCTGCAACTGAAGACGAAAAACTGTTTGTTGCCGTTTGCCGTGGTGAGCGTGAGCCAGAATCTGAAGCAGAACGTGTATGGATCAAATACATGGCTCGCATTAAGCGACCAAAGCGTTTCCATACTCTCTCCGGCGGTAAGCCGCAGATGGAAGGTGCAGAAGACTACACCGAATCTGACGATTGATATGATGTGAAAAGGGGCTGCGGCCCCTTTTTTACGCCAGCATCTTTTGCAGGTGCAGCAGCAAACGGTCTATTGCGCGATAACTTAGCGCTTCCTGCAGATGTTGCCGCGCGATATCACCACTCCCCTCCAAATCAGCGATAGTACGCGCCACCTTCAACAGGCGTTGCCATGCTCGTACTGAGAGGCCAAATCGCGTCAGCGTCTCTTCCAGCCAGCATGAATCAATTTCTGACAGACAACAAAACTGACGGATCTCTGCGTTATCGAGTCGCGCATTGAGCTTGCTCTGACGTAAATACTGCCGTTCCTGGGCTCGAATCACGCGTTCCCGTACGGTGCTGCTATTCTCCCCTGTGTTATTCATCTGGCTAAGCACTCCCGGTGGCGGCAGTGGGATTTCGAGCGAGAGATCGAAGCGGTCGAGGAACGGGCCTGACAGTCGTCCCAGATAGCGAAGTGTCTGCTCAGGTGTACTCCGGTTGTGGTTGCCCTGGTAATGGCCTGATGGGCTGGGATTCATGGCAGCAATGAGTTGGAACTGCGCCGGATAGCTGATCTTGGCTCGGGTACGGGAGATATGAATCTGCCCGGACTCGATCGGTTCGCGCAGGGCATCCAGAACACGTCTTTCGAATTCAGGTAATTCATCCAGAAACAGAATACCGTGGTGCGCGAGGGAAATTTCACCGGGTATTGGGATCGAACCGCCGCCAACCATCGCCGTGAGTGAGGCGCTGTGATGTGGGGAGCGAAACGGCCTTCTGCGCCAGTGCTTCTGTAGGGATGTGGCATTCGTCAGACTAATGATTGCTGCGCTCTCCAGAGCCTCATGGTTGCTCAGCGGGGGCAACAAACCGTTAAGCCTACTGGCAAGCATAGTTTTCCCTGTGCCTGGCGGCCCAATCAGCAGTAGGTTGTGGCCGCCTGCCGCAGTGATTTCCAGCGCGCGCTTGCCCTGCTCCTGACCGATGATGTCGCTAAGATCCTCCACATGTTCCGGCACACCGATACGACTCTCTTCAGGTTCGGCCAACCCATGACGCCCCTCCAGAAACGCACACACCTCCTGTAAATGTCCGGCAATCAGGCACCCCTTTTCCTCAATGAGGCTGACTTCTGATGAGTTCTCAGTAGCCACGATGATATGTCTACCGGCCTTTAACGCGGCTAACGCTCCCGAGATTGCGCCTGGAACGCCTCTTAACGCGCCTGTAAGCGCCAGTTCGCCCACAAACTCATACCGATTCAAATGGGGAGCGTTAAGCTGCTCAGAGGCGGAGAGGAGCGCTATGGCGATAGGTAAATCATATCGCCCGCCTTCTTTTGGGAGGTCGGCAGGGGCCAGGTTGATGGTTATCTTCTTGGCCGGAAAGGTATAACCGCTATTGATGATAGCGCTGCGCACGCGATCCCGGGCCTCTTTCACAGTGGTTTCCGGGAGTCCGACGAGGGTTAAGCCGGGCAGTCCATTGCTCAGATGAACTTCCACAGAAATAAGCGGCGCCTGTACGCCTAACGCTGCGCGAGTATAAACGACTGACAGTGACATAGGTGTCTCCTTTGCCAGTCACTATGCCAGTGTTTTTTGTGGTTTTTTAGCGTCAATTGCAGACATTACGAGGCGTGTTCATGCTTTTTAATGAAACAAAGTCACACTTGCTTTATGACGGAAGAGCGATCGCAAATGCGCAAAAATCGACGTTTTCTCTGTTGGAGACACTATTAAAAAATGAAAAATATTCATTTTCTATTTTCCTTATATAAAACAAACATTTTTTGCGAAAGTATTCGTTGGCTAAGCAATCGCGTCATAAATATTTCTTGTGTTTAATTCAATGTCTGTGATACCTCTTTAGGTATTCCTTCGAACAAGATGCCAAAAGAACTCAAAATGACAGCCCTTCTACTAGTGATTAGCCTGGTCGTGATTAGCGTGGTGGTGATTATTATCCCACCGTGCGGGGCTGCACTTGGACGAGGAAAGGCTTAAAAATCAAGCCTTAACGAACTAAGACCCCCGCACCGAAAGGTCCGGGGGTTTTTTTATGACCTAAAAACTTAAATGAGGAGCAGATAATGACAACTAGCACAAAATTCTGTTTCTCCAGATTTATGACGGGGAACTCACTATGAACGGGGCACAATGGGTAGTACATGCGTTGCGAGCGCAAGGAGTCGAGACGGTCTTCGGTTATCCGGGTGGCGCAATTATGCCGATTTACGATGCACTGTATGACGGCGGCGTGGAGCACCTGTTGTGCCGACACGAGCAGGGCGCGGCGATGGCGGCGATTGGTTTCGCCCGCGCGACCGGTAAAACGGGCGTTTGCATGGCCACTTCAGGCCCGGGTGCGACCAACCTGATCACTGGCCTTGCCGATGCGCTGCTGGATTCCGTTCCCGTCGTCGCCATTACCGGGCAGGTTGCCTCACCGTTTATCGGTACCGATGCGTTTCAGGAAGTGGACGTTCTCGGTTTGTCCCTGGCCTGCACCAAGCACAGCTTCCTGGTGCAGTCGCTGGAAGAGCTGCCGCGCGTCATGGCAGAGGCCTTCCAGGTGGCAAACTCAGGCCGTCCTGGCCCCGTTCTGATTGATATTCCTAAAGATATTCAGGTGGCAGTCGGCGATTTAGAACCGCACTTCTCCACCGTCGAAAATGATGACTTTTTCCCGCAGGTGGAAGTTGAACTGGCTCGCCAGATGCTGGCCCAGGCGCAGCAGCCGATGCTGTATGTCGGGGGCGGAGTGGGGATGGCACAAGCGGTTCCCGCGCTGCGCGAGTTTATCGCTGCAACGCAAATTCCTGCGACCTGCACCCTGAAAGGGCTGGGTGCTGTTGATGCGGATTACCCGTATTACCTCGGCATGCTGGGGATGCATGGCACCCGGGCCGCAAATCTGGCGGTGCAAGAGTGCGACCTGCTGATCGCCGTTGGCGCGCGTTTCGACGACCGTGTGACCGGTAAGCTGAACACTTTCGCCCCGAATGCCAAAGTGATCCATATGGATATCGATCCGGCCGAAATGAGTAAACTGCGCCAGGCGCACGTGGCGTTGCAGGGAGATCTGAACGCGCTCTTACCGGCGTTGCAGCAGCCGTTGTCCATCAATGAATGGCGTCAGCACACGGCGCAGATGCGCGTGGAAAATAGCTGGCGATACGATCATCCTGGTGAGGCAATTTACGCTCCACTGCTGTTAAAACAGCTGTCGGATCGCAAACCAGCTGACTGCGTCGTTACCACCGATGTCGGCCAGCACCAGATGTGGTCTGCCCAGCATATGACCTACACCCGACCGGAAAATTTCATCACCTCCAGCGGATTAGGCACCATGGGCTTCGGCCTGCCAGCAGCCGTCGGCGCTCAGGTTGCGCGCCCGAATGACACGGTCATCTGCGTTTCAGGGGATGGATCGTTCATGATGAACGTGCAGGAGCTGGGCACGGTCAAACGCAAACAGCTGCCGCTGAAAATCCTGTTACTGGATAACCAGCGTTTAGGCATGGTTCGCCAGTGGCAGCAGCTCTTTTTCCAGGAGCGCTACAGCGAAACTACCCTCACTGATAATCCTGATTTCCTCGTGCTGGCCAGCGCCTTCGGCATCCCTGGCCAACACATCACCCGTAAAGACCAGGTTGAAGCGGCACTCGACACCATGCTGTCCAGCGAAGGGCCATACCTGCTTCATGTCTCAATCGACGAACTTGAGAATGTCTGGCCGTTGGTGCCACCTGGCGCCAGTAACGCACAAATGATGGAGAAATTATCATGATGCAACATCAGGTCGCCGTTCAGGCCCGCTTCAATCCAGAAACATTAGAGCGCGTATTGCGCGTCGTTCGCCACCGTGGTTTTCAGATCTGCGCCATGAATATGGAAACCGCTACCGATGCCCAGAACATAAATATCGAATTGACCGTTGCCAGTCCACGGTCGGTCGACTTACTGTTTAGCCAGTTAAGTAAACTGGTAGATGTTGCCCATGTAGCCATCTGCCAGAGCACAACCACATCACAACAAATCCGCGCTTAAGCGTGACAGGAAGAAAACATGACGACGAAGAAAGCTGATTACATTTGGTTCAACGGTGAGATGGTTCGTTGGGAAGATGCCACGGTACACGTGATGTCTCACGCCCTGCATTACGGTACCTCTGTGTTTGAAGGTGTCCGTTGCTACGACTCTCACAAAGGACCAGTGGTGTTCCGCCATCGCGAACACATGCAGCGTCTGCATGACTCAGCCAAAATTTATCGTTTCCCGGTCTCTCAGAGCGTTGATGAGCTGATGGAAGCGTGCCGCGAAGTGCTTCGCAAAAACAATTTGACCAGCGCCTATATTCGCCCGCTGGTGTTCGTGGGTGATGTGGGCATGGGCGTTAACCCGCCAGCCGGTTACTCCACTGACGTCATTATTGCCGCGTTCCCGTGGGGAGCTTATCTGGGTGCAGAAGCTCTGGAGCAGGGGATCGACGCAATGGTTTCATCCTGGAATCGCGTCGCACCAAACACCATCCCAACGGCCGCGAAAGCGGGCGGTAACTACCTCTCTTCCCTGCTGGTCGGTAGCGAAGCGCGCCGCCACGGTTATCAGGAAGGTATCGCTCTGGACGTGAACGGCTACATCTCAGAAGGCGCCGGTGAAAACCTGTTTGAAGTGAAAGACGGCATTCTGTTCACCCCGCCACTCACCTCTTCTGCACTGCCGGGCATCACCCGTGATGCGATCATCAAGCTGGCGAAAGATCTGGGTATCGAAGTCCGTGAACAGGTTCTGTCCCGCGAATCCCTGTACCTGGCAGATGAAGTGTTTATGTCCGGTACCGCGGCTGAAATCACCCCGGTTCGCAGCGTGGACGGTATTCAGGTCGGCGAAGGCCGCCGTGGTCCGGTCACCAAACGTATTCAGGATGCATTCTTTGGCCTCTTCACCGGTGAAACGGAAGATAAATGGGGCTGGTTGGATCAAGTTAATTCATAAGCATAATTTTGGGACGGCACGCACCGTCCCAGTGAATATTCAGACGGGAGTAAAAGAGCATGCCTAAGTATCGTTCCGCCACCACCACCCATGGCCGTAATATGGCCGGTGCCCGCGCGCTGTGGCGCGCTACCGGGATGACCGACGCTGACTTCGGTAAGCCGATTATCGCTGTGGTTAACTCCTTTACCCAGTTTGTGCCGGGGCACGTCCACCTGCGCGATCTGGGTAAACTGGTTGCTGAGCAAATTGAAGCCGCAGGCGGCGTGGCGAAAGAGTTCAATACCATCGCTGTCGATGATGGTATCGCGATGGGCCACGGGGGTATGCTCTATTCACTGCCGTCGCGCGAGCTGATCGCCGATTCGGTCGAGTACATGGTTAACGCCCACTGCGCCGATGCGATGGTGTGTATCTCCAACTGCGACAAAATCACCCCAGGGATGCTGATGGCGTCCCTGCGCCTGAACATTCCGGTGATCTTCGTCTCTGGCGGCCCGATGGAAGCCGGTAAAACCAAGCTTTCAGACAAAATCATCAAGCTCGACCTGGTCGACGCGATGATTCAGGGCGCGGACCCGAAAGTCTCCGACGAGCAGAGCGATCAGGTTGAGCGCTCAGCGTGCCCGACCTGCGGTTCCTGTTCCGGAATGTTCACCGCCAACTCCATGAACTGCCTGACCGAAGCCCTCGGCCTTTCCCAGCCAGGTAACGGCTCCCTGCTGGCAACGCACGCGGACCGCAAACAGCTGTTCCTGAATGCGGGCACTCGCATCGTGGAACTGACCAAACGTTATTACGAGCAAGACGACGTCAGCGCGCTGCCGCGCAACATCGCCAACAAAGCGGCGTTCGAAAATGCCATGACGCTGGATATCGCCATGGGCGGTTCCACCAATACCGTTCTGCACCTGCTGGCTGCGGCGCAGGAAGCTGAAATTGATTTCACCATGAGTGACATCGACAAGCTTTCCCGCAAAGTGCCGCAGCTGTGTAAGGTCGCGCCAAGTACGCAGAAATACCACATGGAAGACGTACACCGTGCCGGTGGCGTGCTGGGTATTCTCGGCGAGCTGGAACGTGCCGGTCTGCTGAACCGTGAAGTGAAAAACATTCTCGGCCTGACGCTGCCGCAAACGCTGGAGCAGTACGACGTGATGCTGACCAAAGACGACGCGGTGAAAAAGATGTTCCGCGCCGGTCCGGCAGGTATTCGCACCACGCAAGCCTTCTCGCAGGATTGCCGCTGGGACACCCTGGATGACGATCGCGCTGAAGGTTGCATCCGTTCTCTGGAGAATGCCTACAGCAAGGACGGCGGTCTGGCCGTGCTGTACGGCAACTTTGCTGAAAACGGCTGCATCGTAAAAACAGCGGGCGTGGACGACAGCATTCTGAAATTCACCGGTCCGGCGAAAGTGTACGAAAGCCAGGACGCTGCGGTAGAAGCGATTCTGGGCGGTAAAGTGGTGGCGGGCGATGTGGTTGTTATCCGCTACGAAGGGCCAAAAGGCGGGCCGGGCATGCAAGAGATGCTCTATCCGACCACCTTCCTGAAATCCATGGGTCTCGGTAAAGCCTGCGCACTGATCACCGATGGTCGTTTCTCCGGCGGCACATCCGGTCTCTCTATCGGCCACGTTTCTCCGGAAGCCGCGAGCGGCGGCAACATCGCCATCATTGAAGACGGCGACATGATTGCGATCGACATTCCGAATCGCGGCATTCAGCTGCAGCTGAGCGAGCAGGAAATTGCCGCGCGTCGTGAAGCACAGGAAGCCCGTGGTGATAAAGCCTGGACGCCAAAAGATCGCCAGCGTGAAGTCTCCTTCGCCCTGCGCGCTTATGCCACCCTTGCCACCAGTGCGGACAAAGGCGCGGTGCGCGATAAATCCAAGCTTGGGGGCTAATGATGGCCGAATCACAACCCTTATCCGCCGCCCCTGAGGGGGCGGAATATCTCAGAGCGGTGCTTCGCGCACCGGTCTACGAGGCTGTGCAGGTCACGCCGCTGCAGAAAATGGACAAGCTGTCGTCCCGTCTCGATAACGTGATCCTGGTGAAACGCGAAGACCGCCAGCCGGTACACAGCTTTAAGCTGCGCGGTGCTTACGCGATGATGGCCGGGCTAACCGAAGAGCAAAAAGCACGCGGCGTCATCACCGCCTCAGCGGGAAATCACGCCCAGGGCGTGGCGTTTTCCGCCGCGCGTTTAGGGCTGAAAGCGCTGATCGTGATGCCGGTGGCCACGGCGGATATCAAAGTGGATGCAGTTCGCGGTTTCGGTGGCGAAGTGCTCCTGCACGGTGCCAATTTTGACGAAGCGAAGGCGCGCGCCATCGAACTGGCGCAGCAGCAGGGCTTTACCTGGGTGCCACCGTTCGATCACCCGATGGTGATTGCAGGGCAGGGCACGCTGGCGCTGGAGCTGTTGCAGCAGGATGCGCATCTCGATCGGGTGTTTGTCCCGGTGGGCGGCGGTGGTCTGGCAGCGGGTGTTGCAGTGCTTATCAAACAGCTGATGCCACAGATCAAAGTGATTGCGGTGGAAGCGGAAGATTCCGCCTGCCTGAAAGCGGCGCTGGATGCCGGTCATCCGGTCGATCTCCCGCGTGTCGGGCTGTTTGCTGAGGGCGTTGCGGTCAAGCGCATTGGCGATGAGACCTTCCGCGTTTGCCAGGAGTATCTCGACGACATCATCACCGTCGACAGCGATGCGATCTGCGCGGCTATGAAAGATCTGTTCGAGGATGTCCGTGCGGTCGCGGAGCCGTCGGGTGCTCTGGCGCTGGCGGGAATGAAAAAATACATCGCTCAGCACAACATTCGCGGGGAACGCCTGGCGCATGTGCTGTCCGGCGCGAACGTCAACTTCCACGGCCTGCGCTACGTGTCCGAACGCTGCGAGCTGGGTGAGCAACGCGAGGCGCTGCTGGCGGTGACGATCCCGGAAGAGAAGGGCAGTTTCCTTAAATTCTGCCAGCTGCTCGGTGGGCGTTCCGTCACAGAGTTTAACTATCGCTTTGCCGATGCGAAAGATGCCTGCATTTTTGTCGGTGTGCGTCTGAGCCGTGGGCTGGAGGAGCGCAAAGAGATCCTCCACCTGCTGAATGAAGGCGGCTACAGCGTGGTGGATCTCTCTGATGACGAAATGGCGAAGCTGCATGTGCGCTATATGGTCGGCGGGCGTCCATCGAAGCCGTTACAGGAACGTCTGTTCAGCTTTGAGTTCCCGGAATCACCGGGCGCGTTGCTGAAGTTCCTGCACACCCTCGGCACGCACTGGAACATCTCTCTGTTCCACTACCGTAGCCATGGTACTGACTACGGGCGTGTGTTAGCGGCATTCGAACTGGGCGAGCACGAGCCGGATTTCGAAACGCGGCTGAACGAGCTGGGTTACGATTGTCACGACGAGACCCATAACCCGGCGTTCAGGTTCTTCCTGGCGGGCTAGTGGTTCGGCAATATCTGCCAAAACGCGTCAATAAGCGGCTCATGCAGCCGCTTTTTTTGTGCGCATACGCCAAGCTCAAACGGTGTTTTCTCATCGCTCCGCTCTAAAATCATCACGCGATTGCGCACCGGCTCCGGGCTGTTTTCCAGCACCACCTCCGGCAGCAACGCCACGCCACAGCCGAGCGCCACCATCGACACCATCGCTTCGTGCCCGCCCACTGTCGCATAAATCGACGGGTTGCTGATTTTTTGGCGCCGGAACCACAGTTCGATGCGGCGGCGGACGGGTCCCTGGTCGGCCATGATGAACGGCACCGTTGCCCAGTCAGGATTATCGACGGATATCTGATTGCGCACCGGGCACGGTAGAGCCGGAGCGATTAACACCACGGCCAGATTCTCCAGCATCGAAAACGCGACCGCGCCGGGCAGCGTTTCGGGTTTACCCGCAATCGCCAGATCCGCTTCACCCGTCACCACTTTCTCCATCGCATCTGCGGCATCGCCCGTGGTGAGCTTGATTTCTACCGATGGATGTTCAGCACGAAAACGATCGAGAATCGGCGGCAGGTGGCTATAGGCCGCCGTCACGGAACAGAAGATATGCAGTTCGCCAGAGAGGGACGGCCCCTGCTGATCGATGGTGTGCCGCAACTGCTGGTACTGAAGTAAGGTCTGTTGGGCGAACGTTCGCAGCTCTTCGCCCGCTTCCGTGAGCGTCACGGTGCGGTTGTCGCGCACAAATAGCGCCTGACCGAGATCCTCTTCCAGGCGCTGAATTTGCCGGGAGAGCGTGGAGGGACTGACGTGCATGGCCCGGGCGCTGCGGCCAAAATGACGGCTTTCTGCCAGATGCAGAAAGGTTTTGAGATCGCGTAAATCCACAGATTGCTCCCCACGGTTTTACATTGCAGAAATTGCAACGTGATGTTGTGAATATATCAATTTCCGCAATAAATTTCCTGTCATATAGTAAGTTCATTCTCGCATAAGCGACCCGAACAATAAGCAACACAACATCACGGAGTTCACCATGGCTAACTACTTCAATACACTGAATCTGCGTCAGCAGCTGGCACAGTTGGGCAAATGCCGCTTTATGGCGCGCGATGAATTCGCCGATGGCGCGAGCTACCTTCAGGGTAAAAAAGTGGTCATCGTCGGCTGTGGCGCACAGGGTCTGAACCAGGGCCTGAACATGCGTGACTCCGGTCTGGACATCGCTTACGCCCTGCGTAAAGAAGCGATCGCCGAGAAACGTGCTTCATGGCGTAAAGCGACCGAAAACGGCTTCAAGGTGGGTACCTACGAAGAGCTGATCCCGCAGGCCGATCTGGTGGTTAACCTGACGCCGGACAAACAGCACTCCGACGTTGTGCGCTCTGTTCAGCCGCTGATGAAAGACGGCGCGGCGCTGGGTTATTCTCACGGGTTCAACATCGTTGAAGTGGGCGAGCAGATCCGTAAAGACATCACCGTGGTGATGGTTGCGCCGAAGTGCCCAGGTACCGAAGTGCGTGAAGAGTACAAACGTGGTTTCGGTGTGCCAACCCTGATTGCGGTTCATCCGGAAAACGATCCGAAGGGCGAAGGCATGGCGATTGCCAAAGCCTGGGCTGCGGCTACCGGCGGTCACCGCGCAGGTGTCCTGGAATCTTCCTTCGTGGCAGAAGTGAAATCTGACCTGATGGGCGAGCAGACTATCCTGTGCGGTATGCTGCAGGCCGGTTCTCTGCTGTGCTTCGACAAGCTGGTGGAAGAGGGTACCGACCCGTCTTACGCAGAAAAACTGATTCAATTCGGCTGGGAAACCATCACCGAAGCGCTGAAGCAGGGCGGTATCACGCTGATGATGGACCGTCTGTCCAACCCGGCAAAACTGCGTGCTTATGCGCTCTCTGAGCAGCTGAAAGAGATCATGGCGCCGCTGTTCCAGAAACATATGGATGACATCATCTCCGGCGAATTCTCCTCCGGCATGATGGCTGACTGGGCCAACGACGATAAAAAACTGCTGACCTGGCGTGAAGAGACCGGTAAAACCGCGTTCGAAACCGCTGCGCAGTTTGACGGTAAAATCAGCGAGCAAGAGTACTTCGACAAAGGCGTTCTGATGATCGCGATGGTGAAAGCGGGCGTTGAACTGGCGTTCGAAACCATGGTGGATTCCGGCATCATCGAAGAGTCTGCGTACTATGAATCACTGCACGAGCTGCCGCTGATTGCCAACACTATCGCCCGTAAGCGTCTGTATGAGATGAACGTGGTTATCTCTGATACCGCTGAGTACGGTAACTACCTGTTCTCTTACGCTTGCGTACCGCTGCTGAAAGAGTTCATGACGACTCTGCAGCCAGGCGATCTGGGCAAAGCGATTGCAGAAGGCACGGTGGATAACGCTCAGCTGCGTGACGTGAACGAAGCGATTCGTAGCCATGCAATTGAGAGCGTGGGTCATACGCTGCGCGGTTATATGAAAGATATGAAGCGTATCGCTGTCGCTGGCTGATACCTCATCACCTTTCGAGTTGCAGATGCGTTGGCAGCATTCGCACAGCCCGGTCACTGAGTAGGGTTGTGCGCATTAAGCGCCTTTTTGCAAATCGAAATGACACTCAGTAAGCCCGGTAAGGCGTAGCCGCCACCGGGCTTTTTGCTGCTTAGTTGCGGTACAGCACTTTAATGATGTGGTAACCGAACTGGGTGTGCAGTGGGCCGGTTGGCTCCAGCACCGGGCAGGAGAACACCACTTTATCAAACGCAGGAACCATCTGGCCCTGACGGAATTCACCTAAGTGGCCGCCTTTTTTGCCTGACGGGCAGGTAGAGTGTTTCTTCGCCAGTTTCTCGAAGTCCGCGCCGTTTTTGATCTGCTCCAGAAGATCCAGTGCCAGTTTCTCTTCTTTAACAAGAATATGCAGTGCTGCTGCTGTTTTTGCCATGATCGTGCCTTGAGTGGTATGGATTAGGCTCGCTATACTACCACACGCGATTTTCCTTTTTCTTCTCCTCCCGACCTTCATTGAGTGAACTTCTTATGCGTTTAAACCCCGGACAACAACAAGCCGTCGAATTCGTCACCGGACCTTGCCTGGTGCTGGCGGGTGCGGGTTCCGGAAAGACGCGTGTAATCACCAATAAAATCGCCCATCTGATTCGCGGCTGCGGCTATCAGGCGCGTCACATTGCGGCGGTTACCTTCACCAATAAAGCGGCGCGTGAGATGAAGGAGCGTGTCGGGCAGACGCTAGGGCGCAAAGAGGCGCGCGGTCTGATGATCTCCACATTCCACACGCTGGGCCTGGATATTATTAAGCGCGAATACGCCGCGCTGGGAATGAAATCGAATTTCTCCCTGTTCGACGATACGGATCAGATGGCGCTAATGAAAGAGTTGACCGAAGGGCGGCTCGAAGAGGACAAGACGATTCTCCAGCAGTTGATCTCCACGATCTCAAATTGGAAAAACGATCTGATGACTCCCGCGCAAGCGGCGGCGAGCGCCAAAGGCGAGCGGGATCGGATCTTTGCGCATTGTTACAGCCTGTATGATGACCATCTCAAGGCCTGTAATGTTCTCGATTTTGACGATCTTATCCTGCTGCCAACGCTGCTGCTTCAGCGTAATGAAGAGGTGCGCGAGCGCTGGCAAAACAAAATCCGCTATCTGCTGGTAGATGAATACCAGGACACCAACACCAGCCAGTACGAGCTGGTAAAACTGCTGGTGGGGCAGCGCGCGCGCTTTACGGTGGTGGGCGACGATGACCAGTCGATCTACTCCTGGCGTGGGGCACGACCACAAAACCTGGTGTTGCTGAGCAAAGATTTTCCGGGGTTGCAGGTGATTAAGCTGGAGCAGAACTACCGTTCGTCAGGACGCATCCTGAAAGCGGCTAATATATTGATCGCCAATAACCCACACGTGTTCGAAAAGCGCCTCTTCTCTGAGCTGGGATACGGCACTGAACTGAAAGTCTTAAGCGCCAACAATGAAGAGCACGAGGCCGAGCGCGTGGCCGGCGAGCTGATCGCCCATCACTTCGTCAACAAAACGGCGTACAAAGACTACGCCATCCTGTATCGCGGGAACCATCAGTCGCGCGTCTTTGAAAAAATGCTGATGCAAAACCGCATTCCGTACAAAATTTCCGGCGGGACATCGTTCTTCTCCCGCCCTGAAATCAAAGACTTGCTTGCCTATTTGCGCGTGCTGACTAACCCGGACGATGACAGCGCATTTTTACGCATCGTGAATACACCGAAGCGTGAAATCGGACCGGCGACGCTGCAAAAGCTGGGCGAGTGGGCGATGACCCGCAACAAAAGCATGTTCACCGCCAGCTTCGATATGGGCCTGAGCCAGACGCTGACCGGGCGCGGTTACGAGTCGCTCACGCGCTTTACTCAGTGGCTGGCGGAAATCCAGCGTCTTGCCGAGCGCGAGCCGATCGCCGCCGTGCGCGATCTGATCCACGGCGTGGATTATGAGTCCTGGCTGTATGAAACCTCCGCCAGCCCGAAAGCGGCAGAAATGCGCATGAAAAACGTCAACCAGCTCTTCACCTGGATGACCGAGATGCTGGAAGGCTCTGAGATCGACGAGCCGATGACGCTGACGCAGGTGGTCACGCGGTTTACCCTGCGCGATATGATGGAGCGCGGCGAGAGCGAAGAAGAGGCGGATCAGGTTCAGCTGATGACGCTGCACGCGTCCAAAGGCCTGGAGTTCCCGTATGTCTATCTGGTGGGAATGGAAGAAGGGTTACTGCCGCATCAGAGCAGCATTGATGAGGACAACGTCGATGAAGAGCGACGTCTGGCCTACGTGGGTATCACGCGTGCGCAAAAAGAGCTGATTTTTACCCTGTGCAAAGAGCGGCGTCAGTATGGTGAACTGGTGCGCCCGGAGCCGAGCCGCTTCCTGCTGGAACTGCCGCAGGACGATCTGATCTGGGAACAGGAACGAAAAGTGATTACGGCGGAAGAGAGGATGCACAAGGGCCAGGCGAACGTCGCGAACATTCGCGCCATGCTGGCGAAAGCCAAAGAAAAATAGCGGCGCTATTTAATTTCAAGAGCCCAGTGGACGTAACTCTGCCACTGGCATTCCTGTTCGATCATCTCCGCGCCCAGCGGATGATTATCCAGCCAGTTATCCGGTAGCGTTAGCGTCAGGTTTTCGCCTTCCGCAGAAAGAGTAATGGCGGGCAGCAGATCCGCGCGACGACGGCTGGCAAACAAAATCGCCAAGCGCAGCAGTCGGCAGAGATGCTCGGCCACGCGCGGCGGAACGGCATTTTGCTGATGCAAAGAAGAGAGATCGACGGTGTTGGTCTGGTTAAGCAGCAATGTCGCCAGCAGCTTTTTCTGTGCCGGAGTAAAACCAGGCAGATCCAGATGACGTACCAGGTACGCGGCATGAACCGGCGCCTGTTTGAAATCGATACTCAGGCCAATCTCATGCAGCGCACAGGCGCTCAGGAGTAAATCGCGGCTCAAGGGTTCGAGCGCCCAGGTGGTCGCCACCTGATCGGCAAAGCTTGAGGCCAGCTGGGCCACGCGCTGTGCCTGTTCCGTATCAACGATAAAACGACGCTGAACGTTACGCAGCGTCCGGCTGCGAATGTCTTGTTCTACAGCCAGATGAAGCATGCCGTAAACCAGCCCTTCGCGCAGCGCGCCGCCAGCCAGCGTCATGCAGTGGATTTCTAATTCGGTGAAAATGGCGATCAGGATCGCCAGACCGCTCGGGAACACCAGCGCGCGCTCCAGCGTGAGCCCTTCAATTTCCAGCTCTTCCAGACGTCCACACTGAATAGCGCGCTGTTTAAGCTGCTGAAGTTTCGCCAGCGTAATCCGCTCGTCCATGCCCTGCGCCATCATGATCTCTTGCAGAGCCTGAACGGTGCCCGACGCGCCGACACACACTTTCCAGCCGTGATATCGCAGCTCATCCATCACCGGATGCAGCACTTCGCGCGCGGCTTTTTCGGCCTCGTCGAAGTTCTCTTGTGCGAGATTACGATCGGTAAAATAGCGCTCCAGCCAGGTGACGCAGCCCATCGACAGGCTAAACAACGACGTCGCCTGCGATCCGGTGCCTGTGACCAGTTCCGTACTGGCACCACCGATATCCACCACCAGACGGCGATCGTCACCCCCGGTAGTGTGGGCGACACCCTGATAAATCAGGCGCGCTTCTTCTTCACCGCTGATGACCTGCACCGGACAGCCGAGAATTTCCTGCGCTTTAGCAATAAAATCGACGGAGTTCACAGCCAATCGCAACGTGGCGGTCGCCACAACGCGAATTTGATTGTGCGGAATATCTTGCAGACGTTCAGCGAAGAGGCGCAGACATTGCCAGCCGCGTTCCATCGCTTCAGGGGAGAGGTAATTATCGCTGCTCAGGCCCGCCGCGAGGCGGACCTTGCGCTTAATGCGCGTCAGGGTCTGTATGCTCCCCGCCACCTCGCGTACAACCAGCATATGAAAACTATTTGAACCTAAATCAATAGCTGCATAGAGCGAGGTGGAACTGAGCATAATATTTAACCTGAACGACGACGGTTACGTGGTGCTCCGCCGGTGCGGCGTGGGCCATTGCCGGAGCGGGCGCGCGTGAGGCGCTTCGCCGGAGGCAGTTCACTCAACAGGGCTTCCGGATTGTATTTGCTCTGCGGAATGGAGTGGCCGATGTACGTCTCGATGGCAGGAAGGTTCAGGGCGTACTCTTCACAGGCGAGGCTGATGGAGTGGCCGCTTGCGCCAGCACGACCGGTACGGCCAATGCGGTGAACGTAGTCTTCGCAATCGTCAGGGAGATCGTAGTTAAAGACGTGTGTGACAGCAGGGATGTGCAGGCCACGTGCAGCAACGTCGGTTGCTACCAGAATATCCAGGTCGCCACGGGTAAATTCTTCAAGGATGCGCAGACGTTTTTTCTGTGCAACGTCACCCGTCAGCAGGCCAACGCGATGTCCGTCTGCGGCAAGGTGGCCCCAGATGTCTTCGCAGCGATGCTTAGTGTTGGCAAAGATAATGGCGCGATCTGGCCACTCTTCTTCGATCAGCGTTTGCAGCAGACGCATCTTCTCTTCGTTAGACGGATAGAAGAGCTCCTCTTTAATACGGTGACCCGTTTTCTGTTCTGGCTCGACTTCCACGTATTCGGCGTTATTCATCTGTTCGAACGCCAGTTCACGGACGCGGTAAGAGAGAGTCGCAGAGAACAGCATGTTCAGACGCTGCGTGGTAGGTGGCATACGACGGAACAGCCAGCGGATGTCTTTAATAAAGCCCAAATCGTACATGCGATCGGCTTCATCGAGGACCACAACCTGGATGGCACCGAGGTTGATGTGATTTTGCTTCGCGTAGTCGATCAGACGACCGGTCGTACCGATCAGAATATCAACGCCGCTTTCCAGCACTTTAAGCTGTTTATCGTAGCCATCGCCGCCATAAGCCAGCCCTAATTTCAGGCCAGTGGTCTGTGCCAGAGGTTCAGCGTCGGCATGGATCTGCACCGCAAGTTCTCGCGTTGGAGCCATGATCAGCGCACGCGGTTGGTTAACTTTTCGGTCAGCAATTGCTGGATGAGAAAGTAAATAATGAAACGTTGACGTCAAAAACGCCATCGTTTTGCCAGTACCGGTTTGCGCCTGCCCTGCAACATCGCGACCTGCCAGCGTGAGCGGCAGAGCGAGGGCTTGAATGGGCGTGCAGTTATGAAAGCCTTTATTTTCAAGGGCTTCGATAACTTTTGCGTGCAGGGCGAAGTCGGAAAACTTCTGTTCTGTTAAATGTGTTTTGCTCATAGTGTGGTAGAATATCAGCTTACTATTGCTTTACGAAAGCGTATCCGGTGAAATAAAGTCAACCTTTAGTTGGTTAATGCTACATCAACACGTCGTTGATTAATCCTACACCAACACGCCAGGCTTATTCCTGTGGAGTTATATATGAGCGATAAAATTATTCACCTGACTGACGACAGTTTTGACACGGACGTACTTAAAGCTGACGGGCTGATCCTCGTCGATTTCTGGGCTGAATGGTGTGGTCCTTGCAAAATGATCGCTCCGATTCTGGATGAAATCGCTGACGAATATCAGGGCAAACTGACGATTGCCAAGCTGAACATCGACCAGAACCCGGGCACCGCGCCGAAGTACGGCATCCGTGGTATCCCAACCCTGCTGCTGTTCAAAAACGGCGAAGTGGCTGCAACCAAAGTGGGCGCACTGTCCAAAGGTCAGCTGAAAGAGTTCCTGGACGCTAATCTGGCGTAAGGTTTCTCGGCCGGGGTCTGGATTCCGAAATTCTGTGGATCTCTGGACGCCCGGCTTTAGTCGTGCTAAGTTACCTATGACTTCGATTTAAACATACCTTGTCGTTCTGGTTTTACCCGATGCTTCCCATTGTTAAATGAACGATGCGAGAGGCAGATAGATTCCGGGCTTGTCACTCAATCCGTCTTGTCGTTTCAGTTCTGTGCTTTCCCTTTGACCAGACAGCGAACAGACATGAGTTGATGGCCGCTAACAGGCATGGATGACCCTGCCATACCATTCACAACATTAAGTTCGAGTTTCACCCCGAGTTTAAGAACCCACACCATTATGAATCTTACCGAATTAAAGAATACGCCGGTTTCTGAGCTGATCACTCTCGGCGAAAATATGGGGCTGGAAAACCAGGCTCGTATGCGCAAGCAGGACATTATTTTTGCCATCCTGAAGCAGCACGCAAAGAGTGGCGAAGATATCTTTGGCGACGGTGTCCTGGAGATATTGCAAGACGGATTTGGTTTCCTCCGTTCTGCAGACAGCTCCTACCTCGCCGGTCCTGATGACATCTACGTATCCCCTAGCCAAATCCGCCGTTTCAACCTCCGCACAGGTGACACCATTTCAGGTAAGATTCGTCCTCCAAAAGAGGGTGAACGCTACTTTGCGCTGTTGAAAGTTAACGAAGTTAACTACGATAAACCTGAAAACTCGCGCAACAAGATCCTGTTCGAGAACTTAACGCCGCTGCACGCTAACTCGCGTCTGCGCATGGAGCGTGGTAACGGTTCTACCGAAGACCTGACGGCTCGCGTTCTGGATCTGGCTTCTCCGATTGGTCGTGGTCAGCGTGGTCTGATTGTGGCACCGCCGAAAGCGGGTAAAACAATGCTGCTGCAGAACATCGCACAGAGCATTGCTTACAACCACCCTGATTGCGTGCTGATGGTTCTGCTGATCGATGAGCGTCCAGAAGAAGTGACCGAGATGCAGCGTCTGGTCAAAGGTGAAGTGGTTGCTTCTACCTTTGATGAGCCAGCGTCTCGCCACGTTCAGGTTGCTGAAATGGTTATCGAGAAAGCGAAGCGTCTGGTTGAACATAAAAAAGACGTTATCATTCTGCTCGACTCCATCACTCGTCTGGCGCGTGCGTATAACACCGTGGTTCCAGCTTCCGGCAAAGTATTGACCGGTGGTGTGGATGCGAACGCCCTGCACCGTCCAAAACGCTTCTTCGGTGCTGCGCGTAACGTGGAAGAGGGCGGAAGCCTGACCATCATCGCGACCGCGCTGATTGATACCGGCTCCAAAATGGATGAAGTTATTTACGAAGAATTTAAAGGTACAGGTAACATGGAACTGCACCTCTCTCGTAAAATTGCAGAGAAGCGCGTCTTCCCGGCAATCGACTACAACCGTTCCGGTACCCGTAAAGAAGAGTTGCTCACCACCCAGGAAGAGCTGCAGAAAATGTGGATTCTGCGTAAGATCATTCACCCAATGGGCGAAATCGATGCAATGGAATTCCTCATCAATAAGCTGGCAATGACTAAGACAAACGACGAATTCTTCGACATGATGAAACGCTCGTAATACAAATAAACCCAGCCAACGCCACGTTTTTACGTGGCGTTTTCTTTTTTTGGACTATACGCTATAACCGCAGACTCCCATTTTTGACTAACCAGTGCGACAATTAGAATGTTTGTTGCGTCAAAAAGTAATTGATTGAAAAACATACAAAGGGAGTTGTAAGAGGCTGGCTTTAATCCTTCGGGAGCTATGGCTTCGTAGTTATACTTCCAGGACTAACTTTTGTTGAGAGCATGCATTGTGAATCTACTCACTGCGGTTACTGAGCTAATCAGTATATTTTTATTCACAACCTGTTTTTTGTTCATTGCGCGCAAGGTGGCAAAAAGAATCGGGTTAGTGGATAAACCCAATTATCGTAAACGCCATCAGGGCTTGATCCCATTGGTCGGGGGGATCTCCGTTTACGCGGGTATTTGCTTCACCTTTGGAATCGCAGATTATTATATCCCCCATGCGGCACTCTATCTGGCCTGTGCAGGGGTACTGGTGCTGGTGGGCGCGCTCGATGATCGTTTCGATATCAGCGTAAAATTCCGCGCTTCGGTGCAGGCTGCAATCGGCATCATTATGATGGTGGTCGGCAAGCTCTATCTGAGCAGTCTCGGCTACATCTTCGGTACCTGGGAGATGGTGCTCGGTCCATTCGGCTTCTTCCTCACGCTCTTCGCCGTGTGGGCTGCTATCAATGCCTTTAACATGGTGGATGGGATTGATGGCCTGTTGGGCGGTCTCTCGTCCGTATCCTTTGCCGCAATCGGCATCATTCTATGGTTTGATGGTCAGTACAGTCTGTCAATGTGGTGTTTCGCCATGATTGCGGCCATCCTGCCTTATATCCTGCTTAACCTCGGTGTGCTGGGCCGTCGCTATAAAGTCTTCATGGGTGATGCGGGCAGTACGCTGATTGGTTTCACCGTTATCTGGATTTTGCTGGAAACCACTCAGGGTAAAACCCATCCGATTAGCCCGGTAACGGCGCTGTGGATTATTGCTATTCCGCTGATGGACATGGTGGCAATCATGTACCGTCGTCTGCGTAAAGGTATGAGTCCTTTCTCGCCGGACCGCCAGCATATTCATCATCTGATCATGCGTGCAGGTTTTACTTCACGTCAGGCATTTGTGCTGATTACCCTCGCCGCCGCGCTGTTGGCAGGTATCGGTGTGGCAGCAGAATATGCGCACTTTATTCCTGAATGGGTAATGTTGGTATTATTCTTGCTAGCATTCTTCATGTACGGCTATTGCATTAAACGCGCATGGAAAGTCGCGCGCTTCATTAAACGTGTAAAACGCCGGATGCGTAGAAACAGTGGTAAAAATCCAACATTAACTAAGTAAAAACGGGATTGTGATGACTCAACCGTTGGCGGGAGCGAAATCAGTGGTAACTGAGAATGAGCTGGATGTTCGTGGTTTGTTTCGTGTTTTATGGGCGGGCAAACTGTGGATTGCTGGGATCGCGCTGGGGTTCGCGCTGTTAGCGCTGGCGTATACCTTTTTTGCGAAACAAGAGTGGAGCGCGACAGCGATTACCGATCGACCAACGGTGAATATGCTGGGCGGATTCTATTCGCAGCAGCAGTTCCTGCGTAATCTCGACATTAAAGCCAATCTCGCCTCTTCGGATCAGCCCTCGGTGATGGATGAATCTTACAAAGAGTTCATCATGCAGCTGGCTTCCTGGGATACGCGTCGTGATTTCTGGTCCCAGACCGATTATTACAAGCAGCGTATGGTCGGCAACAGTAAAGCCGACGCCGCACTGCTCGACGATCTGATCAACAACATCCAGTTCACGCCAGGCGACATCCTGCGCAATATTAACGATAACGTTAAGCTGATTGCCGAAACCGCGCCGGATGCCAATAATCTGCTGCGTCAGTACGTGGCATTTGCCAGCCAGCGCGCCGCGAGCCATCTGAATGATGAGCTGAAAGGGGCTTGGGCCGCGCGTACTATCCAAATGAAGGCGCAGGTCAAACGCCAGGAAGAGGTGGCCAAAGCCATTTTCTCCCGCCGCGTCCATAACATTGAACAGGCACTGAAAATTGCCGAGCAGCGCAATATCTCCCGTAGTGAAACGGACGTTCCGGCTGATGAACTGCCGGATTCAGAAATGTTCCTGCTGGGCCGCCCGATGCTGCAGGCACGCCTGGAAAATCTGCAGGCCGTTGGGCCAGATTTTGATCTCGACTACGACCAGAACCGCGCGATGCTCAATACCCTGAATGTCGGTCCCACACTGGACCCGCGTTTTCAGACCTATCGTTATTTGCGAACGCCTGAAGAACCTGTAAAACGCGATAGTCCGCGTCGCGCATTCCTGATGATCATGTGGGGGATTGTGGGCGCATTGACGGGCGCAGGCGTGGCGTTAACACGTCGTCGCACAAATTAAGAACGCCGTCTACGATGAAGGCTTCGGCCTTCATCACCTAATCGAAGAGAATCGATGTGAAAGTACTTACCGTATTTGGCACAAGGCCGGAAGCCATCAAGATGGCGCCGCTGGTCCATGCGCTGGCAAATGATCCCTGGTTTGAGGCGAAAGTTTGCGTTACCGCGCAGCATCGGGAGATGCTTGATCAGGTTTTAAATCTCTTTTCTATTGTCCCGGATTACGATCTCAATATTATGAAACCGGGGCAGGGATTGACCGAAATTACCTGCCGCATTCTGGAAGGGCTAAAGCCTATTCTGGAATCGTTTAAACCAGACGTGGTTCTGGTGCACGGCGATACCACTACCACCATTGCAACCAGCCTGGCGGCATTCTATCAACGCATCCCGGTCGGGCACGTTGAAGCCGGTTTGCGCACCGGCGACCTTTATTCTCCGTGGCCTGAAGAGGCCAACCGTACGCTCACCGGTCATCTGGCAATGTATCACTTTGCGCCAACCGAAAATTCCCGGCAGAACCTGCTGCGCGAAAACATCCGTGATGACAAAATTTTCGTTACCGGCAATACGGTGATTGACGCCCTGATTTGGGTTCGCGATCGCGTGATGGCAAGCGACGCTCTGCGCGAAGAGCTGGCGGTGCGCTATCCGTTCCTCACCGCTGGCAAAAAGATGATCCTGGTGACGGGCCATCGCCGCGAGAGCTTTGGCCGTGGGTTCGAGCAAATCTGCCATGCGCTGGCGGAGATCGCCGCGCAAAACCCTGACGTCCAGATCGTCTATCCGGTCCACCTCAACCCGAACGTCAGCGAGCCGGTTAACCGCATCCTCGGCCATATCGAAAACGTGATCCTCATTGAGCCGCAGGATTATCTGCCGTTCGTCTGGCTGATGAACCACGCGTGGCTGATTTTGACCGACTCCGGCGGCATTCAGGAAGAGGCACCGTCGCTGGGTAAACCGGTGCTGGTGATGCGTGAAACGACCGAGCGACCGGAGGCTATCAAAGCCGGAACGGTACGCCTGGTCGGGACCGACACTAAACATCTCGTGGCAGAGGTGACACGCCTGCTGCACGATGAAAAAGAGTACCAGGCGATGAGCCACGCCCATAATCCTTATGGTGACGGGCAGGCCTGCAGTCGTATTTTGCATGCACTTAAACATAATCGGGTAACGCTATGAGTTTTTCTACCATCTCTGTCATTGGTCTTGGTTACATTGGACTGCCGACTGCGGCCGCTTTTGCATCGCGTCAAAAACAGGTTATCGGGGTGGATATCAACCAGCATGCGGTGGATACCATTAACCGTGGTGAAATTCATATCGTGGAGCCGGATCTCGACAAAGTGGTCAAAACCGCAGTTGAAGGCGGTTTTCTCAAAGCCAGCACAACGCCGGTGGAAGCCGATGCGTATCTGATCGCGGTGCCGACGCCGTTTAAAGGCGAGCATGAGCCGGATATGGTGTATGTCGAAGCGGCGGCAAAATCCCTTGCTCCAGTGCTGAAGAAAGGCGCGCTGGTGATTCTGGAGTCCACTTCTCCCGTCGGCGCGACGGAGCAAATGGCCCAATGGCTGGCCGAAGCTCGCCCTGATTTGAGCTTCCCGCAGCAGGCAGGCGAACAGGCGGATATCAATATCGCCTACTGCCCGGAGCGCGTTCTGCCCGGCCAGGTAATGGTTGAGCTGATCAAAAACGACCGCGTAATTGGCGGGATGACGCCCGTCTGCTCTGCGCGTGCCAGTGAACTCTACAACATCTTCCTCGAAGGGGAGTGTGTGGTCACTAACTCCCGCACGGCAGAGATGTGCAAGCTCACCGAAAACAGCTTCCGCGACGTCAACATCGCCTTTGCTAACGAACTGTCGCTCATTTGTGCCGACCAGGGAATTAACGTCTGGGAACTGATTCGCCTGGCGAACCGCCATCCGCGCGTCAATATTCTCCAGCCAGGACCTGGCGTGGGCGGTCACTGTATCGCCGTGGACCCGTGGTTTATCGTGGCACAAAACCCGGAGCAGGCTCGTCTCATCCGCACGGCCCGCGAAGTGAACGACGGTAAACCGCACTGGGTAATGAACCAGGTGAAAGCCACGGTAGCGGATTGCCTGGCCGAAAGCGGCAAACGCGCCAGCGAGATAAAAATCGCCTGCTTTGGCCTGGCGTTTAAGCCAAACATCGACGACCTGCGCGAAAGCCCGGCGATGGGCATCGCCGAGATGATTGCCAACTGGCACACCGGTGAAACGCTGGTTGTGGAGCCAAATATTCATACCCTGCCGAAGAAACTGGCCGGGCACTGCCAGCTCGCGACGCTGGAAAACGCACTGAACGCTGCAGACGTGCTGGTTCTGCTGGTGGACCATAGACAGTTCAAAGCCATCAGCAGCGATGCGGTGCAGCAGAAGTATATTGTTGATACGAAAGGGGTGTGGCGTTGAGTGAGTTGCCCGGCGTACTTGAACCGCTAACCTGGGAGAGTGAATTTTTTGGTCTCTCCTCTGCGGTAGTGCGCTTTCGCGACGATGCTCCGGCACTCACGGCGGCAGATTTTTCGCCGTGGGAGCGGGTACAGGCAAAAATTCCGGCGGGGCGTGCCGACTGGCTGGATGCTCTGCAAACGCTGGGTTTTCAACTGGTGGAAGGCGAAGTCGATCTGAGTCTTGCCGTCACCCAGCACAGCCTGGCTGCCGCTGAAGTGGCGTCCGAACAGGATATCCCCGCGCTGCGCCAGATGGCCGCGCAGGCTTTTGCGCAAAGCCGTTTTCGCGCGCCGTGGTATGCGCCTGACGCCAGCGGTCGTTTTTACGCCCAGTGGATTGAAAACGCCGTCAAAGGCACGTTTGACCATGAATGTCTGGTTTTCCGCGAAAACAACGGTGATATCCAGGCGTTTGTCTCGCTGCGCCAATTGAGCGATAGCGAAGCGCGTATTGGCCTGCTCGCTGGTCGCGGAATGGGCGACAAACTTATGCAGGCCGCCCTGAGTTGGGCCGCGGAGCGTCAGTTATCAACTTTGCGGGTGGCGACCCAACTGGGCAACACCGCCGCGCTTAAACGTTACATTGCCAGCGGTGGCAACATTGATGCGACCGCTTACTGGTTATACAGGTGACAAGATGATTCCATTTAACGCGCCTCCCGTTGTGGGCACCGAACTTGATTACATGCAGTCTGCCATGGGCAGCGGCAAACTTTGCGGAGACGGTGGTTTCACCCGTCGCTGCCAGCAGTGGATGGAGCAGCGTTTTCACAGTGCGAAAGTGCTGCTGACGCCATCCTGTACGGCGTCGCTGGAGATGGCTGCTCTGCTGCTGGACATCAAGCCGGGCGACGAAGTCATCATGCCGAGCTACACCTTCGTCTCGACGGCGAATGCGTTTGTCCTGCGTGGTGCCAAAATTATCTTTGTGGATGTCCGTCCGGATACGATGAACATCGATGAAACCCTGATTGAAGCGGCGATCACCGATAAAACGCGGGCGATTGTGCCGGTACACTATGCGGGTGTGGCCTGTGAGATGGACACCATCATGGCTATCGCCAAAAAACACAACCTGTTCGTGGTGGAAGACGCCGCGCAAGGCGTGATGTCCACCTACAAGGGCCGTGCGCTGGGTACTATTGGCCATATCGGCTGCTTTAGCTTCCATGAAACCAAAAACTACACGGCGGGCGGTGAAGGTGGCGCAACGCTGATTAACGATCGCGCGCTGGTGGAGCGGGCAGAAGTGATCCGCGAAAAAGGGACCAACCGCAGCCAGTTCTTCCGTGGACAGGTCGACAAATACACCTGGCGCGATATCGGCTCCAGCTATCTGATGGCCGATCTGCAGGCCGCCTATCTCTGGGCGCAGCTTGAAGCGGCTGAGCGCATCAACCAGCAGCGTTTGACCCTGTGGCAGACCTATTACGATGCGCTCACACCGCTGGCGCAAAAAGGGCGTATTGAGCTGCCGACGATCCCCGCAGACTGCGTTCACAACGCACATATGTTTTACATCAAACTGCGCGACAACGACGATCGCAGCAGTCTGATCGCTTACCTGAAAGAAGCTGAGATTATGGCGGTGTTCCATTATATTCCGCTGCACTCCAGCCCGGCGGGTGAAGCGTTCGGCCAGTTTGTCGGTGACGATCGCTACACCACGAAAGAAAGTGAGCGTTTGCTTCGTCTGCCACTGTTCTACAACCTCGCGCCGGTGAATCAGCGCACGGTGGTTAATACCCTTCTGAGCTACTTCCGCTGATATGTCACTGGCGAAAGCATCGGTGTGGACCGCCGCGTCCACACTCGTCAAGATTGGCGCAGGGCTGCTGGTTGTAAAAATGCTGGCGGTGTCGTTTGGCCCTTCTGGTGTCGGGCAGGCCGGTAACTTCCGTCAGCTCGTCACCGTACTCGGCGTGCTTGCCGGGGCCGGTATTTTCAACGGTGTCACCAAATACGTAGCGCAGCATCAAGACGATGCGGCCGCGCTGCGTCGGGTGGTCGGCACGTCCTCGGCGATGGTGCTCGGGTTCTCCACGCTGCTGGCCATCGGCTTTTTACTGGCGGCCGCGCCTGTCAGTCAGGCACTCTTCGGCAATACCCATTACCAGGGGCTGGTACGTCTGGTAGCGCTGGTGCAGATGGGGATCGCCTGGGCTAACCTGCTGTTAGCCTTAATGAAAGGTTTCCGCGACGCCGCCGGAAATGCGCTGGCGCTGATTCTGGGTAGTCTTATCGGCGTCATTGCCTATTACGTCTGCTATCGTCTTGGCGGCTATGAAGGCGCGCTGCTTGGCCTGGCGCTGGTTCCGGCACTGGTGGTCATTCCCGCCGCGTTTATGCTGATGCGCAGGCGCACTATTCCCCTGAGCTATCTCAAGCCGCAGTGGGACAAAATTCTGGCGGGGCAGTTAGGGAAATTTACCCTGATGGCGCTCATCACTTCCGTCACGCTCCCCGTGGCGTATGTGATGATGCGAAACCTGCTGGCAGCGCACTATAGCTGGGATGAGGTCGGGATTTGGCAGGGTGTCAGCAGTATTTCTGACGCCTATCTCCAGTTTATTACCGCTTCGTTCAGTGTCTATTTGCTGCCGACTCTGTCGCGGTTGACCTCCCGACAAGACATCACCCGCGAAATTGGCCGCTCACTGCGTTTTGTGCTTCCTGCGGTGGCTGCCGCGAGTTTAACCGTCTGGCTGCTGCGCGACGTCGCCATCTGGCTGCTGTTCTCTGCGAAATTTACCGCGATGCGCGACCTGTTCGCCTGGCAGCTGGTGGGCGATGTGCTGAAAGTGGGTGCTTACGTTTTCGGCTATCTGGTGATTGCCAAAGCCTCTCTGCGGCTGTATATCCTGGCAGAGATTAGCCAGTTCACGCTGCTGACCGGTTTCTCGCACTGGCTGATCCCAACGCATGGCGCGCTGGGGGCGGCTCAGGCCTATATGGCCACTTACATTGTCTATTTTGCTGCCTGTTGCGGCGTATTTTTACTTTGGCGTAGACGCGCATGACTGCACTGATTCACGTGTTGGGTTCGGATATCCCGCATCACAACCGCACAGTATTACAGTTTTTTAATGACTCGCTGGCGGCCGGCAGCGCCGACGCACGCGAGTTTATGGTCGCGGGCCAGGATAAGGGGCTAAGCGTCGCCTTTCCTGCGCTGTCGTTAAGCTTCTGGCCGGATAAATCCGCGCTGGCAAACGCGGTGATCGCTAAAGCCAAAGCCAACCGCGAGCAGCGTTTCTTCTTTCACGGTCAGTTTAATACCGGCCTGTGGCTGGCGTTGCTGAGTGGCGGCATCAAGCCTGCGCAGTTTAACTGGCATATCTGGGGCGCGGATCTGTATGAAGTGTCGCGTGGCTGGAAATTCCGCCTGTTCTATCCCCTGCGCCGTATGGCTCAGGGGCGCGTTGGCTGCGTGTTTGCGACGCGCGGCGACCTGAACTATTTCGCGCAGCAGCACCCAAGCGTGCGCGGCGAACTGCTCTATTTCCCCACGCGTATGGACCCTGCGCTGAACACGATGGCGAACGATACGCAGCGCGAAGGCAAGCTGACCATACTGGTGGGCAATTCGGGCGATCGCAGTAACGAACACATCGCAGCGCTGAAAGCCGTGCATAAGCAGTTTGGCGACACGGTGAACGTGATTGTGCCGATGGGCTATCCTGCTCATAACGACGCATATATTGCGGAGGTCCGTCAGAGCGGGTTGGCGCTGTTCAGCCCGGATAATCTGCAAATCCTCAGCGAAAAGCTCGAGTTTGACGACTACCTGGCCCTGCTCAGAAAATGCGATCTCGGCTACTTCATCTTTGCGCGCCAGCAGGGGATTGGCACGCTGTGCCTCCTGATTCAGGCCGGCGTTCCGTGCGTGCTTAACCGTGAAAATCCTTTCTGGCAGGATATGGCGGAGCAGCACATTCCGGTGCTGTTTACCACGGACGATCTGAATGAGGACGTGGTGCGCGAAGCACAGCGTCAGCTGGCGTTGGTGGATAAAAATACCATCGACTTTTTCAGCCCGAATTTTCTCACGCCCTGGCATCAGGCGCTGCGGATAGCTGCAGGAGACAAAGCATGAGCCAGTTGGAATTTAGCGGCTTACTGGTGATTTGGCTTCTGGCCTCGCTGTTTATCGGCACGCTCACCTGGTTTGAGTTCCGCCGCGTGCGCTTTAACTTCAACGTCTTCTTCTCGCTGCTGTTCTTGCTGACCTTCTTCTTCGGCTTCCCGCTGACCAGCATTCTGGTCTTCCGCTTTGACGTGGCCGTCGCCCCGCCAGAGATCCTGATGCAGGCCCTGTTGTCTGCCACCTGTTTTTACGCGGTGTACTACGTCACCTATAAGACCCGTTTACGTCCGGTGAACCACGCGCCGCGCCGTCCACTGTTCACCATGAATCGGGTGGAAACGCACCTGACCTGGGTGATGCTGATGATTATCGCGCTGGTGAGTGTCGGTATTTTCTTCATGCATAACGGCTTTTTGCTGTTCAAACTGCACTCTTACAGCCAGATTTTTTCCGCCGAAGTGTCCGGCGTGGCACTTAAGCGTTTCTTCTATTTCTTCATCCCCGCGATGCTGGTGATCTACTTCCTGCGTCAGGACAGCAAAGCCTGGCTGTTTTTCCTGGTGAGTACGGTGGCCTTCGGTCTGCTGACCTATATGATCGTCGGCGGGACGCGCGCGAATATCATCATTGCCTTCGCGATCTTCCTGTTTATCGGCATCATTCGCGGCTGGATCTCGCTCTGGATGCTGGTTGCGGCAGGGGTGTTTGGGATTGTCGGCATGTTCTGGCTGGCGCTCAAGCGTTACGGCATGGACGTAAGTGGTGACGAAGCGTTTTACACTTTCCTGTACCTTACCCGAGACACCTTCTCGCCGTGGGAAAACCTGGCGCTACTGCTGCAAAACTACGACAAAATCGACTTCCAGGGGCTGGCCCCCATCGCGCGTGATTTCTACGTCTTTATCCCGACCTGGCTGTGGCCCGACCGGCCTGGCGTGGTGCTGAATACGGCGAACTACTTTACCTGGGAAGTGCTCAACAACCACTCTGGCCTGGCGATCTCCCCGACGCTGATTGGCTCGCTGGTGGTGATGGGCGGTGTGTGGTTTATCCTGCCGGGCGCCGTGGCCGTTGGGCTTATCATCAAATGGTTCGACTGGCTTTATATGCGCGGGAACGAAGAGACCAACCGTTATAAAGCGGCGATTTTGCACAGTTTCTGTTTTGGTGCCATTTTCAATATGATCGTGCTGGCGCGTGAAGGGCTGGATTCGTTTGTGTCGCGCGTGGTGTTTTTCATGGTGGTCTTCGGTCTCTGTCTGCTGCTGGCGAAACTGTTGTACTGGCTGTTTGATAGCGCGGGCCTGATTCACCGACGACTGACGCGGGCAACCAGCACGCTTTCCCAAGTCTGAGTAAGGATAATAATGACTGACAATACCTCTGCGCCGGTCTATGCGCTGCGCGGCCTGCAGCTCATCGGCTGGCGTGATATGCAGCATGCGCTGGATTATCTCTGCGCTGATGGGCAGATCAAATCTGGCACCCTGGTGGCCATCAATGCCGAAAAAATGCTGGCGATTGAAGACAAAGCGGAAGTGAAAAGCCTGATTGAAGCCGCCGAGTTTAAATATGCCGACGGCATCAGCGTGGTCCGTTCGATTCGCAAAAAGTTTCCGCAGGCGCAGGTCTCTCGCGTTGCCGGAGCCGATCTCTGGGAAGCGCTAATGGCGCGGGCAGGGCAGGACGGAACGCCAGTATTCCTGATTGGCGGTAAACCCGATGTGCTGGCGCAGACGGAGCAGAAACTCCGCGCGCAGTGGAATGTTAATATCGTGGGCAGCCAGGATGGCTACTTCAAACCCGAGGATCGTCAGGCGCTGTTTGAACGCATTCGCGACAGCGGCGCGAAAATCGTGACCGTGGCGATGGGCTCCCCGCGCCAGGAAATCCTGATGCGCGACTGCCGTCTGGTTTACCCGAATGCCCTGTATATGGGCGTTGGCGGCACCTACGACGTCTTTACCGGCCATGTGAAGCGTGCGCCAAAAGTGTGGCAAAACTTAGGACTGGAGTGGTTATATCGCCTCTTGTCCCAGCCGAGCCGGATCAAACGACAGATTAAACTCCTTCGCTATCTGGCCTGGCATTACACCGGCAAAATGTAATCAAAATGTAGCGCGATGTGCTATTCGCGCTGCAACCCGCCTGCAAAACTGCTGCGTTTCTGTGCAATACGTTCATTTTTTTAATGCATCGTTTGCCATTTAGCAGGATTTAAGAAACCATTCCTCCCCGTATTTCAGTACCCAAAAATAATAACCGGCAAAAGCCGGGCAACAGCAAACACAACCGAGGATTTATGGCAGAGAAAAAACCTGAGCTTCAGCGTGGGCTGGAAGCTCGTCACATTGAATTGATAGCGCTAGGCGGCACTATCGGTGTCGGCCTGTTTATGGGCTCCGCAAGCACGCTTAAATGGGCAGGCCCGTCGGTCTTACTGGCGTATATCGTCGCTGGACTGTTCGTCTTCTTCATCATGCGTTCGATGGGCGAAATGCTGTTCCTTGAGCCGGTTGCCGGTTCATTCGCCGTTTATGCGCACAAGTACATGAGCCCCTTCTTCGGCTATCTCACGGCCTGGTCTTACTGGTTTATGTGGATGGCGGTGGGGATATCGGAGATCACAGCGATAGGTGTCTACGTCCAGTTCTGGTTCCCGGAAATGGCACAGTGGATACCCGCGCTGATCGCCGTAGGGCTGGTAGCGCTTGCGAACCTTGCGGCTGTGCGTCTGTACGGCGAAATCGAATTCTGGTTTGCGATGATTAAAGTCACCACCATTATCGTGATGATTGTGGTGGGGCTGGGCGTGATCTTCTTTGGCTTCGGCAACGGCGGTCAGGCGATTGGCTTTGGCAATCTGACCGAGCATGGCGGCTTCTTTGCGGGCGGCTGGAAGGGCTTCCTGACGGCGCTCTGTATCGTGGTTGCGTCCTATCAGGGGGTGGAGCTTATCGGTATCACCGCCGGGGAAGCGAAAAACCCGCAGGTCACGCTGCGTAGCGCGGTCGGCAAAGTGCTCTGGCGTATCCTGATTTTCTACGTGGGCGCGATTTTCGTTATCGTCACCATCTTCCCCTGGAACCAGATTGGCACCACCGGCAGCCCCTTCGTGCTGACCTTCGCGAAAATTGGTATCACGGCGGCGGCAGGTATTATCAACTTCGTGGTGCTGACGGCAGCGCTCTCAGGCTGTAACAGCGGCATGTACAGCTGTGGACGTATGCTCTATGCACTGGCGAAAAACCGTCAGCTTCCGGCGGCGATGGGTAAAGTCTCCCGCGCTGGCGTGCCGGTAGCGGGCGTAACGGTCTCTATTGCCATTCTGCTGATTGGATCGTGCCTGAACTACATCATCCCCAATCCGCAGCGCGTGTTCGTCTATGTCTACAGTGCCAGCGTGCTGCCGGGCATGGTGCCGTGGTTTGTGATTCTGATTAGCCAGCTGCGTTTCCGTCAGGCGCACAAGCAGGCGATCGCCAGTCACCCGTTCCGCTCCATTATGTTCCCGTGGGCGAACTATTTAACGATGGCGTTCCTGATTTGCGTCTTAATCGGCATGTACTTTAATGAAGATACCCGCATGTCGCTGTTTGTCGGGATTATCTTTATGGCCGCCGTGTCGATTGGCTATAAGCTTTTTGGTCTTAGCCGCCACGCTGAAATCCAGAAAGTGGAGTAATAAGCGACAAAATGCACAAAGCGTAACCAAACGCGCATTATTTTCAAAAAAGCACTAGACAGCAGACCGAGACCTCCGTAATATCCAGCCCCGCAACGGCGCTAAGCGCCCGTAGCTCAGCTGGATAGAGCGCTGCCCTCCGGAGGCAGAGGTCTCAGGTTCGAATCCTGTCGGGCGCGCCAATAAAGTAGTGTGGCGTTCGAGCTGCGGTGGTAGTAGTACATACCGCGTGAAAGAATAAGTAGTGGTGGCTATAGCTCAGTTGGTAGAGCCCTGGATTGTGATTCCAGTTGTCGTGGGTTCGAATCCCATTAGCCACCCCATTATTTGATAAGTTGTGACATTGCGACGGTGGCGGAATTGGTAGACGCGCTAGCTTCAGGTGTTAGTGTCTTAACGGACGTGGGGGTTCAAGTCCCCCCCCTCGCACCACGACTTAACGAATTGAACTAAAAATTCAAAAAAGCAGTACATCGGCGAGTAGCGCAGCTTGGTAGCGCAACTGGTTTGGGACCAGTGGGTCGGAGGTTCGAATCCTCTCTCGCCGACCAATTTTGAACCCCGCTTCGGCGGGGTTTTTTGTTTTCTGTCGTTTATTCCTCTGTTGTCATTTCCCGACAACGTTAATTCTATTTGTCGCGATTCAGAGACAGCTAATCAACTGTTTTATATGACTATTCTTCTTTAGCGATAATTGTGTCGTTCTCAGGAGACACTTGCGTCAAATTTAGGTCCTTTTCAGCTGTTCTGAATACCCCATCAAAATAAAAATTCCTTTCTTCTTATCATGTTGCGAAATGTAAAACTTCTTTTTGTAACCCTGGCACGTAACGTGCAATAATATACGCGTAGATGCTCATTCCATCTCTTATGTTCGCCTTAGTGCCTCATAAACTCAGGAATGACGCAGAGCCATTTAAGGTGCTTATCGTCCACAGACAGATGTCGCTTCGGCCTCATCAAACACCATGGACACAACGTTGAGTGAAGCACCAAATATGTTGTCAAACAGACCTGTTTAACGCCTGCTTTTATAGCAGGCGTTTTTTTATGGGCGATCCTCAGGATTGCGGCAATAAAAAAGGAGGCCCATGGGCCTCCTGATTCGCAGTGCTTAAGCTTACTGACCGTTGTTCTGCAACGTTAACAGCAGGCCATCGCGACGCATGGCAGCGGCTTCTTCCGGCTTGTGCTGTTTGTCCAGCGTATCGGCCAGCCAGGCGTAGTCAAACGCATCCGGGCGCTGTTTCAGCGCTGCGCGGAAAGCGAGACTTGCCTCCTGCCATTCGCCGTGTTTCATCAGCGACTGGCCCAGCGTACTCCACAGCAGCGGGCGGTCACCCACGGTTTTGATCTGCTGGCGCAGCATCTTTTCCATCTGCTCAGGATTGTTGGTTTTAAGACGTGGGATCACCATCACCAGACGGTCATCATACTGGCGTTTCAGGCCATCAAGGATGATCTCCTGCGCTGTGTCATGATCGTCACATTCGATGAGATGTTCGGCCATCGCCACCTGCAGCGGAACCTGCTGGCGCGTTTTGCGGCTCTGATTTTTCCACCAGGTTTTCAGCCCATCGCTACCCAGATCGGCTCGCGCCTGATCCATCAGACCAATCCACGCTTGGCGCTGCAGCTCATCACGATGCTCATCATCGCCCACGTTAGCTTTCGCCATCGACGGGATAATATCCAGCAGTGAACCCCAGGCGCCGGTGCGGATATAAGCCTGCTCGGCAAGACGCAGCACTTCCGGATGGCGCGGGGTGATCTCCAGCAGACGGTCAACGCCATGACGCGCGGCGTGATTCTCATTGCGCGCCAGCTGGATGCGCACGCGGGTGATTTCTACCGGGATCTGATCATTCGATGCCAGCTCCGACGCGCGCTCCAGATGCTGATTCGCACGCGCTTCATCCCCACGCTGCTGAGCCGCTTCGGCGGCTAACAGATAGTTCACCACCGGCTGCTCGGCATGGTCGGCGTTTTTCGACATCAGCTTTTCAACCTGCTGATAATCGCCTTCGGCCAGTTTAAGCAAAGCCTGTTCAGTCTGTTTGCGCGCGCGGCGGCGTTTGCGGCCAACGAACCAGCCACGGGTGTGCGCACCGGTACGGAAGATGCGGCGCAGGATCCATTCGATCGCAAACAACACCACCATGGTGAGGATCGCGATGATCACCAGACCCGTCACGCTGGTTTCAATGTTGTAGTTATCGGTCTGGATCAGCACATAGCCCTGATGGCCAGCAATCAGCGGCCCGAGGACGATCCCGGCGATCAACAATAAGAAGAGTAATAAGACTTTTAACATGATCACTCTCCTTGAGGTGCGCTTTCAGGGGCTGGCGCAGGGGCTGCTGCATCCGGCTGCGCTGCAACGCCAGGCTGGGCCAGCAGGTTGCGCACGCGGGTTTGCATCAGTTTTTCCAGAATCGGTTGGCTTTCCAGTTTGTCCGGGACATTCATGGTGATATTTTGCTGGCTGAGCTTATCAACGTCGTCCAGGAACGCGGTCGTCGTGGCATCGCTGGTATCGTAGTAAGCACGTACCCACGTTGAAACATTATCCAGCGCCTGCTTGTAGGTCTCTTCCTGATGACGCGGGACGGCCTGCGCCGCAACCAGCAGTCGGGAGCGGATGTTCTCGCGCAGATAGACGTCCTGATTTGGCGCTAACAGCGGAACGGCGGTTTCGTCGCGGCGGCGGACGGTGATAAAACTGTCCATAAAGTTCTGCCAGCTTTTTTGCAGATTGATACGCCACTCGCTCAGGGAGCTGGACAGCTCCGTGCCGTCGGAATCCATCGGGGAGTCGTCGTCGTTGTTATCCGCGAGACGCAGGTTATCAATCGAATTCGATAGCTGATTGACCTTCAGAATGATGCCGTCGTAATCGACCTGCGAAACGGCACCCAGGCTGGCGATATCTTCGGTAATAGCGCGGCGCGCGGCGATCAGGCTCGGGTCGTTCATGTCGGCCAGGCTGGCGTCGGCGCTTTTCAGCAGCGCGGCGGCGGTGGTGACATCCTGATCGCTCCACAGCTTACGTCCGGCCAGTTTGACCAGGAAATCGGCCTGAGAGAGCAGCCAGGTTTTGGCATCGGTGCCGGAGATGGTCGCCACTTTTTGCTGCACTTCGCCGAGCTGTTTCGTCAGCTCTTCCTGGCGAGAGTTGGCTTCGGCAAGCTGCGTAGACTGCTGCTTAATGACGCCTTCCAGCTCCGATTTCTGTGTCTCCTGCGCTTTTTGCAGGGCGGTGATTTGGTTCACCAGCGCATCGCTGGTGACCGTCTGGTTAGTGGCCTGTTTTTTTACCAGACCGTATAAACCGACACCGGCCGCCAGGGCAATGGCGATAGCTATCGCGCTCAGCGCCAGGCTGGTTTTATTGCTGCTGTTTTTTTTCTCAACAGTGTGTTCAATCTTTTCTGGCTGCGGCGGGGTGGCCACAGTCTCCCTGGTCTCTTCAACCACGGCGGAGGATTTTTCTTGTTCCGTCATTATGGCTTCCCATTATGAGAGTTATTGTAATGCGCGCAGCAGCGCATCGTTGTCGGCGTTATCAGCGATCCGAATATCTTGCCAGCCCAGTTCCCGGGCGAGGTTCGCCAGACGCTCACTGACGACCAGAAGCCGACAGCGGAGTAACCAGTTTTCACGATACCATTGCGGAATGAGCGACCAGAGCTGCTGTAGCATTTCGCCGCTGGTGATGACGATGGTATCCACGCCGCGCGTGTGCCAGCGCATCGCTTCCTGCGCGCCGTCATAATATTTTGCACAGCGCTGGTAACATTCGCAGAACGTGACGTCAGCTCCACGGGCGCTTAAGGTTTCGCCTAGCAGTTCTCGGCCACCGTTTCCGCGCAAAATCAGCGCACGCTTTCCCGCAACAGTTTGTAATTCAGGTAATTGTAGCAAGATTTCGCTGATTTCCCGATCTAACGGGTATTGGACGTTAATTCCGCTGACCGCATGCAGGGCCAGGGCGGTGGTGCGTCCAATGGCGAAATAGCGCGGCGCAGTCGGCCAGTGCTGTTTCTCTTGCTGCAGTTGGGCGTGTGCAAATTCCACGGCATGTTGTGATAAGGCGAAAACCAAATCGCCTTCATTCAATGCGTGCAGATGGTCGGCGAGCGCAGAGAGCTGCCGGCCAGGAGAGAATTCAATCAGCGGAAAACTCCATGCCACCTGCCCCAGTGCGCGCAGACGGCTCACTAACTGCTCTCCTGCGGGAGAAGGGCGGGTGACGAGAATATTCATGCTGGTGGCTCTCCGTTGTAGACGTCTGCCAGAATTTCGCGGGCGCCGTTATTCAGCAATTCTTCGGCAAGCGAGATGCCGAGCGCTTCGGCGTCTTGCGCCCGTCCGCGGCGTTCACCACGCACCATCTGTGAACCGTCCGGTGCGCCAACCAGCGCACGCAGCCACAGTTCACCGTCAATGAATTCAGCATAGCTGCCAATCGGCACCTGACAGCCGCCTTCAAGGCGGGTGTTCATGGCGCGCTCGGCTTTGACGCGAATCTCGGTTTCGTCGTGATTCAGCGGTGCCAGCAGGGCGCGGGTGCGGTCGTCGTCAAGACGACACTCAATCCCCACCGCGCCCTGGCCAACGGCCGGAAGTGAAAGCTCTGGCGCAAGGGCAACGCGCACGCGAGACTCCAGCCCCAGACGTTTCAGGCCCGCAACCGCCAGAATAATGGCATCGTAATCGCCGTTATCCAGTTTGCCGAGACGCGTACCGACATTGCCGCGCAGGGAGCGAATCACCAGGTCCGGGCGGCGCTCAGCCAGCTGACACTGACGGCGTAGACTTGACGTGCCAACCACGCTCCCGACGGGTAAATCGTCCAGAGAAGCGTAGTGGTTTGAGACGAACGCATCGCGCGGATCTTCGCGCTCGCAAATCGTCACCAGGCCCAATCCCTCGGGGAATTCGACCGGGACATCTTTCATGGAGTGGACGGCGATATCGGCGCGGTTCTCAAGCAGTGCAACTTCCAGCTCTTTGACGAACAGGCCTTTTCCGCCCACTTTCGCCAGCGGCGTATCAAGGATCACATCGCCGCGCGTCACCATAGGAACCAGTTCGACACGCAACCCGGAATGGCAGGCTTCGAGGCGCTGCTTAACATATTGTGCCTGCCATAGCGCAAGGGGGCTTTGGCGTGTGGCAATTCTCAAAACATTGTCTAACATGCTTGTTACCGTCATTATCGTCCACAGACCATCCTAACATTGTTGACTCTGGGATGTCAGTTTTACGGTCGATGAAGGGGTGAGGGACAAGGCGGTGCGCAGGACACCCGCTGCCGTATTAAGGAATTTACACGTACAGAACGGTGCTACACTTGTATGTAGCGCATCTTTCTTTACGGTCAATCGGCAAGGTGTTAAATTGATCACGTTTTAGACCATTTTTTCGTCGCTACCACCATTGAGTGAGGACGAAAAAGGGTAACGGTTCTTTTTTGAAATACTGCGGGCTCGTAATCATTGCTCTTTTGAACGATTGCTACGTCCGGCAACATCAGGCGATATGTCTTGTACCTCTATATTGAGACTCTGAAACAGAGACTGGATGCCATAAATCAATTGCGCGTGGATCGTGCGCTTGCTGCCATGGGACCTGCTTTCCAACAGGTTTACAGTCTGCTGCCAACATTACTGCACTATCACCACCCGCTGATGCCAGGTTACCTCGATGGTAACGTTCCCCAGGGCATTTGCCTTTTCACGCCTGATGAAACTCAACAGCACTATCTGACCGAGCTGGAACTCTACCGTGGCATGCCGCCGCAGGTGTCTCCAAAAGGTGAGCTGCCTATAACCGGCGTCTACACCATGGGGAGTACCTCATCCGTAGGGCAAAGCTGTTCTTCTGACCTCGATATCTGGGTCTGCCATCAGTCCTGGCTCGATAATGACGAGCGCCAGTTGCTGCAGCGTAAATGCAGCCTGCTGGAGAGCTGGGCGGCGTCGCTCGGCGTGGAAGTGAGCTTCTTCCTGATTGATGAAAACCGTTTCCGCCATAACGAAAGTGGCAGTCTCGGTGGTGAAGACTGTGGCTCCACGCAGCATATTTTGCTGCTCGACGAATTTTACCGTAGCGCCGTGCGCCTCGCCGGGAAGCGTATTCTGTGGAATATGGTGCCGTGCGAAGAAGAAGAGCATTACGACGATTACGTCATGTCGCTCTACTCGCAGGGTGTCCTGACGCCAAACGAATGGCTGGATCTGGGCGGTTTAAGCTCCCTGTCCGCCGAAGAGTATTTTGGCGCGAGTCTGTGGCAGCTCTATAAGAGTATTGATTCCCCGTATAAAGCGGTGCTGAAAACCCTGCTGCTGGAAGCCTACTCCTGGGAATACCCTACGCCGCGACTGCTGGCGAAAGATATCAAACAACGTCTGCATGATGGAGAGATCGTCTCCTTTGGCCTCGATGCCTACTGCATGATGCTTGAACGCGTGACCGAATACCTGAAAGCCATTGATGACACCACACGTCTCGACCTGGTGCGTCGATGTTTCTATCTCAAAGTCTGTGAAAAACTCAGCCGCGAACGCGCATGCGTTGGCTGGCGTCGTGAAGTGGTCAGTCAGTTAGTCAAAGAGTGGGGCTGGGACGAAGAACGTTTGTCTATGCTCGATAACCGCGCCAACTGGAAAATCGATCAGGTGCGTGAAGCGCACAACGAACTGCTCGATGCGATGATGCAGAGCTACCGCAATCTGATTCGCTTCGCCCGCCGTAACAACCTCAGCGTTTCCGCCAGCCCGCAGGATATCGGTGTTTTAACCCGTAAACTGTACGCTGCGTTCGAAGCGCTGCCGGGGAAAGTCACGCTGGTTAACCCGCAGATTTCGCCGGACCTGTCAGAACCTAATCTGACCTTTATCTATGTTCCGCCAGGCCGCGCCAACCGCACGGGCTGGTATCTGTACAACCGTGCGCCAAGCATGGATTCGATCATCAGCCATCAGCCGCTGGAATATAACCGCTATCTTAATAAGCTGGTGGCCTGGGCCTGGTTTAACGGCCTGCTGACATCGCGGACGCGCCTGTTTATTAAAGGCAATGAGGTCGTTGATCTCGCCAAATTGCAGGAAATGGTTGCCGATGTGTCGCACCACTTCCCGCTGCGTCTGCCTGCGCCGACGCCAAAAGCGCTCTACAGCCCGTGTGAGATTCGCCATCTGGCGATTATCGTCAACCTGGAATACGACCCGACGGCGGCCTTCCGCAATCAGGTGGTCCATTTTGATTTCCGCAAGCTGGATGTCTTTAGCTTTGGCGAGCAGCAAAACTGCCTGGTCGGCAGCGTGGATCTGCTGTATCGCAACTCGTGGAACGAAGTGCGTACCCTGCATTTCAACGGCGAGCAGGCGATGATCGAAGCGCTGAAAACCATTCTCGGCAAAATGCACCAGGACGCCGCGCCGCCTGATAGCGTGGAAGTGTTCTGCTACAGCCAGCATCTCCGTGGCCTGATTCGTACCCGCGTGCAGCAGCTGGTGTCAGAGTGTATCGAACTGCGCCTGTCCAGTACGCGTCAGGAAACCGGGCGCTTCAAAGCGCTGCGTGTTTCCGGTCAGACCTGGGGCCTGTTCTTTGAACGCCTCAACGTCTCTGTGCAGAAGCTGGAAAACGCGATTGAGTTCTACGGCGCGATTTCCCATAACAAGCTGCACGGCCTCTCTGTGCAGGTGGAAACGAACCACGTCAAACTGCCGCAGGTGGTGGATGGGTTTGCCAGCGAAGGGATTATCCAGTTCTTCTTCGAAGAAGCGGCCGATGAGTCCGGGTTTACCATTTATATTCTGGATGAGACCAACCGCGCCGAGGTGTATCACCACTGCGAGGGCAGTAAAGAAGAGCTGGTGCGCGACGTGAGCCGCTTCTATTCGTCCTCACACGACCGCTTCACCTATGGCTCAAGCTTTATCAACTTCAACTTGCCGCAGTTCTATCAGATTGTGAAAGTCGATGGCCGCGCGCAGGTGATTCCGTTCCGCACCCAGGTTATCCCCGCTCCGCCGGCCAACCAGGACGCGAATCAGCCCCTGTTGCAGCAGTATTTTTCCTGAGCCACCATGCCGGATGCACTTCGCTTATCCGGCCTAAGGTTCAGTCGTTGTAAGCCCGATAAGCGTAGCGCTACCGGGCTTCAAACTTAACGGAAGCTGACGTCCTCGCCCGCCTGCTGCGTCGCAGCCTGCTCAAGCAGATCCCAGAACGTTTCGCCGCTACGGTCACACACCCACTGGTCGTCTTTCAGATCGAAATGGTAGCCGCCCTGTTTTGTTGCCAGCCACACCTGGTGCAGCGGCTCCTGGCGGTTGATAATAATCTTACTGCCGTTTTCGAAGCTGAGCGTCAGCACGCCGCCGTTGATTTCACAATCGATATCGCTGTCGCCATCCCAGTCGTCCAGGCGCTCTTCAATGGTCTGCCACAGGGTATCGGCCAGGCGATGGAATTCACTGTCATTCATGGTTTTGTTCCTGTTTTTCGTGATGGCGGCAGTATAACGCTAAATAATTCCCGTTGCAGGAAAGCGGCTAACTCTTGCTTTTGTGTCTTCTCCTGCGATGATAGAAACAGAAAGCATGAACTTACGGGCAACCCATAATGAAAAACGTTTTTCGAACGCTTGCCGTTCTCATCACACTGTTTAGTCTGACTGGCTGTGGTCTGAAAGGGCCGCTTTACTTCCCGCCAGCCGATAAAACAGCGCCGCCGCCAACCAAACCCGTTCAAACCCAGATTGAATCATCGACGCCAGTGAGCAACGATCGCGGCGATAACGGTGGCCCAAGCCAGGTCAACTACTGACAATCAGTTGTTCAACCGCGCAATGGAGTAAATGATGCAGTTCTCTAAAATGCATGGCCTTGGCAACGATTTTATGGTCGTCGACGCGGTAACGCAGAATGTCTTTTTTTCCCCTGAGCTGATTCGTCGCCTGGCGGACAGGCATCTGGGCGTGGGGTTTGATCAGCTGCTGGTCGTTGAGCCACCCTACGATCCGGATCTCGATTTTCACTACCGAATCTTTAATGCTGACGGTAGTGAAGTTTCCCAATGCGGCAACGGCGCGCGCTGCTTTGCGCGCTTTGTGCGTCTGAAAGGGCTGACCAACAAGCGCGATATCCGCGTCAGTACGGCCAATGGCCGCATGGTGCTCAGCGTCACCGACGACGAGCTGGTGCGCGTGAACATGGGCGAGCCCAACTTCGAGCCGTCTGCGGTCCCGTTTCGGGCAATCAAAGCGGAAAAGACCTATATTATGCGGGCGGCCGAGCAGACAGTATTGTGCGGCGTCGTCTCGATGGGCAATCCCCATTGCGTGATTCAGGTTGATGATGTTGATGTCGCTGCCGTTGAAACCTTAGGCCCGATTATGGAAAGCCATGAGCGCTTCCCTGAGCGCGCCAATATCGGTTTCATGCAGGTGGTGAAACGTGAACATATCCGCCTGCGCGTGTATGAGCGCGGCGCGGGCGAAACGCGGGCCTGTGGCAGCGGCGCGTGCGCGGCTGTGGCTGTGGGTATCTCACAAGGGTTACTGGCAGAAGAGGTTCGCGTGGAATTGCCGGGCGGTCGTCTTGATATCGCCTGGAAAGGTCCGGGTCATCCACTGTATATGACTGGCCCGGCGGCACATGTATACGACGGGTTTATCCATTTATGAAACAACCAGGGGAAGAACTGCAGGAAGCAATAACGGAGCTGGACGACCGGACTGTTGTTGATTATCTGCTGCGCAATCCTGAGTTTTTTATCCGCAATGCACGCGTGGTCGAACAGATGCGCGTGCCACATCCGGTGCGCGACACCGTCTCGCTGGTCGAATGGCATATGGCGCGCTCGCGCAAGCACATCGATCAGCTGGAAGAGAACATGACTCTGCTGATGGAACAGGCCAGCAATAACGAAAGCCTGTTTTATCGTCTGCTGCATTTGCAGGCGCGGCTCGCGTCGGCGCACAGCCTTGACGAGTTTCTCAGCCGCTTTCATCGCTGGGCGCGTGAGCTTGGGCTGGCAGGCGCCACTATTCGCCTGTTTCCCGACCGCTGGCGCATCGGTGCACCCTCCGGTTTCACGCATCTGGCGCTAAGCCGTCAGGCGTTTGAGCCGCTGCGCATTCAGCGTCTTGGTCATGAGCATCACTATCTCGGCCCGTTGAACGGCCCTGAGCTGCTGGTGGTGCTTCCTGAAGCCAAGGCTATCGGCTCGGTTGCCATGTCCCTGATGGGGCGCGAAGGCGATTTGGGCGTGATGTTATTCACCAGCCGCGACGCGCATCATTATGAGCAGGGACAAGCCACGCATTTGCTGCAGGAAATCGCCCTGATGCTCCCTGAGCTGCTGGAGCGCTGGATTGAGCGCGTATGACGGATTCCCTGCTTGCGCCTCTGGTGGTGCGTTTCCTGCGCTATCTGGGCGTTGAACGTCAGCTTAGCCCGATCACGCTGCTGAACTACCAGCGTCAGCTTGATGCCATCATGCAGATCGCCGATGAAACCGGCCTGAAAAGCTGGCAACAATGTGACGCTGCGACCGTGCGCGGGTTTGTGGTGCGCAGTCGCCGCAAAGGTTTAGGCCCCGCGAGTCTCGCGTTACGTCTCTCTGCCCTGCGCAGTTTCTTCGACTGGCTGGTGAGCCAGAGCGAGCTAAAAGCCAATCCGGCGAAAGGCATCGCTACCCCGAAAGCGCCGCGCCATCTGCCGAAAAATATCGACGTTGATGACGTGAATCGGCTGCTGGATATCGATCTTAACGATCCGCTGGCGGTACGCGATCGCGCCATGCTGGAAGTGATGTACGGTGCGGGCTTACGTCTTTCGGAACTGGTCGGGTTAGATCTTAAACATCTCGATCTGGATACCGGCGAAGTGTGGGTGATGGGGAAAGGCAGCAAAGAGCGCCGTTTACCGATTGGCCGCAATGCAGTGGTATGGATTGAGCACTGGCTCGATCTGCGCGGGCTGTTTGGCGCCGAAGAGAACGCGCTGTTTCTCTCGAAGCTTGGCAAGCGGATCTCCGCGCGTAATGTGCAGAAGCGTTTTGCTGAATGGGGCATTAAGCAGGGGCTGAACAGCCACGTTCACCCGCACAAACTGCGCCACTCTTTTGCCACCCACATGCTGGAATCCAGCGGCGACCTGCGCGGCGTGCAGGAGCTGTTAGGTCACGCCAATTTATCGACCACTCAAATCTATACCCATCTTGATTTTCAACACCTTGCTTCGGTGTATGACTCGGCGCATCCACGCGCAAAACGGGGGAAATAATGCGTTTTTACCGCCCACTGGGTCAGATCTCTGCCCTGACGTTTGACCTTGATGACACCCTTTACGATAACCGCGAAGTGATTCTGCGCACCGAGCAGGAGTCGCTGGCGTTTGTGCAAAACTACCATCCCGCTTTAAAAACGCTGCAAAACAAAGATTTTCAGCGCCTGCGCCAGGCGTTGCGCGAAACCGAACCGGACATTTACCACGACGTAACCGAATGGCGTCGTCGTGCGGTAGAGCAGGCGATGCTGAATGCCGGGCTGAACGCACAAGAGGCGGCGCTGGGCGCAGAAGCCTCAATGGCAAACTTTGCCAAATGGCGCAGCCGGATCGATGTGCCGCAGGAAACGCACGACACCCTGACGGCACTCGGCAAAAAATGGCCGCTGGTGGCGATCACCAACGGCAACGCGCAGCCGGAACTGTTTGGCCTGGGCGATTATTTCCAGTTCGTCCTGCGCGCGGGTCCGCACGGGCGCTCGAAGCCTTTTAACGACATGTATCATCTGGCTGCCGAAAAACTTGATTTGCCGCTGGGCGAGATCCTGCACGTCGGCGATGACCTGACCACCGACGTGGCGGGCGCGATCCGCTGCGGAATGCAAGCCTGCTGGATCAAACCGGAAAGGGCCGACCTGATGCAGACCGCCGACAGCCGCCTGTTGCCACACATCGAAATTTCGCGGTTGGCATCCCTCACCACGCTGATATAATCACCAGCAGTATTGTATAAATCAACAGTATGCCCGGCAGAAAAAACGCTGTCGGGCAGATGACTTCTGGCGGTGCCAATGGACGTTTCTTACCTTCTCGACAGCCTTAATGACAAACAGCGCGACGCGGTTGCCGCGACGCGGACCAATATGCTGGTGCTGGCAGGGGCGGGCAGTGGTAAGACGCGTGTTCTGGTGCATCGCATCGCATGGCTGCAGAGCGTAGAGAACTGCTCGCCGTACTCCATCATGGCGGTGACCTTTACCAACAAAGCGGCGGCAGAGATGCGCCACCGTATCGCACAGCTGATGGGCACCAGCCAGGGCGGCATGTGGGTAGGCACGTTCCACGGGCTGGCGCACCGTCTGCTGCGCGCGCACCATATGGATGCCAATCTGCCGCAGGATTTTCAGATCCTCGACAGTGAAGACCAGCTGCGCCTGCTTAAACGCCTGATTAAGGCGATGAATCTTGACGAGAAGCAGTGGCCGCCGCGTCAGGCGATGTGGTACATCAACAGCCAGAAAGACGAAGGGCTACGCCCGCACCATATCCAGAGCTTCGGTAATCCGGTGGAGCAAACCTGGCAGAAGGTCTATCAGGCCTATCAGGAAGCTTGCGACCGCGCGGGGCTGGTGGATTTCGCCGAGCTGCTGCTGCGCGCCCATGAGCTGTGGCTCAACAAACCGCATATTCTTCAGCATTACCGCGAGCGCTTCACCAACATCCTGGTGGACGAATTCCAGGATACCAACAACATTCAATATGCGTGGATCCGCCTGCTGGCGGGCGACACCGGCAAAGTGATGATCGTCGGCGATGATGACCAGTCGATTTACGGCTGGCGCGGCGCGCAGGTGGAAAACATCCAGCGCTTCCTGAACGACTTCCCGGGCGCCGAAACCATTCGTCTGGAGCAGAACTACCGTTCAACCAGCAATATTCTGAGCGCCGCAAACGCCCTGATTGAAAATAACAACGGGCGTCTGGGCAAAAAGCTGTGGACCGACGGCGTCGACGGTGAGCCGATTTCAATTTACTGCGCGTTCAACGAGTTGGATGAAGCCCGCTTTGTGGTCAATCGCATTAAAACCTGGCAGGAAAACGGCGGAGCGCTTGAGCAGTGCGCCATTCTCTATCGCAGCAACGCCCAGTCGCGCGTGCTGGAAGAGGCGCTGTTACAGGTCAGCATGCCGTATCGCATTTACGGCGGCATGCGTTTCTTCGAACGTCAGGAAATCAAAGATGCGCTCTCCTATCTGCGCCTGATTGCCAACCGCAACGACGACGCGGCCTTTGAGCGCGTGGTGAACACACCCACGCGCGGCATCGGCGATCGCACCCTCGACGTGGTGCGCCAGGCCTCCCGTGACCGCCAGCTCACCCTGTGGCAGGCGTGCCGTGAGCTGTTGCAGGAAAAAGCGCTGGCAGGACGCGCCGCGAGCGCCCTTCAGCGCTTTATCGAACTGATCGATGCCCTGGCACAGGAAACGGCCGACATGCCGCTGCACGTGCAGACGGACCGGGTGGTGAAAGATTCCGGTCTGCGCACGATGTACGAGCAGGAAAAAGGCGAGAAAGGCCAGACGCGTATTGAGAACTTAGAGGAACTGGTGACGGCAACGCGCCAGTTCAGCTACAACGAAGAAGACGAAGATCTGATGCCGCTGCAGGCATTCCTCTCCCACGCGGCGCTGGAAGCGGGCGAAGGACAGGCGGATACCTGGCAGGATGCGGTTCAACTGATGACGCTGCACTCGGCGAAAGGGCTGGAGTTCCCGCAGGTGTTTATCGTCGGGATGGAAGAGGGGATGTTCCCAAGCCAGATGTCGCTCGATGAAGGCGGGCGTCTGGAAGAGGAGCGTCGGCTGGCCTATGTGGGCGTCACCCGGGCGATGCAAAAGCTGACCCTGACCTATGCGGAAACGCGCCGTCTGTACGGCAAAGAGGTCTACCATCGCCCGTCGCGCTTCATCGGCGAGCTGCCGGAAGAGTGCGTCGAAGAGGTGCGTTTGCGCGCCAGTATCAGCCGTCCGGTCAACCATCAGCGAATGGGCACGCCGATTTCGGAAAACGATACGGGCTACAAGCTGGGCCAGCGCGTTCGTCATTCCAAATTTGGCGAAGGCACTATCGTGAATCTGGAAGGCAGCGGCGAGCACAGCCGCCTGCAGGTGGCGTTCCAGGGGCAGGGGATCAAATGGCTGGTCGCGGCTTACGCCAAGCTGGAAACAGTGTAACATTCAGAAAAATATCATTATTTTGTAATAATCTGCTAGCCTTATAAGCTGAAGGCTATTTATTGCTCTTCAGCGTTCCGTTGCGTGTTGACGCCACAGTTATTGCTGGCGTAACATGCGCGCACGATTACGCTAAGAGGACATTCGCCTTGGACACACCCAGTAGATACTGGCTCAATTCCCTGTCATCCAGGAACAACTCCTAAGGCTATCTCCTCTTGCTGATGGCCTTAGTGGTTGTCAGCGACCTGCTTAATTCCCGTCGCGCTGAGTCAGGCTTTTAATGGTCTGAAACCCATATTGTTTCTGTGTGCCCACCGAACTGTCCGATATTTTTTGCATTGGGAGTCCCGGTCATGTTGAGCGCATTTCAACTGGAAAAAAACCGACTGATTCGGCTTGAAGCTGAAGAGTCACAGCCCCTCATTGATGCCGTATGGGTGGATCTGGTCGAGCCGGACGACGATGAACGCCTTCGCGTACAATCAGAGCTCGGACAAAGCCTGGCGACCCGCCCGGAACTGGAAGACATCGAGGCCTCCGCGCGTTTCTTTGAAGACGAAGACGGCCTGCATATTCACTCCTTCTTCTTCTATGAAGATGCGGAAGATCACGCCGGTAACTCCACCGTCGCATTTACCATTCGTGATGGCCGCCTGTTTACCCTGCGCGAACGCGAGCTGCCTGCGTTTCGTCTCTACCGCATGCGCGCCCGCAGCCAGGCGATGGTGGATGGCAATGCCTATGAGCTGCTGCTCGACCTGTTCGAAACCAAAATCGAGCAGCTGGCGGACGAAATCGAAAACATCTACAGCGATCTGGAAAAGCTGAGCCGCGTGATCATGGAAGGCCATCAGGGCGATGAATATGATGAGGCACTGTCGACGCTGGCGGAGCAGGAAGATATCGGCTGGAAAGTGCGTTTGTGTCTGATGGATACCCAGCGCGCCCTGAACTTCCTGGTGCGCAAAGCGCGTTTACCGGGCGGTCAGCTGGAGCAGGCGCGTGAGATCCTGCGCGATATCGAATCCCTGTTGCCGCACAACGAATCCCTGTTCCAGAAAGTTAACTTCCTGATGCAGGCGGCGATGGGCTTTATCAATATCGAGCAGAACCGCATCATCAAGATCTTCTCGGTGGTGTCGGTGGTGTTCCTGCCGCCAACGCTGGTGGCGTCGAGCTACGGGATGAACTTTGAGTTTATGCCGGAACTGCGCTGGAGCTTCGGCTACCCGGGCGCGATTATCTTTATGATCCTTGCCGGGCTGGCACCGTATCTCTATTTCAAACGTCGTAACTGGCTTTGAGCGTGATGCCGGGCGGCAGCTGCGCTTTCTCCGGCCTACGTAACCTGTAGGCCAGAGTGGCAAAGCGCCCACCGGCAAAAAATCACACCCCTTTTCGCACTCTACGCTGGGTATAAATCGCATCGGCGACGAATACCGCCAGCGCCACCCAGATGAACGCGAACGTCACCATCTTATCCGCACCCGGTACTTCGCCGTAGAACACCACCGCCAGCAGGAACATCAGCGTCGGGCCGATATACTGGAAGAAGCCAAGCGTGGAGAGGCGTAATCGTGTGGCGGCACCGGTGAAGCACAGCAGCGGGATGGTGGTGACAACACCGGCGGCAATCAGCATCAGATTCAGCGACCACGGATTATTCGCCATATGGCTGGTGCTGCTGTCGGCGATGCCGAACAGATAAATCGCGGCCAGCGGCAGCAGCCACAGGGTTTCAAACAGCATCCCGGTTTGCGCTTCCACGGCGATTTTCTTACGCACCAGGCCGTAAAACGCAAAGCTAAACGCCAGCCCCAGAGCGATGATCGGCAGCGAGCCGAAGGTCCACAGCTGTACCAGTACGCCGCAGAGCGCCAGGAGCACCGCCACCCACTGCATTCGGCGGAAACGCTCGCCGAGGAACAGCATCCCCAGCACGATATTCACCAGCGGGTTAATAAAATAGCCGAGGCTCGCTTCCAGCATATGGTGGTTGTTCACCGCCCAGATGAACAGCAGCCAGTTGCCGCCGATCAGCACCGCAGACAGCGCCAGCAGGAAAATCTTCTTCGGAGTTTGCATCAGCGTTTTCACGCCCGACCACTGGCGGCTCACGCTCATCAGCGCCACCATAAAGAAAAAGGACCAGATCACACGGTGGGTGAGGATTTCGTCGGCCGGGACAAAGTAGATCAGCTTGAAGTACGCAGGCGCGATACCCCATATAAAATAAGCGGCCAGAGCGAGTAAAACGCCCTGCCGCGTCTGTTTAGCATCCATCGGGATAATCCGTTACAAAAAAGTAAATTCATTTTACCCGATTACACCTTCTCAACCCACCATATAAGTGGCGGTTGCGCTGGCGATGTAAACCTGCTCTTCGTTATGCAATTCGACGCGAGCGACGGCGACCTTATTGCCTGCGCGCAGCAGACTGCTGGTGGCGGTAAAACGGTTCCCGCGGCCTGGCCGTAAATAATCCACGCGTAAATCAATGGTGCCCATCCTGGATAAGCGCTGACGCAGTTCATCTTCGTTGATGGTGTCATGGCGCGCCAGCGTGCTGCCCACGCAGACCAGCCCGGCGGCAACATCCAGCGCAGAAGCGATCACTCCGCCGTGCAAAATGCTTTGCGCCCAGTTTCCCACCATCATCGGCTGATTGTTAAAGCTGAGCTGAGCGAATCCCTTCTCGTAGCGTTCCAGTTCCAGCCCCAGCGCGCGGTTAAAGGGCATGTGATAGACAAAAATCTCTCCCACCAGTTTCAGAGCTTCTTCAGCGGTAAGCGTGGCTGACATGAAAAGTCGCATCCTTCGTTGTTAACAAAATGTTGATTTTATGCTTCAGAGATAAGGAATTCCACTTTCAGAAACGAAGAGGGGAAGTTAATTGAGAAATAGGTAGAATGTGGCCCACATAACTATTCACATAATTTCATATTGCAGGAGAACCCCACCGATGCGGACGTATCTGGGTTGGTTACTGGCGGCGGTTACGCTGCCGCTCACAGCATTTGCGCAGGAAGCGACGCTCAAGGAAGTGCACGATAAGCCCGCCGTTCGCGGCAGCATTATTGCTAACATGCTTCAGGAGCACGATAACCCGTTCACGCTCTACCCGTACGACACAAACTATGTGATCTACACCCAGACGAGCGATCTCAACAGAGAAGCGATCAGCTCCTATAACTGGTCCGATAATGCGCGTAAAGACGAAGTGAAGTTCCAGCTCAGCCTGGCCTTCCCGTTCTGGCGCGGCATTCTGGGGCCGAACTCGGTTCTGGGCGGCTCGTATACCCAGAAATCCTGGTGGCAGCTCTCCAATAGCGGCGAATCTTCTCCGTTCCGCGAAACCAACTATGAGCCGCAGCTGTTCCTCGGTTTTGCGACCGACGACGAATTTGCCGGCTGGACGCTGCGCGATGTGGAGTTTGGCTATAACCACGACTCCAACGGCCGATCCGATCCGACCTCGCGTAGCTGGAACCGCCTCTATACGCGTCTGATGGCGGAAAACGGCAACTGGATGGTAGAAGTGAAGCCGTGGTATGTGATTGGCGATACGGACGACAACCCGGATATCACCAAATACATGGGCTACTATCAGCTGAAGATTGGCTATCAGCTGGGCGACGCGGTGCTGAGCGCCAAAGGTCAGTATAACTGGAACACCGGCTACGGCGGCGCAGAGCTGGGCCTGAGCTATCCGATGACCAAACATGTACGCATCTATACTCAGGTGTACAGCGGTTACGGCGAGTCGCTGATCGACTACAACTTCAATCAGACCCGCGTCGGCGTGGGCGTGATGCTTAACGATCTTTTCTAGCCTGCTAGAATGTTTTTGCGTTAAACGTTGAAGTTTCTCTCTCAGGCGCTGAAAATAGCGCCTGTTTTGTATCTGGCAAATGGGGTTAACGTGGCGCAGGCGGAAGTAATGAATCAGGAATCGCTGGCTAAACAGGTTTTGCATGAAACCTTTGGCTACCAGCAATTCCGCCCTGGCCAGGAAACCATCATTGAAACCGTGCTGGAAGGCCGCGACTGTCTGGTAGTGATGCCGACAGGCGGCGGCAAATCCCTGTGCTATCAGGTTCCCGCGCTGGTGCTGGATGGTCTTACGGTGGTGGTTTCACCGCTCATTTCCCTGATGAAAGACCAGGTGGATCAGCTGCTGGCGAACGGCGTCGCCGCTGCCTGTATCAACTCCACTCAGACTCGTGAACAGCAGCAGGAAGTGATGGCCGGATGCCGTACCGGGCAGATTCGCCTGCTGTACATCGCCCCGGAACGTCTGATGCTGGACAACTTCCTCGAACATTTGGCGCACTGGAACCCGGTGCTGCTGGCGGTCGACGAAGCGCACTGTATCTCCCAGTGGGGTCACGATTTCCGCCCGGAATACGCCGCGCTCGGCCAGCTCCGCCAGCGTTTCCCGGCGCTGCCGTTTATGGCGCTCACCGCCACGGCGGATGACACCACGCGTCTGGACATCGTGCGCCTGCTCGGGCTTAACGATCCCTTTATTCAGGTCAGCAGCTTCGACCGCCCCAACATCCGCTACATGCTGATGGAAAAATTCAAGCCGACGGACCAGCTTCTGCGCTACGTGCAGGAGCAGCGCGGCAAATCCGGCATTATTTACTGCAACAGCCGTGCGAAAGTGGAAGACACTGCCGCGCGTCTGCAAAACCGTGGCTTTAGCGCTGCGGCCTATCACGCCGGTTTAGAAAATCACATCCGCGCCGACGTGCAGGAAAAGTTCCAGCGTGATGACCTGCAAATCGTGGTCGCGACCGTGGCTTTCGGGATGGGGATCAACAAACCGAACGTGCGCTTTGTGGTGCATTTCGACATCCCGCGCAATATCGAATCCTACTATCAGGAGACGGGCCGCGCCGGGCGTGATGGTCTGCCTGCCGAAGCGATGCTGTTTTACGATCCGGCGGATATGGCGTGGCTGCGCCGCTGCCTGGAAGAAAAACCGCAGGGGCAGCTGCTGGATATCGAGCGTCATAAGCTCAACGCGATGGGCGCGTTTGCCGAAGCACAAACCTGCCGTCGTCTGGTGCTGCTTAACTACTTTGGTGAGGGGCGCCAGGAGCCGTGCGGTAACTGCGATATCTGTCTCGACCCGCCAAAACAGTACGATGGGCTGATGGACGCGCGTAAGGCGCTCTCAACCATTTACCGCGTGAATCAGCGCTTTGGTATGGGTTACGTGGTGGAAGTGCTGCGCGGTGCAAATAATCAGCGTATCCGCGAGATGGGCCACGATAAGCTGCCGGTTTATGGCATTGGCCGCGAACAGAGCCACGAACACTGGGTGAGTATTATCCGCCAACTGATTCACCTCGGTTTCGCCACGCAAAATATCGCCCAGCACTCCGCGCTTCAGCTCACGGAAGCGGCGCGTCCGGTGCTGCGCGGTGAGTTAGCGCTGCAGCTTGCGGTTCCACGCGTCGTCGCCCTGAAACCGCGCGTGATGCAGAAATCCTACGGCGGCAACTACGACCGCAAGCTGTTTGCCAAACTGCGCAAGCTGCGTAAAGCGATTGCCGACGAAGAGAACATCCCGCCGTATGTGGTGTTCAACGATGCGACGCTGATCGAAATGGCCGAGCAGATGCCGCTCAGCGCCGGTGAAATGCTGAGCGTCAACGGCGTTGGTACGCGCAAACTCGAGCGCTTTGGCAAAGAATTTATGGCGCTCATTCGTTCCCATGCTGATGGTGACGATGAGGAGTAGTCAGTCCGGCTAAAAAGTGCCAGGATGGTGACTCACTGAATTATTTTCCCGCGAGTTAATTATGTTAATGCTATTCCTCACTGTGGCGTTGGTGCACATCGTTGCGTTGATGAGCCCTGGCCCTGACTTTTTCTTCGTTTCGCAGACTGCCGTCAGCCGCTCCCGCAAAGAGGCGATGATGGGCGTGCTCGGTATTACCATGGGTGTCATGGTCTGGGCTGCCGTTGCGCTGCTTGGCCTGAACCTTATCCTCGCGAAAATGGCCTGGCTGCATAATATCATTATGGTCGGCGGTGGCTTGTATCTGTGCTGGATGGGCTACCAGATGCTGCGCGGTGCGCTGAAGAAAGAAGAGAGCGTAGCCGCTGAACCTAACGTTGAGCTGGCGACCGGTGGACGCAGTTTCGTACGCGGCTTACTGACCAACCTTGCAAACCCAAAAGCGATTATTTACTTCGGTTCGGTGTTTTCCCTGTTCGTCGGTGACGACGTCGGCGCGGGCGCGCGCTGGGGCATTTTCCTGCTGATCGTCGTCGAAACCTTCGCCTGGTTTACCGTGGTAGCGAGCCTGTTCGCTTTACCGTCCATGCGCCGTGGCTATCAGCGCCTGGCGAAGTGGATCGACGGCTTTGCGGGTGCGCTTTTCGCAGGGTTTGGGATTCACCTGATTATCTCCCGCTAATATCCTGAATGCCGGATGCGGTGCTTGCAGCGCCATCCGGCTTTTCTCGGCTACGCATGCCTCGCCGACGCCAGCAACGCACCCACCAACATAAACAACGACCCGAACACTTTGTTCAGCGCCTTCATCTGTTTCGGCCCTTTGATCCACGCGGCAATTCGTTGCGCCAGGGTCGCGTAACCAATCATCACAATGATATCGACGATAATGGTGGTGGCGCCGAGCACCACGTACTGCATCACCTGTGGCTGATGCGGGACGATAAACTGCGGAAAAAGGGCGGCGAGAAAGACGATGCTTTTCGGGTTGGTCAGGTTCACAAATACCGCGCGTTTAAACAGGCGACCGCGCGTCTGGGTATGGGCGAGGGTATTCAGGTCAATCGAGCCTGCTGCGCGCCATTGTTGGATGCCCAGCCAGATCAGATAGGCCGCGCCCGCCCATTTGAGCACTTCAAACGCCAGCACTGAACGCGAGAACAGTGTCCCAAGACCAATCCCCACCAGCACGATATGAATACCCAGCCCGGTCTGCAGGCCGGCAATGGACGCGACCGCGCCGCGATAGCCGTGGTTAATGGACGTGGTCATGGTATTGATCGCGCCAGAGCCAGGGGAAAGGCTCAGGATGATGGATGTCAGCAGGTAAGCGAACCACCACTCGAAGGTCATTTGAAACTCCCGAATCGTCTATTTTTATGCCACAATACGCTATTGTCGCGTCATTGTGTGACGCAACCAGAAAAAACGATATTCCTTGGCTTACAGGGGTGGAAACCCGATGTTTCAGCAGAAAAAGGACTGGGAAACACGCGAGAACGCATTTGCTGCTTTCTCCATGGGGCCGCTGACCGATTTCTGGCGTCAGCGCGAAGAAGCCGAAATCACAGGCGTGGACAATGTTCCGGTGCGCTTTGTTCGTTTTCGGAATGTCAAAAACGACCGCGTGATCGTGGTTTGCCCCGGTCGTATCGAAAGTTACGTTAAATACGCTGAACTGGCCTACGACCTTTTCCATCTTGGGTTTGATGTACTGATTATCGACCATCGTGGGCAAGGGCGCTCCGGTCGGTTGTTATCCGACTCGCATCGCGGGCATGTGGTGAATTTCAGCGATTATGTCGACGATCTCGCCGCGTTCTGGGAGCAGGAAGTGCAGCCTGGGCCGTGGCGCAAGCGCTATATCCTGGCACACTCCATGGGCGGGGCGATTGCGACGCTGTTTTTACAACGTCATCCGCATCAGTGCGATGCCATCGCGCTCACTGCACCGATGTTTGGCATCGTGATGCGCTTTCCGGACTGGATGGTGCGCCATATTCTCGACTGGGCTGAGGGCCATCAGCGCATTCGTGAAGGCTACGCGATCGGCACCGGTCGCTGGCGCGCCCTGCCCTTTGCCGTGAACGTGCTAACGCATAGCCGCCAGCGGTATCGGCGTAACCTGCGTTTCTACGCCGATGAGCCGCGCCTGCGCGTCGGTGGGCCAACGTACCACTGGGTGCGTGAAGGTATCCGCGCGGGGGAGTCTGCGCTGGCCGGTGCGGGTAAAGATGCCACGCCAACGTTACTGATTCAGGCGGAAGAAGAGCGTGTGGTGGATAACCGCATGCACGACCGTTTTTGCGAATTGCGCGCCGCCGCCGGGCACCCCTGTGAAGGGGAGAAACCCTTGGTCATAAAGGGCGCGTACCATGAGATCCTTTTTGAAAAGGACACCATGCGCTCAGTCGCGCTCAACGCTATCGTCGAGTTTTTCGACAGGCATAACTGATTTCCTATTGAGGTTAAATTTTCCTATGTACCAGGTTGTCGCATCTGATTTAGATGGCACGCTGCTTTCTCCCGACCACACCCTGTCGCCTTACGCGAAAGAAACCTTAAAACTCCTGACAGCCCGTGGCGTGAACTTCGTCTTCGCAACAGGCCGCCACCACGTGGACGTGGGGCAGATCCGCGATAATCTGGACATCAAAGCGTACATGATCACCTCCAACGGTGCGCGCGTACACGACACCGACGGCAATCTGATCTTCACCCATAACCTCGATCGCGATATCGCCGCCGACCTGTTTGGCGTGGTGCATAGCAACCCGTCAATCGTCACCAACGTTTACCGCAACGACGACTGGTTTATGAACCGTCATCGTCCGGATGAAATGCGTTTCTTCAAGGAAGCGGTTTTTAACTACACCCTGTACGAGCCGGGTCTGCTGGAGCCAGAAGGGATCAGCAAAGTGTTCTTCACCTGCGAAAGCCACGAAGAGCTGCTGCCGCTGGAGCAGGCCATTAACGCGCGCTGGGGCGACCGGGTGAACGTCAGCTTCTCAACGTTGACCTGTCTGGAAGTGATGGCGGGCGGCGTATCGAAAGGTCACGCGCTGGAAGCGGTGGCAAAACGCATGGGCTACGAGCTGAAAGATTGCATCGCCTTTGGCGATGGCATGAACGACGCTGAAATGCTGTCGATGGCCGGGAAAGGCTGCATTATGGAAAACGCGCACCAGCGTCTGAAAGATCTGCACCCGGAGCTGGAGGTGATTGGCACCAACACCGATAACGCCGTGCCGAACTACCTGCGCAAACTGTTCCTTGAATAATCTTCATTTGATTGTTTATTGCTCAGTTGTCAACTGAAGAGTTCGCTACAATGCTCGTCCTTCTTTCTGAGAGACATGCATTGTGGCGCTACTCATTATCACCACTATCCTGTGGGCCTTCTCGTTCAGCCTGATCGGTGAATATCTTGCCGGACACGTCGACAGCTACTTCTCTGTGCTGATGCGCGTTGGGCTGGCTGCGCTGGTGTTTCTGCCGTTCCTGCGCCTGCGCGGACAGACGATCAAAACCATTTTGCTGTACATGCTGGTGGGCGCAATGCAGCTCGGCATCATGTATCTGTTCAGTTTCCGCGCCTATGTCTATCTGTCGGTATCGGAATTCCTGCTGTTCACGGTGCTGACGCCGCTCTACATCACGCTGATTTATGACCTGCTGAGCAAACGCCGTCTGCGCTGGGGCTATGTCCTGAGCGCGCTGCTGGCGGTGGCCGGTGCGGCGATTATTCGCTACGACAAAGTGAGCGATCACTTCTGGACCGGGCTGATGTTTGTCCAGCTCGCGAACATCAGCTTTGCGATCGGCATGGTGGGTTACAAACGCCTGATGGAGATCCACCCGATGCCGCAGCACAACGCGTTCGCCTGGTTTTATATGGGGGCGTTCATCGTGGCGGTGGTGGCGTGGTTTATGCTGGGCAATCCGCAAAAATTGCCGACCACCACACTGCAATGGAGCGTGCTGATCTGGCTTGGGGTGGTCGCTTCAGGGCTGGGGTACTTTATGTGGAACTACGGAGCCACGCAGGTGGATGCCGGGACGCTGGGCATCATGAACAACGTTCACGTGCCTGCGGGGCTGCTGGTGAACCTGGCAATCTGGCAGGAACAACCCCACTGGCCGAGCTTTATTATTGGGGGAACGGTGATTCTGGCTTCCCTGTGGGTACATCGCCATTGGGTCGCTCAGCGCTCCGAACAAACGGCAGATGGTCGCAAGCGTGATTCCGCGCTGAGCGAATAAACGCCTCCGTGACCGGCTGACGCTGCTCGCCATCGCGGACGGCAGCGTACAGTCGGCTCCACAATCCCTCGCCCAGGGTTTTGGTTACTACCAGACCCTGACGTTCAAAGCTCTCCACCACCCAGTGCGGCAGCGCCGCGATCCCCATTTTAGCCGCCACCATCTGAATCAGCAGCAGGGTGTTATCGACACTTTTCAGGTTTGGGCTGATGCCTGCCGGTTGCAGGAAATGGCGCCAGATATCCAGACGACTGCGCTGCACCGGATAGATCATCAACGTTTCGGTCGCCAGATCTTCCGGCGTGACGCGCGTTTTCACCGCCAGCGGATGGTCAGGTGCCAGCACCAGGCGCACTTCATAATCAAACATCGGCGAATAGTGCAGACCGCTGCGCGGCAGAATATCGGAAGTCAGCACCAGATCCAGCTCGCCCTGCTGGAGAGACGGCTGCGGGTCAAAGGTCACGCCCGATTTAAAGTCCATCTCTACCTGCGGCCAGTTCTGACGGAAATTCTCAAGCGCGGGCGTCAGCCACTGAATACAGCTATGACATTCAATTGCGATGCGCAGCCGTGTCTGCTGCGGCTCATTGCAGGATTGCAGGGCGCTGGCGATTTGCGGCAGCACCTGATTCGCCAGCTGCAGCAAAATCTCACCCTGCGGCGTAAAGCGCAGCGGCTGGCTCTTACGCACGAACAGACGAAAGCCAAGACGTTGTTCCAGATCGCTGAACTGGTGGGACAGGGCGGATTGTGTTTGATGCAGCGTGGCCGCAGCCGCTGCGAGCGAACCGCAGTTCCGCAACGCTTGTAGCGTTTTCAGGTGTTTTATCTCGATCATGAAAGTCCTTCACTTCGCCATGAACAATTTGCGCTTGTGGATCATACAGTACATTCACATTATGGATGTGTAAACATCTGGATGGCTAAATAACGAATTCATAAGAGGCAGCGACATGACAATTATTAACCACACCCTCGGTTTTCCTCGCGTTGGCCTTCGCCGCGAGCTGAAAAAAGCACAAGAGAGTTACTGGGCGGGCAACGCCACCCGTGAAGAGCTGCTGGCGGTTGGACGCGAGCTGCGTGCGCGTCACTGGGATCAGCAAAAACAGGCAGGCGTGGATCTGCTGCCGGTGGGCGATTTTGCCTGGTACGACCATGTTCTGACCACCAGCCTGCTGCTCGGCAATGTGCCGGCTCGTCATCAGAACAACGATGGATCGGTAGATATCGACACCCTGTTCCGCCTGGGTCGTGGGCGCGCACCGACCGGTGAGCCAGCGGCAGCCGCAGAAATGACCAAATGGTTTAACACCAACTATCACTACATGGTGCCGGAGTTTGTGAAAGGCCAGCAGTTCAAACTGACCTGGAGGCAAATCCTGGATGAAGTGGACGAAGCGATGGCGCTGGGCCACAAAATCAAACCTGTACTGCTCGGCCCGGTAACCTACCTGTGGCTGGGCAAAGTGAAAGGCGAGCAGTTTGACCGCCTGAGCTTACTGAAAGACATCCTGCCGGTGTACCAGCAGGTGCTGGCTGAGCTGGCAAAACGCGGCATCGAGTGGGTACAAATCGACGAACCGGCGCTGGTGCTGGAGCTGCCGCAGGCATGGCTGGATGCGTACAAACCGGCTTACGACGCCCTCACCGGGCAGGTTAAACTGCTGCTGACCACCTATTTCGAAGGCGTCACGCCGAACCTCGACACCATCACCGCGCTGCCGGTGCAGGGCCTGCACGTTGACCTGGTTCACGGCAACGATGACGTAGCTGAGCTGCACAAACGCCTGCCGTCTGACTGGCTGCTCTCTGCCGGTCTGGTCAACGGACGTAACGTCTGGCGCGCCGATTTGACCGAGAAATACGCGCAGATCAAAGACATTGTCGGCCAACGTGATCTGTGGGTAGCTTCGTCTTGCTCCCTGCTGCACAGCCCGATCGACTTGAGCGTGGAAACGCGTCTGGACGCGGAAGTGAAAAGCTGGTTTGCCTTCGCCCTGCAAAAATGTGAAGAGCTGGCCCTGCTGCGCGATGCGCTGAACAGCGGCGACACGGCTGCGATTACCGAATGGAGCGCACCGATTCAGGCGCGCCGCCACTCGACTCGTGTTCACAATGCGGCGGTGGAAAAACGTCTGGCGGCGATCACCGCAAAAGACAGCCAGCGTGAAAATGCCTATGAAGTTCGTGCTGAAGCCCAGCGCGCGCGCTTTAATCTGCCGGCCTGGCCAACCACCACTATTGGCTCATTCCCGCAGACCACTGAAATTCGCGGCCTACGTCTGGACTTCAAAAAAGGCAATCTCGACGCCAACAACTACCGCACAGGCATCGCCGAACACATCAAACAGGCGATTATTGAGCAGGAACGCCTGGGTCTGGACGTGCTGGTTCACGGCGAAGCCGAGCGTAACGACATGGTGGAATATTTCGGTGAGCATCTGGACGGTTTCGTCTTTACCCAGAACGGCTGGGTGCAGAGCTACGGCTCACGCTGCGTAAAACCCCCGGTGGTGATTGGCGACGTGAGCCGCCCGGAAGCGATTACCGTCGAATGGGCGAAGTACGCCCAGTCTCTGACCGACAAACCGGTCAAAGGCATGCTGACCGGTCCGGTGACTATTCTGTGCTGGTCCTTCCCGCGCGAAGACGTGACCCGCGAAACCATCGCCAAACAGATTGCGCTGGCGTTGCGTGATGAAGTGGCGGATCTGGAAGCGGCAGGCATTGGCATCATCCAGATTGACGAACCGGCACTGCGCGAAGGTCTGCCGCTGCGTCGCAGCGACTGGGCGGCGTATCTGGAGTGGGGCGTGGAAGCGTTCCGCATCAACGCCGCCGTAGCAAAGGACGACACGCAGATCCACACCCATATGTGTTACTGCGAATTTAACGACATCATGGACTCGATCGCCGCGCTGGATGCGGATGTGATCACCATCGAAACGTCGCGTTCCGATATGGAGTTGCTGGAGTCATTCGAAGAGTTCGACTACCCAAACGAAATCGGACCGGGCGTGTATGACATTCACTCCCCGAACGTACCCAGCGTGGAGTGGATTGAAGCCCTGCTGCAGAAAGCCGCCCAGCGTATTCCGGCTGAGCGCCTGTGGGTCAACCCGGACTGCGGCCTGAAAACCCGCGGCTGGCCAGAAACCCGTGCGGCACTGGCGAACATGGTGAAAGCCGCGCAGAACCTGCGTCAGGCGTAATGCGATATGGCCGGGCGATTGCCCGGCCTAGGCATGACCGTCCATTAACCGGCTGATGTGAATGCTCAGCCACGTCAGCTCATCTTTCGGCAGCGTTAGCTGATACTTCTCCTGCACGTAATCGCGAATCACCCACGCGACGGTCATTGCGTCCGGGCGATGGCGCATCAGCTCCTGATAAAAATCCTCGGTCTCACTGACCACCACGCTTCCACTTAACACGCGTTCCGCGAAATAGCGCAGATGGGTGATAAATCGCCGGTAATTCACCGACTCCGTATCGATCGCTTTGCTCAGCTTGTAGCGCACGATCTCGGCGATGCGATTCACCAGTTCGACCTGCTGATGGGCGGAGCTGTTGTCATCCTGGCTGCTGGCGTTAATCAGATGGAACGCAATATTGACCGCTTCTTCTTCCGGTAGCTCTACGTCAAAGCGTTCATTCACGTTGTCACGCGCCTGCATCCCGACGCGGTATTCTTGAGGGTAATAGCGCTTCACTTCCCAGCTCAGCTTATTCAGGATCAGCTGCCCGTTACGGCTACGCTCCACCGCAAAATGCAAATGTTCGGCGAGCGTAAACAGCAGCACGGAGTTCAGCTTTTCGCCGCACAGGCTGCGGGCGAGCGTGAGAATCTCATGGCTGACGTCAAAGTACGCCGCAGGAATGGTATCCGTCAGGGATAAAAAATGGCGGGATTTCAGATCGCTAAGCGGCAGAAAGACTTTCTCCACCTGCGCCAGGTCGATATGCGAACCGGGTTTGGCTCCGAAACCAATCCCTTTACCAAACAGGATCATCTCCCGCTGGTCGTGATCGACCAGCAGCATACTGTTATTGAGCGATTTTTTTATCGTTATCACGGTTATTCCTGCGGCCTGGCCGTTTAGCTCATGTCAGCGCCATTGCTGGCAATCACTCTCTGGTACCACCAGAACGACTCTTTTTTCAGGCGTTCCAGCGTGCCGTTACCTTCGTCATCCTGGTCGACATAAATAAAGCCGTAGCGTTTGGACATCTGCGATGTGCCCGCGCTGATAATGTCGATACAACCCCAGGTGGTGAATCCCATCACATCTACCCCTTCGTTGATAGCTGCCAATGTTTGTTCGAAGTGGGCGCGAAAATAGTCGATACGATAGCTGTCGTGGATTTTCCCTTCCTCGACGGTATCTTTTGCCCCTAGGCCATTTTCGACAATAAACAGCGGCTTTTGGTAACGGTCATACAATTCGAGCAGGGAGATTTTCAACCCGACGGGATCAATCTGCCAGCCCCACTCGGATGCAGGCAAGTACGGGTTTTTTACCCCCAGAATCGTGTTACCCGCGGTGCGCTCGACATCAGCCTGCGTCGATTCGGTGAGGGACATGTAATAGCTGAAGGAGACAAAATCGACGGTGTGATCTTTCAAAATACGATGATCGTCTGCCTGCATCTCAATCTGAATATCACGGCTGGCGAGATCGCGCAGGATCAGCGGCGGATATTCACCAAAGACCTGCACATCGGCGTAAAAGTAGTTTTCGAGATTTTTTTTCAGCGTGGCCTCTACGTCCTGCGGGCGACAGCTGTGAGGATAGGTGGTGAGCTTCGTCAGCATGCACCCGACCTGGCTGCCGGGAATTTTAGCGTGGCAGTCGCGGGTCACCAGCGCAGAGGCCACAAACTGGTGGTGCAGCCCCTGGTAAATGTCCTGCTGCGCTTTTCCTGGCGCGCTTTTCTCTTCGCGAATCCCGGCGGTGGTAAACGGATGGCGATGAATGCTGTCGATTTCGTTAAAGGTGAGCCAGTAGCGCACCAGATCTTTGTAGCGATCAAAGCAGACATTGCTGAACCGCACGAAAGCATCCACCACGTTACGATGTACCCAGCCGTTGTATTTCTCGCTCAGGGCCAGCGGCATTTCATAATGTGAGAGCGTGACGAGCGGTTCAATATTATGGCGGCGCAGCTCGCGGAACATCTCCTCGTAAAACTGCAGGCCCGCTTCATTAGGGGATTCGTCCTCGCCTGTCGGGAAGATACGCGACCAGGCAATGGACACGCGCAGAACCTTAAAGCCCATCTCGGCAAACAGGGCGATATCGTCTTTATAGCGGTGATAAAAATCAATGCCGCGACGCTTGGGATAAAGCGCGTCGTTGCGCCCTTCAAACGCATCGCGGATATTTTCATCCGTCAGCGCCATATGACCGTCATAATCCTTCAGCGACAGGTTTGGCTTCCAGGTGATGGCGTCAGCGACGGACGGCCCTTTGCCATCAACGTTCCATGCTCCTTCGGCCTGATTAGCGGCAATCGCGCCGCCCCATAAAAAACCTTGCGGAAACGGGAGGGATTTATCCATTACACGGACTCCTTTAGCGTCATGATGATATTAGGATGAGTGTCTTTGTCGTGGTTACTGCCTGGTGTCAGCGAGAATCGTTCGCCATTCGTGACGATCATGACCACAACCGGATCCAGCCCGGCGGCGGTGATGGCGTCGAGAGAAAACTCAATCAGTGTGTCGCCGCTTTTCACATGCTGGCCTTCTTTCACCAGCGGGAGGAATCCGTCGCCCTGCAGCCTGATGGTGTCGATGCCGATATGGAAAATCAGCTCAACCCCTGCATCCGTTAAGAGGCTTAGGGCATGACCGCTTTCAAAGACATTAACGACCGTGCCGTCGGCGGGAGCACGCAGGACGCCCTGCGAAGGGACAATGGCTACGCCATCGCCCATAATTTTGCGTGAAAAAACGTCGTCGTTAACCTTTTCCAGAGGGATGATTTGCCCCTCTACGGGACGGATAAAATGCAGTTCATCGGCCTGTTCCGGGGCTTTATCGCGCCATAACAGTAGAGCACTCAGAAAGGCGATGACAAAAGATAAACCGGCACCCGCAAAGGCCCAGACGATGTTCATTGGGTTATCGGGTGAGACGAACATGGAGATGCTGGCAAGGCCTGGCCCTACCAGCGCAAAGGCTTCGATGGCCATCCAGCCAATAAATGCGCCGCCAACCAGGCTACCCGCAAGCACGCTATACAGTGCTTTTTTATTGAGAAGCGTGACGCCATACAGAGCGGGTTCGGTAATACCAAACAGTGCGGAAATTCCCGCCGAGAAGGCGGTGGATTTCAGTACCTTATCTTTGCTCCGAAGTGCAATGGCCAGACAGGCGCCAGATTCAGCGATGTTGTGTGCCAGCGACGCAGGCAGATAGAGCATTTCGCGCCCGAACTGGCTCATCGAGGCGACGGCATAAGGCAGCATCGGCTTATGCATGCCGGCTGCGACCATAAACGGCAGGGCTGCCGCGAGTAACCCGGTCGCCACAAATCCCAGCTTGCCATAAAGCCATAAGATCACCGTGGCCAGGCCCGCGCCAAGCTCATAGCCCAATGGTCCCAGGATCAGCAATGTCACTGGCACCGTGACCAGCAGAGAGAGCATCGGCGAGAGAAAAATGCGCAGTGCGCCGGGAGAGTAACGGTTGAACAGCTTCTCGGTCTGAGCGTAAAACAGCACGCACAGGATGGCCGGGAAGACCTGCGAGGCATAGGCGACATTGCGCAGATCAAACGACATAAACTCTGCGCCATCAGCCAGTTGCTTCGTCATTGCCGGTAACACCATTACCGCCACGGCAGAGACGGCAACCAGCACGTTCACTTTGAGCTTTGTCGCAGTGGTTATCGCCACCAGTATCGGCAGGAAATAGAGCGGGGCCGAGCCGATGTTATCCAGCACTTTGTAAGTGGAACTGTCGCGGCTGAGCCAGCCAAGTACATCCAGCAACAGCAGCAGCGATTTCAGTACGCCGCCGCCCGCAATGGCCGGGACCAGCGGCTGAAAGACGCTTATCACAAAGTCGACGATTTGCGCGCCACGATGCGGTTTGACCGTCTGAGCTGACGCATTTGCGTGGGGTGTGCCGATGAGGGAGCGAGCCGCTTCGTAAACCTGCACCACCTCATGACCGATAATGACCTGGCACTGCACATTGACGCGCACGCCGAGCACGCCATCAATTTTCGCCAGTTCGCCCTCGTTCACTTTCCCGTTATCGTAAAGGCTCAGCCGTAAGCGGGTGGAGCAGTGCTCGAGATGTTCGATGTTTTCAGCGCCGCCCACCTGGGCGATGATATCCAGTGCTGTCTGCAAGTGATTCATGTCTGGCCCCTGTCTCCAGAGCAAAAAAAAAGACCTGAAGCCCATTTCCCCCCGAAAGAGAGAGATGGGCTTCAGGTCTTGCCTACGGATCGTAGTTACACGCCTGTGCTTTTTATATCGTCGAAATTCTGTTTAAAAGTCAAACAACGGCTGCGGTTGTTGCGTCAATGTGTGAGCAACTTAACCCTTTTTCGCCCCATACTGCCTGAACCAGGCCAGCATACGTTGCCAGCCATCTTTGGCGGATTCTTCGTGATAGCTCGGGCGATAGTCGGCGTTAAAGGCATGTCCCGCGTCGGGATAGACCACGATATCGGCTTTGGCATTGGCGGCACGCAGCGCCTGACGCATGGTGTCCACACTCTCAAGCGAAATCCCGGTGTCTTGTCCGCCGTACAGCCCTAAAACCGGCGCGTTAAGATCGGTCGCGATATCCACCGGATGTTTCGGTGAATTCAGCGTTTTCTCACCGACCAGTTTGCCATACCACGCCACGGCGGCTTTCAGCTGCGGATTGTGCGCAGCATACAGCCAGCTGATGCGCCCACCCCAGCAAAAACCGGTGACCAGCAGACGGTGCGGATCACCGCCGTTGCGCGCGGCCCAGCTGGCGACGTGGTCCAGATCGGCAAGCACCTGCGCATCCGGCACTTTGCTGACCAGATTGCTGAAAAGCGTCGGGATATCGCTGTAATCATTCGGATCGCCCTGGCGGAAATAAAGCTCCGGCGCAACGGCCAGATAGCCTTCCAGCGCCAGACGGCGGCAGATATCGCGAATATGTTCGTGAACGCCAAAAATCTCCTGTATCACAATGACGATCGGCAACGGACCGTCGGCCTCTTTCGGGCGCGCGTGATAAGCGGGCATGTTTTCACCCTGCGAGGGGATCGAGGTTTCGCCTGCGGTAATGGCTTCTTCTGACGTGGAGACGATGGTCGCGGCGAGAGGGGCAGCAGCAGGTGCAAAATGGGTCTTTTGTGTCATGGTATTCTCCGTACCTGTAAGCGCAAAAGTAAATATAGACCTCAAGTTAACAACTCACAGTGCCCGAAACGGGCTATCTTTTGTGCAGCCCTGAACGATATAACTTGTTAATGTGATGTAAATCACTATTTTGTGGAAATTAACTGCAACCATTTTCATTCATGGTGAGGTGTGTCACGAAATTAAGCCTGGTGCTTCTGTAAAGTACCGTTTTACTTCTTCTGACACACCGACCCACAGAGGAGTCACCTATGTCTAAGTCTGATGTTTTTCATCTCGGCCTCACTAAAAACGATTTACAAGGGGCTACGCTGGCTATCGTCCCTGGCGATCCTGAGCGTGTGGAAAAGATCGCCGCGCTGATGGATAAGCCGGTTAAGCTGGCAGCGCATCGTGAATTCACCACCTGGCGTGCTGAGCTGGATGGCAAAGCGGTGATTGTGTGCTCGACCGGTATCGGCGGCCCGTCTACCTCTATTGCTGTGGAAGAGCTGGCGCAACTGGGCATTCGTACCTTCCTGCGTATCGGCACCACGGGTGCGATTCAGCCGCACATCAGCGTCGGTGACGTTCTGGTGACGACCGCGTCTGTGCGTCTGGACGGTGCAAGTCTGCACTTCGCACCAATGGAATTCCCGGCTGTCGCGGACTTCGAATGCACAACAGCGCTGGTTGAAGCGGCAAAATCTATCGGCGCAACCACGCACATTGGCGTGACCGCTTCTTCTGACACCTTCTACCCAGGCCAGGAGCGCTACGACACCTTCTCCGGTCGCGTGGTGAGCCGCTTTAAAGGTTCTATGGAAGAGTGGCAGTCGATGGGCGTCATGAACTACGAAATGGAATCGGCAACGCTTCTGACCATGTGCGCAAGCCAGGGTCTGCGTGCGGGTATGGTGGCGGGCGTAATCGTTAACCGTACTCAGCAAGAGATCCCGAACGCAGAAACCATGAAGCAAACCGAAAGCCACGCGGTGAAAATTGTGGTCGAAGCGGCTCGCCGCCTGATCTAATCGCACAACATTCTGTTCAAGGCCGACGCGTTCGGCCTTTTCTTTTTTGCGTAACGCCTCGCAGGAAATTCCTTTCAAACTGGACGTTTATACAGCACAATTCTATTTTGTGCGGTAATGGTTTGATGCAGGAGGCGTTGTGGATATCTCAATCATCGTTTATGCGGCGATAGCGCTGGCGGGGCTGGTCATTGGCTGGCTGATCTCGAGCTATCAACATGCCCAGCAGAAAGCGGAACAACTGCTCGATCGTGAAGAGATCGTCGCTGAGTTGAGCGCTGCCAGACAGCAGCTGGCCCAGAGCAGCCACTGGCGCGATGAGTGCGAGTTGCTCAACAACGAACTGCGCAATCTGCGCGATATTAATACCTCCCTGGAAGCGGATCTCCGCGAAGTCACCACCCGTCTCGAATCCACCCAGCTGCATGCGGAAGATAAAATCCGCCAGATGATCAACAGCGAACAGCGCCTCAGCGAGCAGTTTGAAAACCTCGCCAACCGTATTTTTGAACAGAGCAATCGCCGCGTCGATGAACAAAACCGCCAGAGCCTGAATGGATTGCTGACGCCGCTGCGCGAACAGCTCGACGGTTTTCGTCGCCAGGTGCAGGACAGCTTTGGTCAGGAAGCCCGTGAACGTCATACGCTGGCGCACGAGATCCGTAATCTTCAGCAGTTAAATGCGCAAATGGCGCAAGAGGCGGTCAACCTGACGCGCGCCCTGAAAGGCGATAACAAAACCCAGGGCAACTGGGGAGAAGTGGTGCTAACCCGCGTGCTGGAGGCCTCCGGGCTGCGCGAAGGCTACGAATATGAAACGCAGGTCAGTATTGAGACCGATTCCCGCTCGCGGATGCAGCCTGATGTGATCGTGCGTCTGCCGCAGGGAAAAGACGTGGTGATTGACGCCAAAATGACGCTGGTGGCCTACGAGCGCTACTTCAATGCGGAAGACGATTTCACCCGCGAATCCGCGCTGCAGGAACACATCGCCTCCGTGCGCAATCACATTCGTCTGCTGGGCCGTAAGGATTATCAGCAGTTGCCTGGCCTGCGGTCGCTGGACTATGTGCTGATGTTTATCCCGGTCGAACCGGCGTTTCTGCTGGCGCTCGACAGACAGCCGGAGCTGATCACCGAAGCGCTGAAAAACAACATTATGCTGGTCAGCCCGACCACGCTACTGGTAGCGCTGCGCACCATTGCTAACCTGTGGCGCTACGAACATCAAAGCCGTAACGCGCAGCAGATTGCCGATCGCGCCAGCAAGCTGTATGACAAAATGCGCCTGTTTGTCGACGATATGTCCTCCGTGGGGCAAAGCCTGGATCGCGCGCAGGATAACTATCGACAGGCGATGAAAAAACTCTCCTCCGGGCGGGGTAACTTGCTGGCACAAGCCGAAGCGTTTCGCACGTTGGGCGTAGAGGTTAAGCGCGAGATTAATCCGGAACTGGCGGAGCAGGCCACGGCCCAGGATGAAGAGTATCGTCTGCGCGAAGGCGTGAATGAACGAAATATGAGCAGTGATGACAGTGAGTTAGCGGCACAAACCACCCCTGAAACGCAGTCAGAACGATTCTTTCAGGGTGGTTGAATCGTAGGGCAAACGCGCCCAATCTGTTACACTTCATGCACATTTGACTGATTAGCAGGCACTGAGATGGTTGAAGATTCACAAGAAACAACGCACTTTGGCTTTCAGACTGTCGCCAAAGAGCAGAAAGCAGACATGGTGGCCCACGTATTCCATTCCGTGGCGGCAAAGTACGATGTCATGAATGACCTGATGTCATTCGGCATTCATCGCTTGTGGAAGCGTTTCACTATCGACTGTAGCGGTGTTCGCCGTGGTCAAACCGTTCTGGATTTAGCCGGCGGTACCGGTGATTTGACCGCAAAATTCTCCCGCATGGTCGGTGAAACGGGCCGCGTTGTACTGGCTGATATCAACGATTCCATGCTGAAAATGGGGCGCGAAAAACTGCGCAACATCGGCGTGGTCGGTAACGTTGAATATGTACAGGCTAACGCCGAAGCCCTGCCGTTCCCCGATAATACGTTCGACTGCATCACCATCTCTTTCGGTCTGCGTAACGTTACCGAAAAAGAAAAAGCGCTGCGTTCCATGTATCGCGTGCTGAAGCCGGGTGGACGTCTGCTGGTGCTGGAGTTCTCCAAACCAATTATTGAGCCGTTGAGCAAAGCGTACGACGCCTACTCGTTCCACATTTTGCCGCGTATTGGCGAATTAGTGGCAAAAGACGCAGAAAGCTATCGCTATCTGGCGGAGTCTATCCGTATGCACCCGGATCAGGACACCCTGAAAGCCATGATGCAGGATGCCGAGTTTGAAAACGTTGAGTACTTCAACCTGACGGCGGGTGTTGTTGCGCTGCATCGCGGCTACAAGTTCTGACTGGAGGCAACGTATGCCTTTTAAACCGTTAGTCACCGCAGGCATCGAGAATGTCCTGAATACCTTTTTGTATCGCTCGCCTGCGTTGAAAACGGCGCGCCAGCGGCTAAACGGCAAGGTACTTCGCGTGGTGCTAAAAGAGTTCTCGACGCCGCTGGTGCTGGTGTTCAGCGAACGTCAGCTGGATGTCGTGGGCGAGTGGGAAGGCGACGCCGATTGCTCTGTCATTACGCACATGAGCGTGCTGCCAAAACTGCGTGACCGTCAGCAACTCACGGCGCTAATCCGCAGCGGTGAGCTGGAAGTCGAAGGCGATATTCAGGTGGTGCAAAACTTCGTCGCACTGGCCGATCTGGCTGAGTTTGACCCGGCGGAGCTGCTGGCACCTTATACCGGTGACATCGTGGCTGAAGGCATCGGCAAGTTTCTGCGCGGCGGGTCGTCCTTTTTACGTAAAGGAGCGCAGCGCCAGCAACGCTACGTGGCTGAAGTGCTGACCGAAGAGTGGCAAATGGCGTCCGGTCCGCTTGAGATGGCGTGGTTTGCAGAAGAAACCGCCGCTGTCGAACGCGCGGTTGACGCGCTAACCCAACGGCTGGAAAAACTGGAGGGCAAATGACGCCTGGTGAAATTCGGCGCCTCTACTTTATCGTCCGCACCTTTTTGAGTTACGGGCTCGACGAGCTTATCCCCAAAATGCGTATTACGCTGCCGCTGCGATTCGGGCGGCGCATGTTGTTCTGGATGCCAAACCGTCATAAAGATCAGCCGCTCGGCGAGCGGTTGCGACTGGCGTTGCAGGAGCTCGGCCCGGTTTGGATTAAATTTGGGCAGATGCTCTCTACTCGCCGCGATCTCTTCCCACCGCAAATTGCCGATCAGCTGGCGTTGCTTCAGGACCGCGTTGCACCCTTCGACGGTGCACGTGCCAAGCAGCAGATTGAAGAGGCGATGGGCGGCATTCCTGTTGAAACCTGGTTCGATGATTTTGAGATCACCCCGCTGGCCTCTGCCTCCATTGCGCAGGTGCATACTGCGCGCCTGAAAGAGAACGGCAAAGAGATCGTCATTAAGGTGATTCGCCCGGATATCCTGCCAATCATTAAAGCAGACATGAAGCTGATTTATCGTCTGGCTCGCTGGGTCCCGCGCCTGTTGCCGGATGGTCGTCGTCTGCGCCCAGTCGAAGTGGTACGTGAGTACGAAAAAACGCTGATCGATGAACTGAATTTACTGCGCGAAGCGGCCAACGCCATTCAGCTGCGCCGTAACTTTGAAAACAGCCCGATGCTGTATGTGCCTGAGGTCTATTCGGACTATTGCAGTCAGAACATGATGGTGATGGAGCGCATCTACGGCATTCCCGTCTCGGATGTGGTGGCGCTGGAAAATCAGGGCACCAACATGAAACTGCTGGCCGAGCGCGGCGTGCAGGTCTTCTTCACTCAGGTATTCCGCGACAGCTTTTTCCACGCCGACATGCACCCAGGTAATATTTTTGTCAGCTACGAACATCCGGAAGATCCGAAATACATCGGCATCGACTGCGGTATTGTCGGCTCGCTGAACAAAGAAGATAAACGCTATCTGGCAGAGAACTTTATCGCCTTCTTTAATCGCGATTACCGTAAGGTGGCCGAGCTGCACGTGGATTCGGGGTGGGTTCCGCCGGATACCAACGTCGAAGAGTTCGAGTTTGCGATCCGCACCGTCTGCGAGCCGATTTTTGAGAAGCCGCTGTCAGAAATCTCATTTGGCCACGTTCTGCTGAATCTCTTTAACACCGCGCGACGCTTCAATATGGAAGTGCAACCGCAGTTAGTTTTACTTCAGAAAACACTACTTTACGTTGAGGGCGTAGGCCGCCAGCTCTATCCTCAGTTAGACTTATGGAAAACAGCGAAACCTTTCCTTGAGTCGTGGATTAAGGATCAGGTGGGCCTTCCTTCGCTGGTGCGTGCGTTTAAAGACAAAGCGCCGTTCTGGATCGAAAAAATGCCAGAGATCCCTGAACTGGTTTACGACACTTTGCGTCAGAGCAAGAACCTTCAGCACAGCATGGATAAAATCGCCAGCGAGCTTCAGTCCAATCGCGTGCGTCAGGGGCAGTCTCGCTACCTCTTTGGCATTGGCGCTACCTTGTTGCTCAGCGGCACGCTGTTGCTGATCAACCGCCCGGACTGGGAGATGATGCCCGCCTGGGTGATGGCCGGAGGCCTTGTGGTCTGGCTGATCGGCTGGAGAAAAACGCGCTGAATTTGCGTCGCTATCGCCAGGTTGCATACGTATAATGCAACCTGATTAATTAATCATCTATCGAGGATGTAGTATGGGTGGTATCAGTATCTGGCAATTGTTAATCATTGCCGTCATCGTCGTGCTGCTGTTCGGCACCAAAAAGCTCGGTTCTATCGGTTCCGACCTTGGCGCGTCCATCAAAGGCTTCAAGAAAGCCATCAGCGATGATGAAGACAAGCAAGAAAAATCCAGCCAGGACGCGGATTTCACGGCTAAAACCATCGCAGACAAACAGGACGAAGCCAAAAAGGAAGACGCTAAACGCCACGATAAAGAGCAGGTGTAAGTCGTGTTCGATATTGGTTTTGGTGAACTGCTGCTGGTATTCGTGATTGGCCTGATTGTATTAGGCCCGCAACGTCTGCCGGTGGCAGTAAAAACTGTCGCAGGCTGGGTACGCGCGCTGCGCTCGCTGGCCACGACGGTGCAAAATGAACTGGCGCAGGAACTCAAGCTCCAGGAGTTTCAGGACAGCCTGAAAAAGGTTGAAAAGGCGAGCATGGATAATCTGTCGCCTGAGCTGAAAGCCTCGATGGATGAATTGCGTGAAGCTGCGGAGTCCATGAAGCGTTCTTACAGCGTCAACGATCCTGAAAAAGCGAGCGATGAAGCGAACACTATTCGTAATCCGCTGGTAAAAGATAGCGACGCTCAGCGCGAAGGCGTTACGCCTGCCGAAGCGGAGCATCAGGCCAGTGCGCCATCGCAAGCCCCTGATCTGCAAGAGCCCGTCCCTGCACAAGAGCCTGAGGTAAAACCGAAAGCCGCAGAAGCAAAAGCCGCCGCGCCCGTTTCCGAATCCGCCCCCTCGTCGAGTGATAAAGCGTAAACATGGCAGTAGATGATACTCAACCACTTATTACGCACCTCATTGAGCTGCGTAAGCGTCTGTTAAACTGCATTATTGCCGTTTTCCTGATTTTCTTGTGCCTGGTCTATTTCGCTAACGATATCTATCAGGTTGTCTCCGCGCCGTTGATTAAGCAGATGCCGCTGGGTGCAACGATGATTGCCACCGATGTGGCGTCGCCGTTCTTCACGCCAATCAAGCTGACCTTCTGGGTCTCGCTGATTGCGTCTGCGCCGGTGATTCTGTACCAGGTGTGGGCGTTTGTGGCGCCAGCGCTCTACAAACATGAACGTAAGCTGGTGATCCCACTTCTGGTCTCCAGCTCGCTGCTGTTTTATATCGGCATGGCCTTTGCCTACTTCGTCGTCTTCCCGCTGGCCTTCGGCTTCCTGACGCACACCGCGCCGGAAGGGGTGCAGGTCTCGACGGACATCGCCAGCTACCTAAGCTTTGTGATGGCGCTGTTTATGGCGTTCGGCGTGGCCTTCGAGGTGCCGGTCGCGATCGTCCTGCTCTGCTGGATGGGCGTCACCACGCCGGAAGATCTGCGTAAGAAACGCCCGTATATGCTGGTGGGCGCGTTCGTGGTCGGAATGTTGCTGACGCCGCCGGATGTCTTCTCGCAAACCCTGCTGGCGATACCGATGTACTGCCTGTTTGAGGTTGGCGTGTTCTTCTCGCGCTTCTATGTGGGCAAACGTCGCTCACGGGATGACGAAGAAGATGAGCCAGAGAATCCGACAGAAGAGTAAAACCAGCCGCCCGACAGGGCGGTTGTCATATGGGAGAGAGCATGTTTGATATCGGTTTAAATCTGACCAGTTCGCAGTTTGCTAAAGATCGTGATGAGGTGGTGGCGCGTGCCTTTGCCGCGGGCGTCAACGGGCTGTTGCTGACGGGCACCAACCTTCAGGAAAGCGAACATGCGCAGCAGCTGGCGCAAGGCTTTGAGCACTGCTGGTCAACCGCAGGCGTGCATCCTCACGACAGTAGCCACTGGAATAATGAAAGCGCCGGAACGCTGTATGCGCTGGCGAAAACAGCAGAGGTGGTGGCGATTGGTGAATGTGGTCTCGATTTTAACCGCAACTTTTCTACCCCTGCCGAGCAGGAGAAGGCGTTTACTGTGCAGCTGGCGCTGGCGGCAGAACTCGGGATGCCGGTGTTTATGCATTGCCGCGACGCCCACGAACGTTTTCTGACGCTGCTGGAACCCTGGCTGGATAAGCTGCCTGGCGCGGTGCTGCACTGTTTTACCGGCTCCCGCCAGGAGGCTATCGAGTGTCTGGATCGCGGGCTGTACCTGGGCATTACCGGCTGGGTGTGCGATGAACGACGTGGACTGGAGCTGCGCGAGCTGCTGCCGGTTATTCCTGCCGATCGGCTGTTAGTCGAAACGGATGCACCGTACCTTCTGCCGCGTGATATGCGGCCCAAACCTGCATCACGACGCAACGAACCGGCTTATCTTGGCCATATCGTTGAGCGGATCGCGCACTGGCGGGGCGAAGAATTGCAGTGGCTGGACGCACAGACGGATGAAAACGTCCGTCGCCTGTTCGGCGTGACGTTTTAAACCTTGCGGAATTCGGTATTCTTGACGCTCTGACGTACCTGTTTATTAAGGAAGTTCAGCAGCAGCATGGAGCGCGCTTCGCCGTCTGGCTCGGCAAATATTGCCTCAAACCCTTCGAATGCCCCTTCGGTGATAACAACGCTATCGCCGGGGAACGGCGTTTCAGGGTCGGTAATATCTTCCGGCTGTTTGTAGACCGAAAGCTGGTGGATCACCGTCGACGGCACGGTGGCCGGATGCGCGCCAAATCGCACGAAGTGGCTGACACCCCGCGTGGCATTGATGGTGGTAGTGTGGATCACTTCCGGGTCGAATTCGACGAAAAGGTAGTTAGGGAACAGCGGCTCACTGACTGTTGTACGCTTGCCGCGCAGCATTTTTTCGAGCGTAATAACAGGCATCAGACAATTGACTGCCTGACGCTCAAGATGTTCCTGCGCACGCTGAATTTGCCCGCGTTTGCAATACAGTAAATACCAGGCTTGCATAATCACTCTTTCCCTTTGTTCGCGGCGCAAGCATATCAAAACCCCGAAGGGATCGCTAAGGTGATTATAATGGCCGAAAGCGGAAGTTGAGGCAGAACTTCACGCTTATTTAACAAAATTACAGCGTCATGATGACGAACGCCGTATAATGAAGCGCTTACAGAGAGGCCATGACTAACTGCATGAAATACCACGATCTACGCGACTTCCTGGCGCTGCTGGAAAAGCAGGGCGAACTCAAACGCATTACGCTCCCTGTTGATCCTTATCTGGAAATGACAGAAATCGCTGACCGCACCCTGCGTGCCGGTGGCCCCGCGTTGCTGTTTGAAAATCCGAAAGGTTATTCCATGCCGGTGCTCTGCAACCTCTTCGGCACGCCTAAGCGTGTGGCGATGGGGATGGGCCAGGAAGATGTCAGTGCGCTGCGTGAAGTCGGTAAACTGCTGGCATTCCTGAAAGAGCCAGAGCCGCCGAAAGGCTTCCGCGATCTGTTCGACAAACTGCCGCAGTTTAAGCAGGTGTTGAATATGCCAACCAAACGCCTGCGCGGTGCGCCGTGCCAGCAGAAAATCCTCGAAGGCGATGCCGTCGATCTGACCAAAATCCCTATCATGCAGTGCTGGCCTGAAGATGCCGCGCCGCTGATCACCTGGGGTTTGACGGTTACCCGTGGCCCGCATAAAGAGCGTCAGAATCTCGGTATTTATCGCCAGCAGCTGATTGGCAAAAACAAACTGATTATGCGCTGGCTGTCGCATCGCGGCGGTGCGCTTGATTTCCAGGAGTGGTGTGCGGCACATCCGGGCGAGCGTTTCCCGGTTTCAGTGGCGCTCGGTGCCGATCCGGCGACCATTCTCGGCGCCGTGACGCCGGTGCCTGATACATTGTCGGAATACGCTTTCGCAGGCCTGCTGCGTGGCACCAAAACCGAAGTGGTGAAGTGTATTTCTAACGACCTGGAAGTGCCTGCCAGCGCGGAAATCGTGCTTGAAGGCTATATCGAACAGGGCGAGCTGGCACCGGAAGGGCCTTATGGTGACCATACGGGATACTACAATGAAGTGGATAGCTTCCCGGTGTTTACCGTTACGCATATTACGCAGCGTGAAGATGCGATTTATCACTCGACCTATACCGGCCGTCCGCCGGATGAGCCTGCTGTATTAGGCGTCGCACTGAATGAAGTGTTCGTACCGATTCTGCAAAAGCAGTTCCCGGAAATTGTCGATTTCTATCTGCCGCCAGAAGGGTGTTCCTATCGCCTGGCTGTGGTGACGATGAAGAAACAGTACGCAGGTCACGCCAAGCGCGTGATGATGGGCGTGTGGTCATTCCTGCGCCAGTTTATGTATACCAAATTTGTTATTGTCTGTGATGACGACGTCAATGCCCGCGACTGGAATGACGTTATCTGGGCCATCACCACGCGTATGGACCCGGCGCGCGACACGGTGTTAGTGGAAAATACACCGATTGATTATCTGGATTTTGCCTCGCCGGTTTCTGGGCTTGGTTCAAAAATGGGACTGGATGCCACCGATAAATGGCCCGGCGAAACTGAGCGTGAATGGGGTCGCCCGATTAAAAAAGATCCTGAAGTGACCGCGCGAATTGACGCGATTTGGGACGAGTTGGCCATATTGAATGACGGTAAGCCCGAGTCTGACCGTTAAGCCCTATAGACTTCCCGACAGAGAGAGCGAATGACAACCTTAAGCTGTAAAGTGACCTCGGTAGATGCTATCACCGACACCGTATATCGCGTCCGTTTGGTTCCGGAGGCGGCGTTCTCTTTCCGCGCTGGCCAATATTTGATGGTGGTGATGGATGAACGTGATAAGCGCCCTTTCTCTATGGCGTCTACGCCAGCGGAGCAGGAATTTATTGAGCTGCATATTGGTGCGTCAGAGCTTAATTTGTATGCCATGGCGGTGATGGACCGTATTCTGAAAGAGCGTGAAATCAATGTCGATATCCCGCACGGCGAAGCCTGGCTGCGTGAAGACGAAGATCGTCCGCTGATTCTGATTGCCGGGGGAACGGGCTTCTCCTATGTGCGTTCGATTCTGCTGACTGCGCTGGCGCAAAACCCGGACCGCGACATCACCATTTACTGGGGCGGTCGCGAAGAGAAACATCTCTACGATCTTTCCGAGCTGGAAGCACTGAGCGTAACGCACCCGAATCTGCGCGTTGAGCCTGTAGTTGAGCAGCCGGAAGAGGGCTGGCGCGGGCGCTCAGGTACGGTGCTGACAGCGGTGTTGCAGGATCACGGGACGCTGGCCGGACACGATATCTATATTGCCGGGCGTTTTGAGATGGCGAAGATTGCTCGCGACCTGTTCTGCCATGAGCGTGATGCGCGGGAAGATCGCCTGTTCGGCGATGCGTTTGCGTTTATCTAAATAAAAAACCCGCCCCTGACAGGCGGGAAAAACGGCAACTAAATCATTTATTCTGTTACAGGCCGGGGAGCGTAACGCCCCCGGCCTTCTCATTACACCCGCTCAAACACCGTCGCGATCCCCTGACCCAACCCGATACACATCGTCGCCAGACCAAACTGAGCGTCTTTGCGTTCCATCAGGTTGATAAGGGTGGTGCTGATACGCGCGCCCGAACAACCCAGCGGATGACCCAGCGCGATCGCGCCGCCGTTGAGGTTGATCTTCTCGTCGATCTGCTCCATCAGCCCCAGATCTTTAATGCACGGCAGGATCTGCGCGGCGAACGCCTCATTCATCTCAAACATGTCGATATCGCTGGCCGTCAGCCCGGCTTTTTTCAGCGCCAGTTTTGACGCCGGAACCGGGCCGTAACCCATAATCGAGGGATCGCAGCCCACTACGGCCATGGAACGGACGCGAGCGCGCGGCTTCAGGCCTAACTCGCGAGCGCGGCTTTCGCTCATCACCAGCATCGCCGCTGCACCGTCGGAAAGGGCAGAGGATGAGCCTGCCGTCACCGTGCCGGTCACCGGGTCAAACGCCGGACGCAGCGTGGAAAGCGCTTCGACGGTGGTTTCCGGGCGGATCACTTCGTCGAAGTAAAACTGTTTCAGTACACCGTCAGCGTCGTGGCCGCCGGTCGGGAGGATCTCATTTTTAAAGGCGCCGGACTGCGTGGCGGCCCAGGCGCGGGCATGAGAGCGCGCAGCAAAGGCGTCCTGCATTTCGCGGCTGATGCCGTGCATGCGGGAGAGCATTTCGGCGGTCAGCCCCATCATGCCTGCGGCTTTCGCCACGTTACGGCTCATGCCTGGGTGGAAATCGACGCCGTGGCTCATCGGCACGTGGCCCATGTGCTCGACGCCACCGACCATACAGACCTGCGCATCGCCGGTCATGATCATGCGAGCCGCATCGTGCAGCGCCTGCATTGACGAACCGCACAGACGGTTGACGGTGACCGCCGGAACCGAATGCGGGATTTCGGCCAGCAGGGAAGCGTTACGGGCGATGTTAAAACCCTGCTCAAGTGTTTGTTGTACGCAGCCCCAGTAAATATCATCCAGCGCAGCCGCTTCCAGCGCAGGATTACGCGCCAGCAGACTACGCATCAGGTGCGCGGAGAGATCTTCCGCACGCACGTTGCGGAATGCGCCGCCCTTCGAACGGCCCATCGGGGTGCGAATTGCATCGACAATGACAACCTGTTCCATTGTGACTCCTTAAGCCGTTTTCAGCTCGCCAACCGGACGGGCAGGCGCAACTGGGGGATAGTACGGTTCGTTATGACGCGCTTTATTACGCAGGCCTTCCGGCACGTCATACAACGCCCCGAGATGCTGATAGTGCTGCGCCATGTCGAGATACTTCGCGCTGCCGAGCGTATCCAGCCAGCGGAACGCACCGCCGTGGAACGGAGGGAAGCCGAGGCCGTAGACCAGCGCCATATCTGCTTCTGCCGGGCTTGCGATAATGCCTTCTTCCAGGCAACGCACCACTTCGTTGACCATCGGGATCATCATGCGGGCGATAATCTCTTCGTCGCTGAAATCACGTTTTGCCTGGCTGACGCCAGCCAGCAGATCTTCAACGGCAGCATCGTCCTCTTTCTTCGGCTTGCCTTTGCTATCTTCTTTATAACGCCAGAAACCCAGACCGTTTTTCTGCCCAAAGCGACTGGCGTCGAACAGCGCATCGATGGCGTCGCGATAATCTTTCTGCATCCGCTGTGGGAAACCCGCGGCCATCACAGCCTGCGCATGGTGCGCCGTATCAATGCCGACCACGTCAAGCAGATACGCCGGGCCCATTGGCCAGCCGAATACTTTTTCCATCACTTTGTCGACTTTGCGGAAATCCGCGCCGTCGCGCAGCAGCTGGCTGAATCCGGCAAAGTACGGGAAGAGCACGCGGTTGACGAAGAAGCCTGGGCAGTCGTTTACCACAATTGGGGTTTTGCCCATTTTGCTGGCCCACGCCACCACTTTGGCGATGGTTTCGTCGGAGGTTTTTTCCCCGCGAATCACTTCGACCAGTGGCATACGATGGACCGGGTTAAAGAAGTGCATGCCGCAGAAGTTTTCCGGGCGCTTCAAGACGCTCGCCAGTTCGCCAATCGGAATGGTCGAGGTGTTGGACGCCAGAACCGTATCCGGGCGCACTTTCTCTTCCGTTTCTGCAAGTACCGCTTTTTTCACTTTCGGGTTTTCGACGACCGCTTCAACGACGATGTCCACGCGGTCAAAACCGGTGTACTCCAGCGTTGGCTGAATGGTTGAGATCACACCCGACAACTTCAGACCGTCAATTTTGCCGCGCTCAAGCTGTTTGTTGAGCAGCTTGGCCGCTTCGTTCATGCCCAGCGTCAGGGATTTCTCGTTGATATCTTTCATCACTACCGGCACGCCTTTCCAGGCCGACTGGTAGGCAATCCCACCGCCCATAATCCCTGCGCCGAGTACCGCCGCGTGTTTTGGCGTTTCAACGTTTTTGGTGAGTTGTTTGGCTTTCCCTTTCACGTACTGATCGTTGAGGAAAATGCCGACCAGCGCGCGTGCTTCGCTGGTGTGCGCCAGCGGCACGAAGCTTTGGTTTTCTAATTTAAGCGCGTCTTCGCGGCCAAAGCGTGCGGCGGCTTCAATGGTTTTAACGGCGGTGATCGGTGCCGGATAGTGTTTTCCGGCGGTCTGCATCACCATGCCTTTGGCAATGGTAAAGCTCATGGTGGCTTCAATTTTGCTGAGTTTCAGCGGCTCAAGCTTCGGCTGGCGTTTGGCTTTCCAGTCGAGATCGCCATTGATCGCCTGACGCAGAATGCTGATCGCACCGTCGCGCAGTTTTTCCGGCTTCACGATGCCGTCAATCAGGCCAATTTTAAGCGCCTGATCTGCGCCTACGTCTTTACCTGCAGCAATAATTTCCAGCGCGCTGTCGGCGCCCAACATACGTGGCATACGTACGGAACCGCCAAAGCCCGGCATGATGCCCAGCTTGGTTTCCGGCAGGCCGATGCGCAGATCCGGCGTGGCGAGACGATAGTCTGTTGCCAGCACGCATTCGCAGCCGCCGCCCAGCGCGTAGCCGTTGACGGCAGAGATCGTGGGAACAGGAAGATCTTCCAGGCGGTTAAAGACGCTGTTGGCAAAATGCAGCCACTGGCTGAGCTGTTCTTCCGGCACCTGGAACAGGGAGAGGAACTCGGTGATGTCGGCACCGACAATAAAGGCGGCTTTCTCAGAACGCAGCAGCAGCCCTTTCAAATCAGATTGTTTTTCGAGGACATCCAGCGCGTGGCCGAGGCTGGCCACCGTCGCGGTGTCGAGTTTGTTGACTGAGCCGGGGGCATCGAACACCAGTTCGGCGATGCCATCTTCCAGCCAGTCTACGTACAGGGTGTCGCCTTTGTAGAGCATGTCAGTCTCCTGAATCCAGCAATTGGATCTGGTCATACCAGATGAAGTCGAGTGTGGAATTTATGTTAATAAAATGCAAATCACTCATTAAATAAATGCTGCATTGATCACGCTCGGTGGAAATCACGCAGTAAAAGCGAGGTGTGCTAAGATGCGAAGACTTGAGCTCAATAAAGAAAGGAAGAATGATGGACTCACTGGCCTCACTTTATAAAAATCATATTGTTACGTTACAGGAACGTACCCGCGATGTACTGGCCCGCTTTAAGCTCGATGCGCTGCTTATTCACTCTGGTGAGCTGGTCAACGTCTTCCTGGATGACCATCCGTATCCCTTCAAGGTAAATCCGCAGTTTAAAGCCTGGGTACCGGTGACGCAGGTTCCCAACTGCTGGCTGTTGGTGGATGGCGTGAACAAGCCGAAACTGTGGTTCTATCTGCCGGTCGATTACTGGCACAACGTGGAGCCGCTGCCGACCAGCTTCTGGACCGAAGAAGTGGATGTGATTGCCCTGCCAAAAGCCGACGGTATCGGCAGTCAGCTGCCTGCTGCGCGTGGCAACATCGGGTATATTGGTCCGGTGCCAGAACGTGCTCGGGGTCTGGATATTTCTGCGGATAACATCAACCCGAAAGGCGTGATTGATTATCTGCACTATTACCGTTCGTATAAGACCGACTATGAACTCTCCTGCATGCGCGAAGCGCAGAAAACGGCGGTGAACGGTCATCAGGCGGCCCAGGAAGCCTTCCTTTCCGGGATGAGCGAGTTCGACATTAATCAGGCGTACCTGACGGCGACCGGCCATCGCGATACGGACGTGCCTTACAGCAACATCGTGGCGCTGAATGAGCATGCTTCCGTGCTGCACTATACAAAACTGGATCACCGCGCGCCGGCCGAGATGCGCAGTTTCCTGCTGGATGCGGGCGCTGAATACAACGGTTATGCAGCCGATCTGACCCGTACCTGGGCGGCGAACGCCGATACGGATTTCGCGCAGCTGATCAAAGATGTCAATGACGAACAGCTGGCGCTTATCAGCACCCTCAAAGCGGGTACCAGCTACGTCGATTACCACGTTCAATTCCATCAGCGCATCGCCAAACTGCTGCGTAAACATCAGATTCTGACGGATATGAGCGAAGAGGCGATGGTGGAAAACGATCTCACTGGGCCGTTCATGCCGCACGGGATTGGTCATCCGCTGGGCCTGCAGGTTCATGATGTGGCTGGCTTTATGCAGGATGATACCGGCACCCATCTGGCTGCGCCGTCGAAGTATCCATACCTGCGCTGCACCCGTGTGCTGCAACCGCGCATGGTTCTGACCATTGAGCCAGGCATTTACTTCATCGACTCTCTGCTGCAGCCGTGGCGTGAAGGCCCGTTCAGCAAACACTTCAACTGGCAGAAAATTGAGGCGCTGAAGCCGTTCGGTGGCATTCGTATCGAAGATAACGTGGTGATTCACGAAAACAGCATCGAGAACATGACGCGAGATCAGAAACTGGCGTGATGGACAGCTGGCTGATACCGGCTGAGCCGGTCACCTTCGTCGAAGAGATCAAAAAGAGCCGCTTTATCACGCTGCTGGCCCATACGGACGGCGTGGAGGCGGCGAAAGCCTTTGTTGAATCTGTTCGCGCAGACCATCCCGATGCCCGCCACCACTGCGTGGCGTGGGTCGCCGGTCCGCCCAATGATTCGCAACAGCTTGGCTTTTCTGATGATGGTGAGCCCGCAGGAACAGCGGGTAAACCGATGCTCTCTCAGTTGATGGGAAGCGGCGTCGGGGAGATCACCGCCGTGGTGGTTCGCTACTACGGCGGCATCCTGTTAGGAACCGGTGGGCTGGTAAAAGCCTACGGCGGAGGAGTGCAGCAGGCGATTAATCTGCTGCAGACGGTCCGCAAAACGCCACTTACCGAATATACTTTGTTGTGTGATTACGCTCAGTTATCTGGCATCGAAACGCTGCTTAAAAACGTTAACGGCGTGATTGTGCAGAGTGATTACCAGGCGACGGTACAATTACGCGTGGCGCTTCCTCAGGCGGAACTGGCGGCTTTTTCAGCAAAACTGGCTGATTTTAGTCGTGGTGCGTTGCAATTACTGCCGATTGAAGAATAATCCCCACCTTACTTTTTGAATACCAAAGGAACGGCAGAGATGCATTTTCGTGCCATAACCCGAATTGTTGGACTGCTGGTCATACTCTTTTCCGGGACGATGATCCTCCCAGGGCTGGTAGCGCTTATCTATCGGGACGGCGCGGGGCGTGCGTTCACGCAGACCTTTTTCGCCGCGCTGGTGATTGGCTCTATCCTCTGGTGGCCTAACCGTCGCGAGAAGGGCGAGCTGAAGTCCCGCGAGGGCTTTCTGATTGTGGTGCTGTTCTGGACCGTGCTGGGGAGCGTGGGTGCGCTGCCGTTTATCTTCGCGGAACAGCCGAATCTAACCGTGACCGACGCGTTTTTTGAATCCTTTTCCGGGTTAACGACCACGGGGGCGACCACGCTGGTGGGGCTGGACTCGCTACCGCATGCCATTCTCTTTTATCGCCAGATGCTGCAATGGTTTGGCGGTATGGGGATCATCGTCCTCGCCGTGGCGATTCTCCCGATACTGGGCGTCGGTGGGATGCAGCTCTATCGTGCTGAAATGCCAGGCCCCCTGAAAGATAATAAGATGCGTCCGCGTATTGCCGAGACGGCAAAAACGCTCTGGTTCATCTACGTGCTACTGACCGTCGCGTGTGCGCTGGCCCTGTGGTTTGCCGGGATGCCTGCCTTCGATGCGATTGGCCACAGTTTCTCCACGATTGCGATTGGCGGGTTTTCGACTCACGACGCCAGCGTGGGCTATTTCGATAGCCCGACTATCAACACTATTATTGCTATCTTCCTGCTGATCTCCGGCTGTAACTACGGCCTGCACTTCTCTTTATTGAGTGGGCGTAGCCTGAGGGTGTACTGGCGCGATCCTGAGTTCAGGATGTTTATCGGCGTGCAACTGACGCTGGTTATCATTTGTACGCTGGTGCTGTGGTTCCACGATGTTTACAGCTCGGCCGTGATGACCCTTAACCAGGCTTTCTTCCAGGTGGTGTCGATGGCTACGACGGCGGGCTTTACCACGGACAGCATTGCCCGCTGGCCGCTGTTCCTGCCGGTACTACTTCTGTGCTCTGCTTTTATCGGCGGCTGTGCGGGGTCCACGGGCGGGGGCCTTAAGGTCATCCGTATTCTGCTGCTGTTCAAGCAGGGTAACCGTGAACTGAAACGTCTGGTACACCCGAATGCGGTTTATAGCATTAAGCTTGGCAACCGCGCGCTGCCGGAACGTATTCTTGAAGCGGTGTGGGGCTTCTTTTCTGCCTACGCGCTGGTCTTTATCGTCAGCATGCTGGCGATTATCGCCACCGGCGTTGATGATTTCTCGGCGTTTGCTTCCGTAGTAGCAACGCTCAATAACCTTGGGCCGGGGCTTGGCGTGGTGGCGGATAACTTTGCCAGCATGAATCCGGTAGCGAAGTGGATCCTGATTGCCAATATGCTGTTCGGGCGTCTTGAAGTATTCACATTGCTGGTGCTGTTCACCCCAACATTCTGGCGCGAGTAAGGATCTAGCTGGTGAAGACACTTATTTTATTTTCGACACGTGATGGTCAGACGCGTGAGATCGCCTTTTATCTGGCGTCTGAATTGAAAGAGCAGGGCGTTTACGCTGATGTGGTGAATCTCAATCGGACGGAAGATATTCACTGGCAGGATTACGATCGCGTGGTGATTGGCGCTTCTATTCGTTATGGCCATTTCCATCCTGCGCTGGATCGCTTTGTGAAAAAACATCTGGCGACACTAAACAGCCTGCCCGGTGCGTTCTATTCGGTGAACCTGGTTGCACGTAAAGCGGAGAAACGCACGCCGCAGACCAACAGCTATACGCGTAAGTTCTTATTGAACTCGCCGTGGCAGCCAGAACGCTGTGCTGTGTTTGCGGGCGCACTGCGTTATCCACGCTATAGCTGGTATGACCGCTTTATGATCCGCCTCATTATGAAGATGACCGGGGGGGAGACGGATACCCGTAAAGAAGTGGTTTATACGGACTGGCCGCAGGTGGCCAGTTTTGCGCGGGAAATCGCACAATTAACGGTCGATTCGCGGGTTTAATCGACGGTGAGTTTGAAAAATAAGCGAACGATAACTTTTTTCGATTTTATGCTTGTCACCCCAGAATAACTCCCTATAATGCGCCTCCACTGACACGGAACAACGGCATACACGCCGCCGGGTTAGCGGGGTTCAGAGATGAACACCAACAGAGATAAGCGAAAATAAAGCTTGACTCTGAAGCGGGAAAGCGTAATATGCACACCCCGCGCCGTTGAGAAAAACGAAGCGGCACTGCTCTTTAACAATTTATCAGACAATCTGTGTGGGCACTCAAAGTGACATGGATTCTAAACGTCGCAAGACGCTAAATGAATACCAAAGTC
>NZ_JBNDLC010000010.1:0-108820 GCF_050435885.1 Lelliottia sp. 489 | reverse complement strand
AGCGCCGATGGTAGTGTGGGGTCTCCCCATGTGAGAGTAGGGAACTGCCAGGCATCAAACAAGTGAAGAGGCCATCCGCAAGGATGGCCTTTTTGTGTTTTTGTCTGTATACAAAAATAGTCCCAGACCGGCACAACAGCCCGGTTATTGCTCTGCCATCCAGTCCTGAATAAACGCAACAACACCAGCAACATCATTTAAATCCAGAATCGGCACGGGAAGTGAAAGCGGAATATCACTGGCGACAGCAATCACATGCTGATCTACGGTCAATTCAGCGATTTCATGCCCTGCATCGCTTCTGAAAAGCAAAATCTTCGCTACTGACTCCTGCTTAAATCCCTCAACCAGCACCAGATCCAACGTCGAATGATCCATTCGGCTCACCAAATAATCTAAATCCAGCGCCTCTTCTCCCGGTGTCTCCGTCATCAATGCCCATCGTTGCGCGCTGGCTACCATGGTTTGAGCCGCACCCGCTTTTCGCAGCTCGTAGCTGTCTTTGCCGGGCTTATCAATATCCATATTGTGGTGAGTATGCTTAATCAATCCTGGACGAATACCCTGCGCGCACAGGGCCGGGATCAGCTTTTTCAGAAGTGATGTTTTTCCCGTCCCACTCCAGGCGGCAATCGCTAAAACAGGTTTCATACTTTCCCCTGCAGTGTTTGCAAATCTTCCGTGGTATTCACGTTAGCAAAAGCCTCTTTCAGATCGCTGAAATCAACGGAATGACCGCCTGACTGGCGCATAAATACCATAACGCGTCTCTCCCCTGAGGCCAGGTAAGCGCGTAAATCCGGACAAAGTTTTCTGCTAACCAACGTAATCGCAGGGTGATCGCGCTCTCCGTCATGTACCCAGACGACGGGTGCGTCTTTCCGGTGTTCTATCATGCGCTCAGCAAGCACAGAGGGGATAAACGGCGTATCACATGGGCAGAAAAGAAACCATTCATCATCTGCCTGCTGCATCACGCTCAGCATGCCAGCCAGAGGCCCTGGATAGTTAGCTAACACATCCTGATAGACGGGATATCCGCGTTGCTGATAGATATTAATGTGACGATTAGCGCTAACGGCGATTGCTCCCACCTGGACTCTCAGCGCATCGGCGACGTGCAGCCATAATGGCTTTCCATTAAGCTCCTGTAAGCCCTTATCTTTTCCGCCCATCCGCGTCGCTCTTCCCCCTGCAAGCACGACGCCGAGCACTCCCCGGCACTGATTCACGAATGTCGCCTCTTTTATTGTGGGATTGACCCTGCTAACGTGTTCCTATCAATGAAAGGAGCACTACGATGAAATGTAAACGTCTGAACGAAGTTATCGAACTTCTCCAGCCTGCCTGGCAAAAAGAGCCAGAGCTTAACCTGATGCAATTTTTACAGAAACTGGCGAAAGAGTCAGGTTATGACGGCGAACTGGCCGACCTTTCTGATGACATCCTGATCTACCATCTTAAAATGCGTGATTCTGATAAAGATGCCGCGATTCCAGGTATTAAGAAAGATTACGAGGAAGATTTTAAAACCGCGCTGCTGCGCGCCCGTGGCGTAATTAAAGAGTAAAACCTTGTAAGCGGCGCCACCGAAATCGCTGTGAAATGATATCCTGAATCATTCGTATAATTTCCGGATGATCGGATGAACGACAAGGCTTTTACTTTCCAGACATTAAACCCGGATACCATTATGGATGCTCTGTTTGAACAGGGCATTCGAGTGGATTCCGGGCTAACCCCTTTAAACAGCTATGAAAACCGCGTCTATCAATTCCAGGACGAGGATCGCCAGCGCTTTGTCGTTAAATTCTACCGTCCCCAACGCTGGTCGGCGGAGCAAATTCAGGAAGAGCACCAGTTCGCTCTCGATCTGGTTAATGACGACGTTCCGGTCGCTGCACCCATTCAGTTTAATCACCAGTCGCTGCTCACGCATCAGGGATATTTCTTTGCTGTTTTCCCGAGCCTGGGTGGCCGCCAGTTTGAGTCTGATAATATCGATCAAATGGAGTGGGTCGCTCGTTACCTGGGGCGCATGCATCAGACGGGGCGCAAAAAAGCATTCAGCGCACGACCTGTTATTGGGCTTGAGGAATATTTAACGGAGCCGCGCCAGGTGTTCGAAACGTCTACGCTGATTCCGAAAGCGTTGAAAGCGAATTTCCTGAAAGCCACCGATGCTCTTATTGCTGCCGTAACTGAGCGCTGGGATGATCAAACCGATATCCTGCGTTTACATGGCGACTGCCACGCGGGGAATATTCTCTGGCGCGACGGCCCGCTATTTGTTGATCTCGATGATGCCCGCATGGGGCCAGCGATTCAGGATCTGTGGATGCTGCTGAATGGTGATAAAGCCGAACAGCGGATGCAGCTTGAAACCATCATCGAAGCCTACGAAGAATTTAGTCCCTTTAATTCAGACGAAATTGCCCTGATTGAGCCTTTACGCGCCATGCGTTTTGTATATTATCTCGCATGGTTAATCAGGCGTTGGGACGATCCCGCGTTTCCTAAAAACTTCCCGTGGCTTACCGGGGAAGATTACTGGCGCAGCCAGACAACCACCTTTATTCAGCAAGTTAAGGTTCTGCAGGAACCGCCACTTCAATTAACGCCAATGTATTAATCGGACACATCAGGAGAAAGTTGATCATGAAAAAAATATGGCTGGCGCTGGCAGGTATGATTCTGGCATTTAGCGCATCTGCTGCTCAATTCAGCGATGGCAAGCAGTTCACTACCCTTGAAAAGCCGGTTGCCGGTGAGCCGCAGGTGCTTGAGTTCTTCTCATTCTATTGCCCGCACTGCTACCAGTTTGAAGAAGTTCTGCACGTTTCTGATAACGTGAAGAAAAAGCTGCCTGAAGGCACCAAAATGACCAAGTATCATGTCGAATTCCTGGGTCCTTTGGGTAAAGATCTGACGCAAGCCTGGGCTGTTGCGCTGGCGCTGGGCGTGGAAGATCAAGTCACAGCACCTATGTTTGAAGCTGTACAGAAAACTCAAACTGTTCAGACCGTTGCTGATATCCGTAAAGTCTTTGTTGATGCGGGCGTGAAAGGCGAAGATTACGACGCAGCATGGAACAGCTTTGTGGTGAAATCTCTGGTCGCGCAGCAGGAAAAAGCGGCCGCAGACCTTCAGCTGCAGGGCGTTCCGGCGATGTTCGTCAATGGTAAATACCAGGTGAATCCGCAGGGTATGGATACCAGCAATATGGATATCTTCGTGCAGCAGTATGCTGACACCGTGAAATATCTGGTAGAGAAGAAATAAAAGTGAAAACGCCGGTCACAGACCGGCGTTTTTGTTTGCATACTTAAGATCGTTTATCAGCACATCTTTATCATTCCACAGCGTGTTCAGCCACAGCTGGAAACGACGTTTGAAATTCTTATCATTGATGTAATCGCCGTGCAGCTCTTCATTCACCGGCACCAGGTTTATCCTCACCACAATACGCGTCAGTTTACCGCTTAACATATCGTAAAAAGGTGTCTCGTCATTTTCTGGATAGCACAGCGTCACATTCAGCAATTTATCGAACTGCGATCCCAGTACATTAAGGGCCATTGCAATTCCCGCCGCTTTTGGCGGCAATAGATTCTTATAAGGTGAGCGAGTTTGCTGACGTTTCAGTTCCGTAAAACGTGAGCCTTCAACGAAGTTAACGATTGTCGTTGGGTGAGCCCGAAATTTCTCACAGGAGCGACGTGTCGTTTCAACATCACGCCCACGGCGTTCGGGATGACGAATAAGATAGCTGCGTGAATAGCGTTTCATAAACGGCATATCCAGCGCCCAGCAGGCCAGCCCGATAAACGGCACCCAAGCCAGTTGCTGCTTGAGAAAGTATTTGTTCATCGGAATATGTTTGCGAAACAGCACGCATAACACCACGATATCTGCCCAGCTGTGGTGATTACAGAGCAGTAAATACCAGTTTTTCTTGTTCAGGCCTTCCAGCCCTTCGATATCCCATTGCAGATGCGGGTTCAGGCGTAGCAGCCATGCCAGCCCTTCACACCAGCAGTACATCATAAAATTGCAGAAGACTGATACCGCGCGCCAGACAGCAGGGACAGGCAGTAATAGTTTAATGATTCCGGCGACGATGATCGGCACAGAACAGGCGATGGTAACCAGGATCGTTAAAAAGATGCTTAACAGTAATGTTACTGCAGCGAGTAATCTCGACATGATGAGCTTTTTCAGGTAGTTAGCTGTAATCTGGCAGCCAAACCGGTGCCGCAGGGCGCTGATTTTACCAGAAAACAAATAAAGCAGGGGCTTTCACTCCACGATACCGCAGGATCTGCACCTTAACAGATTATTTGTCTGTCATACCTTATTAGGCTCTTCTTATATCCACATAGAGCAAATAGTCATCAAATGGAAATATACCGATCGGATCTATTTATAACTAACTGATAATATTCTATAAAAAAATCATACGCGATCTGGAAATGACAATATTCTTCATATGAATTAAAAGTATGCACAAACTTATCCACAGTTTGATTTTGCGAGCGATCCCGACGATCGCAAAATCTTTTCCTGTATTCGGTGCTAAAAACTGATGTTTTCATCCTTCTGTGGCATCCTTTAGCCATAAATTGATTAAAGGCACGGACATTATGGTTCAGATTCCAGAAAACCCTCTTATTCTCGTCGACGGCTCTTCATACCTGTATCGGGCGTATCATGCGTTTCCTCCTCTGACCAATAGCGCAGGGGAGCCAACCGGCGCGATGTATGGCGTGCTGAATATGCTGCGCAGTCTGATCCTGCAATACCAGCCGTCACATGCGGCGGTGGTATTCGATGCGAAGGGTAAAACCTTCCGCGATGAGCTTTTTGAGGATTACAAATCCCATCGCCCGCCGATGCCAGACGATCTGCGCGCGCAAATCGAGCCGTTGCACACGATGGTAAAAGCGATGGGCCTGCCGCTGCTGGCAGTTTCTGGGGTAGAAGCGGACGACGTCATCGGTACGCTGGCTCGTGAAGCAGAGAAAATGGGCCGTCCGGTGCTGATCAGTACGGGTGATAAAGATATGGCGCAGCTGGTTACGCCTGGGATCACCCTCATCAATACCATGACCAATACCATTCTTGGGCCGGAAGAAGTCGTCACTAAATATGGCGTGCCGCCAGAGCTCATCATTGATTTTCTCGCCTTAATGGGCGACTCCTCGGATAACATTCCAGGTGTGCCTGGTGTCGGCGAAAAAACCGCGCAGGCCCTGCTGCAAGGCCTGGGTGGGCTGGATACGCTGTATGCTGAATCTGACAAAATCGCCGGTCTGACATTCCGTGGTGCAAAAACCATGGCGGCGAAGCTGGAGCAGAACAAAGAGGTGGCCTACCTCTCCTATAAGCTGGCCACCATCAAAACCGACGTCGAGCTGGAACTTACCTGTGAGCAGCTCGAAGTTCAGCAGCCGGTGGCGGAAGAGCTTCTCGGCCTGTTTAAGCATTATGAGTTCAAACGCTGGATAACAGACCTCGAAGCCGGGAAATGGATGCAGGCGAAGGGCGCAAAACCTGCCGCGAAGCCAAAAGAGACAATCGTTGTTGATGCCGATGAGGACGTCGAAGAGGCCGCCAGTACGCTCTCCTTCGAAAACTACGAAACGGTGCTGGAAGAAGCGCAGCTTATCGCCTGGATTGAGAAACTGAAAAAAGCGCCGGTTTTTGCCTTTGACACCGAAACCGACAGTCTGGATAACATCTCCGCCAATATGGTGGGCCTTTCCTTTGCCACAGAACCAGGCATCGCCGCCTATGTCCCGGTCGCGCATGATTATCTGGATGCTCCGGATCAAATCTCCCGTGACCGCGTGCTTGAGCTACTCAAACCGCTGCTGGAAGATGACAAAGCGCTTAAGGTCGGGCAAAACCTGAAGTATGACCGCGGTATTTTGCAGAACTACGGCATCGAGCTACGCGGTATTGCCTTCGACACCATGCTGGAATCTTACATCCTGAACAGCGTGGCGGGCCGTCATGATATGGATTCATTGTCCGATCGCTGGCTCAAGCATAAAACCGTCACCTTTGAAGAGATTGCCGGGAAGGGCAAAAACCAGTTGACCTTCAACCAGATCGCCCTGGAAGAGGCGGGCCGCTATGCGGCGGAAGATGCGGACGTAACTCTGCAACTGCACCTGAAGATGTACCCGAAACTGCAAAAGCAGGAAGGGCCGCTGAATATTTTCGAAAATGTCGAAATGCCGCTGGTGCCGGTGTTGTCTCGTATTGAGCGTAACGGCGTTAAAATTGATCCTGCGGTACTGCACAAACATTCGGAAGAGATCAGCCTGCGTCTGAATGAACTTGAACTGAAAGCGCATGACATTGCCGGCGAGCCTTTTAACCTCGCGTCCACCAAACAGCTGCAGACTATTCTTTTTGAAAAACAGGGCATTAAACCGCTGAAGAAAACACCTGGCGGCGCGCCGTCCACCTCGGAAGAGGTGCTGGAAGAGCTGGCGCTAGATTACCCGCTGCCGAAAGTGATTCTGGAATACCGCGGCCTCGCGAAGCTAAAATCGACTTACACCGATAAGCTCCCGCTGATGATCAATCCAAAAACCGGCCGCGTTCATACCTCCTACCACCAGGCGGTTGCGGCGACCGGGCGTTTATCATCGACCGATCCTAACCTGCAAAACATTCCAGTTCGTAACGAAGAAGGGCGACGCATTCGTCAGGCATTTATTGCCCCGGAAGATTATCTGATCGTCTCTGCCGACTACTCGCAAATCGAGCTGCGCATCATGGCGCACCTGTCGCGTGATAAAGGATTGCTGACGGCGTTTGCGGAAGGCAAAGATATCCACCGCGCCACGGCGGCAGAAGTGTTCGGTCTGCCACTGGACAGCGTGACCGGGGAGCAGCGCCGCAGCGCGAAGGCGATCAACTTCGGTCTGATCTACGGCATGAGCGCTTTTGGTCTCTCCCGCCAGCTCAATATTCCGCGCAAAGAGTCGCAGAAATACATGGATCTCTACTTTGAGCGCTATCCGGGCGTGCTGGAATACATGGAGCGAACTCGCGCTCAGGCGAAGGAAAAGGGCTATGTGGAAACTCTCGATGGCCGTCGTCTCTATCTGCCGGATATCACCTCCAGTAACGCTGCGCGCCGCGCCGGCGCTGAACGTGCAGCAATCAACGCACCGATGCAGGGGACCGCAGCAGACATCATCAAACGCGCGATGATTGCGGTTGATGCCTGGCTGGAAAAGGACAAACCCCGCGTGAAAATGATCATGCAGGTACACGATGAACTGGTGTTTGAAGTGCACAAGGATGATCTGGAAGCGGTCACGAAAAAGATCCACGAACTGATGGAAAGCAGCATGAAATTAGATGTGCCACTGCTGGTGGAAGTTGGGAGCGGAGACAACTGGGATCAAGCTCACTAAGGGTCCAATGACTAAGACGCTGTTTATGTAAGTAAGCAACATAACAGCGTGGTTTTTGTGACAATCATTAGATTTACCTATGTAAAGAGTGAAAAAAAACTACAAAAAGTGCTTTGTCCAGCGATAAAAAAAGAGTAGAGTTAACGACGTAGGGTACAGAGGTAAGATGTTCTATCTTTCAGACCTTTTACTTCACGTAATCGGATTTGGCTGAATATTTTAGCCGCCCCAGTCAGTAATGACTGGGGCGTTTTTTATTGCGGCAAAGAAAATATTTGGACTAAAAAAAACGCGGACATCGCCGCGCTTTTTATCACTCTTCCGCTTCTGTAGCGGGTTCCAGATCGTTAAACCAGCTATCAAGCTTATGACGTAAAACGTCCACACCTTGCTTTTTCAGCGATGAAAACGTCTCAATTTGCACGTCACCGCCAAATTCTACCGCGGCTTCGCGCACCAGTTTTAACTGCGCTTTACGCGCACCGCTCGCCAGTTTATCGGCTTTGGTCAGCAGCACCAGAACAGGGATTTCGCTGGCGACGCCCCAGTGGATCATCTGCTGATCGAGATCTTTAAGCGGATGGCGGATATCCATCAGCACAACCAACCCTTTCAGGCACTGGCGTTTTTCCAGGTATTCACCCAGCGCGCGCTGCCATTTGATTTTGATCTCTTCCGGCACTTCTGCGTAGCCGTAACCGGGTAAATCCACCAGGCGCTTACCATCAGCGACTTCAAACAGGTTAATCAGCTGGGTACGACCTGGGGTTTTAGAGGTACGCGCCAGGCTTTTCTGGTTCGTCAGTGTATTCAGGGCGCTGGATTTTCCCGCGTTGGAGCGGCCAGCAAATGCCACTTCGATACCTGTATCAGGCGGCAAGTGGCGAATATCAGGCGCACTGGTGACAAAATGCGTCTGTTGGTAGTTCCAGGTAGTCACGTGGTCGTCTCCAAAAATCTTAATCTGAAGGGGAGTATACCTGAATGCAGGCAAAAGGCTTTTCACTTCGCTTCCGGGATGTAGATTAAACCCATTAGGTTTGTGAGACATTGCCCATAATCTCTATGGGACATTTAAGAGAATCCTCATGCGGTAAAAATAACATATCATTTAAAATCATAATGTTGAGGATTTGGAATTATCTGAAAATACCATTTTGGCCAGTTTGATGGCTTGTCAGAAGTACTGAAAAAGGTAAAGTAGCACCCAAGGCGAGGATGCCAACAGGATAACGACTTAGGGATAAGGGTCAGGAGCGCCAGGAGGCGAAGACTCAGGAAGACGACCAGGATGGTTAGCGCCAGGAGGCGTTCAAAAAAGGAAATGGACCCTATTAAGGATGATATTCGCTAAGGGATAAACAGGGTTAGTTGTTAGCAAACAGGGATTGAATAACCCGTTAAGGGTTGAGAGTCAGGAAAAAAGGCGACAGATTGCTCTGTCGCCTTTTTTCTTTGCTTGCTTTCTGCTAGATTTCGCCGCAATTCTATACTGAAGAAAATGGCTTAAAGACAAGGCATCATGAAAAAACCGACATCCACAGCGGGCGCTAAACGCCCGGCAAAAGCGCACCGCAAAACCCGTGAAGAACTGAATCAGGAAGCTCGCGATCGCAAACGTGCGAAAAAGCATAGTGGTCATGCTTCGGGTAGCCGTGCGAACGGCAGCAGTGCTTCAGGTTCCGCTGCGCAACAATCCAAACAGAAAGATCCGCGCATCGGGAGCAAAACGCCCATTCCCCTGGGCGTGACGGACGCCCCGGTTATCAAGCAGCAAAAACCTAAAAAGAGCGAGAAACCTATGCTTTCACCGCAGGCTGAGCTGGATATGCTGGAGAACGATGAGCGCCTGGACGCGCTGCTGGAACGTCTTGAGGGCGGTGAAGCCCTGAACGCTGAAGAGCAGAAATGGGTCGATGCCAAACTGGATCGTATCGATGAACTGATGCAGCAGCTCGGTCTCTCTTACGACGATGAAGAAGACGAAGAAGAAGAAAAGCAGGACGACATGATGCGTCTGCTGAAAGGTGGAAACTAACATTTGCACCCAGCGGGCTCTATAGTCCTTCTTATAACCCTTCCGGTTATATGTTATCTGGTGTGGTTATTCGTTAAACTACGGCGGTTGTCGCGGCGACAGAGGTGGCTGCGCACCCGAATATTGACCCGCAATGGGGTCAAAACGGGCCGTCGTATACGAACGCGACACCAACGGAAGGAGTGAGCATGTCTGTACCAAACATCGACTGGGATCTGGCCCTGATCCAGAAATATAACTATTCCGGGCCGCGTTATACCTCATACCCGACCGCGCTGGAGTTTGCTGAAACCTTCGGCGAGGCCGATTTTTTGCAGGCAGTTGCGCGATATCCTGAACGCCCGCTGTCGCTCTATGTTCACATTCCTTTCTGCCACAAGCTCTGCTATTTCTGCGGGTGCAATAAAATCGTCACCCGCCAGCAGCACAAAGCCGATCAGTATCTGGACGCCCTCGAGCAGGAAATCCTGCACCGTGCGCCGCTGTTTGCCGGGCGAAACGTAAGCCAGCTCCACTGGGGCGGCGGTACGCCAACCTATCTCAATAAAGCGCAAATCAGCCGTCTGATGGATCTTCTGCGGGCTAACTTCCGTTTTGAGGCCGATGCTGAAATCTCTATTGAAGTCGATCCGCGTGAAATCGAGCTGGATGTACTCGATCACCTGCGAGCCGAGGGCTTTAATCGCCTGAGCATGGGCGTGCAGGACTTTAACAAAGAGGTTCAGCGCCTGGTCAATCGCGAGCAGGATGAGGAATTTATTTTTGCGCTGCTGAACCACGCGCGCGACATCGGTTTTACCTCGACCAACATCGACCTGATCTACGGCCTGCCGAAACAGACGCCGGAAAGCTTCGCCTTCACGCTGAAACGCGTGGCAGAGCTGAATCCCGATCGTCTGAGCGTCTTTAACTATGCGCATCTGCCGACGCTTTTTGCCGCCCAGCGCAAGATAAAAGATGCCGATTTGCCCTCTGCTCAGCAGAAGCTGGATATTCTGCAGGAAACCATTACGTCTCTGACGGAAACCGGCTATCAGTTTATCGGAATGGACCACTTCGCCCGTCCTGATGACGAGTTGGCCATTGCCCAGCGCGAAGGTGTGCTGCACCGCAATTTCCAGGGGTACACCACCCAGGGCGACACCGATTTACTGGGGATGGGAGTCTCGGCGATCAGCATGATTGGCGACTGCTATGCGCAGAATCAGAAAGAATTGAAACAGTATTATCAGCAGGTGGATGAAAGCGGAAACGCTCTGTGGCGCGGCATTGCGCTTACGCGCGATGACTGCATCCGTCGGGATGTGATTAAGGCGTTAATCTGCAACTTCCGCCTCCATTTTGCCGACATCGAATCCCAGTGGGAACTCGCCTTTGCCGACTACTTTGATGAAGATCTGAAACTGCTCGCGCCGCTGGCGAAGGATGGGCTGGTGGATGTGAGCGATAAAGCGATTCAGGTGACGCCAAAAGGGCGCTTGTTGATTCGTAATATCTGCATGTGCTTTGACGCCTACCTGCGCCAGAAAGCCCGCTTGCAGCAATTTTCACGCGTAATCTAAAAGTCCCTGTGGTGCAGCGCTGACCGGGACTACCAGGCGTAGTTCTGATCAGCGCTGCGCCAACAAGTGTATAAGTGCTATTCCATTCCCAGCTCTTTCAGCTTCCGCGTCAGGGTATTTCGCCCCCAACCCAGCAGCCGCGCCGCTTCCTGTTTATGCCCCTGAGTATGGCGAAGCGCAGTCGTCAGTAACGTGCGCTCCATTTCAGGCTGCGCTTCGGAAAGCAGGTTTTGATGACCGGAACGCAGCGCGCGATCCGCCCACTGCGCCAGCAGCGTCGCCCAGCTGTCAGGTAACGACTGTCCGGTGCTGCTTTCGGGCGCGGTAGATTCAAACAGTTCACCCGGTAAATCCTGAATCAGCACTTCCTGCCCGGCAGCCATAACGGTGAGCCAGCGACAGGTGTTTTCCAGCTGACGCACGTTGCCCGGCCACGCCAGTCGCGTCAACGCGGCATCGGTTTCCGGGTGCAGCAGTTTGGCTTCCACGCCCAGTTCGCGAGCCGCCACCTGCAGGAAATGGCGCGCCAGACGCGGAATATCTTCCCGGCGTTCGCGTAGCGGCGGGAGATGGACGCGAATTACGTTCAGACGGTGGAACAAGTCTTCACGGAATTTGCCTTCCTGAACGCGCTGTTCAAGGTTCTGGTGCGTGGCGGCGATAATGCGCACGTCGACTTTAACGGGGGCGTAGCCGCCGACGCGATAAAACTGCCCATCGGCCAGCACGCGCAGCAGACGTGTTTGCACGTCCAGCGGCATATCGCCGATTTCATCGAGGAAAAGCGTTCCGCCGTCCGCCTGTTCAAAGCGGCCCTGACGAATGGTATTTGCGCCGGTAAACGCGCCTTTCTCATGGCCAAACAGTTCCGACTCGATCAAATCCTTCGGAATGGCGGCCATATTCAGGGCGATAAACGGGGCTTTCGCGCGCGGGCTGTGGCGATGGAGGGCGTGCGCAACCAGCTCTTTACCGGTCCCGGATTCGCCGTTAATCAGCACACTGATGGATGAACGCGACAGGCGGCCAATGATGCGAAACACATCCTGCATCGCGGGCGCTTCGCCAATGATATCGGTCGTCGGGCCAAACACCGGCGCGTTTCGCGGCTGCTGTTGCTCCTGATAGTGGCTGATGGCGCGTTCCACCAGGGCGACGGCTTCATCGATATCAAAGGGTTTTGGCAGGTAATCAAATGCGCCCTGCTGGTAGGCGCTAACGGCGGCATCCAGATCGGAGTGAGCAGTCATTATGATGACCGGAAGCATCGGATGACGTTGCTTAATCTGCTTTAACAACGCAAGCCCGTCCATCCCCGGCATCCGGATATCCGAAAGCAGCACGTCCGGGGTTTTAGTGATGAGCGCATCAAGCACTTCGCTACCGCTTTCAAAGGTGGTGCAGTTTAATCCTGCTCCGGTAAGCGCGCGTTCAAGCACCCAGCGGATGGAGCTATCATCATCGACTACCCAGACTATCCCTCGTTGCATCGTCGTCACCTTTATTTTTTTATTGGCAGGTAAACCGAAAACTCGGTATGACCCGGCCAACTGGTAAATTCAATTTTGCCGGAGTGTTGGTCAATCAAATTACGGGCGATGGACAATCCCAGCCCGGTTCCGCCTTCGCGGCCGCTCACCATCGGGTAGAACAGCGTGTCCTGCAGATGCGACGGAATTCCTGGCCCGTTGTCTTCTACGTCGATTCGGGCGGCAAGGCGATAGCGCACACCATGCAGCGTCAACTGGAACGCGGTACGCGTACGCAGAATGATTTGCCCGCCATCCGCGCCTAAGGCTTGCAGCGCGTTACGCACCACATTCAGCAGAACCTGTTCAATCTGGTCGGGATCGTGCGGCAATTCCGGCAGACTCGGATCGTAATCGCGCACCAGCGTGACGTTAGCAGGCAACTCCATCGACACCAGCTTCACTACCCGCTCAGCCACTTTGTGGATGCTCTCGGTAACGTGCATGCCTGGCTGCTGCGGCCCAAGCAGACGGTCCACCAGATTGCGCAGGCGATCGGCCTGTTCAATGATGACGTTGGTGTATTCCGCCAGCGCCGGGTCCGGCAGTGCTTTGGTTAACAGCTGTGCAGCGCCTCGGAGGCCTCCCAGCGGGTTTTTAATCTCATGGGCAAGCCCCCGCACCAGATCGCGCGCGGCGATTTGCTGTGCGTGCTGGAGCTGCTCCTGGCTCAAACGGCGCAGATTATCCATCGGCGCCATTTCCAGCAGTATTAATCCTTCCGGCAGACGTTGCGCCGTGAGGGAGAGAATGTGCGAGCGCCCGTCGATCACCAGGGTCACTTCGTTATCGGTAAAACCCTGGCCTGCCGATAAACTTTCCTGCATCAACGCAATATTCAGCGAAAAATAGCTCAACAGTTCCGGGAGTGGGGTACCGAATAATTTACGCGAGCTTTGGGCGAGCAACTGCTGCGCCGCAGGATTGGCGTAATGAACCGCCAGCTCGTCGTCGACCAGTAAGATACTGTTGATTAAAGAATTGAGGATCTGCCCAGCATCGGGCAGCGTGCCAGTTGCCATTAAGCAGTCTCCTGGAGTTGGGTGCACTAATTTAGTGCAGTATAGCGTTTTAGTGGTAAAAAGCGCGTGAGATCAGGTTGTTGGTGGAGAAAAAAGCCCATCCGAAGATGGGCTAAAAGTTTCCACGGCAACAAAAAAATCTTCTGCGTCTTTCCTGCCACCGCAGCGACAAGAAAGACGGTGAATCAGATGAAAATTAAACGCTGTAGTACAGTTCGAACTCAACCGGGTGTGGCGTCATGCGAACGCGGTCGTTCTCTTCAATACGCAGTGCGATGTAAGCATCGATAGCGTCGTCAGTGAACACACCGCCAGCAGTCAGGAACTCACGGTCAGCGTCCAGCGCGTTCAGTGCTTCTTCCAGAGAACCGGCAACCTGTGGGATCTCTTTCGCTTCTTCTGGAGGCAGGTCGTACAGGTTTTTGTCCATCGCTTCGCCTGGGTGGATCTTGTTCTTGATACCATCAAGACCAGCCATCAGCAGCGCTGCGAAGCACAGGTATGGGTTAGCCGCTGGGTCCGGGAAGCGCACTTCGATACGACGCGCTTTTGGAGACGCAACCACTGGAATACGGATAGAAGCAGAACGGTTACGGGCAGAGTAAGCCAGCATTACTGGAGCTTCGTAGCCTGGGACCAGACGCTTGTAGGAGTTGGTGGTTGGGTTCGCCAGGGCGTTGATCGCTTTAGCGTGCTTGATGACACCACCGATGTAGAACAGCGCCTGCTCGGACAGACCCGCATATTTGTCACCAGAGAACAGGTTAGTCCCGTTCTTGGAGAGAGACATGTGGCAGTGCATACCGGAACCGTTATCGCCGAACATAGGTTTTGGCATAAAGGTCGCAGTTTTACCGAAGCGGTGTGCAACGTTGTGCACCACATATTTGTAGATCTGAATCTCATCCGCTTTTTTGGTCATGGTGTTAAAGCGGGTTGCGATTTCGTTCTGACCCGCAGTCGCCACTTCGTGGTGATGCGCTTCAACAACCAGGCCCATCTCTTCCATGATCAGACACATGGTAGAACGGATGTCCTGAGAAGAGTCGACCGGAGGAACCGGGAAGTAACCGCCTTTCACGCCTGGACGGTGACCTTTGTTACCACCTTCGTATTTGGTGGAGGAGTTCCATGCGCCTTCGATATCGTCGATAGCTACGTGAGAACCGGAGATAGACGCACCAAAGCGAATATCGTCAAACAGGAAGAATTCTGGTTCTGGCCCGAACAGCACGGTGTCCGCGATACCGGTAGAACGCAGGTACTCTTCCGCGCGTTTAGCGATGGAGCGTGGGTCGCGGTCGTAGCCCTGCAGCGTGCCTGGCTCGAGGATGTCGCAACGAATAATCAGGGTAGACTCTTCGTAGAACGGGTCAATGAGCGCAGTGGTTGCGTCTGGCATCAGAACCATGTCGGATTCGTTGATACCTTTCCAGCCGCCGATTGAGGAGCCGTCAAACATTTTGCCTTCTTCAAAGAATTCGGCATTTACCTGATGAGCAGGAATTGTGACGTGCTGTTCTTTACCTTTGGTATCAGTGAAGCGCAGATCAACAAACTTCACTTCGTGTTCGTTCAGCATCGTCAAAACGTGTTCAGCGGACATACGTAACTCTCCCGGATTGGTCATTGTCGTCGTGGTAACGAGGTCTTCAATTCTGTGTAAGGCTGGCGTGGTCGCCATGTTTTTGCCGTATTTTTATAAAGCGAAATCTGTGCCAACTTTTAAATCACCCCAAAAAGGCGTTATCATGCACGTCATAGTGCAAATGAGCTGCACCACGATAGTCATCTTGCACCAGTATAGTGCTTCAGTGTGAACATTGAGCACCATATTGGTGCAATTTCCGTTAAAGTGCACTTTTTACGCTGCGTGAAAGCGATCACAAAGCAACTCTGCGATACTTGTTTGCGGAGGATGTTTGTGATCCTGTTTAGTCCTGCGATTAATCCGTGTACAATAACGCGCTATTTCTAAATGCCTGAGGCAAAGTTGTGATCGAAAATCTGCGTAATATCGCCATCATCGCGCACGTTGACCATGGTAAAACTACCCTGGTTGACAAGCTGCTGCAGCAATCCGGTACCTTCAGTAATGAACGTGCTGAAGCCACCGAACGCGTGATGGACTCCAACGATTTGGAGAAAGAGCGTGGGATTACCATCCTCGCTAAAAACACCGCTATCAAATGGAATGACTACCGTATCAACATCGTTGATACCCCAGGCCACGCCGACTTCGGTGGTGAAGTTGAACGTGTAATGTCCATGGTAGACTCCGTTCTGCTGGTCGTTGACGCAATGGATGGCCCAATGCCGCAGACGCGCTTCGTAACCAAAAAGGCATTCGCCCATGGTTTGAAGCCAATCGTGGTTATCAACAAAGTTGACCGTCCTGGCGCGCGTCCTGACTGGGTTGTGGATCAGGTGTTTGACCTGTTCGTTAACCTCGACGCAAGCGACGAGCAACTCGATTTCCCAATCATCTATGCATCAGCACTGATGGGTATCGCGGGCAACGACCACACTGATATGGCGGAAGACATGACCCCGCTGTACCAGGCGATTGTTGACCACGTTAAAGCACCAAGCGTTGACCTCGATGGTCCGTTCCAGATGCAGATCTCCCAGCTGGATTACAACAACTACGTTGGCGTAATCGGTATCGGTCGCATCAAGCGCGGTAAAGTGAAGCCTAACCAGCAAGTCACTGTCATCGACAGCGAAGGTAAAACCCGCAACGGTAAAGTCGGCAAAGTTCTGACTCACCTCGGTCTGGAGCGTATTGAATCCACCGAAGCTGAAGCAGGCGACATCATCGCGATCACCGGTCTGGGCGAGCTGAACATCTCCGACACCCTTTGCGATCCGCAAAATGTTGAAGCACTGCCAGCGCTGTCTGTTGATGAACCGACTGTAACCATGTTCTTCAACGTCAACACCTCTCCGTTCTGTGGCAAAGAAGGTAAATACGTTACCTCTCGTCAGATCCTTGACCGCCTGAACAAAGAGCTGGTGCACAACGTTGCGCTGCGCGTTGAAGAAACCGAAGATGCGGACGCGTTCCGTGTATCCGGTCGTGGTGAGCTGCACCTGTCCGTTCTTATCGAAAACATGCGTCGTGAAGGCTTCGAACTGGCTGTGTCCCGTCCGAAAGTTATCAACCGTATGATCGATGGCCGTATGCAAGAGCCGTTCGAGAACGTGACGCTGGATATCGAAGAACAGCACCAGGGTTCTGTGATGCAGGCAATGGGCGAGCGTAAGGGCGATGTCAAAGACATGATCCCTGACGGCAAAGGCCGTATTCGTCTGGATTACCTGATCCCGGCACGTGGCCTGATCGGCTTCCGTACCGAGTTCATGACCATGACCTCCGGTACCGGTCTGCTGTACTCCACCTTCAGCCACTACGATGACGTTAAACCGGGTGAAATCGGCCAGCGCCAGAACGGCGTGCTGATCTCTAACGGCCAGGGTAAAGCAGTGGCGTTCGCACTGTTCAGCCTGCAGGACCGCGGTAAGCTGTTCCTGGGTCACGGTGCAGAAGTTTACGAAGGCCAGATCATCGGTATTCACAGTCGTTCTAACGACCTGACTGTAAACTGCCTGACCGGTAAGAAACTGACCAACATGCGTGCTTCCGGTACTGACGAAGCCACCACGCTGGTTCCAGCACAGAAAATGTCTCTTGAGCAGGCTCTGGAATTTATCGATGACGACGAACTGGTAGAAGTTACTCCTACCTCCGTACGTATCCGTAAACGTCACCTGACTGAGAACGACCGTAAACGTGCGGGCCGTGGCAGCAAAGACTAATACGACTCCTCTCTGAGGTGCGTCGTGCGAAAAGCCGCTGAATATCAGCGGCTTTTTTATTGGAGTGAATTCCCTCACGCTCTCATGCGCTAAGCTGAATCTGACGCATAGCCAAAGCCTATCTTTCCCGCTACAGTTATTTCTCCACGGCGCGAAGGAGATAAACATGCTTTATATCTTTGACTTAGGAAATGTCATCGTCGATATCGATTTTAATCGAGTGCTGGGTGCATGGAGCGATTTTAGCCGTGTGCCGCTGGCGACCCTGAAACAGAATTTCACCATGGGAGAGGCGTTTCACCAGCATGAGCGTGGGGAAATCAGCGATGAAGCCTTCGCTGAAGCCATGTGTCACGAGATGGATCTGCCCTTGAGCTACGAGCAGTTCGCTCACGGCTGGCAGGCGGTATTTGTGGCACTTCGCCCGGAGATCATCGACACCATGAACAAGCTTCGCGAACAGGGGCATCGCGTGGTCGTGCTGTCCAATACCAACCGTCTGCACACCACGTTCTGGCCTGGTGAGTATCCGCAAATCCAGCACGCTGCAGATAAAATTTACCTGTCTCAGGAGATGGGCATGCGCAAACCTGAGGCGCGAATTTATCAGGCCGTCTTGCAGGCAGAAGGATTCTCTGCCGCCGATACGGTCTTTTTTGACGATAACGCCGATAATATAGAGGGAGCTAACCAGTTGGGTATCACGTCGATCCTTGTCACCGGGAAAGAGACGATACCGAACTACTTTGCGAAGCAGTTATGTTAAAAACCGTTCATCAAAAAGCCACACACCATACGCGTCCGTTTCGGGCGTGGATCAAACTGCTCTGGCAGAGGATTGATGAGGACAACATGACCACGCTGGCGGGCAATCTCGCTTACGTGTCGTTGCTCTCATTGGTTCCGCTGGTGGCGGTGATTTTCGCGTTGTTCTCTGCGTTTCCGATGTTTGCCGATGTGAGTCTGCAGCTGCGCCACTTTGTGTTTGCTAACTTTATTCCCGCCACTGGGGACGTAATTCAGGGGTATATCGAGCAGTTCGTTGCCAACTCCAGCAAGATGACCGCCGTGGGCGCCTGCGGGCTGATCGTGACCGCACTGCTGCTGATGTATGCCATCGATAGCGCGCTGAATACCATCTGGCACAGCAAGCGTGTGCGGCCAAAAGTTTATTCGTTTGCCGTTTACTGGATGATTCTGACGCTGGGGCCGCTGCTGGCCGGGGCCAGTCTGGCGATCAGCTCTTATCTTCTGTCATTACGCTGGGCGAGCGATTTAAACAGCGTCATCGACAACGTATTACGCATCTTCCCGCTGATCCTCTCCTGGCTCTCATTCTGGCTGCTTTACAGCGTGGTGCCGACCACACAGGTACCTAACCGGGACGCCATTGTTGGGGCGCTGGTGGCGGCAATCCTGTTCGAGCTGGGCAAAAAAGGGTTTGCGCTCTACATCACCATGTTCCCGTCGTATCAGCTGATTTATGGCGTGCTGGCGGTGATCCCGATTTTGTTTGTCTGGGTATACTGGACCTGGTGTATCGTCTTGCTAGGTGCCGAAATAACTGTCACTCTCGGTGAATACCGCAAACTCAAACAAGCCGCAGAACAAGAAGAAGCAGACCAACCATGATTGCATTGATTCAGCGCGTAACCCGTGCCAGCGTCACCGTGGAGGATGAGGTGACGGGTGAAATTGGCCCAGGACTTTTGGTGTTGTTAGGTGTCGAAAAGGATGACGACGAACAAAAAGCGAATCGTCTGTGTGAGCGCGTGCTCGGGTATCGCATTTTCGGCGATGCCGACGGCAAGATGAACCTGAACGTTCAGCAGGCGGGGGGTAGCGTGCTGGTGGTGTCTCAGTTTACCCTGGCCGCCGACACGGAACGCGGTATGCGTCCGGGTTTCTCCAGAGGTGCCGCGCCCGACCGTGCTGAAGCACTTTACGAATACTTTGTTGAACGGTGTCGTCAACAGGAAATGAATACGCAAACCGGACGATTCGCTGCAGATATGCAGGTGTCGCTGGTGAACGATGGCCCCGTCACATTCTGGCTCCAGGTATGAGCCAGCTGGCGGCATGGCCGCGGGTAACAAGAGAGAGTACAGCTATGTATCACCTTCGAGTACCGCAAACAGAAGAAGAATTAGAGGTTTACTATCATTTTCGCTGGGAAATGCTGCGTAAGCCGTTACATCAGCCGAAAGGCTCCGAGCGCGACGCCTGGGATGCGATGGCGCATCATCAGATGGTGGTCGACGAAGAGGGCAACCTGGTTGCCGTCGGGCGTTTGTATATCAATGCCGACAATGAAGCCTCAATCCGTTTTATGGCTGTGCATCCGTCCGTACAGGACAAAGGACTTGGCACCCTGATGGCGATGACTCTTGAGTCCGTTGCCCGTCAGGAGGGCGTTAAACGCGTCACCTGTAGCGCCCGCGAAGACGCCGTGGAGTTTTTCTCCAAGCTGGGTTTCGTCAATGAAGGCGAAATCACCGCGCCACAAACCACCCCGATTCGTCATTTTTTGATGATCAAACCCATTGCCACCCTTGATGATATTCTTCACCGCGCCGACTGGTGCGGGCAGCTGCAGCAGGCCTGGTATCAGCATATTCCGCTGAGCGAAAAGATGGGCGTGCGCATCCAGCAATACACCGGGCAAAAATTCATCACCACTATGCCGGAAATCGGCAATCAGAACCCGCACCATACCCTGTTCGCTGGCAGCCTGTTCTCGCTGGCCACCTTGACCGGCTGGGGGCTGATCTGGCTGATGCTGCGCGAAAGGCACCTTGGCGGCACCATTATTCTCGCCGATGCGCATATCCGCTACAGCAGCCCTATCAGCGGTAAACCGAGCGCAGTCGCGGACTTAGGCTCCCTCAGCGGTGACCTGGACCGTCTGGCGCGTGGCCGTAAAGCTCGCGTGCAGATGCAGGTCGAGCTGTTTGGCGATGAATCGCCAGGCGCCATCTTCGAAGGCACTTATCTCGTGCTGCCTGCGAAGCCGTTTGGCCCTTACGAAGAGGGCGGGAACGAGGAGGAATAACCCTCACTCCTGCTATTTTTCCCGGCCTGGTGAGCTGACTCGCCAGGCCACATCCCGCATCACGTCTCGTGCAGACTGGCTGACTCCGCCTAACTGAAAGAAACCATGTATGACACCCGACCAGCGCTGACACGTACAGGTGACGCCCTGTTCCGTCATTCGCTGAAAGAGTGCTTCGCCTTCATCACAAAGCGGATCGAACTCGGCGGTGATGATATGCGTCTGGGGCAGCCCGTTAAGGTCGTCACGCCATAGCGGACTGGCTTCAGGATGAAGACGGTCGGTTCCTGAAAGATATAACTCGTAACCGCTGAGAAGCGTATCGCGGGTAATGACATAGTCCGCACCGTTGCGGATATAGCTTTCAAAATACGCCGTCGAGTCGAGCATGGGATAGATCAGAATTAACTGTGCCGGCTGCCATTCTTTTGCCGCCTTGAGTCGCAGCGCAGTCACCAGCGCCAGATGCCCTCCCGCGCTGTCACCGGCGAGGGTAATTTGATTTTTATCGATGCCAAACCGATCGGCATAGTGCCAGACCAGGCACGCGGCTTTTTCAGCGTCGTCATGGGCGGCGGGGAAGGTGTGTTCCGGTGCCAGACGATACTGCACGGCAACGATCCTACAGCGGCTGTAGTAAGCCAACTGACGTAACTGGCCATCATGAGTCTCAAAGCCGCCGCTGATAAAGCACCCGCCGTGATAATAGACAACCGTCGGTAAAATCTCAGGGGCATTGAGCGGCGAATAAACCCTAAACCGCATCCCTTCAAGTTCGACAGACTCGACGTGAACGCGCGTTTCCGTTTCGCCTGCCAGCACCGTGCTGGCGACATACCCTGCGCGCCGGTCATCAATATTCTGCTCTCGTGCAGAGGGGCGCCCGGCCGCGATAAACCCCTGAACCAGTTCAGCAATCCCTTTTTCCAGTGCCATAATTCTTCCCGGTTATCTGTATGGATATACAGCGTTATAGCCTGGTTTGTTGTAAAAGAAAACGGGGGATTTTGGTGGGGGTTGGAATCTCGAACGCGGCTCGCAAAATGGAGCATGAAGGCAGTTGCAGGCCGGGCAACTTTGCGTCGCCCGGCACTGTTAAAGAAAACTACTCCCCTTCACCCGGGAACAAGAACGGGTTGATTGAGCTGCGGGCGAAGCCCTCTTGCTCCATCCGCGCGTCGAGTACCAGCGTGGCGAGGTCGTCGGCGACAGCTTCCACTTTCGGGTCTTTTTCCTGATAGAGAATTTTCAGGTAGGTCCCGCAGTCACCGCAGCTTTCGGCTTTAACGGCCGCATTCTCGTTTTCCAGCGACCAGTAGTTCAGATCGCGGGTCTGTTCGCAGTTGCTGCATTTGATGCGCACCACGTGCCACTCAGTTTCACACAGGTTGCAGTGCAGATAACGCAAGCCTTGCGTGGTGCCGATTTGCACCATGCTGGTCACGGGCATCGAGCCACACACCGGGCAGAACTGACGGGCTTCACCGTATTCTGCACGCGCTTTACCCGGAATCAGGCTCGCCATTTGCGCCCAGTAGAGCGACAGGGCGGCCCAGATAAAGGGCGCTTTATCGCTACTGACGAGGGAAAAATCGGAGGCAAACAGCGCGCTCGCCATCTCTTCCAGCTCCAGATCGGAGGCTTTTTCCAGATTCTCGATCACCGCCAGCGCAGGGCCGCTCATCTCTGGTTTCAGCTCGGCAATCAGCGAGTGCAGCAGCTTTTGCCAGTGCTTGTCGCGCGGCAGTACGTGAATATCCAGCGGCGGTTTGCCCTGCTCGTTGGCTTCTTTGATGCGCGCGGTGAGGTCCATTTGCAGCGGGTGGTCGTACAGCACCACTTCCTGGGCGTGGGCGATCAGCGCGGCAAAGCGCAGAAATTCACCGAGCGGATTGTTCTCTGCCAGCTCGCGCAGACGCTCTGCGCGGCGGTTGTAGAGGTTCTTGAGTCTGGGGAATAACAACGGCGGAATGTACTCCGCCGTGCGTTTCTCGCTCGAACCCAGCTCATCTTGCGGGATTATGCGAATACTCATTCAGTTTTTTTTTCCGTTGTCTTGCGGACCTCACGGTACCAGCGCGGGTGATGTTTCTTCGCCCACGTACTGGTAACCCATCCTTCCACCATCGCGGTAATAGTGCCTTTCACCCATAGGGCGGCGTAGATATGCACCATGATAACCACAATTAACGCGACTGCGGCAAATGAATGCAGCATCAGCGCAAATCGGATTACCGGGATTGAGAAAGCGGGCGCAAAATACGGACGCCAGATAATCACGCCGCTCACCAGCAACAGGACCAGGAAGATAATCGCCGCCCAGAATACGCATTTCTGGCCGAAGTTATAACGCCCGGTATCACCCACTTCCTCGTTGACGACGATCTTACGAATATTCTTCGCCCAAAAGATATCATCCCGATTGATTAGGTTATGGTGCCAGTAGCGGAAAAACATGATGATAAACGAGGCAAACATAATCACGCCGACAAACGGGTGCAGAATACGCGCCAGCTGCGGTGTGCCCATGATTTGCATCAGCCAGTTGAAGGATGGGAAGAAAAATCCCAGCCCGCTTATCGCCGCCAGCATGAAGCAGAAGGCGGTGACCCAGTGGTTGATACGTTCCGGCGCTGTGTAGCGCACGATGGTGTCACGTCTTTTCATTTGCGCACCTCGTCTTTCTCTTCATGCAGATTGTCGTCTTCCTCTTCCGCGCGGTTCGGACCGACACCGACATAGTGGAAGATGCTGGCGGCAAAGGTTGCAGCGAAGCCAACGGCGGCCAGCGGTTTCCAGATGCCTTTCCAGAACTTAACGGTCGCGCTGATTTCCGGGTTCTCCGGCAGGCCGTGATACAGATTCGGCTTGTCGGCATGGTGCAGCACATACATGACGTGTGTACCGCCAACGCCCGCCGGATCGTACAGACCGGCGTTGTCGTAACCACGGGTTTTCAGCTCGGCGACGCGCTCGCCCGCCAGCGTTTTCATATCCTCTTTGGAGCCAAAGTGAATGGCCCCCGTCGGACAGGTTTTCACGCAGGCCGGCTCCTGGCCGACATTCACGCGGTCAACGCACAGCGTACATTTGTAGACGCGGTTGTCTTCCGGGTTCAGTCGCGGCACGTTGAACGGGCAGCCCGCAATGCAGTAGCCGCAGCCGATGCACTGTTCTGACTGGAAGTCGACGATACCATTGGCATACTGAATGATAGCCCCTTCGGACGGACACGCCTTCAGGCAGCCCGGATCGGCGCAGTGCATACAGCCATCCTTGCGGATTAGCCACTCCAGTTTGTCGTCCTGTTCCACTTCTGAGAAACGCATCACCGTCCAGGACTTGGCGGTCAAATCGGCGGGGTTGTCGTACACCCCGACGTTATGACCCACTTCGTCACGGATATCGTTCCACTCGGAACACGCCACCTGACAGGCTTTGCAGCCGATACAGGTGGTGACGTCAATGAGCTTCGCCACTTCCTGCTGGTGGTCCCGCGCCTGAGGCGCGGGCGTGAAGCCGTTAGTCGCGGAACGACGAATGATGTCTTGCGATTGATAAGCCATAAGTCGTCTCCGTTACACCTTTTCCACGTTTACCAGGAAGGCTTTGAACTCCGGCGTCTGCGTGTTCGCATCACCGACGAACGGTGTCAGGGTGTTGGCAATAAAGCCTTTCTTCGCCACGCCCTCGTAACCCCAGTGAATTGGGATGCCGATGGTGTCCACCTGTTGCCCATGAACATTCAGCGTGCGAATACGTTTGGTCACTACCGCCTTGGCTTTGATGTAGCCACGGTTAGAGGAGACTTTCACCGTATCGCCGTGCGCGATGCCGAGCTTATTCGCCAGCTTCTCACCGATCTCCACGAACTGTTCCGGCTGCGCGATGGCGTTAAGCAGCGCGTGTTTGGTCCAGTAGTGGAAGTGCTCGGTCAGACGGTACGTGGTGCCGACGTACGGGAACTTATCTTTTTTACCCAGCGCTTCAAAATCGCCTTTGAAGATACGGGCGGCCGGGTTTGAGATCACGTTCGGGTGCAGCGGGTTGGTTCCCAGCGGCGTTTCAAACGGCTCGTAGTGTTCCGGGAAGGGACCTTCAGCCATTTTATCGATGGCAAACAGGCGGCCCATGCCTTCTGGCTGCATGATAAACGGCCCGACATCGCTGCCTGGTGCGGCGGCGCTGTAGTCCGGAATATCCACGCCGCCCCATTTCGCGCCGTCCCACTTCAGGAGCTGGCGTTTTGGATCCCACGGTTTACCCTGCGGGTCTGCGGAAGCACGGTTATACAGAATGCGGCGGTTCAGCGGCCACGCCCACGCCCAGCCCAGCGTATTGCCGAGGCCCGACGGATCGGCGTTGTCGCGGTTCGCCATCTGGTTGCCCTTCGGCGTCCAGCTTCCGGCGAAAATCCAGCAGCCGCTGGCGGTTGAGCCGTCGTCGCGCAGATGCGCAAAGGTGCTCAGCTGATCGCCTTTTTTCGCCAGTACGGTGCCGGTGGCCGGATCAACCACATCCGCCAGCGCTTTACCGTTACTCTCCATCGCCACCTCTTCAGGGGCAGGATTTTCAGGCGTTGAATAGTTCCAGGTCATGTTCAGAACCTGCTCTGGAGTCGCGCCGCCTTCGGCTTCGTACATCTTGCGCATGCGCAGGAAGATACCGGCCAGAATCTCGCCGTCGTTCAGGGCGATACCCGGGGCGTCCGCACCTTTCCAGTGCCACTGCAGCCAGCGACCAGAGTTAACGATAGAACCGTTCTCTTCGGCGAAGCAGGTGGATGGCAGGCGGAACACTTCCGTCTGAATTTTCGCTGGATCGACGTTGTTCGATTCACCGTGGTTCTGCCAGAAGGTCGAGGTTTCGGTATTGAGCGGATCAATCGTCACCAGGAATTTCAGTTTCGACAGCGACTCTACCACCTTGTTCTTGTTCGGGAACGAGGCGACCGGGTTAAAGCCCTGGCACAGATAGCCGTTCACTTTGCCCTGGTGCATCATGTCGAAATACTGCAGAACGTCGTAACCCTTGTCCCACTTCGGCAGCCAGTCAAAGCCCCAGCTGTTTTCTGCTGTCGCTTTATCGCCGTAGAAGGCTTTCATCATCGAGACGAAGAATTTCGGGTAGTTGCCCCAGTAGTTCACCTGGCCTTCCAGCAGCGGTTTCGGCGTGTTGGCGGTCAGATAGGTCTGGAGGTCGGTCTGTTTTTCGCTTGGCAATGTCATGTAGCCCGGCAGGCTCTGCGACAGCAAGCCCAGGTCCGTCAGCCCCTGAATGTTGGAGTGACCGCGCAGGGCGTTCACGCCGCCGCCTGCCATCCCCATATTGCCGAGCAGCAGCTGAACCATCGCCATGGTGCGGATGTTCTGCGCCCCGATGGAGTGTTGTGTCCAGCCCAGCGCGTAAAGGAACGACGCGGTTTTATCGTGAGCACTGGTTTCGGCGATGTACTCGCAGACTTTCAGGAAGTCGGCTTTCGGCGTGCCGCAGATGTTTTCGACCACGTCAGGCGTATAGCGGGAAACGTGCGTTTTCAGCAGGTTCCACACGCAGCGCGGGTGGGTAAGGGTGGTATCGCGTTTCGCAAAGCCGTTTTCGTCCAGCTCGTAGTTCCAGCTGGTTTTGTCGTATTTGCGTTTTTCGGCGTCGTAACCGCTGAACAGACCGTCTTCAAAGCTATAGTCCTCACGCACGATCAGGCTGGCGTTGGTGTAAGCCTCGGTATATTCACGGTTATATTTTTCGTTGGTCATCAGGTACAGCAATACGCCTGACAGGAAAGTAATGTCAGTACCTGAGCGAATAGGGGTGTAGAAATCCGCCACTGACGCTGTACGCGTAAAGCGGGGATCGATCACAATCAGTTTCGCGCCATTGTGGATTTTGGCTTCCATCGCCCAGCGGAATCCCACCGGATGCGCTTCTGCCGCGTTCCCACCCATCACAATGATGAGGTTAGCGTTTTTGATGTCGACCCAGTGGTTGGTCATCGCACCGCGACCAAATGTTGGAGCAAGACTTGCTACCGTTGGTCCGTGTCAGACACGCGCCTGGTTGTCGACCGCGAGCATACCGAGTGCGCGCGTAAATTTCTGGGTTAAATACCCGGTTTCATTGCTGGATGCGGAGGCACAAAGCATGCCCGTGGAGAGCCAGCGGTTAACGGTGACGCCATCGGCATTCTGCGCGATAAAGTTCGCATCACGGTCTTCTTTCATCAGTTTGGCGATACGGTCAAATGCCGTTTCCCAGCTGATTTGCTGCCATTTATCGGAGCCTGGAGCGCGATATTCCGGGAATTTGAGGCGGCTTTCGGAGTGGATAAAGTCCACCAGACCGGCCCCTTTCGGGCACAGCGCACCACGGTTGACCGGATGATCCGGGTCACCTTCGATATGGAAGATGGATGCTTTAGCGTTTTTCGCGCCGTCGCCGAGGCTATACATTAACAGCCCACAACCGACAGAGCAGTACGTACAGGTATTACGGGTTTCACGGGTGCGCAGCAGTTTGTACTGCCGCGTTTCCGCCAGCGCTACACCAGGGGCAAAGCCCAGCGCCGCTGCCGTCGTGCCTGCCATACCGCCAGCGCAGATCTTAAAGAACTGCCTTCTGCTGACCTGCATGGGTCACTCCTTGTTTACGACATTGCTCCCTCTTCATATTTCGCGCTGCAGGTGCGTTGGCTGCGTTCTCTTACTCAGCCGCTTACGTGAGTAAGCGTCTGGGGATTCGCTCAATTGCCGCCTTCCAGCAACTCGAACTATTTAGGGAGGTTATTGTTTTTGCGCATGATTGCAAAACAACCATAACGCTTAAAATTTGATGTATTCCCTCAATTCCACGAGGGATATGATTTCAGAATACCACAATGTCGGTAAGCCTGTTCCGGTGCGGTTAATACAAAGTGAACGTATTATCACTCTGATGATTATAAAGTGTGACATTGATCACATTGTGACCCTGGCTTGTTAAAGGCGTGTATCAGCGCGTCTGTTGTGCCACTCCCAAATGAGTAGGTAAACTTGTGGGGTATGGCTGCCGAAAAGTTGATCCATACTATGCGCACGGCCTGCGGTTTATGATGCAATAGCAGGCTCACCTTTGTGGTTGCTCAGGAATACCGTTGTGTCAAAACAGAATCGTGATACCCATTCGTTTCCACTGCCTGCGGGCGTGGTGGAACAAGTGGTACACAGACCCCCTCACATTACCCACGGAATCCCCGATTTTCTGGCGGAAGAAGTGCCTGTTGCCCTGGTCTACAATGGTATCTCCCACGTCGTGATGATGGCCTCGCCCAAAGATCTTGAGCTGTTCGCGATCGGTTTTTCGCTTTCGGAAGGCATTATCGAACACCCGCAGGAGATCTTCGGCATGGATGTCGTTCAGGTCTGTAACGGCCTGGAAGTGCAAATCGAACTCTCCAGCCGTCGTTTTATGGGGCTGAAAGAGCGCCGACGCGCGCTGGCCGGGCGCACAGGCTGCGGCGTATGTGGCGTCGAGCAACTGAACGATATCGGTAAGCCGATTGTCCCGCTGCCGTTTACCCAGACCTTCAATCTTAAACATCTCGATCACGCCCTGGAGCATCTCAACGACGTCCAGCCGATAGGGCAACTGAGCGGTTGTACGCACGCGGCCGCATGGGTTCTTCCGTCGGGGAATATTGCAGGCGGTCATGAGGATGTTGGGCGTCACGTCGCGCTGGATAAACTGCTGGGACGTCGCGCCGGAGAAAGCGAAACCTGGCTGCAGGGTGCGGCGCTGGTATCGAGCCGGGCGAGCTATGAGATGGTGCAAAAGGCGGCCATGTGTGGCGTCGAAATTCTGTTTGCCGTCTCGGCGGCGACCACCCTGGCGGTGGAGGTGGCACAGCGCTGCAACCTGACGCTGGTGGGGTTCTGCAAACCGGGTCGCGTCACCATTTATACGCATCCGCAGCGCTTAATTATTGATCAGTAAATTTGAAAGACTTTAGCAAATCCTTCCGCTTTTAGTTGTTGATGATGAGGCCTATTATTATCACATCAAGGCACAACGCCTTATCTAAACAACTTACTGAAGGATTTACATCATGAAAAACATCAAAACTTTTGTTGCAGTTATCGCTCTTGCCGCTTCTTTCGGTTCTTTCGCAGCTCAGACCGTAACCGCAACCGCCTCGACCATTGACGGCGCAGAAGCGAAAATTGCCGCTCAGGCAGAACAGGCCGGTGCTGCTTCTTACACCATTACCCAGGCTTTCTCAGGTAACCGTGTTCACATGACCGCTGAACTGAACAAATAAGAGCATAGCCACTGTCCCCTGCTCATCCGGGCAGGGACAGGTTTTCCCCTCTCCGCAGTAACGCCATCCCCCCTCGTAGCCCATCTTTTCCGCTCAACAGAACGCTAAAAATGACGCGATCTTGTCGACTCGCGTGCCATGAGAGCGAATCTCTTTCATCAATGCAAACCGGCCACGCGCAACAGCGCCGTCACGACTGCAGCGGAGATAATCACGACGATCAGCGGCACTTTACGCCACGCCAGGAACACGGCGAAGGCCACGCCTAAGACTCGCGCCATGCCGGCAAAGTGTTCTCCTTCGTAGAAGGTGGTCGCCAGTGCCACGGAAAAGAGCAGCACCGTTGCCGCATCCGACAGCAGCGCTTGCGAGCGCTCGGACAGCGCCAGGCGGTTGCCAAGCTTTGCACCACCGAGGCGCATCAGATAGGTTCCCGCCGATAAAATCGCAATGCCGAGAATAAAGAAGGTCATGTTGTCCATTATTTTTTCCTCGCCGCCAGACCCAGTAACGACAGCAGCACCGGCAAACCGACCGGCGCGAATGGCACTGCGGCCAGCGACAGCGCTGCGCCGCTGCAGGCGCGGATCAGCGTGGTGCGGTTTTTAAAGGCCGGGACGACTAACGCCAGCAAAATCGCCGGGAATACGGCGTCGAGACCGATGGTTTCCGGCGCAGGCAGCAGCTTGCCGACCATCGCCCCCAGCAGTGTCCCCAGCGGCCAGATGATCGCTACGCCTAGCCCGCACAGCCAGTAGGCGGCTTTGCGCTGCTCGGGGGTTTTTTGTGACAGACCAAATACCACGCTTTCGTCGTTCATGATGTGGCAGCCGAGGAAGCTCAGGCCGCGCTTACCCACCAGTTCGCGTACCGTAACGCCGAACGGAACGTGGCGGGCATTCACCAGCAAACCCGCCGCCGCCGCCGCAAGCGGATTACCGCCGCTGGCAACGATGCCGATAAACATAAATTCCGACGCGCCCGCGAGCACGGTAATGGAGAGCACAAACGGCACCCACACCGGGAAGCCGTAAGCCATCGCCAGCGAGCCGTAGGACATGCCGACGACGCCCACGGCGAGACACACCAGAACGATCGCTTTGACCGTGTCGCCTTTCAGACAGGAGAGAGAGTTCTTCATACATTTTTAGCCATATCGAACGAGTATCCATTATAATGAACGCATCAATATCGTTTTTCAAGATGAACGATTCGTTCGATTTATAGAACAAGAGGCCGTTTTATGACGCAGCCAATCAGCGTGATCGCGAAAAGCCTGGTGCGGGAGCGCCTGCGAACCGGGCTGTCGCTGGCAGAAATCGCACGCCGCGCCGGGATTGCTAAATCCACCCTCTCGCAGCTGGAATCCGGGAATGGCAATCCCAGCCTGGAAACGCTCTGGTCGCTGTGCGTGGCGCTGGGGATCCCGTTTGCGCGCCTGTTAGAGCCGCAGCAGCCCACCACTCAGGTGATCCGCCGGGGTGAAGGGACCAAAGTGATTGCCGAGCAGGCGAACTATCAGGCGATTTTACTGGCCGCCTGTCCGCCGGGCGCACGCCGCGATGTCTATCTGCTGATGACCCAGCCGGGTGCAGACCGTATTTCGCAGCCGCATCCGCCGGGTTCCGTAGAGCACATTATCGTCACCCAGGGACGGGCGCTGATCGGCCTGACTGACGCTCCGGAAGAGCTGGGCGAGGGCGATTACATTTGCTATCCCGCCGATCAACCGCATATCTTCAAGGCGCTGGAACCGGATACCCACGCGCTTTTAGTGGCGGAACAAAACTAACCTCTCGGACACGGAAAATCATGTCGCTCAAAGCCATTGCCAAAGAACTGGGGCTGTCTGTTACGACGGTCAGCCGCGCCCTCAACGGATATGACGACGTTTCTCGCGAAACCCGGGCGCGGGTGGAAGCCGAAGCGCAGCGCCGTGGCTATCGGCCAAACACCTTTGCCCGCCGCCTGAAGATGGGCAAAATCGACGCCGTCGGGCTGGTGTTTCCCGTGCATCCGGTTCCGCTCAATAACAGCGTTTTTATGGACATGGTCGGCGAAATTAGCCACGAACTGGCGCGACATGAGATTGATTTACTGCTGATCGCCGACGATGATCTCGCCGATAAACACAGCTACATGCGCATGGTGCAAAGCCGCCGTGTGGATGCGCTGATTGTCGCGCATACCCTCGATCAGGACCCGCGTCTTGCGCAGCTTCAGGACGCCGGTTTTCCGTTCCTCGCCCTGGGCCGCAGCCAGTTGCCAAAACCCTACGCATGGTTTGATTTTGATAACTATGCCGGGACCTATCGCGCCACGCGCTGGCTGATCGACAAGGGCCATCAGCGCATCGCCCTGCTGGGCGAAAGTAATAATCAGGCGTTTATCACCCAGCGCCGTCTCGGGTATCTCGACGCTCTGCGCGAAGCGGGGTTATCCAGCGAATGGCTGCGCGCGATGCCGCCGTCACGACGCGCGGGCTATACCACGACGCTTGAACTGCTTGCACTGCCAAACCCGCCGACGGCGATTGTGACTGACTGCAACACCCACGGCGACGGCGCGGCAATGGCGCTGGCGCAGCAGGGGCGGTTGACCGGCAGCGACCCGGTTTCGCTGGTGGTGTATGACGGCCTGCCGCAGGACAGCATTGTCGACGCCGACGTAGCGGCGGTGATCCAGTCCACCCGCGAGGGCGTGGGCAAGCAGATCGCTGACATGGTACGCCAGCTCATCAATGGCGATGATCTCTCCCGCCTTCAGGTGCTCTGGCAGCCTGAATTTTCACCGGGCCAGACGGCCTAAATCACCGCAAAACTCTAAAGTCGATCACAGATCCGAAACGTTTGGGTTGGTATCCGAAACGTTTCGGATCAACACTCAGGACATCCGATGACAGGAGATGTCCGATGCAAGATTCCATTTTACGACTCGAAAGCACGACGGTAGACGTGGTGATCAAAACGCACCCGTTCGCCGAAATTGTCTACTGGGGGCCACACCTTCACCACTTTTCGCCGCAGGATGCGCAAAGTCTGGTTCGCCCGGTGGCTAACGGCAGGCTGGATGTGGATACCCCGGTGACGCTGATGGCCGAGGTGGGCCACGGTCTGTTTGGTGCGCCGGGCATTGAAGGCCACCGCCAGGGGCTGGATGGGTCTCCGGTGTTCAGGACCGTTGCCGTCGAACAGCAGCGTCAAAGCCTGACGATTACCGCAGAAGATGCGCACGCCGGGCTGCGGCTGACCAGCGAACTCGTCCTCGATGAGAGCGGCGTGCTGGTGGTACGGCACGGTCTGACCAATCTGCGGGCGCAGCCGTGGCAGGTGGATCGGCTGGCCGTGACGCTGCCGGTCTCGGAACGCGCGAAAGAGGTAATGGCTTTCCATGGTCGTTGGATACGCGAATTCCAGCCGCATCGCCTGACCCTTGAGCACGACAGTTTTGTGATTGAAAACCGGCGCGGGCGCACCTCCCACGAACACTTCCCGGCACTGATGACCGGCACACCTGCATTCAGTGAAATGCAGGGCGACGTGTGGGGCGTGCATCTCGGCTGGAGCGGCAACCACCGCCTGCGCGCTGAAGTGAAAACCGATGGCCGCCGCTACGTGCAGGCCGAAGCGCTCTATCTGCCGGGCGAAATGGCGATTGCCGAGGGCGAAACCCTCTGGACGCCGAAATTGTACGCCAGCTACTCCGCGCAGGGGCTGAACGGGATGAGTCAGCAGTTCCACCGCTATCTGCGCAAGAACATCATTCGCTTCCCGCAAAACAAGCCGCGCCCGGTGCACCTCAATACCTGGGAAGGGATCTATTTCAACCACGATCCGGACTACATCATGCGGATGGCCGACGAAGCGGCGGCGCTGGGCGTGGAGCGCTTCATCATCGACGACGGCTGGTTTAAGGGGCGCAACGACGACCACGCCGCCCTGGGTGACTGGACTCTCGACGAGAAAAAATACCCTAACGGCCTGATGCCGGTGATCAATCACGTCAAAAATCTCGGCATGGAATTTGGCATTTGGGTAGAGCCGGAAATGATTAACCCGGATTCCGATCTCTACCGCGCGCATTCCGACTGGGTGCTGGCGCTGCCGGGCTACCCGCAGGCGACGGGGCGACACCAGCTGGTGCTGAATCTGAACATTCCTGAAGCCTTTGAGTATTTGCTGGAACGCATGAGCTGGCTGCTGGGCGAACATCCGGTGGACTACGTGAAGTGGGACATGAACCGCGAGCTGGTGCAGCCGGGCCATCTCGGTAAAGCCGCTGCTGACGCGCAAACGCGCCAGTATTATCGCCTGCTTGAGACACTCGGCCAGCGCTTCCCGCACGTGGAATTTGAATCCTGCTCGTCCGGCGGCGGACGCATTGATTACGAAGTCCTGACCCGTTGCCACCGCTTCTGGGCATCCGATAACAACGATGCGCTGGAGCGCAACACCATCCAGCGTGGAATGAGCTACTTCTTCCCGCCGGAGGTGATGGGCGCACATATCGGTCATCATAAATGCCACGCCACGTTCCGCCAGCACAGCATCGAGTTTCGCGGGCTGACCGCGCTGTTTGGGCACATGGGGCTTGAGCTGGACCCGCTCACCGTCGATGAGCACGAGCGTGAAGGCTACCGCCGTTACGCCGCGCTGCATAAGCAATGGCGCGACGTAATTCACCACGGCACCCTGTGGCGCGTGGATATGCCGGACGCCACGACTCAGGTGCAGGGTATAGTGAGCGAAGACCAACGGCAGGGGCTGTTTATTGTCAGCCAACTGGCGATGCCAGATTACACCCTGATGATGCCGCTGCGCATGCCGGGGCTTGCAGCGAACGCGCAGTACCGCATCACCCTGCTCGATCATCCGAATATCCGCCTCACCGGCGAGGGGGGCCACACCATGCGCAAACTCCCGGCATGGATGGAAGCGCCACAAACGGTGAGCGGAGAATGGCTGATGCAGGCGGGGCTGGTACTGCCGATTCTGGACCCGGAAACCGCCATTCTGATTGGCGTTGAACGCGTGTAAGGGTGATGGGCCGGGCGACCGGCCCTGAGTTGAGGATAAAAATAATGAACACGACTGCCTGTACCCACAAAGACAACCCCAATTTCTGGATTTTCGGGGCGTTCTTCTTTCTCTACTTCTTCATTATGGCCACCTGCTTTCCGTTCCTGCCGATCTGGTTGTCGGATATCATCGGCCTGAATAAAACCCATACGGGGATTGTTTTCTCCTGCATTTCGCTCTCGGCGATTGCGTTCCAGCCGGTGCTGGGGGTGATCTCTGACAAGCTGGGGCTGAAAAAGCACCTGTTATGGATCATCGCCATTTTGCTGTTCTTGTTCGCCCCCTTCTTCCTCTACGTTTTCGCGCCGCTGCTGAAAATAAATATCTGGCTCGGGGCGCTGAGCGGCGGGCTGTATATCGGCTTTGTCTTCTCGGCGGGCTCCGGGGCGATTGAAGCCTATATCGAGCGAGTGAGTCGCAATAGCTTCTTCGAATACGGTAAAGCGCGAATGTTCGGCTGCCTGGGCTGGGGACTGTGCGCCTCCACGGGCGGCGTGCTGTTCAGTATCGATCCGTCGTTTGTTTTCTGGATGGGCTCAGGCGCGGCGCTATTGCTGATGCTCCTGCTGGTGGTCGCCAAACCAAAGCCAAACCAGACTGCCGAAGTGATGAACGCGCTGGGCGCCAATCAGCCGCAAATCACCGCCAAAACCGTCTTCACCCTGTTCCGCCAGCGCAAAATGTGGATGTTTATTTTGTATGTGGTTGGCGTGGCCTGCGTGTATGACGTGTTTGATCAGCAGTTTGCCACCTTCTTCAAATCGTTCTTTGCGACGCCGGAACAGGGGACGCGCGCCTTTGGTTTTGCGACCACGGCCGGAGAAATTTGTAACGCGATCATTATGTTCTGCTCGCCGTGGATCATTAACCGCATCGGCGCGAAAAACACTCTGCTGATTGCCGGGCTGATTATGGCCACGCGCATTATCGGCTCGTCCTTCGCGACTACCGTGACGGAAGTCATCGCCCTGAAAATGCTTCACGCGCTGGAAGTGCCCTTCCTGCTGGTGGGGGCGTTTAAATACATCACTGGCGTGTTTGATACCCGCCTGTCAGCGACCATCTATCTGATTGGCTTTAACTTTGCCAAACAGTCGGCGGCCATTTTCCTGTCGGCGTTTGCGGGGAATATGTATGACCGGATCGGCTTCCAGGATACCTATCTGATGCTCGGATGCATTGTGCTGGCGGTGACGGTGATCTCGGCGTTTACGCTGAGCAGCAGGCAGCAAATCGCAGCCGGGCGCGGCACGCTGGAGGCAAGCTAAATAGCTAAATAAAGAAAAACGCTGCCGCGAGTGCGGCAGCGTGAACGGTTACTCGAGGAAAAACACCTCTTTCAGCTCCGCACTCACCGGGCTGTTGTCCGGGTTTGCGGGCATCACATCGCGCATGTGTTTCCACCAGCGCTGGCACACGTCGGTATTCGCCACCGCGTTCCAGCGCTCTTCCGATTCAATCTCAACGCTGGCAAACAGCAGGTTGCGCTCCTTGTCGAGATAAATGGCGTAATGGTGCGCACCGTGGTCTTTCAGCACCGATTCCAGCTCCGGCCAGATCGGGGTGTGGCGGCGCTGATACTCCTCGTGAGCGTCAGGGTTCACCTGCATCACAAAGGCTTTGCGGATCATAGGGCCTCCAGATACAGCTCGCGCACATCGTCGCGGCTGGCAGTGCGTGGGTTACAAGGCGCACACGGATCGGCGAGCGCTTTATCCAGCCAGCCTTCGATATCCGCTTTGGTCACGCCAAGCTGGCTGAAGCCAGAAGGAATACCGACGCGCGTACTCAGGGCGCGAATGGCGTTGATCGCCTCCATGCTGGCCGCTTCATCGCTCATCCCGCGCGTCTCCACGCCCATCGCCTGCGCCACGCGGGCGAAACGCGCCACCGCGTTCGGGCGGTTAAAGTTTTCGATGATCGGCAGCAGGATGGCGTTGCAGACACCGTGCGGCAGATTGTGCGTCGCCCCCGGCTGATGCGCCAGCGCGTGAACCAGCCCTAATCCGGCGCTGTTAAACGCCATGCCTGCCAGATACTGGCCGAATGCCATCTGTTCGCGAGCTTCGAGGTTGTGTCCGTCGTCGACGGCTTTCGGCAGCCAGAGGCTGATCAGGCGAATCGCTTCGAGGGCGTTGGCATCGGTGAGCGGGTGAGCGCCGACGGAAACATAGGCTTCGATGGCGTGCGTCAGGGCGTCCATCCCCGTTGCGGCGGTGACAGAGGCGGGGATATCGAGCATCACGCTGGCATCATCCACGGCGATATCCGGGATAATATTGGGGTCGATAATCACCTCTTTCACCTGACGCTCGCTGTCGATGATCACCGCATTGCTGGTCATCTCCGCCGCGGTGCCTGCTGTGGTATTAATGGCCACCAGCGGTACACCGGCGTTTTTGACTTTGCCGACGCCGGAATAGGCGGTCGACGGGCCAGGGTTGGCGGTGAGGATTTTAATCGCTTTCGCCGTATCAATCGGGCTGCCGCCGCCGAAGGCGATAACGTAATCGCAGCTGGCGCTCTGATAGGCCGCAAACCCTTTCTGGACCAGCGCTTCAGTCGGATTCGGGAACACTTCATCAAAGAGGTGATACGACATCTGATGGGCGTCCAGGGCGGTAAACAGGCTGTCGAGCAGCCCCATTTTCACCAGCTGTCCGTCAGTGACGATAAGTGCCTTGCCCCACTGTTTGCTCGCCACCAGATTAACCATGTCACCGATCGCGCCCGCGCCGTGCAGACTGATTTTGGGAAGTGCCAACATAAAACTCATGATAATTCTCCTTAATTACTGTGATTTTTATGCCCGGCGGCGCGACGCTTGCGGGGCCTGCGGTCAGGCAGGCCAGATAAGCGAAGCGCCACCCGGCATTAGATCCGTCTTCGCTGCATAATCCGGCGGGTGATAATTGGCAGTGAAATCACCACTATCAGCATCGCGCCGATAATCACCGACATCACAATGCCGGGCACGTTGAGCAGGCTCAGGCCAAAAGTCACCAGGCCCATCAGGAAGGCGGCGATAATCACGCCCACCATGCTGCCGGAGCCGCCGAGAATATTGACGCCGCCGAGCACTGCCATCGTCACCACCGCCAGTTCCCAGCCCATCGCAATCGTCGGGCGCGTACTGCCGAGGCGCGAGGTGAGCAGCACCGAGGCCAGCCCCGCCATCAGCCCGACCAGCGCGAACAGCAGCAGGTTGTGGCGCTTCACGTTGATGCCTGAAAACCACGCCCCGGTCGGGTTATTGCCGATGGCGTACGTCCGGCGGCCAAAATTGGTGCGATGCAGCACGAAGGCAAACACCGCTGCCAGCAGGATAAAAAGCGCGAATTCAAACGACAGCGCGCCCCACACATAGCCCTGCCCGAACCAGGCGAAGCTCTCGGGCCAGGTGTTTAGCGCCTGATCGCCGAGCAAAATGTAGGTAATGCCGCGATACAAACTCATGGTGCCGATGGTGATCACGATGGACGACAGGTTAAAGCGCGTGACCAGAAAGCCGTTGAACAGCCCGCACAGCAACCCGACGCCTAATCCCACGCAGACCAGCAGCGGCGTATCTACACCCGCCGCCGCGCAAAAGCCCATCGCTGTCGAGCTGAGCGCGATGGTCGATGCCACCGACAGGTCGATTTCACGGGCGATGATTAGCATCGCCATCGGCAGCACAATGATCGCTTTTTCGGTGAAGTTGAACGTAGCGTCAGAAAGATTCCAGATATCGAGAAAATAGGGCGAGGCGAGGGCGTTGACGATAAACACCGCCAGCGTTACCGCCAGCAGGAAGCCCTCCCAGCACAGCAGACGCTGGAAAATCCCCGTCGCGGCCGGACGATTTTTAATCTCTTCCGTAGTCATCATTTTGCTCATGAGTTCACCGCCTGTTTCTGACGGGCCAGCGCCGCATCGCGCAGGATCAGCCGTCCTTTGCGTTTGTTGCCGCGTTCATTGAGCAGCACCGCAATCACGATCACCGTCCCGGAAATCGCCATCTGCCAGAACGGAGAGACGCCAATCACCGGCAGCGCGTTATTGATCACGCCAAGGAACAGCGCGCCAAACAGACAGCCCAACACCCGGCCCGTGCCGCCCATGGTGCTGATACCGCCGATGACGCACGCGGCGACCACCTGCAGCTCAAAGCCGTTGGCGACATCAACGTAGGCGACGGCGAAACGTGAAATCCACAGATAGCCGCAGAATCCGGCCAGCGCGCCTGACAGGCAGAAACTGACGAACTGCATTTTGCCTGCGTTGATCCCCGTGTAATACGCCGCCGTGGCGTTGCCGCCTGCGGTGTAAAGGGCGCGACCGGTGCGGCTGTAGCGCAGGAAATAGCCGACCAGCAGCAGGGCCGCAATCGCGCACCAGCTCAAAACGGGCAGACCGAGCAGTGACGCGCGCGGCAGGGCGAGGAAATCCGCGCCCATCTGGTTGGAGTTCACCCAGCCACCGCCGGTGAGCAGGAAGATAATCCCGCGATAGATGCTCATGGTGCCGAGCGTTACCACAATCGCCGGAATACCCAGTTTCCACACCAGCAGGCCGTTGATGACGCCCATCAGCAGACCGAGCGCCGTTGCCAGAATCAGCAGTGCCCAGACGGGCACGGCGGGATAATGGAAGTTGATCAGGGCGACAATCATCCCCGTCAGCGCCAGATTCGCCGCCATCGACAGGTCGATGCCTTTGGTCAGCAGGACCATCATCTGGCCGAGGGCGAGAATGATGAGAATCGAGGTGTCGTTAAACATCTCCACCAGGTTTCCCGGTGCGATAAACGACGGCACGCGGCTGCCGATGGCAATGATCATCAGTACAATCACCGCTCCCAACAGGGCTTCGCGGTGTTTCAGGAGTTGCTTCACCATTACGCGGCCTCCTGTTTTGCACCGCTGGCTGCGCTGACGATGGTTTCCGCCGTCGCCCCGCCCGCCGGGTATTCCGCCACCATCAGCCCTTCGTGCATCACAATGATACGGTCGGCCATGCCCATCACTTCCGGCAGTTCCGACGACACCATAATCACCGCCAGCCCCTGTCCAACCAGCTCGGACATAAACTGATGAACGGCCGCTTTCGAGCCAATATCGATGCCTTTTGTCGGCTCATCGAGGATGATCACCTCAGGATGCGTCGCAAGCCATTTGCCGATCACCACTTTTTGCTGATTGCCGCCGGAGAGGGTTTCGACCGGCTGTTTCCAGCTAAACGCCTTCACCTGCAGCCGTCTGGCGTATTCATCAGCCAGCGCCCATTCGCGGTCCTGATTTAACACCCCGCCGGGATTGAGCCTGCTGAGCTGCGGCAGGCTGATGTTCTGCGCAATCGACAGTTCGATAATCGCTCCCTGCTTCTGCCGCTCTTCCGGCACGCAGACAATCCCCGCGCGGATGGCATCGGCCGGTTGGCGGAAATTCTGCGCCTGACCATTCAGCACAATCTCGCCGGAGGAGGGACGGGTGACGCCGGAGAGCGCCTGCATCAGCTCGGTACGCCCGGCCCCGACCAGCCCGTAAAAGCCAAGGATTTCGCCTTTGCGCAGGGAGAATGAGATGTGCGCGAATTCGGTCGGATGGCAGAGGTCTTTGACCTCCAGCACCGTCGCCCCTTTTTCGCACGCCACTTTCGGGAAGGTCTGGGTGATAGCCCGGCCTACCATCATCGCCACCATCCGCTCTTCGGTGATGTCATTGATCGCCCCTGCGCCGACGAACACGCCGTCGCGCAAAATGGTGTAGTGATCCGCCAGCTCAAAAATTTCGTCGAACTTGTGCGAGATAAACAGGATCGCTTTGCCTTCCTGTTTCAGGCGCTCAACGATCTGGTAAAACTCGAGGATTTCGTGCTGTGACAGGGCGGCGGTGGGTTCGTCGAGGATCACCACCTGCGCCTCAAACGACAGGGCGCGGGCAATGGCCACCATATGTCGCTGGGCGATACTCAGCGTTTTAAGCGTCGCGCGCGGGTCGATTTGCACCTCCAGTCGGGTGAGGATCTCCTGTGCCCGGCGGTGCATCTCCGGCCAGTCGAGCTTTCTGAAAAAGCCTTTATGCAGATACTGGCCGACAAAAATATTTTCGGTCACCGACAGCTCATCAAAAAGCACGGTTTCCTGATGAATAGCGGTAATCCCGACTTTGTGTGCCGATTCTGGCGTCGGGAGATGAATGGGGATGGCTTTATAGAGGATTTCGCCCTCTTCGGGCTGATAAATCCCGGTCATCACTTTGACCAGCGTCGATTTGCCCGCGCCGTTTTCACCGATAAGGGCGGTGACTTTGCCGGGCCAAAGCTCAAGCTGTACGTTCTCAAGGGCGCGCACACCAGGGAAAACCTTGGTGATACCCTTAAGCTCCAGCAGCGGTGTGGATGCGTTCATGAGAGTTCTCCATCAAAGGGGATCTTGTGGGCCGGATGGCGCGACGCTTCTCCGGCCTACAAAACGCATCAGAAGATTTTTGAGAACTTATCGATATTGCTCGCATCGTAGACGAACGGCTCAGCCATCGCGCCGCTACCGTCGGCATCGAGCTTCACTTTGCCCAGTTTGCCCATGCTGGCTTCATCTTTGGTGGCGGTGCCTTTCACCAGGTCGTCGGCTAAATAGGTGGCGGCGTAACCCAGATCGATCGGGTTCCAGATCGCGAAGCTTTTGCTCGCCCCGGATTTCACCGCGCCGGCCATTTCAGACGGCAGGCCTAACCCCGTCACATACACTTTGCCGATTTTGCCCTGGTCTTTCACCGCCTGTGCGGCAGCCACGATACCGACCGACGACGGGGAGACGATCACTTTCAGATCGGGATAGGTTTTCAGCAGGCCAACCGCTTCGCGGTAGCTCTTATCCGACAGATCGTCGCCATAGGCTACGGTCACCAGATTGACGGACGGATACTGCGGCAGCACCTTTTTCATCTCGGCAATCCAGGTGTTCTGGTTTGTGGAGGTCGGGGTGGCGCTTAACACCGCCACGTCGCCTTTTTCGACGTTCAGGGCTTTCAGAGCATCGGCGGCCAGCTTAACGTTGGTTTCACCGATCAACGCGTTATTAGACGGATTCAGGTGGATCTGACGCCCGGCTTTTGCCACGCCGGAATCCCATGAGACCACTTTGATGCCTCGCTGCATCGCCTTTTTCAGCACCGGTACCAGCGCATCGGGATCGTTCGCGGAGATGGCGATCGCATCCACCCCCTGCGCGATCAAGCCGTTCAGCACTTCGATCTGCGCTTCGGCGGTGGTGGTGGTCGGGCCGGTATAAATGACTTTCACATCACCCAATTCTTTGGCGGCCTCCTGCGCGCCCACGTTCGCTGCCTCGAAGAATCCATTTCCGAGAGATTTCGCCACCAGGGCGATTTTTACTTCTGCTAAAGCGGAACCGGACAACGCCAGAGCGGCAACGGTGAGGATTAAGCTTGTCTTTATTTTCATTGCTTTTACTCCACTGAATTGAGTGTTGTGTAGGGTTTGCAGGTGTTTTTTCGCCCCGTCTCAGTGAGCGGGGCGCGATGTTTTTATTTGTACAGCTCTAATGCCGATTTCAGTGGGGTGACGCCAAAGCGTTTACCCAGCGCAATCAGCTCTTCCTGAGTGATGGTCTGTTTCATTCCGCCCATGGAATAGACCTTAACCAGCACTTCAGCCGACTTCTCAGCGGTGTCGATCAGGCCAAACGCTTCATCAAGCGTCGGACCACTGCCGAAGACACCGTGGAATGGCCACAGTACCAGGGAATGTTTTTGCATCTCTTGCGCGGTGGCTTCGCCGATTTCATCGGTGCCTGGCACCATCCACGGCAGAATGCCCACGCCGTCCGGGAAGACCACCAGACATTCGGTGCTCCCTTCCCACAGTTTGCGGGTGATGAAATCCGTGGTGTTTTCCAGCACGTAGGTCAGGGCGATCAGGTTGGTCGCGTGGCAGTGCATGATCACGCGGTCTTTGCCGTCCGTCGCTTTGATGCGCTCGCAGTGGGAGAGGAAGTGCGCCGGGAGTTCAGAGGTCGGCACCGCTTCGTTCGTCAGCCCCCAAAGAATGTGGTAGCCCGCGCCGTCGCTGTCCACTTTTACCACGCCTAAATTCGCTGCCGGATCGAGCTGCACATTGCGGAAGAACTTGCCGGAACCGGTGACGATAAACGGCGTATTGGCGAGCAGCGGCATCGGCTGGCTCAGGGCGATATAGCGCGGTTTCGGGTGGAAATCCGCTTCGAACGGCGCAATGTCGGCGTCGTCCAGGCGCAAGGTCAGGTTGCCGCCGTTGCGCTCGTCCCAGCCTTTCAGCCAGGCGTCGGTGGTGGCTTTGATCATGCCCTGGACGAACCAGGCGTTGGTGATGGTGTGCATAGTCTTGTGATTCCTTTGAAAATGTCGGGCGACGCGTAGCGATCCCCGCTGACAAGTGTTCGTAAGCCCGGCAGGCGAAGCGCCGCCGGGTGCTGTTTTAGCTGCGAGTCGCTAGCACCTCTTTCTCATACGCCCGCACGTTGTCCAGCCACTGGCTGCCCGCTGGCGCATCGTTGCGCTGACAGTACATTTCCCACACGGCCTGCCACGGCAGGGATTTCTGCTCTTCCAGCAGCGCCAGGCGCGCCGTGTAGTCGCCTTGCTCTTCCAGCGCGCGCAGGGCCGCCGTCGGCTCCAGCAGCGCGCGCAGCAGGGCTTTCTTCATGTTGCGGGTACCGATCACCCACGCCGCAATGCGGTTGATCGAGGCGTCGAAGAAGTCGAGACCGATATGCACGCGATCGAACAGATCGTGACGAATAATTTCGCTGGCGATGGCCTGAGTCTCGTCATCCAGCAGGACCACGTGGTCGCTGTCCCAGCGTACCGGGCGGCTCACGTGCAGCAGCAGGCGCGGGATGTACAGAATGGCGGCGGAGATTTTGTCGGAGATCACCTCAGTCGGATGGAAGTGGCCTGCATCCAGGCACAGCGCCGTCTGGCGGCTGGTGGCGTAGCCCATGTAGAACTCGTTGGAGCCAACGGTGTAGCTCTCGGCGCCGATGCCGAACAGCTTGCTCTCCACCGCATCAATGTGATGCGCCGGGTTCAGTTTTTCGCTGATCACCTCGTCGAGAGCGTCCAGCAGGCGCTGGCGCGGAGCCAGGCGGTCAACGGTGATATCTTTCATGCCGTCCGGGATCCAGATGTTCATCACCGATGGCGTGCCGAGCTGTTCACCGAAATACGCTGAAACGCGGCGGCTGGCTTTGACGTGGTCGATCCAGAACTGGCGAATCTCGTCATCGGAATGGGAGAGGGTAAAACCGTCGGCGCTCAGCGGGTGCGAGAAGCAGGACGGGTTAAAATCCAGACCCAGTTTGTTGGCTTTTGCCCACTCCACCCAGTTCTTAAAGTGTTCCGGTTTGATTTCGTTACGCGCGACCGGCTCGCTGGATTCGAGATAAATCGCGTGCAGGTTCAGGCGTTTTGGTCCCGGAATTAAACTGAGCGCCAGCTCCAGATCGGCACGCAGTTCGGTGGCATTGCGCGCTTTGCCCGGATAGTTGCCCGTCGCCTGGATGCCGCCCGTCAGTGCGCCGCCGGTATTTTCAAAACCCGCGACGTCGTCGCCTTGCCAGCAGTGCATGGAGACCGGCAGACGGTCGAGCTGACGCAGCGCCTCTTCGACATCCACGCCCACGGCGGCGAAACGCTGTTTAGCCAGTTCCCAGGCTTGTTCAAGTTGAGTGGTCATGCGCAAAGCTCCTTTGTCAGTCGTTTTTGCTGAAACTGCGCCTGATAGCGGGCAATTTCATGGCAGGGATTAGGGGTAAACGTGGTGAGCGGGTAGTTGTTCGTCACCAGCGTTCGGAAATCGTCAACGTTGGAAAGCTCGTCCAGGGTCATCAGCTGAATGCCGATATTGCCGAGCGTCGAGGCCTCAACAGGGCCGGCGACCACGGTGATGCCGCAGGCGTCGGCGCAAAGCTGGTTCAGCAGCTGGTTCTGGCAACCGCCGCCGACAATGTGCAGCTGGCTGAACGGTTTGCCGCGCAGAGCCGCCAGTTCGTTCAGCACGTCGGCGTAGAGCAGGGCGAGGCTGTCAAAAATGCAGCGCGCCAGTTCCGCCGGGCTGTGCGGCACGGGCTGTGCGCTATCACGGCAGGCGGCCTGGATTTCATCGCTCATGTTGTGCGGATTGATAAAGCGGTCGTCGTTCGGATTGATCACGAAGCGGCAGGCCGGCAATTTTTCTGTCTCGGCGATAAGGCGCGCCAGGTCAGTGACGTTCTGCTCTTTCAGCACGCGCTGGAGCAGCCACAGCCCCATGATATTTTTTAGCACCCGGTAGCGGCCTTCCGCGCCGCCTTCGTTGGTGATGTTTGCCGCCAGCGACTTTTCGCAGGTGTACGGCGTTTTGCTCTCAAAGCCCATCAGCGACCAGGTGCCTGACGAAAGATAGGCCGCGTCGTGGTCTGCCAGCGGAGAGGCAATCACCGCGCTGGCGGTATCGTGACTGGCGACGGCGACGACCGGGATTTCATTCTTCTGCGGGCAAATCCAGTGACCGATCACATTGCCGGGGTGAGTCGGTGTGCCAAACCAGCTGGCGGAAGCGCCCGTCCAGTTGAGCAGGTTTTCATCCCAGTTATCGGAGTTGATATTCACCAGCTGGGTGGTGGTGGCGTTGGTGTATTCCCAGTTCATCTTGCCCGTCAGGCGATAGCTGAAGTAATCCGGGATCAGCAGCGCGTGGGCGACGTTTGCCACCAGTTCGGGCTGTTGTTCCACCAGAGCGCGCAGCTGGTAGAGGGTGTTAAAGGGTAAAAACTGGATGCCGCTGCGCCCGTATATATCGGCTTTACCGAGCTGATCAATGGCGCGGGCCATCACGCCATCGGTCCGGCTGTCGCGATAGGAGACGGGCAGGCCGATGCGCTCGCCGTGGCGGTCGAGCAACACAAAATCGACGCCCCAGGTATCAATCCCGATGCTGTCGATCAGAATGCCGTCGTCGCAGACTTTGTTCAGGCCAGTGCGGATTTCCGCCTCCAGGCTGTCAATGTCCCAGGTCTCGACGCCGTCCTGCTTTTGCAGGCTATTACCGAAGCGATGGATTTCACGAAGCGAAAGTGCGCGCTGTGCAGGCGTATAGCTGGCAAGCATCACGCGCCCGCTGGATGCACCTAAATCGACAGCCACACAATGGCGAGAGGTCATAATTCGGTCCTTCTTGGAGTCATTGCGAAACAGTCTAAGAAAGGGAAGAAAAACGCACCTTCTTGCCACTGACAGGCAAAATCGCGCGCTGGCAAGAAAGCAAAGATGAACGTGAGGAAGTTCACAGTTTCCTGTTATGACGGGGATTTCAGCCCATGTGACCGTTGCCGCATTTCCGGATCTTTCCCGCTGTTTCTTGAAAAACTGACAGGCTTTGCACGCTTTGGTGTCGAAAATTGAAGGTGAGAAACCCGGCCCTTAATTACTATTTTGAGAACATTTCTCATTGGTGGTGGCCGATATGACCGTACTGCACAGCGTGGATTTTTTCCCTCACGGAAGTTCGCCAGTGGCGATCGAACCACGGCTTCCTCAGGCGGCTTTTCCTGAACATCATCATGATTTTCATGAGATTGTGATTGTTGAGCACGGTACGGGCATTCACGTGTTTAACGGCCAGCCCTACACCATCAGCGGTGGAACCGTGTGCTTTGTGCGCGACCACGATCGGCACTTGTATGAACATACGGATAACCTGTGCCTGACCAACGTGCTCTACCGTTCACCGGATGCGTTCCAGTTTCTCTCCGGGCTGAACCAACTTCTGCCGCAGGAGCAGGATGGGCACTATCCGTCGCACTGGCGAGTGAATCAGTCCACCCTGCAGCAGGTGCGCCGGCTGGTGGGGCAGATGGAAACGGTAGAGGAAAATGCGGAAACGCATACGCGCGCCAGCCGTGAACTGTTGTTCATGCAACTGCTGGTTCTGCTGCGTCGCAGCAGCCTGGTGGAAGGGGCCGAAAACAACGACGCGCGCCTTAATCTGATGATGGCCTGGCTGGAAGAACACTTCGCGGAGGAGGTGTGTTGGGAAACAGTGGCTGATAATTTTTCCCTTTCCCTGCGTACGCTGCATCGCCAGCTCAAGCAGCACACGGGCCTGACGCCGCAGCGCTATCTCAACCGGCTGCGCCTGATCAAAGCGCGGCACCTGCTGCGTCATACGGACGATAGCGTGACGGATATCGCTTATCGCTGCGGATTTGGCGACAGTAACCACTTTTCGACGCTGTTCCGTCGTGAATTCAGCTGGTCGCCGCGCGAAATTCGTCAGGGCCGGGATGCGTCACTTCAGTAACGCGAGGAGAATCACCGTTTTTTTGCCGTAAAACAGCTAATAATGTCAGGTTATTAGCCGTTGAGGTGAGTTGTGGGCGCTCCGTTAATCCTTCGCAAATCCGATTTTTTTGCCAGTGCCGGGCAGGCTGTCGCGGTGGCCGATCGCTATCCGCAAAACGTCTTTGCTGAGCACACGCACGAGTTTTGCGAGCTGGTGCTGGTGTGGCGCGGCAACGGTTTGCACGTCCTCAATGACCGCCCCTACCGCATCACCCGCGGCGATCTGTTTTATATCCGCGCGGAAGATAAACACTCCTACGCCTCGGTCAACGACCTGGTTTTGCAGAACGTGATTTACTGCCCGGACAGGCTAAAGCTCAACGTCGACTGGGCGGGGCATATTCCCGGGTTTAACGAGGCGCACACCGCGCCGCACTGGCGATTGAGCAGCAACGGCATGACTCAGGTACGCCACGTCATCACCCAGCTTGAACAGGAGAGCCTGAAGGCCGAGCCGGGGGCGAACGAGATGGCCGAGCTGCTGTTTGCCCAGCTGGTGATGACCCTCAAACGCTATCGCTACGCAACGGATAACCCTTCTGCCACGGCGCAGGAAGCGCTGCTTGATAAGCTGATTACCACGCTTGCGGGCAGCCTGAATCGCAGTTTTGTGCTTGAGAAATTTTGCGAGCAGGAGCAGTGCAGTGAGCGTACCTTGCGCCAGCAGTTCCGTACCCAGACGGGGATGACGGTGAACCACTATCTGCGCCAGCTGCGTATCTGCCACGCACAGTATCTGCTGCAACATACGGAACTGATGGTGAGTGAAGTCTCGACGCGCTGTGGCTTTGAGGACAGTAACTACTTTTCCGTGGTGTTTAACCGCGAGGTGGGGATGACGCCGGTTCAGTGGCGTCATCACAGTCGAAAAGCGGCGTGATCAGTTCGCCATGCCGAGGCCAACAATGTTGGCGGCAATAATAATCACCACGCAGCCCAGGCTCAGCACACTCACCGGACGCCGTCCGGCGTTGTTCCACTCTTTCAGCACCAGCCCCACAATCCCGCCGCACAGTACGTAGAAGCTCATGTGCAGCATCCAGCTCATGTAGTCATACTGTGGTGGAATGCTGGCGTGGCCCCAGGCGTAGAAGAAGAACTGCAGATACCACATCAGGCCGCCCAGTGCCGACAGCAGCACGTTGGTGATGATAAGGTGTTTTGCCAGTGAGAAGTCGGCTTTTACCGACAGGTTCTTCACTTTTGCCAGACGAATAAAGCAGAAGCCGAGGTTCACCAGCGCACCGCCGCCCATAATCACCACGTAGCTCGGCAGGGCGACATAGAGCGGGTCCACGCCCAGCGCTGCTGCGGCTTCGTGCATCGGCTTGGCGGCGTTCATGGCAAAAGACATCCCGGCGGAGAAAATGCCGCACATCACCGCCAGAATCAGCCCTTTCTTCAGGTTGAACTCTTCGGCGCGGATGCCCATTTTGCGCTCTTTCAGCTGGCCTGCGCGGGTGACTATCCCCACGCCGATCACCGCTACCAGCACGCCCAGCAGCGTCATCTGGCCACCTTTGGTGTTGATCAGCACGTCGAAATTACCGTTCAGGATTGGCGTCATCAGAGTGCCGACAATCAGGGTGATACCAATGGCGATCCCGATGCCCATCGACATCCCGAGATAGCGCATAGTCAGGCCGTAGTTGATATTGCCGATGCCCCACATCGCGCCGAACAGAAAGACCGGCAGGAGCGTGGAGGCGCTAAAGGAGGAGAAGTACCCCCAGAAATCGGGCAACAGCATGGCGCTGATGGTCCATGGCAGGATCAGCCAGGAAACCGTACCGCCTACGGACCACATGGTTTCCCATGACCAATGTTTGACCTTTTTAAACGGGGCATAGAAACAGGCTGCACTGGCTGCGCCTATCAAATGCCAGAAAATACCCATCGTAATCGCATGATTCATTTTTACGTCCTCATCGTTTTTATAGGCCGGTGGCTTCCCTCCGACCCGATGAGTGTAAAAATTAAGCGGCGAGCGAACCTTCAGAAGGTTGCCGCACTTTTCTTGTCCATGGCAATCAGCGCGTTAACCACGTGAGCAGACTCACAAATTCGGCATTGGCACAAAAATGGATAACCTTAGAAAAAGTACGGCATTGATAATCATTTTCAATATCATTTAATTAACTATAATGAACCAACTGCTTACGCGGCATTAACAGCTGTGCCGCCCGACAATAATGGAGAGGATTATGAGTTATACACTGCCATCCCTGCCGTATGCCTATGACGCACTGGAACCGCATTTTGACAAGCAGACGATGGAAATCCATCACACTAAACACCACCAGACTTACGTGAACAACGCGAATGCGGCGCTGGAAAGCCTGCCAGAATTCGCCAACCTGTCTGCTGAAGAGCTGATCACCAAACTGGATCAACTGCCAGCAGACAAGAAAACCGTTCTGCGTAACAACGCTGGCGGTCACGCAAACCACAGCCTGTTCTGGAAAGGCCTGAAAACCGGCACCACCCTGCAGGGCGATCTGAAAGCCGCTATCGAGCGCGATTTCGGTTCCGTGGACAACTTCAAAGCTGAGTTTGAAAAAGCAGCAGCGACCCGTTTCGGTTCTGGCTGGGCATGGCTGGTACTGAAAGGTGACAAACTGGCTGTGGTTTCTACCGCGAACCAGGATTCCCCGCTGATGGGTGAAGCGATTTCTGGCGCGTCTGGTTTCCCAATCGTGGGTCTGGATGTGTGGGAACACGCTTACTACCTGAAATTCCAGAACCGTCGCCCGGACTACATCAAAGCGTTCTGGGACGTGGTGAACTGGGACGAAGCAGCGGCACGTTTCGCAGCTAAAAAATAAGGTTGCACGATAGCCTGTGAGAAGCGAGTCTGATGACTCGCTTTTTTTGTATCTGCAGAAAGGAGCCATGATACATGCAACATCCGGTAAATGTGTTTACAGGCAAGATCAGGGAGTACGACGACAGCCGTCCGAGCGCGATTGCCAAAGTGCAGGTCGACGGTGAACTGACGCTGACCGAACTCGGGCTGGCGGGGGATGAGCAGGCCGAGAAAAAAATTCACGGCGGGCCGGAGCGCGCGCTGTGCCACTATCCGCGCGAACACTATCTGCACTGGGCGCGGGAGTTTCCTGAACAGGCGGATCTGTTCGTTGCCCCTGCATTTGGCGAGAATCTGTCGACGGACGGGCTGACCGAACAGAACGTCTTTATTGGCGATATTTTCCGTTGGGGCGAAGCGCTGATTCAGGTCACACAGCCGCGCTCGCCGTGTTTTAAGCTCAACTATCATTTTGGTATCAGCGATATGTCCGCGCAGCTGCAAACGGCAGGCAAAACCGGCTGGCTGTATCGGGTGATTCAGGGCGGGCAGGTATCGGCGGATGCGCCGCTGGAACTGGCGTCACGCCTCAGCGAGGTGTCGGTTTATGACGCCTGTGCGATCGCCTGGCATATGCCCTTTGATGACGAGCAGTATCGGCGTTTGTTGTCAGCAGCAGGGTTATCGACAAGTTGGACAAGAACGATGCAGAAGCGACGCATCAGCGGGCAGATCGAAGATAATTCGCGGAGATTGTGGGGCAAATAATCCCCACGTCGATCCTCTTCCCACAGGGCGAGGGGAGGAAACCCGTAGGCCGGGTGAGGCGTCGCCGCCGCCCGGCACCACAGTCACTAGGAACGCTTATACAGCGGCAACCATAGCGTCAAACGTAATCCACCCAGCGGGCTATCGTCGGCTTTCACCCAGCCGCGATGCTGTTGAATGGCGGTCTCAACAATCGCCAGCCCAAGCCCTGTCCCACCGGATTCGCGATCGCGCGCTTCATCGGTGCGATAGAACGGACGGAAAATCTGCTCGCGGTCTTCCGGGCTGACGCCTGGACCGTCATCATCCACGTTGATGGTGATGCCGTCTTTATCGACCGAGAACGCCACCTCAATCTTCGTATGCGAATAGCGCAGGGCGTTGCGCACGATATTCTCCAGCGCGCTCTCAAGCGTGTTGGGGTTACCGTACAGCGGCCACGGGCCTGGCGGGAAGTTGACGGTGAACGATTTGCCCATCTGCTCGGCTTCGAACGCTGCGTTATCCAGCACCTCGTGCCACAGGTGGTTGGCTTTCACCGTTTCGCTGACCAGCGCGTTTTTCTGCTGATTGCGCGACATCACCAGCAGATCGTTGATCATGCTGTCCAGACGATGCGCTTCCATCTCAATACGCTCCAGCTCCTTGCTCTCACCGCTGCGACGACGCAGCAGGGCGGTGCCCAGCTGTAAGCGCGTCAGCGGCGTGCGCAGCTCGTGGGAGATGTCCGACAGCAGGCGTTGCTGGCTGGTCATCATCCGTTCAAGTGCTGTCACCATCTGGTTAAAACTGGCCCCTGCGGCGAGGAATTCTTGCGGCCCGGCTTCCAGTTCCGGGTGCTGTCGCAGGTTGCCCTGCGCCACTTCATCAGCGGCATTTTTCAGCTTACGCGCGGGTTTTGCCAGGCTCCACGCCAGCCATAACAGCAGCGGTGAACTCAGCAGCATGGTTACAATCAGCAGCAGCAGCGGTCGGTCAAACAGCAGGTTGATAAAGTCGGTCTGGGAGCTGCTCGCCGGTCGAATCAGATAGAGTTGGTAATTATCTTCCCCATCCTTGATGGAAAATGGCCCTACCATTTCTACCCGACCGTATTTCTTTTTCTGCGGGTGATCGGCGTTATCCGCCTGGCCAATGAAGTTGCGGATGATCTGCATTTCATTGCGTTCCGCGCCAATCACGCGGCCTTCGCTGGTAACCAGCAGCAGGCGTTGTCCGGGCGGCGCCCATTTGTCGATAGCGCGAAACAGCCTGCGCCACCACATCAAATCGTTAGGCGGGTCGTTTGCCAGCTCGGCTTCTACGTGTTGCTCGATCATCACGCCCTGACGTTGCTCGCTGTCGAGAAGCTCCGTCATCTGGCGTGAGTCGAGTTTTGGCAACATCAAAACCAGCATTAAAACCAGTGCCAGCGTCAGCCAGAAAATGGCAAAGATGCGGGCGGTTAAACTGCCTATCATGAAGCGGAAACCATCAGATAACCGCGACCACGCAGGGTTTTAAACCATGGGTGACCGTCTTTGCGCTCCGGCAGCTTACGGCGCAGGTTAGAGATGTGCATGTCGATGGCGCGGTCAAACGGCGTGAGGCGCTTGCCGAGCACTTCCTGGCTTAAATGTTCACGCGAGACCACCTGGCCGAGATGCTGGGCCAGCAGGTACAGCAGGGTGAACTCGGTGCCGGTCAGTTCCAGCGTCTGGCCGTCAAAGCTCGCTTCCTGGCGGCCCGGGTTCAGGCTCAGAGAGTCCACTTCTAACGTTGGAGAGCTGTTGTCAGTATTCTGCTGCTGCTCGCTCCAGTGGGAACGGCGCAGGATTGCGCGAATACGGGCAACCAGCTCGCGGTCGTTAAACGGCTTGGGTAAATAGTCATCCGCGCCCAGCTCAAGGCCGAGAACGCGATCCAGTTCGCTGCCGCGCGCGGTCAGCATGATTACAGGTGTCTGGTGTGTCTGGCGTAATTCTTTCAGCGTATCAATACCGTTTTTCTTCGGCATCATCACGTCAAGCAAAAGCAAGTCGATGCTGTCATCAAGCAGGCTCAGCGCCTGTTCCCCATCGTGGGCAACCAGCACGTTAAAGCCTTCCATGTCGAGCAACTCTTTTAACAGGGATGTGAGCTCTCGGTCATCATCAACTAACAGGATTTTATTCATTGTTTAAATACCTCCGAGGCAGAAATTACGACATCAAGGCTATCTAATCCATGACTTTACGTTGTTTTACACCCCCTGACGCATGTTTGCAGCCCGAATCGTAAACTAGCTCTCGTTGAATCGCGACACGAAAGATTTTGGGAGCAAGTGATGCGCAAAGTTACCGCTGCCGTCATGGCCTCAACACTGGCGTTTAGTGCTCTTAGCCAGGCTGCTGGAGTCATCACCGGCGATAACGGTCCCTCGGCAGAGGGTATTACGCAGCACAGTGGCCAAAGCAATATGTTTGACGGCATAAGTTTAACCGAACATCAGCGTCAACAGATGCGAGATCTGATGCACAGGGCACGACACGATCGACTCCCTGTTAATGTTAGCGAAATGGAGACAATGCATCGCCTTGTCACCGCAGAAAATTTTGACGAAAGCGCTGTGCGCGCTCAGGCAGAAAAGATGGCGCAGGAACAAGTTGCCCGCCAGGTCGAAATGGCCAGGGTCCGCAACCAGATGTTCCACCTGCTATCGCCCGAGCAGCAAGCGGTTTTGAACCACAAACATCAGCAACGTATGGATCAGTTGCGTGAGGTTGCCCGGATGCAACAAAGCTCTGAGATAAAGCTTTTTAGTAGCAATACCCGTAGTAACCAGTAGACCCTGTTTTCCTTGCCATAGACACCATCCCTGTCTTCCCCCTCATGATGAGGGGGTTTTTTTTGCCCTTCATTCAAGTTTGTTAACCGTTTATTCATCCTTTGACTCCTTTTCCATCCGTTATACTAGCGGCATGGCATGACAGGAGTGTTTATGAATCAATCCTATGGCCGGCTGGTGAGCCGCGCCGCAATCGCCGCGACGGTTATGGCGTCGTGTTTGCTGATCATCAAAATCTTTGCGTGGTGGTATACCGGCTCGGTCAGTATTCTGGCCGCGCTCGTGGATTCGCTGGTGGATATCGCGGCATCCCTTACCAATCTGCTGGTGGTGCGCTATTCCCTGCAACCGGCGGATGAAGAGCACACGTTTGGCCACGGAAAAGCGGAATCGCTGGCGGCGCTGGCGCAAAGTATGTTTATTTCCGGCTCGGCGCTGTTCCTGTTTTTGACCGGTATCCAGCATCTGGCGTCACCGACGCCGATGAACGATCCGGGCGTTGGGGTTATCGTTACCGTTATCGCACTTATTAGCACAATTGTTCTGGTAACTTTCCAGCGCTGGGTGGTTCGCCGAACGCAAAGTCAGGCAGTACGGGCAGATATGCTTCATTATCAGTCTGATGTTATGATGAATGGCGCGATTCTTATTGCGCTCGGACTGGCGTGGTACGGATGGCATCGTGCCGACGCATTGTTCGCGTTAGGGATTGGGGTTTATATTTTATACAGCGCTTTACGCATGGGTTATGAAGCAGTGCAATCGCTTCTGGACCGCGCGCTGCCCGATGCCGAACGCGCAGAGATCTTTGAAATCGTGACCTCTTGGCCCGGCGTCAGTGGTGCTCACGATCTTCGTACGCGGCAGTCAGGGCCGACCCGCTTTATTCAGATTCATTTAGAAATGGAAGACAATTTACCGCTCGTTCAAGCGCATTTAGTGGCTGAGCAGGTAGAGCAGGCGATTTTGCAGCGTTTCCCGGGTTCAGACGTGATTATTCACCAGGACCCCTGCTCAGTCGTCCCCCGGGAAGGCAAAGGACATTTTGAGCTTTCGTAATTCGTTGTAAAAAAGTGAGCCAGGCCAGCATTTTGTGGATAAATTACCGCCATTGGGTCTGACCTGAATCAATTCAGCTGGAAGTGATTGATATACTATTTGCAGTATTGGTTGGTCGAATAGACGTCTTCCGGCAACAGATTTCATTTTTGCATTCCTAAGTTCAGAGGTAGTCATGATTAAGAAAATCGGTGTGTTGACAAGCGGCGGTGATGCGCCTGGCATGAACGCAGCCATTCGTGGGGTTGTTCGCGCGGCGTTGACGGAAGGTCTGGAAATTTTTGGCGTATATGACGGTTACCTGGGTCTGTACGAAGACCGCATGGTTCAGCTGGATCGCTATAGCGTATCCGACATGATTAACCGTGGCGGTACTTTCCTCGGTTCTGCGCGTTTCCCGGAGTTCCGTGAAGAGCACATCCGTGAAGTGGCTATCGAGAACATGAAAAAACGCGGCCTGGACGCGCTGGTTGTTATCGGCGGTGACGGCTCGTATATGGGTGCAAAACGTCTGACTGAAATGGGCTTCCCTTGCATCGGTCTGCCGGGCACCATCGACAACGACATCAAAGGCACCGACTACACCATCGGCTTCTTTACTGCCCTGGGTACTGTCGTTGAAGCAATTGACCGTCTGCGTGACACCTCTTCATCTCACCAGCGTATCTCTATCGTGGAAGTGATGGGCCGCTACTGTGGCGACCTGACCCTGGCGGCAGCGATTGCGGGCGGCTGCGAGTTCATCGTGGTGCCGGAAGTAGAATTCAGCCGCGAAGACCTGGTGAACGAAATCAAAGCAGGCATCGCGAAAGGGAAGAAACACGCGATCGTTGCTATCACCGAGCACATCTGTGACGTTGACGAGCTGGCGAAATACATCGAAACCGAAACCAAACGCGAAACCCGCGCTACGGTTCTGGGCCACATCCAGCGCGGTGGCTCCCCAGGGCCATACGACCGTATCCTGGCTTCCCGTATGGGCGCATATGCGATCGATCTGCTGCTGCAGGGCCACGGCGGCCGTTGCGTCGGTATTCAGAACGAGAAACTGGTTCACCATGACATCATCGACGCGATTGAAAACATGAAGCGTCCGTTCAAAGGTGACTGGCTGGACTGCGCGAAAAAACTGTACTGATTCGGCCTGATATCCTCACGCCAGCCCTCTCCCGACGGGAGAGGGTGAAAGAACGAAAAACGGTAATCTTCGGATTACCGTTTTACTTTTCCCGCCTGCTGAATATTTTTTATTCCACTCAGTTATAGCCAATCTTTTTTTATTCTTTAATCATTGGTTCGCTTTCTGGCACGCTGCATTCATCAAACACAATACAATGAGAGTTGGAAGATGAATAAATGGGGCGTGGGGTTAACTTTATTGCTGGCATCGTCCAGCGTTCTGGCTAAGGATATCCAGTTACTGAACGTGTCGTACGATCCGACGCGTGAGCTTTACGATCAATACAACAAAGCCTTTGCGGCACACTACAAACAAGAAACCGGCGATAACGTGGTGATTCGCCAGTCTCACGGTGGCTCAGGCAAACAGGCGACTTCTGTCATCAACGGCATTGAAGCGGACGTGGTCACTCTGGCGCTGGCCTATGACGTCGATGCTATTGCTGAACGTGGTCGTATTGATAAGAACTGGATCAAACGCCTGCCGGACAACTCTGCGCCATATACCTCCACCATCGTGTTCCTGGTGCGTAAAGGCAACCCGAAACAGATTCATGACTGGAATGATTTGATCAAACCGGGCGTGTCGGTCATCACCCCGAACCCGAAAAGCTCAGGCGGCGCACGCTGGAACTACCTGGCAGCGTGGGGCTACGCTCTGCATCACAACAACGGCGATCAGGCTAAAGCGCAGGATTTCGTCAAATCCCTGTTTAAAAACGTCGAAGTGCTGGACTCCGGTGCGCGCGGTTCGACCAATACCTTCGTTGAGCGCGGCATTGGCGACGTGCTGATTGCATGGGAAAACGAAGCGCTGCTGGCGACTAACGAGCTGGGCAAAGACAAGTTCGAAATCGTAACCCCGAGCGAATCGATTCTGGCTGAACCGACGGTTTCCATCGTCGACAAAGTGGTCGAGAAGAAAGATACCAAAGCGGTGGCAGAAGCTTACCTGAAGTATCTCTACTCTCCGGAAGGCCAGGAGATCGCCGCGAAGAACTTCTATCGTCCACGCGATGAGGCTGTGGCGAAGAAATATGACAGCGCGTTCCCGAAACTGAAGCTGTTCACCATCGACGAGGAGTTTGGCGGCTGGGCGAAAGCGCAGAAAGAGCACTTCTCTAACGGCGGCACTTTCGACCAGATCAGCAAACGCTAATCAACGCATGACACGGTGGCCCGGCGCGAGAAATCCGCCGGGCTTTTTTATTTGGTCATGTTTTTGCGTTACTCTTTCGCCTCTGACGACAACAGGGAACGCGTAATGAAAAAACTGATGGTCTTGATGGCGGTCGCCATTCTCCTCGCCGCAGGCGGCTGGATCTGGATAAAATCCGGCAATCCCGACGCGTTACGCCATATCGTTCTCGACCAGTGCCTGCCGAATCAGCTGAATAACCGCCAGCCAGCGCCCTGTGCGCAGGTGAAACCGGATGCCGGTTATGTGGTATTCAAAGACCGCAACGGGCCGCTACAGTATCTCCTGATGCCCACCTACCGCATCAACGGCACCGAAAGCCCGCTGCTCACCGAGCCGCAAACGCCGAATTTCTTCTGGCTGGCGTGGCAGTCGCGCAATTTTATGAGCATGAAGCGCGGCGCGGATGTGCCTGACAGCGCCGTCTCCCTGACCATCAACTCCCCAACCGGGCGCACGCAAAATCATTTCCACATCCACATCTCCTGCCTGCGTCCCGATGTGCGTGAAAAGCTCAATGCGCATCAGGGGGAAATCAGCACCCAATGGCTGCCTTTCCCGGGTGGGCTGGAAGGGCATGAATATTTGGCGCGACGGGTGACAGAAAATGAGCTGGTGCAGCGCAGCCCGTTTATGATGCTGGCCGACGAACTGCCGCAAGCGCGCGAGCACATGGGCCGCTTTGCGCTGGCGATGGCCCAGCAGTCCGACGGATCATTTGTGCTGCTGGCAACGGAGCGCAATCTGCTGACGCTTAACCGCGCTTCCGCTGAGGAATTGCAGGATCATCAATGTCATATCCTCCAGTGACCCCACCATAAATAGCGTTTACTCGCGCTGCCTGTCGCCGTAGACTTGCTGAAAAAATCTACAGGAGACAGGCATGTCGCTCTGGTTTGCTCACCCTCTGTTTCTGCCCTCGGCTATCGTTGGCGTCACCATCGTGCTGTGGGCCACCTCGCTCCTGCCGGAATTTATCACCGCGCTGCTGTTCTTCACGGCGGCGATGACCGCCAAAATCGCGCCACCGGACGTCATTTTCGGCGGCTTTGCCTCATCTGCATTTTGGCTGGTGTTCAGCGGCTTTGTGCTGGGTGTCGCGATCCGCAAAACCGGGCTGGCGGACAGGGCCGCGCGGGCGCTCTCGGCGAAACTCACCGACTCGTGGCCGCTGATGGTGGCAAGCGTGGTACTGCTGAGCTATGCCCTGGCGTTCGTGATGCCATCAAACATGGGGCGCATCGCGCTGCTGATGCCGATTGTGGCGGCGATGGCGAAGCGGGCCAGCATTGCGGACGGCTCGCGGGCGTGGTTTGGCCTGGCGCTGGCGGTCGGATTCGGTACTTTTCAGCTCTCAGCAACTATCCTTCCCGCTAACGTGCCCAATCTGGTGATGAGCGGCGCGGCGGAAGGCTCTTACGGCATCCACCTGAACTACGTGCCCTACCTGCTGCTGCACACGCCGGTGCTCGGCATTCTCAAAGGACTGATTCTGATTGGCCTGATCTGCTGGCTGTTCCCTGGCTCGCCAAAACCCGCGCGGGATCTTGCGCCATCCGCCCCAATGGGGCGCGATGAGAAGCGCCTGGCGTGGCTGCTGGCGGTTGTGCTGGTGATGTGGGTGACGGAGAGCTGGCACGGCGTAGGCCCGGCCTGGACGGGGCTGGCGGCGTCGGTGATCGTCATGCTGCCGCGCATTGGCTTTATTACCGGCGAAGAGTTTTCGGCCGGGGTGAATATGCGCACCTGTATCTATGTGGCAGGGATTCTGGGGCTGGCAATCACCGTGACGCAAACGGGCATCGGCAGCGCCGTCGGGGAGGCGTTGCTGCGCCTGATGCCGCTCGATGCGGATAAGCCGTTTACCAGTTTTATTGCCCTGACCGGTATTACCACGGCGCTCAATTTCATCATGACCGCCAACGGCGTTCCGGCGCTCTATACCACGCTTGCGCAGAGTTTCTCGGATGCGACGGGTTTCCCGCTGCTGTCGGTGATCATGATTCAGGTACTGGGGTATTCCACGCCATTACTGCCGTATCAGGCGTCGCCGATCGTGGTGGCGATGGGGTTGGGGAAAGTGCCTGCGAAAGCGGGAATGTTGCTGTGTCTGGCGCTGGCTGTGGTGACCTATCTGGTGCTGCTTCCGCTGGATTATTTGTGGTTCAGCGTGCTCGGACAGCTGTAAAAAAGCCCGGTGGCGACGAGCGCTTACCGGGCCTGGCATTTTGTCGGGCGGATAGCGAAACGCCACCCGTCACAACGGCAATTACGCCTGTTTAGCGGCTTCTGCTGCTTTAACGATCACCGCGAAAGCGTCTGCTTTCAGGGATGCGCCGCCAACCAGTGCGCCGTCGATGTCAGGCTGGGTGAACAGCTCTGCCGCGTTAGATGCGTTGACGGAACCGCCGTACTGGATGATCACTTGCTCAGCCACTTTCGCGTCGGCTTTAGCAATGTGGTCACGGATAAATTTGTGAACAGCCTGTGCCTGCGCTGGGGTGGCAGATTTGCCGGTACCGATCGCCCAGACTGGCTCGTAAGCGATAACCACGCCTTCGAACGCTGCTGCGCCCTGCGTTTTCAGCACGGCGTCGATCTGACGTGCGCAAACTTCTTCCGTTTTGCCTGCTTCGTTTTCGGCTTCAGTTTCACCGATGCACAGAACCGGGGTCAGACCCTGCTCTTTCAGCACAGCGAATTTCTTGGCGATGAACTCGTCGGACTCTTTGTGGTAAGTACGACGCTCAGAGTGGCCAATGATGATGTACTGTGCGCCGATGTCTTTCAGCATTTCTGCAGAGGTTTCACCGGTGAATGCGCCAGACAGGTTAACGTCAACGTTCTGCGCGCCCAGCACGATGTGGCTGCCGTCAGCGGCGTGTTTAGCCAGATCCAGATAGATGTCTGGTGGAGCGATCGCTACCGCACAGCCGGTCACGCCAGCCAGCTCTTTACGCAGATTAGCAATCAGCTCGTTTACCATGTGGCGGCTGCCGTTCAGTTTCCAGTTACCCATCACTAAAGGATGTCGCATTTCAATTCTCCACGCTAAAAAAGCGAATTAAGGATTATGGCCGCCCGTGAGAGCAGCATGGTCTGTGAATCAGTATAGAGATTTTCCCTCGAAAGGCTTTGCTTTTTGTCATTAATTCGCCCCTCCGAGTGCGTCAGATAGCGCCAGCTTAATCGGTTCAACAGCGAAGGTCAGTCCCTTTTCACCGTTATCTGCGACCACATAGCGAATCGCGCCTTCCGTTTCGGCGTAGTAGCGCTTGTTTTTGCCGCTGGTCAGCAGTTTTTGCAGCTTTTGCTGGCTCTGCGCTTTGGTCAGGCTCGGGGTGAAGGCGCGCAAAATGGCACTCATGTACTCCAGCGCTTTAGCTTTCGCGGCTTTTTGCTCTGGCCCCTGGATTGGCAGCCAGGTGATTTGCATGCTTTTGATTTTCAGCGTGCCGCGCTCCAGCGCCGTGGAGGCGTACAAGTTTTCGTTAATTTTGCTCGCGGCGCGCGTCAGGGTTGGCGTATCCCGCGCGCTGTCGATGGCGCGGAACTCGCCCAGCGCGAGCTTCGGGTTTTCTTTGTTGAAGGCTTCGCGAAACTGACTGATCGACTGATCAAACGATGGCGCGCCCTGCAGAAGGTAGGGTGCCGTTGCGGGGGCATCGGCGGCGAACAGGGAAAAGCTGGCACTCAGCAGGGTGAAACACAGCCAAAAAGGATAAGCCCAACTTTTCATCAACATTGTCCCTGAACGTAACTGTTCATGATTAAAACGATATCTGGTCTGCTTGTCAAAAAGTCACCACTCCAGGGTAAACTACGCAGCATACGATAATAAGGAACCTTACATGACCATACAGCAGTGGTTGTTTTCATTCAAAGGGCGTATCGGACGCCGTGATTTTTGGATCTGGATTGGTACGTGGATTGTCGCGATGCTGGTGCTTTTCGGCCTCGCCTATAACAACTGGTTAGGCACCCAAACGGCGGCGTTTGCGCTGGTGTGCCTGCTCTGGCCGACGGCGTCGGTTATTGTCAAACGTCTGCACGATCGTGGCCGGTCCGGCCTGTGGGCGTTGCTGGTGATTCTGGCGTGGATGCTGCTCGCGGGGAACTGGTCGATGTTGCCGTCAATTCTTCCGTGGGTGGTGGGAAAACTGCTCCCGACCGTCATCTTTGTGATGACGATTATCGACCTGGGCGCGTTTGTCGGCACCCAGAGCGAGAATAAATACGGTAAAGACACGCTGGAAGTGAAGTTCCGCTGATTACCAGTAGTGTTCGGCAGTCATATGGCCCGGTCGGCGACGCAAGTGTTTGGTCATCTGCCGGGAGTCTTTCAGCAACTGCTGGGTGTCGCGCACCATCTGCGGGTTACCGCACAGCATCACGTGGCTGTTTTCGGTGTTCATCGTCAGGCCGACAGCCGCTTCAAGCTCTCCGCTCTCAATCAGCGCCGGAACGCGCCCGGTCAGCGAACCTTCTGCCGTTTCGCGGCTCACCACGGTCTGGATTTTTAGCTTCCCTTCGTAACGCGTCTCCAGCGCCTGCATCAGCGGGAGATAGCTCAGGTCGGCGGCATACCGCGCGGCATGGACCAGCACGATGTTTTTGAAACGCTCCAGATCTCGCCCGTACTGCAAAATCGACAGATAAGGGCCGATGGCGGTGCCGGTCGCCAGCATCCACAGGGTGTCGCAGTCCGGGATTTCGTCCAGCACAAAGAAACCTGCCGCTTCGCTGACAATCTGAATCTCATCGCCCGGTTTTAGCGCCGCCAGTCGCGGGCTTAATTTGCCGTCTGGCACTGTGACCAGGTAAAATTCCAGATCCGGATTATCAGGCGCATTCACGTAAGAGTAGGCGCGCTGCACGCGCTCGCCGTCAATCTCCAGTCCCAGCTTGGCAAACTGCCCGGCTGTAAATGGGTGAATGGGAGCATGCACGGTGAGGCTAAATAGTGCATCGGTCCAGAATTCTACCTTTGTGACTTTTCCAGTTACCCACTCCGCCATGATGTTCTCCTGAGCTGTTTTCTTACGCTATCTTCCATTCTTGCGAGAGAGATTTCCAGCCTGCTGCGGCTGGAAAGCTCATTAGAACAAATTGCCCTACAGAATGTGCGTCTGTACGTTCGGGTCTTTGCGATCGAGATAGTGAATCGACTGAATGCGGCGGATGGTGCGTGATTTACCGCGAATCAGCAGGGTTTCGGTGGTCGCCATATTGCCCTTGCGGGTGATTCCGTCCAGCAGATCGCCTTTGGTAATACCGGTGGCCGAGAAGATGACGTTATCGCTGCGCGCCATTTCGTCCAGACGCAGCACCTTATTGGCTTCGATGCCCATCGCTTTACAGCGCGCCAGTTCGTCTTCACCGATACGACGGTTCTCTGCGTTATCGCCTTTGACATCGTGACGTGCCAGCAGACGGCCCTGCATATCGCCATCCAGCGCGCGAATCACGGCGGCTGACACTACGCCTTCCGGTGCGCCGCCGATGCCGTAGAGGACATCCACTTCGCTGTCTGGCATACAGGTCAGAATTGACGCTGCTACGTCGCCATCCGGGATAGCAAACACGCGCACGCCCAGCTGCTGCATATGCGCGATGGTGGCGTCGTGGCGCGGCTTCGCCAGAATAGTGACCGTGAGTTCGCTCAGCGGTTTACCCAGCGCAGCGGCGACGTTACGCAGGTTATCTTCCAGCGGCAGGTTGAGATCGATAGCGCCTTTTGCGCCCGGACCGACAATCAGCTTTTCCATGTACATATCCGGCGCGTTAAGGAAACAGCCTTTATCACCGACGGCCAGGACTGCCAGCGCGTTAGCCTGGCCCATGGCGGTCATGCGCGTGCCTTCGATCGGGTCGACGGCGATATCCACCGCGTCGCCATTGCCGGTACCGACTTTTTCGCCAATAAAGAGCATCGGCGCTTCGTCGATCTCGCCTTCGCCGATCACGATGGTGCCGTCAATGTTGACCTGGTTGAGCATAATGCGCATCGCGTGGACGGCAGCACCGTCAGCGATATTTTTATCGCCACGGCCTAACCATTTGTAGCCCGCCAGGGCGGCGGCTTCGGTTACGCGGGAAAATTCGATAGCAAGTTCACGTCTCATCAGATACTCATGCAGTCAAAAGGAATTGCACGAAGTTTATCACAGAGTGGGGGAGGGTGCGGTTTGATGCCCTCTCCGGGGGGAGAGGGCAGATAAGGCTTATTCGTCGTGATCTTCCCACGCCAGAGCGCGTTTTACCGCTTTTTTCCAGCCACTGTAGCGAACGTTACGCTCGGTGGTTTCGATGCCTGGGCGGAATTCACGTTCGATCACCGCTTTCTCTTGCAGTTCGTCCAGGTTCTGCCAGAAGCCAACCGCCAGACCGGCCAGATACGCCGCACCCAGCGCCGTCACTTCGCGGACTTCCGGGCGCTCAACGCGGGTACCCAGAATGTCGGACTGGAACTGCATCAGGAAGTTATTCGCAACAGCACCGCCATCCACGCGCAGGGCGTGCAGACGGATGCCGGAGTCTGCCTGCATCGCTTCCAGGACGTCGCGCGTCTGGTAGGCGATGGATTCCAGCGTGGCGCGAATGATGTGGTTCGAGTTCACACCACGCGTCAGGCCGAAGATGGCACCACGAGCATACGGGTCCCAATATGGCGCGCCGAGACCAGTGAACGCGGGCACCACGTACACGCCGTTGGTGTCTTTCACTTTGGTCGCGAAATATTCGGAATCGAACGCGTCGCTGATCAGCTTCATCTCGTCGCGCAGCCACTGAATGGACGCGCCCGCCATGAATACCGCGCCTTCCAGCGCATAGTTCACTTCACCTTTCGGACCGCAGGCGATGGTGGTCAGCAGGCCGTTGTCGGATTTCACCGCTTTCTCGCCGGTGTTCATCAGCATAAAGCAGCCGGTACCGTAGGTGTTTTTCGCCATCCCTTCTTTCACGCACAGCTGGCCAAACAGGGCCGCCTGCTGGTCACCGGCGATACCGGAGATGGGAATACGCGTGCCGCCTTTACCGCCAATGTTGGTCTGGCCGTAAACTTCGGAGGACTTGCGCACGTCCGGCAGCATGGCGCGTGGGATATCCAGCGCGTCCAGCATCTTGTCATCCCACTCAAGGGTGTTGATGTTGAACATCATGGTACGTGAGGCGTTGGTGTAGTCGGTGACGTGCACGCGTCCCTGGGTCATTTTCCAGATAAGCCAGGTGTCCACGGTGCCAAAAAGCAGTTCGCCGCGTTTTGCGCGCTCGCGGGAGCCTTCCACGTGGTCCAGAATCCACTTCACTTTGGTGCCGGAGAAGTACGGGTCCACCACCAGGCCGGTGGCGTTGCGGATGTACTCTTCCATGCCGTCGCGCTTGAGCTTCTCGCAGATCTCCGCTGTACGGCGGCACTGCCAGACGATGGCGTTGTAGATCGGTTTGCCGGTTTCGCGTTCCCAGACAATTGCCGTTTCACGCTGGTTGGTGATACCAATTGCGGCAATTTCGTCGGAGCTGATGTCGGCTTTCGCCAACACTTCGACCAGGGTGGAGCTTTGGGTGGCCCAGATTTCCATCGGGTCGTGCTCCACCCAGCCTGGCTTTGGATAAATTTGTTCGAATTCGCGCTGCGACACGCTGACGATATTCGCGTCATGATCCATTACGACAGCGCGGGAGCTGGTAGTGCCCTGGTCGAGCGCAACGATATATTTTTTGTCGGTCATAGTATGTGTCCCGTAGTCAGATTACAGCGAAGCATTTTGTTGTGTGGCAGAGGTCGTTTCCTTCTCTTCTTCCACACAGGTGTCGCACGGTAAGTGGCGACCAATTAATTTACGATAGCCGAATGCACCCAGCGCAGCCCCTACAATCGGGCCAAACAGCGGCACCAGGAAGTAAGGAATATCTTTCCCACCGGTGAAGGCAACGTCGCCCCAGCCAGCGAAGAAAGCGAAGGTTTTCGGTCCAAGGTCACGCGCCGGGTTCATCGCAAAGCCGGTCAGCGGCCCCATGGATGCGCCGATTACCGCAATCAGCAGGCCGATCAGCAGCGGTGCCAGCGGGCCACGCGGAATGCCGTTGCCGTCATCGCCCAGCGCCATAATGACGCCCATCAGAATAGCGGTAATCACCATTTCAACCGCGAACGCCTGCACAAAATTGATATGTGGGTTCGGATACGTGGAGAAGATACCGGCCAGATCAAGACTTTCGACGCTGCCGCGCACCATATGATGCGTCTGTTCGAAGTCGATGAAAAGATTGTAATAAAGCCCGTAAACTAACGCCGCTGCGCAAAAGGCGCCGGCAAATTGCGAAATGATGAAAGGGATAACTTTGCGTTTGTCGAAGCACGCGAACAGCCACAGCGCGATGGTCACCGCCGGGTTAAGATGTGCGCCGGAAACCCCTGCGGTCAGGTAGATGGCCATCGCCACACCCAGACCCCAGATAATGCTGATTTCCCACTGGCCAAACGTGGCACCTGCCACTTTCAGTGCAGCGACACAGCCTACCCCGAAGAAAATCAACAACCCGGTACCAAGGAACTCGGCGATGCACTGGCCTTTTAAGGTTGATGTCTGACTCATAATCGGAATCCTGAAGAAAGATGAATGTTATTGTTAGCGCAGCGACTGAGCGGCCACGATGTCCTGTAGACATGGTGTTAATTTATCGTTAACGAGCAAAAACGAGAAATATCGAAATCAAAATGTGTGTGCTGCGTCAATAAAATGAGCGTTATCGCGCCATAAAGCGCATTTTTGCATCATTTTGCAAATGAGAGCTGAATCATTTCATTAACTAAAGTATTAACAATTTAGGGGTATATGCAGCGAACGCACCAGGACCAGGCCGAAAAGTGTTGCAAACCGCAATCTGCGCGGTGTGCCGCTGGACAGGGACGGCGGCGCTCCATACAATCGACAACTATATGTCGTGCGCGTTTTCGTTAAAGCGTCGCCTTGCAATTCAGGAGAGGTATGACCATGTCATTAGAAGTGTTTGAGAAACTGGAATCGAAAGTACAGCAGGCGATTGACACCATAACGCTGCTGCAGATGGAAATTGAAGAACTGAAAGAGAAAAACAATTCGCTGTCGCAGGAAGTGCAGGCTGCACAACATGGCCGTGAAGAGCTCGAGCGCGAAAACAGCCAGCTGCGTGAGCAGCAGAACGGCTGGCAGGATCGTCTGCAGGCGCTGTTAGGGCGTATGGAAGAAGTTTAATTCCCCGTCCTCTTTCGCGCCGTAGCAGCTTTGCTATAGCGCGAAATCGTCAGGGGAAGGGTGACGCAGAAAAGTAGGCCGGGTAAGCGTAAACGCCACCCGGCTTTTTTATTACTCGATATCCAGCGGATCTTCGGAAAGGATAATGCCGGTATTGTCGGCGTAGAGATGGTCGCCAGAGAAGAAGGTTACGCCGCCGAAGTTGACGCGCACGTCGCTTTCGCCGATGCCGTCACCCGCCGCGCCGACCGGAATCGCCGCGATGGCCTGGATGCCTAAATCCAGCTCTTCGAGATCGTCCACCTGACGCACTGCGCCATACACCACCAGTCCTTCCCACTCGTTTTGCACGGCGAGACGGGCAAGGTCGGCATCGATTAACGCACGACGCATAGAGCCCCCGCCATCGACCAGCAGAATGCGACCACGGCCGTTCTGTTCGAGAAGTTCATACAGCAACCCATTATCCTCGAAACATTTTACCGTGATGATCTGTCCGCCAAACGATGACCGTCCTCCAAAGTTGGAGAACAGCGGTTCCACGACGTTGACATCTTCCTGGTAGATGTCACAAAGCTCGGAAGTATCGTATTTCATAGGTTTAATGTCTGGTTGCTGCGAATGTGTTCAGTATATCGCGCGAAACGCATTGTTGGCAAAATCATCAATTGTTAATTGATATTTGTCAGTTAACCGATCGTCTGGCTTAACACAATTCCGATGACAAACAATAGGTTAGTCAGCAGCGCGCCTTTTACCGTGCGTTCGAGCATCGGCGGCATCGCGGCAGGACTCATCTCGCGCATCACGAAACGGGCCTGTTTAATCAGCAGCGGCGCGGCTAGGACGAACAGCCAGCCCCAGATGCTGTGCAGTGAAATCAGGTTAAACAACGCCAGGCAGACCAGCGCACCCATCAGCAAAGCGGCGTGATAGCGACGCGCGTTGACCGGGCCTAAGCGCACTGCGAGGGTGTTTTTGCCGTTCAGACGGTCGCTGTCGATATCGCGCAGATTATTGATGTTTAACACCGCCGTCGCCAGTAAACCGCAGGCGGTGGCCGGCAGGAAAATGGCCGGAATCAGCGTGTGTGCCTGCAGATACCAGCTCCCCATGACGCTCAGCCAGCCGAAAAACACCAGCACGGAGATATCACCCAGGCCAATGTAACCGTAGGGACGCGTACCCACGGTGTAAGTGATTGCCGCCACGATAGCCAGCCCGCCCAGCACCATAAAGCCGATGAAATCCGCGGTGGTTTTACAGGCCACTGACACCAGCGACAGACCCGACAGACAGATCAGCACCACGGTGATAACCAGCGCGCGCTTCATCTGCGCCTGAGTAATCACCCCTTTTTGCATTCCGCGCAGCGGCCCGATACGGTCGGGTTTGTCACTGCCTTTCACCGCATCGCCATAGTCATTGGCGAGGTTTGAGAGGATTTGCAGCAAACCGGCCGTGATAAGCGCCAGCCCGGCGACCAGCGGATCGAAATGCCCCTGCCACCATGCCAGTGCGGAGCCAACGACGATGGCAGCGAATGCCAAAGGTAAGGTCTTAGGACGCAGGCTTTCCAGCCACGCCTGAGTACGGCTGATATCAGTCATAGTATTTAGCCAATAAAAATGGGGGCAGTAGCCCCCATCAATGATGATGAAATTACATTAAGCGCGATTATAGGATAAAACGGCTCAGATCTTCATCTGCCACTAACGCATCCAGATGTTTACTCACATAATCTGCATCAATGGTAATACTCTGACCGTTCAGATCGCTGGCTTCATAAGAGATATCTTCCACCAGACGCTCCAGCACCGTATGCAGACGACGTGCACCGATGTTCTCGGTGGTTTCGTTCACCTGCCACGCGGCCTGTGCGATGCGTTTGATACCATCTTCGGTGAACTCAATGTTCACGCCTTCGGTCGCCATCAGCGCTTTGTACTGCACGGTAATGGAGGCATTTGGCTCGGTGAGGATGCGCTCGAAATCTTCGGTGGTCAGCGCCTGCAGCTCAACGCGAATTGGCAGACGGCCCTGCAGTTCCGGGATTAAATCGGAAGGCTTAGCCACCTGGAATGCGCCAGATGCGATAAACAGGATGTGGTCGGTTTTGACCATGCCATGTTTGGTCGACACGGTGCAGCCCTCAACCAGCGGCAGCAGGTCGCGCTGAACGCCTTCGCGGGACACGTCCGGGCCGTTGGATTCGCCGCGCTTACAGATTTTGTCGATTTCATCGATGAACACGATACCGTGCTGTTCAACCGCGTCGATAGCGTCTTGTTTCAGCTCTTCCGGATTCACAAGTTTTGCCGCTTCTTCTTCGATCAGCAGCTTCATCGCATCTTTGATTTTCAGCTTACGCGGTTTTTGCTTCTGGCCGCCCAGGTTCTGGAACATGGACTGCAGCTGGCTGGTCATCTCTTCCATGCCCGGAGGGGACATGATTTCAACACCCATAGGTGCTGCGGCGAGATCGATTTCAATCTCTTTGTCGTCCAGCTCCCCTTCACGCAGTTTTTTGCGGAAGGACTGGCGCGCCGCAGAAGGCTCAGCGGGTTGCTCGGACTGTCCCCAGTTATTTTTCGCCGGTGGGATCAGCACGTCGAGAATACGCTCTTCCGCCATCTCTTCAGCGCGGTAGCGGTTTTTCTCGATCGACTGAATGCGCACCATTTTAATCGCAGAGTCGGTCAGATCGCGGATGATGGAATCCACTTCTTTCCCCACATAGCCCACTTCGGTGAACTTAGTGGCTTCGACTTTGATGAACGGCGCGTTGGCGAGTTTCGCCAGACGACGGGCGATTTCGGTTTTACCGACACCGGTCGGGCCGATCATCAGAATGTTTTTTGGCGTCACTTCATGGCGCAGCTCTTCGTCGAGCTGCATGCGGCGCCAGCGGTTACGCAGGGCAATGGCAACGGAGCGTTTCGCGTTATCCTGGCCAATGATGTGCTTGTTCAGCTCGCTGACAATTTCGCGTGGGGTCATTTCAGACATGGGAGATCCTTACGCTTTAGAGTTCAATTCTTCGATGGTATGGAAGTGGTTGGTGTAGATGCAGATATCACCTGCAATACCCAACGCCTTCTCGGCAATTTCGCGGGCGCTCAGTTCGGTATTTTCCAGCAGAGCACGCGCTGCGGCCTGGGCGTAAGGACCGCCGGAGCCGATAGCAATCAGATCGTTTTCTGGCTGAACGACGTCACCATTACCGGTAATGATCAGCGACGCGTTTTCATCGGCGACGGCCAGCAGCGCTTCAAGTTTGCGCAGCATGCGGTCGGTACGCCAGTCTTTCGCCAGCTCAACGGCGGCTTTGACCAGATGGCCCTGATGCATTTCCAGTTTACGTTCAAACAGTTCAAACAGCGTAAAGGCGTCAGCGGTGCCGCCAGCGAAACCGGCGATCACTTTGTCGTTATACAGACGGCGAACTTTCTTCACGTTGCCTTTCATGACGGTATTACCCAGCGTGGCCTGGCCGTCGCCGGCAATTACCACATGGCCGTTACGGCGTACACTTACAATTGTTGTCACGAGCAGACCCCCTGGTTACAAATTGGGAACAGATACCCCGAGCCTGTGCTCGGGGCTGAATAGAATGATAGATGGGGGGGATTTTGGGGGTTTCAACCCCCGGATGCGAGTCGAATGCAGTTTGTATGGCCGGCGATCTTCAGACGGCTAATGGTTCCATCGGCATTATCTTTGCCTTTGACCGGGCCAATGACCACGCGATTCCAGCCGTTATTGGTGGTAATGCGTGAATCAAATCCTTCGAACGCGAGCTGGGCGCGCACGGTTTCGGCCTGCTCTGCGCCTTTAAACGAACCGCACTGAACCATCCAGCGGCGCTCATCTTTTTTCTCTGCCGTCTGCTTCGGCGCCTCGGTTGCCTGTGCCACCGGTGCGCTCTGCTGTGGCTGTGCTTTAGGCTGCTGCGCGGCGGTATGCGCAGGCGTTTGCAGCAGATCCTGATACGGCTGAGTCGACGTCGCCGGTTTTTGCGTCTGCGTTTTCGGCGGCTGTTGAACTGGCTGGGTCTGCACCGTACGCGTCTGTTGCTGCGGCTGCTGATACGGTTGTTCCGTCACGCGCGGCTGCGTACGAGGCTGCTGCACTGGCTGCGTTTGCGTCCACTGCTGCTGTTGTTGCTGTTGCACTTGCTGCTGAACCTGGCGCTGACGTTGCAGGGTTTGCTGGCGCTGCTGCGGCGTCTGTTCATTCCACGGCACTTCGTTCAGCTGAGTTGGCTGCTGGCGCATGTCGGCCTGCATCTGGGCCAGCAGCTGGCGCTGTTCGTTGGTCAGCTGATCGGCGTTTTTCACTTCGCCACCGGCGGAAGGCTCAGTGGGCGCACGCACACCCGGCTGACGGCTTTCCAGCTCTTTGATATAGCGCCAGCGCTCTTCCGGTTTTGGCGGCAAACCATTGCCTACGACCTTGTTGCCCTGAAGGGCTTCAGCATCTTCTTTCTTGTGGTGAGTAATAAAGTACAGACCACCGATGAAGGCCACCAGAACGGCGGCAGCAATCGCGACCATTGCTGGCGAGACAGAGGGCAGGCTACGCTGCTTGCTCCGTGAGGTGCTCTTTTTGCGTCGCGAAGGTGCCGGCTGGCCGCGACGTACATAATCTCGTTGTGCCACTATCGTTTCGCTGTATTTATTCGTTCGTCAGCCCGCCATGTTACTTAAGCGGCGGGCCTTTGACCAGATAAGGGAGTCTGAAAGACATTTACTTTAAGTAAGCGCCTGTGTGGAGCCTCGAATGATCAGCTCGCAATCGAGTAAACGCGAGCCGCTGCTGACCGTTTGACCGTGCAGCTGATCGAGAAGCAAGAGCATCGCTTCGCGGCCAATGTCGTAGCGCGGCTGTGCGACCGTCGAGAGCGGCGGATCGCAAAACTCGGAGAGCGAAATGTTATCGAAGCCAATGATCGACAAGTCTTTTGGCACCCGCAGCCCGCGACGTTTGGCGTAGGACAATGCGCCCAGCGCCATCACATCGCTGTGACAGAACACGGCGGTTGGCGGCTCTGGTTGCGCGAGTAATTTTTCCAGCGCGAGGCCACCGGCTTCGAGGGTAAAATCGCCACGGGCGATGTAATGTGGATCGACCGTCACACCCGCGCGACGCAGCGCCTGAACGTAACCCTGCAGACGATAGTGGCACAGCGGCATCTCTTCCGGCCCGGCGATACAGCCAATGCGCTTATGTCCCAGTTCCTGAAGATAATTCACGGCGTTAAAGGCGGCGGTGAGGTTATCGATGTGGACGGTCGGCAGCTCCAGTTCTGGCGCGAACTCGTTCGCCATTACCATCGGCGGCAGATTGCGCTGCTCTTCGATACTGGCATCAAACGGCAGGCGGGAGCCGAGAAGCAGCATGCCGTCGATCTGCTTGGTGATAATCAGGTCAATAAAGGTTTTTTCTTGCTGATTCTGGTGGGCACAATCGCCGATCAACACCAGATAGCCTTGTTCCGCAGCGGTCACTTCAATGCCACGGATAATTTCGCTGAAGAAGGGATCGCAAATATCCGGCACGATAACCAGAATTGTACGCGATTCGTTACGCTTTACATTACGCCCCATGGCTTGCGGCAAATAGCCCACTTCCAGCGCCGCCTGCTCGACGCGATTGCGCGTCGCCTGAGAGACTTTATCCGGGTTCATTAATGCGCGGGACACCGTTGCCGTGGATACTTTGGCTCTCTGGGCAACGTCTTTCATGGTCGCCGAAGCAACCTCTTTCCTGGACTTCAACGTCTTCTCCTCGCAGGACCACCGAACTTCTGACGCATCCATTTTTACAGATAGTTTGTGGAAGCGGTTACAGAATTTTCATAAAAAGTGTGAGGTGCGTTAAATTTTTCGATCACTCTCGCAGCAATCGTTAACCTTCAATCGGATCGACGTCGAGAACCCACTTCACTTTGCGCGCCTCGGGCAGGGTATTGATCAGCGCCAGCGTGCCGCTGATGACGTGTTGCAGACGTACACGCGACGGGTGCTGGAGCAGAATCTGCCAGCGATAGCGGCCACCGCGTTTAGGGGCCAGCGCCGGGACCGGGCCTAATATCCACAGCTGATTGTCCACCAGCGGGCTGGCCTGCAGCAGATTGCGAAGCTGCTGCAGGAAAAGTGGGGCCTGCTGATTGTTATGATCTTCGGCGCGGATAATCACATGACTGGTCCACGGAGGCAGCTGCAGCGTCTGACGCTCGGCCAGCGCCTGCTCGGCAAACGCGTCGTAGCCTTTATGCAGCAAGGTTTGCAGCAGCGGATGTTCAGGATGATGGGTTTGCAGCACCACTTCGCCCTGCTTTCCGGCACGTCCGGCGCGGCCTGCAACCTGGGTATAGAGCTGGGCAAAGCGCTCGGCGGAACGGAAATCGGCGGAGAACAGTGCGCCATCGACGTCCAGCAATGCTACCAGCGTCACGTCCGGGAAGTGGTGGCCTTTGGCCAGCATCTGCGTACCAATCAGAATACGCGCGCCGCCGCGATGCACTTCGGCCAGCTGTTGTTCCAGCGCCCCTTTACGGCTGGTGGTATCGCGATCGATACGCGACAGCGGTACGCCGGGGAAGAATGGCGCGAGCGCCTGTTCGAGCTGCTCGGTACCCAGACCCACAGGCACCATATGCGTGGAGCCGCACGACGGGCACTGGCGCGGCACCGGGCGCTGGCTGTCACAATGGTGGCAGCGCAGATGATGCTGCGCCTGGTGCAGGGTGTAGTAGTGATCGCAGCGCGGGCACTCGGCAATCCAGCCGCAGTCGTGGCACAGCAGCGTCGGCGCGAACCCGCGGCGGTTCAGGAACAGAATCACCTGATTGTCGGCCTGTAAGTGCTGACGCATACGGCTGATGAGCGCGGGAGCCAGCCCCGCCTGCACCGGCTGACCTTTCAGATCCAGCACGTGCTGCGTCGCCGGGCGTGCATTTCCCGCGCGGCGCGTCAGACGCAGCATGTGATATTTGCGCTGACGCACGTTATGCAGCGTTTCCAGCGCAGGCGTTGCTGAGCCAAGAATAATCGGAATCTGCTCGCTGTGCGCCCGATACACCGCCAGGTCGCGAGCGTGATAACGCCAGCCTTCCTGCTGCTTATAGGAGCTGTCGTGCTCTTCGTCGATCACGATAACGCCAAGATTTTTAAAGGGTGTAAAGAGCGATGAACGGGTGCCAATCACAATGGCGGCTTCACCGTTTTTGGCTTTGAGCCAGGCGCTGAGGCGCTCGGTGTCGTTTAAACCAGAGTGCAGCACCTCCACCGGGGCGTTAAAGCGTTCGCGAAAACGGGCGATAGTTTGTGGCGTGAGGCCGATTTCCGGCACCATCACCAGCGCCTGTTTGCCCTGAGCGAGCACGTTTTCGAGAATACTCAGATAGACTTCAGTCTTACCGGACCCGGTGACGCCCGCGAGTAACCAGGCAGAGAAACGGTCGGAGGCGCTATGAATGGCCCCTACGGCGGTGGCCTGCTCGGTGTTAAGACGCAGGCGGTCGCCCGCCACGGAGAACCCGTTGCGCCAGTCCACCAGCGCCGGGGATTCGCTGGCCAGCTCACACAGACCCTTCTTGCGTAACCCTTGCAGCGCCGCGTCGTTAAAATCCAGGTCAGTCACCTGATGACGCCAAATCCTTCCCTGACGCAGCGCGGCAAGCGCCTGCTGCTGTTTAGGAGAGCGCTTGAGGCTGTTGATATCCACGGCCTGGCCCTGCTCGGTGGCAAACCAGTACCACATCGGCGCATGGCTGGCGCTTTTGCCCTGACGCAGCAGAATCGGCAGGGCGTGGAACAGCACGTCGCCAATCGGGTGATGATAATAATCTGCGGCCCACAGCAGCAGCCGCCAGACACTGGACGAGTAAACCGGCTCGTCGTCCAGAACTTCGACCACGGCTTTCAGTTCATTAAGGGGCAGCTCGCTTTTATCGCTTACTGATACTACGATCCCGACGCGCTGCTGCTTACCAAAGGGCACGCTCACGCGACAGCCCGCTTTGACGCTCATGCTGTCGGGCAGCAGATAGTCAAAGGTGCGGGGAAGCGGAACGGGCAGGGCAACGTGAGCGACGGGCATCGAATCTTCCTGACTTGAAAAGTGGCGCGTTAGTATACACATTAGTTGCTGTAGGCGTGCGGATCAGTTTGCATACGCTGGTTGAATTCTGTATGATTCGCCGCCTTTGGTGTAGGTTTATCCGCATCAAAATAGCTATTACCCGAAGATTTCGCGCTGCTGGATTGCAGCTAACGCAGAAGCGGCGAGGAAGGCTACGGGCAATTATTAACATCGCGTGGTGTCTGGCGTTAGGGCTGGAAGAGCGACGCGGCCTTAACTGAGGTTCTCCCCATGAAAAAAGATATTCACCCGAAATACGATTTTATTACTGCAAACTGCTCTTGCGGTAACGCGATCAAAATCCGCTCTACAGTGGGTCACGATCTGAACCTGGACGTTTGTGGTCAATGCCACCCGTTCTACACTGGTAAGCAGCGTGATGTTGCAACCGGTGGCCGTGTTGACCGCTTCAACAAGCGTTTCAGCATCCCGGGCGCTAAATAAGCTACCCGAAAAAAAAGCGCCGAAAGGCGCTTTTTTTGTGCCTGTAATATCCCTCCTGAATAAATCCTCATTTAATATTTCTCTTAAAAATAAATAACCAGGTATTGTTGTATTTAATATATTCGTCTGGTGTATTCTTTGACGGTTAGTGAACTGCATCTTCGTATTCTTTAATTCTTTGCCATTGTTTTTCTTTGTGTGTCAAAAAATAAAAGGTTTCCCTCATTGCGTAAAATTACACTTCGCTCGACATAAATTCTTATTTGCCATTTCATCTGCAATGGCTTTCAGGGCGCGTTTACTTCGAGGGAACTGTTATGAAAATGAAGCAACTGTTATTTGTGCTGCCATTATTATCTTGTGCAGCGCAAGCGGGATACGTTGATTACCGACACGAGTATTATGACGACGGGCGTAACTACGACCGTGTGTACATGTCACATCGCTTTGGCACTGGGTTTGGCGTGGCTGTGGAGGCGGTATCTCGCTCCGATGAGAAGCAGTCTAACGACGCGCTTAATAATATGGAAAGTAACAGCAACGAATATACCGCCAGCTATCAGTTCACCTGGCAAAATTTTATCTGGCAACCGGGCGTCGCTGTAGAAATGGGTGACGACATGACCATTTATAAGCCTTATCTGCGCGTGCAATATAATATTAATGACAGCTGGTGGACGGCTTTCCGCTATCGTACAGAATACACTCGCCGTAACGCGGATGGTAAAGATGACCGTATGGTTTATCGCCCGGAAATGTGGCTGGGTTATAATATTGATAACTGGATGTTCGAGCTGAACGGAATTTATAAGTTCGCCGACAACGAAGATCTGTATAACAATAAAAAAGAAGATTACGAATATAACTTCCGCGTGGCTTATAACATCGACTCATGGATCCCGTTTATCGAAGTGGGCAACGTCTCTTCAGGCTATAACACGGCCACCAGCGACGATCGCCAGACGCGTCTGCGTGTCGGCCTGGGCTACAACTTCTAAGAAACCATCCCGCTGAGTCACCTCAGCGGGATCACACCGCAGTTAGTATTCCCACGTATCCGGGTCGATACCCAGTTCACGCATGATCACTTTCGCCGCTTCCGGGATTTCATCGCTACGCTCTTTGCGCAGGTCTTCATCGTTCGGCAACGGCTGACCAGTAAACGCATGCAGAAATGCTTCGCACAGCAGTTCGCTGTTGGTCGCGTGACGCAGGTTGTTCACCTGACGACGCGTGCGTTCATCGGTGAGGATCTTCAACACCTTCAGAGGAATGGAAACCGTAATTTTCTTTACTTGTTCACTCTTCTTACCGTGCTCAGCGTATGGGCTGATATATTCGCCGCTCCATTCAGCCATGAGACCTTTAATCCTCTTTGTCATTAATAAAGGCTAAAACCTTACCTTTGATAAGGCTTTTAACCGTAATCTCGCGTAGTTTACCGTAAGGACGATACCGTGACACGGATATTGCGTCGGCGGCGTGTCCTAAAGCATGTAATTTTAACGGCTATTCTCGCATTGCTCAATCTATACGCAAAGAAGTTTAGATGTCCAGATGTATTGACGTCTATAGTTTCAGTGTTTACTCTGGTGCCTGACTTTTCACCTCTTTCGCCAGGAAGCCTTCACCATGACGCGTAAACAGGCCACTATCGCAGTGCGTAGCGGATTAAATGATGACGAGCAGTACGGCTGCGTTGTCCCGCCGATTCATCTTTCCAGTACTTACAATTTCACCGGATTTAATGAACCCCGTGCGCATGACTACTCGCGTCGTGGCAACCCTACGCGTGACGTGACCCAGCGCGCGCTGGCGGAGCTGGAAGGCGGTGCTGGCGCGGTATTGACCAATACCGGTATGTCAGCCATTCACCTGGTAACGACCGTGTTCCTGAAACCTGGCGATCTGCTGGTGGCTCCGCACGACTGTTACGGCGGCAGCTACCGTCTGTTCGACAGCCTGGAAAAACGCGGCTGTTACCGCGTTTTATTCGTCGATCAGAATGACGAAAAAGCGCTACAACAGGCGCTGGCCCAAAAGCCAAAGCTGGTTCTGGTGGAAAGTCCAAGCAATCCATTACTGCGCGTTGTCGATATTGCGAAAATTTGTCAGCTCGCAAGGGATGCGGGAGCGATAAGTGTAGTGGATAATACGTTCCTCAGTCCGGCGCTTCAGAACCCACTTTCGCTGGGTGCGGATCTGGTATTGCATTCATGCACCAAATATTTGAACGGCCACTCGGACGTGGTCGCCGGGGTGGTGATTGCAAAAGATCCGGAGGTTGTCACTGAACTGGCATGGTGGGCCAATAACATTGGCGTCACCGGCAGCGCGTTCGACAGCTATCTGCTGCTGCGCGGTCTGCGTACACTGTCGCCGCGCATGGAAGTGGCACAGCGTAATGCCCAGGCGATTGTCGAGTTCCTGAAAAACCAGCCGCTGGTGAAAAAGTTATATCACCCGTCGCTGCCGGAAAATCAGGGCCACGAGATTGCCGCGCGTCAGCAGAAAGGTTTTGGCGCGATGTTAAGTTTTGAACTGGATGGCGATGAGCAAACGCTGCGTCGCTTCCTGAGCGGGTTGTCACTATTTACGCTGGCGGAATCCTTAGGGGGAGTCGAAAGCTTGATCTCCCACGCCGCGACAATGACGCACGCAGGCATGGCGCCCGAGGCGCGTGCCGCCGCCGGAATTTCCGAGACGCTGTTACGCATCTCAACCGGTATTGAAGACTGTGAAGATTTAATTGCCGATCTGGAAAATGCCTTCCGGGTCGCAGCCAAGGGGTAATCATGAGTGTGATAGCGCAGGCAGGGGCGAAGGGTCGCCAGCTGCACAAGTTTGGTGGTAGTAGTCTTGCTGATGTGAAATGTTACCTGCGTGTCGCAGGGATCATGGCGGAGTATTCGATGCCGGGCGACATGATGGTTGTCTCGGCGGCAGGCAGCACTACCAACCAGTTGATTAGCTGGCTGAAATTAAGCCAGACCGATCGCCTTTCTGCGCATCAGGTTCAACAAACGTTACGCCGCTATCAGAGCGATCTGATCGCTGGCCTGCTGCCTGCGGACGCGGCAGACAGCCTCATCAGCGCTTTTGTTCACGATCTGGAGCGTCTGGCCGGATTGCTGGACAGCGGCGTGACCGAAGCGGTTTACGCTGAAGTGGTCGGCCACGGTGAAGTCTGGTCTGCGCGCCTGATGGCGGCAGTCCTGGAGCAGCAAGGGCTGGAGGCCGCGTGGCTGGACGCGCGCGATTTCCTGCGCGCTGAGCGTGCGGCGCAACCGCAGGTCGACGAGGGCCTCTCTTATCCTCTGCTGCAACAGCTGCTGGTGCAGCATCCGGGCAAACGCATCGTCGTGACGGGCTTTATCAGCCGCAGCAACGCGGGCGAAACCGTGCTGCTGGGCCGTAACGGCTCGGACTACTCGGCAACGCAAATCGGTGCGCTGGCGGGGGCGTCTCGCGTCACTATCTGGAGCGATGTGGCCGGGGTGTATAGCGCCGATCCGCGCAAAGTAAAAGATGCCTGTCTGCTGCCGCTGCTGCGTCTGGACGAAGCGAGCGAGCTGGCGCGTCTGGCAGCACCGGTGCTGCACGCCCGTACCTTACAGCCTGTTTCGGGCAGCGATATCGACCTGCAGCTGCGCTGTAGCTACACCCCAGATAAAGGTTCGACCCGCATCGAACGCGTACTGGCCTCGGGCACAGGCGCGCGCATCGTGACCAGTCACGATGATATTTGCCTGATCGAATTCCAGGTGCCTGCCGGACAAGATTTCAAACTGGCGCACAAAGATATCGACCTGATCCTCAAGCGCGCCCAGGTGCGCCCTCTGGCCGTTGGCGTGCACAACGACCGCCAGCTGCTGCAGTTCTGCTACACCGCCGAAGTGGCCGACAGCGCGCTGAAAATTCTTGATGAAGCCGGATTGCCGGGCGAACTTCGCCTGCGTCAGGGGCTGGCGCTGGTCGCGATGGTCGGCGCGGGTGTCACCCGTAACCCGCTCCATTGCCACCGTTTCTGGCAACAGCTGAAAGGCCAGCCGGTGGAGTTCACCTGGCAGTCGGAAGAGGGCATCAGCCTGGTCGCCGTGCTGCGTAAAGGCCCAACCGAGAGCCTGATTCAGGGGCTGCACACCACCCTGTTCCGCGCGGAAAAACGTATCGGCCTGGTGTTGTTCGGTAAGGGGAATATCGGTTCCCGCTGGCTGGAGCTGTTTGCCCGCGAGCAAACGACGCTCTCTGCACGCACCGGTTTTGAATTTGTATTGGCAGGCGTGGTGGACAGCCGCCGCAGCCTGCTGAACTACGACGGGCTGGACGCCAGCCGCGCGCTCGCATTTTTCAACGATGAAGCGGTCGAGCAGGACGAAGAGTCCCTGTTCCTGTGGATGCGCGCGCACCCGTACGACGATCTGGTCGTGCTGGACGTCACTGCCAGCGAGCAGCTGGCCGATCAGTACCTCGATTTTGCCAGCCACGGTTTCCACGTCATCAGCGCGAACAAACTGGCCGGCGCAAGCAGCACCGATAAATACCGCCAAATCCACGACGCGTTTGAGAAAACCGGTCGTCACTGGCTGTATAACGCCACCGTGGGTGCCGGTCTGCCGGTGAACCACACCGTGCGCGACCTGATCGACAGCGGCGACAGCATTCTGGCAATCAGCGGGATCTTCTCCGGTACCCTCTCCTGGTTGTTCCTGCAGTTTGACGGCACCGTTCCGTTTACGGACCTGGTGGACCAGGCGTGGCAGCAGGGGCTGACGGAGCCGGACCCGCGCGTGGATCTCGCCGGAAAAGACGTGATGCGCAAGCTGGTCATTCTGGCGCGTGAAGCGGGTTACGACATTGAGCCAGGCCAGGTGCGTGTGGAGTCGCTGGTTCCGGCCGGTTGCGAAGAGGGGTCAGTCGATCACTTCTTCGAGAACGGTGAGGAGCTGAACGAACAGATGGTGTCACGCCTGGAAGCGGCACGCGAAATGGGGCTGGTTCTGCGCTATGTGGCCCGTTTTGACGCCAACGGCAAAGCCCGCGTGGGTGTTGAGGCCGTTCGCCCTGAGCATCCTCTGGCGGCGTTGCTGCCGTGCGATAACGTCTTCGCCATTGAAAGCCGCTGGTACCGTGATAACCCGCTGGTGATTCGTGGGCCAGGCGCGGGGCGCGACGTCACCGCCGGGGCGATTCAGTCAGACATTAATCGCCTGGCGCAGCTGCTGTAGTCTTTTTGATTCCCTCTCCCTTTCGGGAGAGGGCAAGGGTGAGGGCGCCAGACCGCACTCACCCTGCACTTCTCCCCGCCATCATGAACGTTCTTCATCTTTCCTGAACATTCCTCACCGTTAATGCCGATGATTTCTGTTGACGTCATCCCGCTTTTCCGTCATTTTTACATCCAGACGTCTAAATGGATAGATGTTCATAGACAGCAATAATTATCACGCGATTGATGAGGTAAGGTATGAGCTTTTTTCACGCCAACCAGCGGGAAGCCCTGAATCAGAGCCTGGCTGAAGTGCAGGGCCAGATTAACGTCTCTTTTGAATTCTTTCCGCCGCGCACCAGTGAAATGGAGCAAACCCTGTGGAGCTCTATCGATCGCCTGAGCAGCCTGAAACCGAAGTTCGTCTCTGTGACTTACGGTGCCAACTCCGGTGAGCGCGACCGTACGCACAGCATTATTAAAGGCATTAAGGATCGCACCGGTCTGGAAGCAGCACCGCATCTGACCTGTATCGACGCGACCCGTGAAGAACTGCGCACTATCGCCCAGGACTACTGGGACAACGGCATTCGCCATATCGTCGCCCTGCGCGGCGACCTGCCACCGGGCAGCGGTAAACCGGACATGTACGCAACCGACCTGGTGGCGTTACTGAAAGAGGTCGGTGATTTTGATATCTCTGTGGCGGCGTATCCGGAAGTGCATCCGGAAGCGAAAAGCGCGCAGGCCGATCTGCTCAACCTGAAACGCAAAGTGGATGCCGGTGCAAACCGTGCGATCACACAGTTCTTCTTCGACGTGGAAAGTTATCTGCGTTTCCGCGACCGCTGCATCACGGCGGGCATTGATGTTGAGATCATTCCAGGTATCCTGCCGGTGTCCAACTTCAAGCAGGCGAAGAAATTCGCCGACATGACCAACGTGCGCATCCCGCTGTGGATGTCAAAAATGTACGAAGGGCTGGACGATGATGCCGAAACGCGCAAGCTGGTCGGTGCCAATATCGCGATGGACATGGTGAAGATTTTAAGCCGTGAAGGGGTCAAAGACTTCCATTTCTACACCCTGAATCGCGCCGAAATGAGTTACGCCATCTGTCACACTCTCGGCGTTCGCCCAGGTCTGTAAGCGACAAACCCTCTTCGGAGGGTTTTTTGTTTTCTTCTCCCTCCGCTTTCCCCGTCATATCAACGCCACCGCCCCTGCACACAATAGGCAGATAATTTCTATGGTCAATTAAACGGAAATAACTATCGAATCCGTGCGTTATCTCAACTATACCTTCTAAGCAGAGGTGTATATCTTTAAGCTAAATACTGTAGAGGGAGCATGAGAGATGAGCACAGACGATACCCATAACACGTTATCAACCGGACAGTGCCCTTTTCATAAAGGCGGGCCTGACCAAAGCGCGGGCGCTGGCACGAACAGCCGCGACTGGTGGCCCAAGCAACTTCGCGTCGATCTTTTGAATCAACATTCCAACCGTTCTAACCCGCTGGGTGAAGACTTCGACTACCGCAAAGAATTCAGCAAACTTGATTACTCCGCCCTCAAAGGCGATCTCAAAGCCCTTCTGACCGATTCTCAACCGTGGTGGCCTGCCGACTGGGGCAGCTACGCGGGCCTGTTTATTCGTATGGCATGGCATGGCGCAGGCACCTACCGTTCCGTTGACGGTCGCGGCGGTGCAGGGCGCGGTCAACAGCGTTTTGCACCTTTAAACTCCTGGCCGGACAACGTCAGCCTTGATAAAGCGCGCCGTTTGTTATGGCCGATTAAGCAAAAATACGGACAGAAAATCTCCTGGGCCGACCTGTTTATCCTGGCCGGTAACGTGGCGCTGGAAAACTCCGGCTTCCGTACCTTTGGTTTTGGTGCCGGGCGTGAAGATGTCTGGGAACCGGATCTGGATGTGAACTGGGGTGATGAAAAAACCTGGTTGGCTCATCGTGATCCGGAAGCGCTGGCGAAACGTCCGTTAGCCGCGACTGAAATGGGGCTGATTTACGTCAACCCGGAAGGGCCAAATGCCAGCGGTGAACCGCTGTCTGCGGCGGCGGCTATTCGCGCCACCTTCGGCAATATGGGTATGAACGACGAAGAGACCGTGGCCCTGATCGCGGGCGGTCACACGCTGGGTAAAACCCACGGCGCCGCAGAAGCGACGCATGTTGGCGTTGATCCAGAAGCCGCACCGATTGAAGCCCAAGGTTTAGGCTGGGCGAGCACCCACGGCAGCGGTGTGGGCGCAGACGCTATCACTTCCGGTCTGGAAGTGGTCTGGACGCAAACCCCAACTCAGTGGAGCAACTACTTCTTCGAGAACCTGTTCAAATTCGAATGGGTGCAGACGCGCAGTCCGGCAGGCGCAATTCAATTCGAAGCTGTCGACGCACCAGAGATGATTCCTGATCCGTTCGACCCGTCGAAAAAACGTAAGCCAACCATGCTGGTCACCGACCTGACCCTGCGTATGGACCCGGAATTCGAGAAGATTTCTCGTCGTTTCCTCAACGATCCGCAGGCGTTCAACGAAGCCTTTGCCCGCGCGTGGTTCAAACTGACGCACCGTGATATGGGGCCAAAAGCGCGGTACATCGGTCCGGAAGTCCCGAAAGAAGATCTCATCTGGCAGGACCCGCTGCCGCAGGCATTCTTCCAGCCGACGGCTGCGGACATTGAAAGCCTGAAAGCAGAAATTGCAGCTTCCGGGCTGTCCGTTAGCGAACTGGTGTCGGTTGCCTGGGCGTCGGCTTCCACCTTCCGTGGTGGCGATAAACGCGGAGGTGCCAACGGGGCGCGTCTGGCGCTGGCACCGCAGCGCGACTGGGATGTTAACGCCGCTGCAGCGCGCGCGTTACCAACCCTCGAGGGCATCTATAAGTCTGCCCATAAAGCGTCGCTGGCCGACATCATCGTGCTGGCCGGTGTGGTGGGTGTTGAACAGGCTGCGAAAGCGGCAGGTGTTTACATCACCGTACCGTTCACGCCGGGCCGCGTGGATGCGCGTCAGGATCAGACGGATATCGAAATGTTTGAGCTGCTCAAGCCGGTTGCCGATGGTTTCCGTAACTATCGCGCTCAGCAGGACAGCGCGACGACAGAATCTCTGCTGATCGACAAAGCCCAGCAGCTGACGCTCACTGCGCCAGAAATGACTGCGCTGGTGGGTGGGATGCGTGTTCTGGGGGCCAACTTTGACGGCAGCCAGAACGGCGTCTTCACCGATCGCGTTGGTGTGCTCAGCAACGATTTCTTCGTCAATCTGCTGGATATGAACACTCAATGGAAAGCCACCGATGACTCAAATGAGCTGTTCGCTGGCAGCGATCGTCAAAGCGGAGAGGTGAAATACACCGCAACGCGTGCCGATCTGGTGTTCGGTTCCAACGCGGTTCTGCGTGCACTGGCAGAAGTGTATGCCAGCCAGGATGCCGGTGAGAAGTTCGTGAAGGACTTTGTCGCCGCCTGGGTGAAAGTGATGAATCTGGACCGTTTCGACCTGCTGTAATTGAGTACAGATGAAAATCCCCGCTCTGGCGGGGATTTTTTTTATTCTGCGGCGGCTGCGCTTGTGTGCTCCTAAGCAATTAGTAGGCCGGGTTAGCGCAGTGCCATCCGGCGACAGGAATTACTCCCACTCATGTAAAAAACGCTGCCCGTACTGATCGGCAACCAGCAGTGCAGCGTACACCTGATCCGGCGTTACACCGCCAGGCATATTGTGAATCGTCTCGCCTTCTGCGCATGACGCTTCTGCCACCAGACGCATTTTGCCCGGAATATCCTCTTTGATATCCAGCTGTGCCAGCGTGATCGGCAATCCGACGCTATGGCACAGCGCGGCCACCGTTTCGATCTCCTCAACCGAGGCATTTTCCAGCACCAGCTGGGTGAGGGTGCCAAACGCGACTTTTTCACCGTGGTAATAGTGGTGCGCATCAGGGATGGCCGTCAGACTGTTGTGGATCGCATGTGCTGCGGCTAATCCGCCGCTCTCAAAGCCCACGCCGCTCAGATAGGTGTTGGCTTCGATCACGCGCTCAAGGGCGGGTGTCACGACATGCTGTTCGGCGGCGAGCATCGCTTTTTCGCCTTCCTGAATAAGCGTGTTGTAGCACAGCTCGGCCAGAGCCAGTGCGGCCTGGGTACATTTCCCGCCCGCCATAGTGGTGGCGCCGCTGCGGGAGCAGGCGCGTGCTTCGAACCAGGTTGCCAGCGCATCGCCGATCCCTGCCGCTAACAGGCGGGCTGGCGCACCGGCCACGACTTTGGTGTCGACGATAACCATATTCGGATTGTGCGGCAGCATCAGGTAACGATCGAACTCGCCGCTGTCGGTGTAGATGACTGAAAGGGCGCTGCACGGTGCATCCGTTGAGGCAATGGTCGGCGCGATAGCGACCGGCACATCCATAAAGTGGGCGAGCGCTTTGGCCGTATCCAGCGTCTTCCCGCCGCCAATACCTAAAACGGCCTGGCAATCGGCGCTTTTTGCCAGCTTGCGCAGACGATCGATTTCCGTCTGGGAGCATTCGCCGCCAAACGGGGCGATTTCGACATGCAGTTCAGCATTTTTGAAGCTTTGACGCAGCGTCACTTCGGCAAAGCCGAGAACGAATTTATCACCGACAACCAGCCAGCGCGCGGCCAGCGGTTTCAGGTAGTCACCAAGGCGGGTGAGAACATCCGCGCCCTGAATGTATTTTCCCGGTGATTGAATGATACGGTCCATAACGTTTCTCCTTTAGAGATTGAGGTTACCAAACGCGTTTTTCCAGTCGTGCTCGAACTTCTCTATTGCTGACTCTACCGCTGGCGTGCCGAGCATTTGTTGCGCTACATCTAAAGGAAGTGTGATCGCCTCACATCCGGCGAGCAGGCAGTCGAGAGCCTGACGCGGCGTTTTGAAGCTGGCGGCCAGCACTTTGCTGTCGGGGACATGCAGTTCCAGCAGGGACTGCAGCTCCTGCACCATGCGAATCCCGTCGCCGCCCTGGGCATCGACGCGGTTAACGTATGGCGCGACATATTTCGCTCCAGCCAGCGCGGCCAATAAACCCTGCGCCGCGCTGTAAACGGCGGTGCCGAGAGTCGTAATACCTTCTTTTTTCAACGCTTTGATTGCGACCAGCCCTTCCGCGGTGACAGGGATTTTGACCACGATATCCGGCAGTACGTTGCTCAGACGTTTGGCTTCGGCCACCATGGTTTCGGCATCACGGCCCATCGTTTGTGCAAACAGGGTGCCCTCCGGCCCGATGGCTTTTTGCAGGCGCGGCAGCACTTCCCAGAGAGACTCGCGGCTGGCGGCGACAATGCTGGGATTGGTGGTCACGCCAGCAATCGGAAAAATACGGGCCAGACGTTCAACTTCCGCCACGTTGGCGGTATCAAGATACAGTTCCATGACTCTTCCTCTGTTTACAGTTCTAATTCACGTTGCAGGAGGACCGCGATGGCCTCTTCGGAGCTGGCATTAACCAGCGCGTTGCGGAAATCTTCGTGCATGATGCGGCGCGCCAGACGCGAGAAAATACGCATGTGCTGATCGCCCGCGGCGTGTTTGTTGAGGGTCAGCATAATGATGAACTGCGCCTCTTCATCGCCCCAGTGGACGGGGGCTTTCAGCCGCGCGACGCTGATGGTGGATTGCTCAATGTGCTCAGATTTGCTGTGCGGAATGGCAAAGCTGAAACCAAGACCGGTCGAGAAAACGGCTTCCCGCGCCCATAAATCGGCTTCCAGCTTGCGCGGATAGCGGCAACGCCCGGCCAGCAGTAGCTTGTCGGTCATGCCCTTCATGACCTCTTCTTTGCTAACCCAGTCGTTATCAAGAGAAATACAGCGCGGCGTGACCAGCGGGGTGTCCTGCTGATTCATACGGAACTGCGCTAACAGATGCTCCACTTCAAGAGACGTGCGGCATGCCATCGCCTGATTGAGTAACTGACGACACGCGCGGCTGTCCAGCTGTGCCAGACGCGCTTTGGTCGCCGGAATCGACGGCGAGCCCATGCTAAGTTCATCCAGCCCCAGCCCGACCAGCAGTGGCAGCACAGAGCCTTTTGCCCCGAGTTCACCGCAAAGACCAATCCATTTCCCCTGACGATGCACGGCCTGCACGGCGAAATCGAGCGCCCGCAGAAATGCCGGATTCAGGCTGTTGTAATGGCGGGTCACTTTGGCGTTATCCCTGTCGACCGCCAGCAGGTACTGCGTCAGGTCATTACTGCCAATACTAAAGAAATCAATCTCTTCGCAGCACTGGTTGATGATGAACATCACTGACGGCACTTCCAGCATGATGCCGAGGGGGATTTTCTCCTCAAACGGAATATGTTCGGCACGTAGCTGCTGTTTGGCTTCAGCAAGTTTTTCCTTCACCCACAGGATCTCTTCCATCGAGGAGATCATCGGGATCATGATCTTCAGGCTGCCATGCGCAGACGCGCGAAGGATCGCCCTGAGCTGAGTGGTAAACAGCGCGGAATATTCTTCGTAAATACGGACGGCGCGATAGCCGAGGAACGGGTTGTTCTCCGCCGGGATATTAAGATACTCAACGGGTTTATCACCGCCGATATCCATGGTGCGCACAATGATGCTCCGCCCGTTTGCACTTTCCAGAGCCTGACAAAAAATGTTGTACAGCTCGTTTTCACAGGGCGCGCAGGCGCGATCCATGTACAGCATTTCGGTGCGGAACAGGCCAACTCCCTCAGCGCCATTGCCAAAGGCGGCCTGCGCTTCTGCCGAATGGGCAATGTTGGCGGCAATTTCAATGCGCAAACCATCCGCGGTTCTCGCTTCGCGATCGAGCCAGACGCTCTGTTGTTCGCGAAGCTGCTCCTGCACGGCCTTTTCCTGCTGGTAATAACGGGCAACCGCCTCGCTGGCATTCACCACGATGGCACCGGCATTGCCGTCAATAAACACCGATTGATCGCGCCATGACAGCAGGCTATCGCTGTCGACGCCCACCAGCGTTGGGATGTTAAACGAACGCGCCAGAATCACCGTGTGGGAAGTGGTGCCGCCGCTTTTCAGCAGCAGGCCTTTCAGCAGGGTTTTATCCAGCTCCAGGAACTGGCCCGGCGTGAGGTCGTCTGCCAGACAGACGGACGGTTGCGTCAGCTGACCCGGTGCCGGAAAGCGCTCCTCGCCGTAAATCTGCTGTAAGAGTTGATAGCAGACATCGCGTACGTCCAGTACGCGCTCCTGTAAATAACTGCTGCTGGAGCGCGAAAACTCAGCGCAGAAATGATTTGCCGTGGCGATAACCGCCTGTGCGCAACTTAGCCCCTGATTGACGCCTGCAAGAAGATGCTGACGCAGTGAGGTGTCCGTCGCCAGCGAGCGATGGGCTTCCAGAATGGCGCTTGCGGTGCTGTCGCTATCCAGCGCGCGCAGCTCAATGCTTTTCACCAGCAGCGTCAGACCTTTATCCAGTGAAGATTGTTCTTCCTCCGCGCCTCGGTCGTCAGGGAGTGACGTTAACGCGTTGAGATCCAGCGAAGTCAGCAGTGTAAGCACGCCGCGATCGCTGCCGCTGCATACGGGCAGGGCGCGAAAGAGCGTCGGGTTGAGGCGAGTCAGGGATTCCGGTAGCGGGTCGAGGTCGGTGCTAATCGTGGCGGCGAGGGGAGCGTCACAGTGGGGAAACTCCTCTTTTAGCCACTGGGCCAGGCGCTGATAGGCATGCTGTTCATCTGCACCGGTAATCACCAGGCGACAGGCATCACCCGTCAGAGTATCGGTGCCGATCAGGGCGAGCGCGCTTTTGGCATCGCCTTTCCGATCGCTGCGCAGATTGTGCCACTCAATCTGCGAGGTAAAAGTATTGCACAGCGTTTCAACATGACTTGCCGGGCGTGCATGTACGCCATTGGGCAAATCACAGACAAAATCTACAACCTGGGTCATACGCACACTCCTGAAAACCAAAATCACTATTAGTGGAAAGCATACGAGCGCGACGGTGAGACGCGCCATGTGACAAAACTGCCAAACGCTGGACAAATGTAATGTCCGGCGAAAAGTGAGATTTGACTCACAGGTTCACTGTTTTTGCGCTTTTTGAAGGAGGGTGGAAATTTCGAGGCGGATCGCATTTTTCTTTCTGTATTACAAAAATCCAGCAAATGCCCTTTTTGTCCACTGTCAGCCCGCTTTCCGATTGCCTATTGTTGCCACAACATCTTTATGGATATAGGCGAGCGAAAGCCCGGGAGCGACACATGAAAGAGTTGATGCATATTCTCAAGAACACGCGGCAGCATCTGATGACAGGGGTGTCGCACATGATCCCCTTCGTCGTCGCAGGCGGTATTTTGCTGGCCGTTTCGGTCATGCTCTATGGCAAAGGCGCTGTTCCGGACGCGGCCACCGATCCCAATCTGAAAAAACTGTTCGATCTTGGCGTGGCAGGCTTAACGCTGATGGTGCCTTTCCTGGCGGCCTATATCGGTTATTCCATTGCCGAACGCGCGGCGCTCGCCCCCTGCGCTATCGCAGCATGGGTCGGTAACAGCTTCGGCGCAGGGTTCTTCGGCGCCATCATCGCCGGGATCCTCGGCGGCATCGTCGTCTTCTACCTGAAGAAACTGCCAGTGCCGAAAGTGCTTCGCTCGGTCATGCCGATTTTCATCATCCCTATCATCGGCACCTTTATCACCGCCGGCATCATGATGTGGGGCCTCGGTGAGCCTGTTGGCGCACTCACTACCGGATTAACGCAGTGGCTGCAAGGCATGCAGCAGGGCAGCATCGTGGTACTCGCCGTCATCATGGGACTCATGCTGGCCTTCGACATGGGTGGTCCTATCAATAAGGTGGCCTACGCGTTCATGCTGATTTGCGTGGCGCAGGGGGTTTATACCGTGGTGGCTATCGCGGCGGTTGGGATCTGCGTACCGCCATTAGGACTGGGGCTGGCGACGCTGATCAACCGCAAGAATTTCAACGCAGAAGAGCGCGAAGCGGGTAAAGCCGCGCTGGTGATGGGCTGCGTGGGCGTGACGGAAGGGGCAATACCTTTTGCCGCTGCCGATCCGCTGCGCGTCATTCCTTCCATCATGCTTGGCTCAGCCTGCGGTGCAGTCACAGCAGCCGTATTTGGCGCGCAATGTTATGCCGGGTGGGGCGGCCTGATTGTGCTGCCCGTAGTGGAAGGCAAGCTCGGGTATATCGCGGCCGTTGCCGTGGGGGCCGTGGTCACGGCGGTCAGCGTCAACGTACTGAAAAGCATTGCGCGTAAGAACGCGAAACAGGTCGAAGAGAAGGAAGACGACCTGGATCTGGATTTCGAAATTAACTGAGTGAGGAAGAAAATATGGCCCGAATTATTGCAGTCACCGCGTGTCCGTCTGGCGTTGCCCACACCTACATGGCCGCCGAAGCGCTGGAAAGCGCCGCTAAAGCCAAAGGCTGGGAAGTCAAAGTCGAAACCCAGGGGTCTATCGGCCTCGAAAATGAACTGACGGCTGAAGACGTTGCCGCAGCGGATATGGTCATCCTGACCAAAGATATCGGCATTAAGTTTGAAGAGCGCTTCGCCGGAAAAACCATTGTGCGCGTCAACATCAGTGATGCGGTCAAACGCGCAGAAGCCATCATGAACAAAATTGATGCCCACCTGGCGCAAACCGCCTGACCTCTTCCCGCCCTTCGGGGCGGGCTTGTTTTCAGTTACTGGAGTTTAATCATGACGAATCGTATTCAGCGCCTGAAAGACGCATTGTTCGCCAGCCCACGTGAAATCTCGCTTGAACGTGCGCTGCTCTACACCGAAAGCCATCAGCAGACGGAAGGCGAACCGGTCATTCTGCGTCGGGCAAAAGCGACGGCGTATATTCTCGACCACGTTGAGATCGCGATTCGTGATGATGAACTGATTGCCGGTAACCGCACGGTGAAACCGCGCGCCGGGATTATGTCGCCCGAAATGGACCCGTACTGGCTGCTGAAAGAGCTGGAGCAGTTCTCCACTCGCCCGCAGGATCGCTTTAATATCAGCGAAGAAGACAAACGCCTCTACCGCGACGTGCTTTATCCGTACTGGGAAAAGCGGTCGATGAAGGATTTCATCAATAGCCAGATGACGGAAGAGGTCAAAGCGGCGGTGAGCACGCAGATTTTCAGCGTTAACCAGACGGATAAAGGCCAGGGGCACATCATCATTGATTACCCGCGTCTGTTGAACAACGGGCTGGGTGCTCTGGTGGCTGAGATGAATGAGCACTGTCAGCGCGAGCCGCAGAATGCATTTTACCAGGCCGCGCTGCTGCTGCTTGAAGCCTCGCAGCGCCATATCCTGCGCTATGCGGCGCTGGCGGAAGAGATGGCTGAACACTATGATGAACCGCGTCGACAGGAGCTGTTGGCCATCGCTGCAAACTCGCGCCACAACGCCCAATACAAGCCAAAAAGCTTCTGGCAGGCGTGTCAGCTGTTCTGGTACATGAACGTCATTTTGCAGTATGAATCTAACGCCAGTTCGCTCTCTATTGGCCGCTTCGATCAGTACATGCTGCCGTTTTATCAGGCCTCACTGAGCCAGGGCGAAGATGCGGCGTTCCTTAAAGAGTTATTAGAATCTCTGTGGGTGAAATGCAACGACGTGGTGCTGTTGCGCTCGACCAGCAGCGCCCGCTATTTTGCCGGATTCCCGACGGGCTACACCGCGTTGCTGGGCGGTCTGACGGAAAATGGCCGCAGCGCGGTCAACGTGCTCTCATTCCTCTGCCTCGATGCCTATCAGAGTATCCAGTTACCGCAGCCGAACCTGGGCGTTCGCGTCAATGAGTTTATCGACAGGCCGTTCCTGCTCAAAACGGCGGAAACTATTCGTCTGGGCACCGGTATTCCGCAGATTTTCAATGACGAGGTGGTGGTGCCCGCTTTCCTGAATCGCGGGGTGTCGCTGGAAGATGCGCGCGATTACGCGGTTGTCGGCTGCGTTGAGTTATCGATTCCGGGTAAAACCTATGGTCTGCACGATATCGCCATGTTTAACCTGCTGAAGGTCATGGAAATTGCGATGCAGGAGAACGAAGGCAATACGGCGCTGAGTTATGACGAATTGCTGGAACATATCCGCACCAAAATTAACCACTACATTGCGTTAATGGTCGAAGGCAGCAATATCTGCGACATTGGCCATCGCGACTGGGCACCGGTTCCGCTGCTTTCTTCCTTTATCAGCGACTGTCTTGATAACGGCAAGGACATCACCGAAGGCGGGGCACGGTATAACTTCTCCGGCGTACAGGGTATTGGGATCGCCAATCTGAGTGATTCGCTTCATGCCTTAAAAGGGCTGGTGTTTGAGCAGCAGCGCTTAAGTTTTGATGAACTGCTGGCGGTACTCAAAGCGAACTTCGCGACGCCCGAGGGGGAAAAGGTCCGTGCGCGGCTTATCCATCGCTTCGAAAAATACGGCAATGATATCGACGAGGTCGACAATATCAGCGCTGAACTCCTGCGCCACTACTGCAAAGAGGTCGAAAAGTATCGTAATCCGCGCGGGGGGCAATTCACGCCGGGATCTTATACCGTCTCAGCCCACGTGCCGCTCGGTGCTGTCGTTGGAGCCACGCCGGATGGGCGTTTTGCCGGTGAGCAGCTGGCGGACGGCGGCCTGTCGCCGATGCTCGGCCAGGACATGCAGGGCCCGACGGCGGTGCTGAAATCTGTGAGTAAGCTGGATAACTATCTGCTCTCTAATGGCACGCTGCTGAATGTGAAATTCACGCCAGCCACGCTCGAAGGCGACGCAGGGTTACAAAAACTGGCCGATTTCCTGCGTGCATTCACCCAGCTGAAATTACAGCATGTTCAGTTCAACGTGGTGAATGCGGATACGCTTCGCGAAGCGCAACAACGCCCGCAGGATTTTGCCGGGCTGGTGGTCCGCGTCGCCGGGTACAGTGCCTTCTTTGTTGAGCTGTCGAAGGAGATTCAGGATGACATTATCCGCCGTACCGCGCATCAGCTGTGAAATGATAGAAACACGCGCTGACCAGGCGCGTATTTTTAACATCCAGCGCTACTCCCTGAATGATGGGCAGGGCATCCGCACGGTGGTCTTTTTCAAAGGCTGTCCCCACTCCTGCCCGTGGTGCGCGAATCCGGAATCCATCTCGCCAAAGATCGAGACCGTGCGCAGGGAGAGCAAATGTCTGCACTGCGCACCCTGCTTGCGAGATGTTGCCGAATGCCCTTCCGGTGCGTTTGAGCACATTGGTCGCGATGTTACGCTTGAAGAACTTGAACGCGAGGTGATGAAAGATGAGGTCTTCTTTCGCTCCTCCGGCGGTGGTGTGACGCTCTCCGGCGGTGAGGTGTTAATGCAAGCCCCCTTTGCCACTCAGCTATTGCAACGGCTGCGTCGGTGGGGAGTTCATACCGCCATTGAAACCGCAGGCGATGCGCCGCTTTCCCGCCTTTTACCCCTGGCGAAGCAGTGCGATGAAGTGCTGTTTGATCTGAAAATCATGGATTCAGACCAGGCGAAAACCGTGATAAATATGAATCTACCGAGGGTGCTGGATAATCTGCTGCGTCTGGTGGAAGAGAGGATCAACGTGATCCCACGCGTGCCGCTCATCCCCGGCTATACGCTGAGTGAGACGAATATGAATCGCGTACTGGCATTTCTGATACCCTCAAAAATACGGCAACTGCATTTGTTGCCCTTCCATCAGTACGGCGAGCCGAAATATCGGCTGCTCGGACACGCGTGGACCATGAGCCAGGTGGCTGTACCGACGGAAGAGGATATCGCCCGGGTGCGACAGATGGCCGAGCGTGCAGGATTTTTGGTAACCGTTGGAGGTTAATATGGCCGCTATCGCGGAACACCGAATTGTCGCAGTGACCGCCTGTGTAAGCGGTGTCGCCCATACTTACATGGCAGCTGAACGGCTGGAAAAGCTCTGCCACCAGGAAAAGTGGAACATTCGAATCGAAACCCAGGGTGCTCTGGGCATTGAATGCGAACTGACAGAAGAGGACATTCGTCAGGCGGAAGTGGTTCTGCTCATTACGGATATTGAACTGGCTGGCGTGGAGCGATTCGAGCAGTGTCGCTATGTGAAATGCGGCATCAATGCGTTCTTACGCGATCCGCAGAAGGTGATGGTTGCCGTACGTAAACTGCTGTCTGCCCCGCAACATACCCAGCTTATTTTGGATTAACCGACTTTCCGGTGAGCTGGCTGTGGTACTGGCGGCGATACTCAGACGGCGAGCGTTCCGTATTTTTGCGGAACAGTCGGCAAAAATAGTTACTGTCAATAAACCCGCAGCTGTGTGCGATCTCTTTGACCTTCAAATCATACCCCTTCAGCAACCGGCGAGCATGTTCGAGCCGGGTATGCGTCAGATATTCGTTAAATCCCACCGCGCCTGTCTTCTGGAAAAGATGCGAAAGATAGTTGGGTGAGATGTAGAACGCTTTCGCGACGGATTCACGGGTCAGCGGCGACGCGTAGTGCTCATCAATATAGTCACGAATGGCGCCAAACAGGGCCTGGCTGCGTGAAGCGGTCTGGATCTGGCTGCCGAGCAGGTCGGTGCAATGGCTGAGCAGGCTCAAGGTAATCAGCCTGGCTGTTTGCTGCTCCTGTGGCTGCATCTGCATTTCATGCAATGTTTGCAGCAGGAATGAGCCAATACGCGGGCCTCGGCGTGCAACGTGCTGTTTCGCCAGATTGCGCAGGGCTATGCCATCCCACTGCACCAGACTAAAACCAAGCTGTTGTTTGCCAAACAGAATGCTTAACGCGGTTGCGGGTTGTTGCCATTGCGGCGAGTTCCAGCCGCCTGCCGGGATATATAAGACATCCTGAGCCTGCAAAACTCCGGTCGATACGTCTTTCACGGAGCCTTCCAGCACAATCTCCAGACGTGGGAAATCAACCTGCAGCGCCAGCTCTGGTGCGGGAGTCGCGGGGTTAGCAAAATGCACTTTCCGCAGGGATGCCGGGCCTTCAATCAATTCGGCCAGGATCAGGCTGATATCTTGCTGCATGGCATTTCCTTCCGTGTTGACCAAAGAGAAAACCTTACCTGCAAGCATAAAAAAAGGCCACACATGGTGTGGCCTGATGAGCGTAAAACAGAGATTAGCCCGTGTTACGCATGCCCGCAGCGACGCCCGCGATGGTGACCATCAGCGCTTGTTCCACGCGTGGGTCTGGCTCTTTGCCAGCTTCTTCTGCCTGACGGGAACGGTGCAGCAGTTCTGCCTGCAATACGTTCAGTGGGTCAGTGTAGATGTTGCGCAGCTGGATGGACTCGGCAATCCAGGGTAAATCTTCCATCAGATGCGAGTCGTTGGCGATATCCAGCACGACTTTAATGTCGCCTTCCAGCAGCTCGCGTAGCTCTTTACCCAGGCCCCACAGCTCCGGTTTGACCAGGCGCTGATCGTAGTATTCCGCCAGCCACAGGTCGGCTTTGGAGAACACCATCTCCAGCATGCCCAGACGGGTGGAGAAGAACGGCCAGTCGCGGCACATGGTTTCCAGCTCGCTTTGCTTGCCGTCCTCGACCACTTTTTGCAGCGCCGCACCGGCGCCCAGCCAGGCAGGCAGCATCAGACGGTTTTGCGTCCAGGCGAAGATCCATGGAATGGCGCGCAGAGACTCTACGCCACCGGTTGGGCGGCGTTTCGCAGGACGTGAACCGAGCGGCAGTTTGCCCAGCTCCTGTTCAGGCGTTGCTGAGCGGAAGTACGGGACGAAATCTTTGTTTTCACGCACATAGCCACGGTACAGATCGCAGGAGATATCTGACAGCTCGTCCATGATATGACGCCATGCGTCTTTTGGCTCCGGTGGTGGCAGCAGGTTCGCTTCCAGAATCGCGCTGGTGTAGAGCGACAGGCTGCTGATGGTCACTTCCGGCAAGCCATATTTAAAGCGGATCATCTCGCCCTGCTCGGTGACACGCAGGCCGCCTTTCAGGCTGCCCGGCGGCTGCGAAAGCAGTGCCGCGTGCGCTGGTGCGCCGCCGCGACCGATAGAGCCGCCGCGTCCGTGGAACAGCGTTAATTCGATACCCGCTTTTTCGCAGGTTTTGATCAGCGCGTCCTGCGCCTGGTACTGCGCCCAGGAGGCCGCCATTACGCCCGCGTCTTTTGCAGAGTCGGAATAGCCAATCATTACCATCTGTTTGCCCTGAATAAAGCCGCGATACCAGTCGATGTTCAGCAACTGGGTCATCACGTCGTTGGCGTTATTCAGGTCGTCGAGAGTTTCAAACAGCGGAGCCACCGGCAGCGCAAAGCTAATACCGGCTTCTTTTAACAGCAAATGCACGGCCAGCACGTCGGATGGAGTCTTCGCCATGGAGATCACATAGGCGGCGACAGATCCTTTTGGCGCATCAACGATCGCTTTACAGGTGTTGAGCACTTCGCTGGTCTCTTCGCTCGGCTCCCAGCTGCGCGGGAGAAGAGGGCGTTTTGAGTTCAGCTCGCGGATCAGGAAGGCCTGTTTGTCGGCTTCAGACCAGCTTTCGTAATCGCCAATGCCGAGATAGCGGGTCAGCTCGCCCAGCGCTTCGGTGTGGCGGGTGCTTTCCTGACGCACGTCGATACGTACCAGCGGCACGCCGAAACACTTCACGCGGCGCAGGGTATCGAGCAGCTCGCCGTTGGCGATGATGCCCATTCCGCATGCCTGTAGTGATTTATAGCAGGCGTAGAGCGGGTCCCACAGTTGTTCGTTTTGGCTGAGCAGTCCCGCCGGTTTCGGCAGACGCTGGCCTTTCAGGCGCGCTTCCAGCCAGGCTTGGGTCGCCATCAGCTGACTGCGCAGGTTTTTCATCAGGTAACGATACGGCTCGCTGGCGCCCGCTTCGCCGACCAGTTCCAGCAGCTCTGGCGTCGCTTCAACCATCGACAGCTCAGAAATCAGGATTTGAATATCTTTCAGGAACAGGTCGGTAGCTTTCCAGCGGCTCAACAGCAGGACGTGGCGGGTGATTTCAGCGGTGACGTTTGGGTTGCCGTCGCGGTCGCCACCCATCCAGGAGGTGAAGCGCACCGGCACAAAATCCACCGGCAGGCGATAGCCCAGATTCTCTTCGAGCTGTTCGTTTAGCTCGCGAAGGTAGTTTGGCACACCTTCCCACAGGCTGTTTTCCACGACTGCGAAGCCCCATTTGGCTTCATCAACCGGGCTTGGACGGTACTTACGGATTTCATCCGTGTGCCAGGACTGGGCAATCAGCTGGCGAAGACGGCGCATCAGCTGGTTGCGTTCGTAATCGACAATGTCTTTGTTATCAAGCTGCTTCAGGCAGTTGTTCACTTCCACCATTTTGTGGATAAGCGTACGACGGGTGATCTCGGTCGGGTGGGCAGTGAGCACCAGTTCCAGGGAGAGGGATTCCACCGCTTTTTTGATGGTCTCTTCGTTGAGATCGGGCTGGTCTTTGAGTTTTCTGAGCGTGCGGGCAATCACTTCCGGGTTGCTGGCAGCTTCGCCCTTCGGCGAAATACTGTGGTATTGCTCGGCGGTGTTAGCCAGGTTCAGGAACTGGCTGAACGCGCGCGCGACGGGCAGCAGCTCGTCGTTGGACAGGTTCTGCAAGGTGGTGAGCAGCTCCTGGCGGTTCGCTTCATTTCCTGCACGGGAGGATTTGGACAGCTTACGGATGGTTTCAACGCGGTCGAGAATGTTCTCTCCCAGCGCGTCCTTGATGGTATCTCCCAGCACTTTGCCGAGCATACTGACATTACTACGCAACGCGGAATATTGTTCGTTCATAAAAACCCAGTCACCCCATCATTTTTGTTTATGCCCATTCAGAAATCTTTTGGACATTTATTTGTCATCTCCCTTTATAAAGCCACGTAAACCCCCTGCCGTCAATTGCTGCGAAAACGGTTCAGCAAACGAATAAATGTGGGCAATTTACGAAATTTAATTCGCTTCGCGTCAGATAAGAGATGCTTATGAGAATGTGACGAGGATCATGCGTTTTGGTGCCCTCTCCTGGCGGAAGAGGGCACTCAAAAAGAAATGTCAGTGCCAGCAGAAATGATGCACAACCTGGGTAATTAATTCGCGTGTCGGCTTAATAAAGCGGGTTTCCAGGTATTCATCCGGCTGGTGAGCCTGATTAATGGAACCCGGGCCAAGCACCAGTGTCGGGCACAGCGTCTGGATAAACGGCGCTTCGGTGCAGTAGTTCACCACATCGGTTTGCGCGCCGAGCAGTTTTTCGACCACCTGCACCAGCTGGTGGTCCGGCGGGCATTCGTAGCCAGGGATCGGCGGGTGCAGCTCGGAAATGGTCAGACGGCCCGGCCAGCGCTCGCTCACAGGGGCCAGTGCTTCCGTCAGCAGGCCATCCAGATCGCTTAAGGTCATGCCCGGCAGCGGGCGGATATCCATATGCAGTTCGCAGCAAGCGCAGATGCGGTTGGAGGCGTCACCACCGTGCAGACTGCCCAGGTTCAGCGTTGGGTACGGTACGGTAAACGAGTCGTGGTGATAGCGCTCTTTCAGGGAGTCGCGCAGCTGCATGATACGGCCAATCGCATCATGCATCAGTTCGATGGCGTTGACGCCACGAGCGGGATCGCTGGAGTGGCCGGACTGGCCCATCACGCGCACGGCGGTAGAGATATGGCCTTTGTGGGCGCGAATCGGTTGCAGTGAGGTCGGTTCACCGATAATGGCGCAATCCGGGCGCAGGGCGGTGTTCTCCGAAAAATAGCGCGCACCCGCCATGCTGGTCTCTTCATCGGCGGTGGCCAGAATATAGAGCGGCTTTTTCAGGGTTTTCACATCCACGTCACGCAGGGCATCAAGAATAAAGGCGAAGAAGCCTTTCATATCCGCCGTGCCCAGACCGTAGAGCTTGTTGTCGTGCTCGGTCAGGGTGAAGGGATCGCGCGTCCAGCGGCCATCATCAAAGGGAACGGTATCCGTATGTCCGGCCAGCAGCAGGCCGCCAGCACCCTCGCCGGTACTGGCGAGCAGGTTGAATTTATTGCGGGTTCCTGGAACGGGTTGAACTTCCACCTTAAACCCGAGTTCGCTAAACCAGCCAGCCAGTAAATTGATTAAAGACTCATTGCTCTGGTCGAGCGCTTCTTCGGTCGCACTGATGGACGGCGTGGCAATCAGGGCGCGGTAAATCTCGATAAAGGGTGGTAAATTCATTTTCATTGTTGACATACCTTAGGTCGTGATAGTATCAATATTCATGCACTAAATGTGAATAAAAATACACTAACGTTGATCGTAAAGGAACCCGATGTTGAATACGCTGATTGTGGGCGCTAGCGGTTATGCGGGCGCAGAGCTTGTGAGCTACGTGAATCGCCATCCTCATATGACCATAACCGCTTTGACCGTATCAGCGCAAAGCAATGATGCGGGAAAATTAATTTCTGATTTGCATCCGCAGCTTAAGGGAATCGTGGATTTGCCGTTGCAGCCGATGTCCGACATCAGCGAGTTTACCGACGGTGTGGATGTGGTGTTTTTGGCCACCGCCCACGAAGTTAGCCACGACCTGGCACCGCAGTTCCTGGCGGCCGGCTGTGTGGTTTTCGATCTCTCCGGCGCGTTCCGCGTTAAAGACAGTGCGTTTTATGAAAAATATTACGGCTTTACTCACCAGCATCCGGATCTGCTTAAAAAAGCGGTTTATGGTCTGGCGGAGTGGAGCGCGGATAAGCTGAAAGAAGCCAATTTGATTGCCGTTCCGGGATGCTATCCAACGGCGGCACAGCTTTCTCTTAAACCTTTGATCGACGCAGGTCTGCTGGATCTCAATCAGTGGCCTGTGATCAACGCCACCAGTGGCGTCAGCGGTGCCGGGCGTAAGGCGGCCATTTCCAACAGCTTCTGCGAAGTGAGCCTGCAGCCGTATGGCGTGTTCAACCACCGTCATCACCCGGAAATCACCACACACCTGGGCGCGGAAGTGATTTTCACCCCGCATCTGGGCAACTTCCCGCGCGGGATTCTGGAAACCATCACCTGCCGTCTGAAACCGGGCGTGACCAAAGATCAGGTAGCCGAAGCCTTTAATCAGGCTTATGCCGATAAACCGTTGGTGCGTCTGTATGACAAAGGTGTCCCGGCACTGAAAAACGTGGTCGGCCTGCCGTTCTGCGATATCGGTTTTGCCGTTCAGGGCGAGCACCTGATCGTGGTGGCTGCAGAAGATAACCTTCTCAAAGGCGCTGCCGCCCAGGCGGTGCAGTGCGCAAACATTCGTTTTGGCTACGCCGAAACGCAGTCTCTTATTTAAGGTGTGATGATGAATCCATTAATTATCAAACTCGGTGGTGTACTGCTGGACAGCGAAGAAGCGCTGGAGCGTCTGTTTACTGCACTGGTGAACTATCGTGAATCACACCAACGTCCGCTGGTGATTGTGCACGGCGGCGGCTGCGTGGTGGATGAGCTGATGAAAGGGCTGAATCTGCCGGTGAAGAAGAAAAACGGCCTGCGTGTGACGCCAGCCGATCAGATCGACATCATTACCGGCGCGCTGGCGGGAACCGCAAACAAAACGCTGCTGGCGTGGGCAAAGAAACACCATATCGCCTCCGTGGGTCTGTATCTGGGCGACGGTGATAGCGTAAATGTGACCCAGCTCGACGAAGAACTGGGCCATGTTGGACTGGCGCAGCCGGGTTCACCTAAGCTGATTAACACCCTGCTGGAAGGCGGTTTCCTGCCGGTTGTAAGCTCTATCGGAGTGACCGAAGAGGGACAACTGATGAACGTGAATGCCGACCAGGCGGCCACGGCGCTGGCGGCGACGCTGGGCGCGGATCTGATTCTGCTCTCCGATGTGAGCGGGATTCTGGATGGAAAAGGCCAGCGTATTGCCGAGATGACGGCGGCGAAGGCTGAGCAGTTGATCGACCAGGGCATTATTACCGACGGCATGATTGTGAAGGTGAATGCCGCGCTGGATGCCGCTCGCACTTTGGGTCGCCCGGTCGATATTGCCTCGTGGCGTCACGCGGAACAATTGCCCGCGCTGTTTAACGGCACGCCGATTGGTACACGTATTCTGGCCTAATATTTTGTGCCGGTAAGCGTAGCGTTACCGGGCAAAAAAAGAGTATTGATGATTGCAGGTCGGGTAAGCGCAGCGCGACCCGACAGAACTAACCGAATTTAAGGAAGCATGTTATGGCACTTTGGGGTGGGCGTTTTACACAGGCAGCGGATCAGCGTTTTAAACAGTTCAACGACTCTTTGCGCTTCGACTACCGCCTGGCCGAACAGGATATCGTCGGCTCTGTGGCCTGGTCTAAAGCGCTGGTTACCGTTGGCGTGCTGACGGCAGACGAACAAGTGCAACTCGAAGAGGCGCTGAACAATCTGCTGGAAGAGGTGCGCCTGAATCCGCAGCAGATCCTCGAGAGCGATGCTGAAGATATTCATAGCTGGGTGGAAGGCAAACTGATCGACAAAGTCGGCCAGTTGGGTAAAAAGCTGCACACCGGGCGTAGCCGTAACGATCAGGTCGCAACTGACCTGAAGCTGTGGTGTAAAGACACTGTTGTGGAGCTGCTGTCGGCGAATCGCCAGCTGCAGAGTGCGCTGGTGGAAACCGCGCATCACAATCAGGACGCGGTGATGCCGGGTTATACCCACCTGCAGCGCGCGCAGCCGGTGACGTTTGCTCACTGGTGTCTGGCCTATGTTGAAATGCTGGCGCGCGATGAGAGCCGTTTGCAGGATACCCTGAAGCGTCTGGACGTCAGCCCGCTGGGCAGCGGCGCGCTGGCCGGCACGGCGTATGAAATCGACCGTGAACAGCTGGCCGGCTGGCTGGGCTTTGCTTCTGCCACCCGTAACAGCCTGGACAGCGTTTCCGATCGCGACCATGTGCTGGAGCTGCTGTCGAATGCGTCCATTGGCATGGTGCATCTGTCGCGCTTTGCCGAAGATCTGATTTTCTTCAACTCCGGTGAAGCCGGGTTTGTTGAGCTGTCTGATCGCGTGACGTCCGGTTCTTCCCTGATGCCGCAGAAGAAAAACCCGGATGCGCTGGAGCTGATCCGGGGTAAATGTGGTCGCGTGCAGGGCGCGCTGACCGGCATGATGATGACGCTGAAAGGACTGCCACTGGCCTACAACAAAGACATGCAGGAAGATAAAGAGGGTCTGTTCGATGCTCTCGATACCTGGCTCGACTGCCTGCACATGGGCGCGCTGGTGCTGGACGGTATTCAGGTGAAACGTCCGCGTTGCCAGGAAGCGGCGCAGCAGGGCTACGCGAACTCTACGGAGCTGGCGGATTATCTGGTCGCGAAAGGCGTGCCGTTCCGTGAGGCGCACCATATTGTGGGCGAAGCGGTGGTTGAGGCGATTCGTCAGGGCAAGCCGCTGGAAGATCTTACGCTTGCCGATCTGCAGAAATTCAGTGCGGTGATTGGCGATGACGTCTATCCGATTCTGGCGCTGCAATCCTGCCTGGATAAGCGTGCGGCGAAAGGCGGTGTGTCGCCGAAGCAGGTGGCGCAGGCGATTGCGGATGCGAAAGATCGGCTGATTTAAGTCGGTACATTGCTGGGTGGCGCAGCGCTTACCCGGCCAATAAAAATCAGGCCTGGCGTTTGCCGGGCTTTTTTTATGCAAAAAAAAAGCGGACACAGGGTCCGCAAAAGTTCACGTTGGCTTTAGTTGTTCGAGTTTTGAGAGAAACTCGTATAACGCGGCGGTGCTTCAAGGGTCAAACAGTCACCGCCTCGTCTATGTGGTGTATTATTCAACAGAATGCTTGATAGGGATAATCGTTCGTTGCTATGCTATCTATCGCCATGAACTATCGTGGCGACGGAGGATGAATAATGAATATTCGTGATCTTGAATACCTGGTAGCGTTAGCTGAGCATCGTCATTTTCGCCGCGCGGCAGATTCCTGCCACGTCAGCCAGCCGACCCTGAGCGGTCAGATCCGCAAGCTGGAAGATGAGCTGGGCGTGATGCTGCTGGAACGTACCAGTCGTAAAGTGCTGTTCACCCAGGCCGGTTTGCTGCTGGTGGATCAGGCGCGCACCGTGCTGCGCGAGGTCAAAGTGCTCAAGGAAATGGCAAGCCAGCAGGGGGAAGCCATGTCCGGCCCGCTGCACATTGGCCTGATCCCTACCGTTGGCCCCTATTTGTTGCCGCAAATTATCCCGATGCTGCACCAGACCTTCCCGAAACTCGAAATGTATCTGCACGAAGCCCAGACCCATCAACTGCTGGCGCAGCTGGATAGCGGTAAGCTCGACTGTGCCATTCTGGCGCTGGTCAAAGAGAGCGAAGCCTTTATCGAAGTGCCGCTGTTTGATGAGCCGATGATGCTGGCGATCTATGAGGATCACCCTTGGGCGAACCGCGATCGCGTGCCGATGTCCGATCTGGCGGGTGAAAAGCTGCTGATGCTCGAAGATGGTCACTGTCTGCGCGATCAGGCGATGGGCTTTTGCTTTGAAGCGGGTGCGGATGAAGATACCCATTTCCGTGCAACCAGCCTGGAAACGCTGCGCAATATGGTGGCGGCGGGAAGTGGTATTACACTGCTGCCTGCGCTGGCCGTACCGCGCGAGCGCAAACGCGATGGTGTGGTTTATCTGCCGTGTATTAAACCTGAGCCGCGTCGTACCATTGGTCTGGTCTATCGTCCAGGATCACCGCTGCGCAGCCGCTATGAGCAGCTGGCAGAGGCCATCCGCAGTTCGATGGATGGCCACTTTGACGGTGCGTTAAAACAGGCGGTTTAAACCGTTCAGCGCTGCTACCCGATAGGCTTCTGCCATCGTCGGGTAGTTAAAGGTGGTGTTAACGAAGTACTCAATCGTGTTACCGCCACCTTTTTGCTCCATGATGGCCTGACCGATATGAATGATTTCCGCCGCGCGTTCACCGAAGCAGTGAATCCCGAGGATCTCTTTCGTCTCGCGATGGAACAAAATCTTCAGCGTTCCCACGCTCATTCCCACGATTTGCGCCCGAGCCAGATGCTTGAACTGCGCACGACCCACCTCGTAAGGCACCTTCATTGACGTCAGCTGCTGTTCGGTTTTGCCCACCGAGCTGATCTCCGGAATGGTGTAAATCCCGGTTGGAATATCTTCGATCAGATGCGCAGTCGCTTCGCCTTTCACCAGCGCCTGTGCAGCGATGCGGCCCTGGTCGTAAGCGGCGGAAGCCAGGCTCGGATAACCAATCACATCCCCCACCGCGTAGATATGCGGTAAGGCAGTCTGGTACATGCTGTTGACCTTCAGCTGACCACGGCTGTCCGTTTCAAGACCGATGTTTTCCAGCGCCAGCGAATCGGTGTTACCCGTACGCCCGTTGGCATACAGCAGGCAGTCGGCTTTGAGCTTTTTCCCGGATTTCAGGTGCATGATCACACCGTCATCGCAGCCTTCGATTTTCTCGTACTCTTCGTTGTGGCGAATAACCACGCCGCTGTTCCAGAAGTGGTAGGAGAGGGAGTCGGACATCTCCTGATCGAGAAACGCCAGCAGACGGTCGCGGGTGTTGATCAGGTCGACTTTGACGTCCATTCCACGGAAGATCGACGCATATTCGCAGCCAATCACCCCTGCGCCGTAGATGAGCACGTGGCGCGGTTCGTGGTGCAGGCTCAGAATCGAGTCGCTGTCGTAGACGCGCGGATGAGAGAAATCGACGTCAGTCGGATGGTACGGGCGTGAGCCGCAGGCGATGACAAATTTCTCGGCGGTAATCGTCTCGACGGAACCGTCATGACACTTCAGCGCCAGCGTGTGTTCGTCAACAAAGTGCGCGTCGCCCTGCAAAATTTCGCAGTGATTGCGCTCGTAAAACCCCTGGCGCATCCGCGTTTGCTGATTAATGACGTTATCAGCATGGTTGAGGATGTCGGCAAAGGAAGAACGAAGAAGTCGGGAATGGTCGCTGTAAAGAGGGTTCTGGTTAAATTCAATAATGCGGCTAACGGCGTGGCGGAGGGCTTTAGAAGGGATGGTGCCCCAGTGGGTGCAACCGCCGCCAACATTATGGTAGCGCTCGATGACCGCTACTCTGGCTCCCTGTTTCACCAGTCCCATAGCAGCGCCTTCGCCGCCGGGGCCGGAACCAATAACTATTGCGTCGTAATCGTAGGTGTGTGGCATGGCAAGGCTTACCTGTTCTTATACATAAAAGCAACAGAATAGTAACATCATTAGCAGGATAACCCAATTATCGTTGTGCTCTTTTCGAGCTGTGGAGCACAACCTCGCGTAAACAATCATTCACAAAGTGATGCAAACAGATTAATTTTATTCTCTGGTATAGTGCCTGAAGGCCTTTGGAAGGATTCAACTATTGTGATGGGCGTAAGAGCACAACAAAAAGAGAAAACCCGGCGTTCGCTGGTGGAAGCGGCATTTAGTCAACTGAGTGCTGAGCGAAGTTTTGCCAGTTTGAGCCTGCGCGAAGTCGCACGCGAGGCCGGGATTGCGCCAACGTCCTTTTATCGTCATTTTCGTGATGTGGATGAGCTGGGTCTGACCATGGTGGATGAGAGCGGCCTGATGCTGCGCCAGCTTATGCGCCAGGCGCGTCAGCGTATCGCCAAAGGCGGCAGCGTGATCCGCACGTCCGTTTCAACTTTTATGGAATTTATCGGCAACAATCCCAACGCGTTTCGACTGTTATTGCGCGAACGTTCGGGGACATCTGCCGCGTTTCGTGCCGCCGTTGCGCGTGAAATTCAGCATTTTATTGCGGAACTTGCCGACTATCTCGAAATCGAAAACCATATGCCACGCGCCTTCACGGAAGCGCAGGCCGAGGCGATGGTGACCATTGTTTTCAGTGCGGGTGCCGAAGCACTGGATGTTGGCGTTGAACAACGCAAGCAACTCGAAGAGCGACTGGTATTACAGCTGAGGATGATTTCCAAAGGGGCGTATTACTGGTACCGCCGGGAACAAGAAAAGTCGGCGCATCACATCGACGAAGGTGAGTAATGAAACAGTCAGGTCAGGATAAAGGTACGTTGTTGCTGGCATTGATCGCTGGCTTATCTATTAACGGAACATTTGCAGCCGTGTTCAGCTCGATTGTGCCGTTTTCGATCTTCCCGCTTATCGCCCTGGTGCTGACGGTTTACTGCCTGCATCAGCGCTATCAGAACCGTACCATGCCGGTAGGTTTACCGGGCCTGGCTGCCGCGTTCTTTATCCTGGGCGTTCTGCTGTATAGCACCGTGGTGCGCGCGGAATATCCGGATATCGGCTCTAACTTCCTGCCTGCGGTACTGTCTGTGGCGCTGGTGTTCTGGATTGGTATTAAGATGCGTAACCGTAAGCATCAAATCCATGAATAACGGGATGTTGTAGGGCAGACAGGCGTAGCGCCACCTGCCGAAAAAAAGCCGGATGGCGTTTCGCTTATCCGGCCTACGAGATTTTACTTCGCCGTTAACAGTACGCCGCACTCCATGTGGTGCGTGTACGGGAACTGATCGAACAACGCCAGACGTTCAACCTTGTGCGTCTGGCTTAACGTTTCCAGATTCTTACACAGCGTCTCTGGATTGCAGGAGATGTAAAGAATACGCGGATAGGCCTGCACCATCTTCTCGGTTTCGCTGTCCAGCCCGCTGCGCGGTGGATCGACGAAAATCGTCTCGCACTGGTAGCTCTTCAGATCGATTCCCTGCAAGCGGTTAAATTCACGCACGCCGTTCATCGCCTGCGTAAACTCTTCGGCTGCCATACGGATAATTTGCACGTTATCAATGTGGTTCGCCGCGATGTTGTACTGCGCTGCCGCGACGGAGGGTTTAGCAATTTCGGTGGCCAGAACGCGCTCGAAGTTGCGCGCCAGCGCGAGGGAGAAGTTGCCGTTCCCGCAGTATAGCTCGAGCAAATCACCCGTTGCCCCTTCGGTGGCGTTCAGCGCCCACTCCAGCATCTGCACGTTCATCGCCGCATTCGGCTGCGTGAAGCTGTTTTCGACCTGGCGATAGATCATCTCTTTCCCGGCCACCGGCAGACGTTCATCCACATAGTCCTGATCGAGCATAATTTTGGTTTTGGTGGCGCGGCCAATCAGATGCACATTGATATTCTGGGCACGCAGCGCATCGCGCAGCGCTTCCGCTTCCTGACGCCATTCATCATTCAGGGTTTTGTGATAGAGCAGTGAGACGATCGCCTGGTTGCTTTGCGTGGTCAGGTAATCAATCTGGAACAATTTGTGGCGCAGAATCGGGTTTTCACGTACGCCTTCAATCATCAGCGTCATTAATTGGTTAATTAATTCACTCGCGGCCGGGAAGCTGTTTACGCGGATGCGGGACTTGGTCTGCTGATCGAAAATGATGTGGTACAAATCGTCGCCGTCATGCCAGATACGGAATTCAGCGCGCATGCGATAATGACTGACCGGCGAGCGGAACACCTCGGGAACGGGCGCCGCAAAAGGCGTCATCATACTTTGCAGGCGGACCACTTTTTCTGCCAGCTGCGCGTCGTACTGTTCTGTCGGGAGGAGTTCGGGGGTCATGATGCATCCTGAGTGGTAAACAATTTCGCGGGGATTGTAAGCACTGTACAGGGGATGTCCAGATTTAATCATGCATAGCTGTCTGGACATCCATACGTTTCTAATTGTAGCATTCTGTTTCCGGTCTCCTGTAAGTGAAAAGGGAATCCAGTGTAAATCTGGAGCTGACGCGCAGCGGTAAAGACTGGCGGGATGAATGTTGTAGACACTGCTTTCGAGTGGGAAGTCTTCATCCACACACGCCACCAAGCCCGAAGACCTGCCGGTGTTACGTCGCATTTGGTTTCATCATCGCGTGCTATAGATGACGCCTGCGGCATCCTTCTTATATTGTGGATGCTTTAACAATGATTAAAAAAGTATCGCTGATGACGGCGCTTTCCGTCACGGCTTTTTCGGGCTGGGCGCAGGAAAGCGCTGACTCGTTGGTGGTGACAGCAAACCGTTTTGAGCAACCGGCAAATACCGTTCTGGCGCCGACGTCGGTGGTGACCCGTGAAGATATCGAACGCTGGCAGGCCAAGAGCGTCGTTGAAGTCATGCAGCGCCTGCCGGGTGTGGATATCGCCCAAAGCGGCGGCATGGGGGCAAACGCTTCTACTTTTATACGCGGTACGGAATCACGTCACGTTCTGGTGCTGATTGACGGCATCCCGCTGAACAACGCCGGGATCAGTAACGTCGCCGATCTTAGCCAAATCCCTACTTCTCTTATCCAACGTCTTGAGTACATTCGCGGTCCACGGTCCGCGCTGTATGGTTCCGATGCGATTGGCGGCGTAATCAACATTATCACCGGACGCGATCAGCCTGGCGGTGAGATCTCTGCGGGCGTGGGGTCGAAGGGCTATCAGTCTTACGACGGTTCATTCCAGCAGCGCTTCGATAAAACCAAAGTCACCCTTGCGGGCAACTATACCTATACCCGCGGTTTTGATATTGATGCGCAGGATGCACCGCATCAGCCAGATCGCGACGGTTTTATGAGTAAGTCTCTGTACGGCTCCGTGGAGCAGCAAATCACCGACAGCGTGAGCGGCTTCTTCCGTGGCTTTGGCTATGACAACCGTACCGCGTATGACGGTTATGATCACTATGATGCCAATTTCATGATCGACGGAAGACCAGATACACGCCAGCTCTACAGTCAAAACTGGGATACGGGCCTGCGTTATAACCAGGGGATTTTCCAGTCTCAACTGGTGGCGGGGTATGGCCGCAGTAAAGATCAGAATTATGATCCGAAAAAAGGACGTTACGCGGATTCGGCAACGACTGACGATGTGAAGCAGTACACCACTCAATGGCTGAATCATGTTCAAGTCGGCCACGGTAATATCGGTGCGGGTCTGGACTGGCAGAAACAAAAAACCCAGGCGGGAACGGGTTATCTGGATAAAGGTTACGAGCAACGTAATACCGGTGTGTTCTTGTCTGCTATGCAGCAGTTCAATAGCGTGACGCTTGAAGCGGCTGCGCGTAATGACAATAACTCTAACTTTGGTAATCACGGTACCTGGCAAACCAGTGCGGCGTGGGAGTTTATTGATGGTTACCGCGCTATTGCCTCTTACGGTACGGCGTATAAAGCCCCAACAATGAGCCAGATCCACAGCGCGACTTACGGGAATCCGGACCTTAAACCGGAAGAGAGTAAGCAGTGGGAAGGAGGCTTTGAAGGTCTGACGGGACCGGTAAACTGGCGTGTTACAGGTTATCGTAATGATATTGATAACCTGATCAGCAGCGATCCGCACACGTATCGTTACTACAACGTCGACGAAGCCCGTATTAAAGGTATCGAAGCCACAGCGCAGTTCGACACTGGCCTGGTGGGGCATCAGATTTCCTATGATTATGTGGATCCCCGTAACGCTAAAACTAACGAAGTGCTGGCCCGTCGTTCTAAACAGCAGGTTAAGTATCAGCTGGACTGGCAGGTATGGGATCTCGACTGGAATCTGGCCTACCGCTATCTGGGCACGCGTTATGATGTGGCATACGATCCCAATACCTATACGTCTGAACGTGTGAAAATGGGTGGCGTAAGTCTGTGGGATGTCGCAGTTTCATATCCTGTCACCTCACATCTGACAGTTCGTGGTAAAATAGCTAACCTGTTCGATAAAGATTACGAGACAGTTTATGGCTACCAAACTGCAGGACGGGAATACACCTTGTCTGGCAGCTACACCTTCTGATCCACGACCCACCGTGCTGGTGTTTGACTCCGGCGTCGGTGGGCTTTCGGTCTACGATGAGATTCGGCATCTTCTGCCGGATCTTCATTACATCTATGCTTTCGATAACGTCGCTTTTCCTTATGGGGAAAAGAGCGAAGACTTTATCGTTGAGCGTGTCCTGGAAATCGTCACTGCCGTCCAACAGCGTTATCCCTTAGCGCTGGCCGTGATTGCCTGTAATACCGCAAGCACCGTTTCCCTTCCTGCATTACGCGAAAAATTCCCGTTCCCCGTTGTGGGCGTGGTGCCGGCGATTAAGCCTGCGGCTCGTCTGACGGCGAACGGTATCGTCGGCCTGCTGGCGACGCGCGGGACGGTAAAGCGTCCTTATACGCGTGAGCTGATTGACCGCTTCGCTAACGAATGCTCGATTGCCATGCTCGGCTCAGCCGAACTGGTGGAGATGGCCGAAGCGAAGCTGCATGGTCATCCGGTGCCGCTGGAGGAGCTGCGTCGCATTTTGCGTCCATGGCTACGAATGGCTGAACCACCGGATACGGTTGTGCTGGGCTGCACGCATTTCCCGCTATTACAGGACGAGCTGCTTGAGGTCTTGCCGGAAGGCACACGTCTGGTCGACTCCGGTGCCGCGATTGCCCGACGCACCGCGTGGCTGCTTGAACATGAAGCGCCAGATGCCAAATCCAGTGACAAGAATATTGCTTTCTGTATGGCGCTCACCTCTGAGACTGAGCAACTTTTACCCGTCTTACGCCGATATGGCTTTGAAAGGCTCGAAAAACTGGCGCTGTAGCACGGTTTTGAACAAAAAAAAGGCGGTTGAAAGTTTTTTTTAAAAGAGGGGTTGTCAACGTCTGAGAACTCCCTATAATGCGCCTCCACTGACACGGAACAACGGCACGCAAGCCGCCGGGACAGAAGGGGTTCAGCGATGAACGCCGACAGCGAAAAGCGAAATTAAACGCTTGACTCTGAATGAGGAAAACGTATTATACGGGACCTCGCAACGGTGAG
>NZ_JBNDLC010000009.1:0-114423 GCF_050435885.1 Lelliottia sp. 489 | reverse complement strand
TCCAGTTCCGGAAAGCGCCGCTGAACCGACAGAGGTATTCCATCAAGGATACTGGCAATCTCTCCGGCTATCCGCGACAGCACGAACGTGCAGAATGCGGTCTCCACCACCTCAGCGGACTCTTTTGCATTTTTTAGTTCCTGAGCATCAGCCTGGGCTCGGGTAAGCCGATGGCGCTCATAATCAATCGTGCCTGGCAGAAGGTCTGATTCTGAATCAACTCTCAGCTGTTCAACCTCTTTGCGCAGCTTTTCGTTTTCTATCGCTGCGTCTCGCGCGGAATACCATTCAATTGCGGCGGCTGAGTCATAAAGCACTTCATTCCCTTTACCGCCACCGCGCGCAACTGGCATTCCCTGATCCTGCCAGTTCTGGATCGTGCGAATGCTGACACCAAAAATCTCTGAAAGGCGTTTTTTATTGACCTCCATGACGAACTCCAGGCGAAAAACAAGGTAAGGAAACCATCACGGGTAAAATGACCTCAACCCGGCTTCGACACTTCCTTTCTTTTGGTAGGTTATCGCCAGTAAAAACAATAATTTATAAAGAAGAAGAACGGAAACGGCAAAATCCTGAAAATTTTCATAAATAGCGAGAACCTGCGAGGTCGCCGCCCCGTAAGCATCTAGAATGTCCAGAAGGACCCAAACAAACTTAGCGACGATTTTTTTAAATACAGCGATATTACAATGGGTTATAATACCTGGTAATTTAAAACAACTTAACTCAAATAAAGAACTCAAAATGTTAGAAAATTTCGCAAAAATAATTGTAATTATATTCATGTGGAGTATTTCAATAATTTTATTTGATGTTTTCATCTCAAGACATCTAATAATAAAATACGAACTAGCAACCATAATTGCTGGTTTAAGTTGCATGACATCAATCTTAACTGTTTATCTAGCATTTAGCATTGCCCAAAATTGGGGTGCTGAAAAAATCAAAAGCGCCGTATTCCAAGGAGCAACAGATTATCTTGTATTTTCAAATTCCATTATTGGAGTTGTAACATTCCTAGATAAGAACATTGAAGCGAGAATTGGTTATCTTAATAATTTCTACGGAAGAAACGGGACATTAACCAAGGAAGACGAATTAATCAAAGAATGTAGAGCCTTCTCCAACTCCACACAGGAACTACGTTACCAAAACTATCAAAGCCTATACAAATCATTACGTTATCATAGCGTCACCGATACTAAATTCAAAGATTACATTGAAAACTTGCATCGAGCCTTTTCTGCATACTTAGGTTTTTTAGAACAACCAATCATACTTAGCAACGGTGCGTTTTCAATTAACCCGAAATTATATTCGGCCAAAAAAGAAATACTAGCAGATGAAAATGAAGTTATTGCCGACTCTTTAAGCAAACTTAAAACCGATGATTTAGTAGACTTAAAAATGGCAATTAAAAATATAATCAATTGAAATATCGTGTGTCTTTCAGAACTCTACTTTCTGAAAGACAATAGCTTGATAATTAGAAATAAATAAAAATACGCCACGTCGTTTACATACATTATTTCCTGAAATTTTCTATACTCCGAATACTGGCGAGATCATTGTTTCCCTTCTCGATGACCGCCAGTAACGGCTTAATCCACAAAACCGCCTGGCAATACGTCATTGAATTGGTGGCAAAGGTACGATCATCGGTCTCGTCAGGTCTGCTGGTAGCGGAGTGCATTGCGCTGGAACGTAGACGGTACGCGTATTCGAGCAACCCACCAGCGATATCAGCAGGAACAGGCAAATCACAGGTTTTTTCACGGCGGAGAATCTCTCGGTATTCGATTACGGTTTCTTCGGTGCTGGTGTCGATCAGGGAGTTAAGCCTGTAGGCATGTTCTGCAACCTGATTGAATCGATTGAAGTTGAATGCCTGGGTGGCGATCACCTGCCCCTGCAAAGAGTTATCACTTCGCAGAACGTCGTTATCGTTCTTAAGGCTACTGGCGTCTGAGCAACTCTTAACGAGAGCGACCGAAAGGCCAGCAATAACGACAACGCCTATAAGACCCGGATAAATTTTCATTGGTCCAGCCCCCAGCACGCCAGCGCACTTTCCTGATCGCGCCGCTCGACCTGCCCATAACAGCCATTCTTCTGGCCTTTAGTCAGGCGGCAATCACGTCCACCGTCCTTAATCCACCAGCGGATTGCCTCGCATGCACCTATGCGGTCGCCTGCATTGATGCGCCGATAAAATGTCGAAGGGAAGCATTTACCGGGACCAATGTTGTACGGGCAGAAGGATGCGATACCCACCTTCTGTGGCTCTGTCAGAGGCACTTTGATATTACGATCAACCCAGGTTAATGCCTTATCGCGTTCAATAGCGTTAACTTTGCGGCATTGTTCCTCAGTGGCCGTCATACCTTTAACAACACGCCTGCCATCGATGACGGTCACGCCGTGACATAGAGACCAGACCCCACCCGGATCCACTACGGCCACCAGCGCATTACCTTCTTTCTCACTGATGAATTGGTCGAAAATAAATGGCGCAGTTGCTCCGGACGCGATTAGCGCCAGCACTGCTGCGCTGAGCTTTGACTTATTCGACATCACTCACCTCGCGCAGCTTTGCGGCGATCCGCTTTGATTTGGAAGTACAAACTCGTCAACCACGTCAGCAAACCAAACATGAGGCTACCTAACACACCAATGGCCGCCCATTGTGATGGGGAGACTTTGTCGAGGAGCTGAAGCAGCCAGTATCCGGTCCCCCCTCCAGATGCTCCGTATGCAATACCCGTAGTGATTTTTTCCATTCGATACATGCTCTCACCTCGCTACGTTGCGGGTGCGTGTTTTAGGAATAAAAAAGGCTACCAATTGGCAGCCAAGGAAACGTCACAACCCGCAAAAAAATGACGGATGTTTATGATTAAGTGATGTGACTAAGTTAAAACTCTTAACACATTAAGATAGATTTTGCGTACGCGTTAGTTTTTTATTAATCTCATACATAAATTACGGCTTTCAGACAAGGGCGTCTAAAAAATGACCAACATTACTATCAGACACGTCATAGTGCATGAGTTGATAAAAGAGTCCAATAAAGATTTTAATCATTCAAAACCATATAATTTACGTGACACAGAACTCGTTAAAACTAACGAGATAGTGAAAAAACTCGTTGATGGAGTTATAGATTTATATGGCTCGAAAGGAAATTCTGCGCACTATGGGATTTTCATTAATGAAAAGACTAAGCAGGGACCTGTGCCTGGTTTGTTTCATGACTATTCTTTAGTAAAAGATTCTGTCTCAAAGGATTTTATAAGCTTAACTAAACAAGTCATGAAAGAAATGTATCATGCTGCTATGAGTCAACCATGGGCGTCTGGAGGTTATGTTGTTTTCACAGACTACATCACGTCTGGTTTTCGTTATTTGTTAGTAACAATGATAAAAAAAACCAATGGTGTAACTATAAGTGATAAACTCGAACCCGAAGAAATGATTCATCTGGAACTAGGGAATATTAATCAAGCTGCAAAAATAAACTTTAGAAATTACGAAGAATATCAAGTTGCGGATGATCTTAAAAAAACCGAACTTAGTTATTTAAGCTTCATTAGCAAAACTACCGGGCAATCAGCAGCAGCTTACTTTATAGCCGCCCTGGGATGTGATAAAGGTATTGCATCTGCTGGCGCGACCAGAAAACTTCCTGATGAAATCAGGCGTTTTTGCAGAGCTGCACCTGCACTGAAAGCGCATGCTGACATGCTTAGAAACGACGTTATCAAGTACTTAGAAAAACAATTTGAAAATAAACACTCAGCTAAACTTTCAGACATTGAAGCTGTAGCAACTAACCATATGTCTGCAATGGACGAGAGTGAAAGAACATCATTAGTTGAAAAACTTATGAAGCATCTAAATAGTGAAGAAGTTCGCATTCCTTCTGAATTCGTTATAAATAAAACCTCCTTAGATAAAATTCGCAATGTTATTTATAAAACACCTTCATTAAGTTTTAACTTCGATAAAGACTTGCTAGGCTCGACTATTGATGCGAAGGTATATTATAATGATGAAAGTGCAAGCTTAACTTTTAATAATTTACCAATAGAAGCAGTTACGAAAATTAGAACCGCATTAAAAGAATTAAATAACCCATGTGATGGTGATTAATTAAAATGAATGATTTTTGTTTGGTGGTAGAGTTGTATAGGTTATCAAATCACCCGTATTTTGATGGTGATAAATTCTCTGCATGCCTTGATTTTACCACAACAACAAAATCACTATTTGAAAAATTGTACAATATAAATCCTCAGTTTGGTTCTTTAGATGATGTAGAAGTTGACGGAACCCCATGTTATGCGACAGAGGATTTCCCAGAAGCAGGGAAAAAGCTGGAATTTACATTTAAAGTTAACCAAGGTAGTGCTAATCGTTTTTATAAAAAACGAAGTGATTTCGTAAAAATCCACACATTAAAAAAAGGGATGATGCCAGACTTTTACTATATAGTCGAAGATAATTATTATTCTACAGACAATCAAAAGCCCCTTTACATTCAAAAAATAGAAAGTATTTGCAACCTTATTTTCAATCTTTCTAAATTAGCTCATTTTCATGATATCAAACATGATAGTAAAGGCACCTTTTTTAGACTCGTATTTGTACTACACTCCGAGTCTAAATCAACTTCAATAGTAATAGAAACTAATTTTTCAGAAGACGTTGTGGATGATAATATTATTAATCTGGATTTAATAAGGTCACTGGTCTCACTAGAATCGAGTGCCGACATTCACTACATTGAAAAAGTTAACACATTCAGAAACACAATCATTGAGTACGTTGAAAGAAATGGCAACTCATTCTCAGAAATAATTAAAAACTGGGATGACATCTGTCAGTTATATTCCAATAATTTAGCCTCGTACATGTCTGCCTTTTCTTTCCACAAAGCCAGAAAAGAAGTTGTTGATGCTGAAATTGAATATTCAGAGAAATTGTCAAAGATCATATCTGACATCTCAAGTAAAGCATTGGCAATACCTATTTCATTAGCAGCATCTTTGGCTATCTTTAAGCTTACAACAAACTCAGAATGGATTATTACTTTCGCGGGCGTGATTATCACAGCAGTAATTTCATCCGCTATGCTATTATCACAAAAAAAACAATTGGAGCGCATCTCACACTCTAAAGATGTTTTGTTTAAACAACTAAACATTCGAATAAAAGATGATACTACCGACCTTAAATGTAGCCTTCAAGAGGTTATTGAAAAGTTAAATGATAATGAAACTTTCTGTAGAAATGTTTTAGACTGCCTGTTATCTCTTGCATGGATGCCCACTTGCGTAGGCATCGTGGGGATATTTTTAAAGTTTATGCCTCCTGTACATTGAGAATACAGATAATACCATCAACAAAGCCCAGCGCAGACTGTAATTCTTTCCTGACCGTACCATCAGAGCATTTCCTCTTTTTGGCAATAGTGCGTAATGATATGCCCATAACAAAATGTGCAATTACTAACTCGTATTCTTCGGGTTTATATTTCTTTAGTCTTGTTAGGCACCCATCAATTAATATACCCTCATCGTCATTACACTGAAGTCGAGACTTTTTACCATGTGGCAGAAGACCCCTGAAACCTGCAGCAATGGGTTGCCAGTCAACGCCATTATTTTCATCGGCAGCCCACGCCCCCCAACGATCCATTTTTTCATACATATCGCTCATAGGTTCTCCTTAAGCCAGAACGCCGAGCGCAAATGCCCGGTCCAGCACGTTTTTAATCATTTCTAGCTGTGAGCCATATTTGCGCTCGAATGCCAGGCGGTCGTTATGAAGTTCGGTATGATGTTTTCGGCAAAGTGGAATGGAGAAAATGTCGTGCGCTTTCGTTGCCATGCCACCCTGCCCCCATCCGATTAAGTGCTGCGGGTCGTCTGATTGCTGCTGGCAGCATTCGCAGGGCTGTGTTTTAACCCAATTCAGATAATCGCGATTTTCCCAGCGCAGGCGCTTTGGACGACGCATAAAAGATTGAGGCGGTGCCGGATCCACTATCACGACCACCAGCGGTTCTGTTAGCGTATCAGGCAGATCAACAGCTGAAACTAATTCGCCAAGGATGCTGGTGGCCGTTACTGCAGGTGTAATATCGCTTTCGCGTCCAATCTCGCTTTCTTCGGGTAAACGAAGCACTTCCCGAGCACAACATTCCGGTAAAGCATCCGTTACTGACTTACGAACAGCCCACCAGCTGAGTTCCGCGAGGGAAATCTCGCGACTTTTGTCGATACCGAGACAAATACGAATAGAATCCAGAACAAAGGCAATTAGGTTTCTGCGTGCCAGTTCTGCCAGCGCCTCGGTACGCTGCTCTCGCAGTTGGTTGTCGCAATAGCCACAAAGCAGGATAGACCCCGGCTCATGGTGCATGATGGTTAGTTCGTGATAGTGGTAATCACTGTGAGCGTACTGGCAATTTCCGCCGCCGTACTTCAGCAACCAGTAATCAAGCCCGCTTATTCCACCGGCTGCAATCAGGACCTTTTCATTCAAGAAGAAGCTTCGCAGCTGCTCGTTGTCTTCCAGTGGCTGCCGCGCATCCGGAACACGACCAGTTTGATACTCGGCCATACTTTCTGGCTGGCGCTCGATCAGGATTCTGCCTGCTGTGAATAACTCCATCAGTTCCCTGCCCGGCTTCAACAGCACGACACCAAGTTCTCTCGCAATCACAGGTTTCAAAAGCGCACGCATTACTCGCTCTCCTTGATAATGATCTGCCCGTTTTCGCCCCAGAGCTTCGTTATCCTTGAATCCCAGATATGCTTGTCGTCTTCAAAGAGCGCATCCATCAGAGACTTCAGCAGATTATCGAGATCGGGTTTGCCCTGATGAGGCTGCCCGTTCATTTCTGCGCGCTTCTTTTTGCTCCAGCTCTTCGGCATCGGAAGAACGAAGGTAACGTGTGAATTTGATTCAGGCATGCAGATGCCCATGAGCCGGACGTGATCGCAGAAGGCACGGTAACGCATAACTTCAGGGCGCTTCTTCCATTTGTCTGCACGCGTCATGCGGGGCTTACCCATGGGGAGGATGTTGTAGACTGTCACGATCATCCCCATGTCCGGGAGCGCATGCTTTGCGCTGTCTTAGGTGAGGATTTTTGCTGTGGGAGTAATGCGCTGACTATCCAAAGCCGAGGATCAGTATCGAGGCTTTTCTCAACGGGAACGCCTTTAGACTGATAGCGCGCCACCAGCTCATTGGCTTCTTCGGTTGTCAGTCCGGAGTGAGTGAACCAGCTTTTCTTCATGCCACCCCCTGCAGGAATGACATCAAAAGGAAATCGCTGGCCTTTTGAGGGGTCAGTAGGAATTTATTCTGGTTTGGTGTTTGCGCCATGGTGTCTCTCCAGTGGCGCAGCAGGTATAGGGTGTTCAGGCCTATGACGGGAGTGTAACAGAATTCTTGGAAACGCGATAACCAGCCCGCTCAAGCATCTGCGTAAAGAGTGTCGGAGTTCCAACCATTTCATCATCCTGCAACGGCATGAATGATACTTCATCACCACGTCTGTACATGAGTGCGCGCGCGCTGTCAGGAAATGAGTGTAGTCTTGCAACGATTACCCCATCGTGGCATCTGATGACCGCGTAGCCCCTGTTCGGTAATTCTTCTTTTGGTTTCACCAATCCCCCCTCCAAACTGGAAAGTTATTGCATGCTGTATCAATAAAACCAGTCGCCTGCGCTTTCCCAAGTCTGCTGGAGGATTTCCTCAACCTTCTTCTTAACTTCCTTTTCGCCACTGTAAACGTTTAACCCATCCGAGCCTGCACGGCTTATAACCAGACTGCACTCATCGAACTGAGTCTGGAGTCGTTTTAATAATTCTTTTTCCAGCGCCGGGACCGCGCCATTTGGAAGTTCTTTAGTGCGATCAATGGTTAATTCAACTTTCATAAATGCCTCCGCTGCTTTAACTGTATGTTTATACAGTACACTGCGGGGTGAGTTTGATCAACGCCTTAACCGCACAAATTGCAAATAGCCACATCATTTGAGGAAAGATGAATCGCTGTTAGCGACTGTCGAAAAATAATTAGAACATTCAATTATATATATTGAATTAATTTCACACCACGCAAAAACAGCGTTCATCTACCAGAAACTTTGGTAGTCGCATGGCTCGAGGGGGTCCGCTTCGTGCCAGAAGCGGAAGTAATAAACGACTGTAAGAGGTGATCACCGGGGAGCCGTTCGCGAGTGGCATCGAGGTAACAGGTCCGCAGTCTGCAGACCTGTTTTATGGTATTGGTAATAAGGCGTTTACGGTAAATAGGATTATTGTAATAATACTCTTGTTAGCCGGTTCATTACAGATTAATCAAGCAAACGAATAGACTAGAATGGAATAAAATCACTGTCTTCGGATATTAATTTCATAATATCTATTGACTTTTTTTCTATTATGACAGCAACACATTCTTTCATTTCGTCAACATCGCTGCATTCAAAATATTCACTTTCGGTTTCTAACTGTAAGGGATAACCTGTTGAATCGTTAATACTAAAACCAAATAATACTATTCCTGAAGAGTAATCGCCATTCGATTTCTTTTTTAATCGAATTAGCTTCGAGCAGTCTTTATATGAAGGGATAACTGGGTTGTTTTCCATGATATAATAATCGATGGAGTCTGAAGTTAATTCTTTTAGTATATCTAACACTGAAGACATGTCCTCCTCTATCCTAGCTTTTAACTTCAGTGTTACATTTGCTTTTTCCAATGAATTTCTTAATCTAGTTATAAGTTCTTCGTTTTTAATGGTCATGATGAATCCTGCAAAATATAGGGTAATGATCAAAAGATTTGAAGAATCGTTGATCTAAACATAGGTTATCCTCACTCATGACTCGATGAAAATCAAGGCTATTCATATCTAATCGTAGGCATTTATCGCCACCAAAAAGGAATGAAGAAGAAAACAGCATTTGATCAAAGACATGCCATCTGTTGGCCGAGCCTGATTTGTAGTGATAAGTACCAATGTTATTTGTCTTTTTATCTGAAAGAAGATACCAAAATGGGTTGAACAGCAGTTTCCTTTTCTTCTGTATCTGGTGGTAGTCTCTGGTTGCATATAGCTTATCACTTATAGCTACAGAATATGGGTTAGTATTGTAATCGCCCATACATATTATCTGTGAGTCACTCCCGTGATCATCCATTATTTTTGTAATATTATTACGCAACGCCTCCGCTACATCTTCTCGAGTTTTTTCTGTTGCGCTTAAAACTGATGGCCAATGAGATAGAAATATAGAAAGTAGATTGTCTGTTTTAATGTCTTTGAATACAGTTCTAACACCTACACGTAATGTTCGATCATCTGGCTGTATTTTTGTAATGTATTTGTGTGATATGAATTCTAATTTTGATGCTTCATACATAATTGATATATCAATTATGACCCTTCCCACTGTGCCAGATAAATCTAGGTACTCTAAATGTAGCTTGTCAGCCAAATCTTTAAAGTCAATTGCTTCATCGTCTGATATTTCGCAAATACCAAAGAAATCAACACTTTTTTCTTGTGAGATTTTCTTTATATAATGTTTAGCCAGATTAATAGCTTCTGTTTTATCTTTTTTTTCTGATTTGACAGGTGGAGATATTCCAATATTCCACCAACATAAGTTCAGTTCCATAGCAGTATGTATCAGTAATTTTTTCTCATTATATTGTTTTTGTTATCAATTTTGAATAGGTTTGGGTGCGAAGAGGCAAAAAAATCCTTAACTATCGTTTCAGGGATGACTTACCCTACTTATCAATCAAAGAAAAAACCTGACAAAGTGGAATTTCAGGAACTATATCAATCTGCAACCTCATGAATATAGTGACTTTTGTATAAGACCGTAGATATAAGGACGCTGTATGAGAGCATGGTATGTGATTTGTAGCGGAATGACGTGTTGGACCCTATTCATCGAGGACGACAATAAAATCTGTTAGTATGTTCCTCTCTTCGTCAGCCTGGCAGATAGCGACTTTGATCAAGACAAACGACTGCACTTCATTCGAAGGGTCAGATCCTGGCACTCTTTCAGATCACTTGTGCCCGCGAGTGTGTGTTGCGTAATATGCTGTCTTGCGGCTATGTCTCGCACCCTGCTAGCGCTGACTATACTAATCCCTTCAGGCCTTGAACGCGCTCATCAACACGAGACTGCTTAAAGCGGTACCGTATTCCTCTAGGCATATTTCACCGAGACATCACTATTTGAACCCTCGGTGGACTTGGGAACGCTGCAGCGGTTTATTGTGCTCCTCATAGCTCAATGTAAGAATGAACTCCGAACTTCCGCTCATCGCTCACAGCGGACCTTCACCTCAGTTACCTGGTCCGCTTCGTGCCAGGAGCGGACGTTAATGAGAACAATCTGTGGCAAGCAACGGGGGGGGGGGTTAGTCAAATAGACTGGACTGACCCCGCCTTGGTAGACGATCCTGCCCTATAGTTGGAGCATGGATTTCTCCCCGAAGCATTAATCAGATTGGCGGCGCACCTCGATTTCAACAATGTGCCGAGGTGTTCGCCCAAGCCGATGCTCGCCGTTGGCGACAGCGATGATGTCCTCATGCTCGTCGCCAGCCCACAGGCCAACAAGCTCGCGCAGAAAAAAATCCGCGTAGGAGCAGCTGGCGTCCCGCACCTGCAACGCCGAAACAGTGCTTTTGCTCGTGTGCAACTGGGTCAAATTCCTAACGAGCCGCGCAGGGGCAACCCAGAGAACCGGGCGAGACGAGGCCGGAGTCGCGAACAGATAGTAGGCGTGTTCTGACTGCTTGAGTATGTCCTCGCACTGCTTCAGGTTGATGTCTACCGTCGAACTGAACCCCTTCCCCGATTTAGTGCCTCTGCGCTTTTTCACCTGCATAAGGGTCGCACGCTGAATAACTGTTTCTCCCTTTTCCACGATACGACTCAGGAACAGCATGTCTGCCCCCAGCGGAGCACCGGCTGGTGTATTCGCCCCTTCCTCCCGCTTGCTGGGTTGACGTACCTTCACTGTTAGGCTCGGATACCTCCCCCGCGCCGTAATCGAGAGTTGATGCAACTGGCTGCTCACATTGCCGATCGCCTCCATCGTCAAAGTCAGGAGGCGCGCCGTATGGGCTTCCTCGTCCTCTCCCCAGGTCTCCGAGTATTCGCGACAAAATTTTTCCTCAATCTGGCTAAGCGCCCTATAGATGACTTGCTCCACGGAAGGATCGCTCAGCCAAGTTTGGGCTCCAACGCTAGGCAACTCAGCGGCTCCGTCGCCCCGGTCTACCGGCCCCTCTAGGTCCAGTGCACCCTGCTTAGACCGTAGTAGACCCTTGCATCTCAGTTGCAGTTGCCTTACATCAGTGCTTACAAGCCGATTCGCAAACGCCAGATGTTCCTCGTCATCCATCAATCGCAAAAGCACTGGCTCGACTTCGGCGAATGCCGTCTGCTCGAGCCAAAGGCAAGCAAAATTGAGGAGCCCCTGGGCTAATTCAGGATCCTCATTCACCTGTTCGAATAGATCCTGTCGCCAGGCCTCGCGGGCGGCCGGGCCTAGTTGTGTCCACAGCGATTCTCGGACCCACGGCAGAGATGGCAATTCTCTGAGGCTGGCAGCAACTCTTTGCTGGCTAGACCGCGCTGGGTCTCCAACTTTGTGCCAGGCCGCCGCAAGCGCGAGGTCCGAGGGTATGGTGTCCACGTTCAATGTAGCAAGCTTCGAATAGGCTTTGGCAACGCACACCTTGATATAGTCATACTTCTCTCTCTTCGAATGGATGTTCAAGCGCAGGAACAAACTACGTACATCCTCCGGCAAGATCGCACAGCAATGTTCGATTAGCTCAGGAAAGACTGTCGGAGCGGCTCGTTCAAAAACCTGTTCACAGACCCGCCGGCACGCCTGCACCTTCGACGAATTCTTAAATAGAGTTAAGACGACCTCAGGCATTCTGTTGCTTGAATAGTCCAACGGTCTGTCGATATTTTTTTTCAGGTAGTCGAATACACACTGCCAATACTGCTGGATCAGTTGATCGAAAGCCCAACTTTTCTCTCCGTGAGTAGGGGCGACTAGTTGAAGAACATGGATGCAATCTTTTTCGGACGTATTGACCACCAACGCCTTCATGATGTGATGATCGGCCAAATATTTATTCCGATATGAACGGTTTTCGAGCAACCATTCAACCCAAATAGCACGCGGCTCGATTTTCGCTACAATGGTTTCGCGTAACGCCGAGGGGTCGCCATTAAGTATGCTATCACTGAAGGTCTGCTGGGCGCACCGGTAAGAAGTTTGGTTCAAGATAGAGCACGACTTCTCGATCCCCGTGGATCCGTGTCCGAGAATTTTTAAGGTCAGCGCTATCTGCCCGTCCTGTGCCGCGATCTCGAATTCTTGAATAAAGTTCTCACGCGCAGTAAGCGAATAATATTTCCAATGCGTAACACTAGTACTAGAGTTTTCAGTTAATAGGTGGGAGTAGTCCAAATGAAGCATGTCTTTATCAATGGTAAAATACCGTGCGAGGAATTCGACAAGCGGCTGAGCCCAACCTTCCAACGAAATACTGGCAATTGGCGATTTATTTTCGAAATCAATTTTTACGGACAAGATGATCCCCTTTCCCTGTAGCTGGCACCGACGACCTTCGCCATAGTGGTCTGCAAATTCTCAATAAGTCTACTGTAGCCAAATCGGAGGCGGTTCAAGGCCCCCCCTTAGACAACAGATATTATAGAATTCCGTTGAGTTTTTTATTACTTCTACCTAAATAAATTTGCATATTACCGATCCACTTTAGCCAGACCATAGTTGACCTGTTACCAGTTACTTGACACACGGCATTGTGAGCAAGATTCATGATGATTCAACTACGGACTTCTGCTCTTCGCTCATAGCGGACCTTTAAGAGTTTGTAGATGCCGCGGATAGCGGCAATCTTTTTACATCAGCCTTATGTTTTGTTGTGTGAAAAGCGTTTCAGGTCAAAGTCGATAACAGCACGCTGATCACGGAAAATGCCGCACCGGCCATAACGGATAAGTTCTCCACGCTGAACGGCTGTACGGATGTATTTCTCCGCAGTCGTGCGATGCAGATCGAACATCGCAACGACGTCATTTGTCGTGGTGCGTCCATGCTCCTTCACCAACTCGATGATCCGCGTGATGATTTGAGCCTGCTCACTTTGTGATTTAGGTCTCGGCATCGGTTATGCCCTCCCCGCCTGGCGCAGGCAGTCTTTGCGACGCTTAGCAATACGGGCAACCTCAACAGAACTCCCTGCGATCCCAAACATATCCGTATACACAGCTGCAGCACGTCGCCACAGGCCCTTCTCCTCAAGCTCCTTCGCTTTTTTCTCGGCAGCTTGCATCATGACCGGATCGCTTTTTTCAACCATGCACGGAAGTACCACCTCAGGAATTTCCGCATCAGAGGCAGCCGAATAAGTAAACTGAACGCTGTTACGTGTCCGGTTTAATATCCCTTCGTCACTTAACTCTCTCAGTAACTTCCCAGCTGTAGCGGCATGCATATCAAGCGCCTCGGAAACGTCGCCAACTGCACAGTTCGGTTGGTAGCGTACAAAAACTGCCACCTGCTCTTTTTGGGTTAAGGATTTGGTCATTGGTCAATACTCGATTAATTGGTTAAACCTGCCGCTTTGCGGCGCTTATACTCTTCCATCAGCAGCTGTGCCGGAGTTGGCCCTGCCGGATGCTGCGGTGCAGCAAGCTGGCGACGAATTGGTGGAACCGACAGCCCGTTGATTACGTGCTTCGCCCATTTGGTTAACAGCTTTTCAGCCAGTTTTTTAAGTTCCCCCTCAGTCATCTGGCGCTCAACGCCAGTTCTGCGCATTTCGATGCAGATGTGATACAGCACAGGCTGCGCCCACGGATATTTATCACTCCCCGAAAAACGATAAGACTCGTTACGCCAGCGACGATACTCCGTCATGACCCGTTCAGATGTCAGCCCGAAGGGATTAGCTCCACTCTCTGAAACCAGCGAAACAAACTCAGCGAGATCGGGGGGCCAGGTATTACCTAATGCGCAGCGCTCCATGCATTGCTGACAGACCAATTTGATCTGCGCCTCAGTCATCGAACCGATCTGAGCTATCCAGAGGGCCGTAGGCTCTGCCCCATTCTTCTGCGTCCAGCGGTTTGAGAAGATTTCCCCCATCACCTGCCATAACCGCCACGCCGTCTCCGTCGCCATCAAGTCCGTTCCGGCGTCGCCACTCTGCGTGTGCGGACTGAATTTGCTGTACAGCTCGGGATGCTGTTGGTTCTGATTGAACTGCCGCATTTTGCTTTCCTCCGGTCTGTGGTTTTAGGTTCGTTCTCACACGCTGTACATGCCTGGCAAATTTCTGCTCCCACTGCACCTGAGTAAAGACCTTCCCCTCAGACATCCAGTACGACGTGAACTCTGCGAGCTCGGTAACGAGATAATCAGGATCAGGCAAAGCGATCCCCCACATAGCCGCGCGCTGTCGAAACTCTCTGGACGGCAACCAGGAGCATGACATTGTGAATTTACCGATCGGTTCATTCATGCCTTCCAGGTAACGTGGGGCAGTTGGCTCTGGCGGTGGAGCTACCCCACCGGGGATTTCTGTATGTCCTGCGCTAAGAGAGGGGTTTATTACTTTCCCTTCCGTATCCGTATCCGTATCCGTCAGTGAGGGATCATTGACCTCTCCATGAGTACTCACTGAGTCTTCACTGAGGCCTCGATGATTGGTGTTTGAATTACCCCCGACATCCTTGCCCGATTCAGTGAATTCAGGAGGAAGCGGTATTTTTGTGGCCGACGGGCGATTGATTTTCTGATGCTTAAGAAATCCTTTTATTTGGAGGTAATTAACACCACTCACTGAATACTCACTGAGTAGTCCATGAGTTATCAGTTCTAAAAGCAGCGGTTCACAATCAATCATGTCAGCCGGGAATATTTGCATCTTGAGCCGTTTAGGTGAACGCTCAAGACACCCCATATCGTTTGCGAAGTTAAACAACCCGATAAACAGTAAGCGTGCTGGAATTGAACATTCCACCACCTTCTCATCTGTCCAGAATTCAGGTTTAACTGTTCTGATGCGGGCCATCAAAAACCTCTTTTTAACCAGCATCGCTGGTGGTCATTGGTCAAAACTCGATTAAAAAAATTGCGGCGCTACGGCGCTGATGCTCGCTAGTAGTGGTCCCGCCGCGTCAGCAGGTAACATGTTGAATAAAGCGATTGCTGCTTCCCGGATCTCCTTCTCAAGCTTTTGCAGCGGTGCGCCCAGCAACTTCGCCTGATGCGCCTCACTGCATTCTTTGATTGCGCTCGCCACCAGCTCGGCTTCCGTTCTGGCGTTACTGAGTCCATGCTTCCTGGCGATCTCGATGGGCATAGCAGCGACGATTGCCCCCGATAGCTGTATGACGTAAGCGGTGTATTTCTCCGAGCCACTTTCATTTCGCAGATATCGGAATAAATTCTGCTTGTTGACTGCGATACCACGGCCCCCTTCCTTCGCCCACTGCTCGGCCACCAGCTGCGAAATCTTTTCCTGTGACTGACCGGGTAAAGTAGATTCCCACTCTCGAACTGCTGCCTGAACTGAACGGTGTTTAAAGTTGTCTCGCCGACGCACCTTAAACTGATTTTTTGTTTTCAACGGCCCAGCCAAATGCTGGGTATGATGTTGATAAGTGGCTGACTGCATGATTAAGCCTCCCTTTGAGGTAAACCATCTGTTGGATTGGGATAAAGATCAGGACGTAATTCATGTGGAATTACTTTCCAGTCTAAAACCCTGCATGCGTTAAGTACCTCGGTGCTGGCAACCTGAGTACGAAACCAGACAGAAACGGTTTGTGAGTTTTTGCCCAAGCGGCGAGCCAGTTCGGATTGACTGCCACAGAGCGAAATGATTTTTTGTTGAATATGTTCTTTCATGCTTCCTCCCAATTTATAAATCACATCATTGATAAATAATTTGTCAGTGTCAAGAAACTTAATCAGTCACATCTGATAAGAAACTTTGTATGCTTACTTATGGGTTTGATTTGGATACGAACATGAACTTCGAACAAAGACTGTTACGAGCTCTTGATGAAGCTGGGATATCTCAATCTGAGCTGGGCCGAAGAGTGGGAGTTAACTCACAAACGGTCAGTAACTGGTGCAATACAGGCAACTTTCCACGTAAGGAAAAGTTGGCGTTATTCCCCGAAGCGTTGGGTAAGCCGCTGTATTGGTTCTTTTTAACTGATGAAGAAGAGGTACTTCTCAACGCGACCAGCGCAAGCAAAACGGTTTTAAACGAGAAACAAGCTGCGTTGTTAGAGGTTTTTGATCAGTTGCCTGAAGTTGAGCAAACCAAATTCATACAGTTAGCCAGTGACCGCTTAGAAGAACTCGATAAATTTATGGCTGAATTCCTCAGCAAGAGAAAGATTGAGCCAGCCCCTTCCAAAGACTAACCTCCAACGATACTGAGGCCGCTATATGCGGCCTTTTTTTCGTCTAGAACCTTGCCAATAGCACCTACAAAAACAATCAATGCAATTATATTTGTCAATTATACATTGACGACTGACATATTTATTTGTAGTCTGATTTTAGAAAATCAGTCATCAAGGCAGGAGGCCCACGAAGTAGCTGCCGGCGGCATACGAAACACCGGATGAGATGGCAAGACATTCGCGCAGCAGGTTTATCGTTCCGCCAGCCTAGCGTTACAGGCATAAAAAAAGCGCCCATGAGGACGCCTTGCTCTTTAAAAATCAGTTTGGTGAGTCATTCATCTTTAGGTAAATCGCCAGCAATCCAAGAGGCAATTTTTTCTGGGATGCTTAAGCGAATGTCTAATGATTCCGATGACCGGCCCATAGCTATCAGTGCTCGTTTATATGCAGCATCGCGCAAGAGGCCAAGTGTAGGATTATCGCCCTCCTCTGCTCTTAAGTAAGCGGCGTGAAGGTCTTCATCCGAAACTGAGGATGGCTTGTTAATTAGTTCTTTCATTTTCTTTGCCTGAACTTCACAGAGCATAGCAATTTTGCCTGGTTGCCAGACAAAGCTGATAGCTGAGATGCCTGCTACTACTGCACCAAAGGTGGGCGAACTACCGTACGCAGCAAATATTGCCGACCCGAGCATAATCTGTGCAAAGGACATAAATCTGTCCAGCCGATTGTAAAAAGTGGCTTGCATCGTTTCGATATGAAATGAATATCGAATATTAAAAAGCAATGATTCCCGGGTCATGAATTACCTCACGGTGTTGATGGCGGCCTCGGCGATGGCGCTGGGCGATATGGGACTTGCCCATCAGGCATAGGACGATCTGTATCACCAAACTGATTAATACGCATTTTATCCTCCATTGGAGATGTTTAAGCATTTGATGGAGATAACCACACTGGCATGTGGCTTTCGTGCGCCGGACACGGATAAGATTCCGGCAAGATGATGTTAACACATTCTTTATATTCAGAATTACTAGAGGGAATTTCTTATGATCGATTTCTCACGCAAAAAAACAGGCTGCCAAGCCGTACGCCTTAACCTGTTTGAAGTTCTGGTCCGCAAGCTTTGCTATTTACTTGCACAGAAAGGTAATCCAGAGCTAAACGCATGAGCTCGTTCTTTGCATTGATAGTTACTGTCTGTGCCCTCACCGGGGAATGCTCAGACATCATGCTCGGCGTTTATCAGACCGAGCCTGCTTGTAATGCAGCTGCCGCAGAGCAGCACGTTAAAGGAGTGTGTTACCCGTACAAACCGGCTGAAGACCAACAGCCAACTTTCAAGTTTTAATCGAGTTGTGATCAATGTCTGTTACCAGCCCCTAAAAGCACAAAACCCGCGCAAGGCGGGTTAAGTACCCGGTCAGCCGACCAAAGCTTTCCGGAATCGAGTTTTGACCAATGACCACTACCCAAGGCGGCAATCATTAGCTGCGGGTATTTTACAACCAAAATTAAGGGCCCGATATGGAATTCTTCCATTTAATCAAAGCGACCCAGAAATCAGGAAAACAAGATGCAGTTCACTGGCAGACACACAAAACGGAAGCTCGCGCCAATCTGGCGCTGAGTGTTGCTCTTGTAGATGAAGGAATAGTAACCGTACGTGGTCAGGGAAATAACAAACCCGTGCAAACTGATTTTCAATTTTCACTGTTTAATCCACCAGCCAGTTAATATTCGCTGGCTGGTTATCGGAGGTGATAGCCATGCATGAACTTACACTGTCACCAGCGGAAATTGCAGAAATTACGGGCTATCGGCGTTACACAGAACAGCAACGGCAGCTGCGTTGCCACGGTATTCCATTTACCACCGATGGAAAAAACAGGCCAATCGTTCTGCGTCGAAATCTGGCACCAAATACGACTGAATTACCAAAGGTTGACGAATATGTTGCAACAGAACCTAACTTCGACGCCATTTATGGGAAGACCACGCAAGAACCCAAAGGACGCTCAGCTTCCTCCTCGGGTTACCAAAAATAAATATAGCTACGTCTGGAAGCCAAAAGGGACAAAGCTAAGCGTTACTCTGGGTAAAATTCGTGATACCAGCATGTCAAAGCTTTGGCAGCGTTATGAGGAGGAAAAGGCAAAGCGCCACGACGTCATGACTTTTTCCAGGCTGTGGGGGATGTTTCTTGCCAGCCCGGCTTTTACTGATTTAGCGATCAGAACCCAGTCTGACTATAAGCAGCATCAGAAAAAGTTACTGGCTGTCTTTGGGAGCATGAAAGCCGACGATATTAAAATTGAGCAGGTCCGTATTTATATGGATAAACGCGGGATGACCAGTAAAAACCAGGCCAATCAGGAAGTGTCGAGTATGTCTCGGGTGTTTGGTTGGGGTTTTGAGCGGGGATATGTAAGGGGAAATCCCTGCAGGGGTATTAGAAAGTTCACACTCTTGGACCGCGACGTTTACATCCCTGATGAGGACTACTTAGCAATCTATGAATGCGCCAGAGCGGAAGTGCAGATAGCAATGGAGATATCTTATCTCTGTGCGGCGCGCGAGGGTGATGTGTTTGATTTACAGATCCCAGACCTACGCGCAGACGGCATTTTCATCGAGCAAAACAAGACCGGGAAAAAGCAGATCAAAAAATGGACGCCACGCCTGCAAGCAGCTATCAACCTGGCAAGCAAGCATTTTGCGAACAAGTCAGCATCTGGTTACGTTATTCCTTCACCCACAGGTGGAAGGATGAACAAGAAAACCTTCAATACCTGGTGGAATAACGCAAAGAAAGCCGCAGCTCTAAAACTGGGCAGGTCAATTCCGGGAACCTTCCACGATATTAAAGCCAAAGCTATTTCAGATTATGAGGGAAGCAGTAAAGAGAAGCAGTTGTTCAGTGGACACAAAACGGAAAGTCAGGTTGTGACTTATGATCGGAAGGTGAAAATTTCTCCAACGCTGGATGTTCCAATGATGGGTGAGGAGGGGTAAAGAGAGAGACTACGACAGGAAAATATACCAAGTGAATATACCAACACCATACCAACACCCCAAAGAACAAAGGGGCTACCTTTCGGTAACCCCTTGTTTAATTTGGCGGAAGCGTAGAGATTCGAACTCTAGAACCCTTTCGGGTCGCCGGTTTTCAAGACCGGTGCCTTCAACCGCTCGGCCACGCTTCCGGTATGGGGCGCACTATAAACACCTCCGTACTTCGTGTAAAGCATCAATGTGTTCGTTTGCTTCAAAAATAGCCAAAACGGTGTTAATCGGTTGAAATAACAACGCATTGACTATTTTGTCAGCACAAAATAGCCCGTTTCCGGCTTAATGCTTTTTGATGTACATGTCCTTCGTGAAGTAATAACCCAGTTTATCCGGCGTAAATCCACCCACCCATGGCTTAATCAAATGCGTACGGACGTAGTGATACACCGGAATAGCGGGCACATCCTGGCCCAACAGGTCTTCCGCCTGCTGGTAGAACTTGCCACGCTCCTCGGTCGTTTTTGCTTTCGCCGCATCCACCAGCGCTTTGTCATAGGCCGGGTTGCTGTACTGGCTGGTATTTTCGCTGTCGCCGGTGCGGAAATTGTTCAGGAAGGTTGCGGCGTCATCGTAGTCGGCAATCCAGGCGTAGCGCACGGCATCAAAATTGTGCGTGTGCATGGTGTCCAGCATGGTTTTCCACTCCTGGTTTTGCAGCTTCGCTTCCACGCCGAGATTTTTCTTCCACATTGAGCTGGCGGCGATGGCGATACGCTGATGGGATTCCGACGTGTTATAGAGCAGATTGAAACTGAGCGGATGGCTGTCGTTGAATCCCGCTTCGCTGAGCAGTTTTTTCGCCTCTGCGATGCGTTTGTCGATTGGCCAGCTCGCGTACTCCGGCGCCTTAAGTTTCACGCCGCCGATGTCCGGCTGACTGATCACCCATGCCGGGCGCTGCCCCTGCCCTAATACTTTCTCGGCGATAATGTCCTTATCCAGAGCCATGTTTAACGCTTTACGCACGCGCATGTCGTTGAACGGCGGTCGGGTGGTGTTGAATTCGTAGTAATAGGTGGCAAGCTGCGGGGAGACATCCAGCTCTGCGCCCAGCGTTTTCTTCAGCTGGGCAAATTGGTTGATGGGCACCGTATAGACGATATCAATCTCACCCGCTTTGTAGCGGTTCACGTCCGAGGCTTCAGAGGTGATCGGCAGATACGTCACTTTATTGATCACCGTGTGGGCGTTATCCCAGTAGCGCGGGTTACGCTCAGCAACGATGCGTTCGTTGACCACCCACTGTGAGAGTTTGTACGCGCCGCTGCTGACAAAGTGCTCGGGTTTGGTCCACTTGTCGCCGAAGCGGCTTATCAGCACTTTATCGACCGGCACCAGCGACGGGTGCGCCAGCATGGCGAGGAACGCCGCATTCGGCTGCGTCAGCGTCACTTCGAGAGTGGTGTCGTTAATCGCCTTCACGCCCAGCGTGTCGGGCTTTTGCTTGCCCTGCGCGATATCGGTCGCATTCACAATATGCATGTTACCAGGGTAGCTGGCGTAGGGTGACGCGGTGTTAGGATCAACCAGACGCTGCCAGCTCCAGACAATATCCTGAGCGGTAATAGCAGAGCCGTCACTCCAGTTGATGCCAGGACGCAAGTGGAAGGTCCAGACGGTGTTGTCTTTATTTTCCCATTTCTCTGCCAGGCGCGGCTGAATCTCCCCCGCCGGTGAGACACTCACCAGCCCTTCGAACAAATCACTGATAATATTGAATTCGACATCGCTTTCGACTTTGTGGGGATCGAGCGATGCCGGCTCGCTGCCGTTATTCCTGACCAGTTCCTGTTTCTCTGCCAGCTGTGTTCCTGCTGGTACACTGGCCGCCCAGGCCGTTGTGCTGGCGCACAAGATCCCTGCCGTCAGTAAAGAGAGTGTAAAGTGAGTGCGTGATGCTGATTTCATTGTTTCGCCTTATTGTGGGTTTTTGACGATGCGTATTCACTCTTAGCGCTCAAAGATAAATAAGGCAATATTTTTCAGTAACCTATAAGATGTTGATCTGATTAAATTCGTCAAACCGATATTCATTCTGTTGAAATGGATTTCTTTGAAACAAAGCACCATCGCAAGCCCTAAGGTGCTGAGTAAAGATGGGTAAAACCACTTTGTAACTGGCAAGACCTTTCTTATTCTTGCCGTTAATTACATCTGTCATAAGAGAGTGACTCATGGATCGTATTATTAGTTCTTCACGCGACCGCACATCGCTACTCAGCACCCACAAAGTGCTGCGCAATACCTATTTCATGCTCAGCCTGACCCTGGCGTTTTCCGCCATGACCGCAACGGCCAGCACCGTGCTGATGCTGCCGTCTCCGGGCCTGATTCTGACGCTGGTGGGCATGTATGGTCTGATGTTCCTGACCTACAAAACCGCTGACAAACCGATTGGTATTCTGTCTGCGTTCGCTTTTACCGGCTTCCTGGGTTATATCCTGGGACCAATCCTCAACGCCTATCTGTCTGCGGGCATGGGTGATGTGATTGGCATGGCGCTGGGTGGTACGGCACTGGTGTTCTTCTGCTGCTCCGCTTACGTCCTGACGACCCGTAAAGACATGTCTTTCCTCGGCGGAATGCTGATGGCGGGTATTGTGATTGTGCTGGTCGGCATGGTGGCAAACATCTTCCTGCAGCTGCCTGCCCTGCACCTGGCGATTAGCGCGGTGTTCATCCTGATCTCCTCCGGGGCGATCCTTTATGAAACCAGCAACATCATTCACGGCGGCGAAACGAACTACATTCGCGCTACCGTGAGCCTGTATGTGTCGCTGTACAACATCTTCGTCAGCCTGTTGAGCATCCTGGGCTTCGCCAGCCGCGATTAACAGACAGTGCGTCGAATCAAGCCCCGCTTATGCGGGGCTTTGTTTTTTGGTACACTGCGCGGGTTTTCGATTGACGTGTGAATGACTATGTTGAGCTTTGAAGGTAAAGAGATAGAAACCGATAACGACGGCTATCTGAAAGAGAGCAGCCAGTGGAGCGAAGGCCTTGCCGAGGTGATTGCCGAGAAAGAGGCTATTACCCTGACGCCGGAGCACTGGGAAGTGGTGCGCTTTGTGCGCGACTTTTATCTGGAATTCAACACCTCTCCCGCCATCCGTATGCTGGTGAAGGCGATGGCCAACAAGTTTGGCGAAGAGAAAGGCAATAGCCGCTATCTGTATCGCCTGTTCCCGAAAGGGCCAGCGAAACAGGCGACCAAAATCGCCGGTTTGCCCAAGCCCGTGAAGTGTATTTAATAGCGAATACCGAAATCCACATAGTCGCGGCCGGGTTGATGCGGTTCGGTTAATACCTTTTCAACCCGCGCGCTGCGTGGCCCGCCCGCTTTCAGCCAGGCGACCAGTTTTTCGACTTGCTCAGCGTCGCCACAGGCCACCACCTCCACGCTGCCGTCATCCATATTGCGCGCATAGCCCGTCAGCCCAAGCTGTAACGCTTCGCGCTGCGTACTGTAGCGAAACCCGACGCCCTGAACGGTGCCGTGAACCCAGGCGATTGTGCAGACTTTTGACATCATCGTTCCCCTTAATCCTGTCTGGCGCGTTGCATTTCCCCACTGAACTCGGGAAAATGGCCGCCAATTCATTGAATCAACAGAATAGCAAATTATGAGTGTACGTTTAGTGTTAGCCAAAGGGCGCGAGAAATCATTATTGCGCCGTCATCCCTGGGTGTTTTCTGGTGCCGTTGCCCGCATGGAAGGGAAAGCCAGCCTCGGTGAAACCATCGATATTGTTGACCATCAGGGGAAATGGTTAGCGCGCGGCGCATACTCGCCTGCTTCACAGATCCGTGCGCGCGTCTGGAGCTTTGATAAAGACGAAACCATCGACATCGCCTTCTTCACTCGCCGTTTACAGCAGGCGCAGGAGTGGCGTGACTGGCTGGCGAAACGTGACGGGCTGGACAGCTATCGACTGATCGCCGGCGAGTCCGACGGTCTGCCGGGCGTGACCATCGACCGCTTCGGTAATTTTCTGGTGCTTCAGCTCCTGAGCGCAGGCGCAGAGTATCAGCGCGCCGCGTTAATCAGTGCCCTGCAGGGCCTTTACCCAGACTGCGCTATTTACGATCGCAGCGATGTCGCGGTGCGTAAAAAAGAGGGGATGGAGCTGACGCAAGGTCCGGTCACCGGTGAACTGCCGCCTGCCCTGCTGCCCATTGAAGAGCATGGTATGAAGCTGTACGTCGACATCCGGGGTGGCCATAAAACCGGCTATTACCTCGATCAGCGCGACAGCCGCCTGGCGACGCGCCAGTACGTTGCGAATAAACGCGTGCTGAACTGCTTCTCCTACACCGGCGGATTTGCCGTTTCGGCACTGATGGGCGGGTGCAGCCAGGTGGTCAGCGTCGACACCTCGCAGGAAGCGCTGGACGTGGCGAAACAGAACGTTGAGCTGAACAAGCTGGATCTGAGCAAAGCCGAATTTGTCCGCGATGACGTGTTCAAGCTGCTGCGCAAATACCGCGATCAGGGGGAGAAATTCGATGTCATCGTGATGGACCCGCCGAAGTTCGTGGAAAACAAAAGCCAGCTGATGGGCGCCTGCCGTGGCTATAAAGACATCAACATGCTTGCCATTCAGCTGCTCAATCCAGGCGGCATTTTGCTGACCTTCTCCTGCTCTGGCCTGATGACCACCGATTTATTTCAGAAACTGATCGCAGATGCCGCTGTAGATGCGGGCCGTGATGTACAATTTATAGAGCAGTTCCGTCAGGCGGCCGATCACCCGGTGATCGCTACCTACCCGGAAGGGCTGTATCTGAAAGGGTTTGCCTGTCGCGTCATGTAGCTTGAAAAGTGGAATGTTGCCCATACATCGGATGTAAGTAACATTTCCCGGGAGGTGACTATGATTGCCAGCAAATACGGTATCGGCCAGCAGGTGCGCCACTCCCTGTTAGGGTATCTGGGTGTGGTGGTGGATATTGACCCGGAATACTCCCTTGATGAACCGTCAGCGGATGAGCTGGCGGTAAACGCCGAGCTTCGCGCCGCACCCTGGTACCATGTGGTTATGGAAGACGACGATGGCCAGCCGGTTCACACTTATCTCGCCGAAGCGCAGTTAAGCAGTGAACTGCAAAAGGAACATCCGGAGCAGCCTTCAATGGATGAACTGGCCCAGACCATCCGCAAACAGCTCCAGGCCCCGCGCCTGCGGAACTAACCTTAAAAAAGCCCGAATCGCTCGGGCTTTTTTTATTACTTCGCCAGACCCAGACGCGGAATATCGATCGCCGGGCAGCGATCCATCACCACGTTTAATCCCGCATCGCGCGCCAGCACGGCCGCCTGTTCGTTAATCACGCCCAGCTGCATCCACAGGGTTTTCGCGCCAATGGCAATCGCCTCTTGCGCAACACCCCAGGCCGCCTCGGAGTTACGGAACACATCCACCATATCCACCTTTTCAGGCACATCCGCAAGGGTGGCGTACCCCTGCTGCCCCAGCAGAGTTTTACCCGCGACTTTTGGTGACACGGGGATGACGTGATAGCCCTGGTCGAGAAGATATTTCATCACCCGATAGCTCGGGCGATCGGGTTTATCACTGGCGCCCACCAGCGCAATGGTATGGGTGGAGGTCAGAATGCCGACAATATCGTTCTCTTTCATAATGTTTCTCCTGGCTTTTTTTTAAGTGTACGTCAAAGCACATCAGGCAACCATTCATCCCATACATCTGTATGAGGGCAAAACCCGGGAATATGTCTATATGTTAGTAAACGTGTTTATCGAAAAATTTAGATACATTATTACGACGAAAGACTTTTCGACAGGAGCATCCTATGAAGACCGGCATTGCCTCTGCTGTGATTGCATTATTGATGCCGGTCTGCGTATATGCCACGACGCTGCGATTATCTACCGACATCGATCTGCTGGTACTGGACGGTAAAAAAGTGTCCAGTTCGCTCCTGCGCGGTGCCGACAGCATTGAGCTGGATAATGGGCCGCACCAGATCGTCTTTCGCGTCGAAAAAAACATTCGCCTCTCCAACCACGAACAACGTCTCTATATCTCCCCGCCGCTGGTGGTGAGCTTCAACACGCAAAAGATCAGTCAGGTTAATTTTAATCTACCGCGGCTGGAAACGGAAAAAGAGTCCGACGCTTTTGAGGCCACACCGAAACTGGAATTACTCGACGGCGATGCGATGCCCATTCCGGTGAAACTGGATATTCTGGCCCTCACTAAAACGCCGAAGGGGCTGGATTACGAAGCGGATACGGAGCGCTATAACAAAGCGGGTAAAACGGCGTCACTGCCGAAATTTGCTACCATGATGGCGGATGACAGCACGCTGCTGTCCGGCGTTTCGGAGCTGGACGTGATTCCGCCGCAGTCGCAGACGCTTACCGAGCAGCGCCTCAAATTCTGGTTCCAGCAGGCCGATCCCGACACCCGCACGCGATTTTTACAGTGGGCAAAGCAACAACCTTCGTCTTAAGCCGCATTTTTTTTGCCCTTTCTCTTGCAGCCTCAGGCGGTTCCCGTCATCGTGTAGCCAGTTAACCTGAACCTGACGGAAAGAGATTATGGAACTGACGACACGTACCCTGCCAGAGCGCAAACACATTGCTCTGGTCGCGCACGATCACTGCAAAAAAATGCTGCTGAACTGGGTTCAGCGCCACCAGGCGTTGCTTGAAAAGCACACCCTTTCGGCAACGGGCACCACCGGTAATCTGATCCAACGTGAAACCGGGCTGAACGTGAACGCCATGCTGAGCGGCCCGATGGGCGGCGACCAGCAGGTGGGCGCGCAGATTTCGGAAGGGAAAATTGATGTGCTGATTTTCTTCTGGGACCCGCTGAACGCGGTGCCGCACGATCCGGATGTGAAAGCCTTGCTGCGCCTGGCCACCGTCTGGAATATCCCGGTCGCCACTAACCTCTCTACGGCGGACTTTATTATTGAGTCACCGCAGTTCAACGCGCCGATTGAGATCCTGATTCCGGATTATCCGCGCTATCTGGCTGAGCGCTTGAAGTAAGTGTTTGCCGGGCGGCGGCTCCGCCTGTCCCGGCTTTTATCCTTAAGGTTTCTTCGCCACCGGCACATCGATATTCTTCAGAATCTCCACGAAGCGTGAGGGTTCGTCTTTGTTAAACAGCAGCCAGACGCGATGACGTGCGCGGGTGATGGCCACATACAGAAGACGTCGCTCTTCTGCATCCGGGAAATCCTCTACCACAGGCAGCAGCGCCTGCTCCATCACCGATTCGCGCGCCGGTGCAGGGAAGCCGTCACTCCCCTCCTGCAGCCCAAGGACAATCACGTAATCTGCCTGTTGCCCTTTGCTGGCATGGATGGTCATGAAATCGATCGTAAGTTTTGGCCAGCGCGTGGCGGCTTTCTCGAGGATCGCCGGTTTCAGATGGTGATAACGCGCCAGCACCAAAATCCGCTCCTCGGCTTTGACATACCCACTCATCTTATCCAGCAAAGGTTCCAGCTGATCCTGGGGCAACAGCGTCACCGCTTTTTTATCCCCGGCGGAGAGGCTGTTCAGCGGTTTCACCAGCTGATGGGGGTTCTGCTGAATAAAGCGGTTGGCGATTTCGCCGATGCGCGAGTTAAAACGGTACGTGGTGTCGAGATCGCTGCGGTCACCCTCGCCAAAATAGTGGTGGAACGCCGTGGTCAGCGACAGCTGCGCGCCGCTAAAGCGGTAAATTGCCTGCCAGTCATCGCCCACCGCGAAGAGTGAGGTGTGTTTGTTTTGCGCGCGCAGCGCAGCCAGCAGCGCCGCACGCTGTGGGGAGATATCCTGAAACTCGTCCACCAGAATATGCTTCCACGGACTCACGAAACGCCCCTTTTCGAGGATGATAATTGCCTGATGAATTAACCCCGAGAAATCCACAGCATTCTCTTCTTTCAGCGCTGATTTCCAGGCTTTGAGAAGCGGAGCCAGCAGTTTGACGCGTTTGGAAAACAGCGCCCGCACCTCTTCTGGCGCATTCTCAATCATCTCCGCTTGCGAACCACCGTGCATGCGCATCAGGCTCACCCAGCGATCGAGGCGTGAACCGAGACGGCGCGCCAGTTTCTCATCCTGCCAGAAACTGCCTTCCGGCACAGTCCAGTTCAACTCTTCTTCCAGCCACTGCCGCCACCCTTTTGCTTGCGCCTTTTTCTCACTGCATTGCTGTTGCCAGGTGGTGACAAACAGCGACAGCCTGGCCTGGGTGTCGTTTTCCAGCTGACTGATAACCGGCACTTTTTTGCTGCCCTGCTGAATAATATGCAGTGCCAGCGCATGGAAGGTTCGCGCGCTGATATCACGCGTGTGCAAACGTTCCTGAATGCGCTCGTCCATCTCCTGCGCCGCCTTGCGGCCAAAGGCCAGGAGCAAAATCTGATCCGCCGTTGCTTCACCTCGGGCGAGCAACCATCCGGCTCGCGCCACCAGCACAGAGGTCTTACCGCTGCCCGCGCCCGCAAGCACCAGCAGCGAGTGCTCTCCGTTCACCACCGCACGCGCCTGAGCCGGATTTAGCGGCGACGATTCGATATTTTTGAAAAAGTCAGCGTGCTGGGTCAGCATCTCATCCGTCCAGGCCTGGTTGTGCGCCAGTCGGCTTCGATCGATATCCGTCAGCCATGCTTTGCATTTGCGCCACGGTTCGCGGCAATTTTCAAACTCATCAAGACGAGAAACAGGCAGTGGCAGCGCGGTCAGCGCCTGCTGAATGCGCTGCTGCATCCCCGCCGTCTGGGCGCGGGTCAGCCATTTTTTTTGCTCCTGGCTCTGAGCGATATCCGCCAAAACCTGCTGCAATACTTGCTCGGCCACCTGACTCATCTCTGCGCTCCACTGCTGCCAGAGGGTATTCAGATGATGATGAAAGCGCTGAGTTTCAGCCCATTCCGTACCGTGCAGACGCACGACTTTATCGGCAGGCAGGACGAACTCCAGCTCGCCCCACACCAGGCCGCGCTTACAGTGAATGGCCAGCAACTGATTGAATGGAATAAGATATTCGTGGCGTTCGCCGGAAACTTTCACCCCGGCGTTGAGAAGGACAACCTTGTCGTACGGATGTTGCGCCAGGCGCTTGCCTAATGATGTTGCTTTTAGTTCCATGTCCAGCCTGATCCACGAAGTGATAGTTTGCTCATTAGTTTAACCGCCAGTTTTCAGGTGCTCCAGCCTAAAAAAACGTTACAATCATCAGGCTTTAATCATATCGAAAGGAAGTGAGGGTTTATGCGTACCGTTCTGAATATTTTGAATTTTGTCCTTGGCGGTTTTGCCACCACTCTTTCCTGGCTTTTCGCCACTCTGATCAGCATCGTGCTGATCTTCACGCTTCCCCTGACGCGTTCGTGCTGGGAGATCACCAAACTCTCGCTGGTGCCCTACGGAAATGAAGCGGTTCACGTTGATGAACTCAACCCGGACAGCAAAAGTGTGCTGATGAATACGGGCGGCACGCTGCTTAATATTTTATGGCTGATCTTCTTTGGCTGGTGGTTGTGCCTGATGCACATCGCGGTCGGGATTACCCAGTGTATTACGATTATTGGTATCCCGGTCGGTATCGCCAACTTCAAGATTGCCGCGATTGCGCTCTGGCCCGTCGGTCGCCGCGTGGTTCCCGTGGAAGTCGCCCAGGCCGCACGCGAAGCCAATGCCCGTCGTCGTTTTCAGTAAATAAGGATACGCCGCCTTTATGCTAAGCCCTTTGCTTCGCAGATACACATGGAACAGTGCCTGGCTCTATAACGTCAGGATTTTTATCGCGCTTTGCGGTGCGGCTGCCGTGCCGTGGTGGCTGGGTGAGATTAAACTCACGATCCCTCTCACTCTGGGCGTGGTAGCCGGAGCACTGGCGGATCTGGACGATCGTCTGGCCGGGCGGCTGCGTAACCTGGTGATTACGCTGATCTGCTTTTTCATCGCCTCCGCGTCTGTAGAACTGCTTTTCCCGTGGCCCTGGCTGTTTGCCCTTGGGCTGATGATCTCCACCAGCGGTTTTATTTTGCTGGGCGGGCTGGGGCAGCGCTACGCCACCATTGCTTTTGGCGCGTTGCTGATTGCAATCTATACCATGCTGGGCGTTTCCCTTTACGACCAGTGGTATCAGCAGCCCCTGCTGCTGTTGGTGGGTGCAATCTGGTATAACCTGCTGACCTTAACCGGTCACCTTATCTTTCCGATTCGCCCCTTGCAGGATAATCTCGCCCGCAGCTACGAGCAGCTGGCGCACTACCTGGAACTTAAATCCAGGCTTTTCGATCCCGACATTGAAGAAGAGAGCCAGGCGCCGCTTTACGATCTGGCGCTGGCCAACGGCCAGTTGGTTACCACGCTGAATCAAACCAAAGCCTCTCTGCTGACGCGTCTTCGTGGCGATCGCGGCCAGCGCGGCACGCGGCAAACGCTGCATTACTACTTCGTCGCCCAGGATATACACGAGCGCGCCAGTTCATCGCATATCCAGTACGCCGCGCTGCGCGAGAAGTTTCGCTATAGCGACGTGATGTTCCGCTTCCAGCGGATGCTGTCGATGCAGTCTCAGGCCTGCCAGCAACTTGCGCGATCGATTCTGTTGCGTACCCCCTACCAGCATGACCCTCGCTTCGAGCGTGCGTTCAGCCATCTTGATGCGGCACTCGACCGGGTGCAGGCCAGCGGCACATCGCCAGAACAGATGAAAGCGCTGGGGTTCTTGCTCAGCAATTTACGCGCCATCGATGCGCAGCTCGCGACAATTCAGTCTGAACAGGCGCTGTCAGCGCCGGGTAGCGAGGTCGAAAATCAGCTTGCCGATGACAGTCCGCACGGCTTCGCGGATATGTGGCTGCGGTTAAGCCGCAACTTCACACCGGAATCGGCGCTGTTCCGCCATGCCGTGAGAATGTCTGCCGTGCTGTGCGTCGGTTACGCCTTTATCCAGATAACCGGCCTGCATCACGGCTACTGGATTTTGCTCACCAGCCTGTTTGTTTGCCAGCCGAACTATAACGCCACCCGCCATCGACTGGCGCTACGCGTGATCGGCACGCTGGTCGGCGTCGCAATCGGCCTGCCGGTGCTGTACTTTGTTCCTTCCGTTGAAGGGCAACTGATCCTGATAGTCATTACGGGCGTGCTGTTCTTCGCCTTCCGTAATGTTCAGTATGCCCATGCCACCATGTTTATTACCCTGCTGGTGCTGCTGTGCTTTAACCTGCTGGGCGAAGGGTTCGAAGTCGCCCTGCCACGCGTGATCGATACGTTGATAGGCTGCGCGATTGCCTGGGCCGCGGTCAGTTTTATCTGGCCGGACTGGCGTTTTCGCAATCTGCCACGCGCCCTGGATCTCGCCATGAATGCGAACTGTCGCTATCTGGATGCGATCCTTGAGCAATACCATCAGGGCCGCGATAACCGTCTGGCGTATCGCATTGCCCGACGGGATGCCCATAACCGCGATGCAGAACTGGCGTCGGTGGTGTCAAACATGTCAACGGAGCCGCGTGCTACCGCAGAAATCCGGGAAGTCGCCTTTCGTCTGCTGTGTCTGAACCACACCTTCACCAGTTACATTTCAACGTTGGGCGCGCATCGTGAGCAGCTAACCGATCCGAACATCCTCGCTCTGTTGGATGACGCGGTATGCTACGTTGACGATGCTCTTCATCATCGTCCCGCAGACGAACCGCGCGTGCAGAGTGCCATAGACGAACTGAGCCAGCGCATTGCGCATTGCGATCCTGGTACGGATAACAAGGCGCCACTCATACTCCAACAAATCGGTCTGCTCATTGCACTTCTGCCCGAAATCTGCCGGTTGCAGCAGCAGATTGCTACCTATCGGAATGACTATCCGGCAGTACAGGAAGCGCATTAAACCACTCCGTTAGCTCCCGGCGTCTGACCGTCGGGAGCGCAGCTTCATGCGTTCCTTCTATTGCCCCCGCCAGCGCAAACAACACTCTGATCCCCAGGTTTTTATTTCTGGCCCTGATTTTCAGCCAGCACTCCTCTGCCCCTAGCGCCCTCAGCATGGTTTCACTGGTGACGCCAGCTTCGCAGAGAAGCACTTCAATTTGAAACGTCAGGTTGGGCAAATCTTTGAGTCGCCGCCTCTGATGCCGTAGAGAGCGCTCCTGACGGGCGGCTTCAAGTGCAAAACTGGAAAGTTGCAATAACCTTTCCCTGTCCTGCCATAGCCCGTCATCCACCCGGTAATAGTTCAGCAGTACAGGCCTGCCCCGTTTCAATAGGGTTAAAAATGAAGAGGACTGTTTTACACAGTACTGAGCGCTTTGTTCACAGGCACGCAGGTAAAGCTCGCCATCAGAGACCATCGCAAACACGGCTTCATTCACTGCCAGGGTATACCCGCCGAAAAGGGCACGATGATGGATTTCACCCAACGGAGAGAGGTATTCCTGGGACTTATAGATCCGTTCATAAGATATCTTTTTCATGATATTCACCATATAAATCAAACATTAACGATGTGTTTTTCTTACTACCGGATCCGTTAGCAGGAAAATAGAAAACTTATTGTCACTCGGCAAGATTATTTTGCAGGACACGCCAATATCGAACCAATTTTGCGAGACGCTTTCCGAAAATGAGGTTGATCTTTAGACGTACAGGGGTTACTGTATATTCATACAGTAACTACAGGGCTGGAATGATTATGCACACTTCAAACTATGCAAATCGCTTAACCTCTTTTTCTTCTTCCGCGGGTAATGGCGCGCAGAAAACCTCCGGGCGTGTTTCTACCGGTTTGATCAGTGAAATCGTATATCGCGAAGACCAGCCCTTGATGACGCAGCTGCTTTTATTGCCGCTTTTACAACAACTTGGTCAGCAGTCACGCTGGCAGCTGTGGCTAACCCCGCAGCAGAAATTGAGCCGCGAATGGGTACAGTCGGCGGGCCTGCCGCTCACCAAAATGATGCAAAGCAGCCTGGTTTCGCCATGTCATACGGTTGATTCGATGGTTCGCGCTTTGCGCACCGGAAATTACAGTGTGGTAATCGGTTGGTTGTCAGAGGAATTGACGGAGGAAGAGCATTTTCGTCTGGCTGAAGCTGCTGAAGAAGGTGATGCGATCGGGTTCATTATGCGCCCAATTCGTCTTGATTCTCTCGGCAGAGGACACCTGTCCGGGCTAAAAATTCACTCTAATTTGTATCATTGAGTAAATTTAAGAGTATTCCTGGAACTTTTTTTGACAGCCGTAAGTGCAAATAGTTCCCTGACTAAAAACTTCGACAACGCTTGTCTGGCGCGGTTTCCGTTAATTTTACTGCATAAAATACTCGCAAAAAATGTTAAATATTTTGTATACGGAACTTTTTTTTTCATATGCCTGACAGAGTTCACACTTGTAAGTTTTCAACTACGTTGTAGACTTTACATCGCCAGGGGTGCTCGGTCTAAGCCGAAGATATCGGTAGAGTTACTAGTTTGAGCTCGCCCCCCGGTGAAGGATTTAACCGTGATTTCTCGACGAGATCTTCATGGCGATTTTTGGATGATAACGAGGCGCAAAAAATGAAAAAGACAGCTATCGCGATTGCAGTGGCACTGGCTGGCTTCGCTACCGTAGCGCAGGCCGCTCCGAAAGATAATACCTGGTATGCAGGTGGCAAACTGGGCTGGTCTCAGTTCCACGACACTGGCTGGTACAACAGCTCCCTGAACAACGATGGCCCAACTCACGAAAGCCAGCTCGGTGCAGGTGCGTTTGGTGGCTATCAGGTTAACCCGTATGTTGGCTTTGAAATGGGTTACGACTGGTTAGGTCGTATGCCATACAAAGGCGACAACGTTAACGGCGCATTCAAAGCTCAAGGCGTACAGCTGACCGCTAAACTGGGTTACCCAGTGACTGACGATCTGGACGTTTATACTCGTCTGGGCGGCATGGTATGGCGCGCTGACTCCAGCAACAGTGTTGCTGGCGACGACCACGACACTGGTGTTTCTCCAGTATTCGCTGGTGGCGTAGAGTGGGCAATGACCCGTGACATCGCTACCCGTCTGGAATACCAGTGGGTTAACAACATCGGCGACGGTAACACCGTTGGCGTTCGTCCTGACAACGGCATGCTGAGCGTAGGTGTTTCCTACCGTTTCGGCCAGCAGGAAGATGCAGCTCCGATCGTTGCTCCAGCTCCGGCTCCAGCTCCAGAAGTACAGACCAAGCACTTCACTCTGAAGTCTGACGTTCTCTTCAACTTCAACAAAGCAACTCTGAAACCAGAAGGTCAGCAGGCACTGGATCAGCTGTACACCCAGCTGAGCAACCTCGACCCTAAAGATGGTTCTGTAGTTGTTCTGGGCTTCACCGACCGTATCGGTTCTGACGCATACAACCAGAACCTGTCCGAGAAACGTGCTCAGTCTGTAGTTGATTACCTGGTATCTAAAGGTATCCCAGCTAACAAGATCTCCCCACGTGGTATGGGCGAATCTAACCCAGTGACTGGCAATACCTGTGACAACGTGAAAGCTCGCGCTGCACTGATCGACTGCCTGGCACCAGATCGTCGCGTTGAGATCGAAGTTAAAGGTATCAAAGACGTTGTAACTCAGCCTGCGGCATAAGTTATCGTCTTATAAAAAAACCCCGCTATGCGGGGTTTTTTATTGGCTGAAGAAAATGAGAAACTATTTTTTACCCAGCATCGCCTGAAGGTCATTTTTAAGCGTAGACATCTGGCTCGCGTATTTCTCTTTATGCTCCGCATCTTCAATGAGCTGCACGATCGTTTCCGATAAGGTTTTCCCGCGCCGTTGAGCAAGCCCCGCTAATCGCTGCCAGACCATAAACTCCAGGTCGATAGACTTCTTACGCGTGTGCTGATGCTCCGCGTTGAAATGGCGTTTGCGGCGCGCACGAATGGTCTGCTTCATGCGGTTTAGCAGAGCAGGATTGATGTGTTTCTCGATCCAGCCGTTGACCTGCACCGGCTCATTTTCGAGGGTCAGCAATAGATCTACCGCTTCTTTTGCAGCACTGGCTTCGATGTAGCAGGTGATCAGCTCGCCTTCTCGATGCTTTTTGACCAGATACTTCCATTTCCAGCCGCTTTCGAGATTTTCCAGTTGTTGATATTTCATCGCGATCTCAGTGTTACCTCGTAACTATGTTCAGAATATCAGTTTTTTGGCAATCTGCTGAAAAGAAATCATATCCAGTGACCCCTTACCGCGCATTCCCCGCCTGAAATCCCTAATACCACGTGGGAATGGGTCAAGGCTTGCGGTATAATCCACCGTTTTACATCTAACTAAAAAACATCAACTTTGACCATTACGAAACTAGCATGGCGTGACCTGGTTCCTGATACTGAGAGCTATCAGGAACTGTTTGCACAGCCAGACCTCGCAAAAGAACACGACTTCATCCTTAGCGATACGCAACCGCGTTTACATTACGCGCTTGAGCAGACGTTAAGCCCATGGACAACCTCCCCCTTCATGTTATTGAAGGCGCCAGAAGAAGCTGAATACCTGGCTCTGATGGCCGATGCCGTGCGTCAATTGCAACCAGAAACGGACACCGTTTTTGGCGGACAATATCGTATCGTGGGAAGTGATGTCACTTTCGAACCCGCCACGCAGGCTGATGACAATTTTGCCGCTACCGGCGAGGTCATTACCGCCGAGTGGGCCGAAGCGGAGCAATTGTTTGGCTGTCTTCGTCACTTTAACGGTCAGCTCAGTATCCAGCCGGGCCTGGTGCACAAAGCCAACGGCGGTGTCCTGATCATCTCTCTGCGAACGCTGCTTGCACAGCCGTTGCTGTGGATGCGTCTGAAGAACATTGTGGCGCATCAGCGTTTCGACTGGATTGCCTATGATGAGTCCCGCCCGTTGCCTGTCGCCATTCCATCGATGCCTCTGTCACTGAAAGTAATTTTGACAGGCGATCGTGAGTCTCTGGCGGATTTCCAGGAGATGGAGCCGGAACTTGCCGATCAGGCCGTTTACACCGAATTTGAAGATAACATCCAGATCGCCGATGCAGACGACGTGACACAATGGTGCCAATGGGTGCTGGCCGTCGCGGCACGTTATGCTCTTCCGATCCCTGCCGCAGATGCCTGGACAGGTCTTATTCGTGAAGCTGCACGTGATACAGGCGATCAGGAAACTCTGCCGCTCTGTCCGCTGTGGATCAGCAAGCAACTGCGCGAAACGGGCGTCATTAGCGGGTCAGGTACTTTTACCGGTGAGCAGTTCGCCCAGATGCTGGCACAGCGCGAATGGCGGGAAGGGTATCTCGCGGATCGTATGCAGGACGAAATCCTGCTGGAACAGATCCTCGTGGAAACCGAAGGCGAGCGTGTGGGGCAAATCAACGCCCTGTCCGTCATTGAGTTCCCTGGTCATCCGCGTGCCTTTGGCGAACCTTCACGTATCAGCTGCGTCATCCACATTGGTGACGGCGAATTTACTGACGTTGAGCGCAAAGCCGAGCTGGGCGGGAACATTCATGCTAAAGGCATGATGATTATGCAGGCCTTCCTGATGTCACAGCTTCAGCTGGAGCAACAGTTGCCCTTCTCCGCCTCACTGACCTTTGAGCAGTCTTACAGTGAAGTGGACGGCGACAGCGCGTCTATGGCCGAGCTTTGTGCTGTTATCAGTGCGCTTGCGGATGTGCCGGTTAACCAGAGCATTGCTATCACCGGCTCTGTCGATCAGTTTGGTCGCGCTCAGCCGGTTGGCGGTCTGAATGAGAAAATCGAAGGCTTCTTCTCTATTTGCCAGCAGCGTGGATTGAGTGGCAAACAGGGCGTGATTATTCCTGCGCCAAACGCACGTCATCTGAGCCTGAGCCAGGCGGTACTGGATGCGGTGGATGCAGAGCAATTCAGTATCTGGGCCATCGACGATGTCACGGATGCGCTACCCTTACTGACAAATCAGGTCTGGGATGGCGAAGTGCAAACAACGCTGATGCAAACTATCCAGGAGCGTATCGCTCAGGCGATGCAACAGGATGCTCGTCATCGTTATCCATGGCCGTTACGCTGGTTAAGCTGGTTTAGCCCGAACTGATCGGACTTGTTCAGCGTACACGTGTTAGCTATCCTGCGTGCTTCACTAAAATAAGGCTTACTGAGAACATGGTAGATAAACGCGAATCCTATACAAAAGAAGATCTTCTTGCCTCTGGTCGTGGTGAACTGTTCGGCGCTAAAGGCCCGCAGTTACCGGCACCTAGCATGCTGATGATGGACCGTGTCGTGAAAATGACCGAAACCGGCGGCAACTTTGACAAGGGTTACGTGGAAGCGGAACTCGATATCAATCCAGACCTGTGGTTCTTCGGTTGCCACTTTATCGGCGATCCGGTAATGCCTGGCTGTTTAGGCCTGGATGCGATGTGGCAGCTGGTTGGCTTCTATCTCGGCTGGCTGGGCGGCGAAGGCAAAGGCCGCGCGCTGGGCGTGGGTGAAGTGAAATTCACCGGTCAGGTTCTGCCTTCCGCGAAGAAAGTTACCTACCGTATTCACTTCAAACGCATTGTGAACCGTCGTCTGGTGATGGGTCTGGCAGACGGCGAAGTGCTGGTTGATGGCCGTGTGATCTATACCGCCAGTGACCTGAAAGTCGGTCTGTTCCAGGACACTTCCGCGTTCTGATTTTGCTTAAGTCGGTCTTAAGCAACTAAGGCGAAACCTCCGCATGGCGGAGGTTTCTGTTTTTAAAGAGACGTTATCAAGCAAGAAGTACCCTGTCTCCGATGGCTTCTCGCCAGCCTCCCAGCCATTGTGACCTTTGATTTATCGTCTGATAAGGACACATTTCTTTTGAGCGTCCAGCAATGCCAGCCTGATAACCACGTTGATGAGCCCTTTCCAGGCGATCTCGTTTCTGTCTCTTCATGCCTCGTTTCCCTCATTCTTTGGTCTGGTGGAAAGAAAACAGTGTATGCAAAACGTGCAAACACAGATAACGAATAACCCGAATCACGCCATGCGTCAATGCGCAAAATTCACGCCAGTGTCATATTTGTGAGCTACACAGAAGATCATTTGTACAAAAATTGTGAGCTGGAACAAGTAACAGCCTGAACAAAAACCGAAAAAAAAGCCGCCATCAGCGAAACGCGGATGGCGGCTTAACATCATGAATTTTGCTTATGGCAGGCGAGAAATCTCCTGGGCGATGCTGGCAGATTCCTGTGCCCAGCCCTGGGCCAGGGCTTTCACCATAGCGTCGTAACCATCCTCCTGCTGTTTCAGCTCAAGATGGAACGGGCGCTTAATCAGCTGCCCCTGATGGTTCAGCAGCCACTCACCGCTGATCACCACCCTGCCATCGTAGCGTCCATGGAAACCCGTCACATTGACGTTGAGGGTATCCTGGTCGCTGCCCAAAGGCTGTGAGGCTACAACCCATCCCGGAAGGTGGCTGCTGAGGTTCGCCACCAGCGTATTGCGCAGTTGTTGATCCAACGGGCTGGCCCACAGATTGTTATTCGCAATCACATACTGCACGTCGCTGGTCTGATACACCACACCGTTGCCGGCGAGGGAATCCGGGATCGTGACCTGCTCAACCCACAGCAGACGATGCCCCTGGCTGGCGCTGCTTTGACCGCCCGTCTGAGCCCCCATCGGCAACTGGTAGTAATTCTTGGTATCGCTTCCTGAACTACAGGCCGTTAAAACCAGTGCTCCGACGATTAATAGCCATTTTTTCATTATTTTGCCCTCTTCGGCTCAGGATCTTTTTTGTCCTTCGCTTCAAATACCAGCGCGTTGCTCTTCTCATTCAGCGTTTTCAGAACCGGCTGCAGTTCGCGCAGGACCTGATCCAGGCGCTGCATATCCGCCACCATTTTGTTGTACGCCGCCGAGCCTGGCTGGAAGCCTTGCATACTGCGGTTAAGCTCACGCAATGTTTTCTGCATATCCTGCGGAAGCTGCTGCATCGACTGGTTAGCCGTAATTTTGTTGATGTTATCCAGTGTGGTTTGCAGACGACGCATCGTGGCCTGGCTTTCCGTCAGGCTGTTGGTCGCTTGCTCAAGCATCGGATTCAACGGCAGGTTGTTAATCTTATCCAGAGTCTCCATCAGGCGCTGCTGGATCTGCGCCAGACCGCTGCTGACGGTTGGGATAATGGTATAACCACCGAATTCACGCGCACCGGTAATCGCTGGCGCTTTCGGATAGAAGTCCATATCCACATACAGGGCGCCCGTCACCAGGTTGCCGGTTTTCAGCGAGCCACGTAACCCGCGACTCAACAGCTGATTAATATGCGTGCCGATATCCTGGTTCTGACCAATCTGGGCCAGTAACCGTTCTGGTTCAATGCGGATCAACACCGGGATACGATAGTCGTCATCCAGTACCTGATTCAGACCCGGCACAAAGTACGGCACCTGACCTACTGTACCCAGGCGGATACCGCGGAATTCCACCGGCGCACCTGGCTGCAGGCCACGAACAGAGTCCTTGAAGAACATCAGATAGTCGACATGATCGGTATAAAGCGCATCCTGAATGCTTTTCTGATCGTCAAACAGTCTGAACGCGGTTTTCGGCGCAACTGGCTGCCCCAGATCCATCCCCTCAGGCACGTCAAAACTCACCCCGCCGCCAAACAGCGTGGTCAGAGAACCCATTTCGACACGCATCCCCGCCGACGTCAGATCCACCGCGATACCGCTGTCTTTCCAGAAGCGTACGTTGCTGGTCACCAGACGATCGTTTGGCGCATTGATAAACAGCTGATAGCTGATGGTGCGTTTTTGCGCATCGAAGGTACTGGTTTCCACGGAGCCCACGCGGTAACCACGGAACAGCACTGGGTCGCCAGGGCTGAGCTGCCCCGCTTTCTTGCTGTCGAGGGTCACGCGAATACCTTTCGCGTCAGGTGGCGCTAGCGGCGGTGCATCCAGCAGTTGATAATGTCCAGGCTGACTGCCTTTTGCACCGGGCTGAAGCTCAATGTAAGCCCCGGAAAGCAACGTCCCCAGGCCGCTAATCCCTTCGCGTCCGACCTGCGGCTTGACCACCCAGAAAACGGAATCGTCATGCAGCAGCTTCTCCATGCCGGAATGAAGGCGCGCTTTGATTTCAACGTGCGTGAGATCGTCAGTCAGCGTCGCACTCTCAACGACACCCACGTCAACGCTGCGGCTCTTGATGGTGGTTTTGCCCCCTTCAATGCCTTCGGCGTTGGTCGTGATCAGCGTCACTTCCGGCCCTTGATGGCTGTAATGATAAAACAGGATCCAGGCTCCGATCAGCGCTGTGACGATGGGGAAGATCCACACCGGCGACCAGTTCTTGACCTTCTGCACTTTCGCCTCTCCACTCTTATTTTCCATGCTTTCACTCTTCCTCATGGCTTGACTCTGGCTCACGATCCCAGGATAAACGCGGGTCGAAAGTCAGGGCCGCAAACATCGTCATGACAACGACCAACGCAAACATCAGCGCGCCCATAGCGGGATAAATACTCATTAGTCCACCCATGCGCACCAGCGCGGAGAGAACGGCAATCACAAACACGTCGATCATTGACCAGCGGCCAACAAATTCGACGACTTCATAAATCAGATGCATGCGTTCGCTGTCGCGCTTTCCATGGCCTTTGGCATCCCAGCACAGCCAGGCAATCGCGATCATCTTTAAGGTGGGAACCATAATACTGGCAATGAAAATCACCATCGCCACCGGATAAGATCCCTCACCCCACAGCAACACCACTCCGGCCAGGATCGTCGAAGGCATTTTATCTCCCAGCAGATCGGTGATCATGATGGGTAAAATATTGGCCGGCAGATAAAGCATGATGGAGGTGACCAGTAAGGCCATCGTCCATTGCAGACTGTTTTTGCGCCGCACATGCCCCTTGGTGCCACAACGCGGGCACTCTTCCACATCAGCAGGCAGAATGGCGGTGCAGCACGTACAGGAGCGTAATCCCTGGCGAATCCCGGGCACGCCCACCTTAACCGTCTGGTTTAGCGTTGGCGCAGGCGCAATATCATCCCAGGCCCAGCGACGGTCGACGCACTGGAAGGCGCGCAGCTGTAGCATGCAGTACAGACACCAGGGAACAAAACTGCTGCCGATGCCGACATCGCCATAGGCCATCAGCTTCACAAAACTGACCAAAATCCCCGCGAGGAAAATCTCCGCCATCCCCCAGCTTTTCAGCTGGAAAAGAATTCGGGCAAGCAGGATTTTGACTTTAATGGGCATCCGGACGCGGTTTACCAGCAATAAAATCACGACCAGACAAAACGCCGGAACGATTTGCACAAAGAGAAGAAAGAAGGTGCCAAGGCTGGCGTAATCTTCCGAGAACATGACGCCTGGGATCTCCAGCAAATTGACTTCGCTGGTCATCCCGCCGACTTTCATATAGATGAACGGAAAAAGATTCGAGAGCAGCAGCATAAACAGCGCCGCAAGCGCATAAGCAGTGGGACGCTGCCTTGGCGCGTCCCACTCTGTCGTCAGCGTTGCCCCACAACGGGGGCATGCCGCCTTATGTCCGTGACCCATCTCAGGCAGCGCCACGAGCATATCGCATTGCGAGCATAAAATATGCCGGTCGGCATGGTGCTGATCACACATCGGGTATCCCTGTTTATGCGCCGTTTTTGAGTGCCTCAAGGTACTCCCAGCGCTCAAATGCCTCTTCCAGCGCCTTTTCGGCCTGGGAAAGCTCTGCCAATATTTTCTGAGTATAGTCGTGTGGCTGGCTAAAGAAGGATGCATCAGCAACTTGAGCCTGTAATGCTTCCAGTTGCGTTTCCAGCTCTTCAAGACGCTGCGGCAACCCTTCCAGTTCGCGCTGCAGGTTATAGCTCATTTTGACCGTCGGCTTTTTGACAGTTTCTGCTTTTGCGACAGACGGTTGCGAGCCCGTTTTAGATTTGGACTGTTTATGGGCTAAGGATTGCGCCTGTTGCCCACGCGCGTCCTGATAACCGCCCACATACTGACCAATACGACCTTCGCCTTCAAAAATCCAGCATTCGGTGACGGTGTTGTCTACAAACTGACGGTCGTGGCTCACCAGCATCACGGTGCCCTGATAGCCGTCGATCAGCTCTTCGAGCAGTTCCAGGGTTTCGACATCCAGATCGTTCGTCGGTTCATCGAGAATCAACAGGTTGCTGGGTTTCAGGAACAAACGGGCCAGCAGAAGTCGGTTACGTTCCCCACCGGAGAGCGCGCGAACAGGCGTCATGGCGCGTTTTGGATGGAACAGGAAGTCCTGCAGATAGCCCAGCACATGGCGCGGTTTCCCGTTAACCATTACCTCTTGCTTGCCCTCTGCCAGGTTATCCATCACCGTTCTTTCAGGATCAAGCTCAGTACGGTGCTGATCGAAATAGGCCACTTCCAGTTTAGTCCCGCAGTGAACACGGCCGCTGTCAGCCTGTAACTGGCCCAGCATCAATTTCAGCAGCGTGGATTTACCGCAGCCGTTCGGGCCGATCAGCGCAATTTTATCGCCGCGCTGAACCTGTGCGGAGAAATCGGTCACCAGCACTTTGCCGTCGACCTGATAGTTCACATTTTCCATTTCGAAGACAATTTTGCCGGAGCGAGAGGCCTCTTCGACCTGCATCTTCGCGCTGCCCATCACTTCACGGCGCTGGCTGCGTTCGTTACGCATCGCTTTCAGGGCACGCACGCGGCCTTCGTTACGGGTACGACGCGCTTTGATGCCCTGACGGATCCACACCTCTTCCTGCGCCAGTTTGCGATCAAACTCGGCGTTTTGCAGCTCTTCAACGCGCAGGTTCTCTTCTTTTTCCAGCAGATAAGTGTCGTAATCGCCCGGATACGTGACCAGCTTGCCGCGATCGAGATCGACAATGCGTGTCGCCATATTGCGGATAAACGAACGGTCGTGCGAGATAAAGATAATGGTGCCATTGAAGGTTTTCAGGAATCCTTCCAGCCAGTCGATGGTTTCGATATCCAGGTGGTTCGTCGGTTCATCGAGCAGCAGCACTTTTGGCCCGCAGACCAGCGCGCGGCCAAGCGCCGCTTTACGCAGCCAGCCACCAGACAGAGACGCCAGCGCCATATCGGCTTCAAGGCCAAGCTGCTCCAGCACTTCATTGATGCGGTCTTCCAGCTGCCACAGGCCGTGGTGATCCAGCAAATCCTGCAGGCGCGCCATCTCTTTGAGGTTTTTTTCGCTCGGATCGGTCATCACCAGATGCGAAATATCGTGATAGCCTTTCAGGTATTCGGCCTGCTCGGAGATCCCTTCGGCGACAAAATCATAGACGCTGCCCGCGACGTTGCGCGGCGGATCCTGTTGCAGACGAGAAACGATCAGATCCTGCTCATAAACGATACGCCCATCGTCCAGACCCTGCTCACGGTTGAGGATCTTCATCAGCGTGGATTTACCCGCGCCGTTACGGCCCACCAAACAGACGCGTTCGTTGTCTTCGATGTGCAGTTCTGTATCGTCGAGAAGTGGCGCATCGCTGAAGGACAGCCATGCGCCGTGCATGCTAATTAATGACATTTAAATTTCCTTTCAGACTGCGGTAATCAACCAGCAGTTGTGAATTTGACGGTTACGGGCGAAGTCCTGAGACAGCGTTTTTTGACTGATTTCTTGTGCTTTCAGCCCCAGTTTTTCCAGCCCGTCATTGTCCATGCGGAAGCCGCGTTTGTTGTTCGAGAACATAATGGTGCCGCCTTTACGCAGCAGACGTTTCAGGTCGGTCATCAGACGCAGGTGATCGCGCTGAACGTCGAAGGTGTCTTCCATACGCTTGGAGTTGGAGAAGGTCGGCGGATCGATGAAGATCAGATCGAACTGTTCGTCCGTATCGCGCAGCCAGCCCAGTACATCGGCCTGCAGCAGACGATGCTGACGACCGGTCAGGCCGTTAAGACGCAGGTTGCGCTCCGCCCACTCCAGATAGGTACGCGACATATCCACCGTGGTGGTGCTACGCGCACCGCCCAGGCCCGCATGAACGCTGGCACTGCCGGTATAAGCGAACAGGTTCAGGAAGTCTTTCCCTTTGCTCATCTGGCCCAGCATACGACGCGCGATACGGTGATCGAGGAACAGACCGGTGTCGAGATAGTCTGTCAGGTTCACCCACAGGCGCGCATTGTATTCGCCCACCTCGATAAAGTCGCCCTTATCGCCCATTTTCTGATACTGATTGGTCCCTTTCTGACGCTCACGGGTCTTCAGGATCAGTTTGTTCGGCGCAATGCCCATCACGCCAATTGTCGCCGCGATGATGTCCAGCAAACGCTGGCGCGCTTTTTGGGCATCAATGGTTTTCGGCGCAGCGTATTCCTGCACCACGACCCAGTCCGCATAACGGTCTACCGCAACGTTATATTCCGGCAGATCGGCATCGTAAATGCGATAGCATTCAATGCCTTCCTGTTTCGCCCATTTTTCGAATTTCTTCAGATTCTTACGCAGACGGTTAGCGTAGTCTTCTGCCACCGTTGATGGCTTGCTGTCGCCATCTTTCTCGGTCAGATGGTAGTTTTTCTGTACGCAGTCCAGCGGGCCGTTTTTAGCTTTGAACTGACGCTCGGCGCGGAGCTGGAGGCAGCTTAGCAGCTCAGGAGAACCGCTAAACAGCGACAGATTCCAGCCGCCGAAATAATCTTTCATGGTGCGACCCAGCAGGCTGTGCAGCGCAATCAGTGCCGGTTCGCTATCGAGACGTTCGCCGTACGGCGGGTTACTGATCACCGTACCGTAAGGGCCTTTCGGCAGCGGGTTGGTTAACTGGGAGACGTCTTTCACCTCGAAGTCGATCAGTTCGCCGATACCGGCGCGGCGGGCGTTGCTGCGCGCGCGTTCAATTACGCGAGCGTCGCTGTCCGAGCCGTAGAAACGGGAAGTGTAATCAGCCAGGCCTTTACGTGCACGGACCTGTGCTTCGGCTTTGACCTCTTTCCAGATGGCGTCGTCATGCTGTGCCCAGCCGCTAAAGCCCCACTGCCCGCGATGCAATCCTGGCGCGCGGTCGGTGGCCAGCATTGCCGCTTCAATCAGCAAGGTGCCGGAACCGCACATTGGGTCGATCATCGGCGTGCCCGGCAGCCAGCCAGAGCGCATCACAATGGCCGCAGCCAGGTTTTCTTTGATCGGCGCAATACCGGCGCGATCGCGGTAACCTCGCTGGTGCAGGCCTTCGCCGCAGAGATCCAGAGAAATATTGGCGGTCTCTTTATTGAGCCACACGTTGATACGCAGATCGGGATTTTCACGATCGACGTTCGGGCGCTCAAGATTTTTACGCGTGAAGCTGTCGACGATGGCGTCTTTCACTTTCAGCGCACCGTACTGGCTATTACGGATTTCGTCGTTCAGCCCGCTGAAGTGCACGGCAAAGGTCGCACCCGGGGCGAAAATCTCTGTCCAGTCGATCGCTTGCACACCGAGATACAGATCAAGGTCGCTGTAGACCTTGCAGGCACCCAGCGGCAACATGATGCGCGACGCCAGGCGACTCCACATCAGGCTCTGGTAAATAAGCCGTGTGTCGCCCTCAAAGTGGACACCACCCTGAACCACCTGACACTCAAGCGCGCCAAGGCTTTCCAGTTCAGTTTTTAACAGCTCTTCCAGCCCACGGGCCGTACTGGCAAACAGAGAATTCATATCGTCACTTATTACTCGTAGAAAATTGCTGCGCATTATAGCTAATATGCGCTCTATGTCATAAAGTTGAAGGCTTATTTTCAAATCGTTCGAGGGCGTGAACAGTGGCGACGTTATCCAGGCTTTTTATTCATCCGGTCAAATCCATGCGTGGTATTGGCCTGACCCACGCGCTTGCTGACGTCAGCGGCTTTGCCTTCGATCGCATATTTATGATTACCGAACCGGACGGCACCTTCATCACCGCCCGCCAGTTCCCGCAGATGGTGCGTTTTATCCCGGCTCCGCTGCACGACGGCCTGCATTTGACGGCGCCGGATGGCTCAAGCGTGATTGCACGCTTTACTGACTTTGCCCCCGTTGATGCCCCGACAGAAGTGTGGGGTAACCATTTCACCGCCCGCATCGCCCCGGATGAGATTAACACCTGGCTGAGCGGTTTCTTCTCCCGCGCGGTGCAGCTGCGCTGGGTCGGCCCGGAGCTTACGCGCCGCGTGAAGCGTTTTGAAGCAGTTCCCCTCTCCTTTGCCGACGGTTTTCCCTATCTGCTGACGAATGACGCCTCCCTGCGCGATCTGCAAAACCGCTGTTCCGCCAGCGTGCAAATGGAGCAGTTCCGCCCGAATCTGGTCGTGACGGGCGCACAGGCCTGGGAAGAAGATACCTGGAAAGTGATCCGTATCGGCAGCGTGATCTTTGATGTGGTGAAGCCGTGCAGCCGCTGTATTTTCACCACCATCAGCCCGGAAAAAGGGCAAAAACACCCTTCCGGCGAGCCGCTGAAAACTTTGCAATCTTTCCGCACCGCACAGGATAACGGCGATGTCGATTTTGGTCAGAACCTGATCCCACGCTCCAGCGGCGTGATTCGCGTCGGCGACGAGATTGAGATCCTCGCAACGGGTCCTGCCCGAGTTTACGGCCCAGGGCCGGAAGAAGAAGAGATTGAAGCCGAAACACAGCCTGTCACAAAGGTGACGCTTCAGTGGGAGGGGCAAACCTTACCGGGGAATAATCAGCAGGTATTGCTTGAACAGCTGGAACAAGCGGGGATCCGCGTGCCCTATTCGTGTCGTGCAGGGATCTGTGGAAGCTGTCGCATCACTCTGGTCGATGGCGAAGTGACGGCGCTGAAGAAATCAGCCGTAAGCGAAGATGGTACGATTCTGTGCTGTAGCTGCATTCCGAAAACGTCGTTGCAGCTAGAGCGCTAAACAGCCTGTTCGAGGCTAAAGGAATCCATACGCAGTTGCGGTTTAAGCCGGTCGTTCATCACTTTAATCGCATCACCCAGCTGCATTGTGCGCCCGGCAATCACCACGCCGGGTTGCGCCAGCAAACAGAGCGCGGCGTTTTCGCCCGGCTCAACCACCAGCAAACTCACCTCTTCCGAAGTATCGCTGAGATTGACGCAGGCCGCATCGCCGGTGACCGGCGACCATGCTTGCCCATGAGCGAGAAAGTGCCAGCTTTTTGGCATCTGCGGTTTCAGGAAGCGAATCGCCACCAGCGCATTCAGCACCAGTTCGGCGCGCTGCTCTTTAGAGAGAATAAGATCGCGACATTTCTCTTCAAAAGAGAAAAACAGGGCTGCATCGTCAACACAAAAGCCTGACGGTGCAAACGCATCCGGGGTCAGCATTCGGCGAGCAAAACGAGAGCGAAATAACATACCATTGGCTAAATCGAGCATCATTCGATCGTGCTCTTCGCAAAAATACCAGCGCCAGTTATCGTCAGGTTTTATTCGCATTTTCCTCTCCTTCCCCACAACGTCCTGTTCTTAAAATGTCCAAATTATCGCTTCGTTTATAACATCAATAATAAAAGACCATAATGTCTAAATAAGCAACAAAGACGGAATATAAAACAACCAGGGCTGGAAATAAAGCCCTGGTTGTCTGATATGGAGAAAAGATTAGATATGATTAACGATTTCTTTAATCAATTGTGGGCCTTTAAAAATAAAGCCGGAATAGATTTGCACCAGTGAGGCACCTGCCGCCATCTTCTCGCGAGCCGCGATGACTGAGTCGATCCCGCCCACGCCGATGATCGGTAAGCGACCTTTTAATTCCGCCGACAAGGCACGAATAATTTCGGTGCTTTTTAATTGTACCGGACGACCACTTAAGCCACCCATTTCGTCGCAGTTTTTCATTCCCTGCACGAGGGAGCGATCGAGCGTAGTATTGGTGGCAATAACACCATCAATATTATGGCGAACCAAACTGTCGGCAACCTGGATCAATTCTTCGACAGAAAGATCCGGGGCGATCTTAACCGCGATCGGAACATATTTATGATGGGTCGCCTGGAGTTCATTCTGTTTATTTTTAATCGCACTTAACAGATCGTCCAGCGCTTCACCATATTGCAGCGTACGCAAGCCAGGGGTATTTGGCGAAGAGATATTTATCGCGATATAACCGGCATAGGCATAGACTTTTTCCATACAAATCAGATAGTCATCTTTACCCTGCTCAACCGGCGTATCTTTATTTTTGCCGATATTAATTCCCAGCACACCGTCAAAATGGGCTTTTTTAACGTTCTCTACCAGATGATCAACACCGTGGTTATTGAAGCCCATCCGGTTGATCAAACCTTCTGCTTCAACCAGGCGGAACAGGCGCGGCTTGTCGTTCCCATCCTGCGCGCGCGGCGTCACGGTGCCCACTTCGATGGAGCCAAACCCCATCGCGCCAAGGGCGTCAATGCACTCACCATTTTTGTCGAGACCTGCTGCCAGACCCAGTGGGTTCTTAAACGTCAGGCCCATGCACTGGACAGGTTTTTCCTGCACTTTCTGGCGCACCAGCGCCTCAAGAGGCGTTCCTGTAATGCGGCGTAACTGCTGGAATGTCAATTCATGAGCGCGCTCTGGATCGAGCTGAAAAAGGGCTTTACGAACGAAGGGGTAGTACATGAACTCTCCTGGATTCCGGTATGCAAACCGGACACGGATTATCAGCGATCGCGCCAGGAAAGGGAATTGACCTGTGGCAAAAAATCATCGTAAAGCGCAATCGTTTTCCTTTCTGCCTCTTTCTTATGCAATTTTCGGCATTTTAATTTCAGATAAATCATTTAGTGGAATAACCGTGCAATGTCACACTCGTGAAAATTGTTATGAATGTTAGATAAAAGCAAACAAATAGTTATAAGGAGCAAACATGCGCGTCATCACGTTGGCCGGAAGTCCGCGTTTCCCTTCTCGCTCCAGCGCCCTGCTGGAATACGCCCGCGAACAACTCAACTCGCTGAACGTCGAGGTGTGCCACTGGAACTTGCAAAACTTTGAGCCGGAAGACCTTCTCTATGCCCGTTTCGACAGCCCGGCATTACAGGCGCTGATCGAACAGCTCAAAGGAGCCGACGGGCTGATCGTGGCGACACCGATCTATAAAGCCTCTTTCTCAGGCGCGCTGAAAACCCTGCTCGATCTTCTGCCTGAACGTGCGCTGGAGGGAAAAGTGGTTCTCCCTCTGGCGACCGGCGGCACCGTTGCGCACATGCTGGCGGTGGATTACGCCCTCAAGCCAGTCCTGAATGCGCTCAAAGCCCAGGAGATCCTGCACGGGGTGTTTGCCGATGACTCTCAGGTGATCGATTACCAGCATAAACCGCAGTTCACCCCGAACCTGCACCTGCGCCTTGATAGCGCGCTGGAAACCTTCTGGCAGGCGTTGCATCGCCGCGATGTGCAAGCCCCCGCCTTTGGCCGTCTGAAAGGAGTCGCCCATGTTTAAATATCTTCTGACCGCCCTGTTCGCTGTTTCTGCGCTTGCGCAGGCGGCGGAACCGGCGCCTGAAAGCCTGCGTATCGGATATCAAAAAGGCAGCGTCAGCATGGTGCTGGCGAAAAGCCATCAGCTGCTGGAGAAGCGCTATCCGGACACAAAATTCTCATGGGTCGAGTTCCCGGCCGGGCCGCAGATGCTGGAGGCGCTGAACGTCGGCAGTATTGATTTGGGCAGTACCGGCGACATCCCCCCTATTTTTGCGCAAGCTGCCGGAGCGGATCTGGTTTATGTCGGCGTCGAGCCGCCAAAGCCGAAAGCGGAAGTGATTCTGGTGCCTGAAAACAGCCCGATCAAAACCGTCGCCGATCTGAAAGGCCACAAAGTCGCCTTCCAGAAAGGTTCCAGCTCCCACAACCTGCTTTTGCGCGCCCTTCAACAGGCGGGTCTGACGTTCAAGGATATTCAGCCTGTCTTCTTAACCCCGGCGGATGCCCGCGCGGCGTTCCAGCAAAATAATGTTGATGCCTGGGCGATCTGGGACCCGTACTACTCTGCCGCCTTATTACAGGGCGGCGTTCGGGTGCTGAAAGATGGCGAAACGCTAAAGCAGACCGGTTCGTTCTATCTTGCCGCACGTCCGTATGCGGAAAAGAACGGCGACTTTGTTCAGGGTGTACTGCAGACCTTTAGCGAGGCGGATGCGCTGACTCAGAGTCAGCGTCAGGAAAGCATCGCCCTGCTCGCCAAAACCATGGGCCTGCCGGAGCCGGTGATCGCCAGCTATCTGGATCATCGCCCGACGACGGTGATTAAACCCGTCGACGCGAAAACCGCTGTCCTGCAGCAGCAAACCGCAGATCTGTTCTACGAGAACCGTCTCGTGCCGAAAAAAATCGATATTCGCGACCGTATCTGGCAACCCTCTGACAAAGAAGGATCGAAATCATGAGTCTGAATCTGTTCTGGTTTTTACCGACCCACGGTGATGGGCATTATCTTGGCACCGAAGAGGGTGCGCGCCCGGTGGACTACGGCTATCTGCAGCAAATCGCGCAGGCCGCCGACAGAATCGGTTTTACCGGCGTACTGATCCCGACAGGGCGCTCCTGCGAGGATGCATGGCTGGTGGCCGCCTCGATGATACCGGTCACGCAGCGTCTGAAATTCCTGGTGGCCCTGCGCCCGAGCGTGGTCTCCCCAACCGTTGCCGCCCGTCAGGCCGCGACGCTGGATCGCCTTTCCAATGGCCGCGCCCTGTTTAACCTGGTGACCGGCAGCGATCCGCAGGAGCTGGCCGCCGACGGGGTGTTCCTCAATCACACGGAACGTTACGAGGCTTCCGCGGAATTTACCCGCGTCTGGCGCCGTCTGCTGGAGGGCGAAACCGTCACCTACGAGGGCAAACATATCCACGTTCGCGATGCGAAACTGCTGTTTGCGCCGGTGCAACAGCCGCGTCCCCCACTCTACTTTGGCGGATCGTCAGATGTCGCACAGGATCTGGCTGCTGAACAGGTTGATCTCTATCTGACCTGGGGCGAACCGCCTGAGCTGGTGAAAGAAAAAATTGAGCAGGTGCGCGCCAAAGCCGCCGCGCATGGGCGCAAAGTGCGCTTTGGCATTCGCCTGCACGTCATCGTGCGAGAAACGAACGCCGAAGCCTGGCAGGCCGCCGACCGTCTGATTTCGCATCTGGACGATGACACCATTGCTAAAGCGCAGGCAGCCTTTGCGAAGACTGATTCCGTAGGACAGCACCGAATGGCCTCCCTGCATAAAGGCAACAAGGACAATCTCGAAATCAGCCCGAATCTGTGGGCGGGTGTAGGCCTGGTTCGCGGCGGCGCAGGCACGGCGCTGGTGGGCGATGGCCCTACGGTCGCGGCGCGGATCAACGAGTATGCCGATCTGGGTATCGACAGCTTTATCTTGTCTGGCTATCCGCATCTGGAAGAAGCATACAACGTCGGCGAGCTGCTGTTCCCGCATCTGGATGTGGCCATCCCGGAAATTCCGCAGCCGCGCGCGCTCCAGCTCCAGGGCGAAGCCGTAGCGAATGAGTTTATCCCGCGAAAAGTCGCGCAGAGCTAACGAGGTACGTATGGCAAATCCATCCCAAAAATGGCTGCTGCGTCTGGCCCCCTGGTTTCTGCCCGTCGGCATTGTGATTGTCTGGCAAATCGCCTCGTCCGTGGGATGGTTGTCGAGCCGTATTCTGCCCTCTCCGGAGGGCGTGGTGGAGGCGTTCTGGTCGCTCAGTTCGAGCGGTGAGCTGTGGCAGCATCTGGCGATCAGCTCCTGGCGTGCGCTAATAGGCTTTTCAATCGGCGGCTCGATTGGCCTGACCCTGGGGCTTATCAGTGGCCTCTCCCGCTGGGGCGAGCGTTTGCTGGATACGTCAATTCAGATGCTGCGTAACGTCCCGCATTTAGCGTTAATCCCGCTGGTAATTCTGTGGTTTGGCATCGACGAGAGCGCCAAGATTTTCCTGGTGGCCCTCGGCACGCTGTTCCCGATTTACATCAACACCTGGCACGGCATTCGTAATATCGATCGTGGGCTGGTGGAGATGGCGCGCAGTTACGGATTGTCCGGCTTTGCGCTGTTTGTCCATGTGATCCTGCCGGGCGCGCTGCCATCGATTATGGTCGGCGTGCGTTTCGCCCTCGGTCTGATGTGGCTGACACTGATTGTGGCGGAGACCATCTCGGCCAACTCCGGGATCGGCTATCTGGCGATGAACGCCCGTGAATTTCTGCAAACCGACGTGGTGGTGGTGGCCATCATTCTTTACGCCCTGCTCGGCAAACTCGCCGACGTCAGCGCCCAGTGGCTTGAGCGAAGCTGGCTGCGCTGGAACCCGGCCTATTCCACGAAGGAGGCAAACGCATGAATACGGCTCGTTTAACCCAGGGGACACCGCTGCTGCTTAACGGTGTCACCAAACGCTACGGCGATAACACTATCCTGAACGCGCTGGATCTGCATGTCCCTGCCGGACAATTTATTGCGGTTGTCGGGCGCAGCGGCGGGGGCAAAAGCACCCTGCTGCGGCTGCTTGCCGGGCTGGAGGCACCGAACGGCGGAGAATTGCTGGCGGGCAATACGCCGTTGGCGGATATTCAGGACGATACCCGCATGATGTTTCAGGATGCGCGCCTGCTGCCGTGGAAAACGGTTATCGACAACGTGGGGCTGGGGCTGAAAGGTAACTGGCGGGATAACGCACGTCAGGCGCTGCGCGCCGTCGGCCTCGAAAACCGTGCGGACGAGTGGCCTGCTGCCCTCTCCGGCGGCCAAAAACAGCGTGTGGCACTGGCGCGCGCGTTGATCCACCGGCCAGGCCTGCTGCTGCTGGACGAACCGCTCGGGGCGCTTGATGCCCTGACGCGCATCGAAATGCAGGATCTGATCGCCTCCCTGTGGCAGGAACACGGTTTTACCGTGCTGCTGGTGACGCATGATGTGAGCGAGGCCGTGGCGATGGCGGATCGGGTGCTGTTAATTGAAGAAGGCAAAATCGGCCTGGATCTGGCGGTGGATATTCCCCGTCCACGACGGCTCGGTTCTGTAAGACTGGCAGAGCTGGAAGCAGAAGTGCTGGAGAGAGTGATGAAGCGTGGGGCAACAGAAGAGAAGGCCCGGCGTCATGGATAAAGAAGGCAATGCCTGAAAGCCTCTTATACAAGAAACGGTTAAACCCATAAAAAACGGCAACTTGCGTTGCCGTTTTGTTTTTACTTAACAGTGCTACCCGGCATTAACGTCAGGCCAGCGCCTTCGTAATCTTCTCGAACAGATCGCCCGACAGATTTTCCAGCCCTTTTAACTGCTCAAGGGCAGCACGCATTTTCGCCTGACGCGCTGCGTCGTAGCGTTTCAGGCGGATCAGCGGCTCAATCAGACGCGATGCCACCTGCGGGTTACGGCTGTTAAGCTCAGTCAGCATTTCCACCATAAACTGATAACCGCTGCCGTCTTCCGCATGGAAGGCCGCCGGGTTGCTGCTGGCAAACGCGCCAATCAGGGAACGCACGCGGTTCGGGTTGCTCATGGTGAAAGAGCGGTGTTTGAGCAGATTGCGTACCTTGCTCAGCACATCCGCCGCCGGGCTGGTGGCTTGCAGGATAAACCACTTATCCATCACCAGGCCGTCCTGATGCCACTTATCATCGTACTCTTGCATCAGCGCATCACGGCACGGCAGCTCTGCCGCCACGCTTGCCGCCAGGGCCGCTAATGCGTCGGTCATGTTATCGGCTTCGTGATACTGCTTACTGACAAGCGTGTTCGCCAGTTCCGTTTCACCAAATGCCAGATAGCGCAGACAGGTGTTACGCAGGGAACGCTTGCCGATATCCGCGTGTTCCACACGGTATTCGTCGAGCTTGTTGGCGTTATAAATGGCCAGGAATTCATCGGCCAGTTCGGTCGCCAGCGTGCGGGTCAGGGCTTCACGCACGGCGGTAATGGCGATGGGATCGATAATCTCGAATAGCTCGGCGATTTCGCTCGCGGACGGCAGCGTCAGGATCTCTGCGGCCAGCGCCGGATCGATTTTCTCATCCAGCAGAATAGCGCGGAACGCATCGGCAACATGAACCGGGAGCGACAACGGCTGACCCTGTTGGTGACGATTCACGTTCAGTTTGATGTAGGTCGCCAACAGACTCTGCGCCGCGTCCCAGCGGGAGAAATCGTTGCGCGCATGACGCATCAGGAAGGTGAGCTGCTGATCGCTCCACTTATATTCCAGTTTCACCGGTGCGGAGAATTCGCACAGCAGCGCCGGAACCGGCTGGAAGTAGACGTTATCAAAGATAAAGGTCTGTTCCGCCTGGGTTACGTTCAGCACGTGATGCACCGGATGACCGCCTTTCTGCAGCGGGATCACGTTGCCTTCGTTATCGTACAGCTCGATGCTGAACGGAATGTGCAGCGGGTGCTTCTCTTCCTGCTCAGCCGTCGGCGGCGTGCGCTGGCTGATGGTCAGGGTGTACTGCTCGGTTTCCGGATTGTAGTCATCTTTAACGCTGACAATCGGCGTACCGGCCTGGCTGTACCAGCGGCGGAAATGCGACAGGTCAACGTTGGACGCATCTTCCATCGCCTGCACGAAATCGTCGCACGTCGCCGCGCTGCCGTCGTGGCGTTCGAAATAGAGCTGCATCCCTTTCTGGAAGTTCTCTTCGCCGAGCAGGGTGTGGATCATACGAATGATTTCAGAACCTTTCTCGTACACCGTCAGGGTGTAGAAGTTGTTCATCTCAATCACTTTGTCAGGACGAATCGGGTGCGCCATTGGGCTGGCGTCTTCGGCAAACTGCAGGCCGCGCATGGTGCGCACATTGCTGATGCGGTTGACGGCGCGTGATCCCAGATCGGAGCTAAACTCCTGATCGCGGAACACGGTCAGGCCCTCTTTCAGGCTCAGCTGGAACCAGTCGCGGCAGGTGACGCGGTTCCCGGTCCAGTTGTGGAAATACTCGTGACCAATCACGCGTTCGATATCGAGGTAATCTTTATCGGTGGCGGTGTCGGTACGGGCCAGCACGTATTTGGAGTTAAAGACGTTCAGGCCTTTGTTCTCCATCGCGCCCATATTAAAGAAGTCGACGGCGACGATCATATAGATGTCGAGATCGTACTCCAGGCCGAAACGCTCTTCGTCCCACTTCATAGAGTTAATCAGGGACGTCATCGCCCACGGCGCGCGGTCGAGGTTGCCACGATCGACAAACAGCTCCAGCGCGACGTCACGACCGGAACGGGTTTTGAAGGTATCGCGCAGCACGTCGAAATCACCCGCGACAAGGGCAAACAGGTAGCATGGTTTCGGGAACGGATCCTGCCACTGTGTCCAGTGACGGCCATTTTCCAGCTCGCCCTGCCCCACACGGTTACCGTTGGAAAGCAGATACGGATAACGCTTTTTATCGGCAATGATTTTGGTGGTGAAACGCGCCAGAACGTCCGGGCGGTCCAGATACCAGGTAATATGGCGGAAACCTTCGGCTTCGCACTGGGTGCAAAGCGCCACGCCTGACTGATACAGGCCTTCCAGCGCCGTATTGGACGCCGGGCTGATTTCAGTCACGATGCGCAGGGAGAAACGCTCTGGCAGATTGTTGATGACCAGCTGGTTCTCTTCTTCTTTATAGTCAGACCAGGCTTCGTCGTTCACGTGGACTGAGACCAGCGTCAGGTCTTCGCCATCGAGACGCAGCGGAACAGCCGTCGCACTTTGGCGTGTGACCTGGCTTACGGCCGTGACAACGGTTTTGGTGGCATCCAGGTCAAAAGTCAGATCGATATCGCTAATCAGGTATTCCGGCGCACGGTAGTCGTGGCGGTATTTGGCTTGTGGCTGTTGTGTCATAGAAAACCTTATGCATCGTTTGTCGAATAACGAATCCAGTCTATTCCTGTTGTGTAAAACGCGCTACGCAGAATGTTCATCTTTTCAGGCGGAAAAACCATTTTTGCTACATTTGTATAACACGGGGCACGAAATGCCCTCGACCATAACGGCAGCTTATGTTGTGATCGGGGTTCAATAAATCGCTAAACAAGGTATACTCCAGCGGTTTCAATAGTTGTTTATTGTACTAAACGCTCCCGTGAGAGGATGCTACTGCGCACCTATGACTCAATTCGCTTCCCCTGTTCTGCATACACTGCTGGATACCGATGCGTATAAACTGCATATGCAGCAAGCCGTTTTTCACCATTACTATGATGTAGAGGTAGCGGCTGAATTTCGCTGCCGCGGTGATGACCTGCTCGGTATTTACGCTGATACCATCCGTGAACAGGTCGATGCCATGCAGCATCTGACTCTTCAGGACGACGAATACCAGTGGCTCTCTGGTCTCCCCTTCTTCAAAGCCGATTATCTCAACTGGCTGCGCGATTTCCGCTACAACCCCGAACAGGTTACCGTCACCAACAATAATGGCAGGCTGCACATTCGCCTCGCCGGCCCGTGGCGTGAAGTGATCATGTGGGAAGTGCCGCTGCTGGCGGTGATTAGCGAGATTGTGCACCGCTACCGTTCTCCCGAAGCGAGCGTTGAACAGGCGCTGGCGACGCTGGAAAGCAAGCTGGTTGATTTCCACCAGATGACGGAATCGATTGATATGTCTCGTTTCCGACTGATGGATTTCGGCACGCGCCGTCGTTTCTCCCGCGAAGTGCAGCAGGCGATTGTGGAACGTCTGCAGCAAGAGCCGTGGTTTGTCGGAACCAGCAACTATGATTTGGCGCGTCGCCGTAATCTAACGCCGATGGGTACACAGGCTCACGAGTGGTTCCAGGCTCATCAGCAGATAAGCCCCGATCTTGCCACCAGCCAGCGCGCGGCGCTCGCCGCATGGCTTGATGAGTATCCGGATCAGCTGGGTATTGCCCTCACCGACTGTATTACCATGGATGCATTCCTGCGCGATTTCGGCCCGGAATTTGCCAATCGCTATCAGGGTCTGCGCCATGACTCCGGGGATCCGGTTGAATGGGGTGAGAAAGCAATCGCCCATTATCAGAAGCTCGGCATCGACCCGCTCACCAAAGTGCTGGTCTTCTCCGACAATCTGGATCTGACAAAAGCGGTCGATCTTTACCGCCAGTTCTCCTCTAGGGTTAACCTCAGTTTTGGCATCGGTACCCGCCTGACGTGCGATATTCCCCAGGTAAAACCGCTGAATATCGTTATCAAACTGGTGGAATGTAACGGCAAGCCGGTCGCCAAGCTTTCTGACAGCCCGGGTAAAACCATCTGCCACGATAAAGCGTTCGTGCGCGCACTGCGTAAAGCCTTCGATCTGCCACAGATTAAGAAAGCCAGTTAATCCTCTTCAGGGGGGCTTATCGGCCCCCCGTCCAAATTTTTACTAATTTCTCTCTTTTCTCTGCGAAATCTGCTTGTCTGATGGCGGATGCCAGGTAACATAGATATCCCCCTATAAGGGTGAACAAGTGTCTATTTTTTCCGACTATTAACAGAGAGAATATTATGAGCGTTGTGCCTGTAGCCGACGTACTCCAGGGCCGCGTCGCCGTTGACCAAGAAGTCACCGTGCGCGGATGGGTGCGTACTCGCCGAGATTCTAAAGCTGGCATCTCCTTCCTTGCCGTCTATGACGGTTCCTGCTTTGATCCTGTACAGGCCGTTATTAATAATTCTCTGCCCAATTACAATGACGAAGTTCTGCGCCTGACCACCGGCTGTTCCGTTATCGTGACGGGTGTCGTGGTTGCGTCTCCAGGCCAGGGTCAGAGCTTCGAAATCCAGGCGACGTCTGTTGAAGTGACCGGCTGGGTTGAAGATCCAGACACCTATCCAATGGCGGCAAAACGCCACAGCATCGAATATCTGCGTGAAGTGGCTCACCTGCGCCCGCGTACCAACATGATTGGTGCCGTCGCACGCGTTCGTCACACGCTGGCGCAAGCGCTGCACCGCTTCTTCGACGAGCAGGGTTACTTCTGGGTCTCCACGCCGCTGATCACCGCGTCCGATACCGAAGGTGCGGGCGAAATGTTCCGCGTTTCTACGCTGGATCTGGAAAATCTGCCGCGCACACCAGAAGGCAAAGTGGACTTCGACCAGGACTTCTTCGGTAAAGAGGCGTTCCTGACCGTATCCGGCCAGCTTAACGGCGAAACTTACGCCTGTGCCCTGTCAAAAATCTACACCTTCGGCCCAACCTTCCGTGCTGAAAACTCCAACACCAGCCGCCACCTGGCAGAGTTCTGGATGCTGGAGCCAGAAGTGGCGTTTGCCGATCTGAATGACGCGGCGGCTCTGGCTGAAGCGATGCTGAAGTATGTCTTCAAAGCGGTTCTGGAAGAGCGCGCAGACGACATGAAATTCTTCGCAGAGCGTGTCGACAGCGATGCGGTTGCCCGTCTGGAGCGTTTCGTCTCTGCGGACTTCGCGCAGGTCGATTACACCGACGCGGTAGCGATCCTGGAAAAATGCGGTGAGAAATTCGAGAACCCGGTTTACTGGGGCGTGGATTTATCTTCTGAACACGAACGCTACCTGGCTGAGAAACACTTCAAAGCACCGGTGGTCGTGAAAAACTATCCGAAAGACATTAAGGCCTTCTACATGCGCCTTAATGAAGACGGTAAGACCGTGGCAGCGATGGATGTGCTGGCGCCGGGCATCGGTGAAATCATCGGTGGCTCTCAGCGTGAAGAGCGTCTGGACGTACTGGACGCGCGCATGGAAGAGATGGGTCTTAATCCAGCGGATTACAGCTGGTATCGCGACCTGCGCCGTTATGGCACCGTGCCGCACTCAGGCTTCGGTCTGGGCTTTGAACGTCTGATTGCATATGTCACCGGCGTTCAGAACGTGCGTGACGTGATTCCATTCCCACGTACTCCGCGTAACGCCAGTTTCTAATCCTCACAATTAATAACGGCCAGCAACTGCTGGCCGTTATTTTATTCTGCACTGTCAGTTTATGTCAGTTGAAAGTCAATATCTTCAAAGTGCAACCCCGCCAAATATTCCACCTGTTACGTTTTATTTCCATGAAATATCTACGAACAAAAAATAAACCACATTCTTATTGCGCCTTATTGCCTTTGCGTGCTTTAGCACAAAAAATACTCACTTACACAGCCCTCTGGATGGCTAATGTATACAATAAGAAAAAGTGGATTGTTTAACTTCTGTTGATACGAAAAGCCTTTATCAAAATTAAATATAAGCAATTCATATATATAGGAATGGGTTAGTGTTTTTATTCAGCAATCAGTTCCGAAATTTGAGGTGCTTCACAAAGTTCCGAATAATACACATTTAGTTACACATAATTTCTTTTTGTTACTCAATCTTTATCTTTGTAGCACTTTCAGGCTAGCGAAACGGTTATATGAATGGAAAGATGCCTGTCAGATACATAAAGACACCAAACTCTCATCAATAGTTCCGGAAATATTTATTGACAGAATTTATTGTGGGCAGTGGCGAGTGTCATAAAAAAACCAATGAGGGTAATAAATAATGATGAAGCGCAATATCCTGGCAGTGGTTATCCCTGCCCTGCTGGTAGCCGGTGCAGCAAACGCTGCAGAAATCTATAACAAAAACGGCAACAAACTGGACTTCTACGGTAAGGCTGTAGGTGAACACCAGTGGACTACCAACGGTGACTCTAACAACAATGACACCACCTATGCCCGTATCGGCTTCAAAGGTGAAACCCAGGTTAATGACCAGCTGACCGGTTACGGCCAGTGGGAATACAACATGGATGCTTCCGCACAGGAAGGCGCTCAGGGTACTAAAACCCGTTTGGCATTCGCTGGTCTGAAAGGCGGCGACTACGGTTCATTCGATTACGGCCGTAACTACGGTGCGTTCTACGATGCACTGGCATCTACCGATATGTTCGTTATCTGGGGTGGCGACTCCCTGGCAGCAACAGACAACTTCATGACTGGCCGTAGCACCGGTCTGGCAACTTACCGTAACTCCAACTTCTTCGGTCTGGTTGACGGTCTGAACCTGGGTCTGCAATACCAGGGTAAAAACGAATCTGGTCACACCCCAGCTCGTCAGAACGGCGACGGCGGCAGCTACTCTCTGGGTTATGACTTCGCTGAAGGCTTCAACGTAACTGCAGCGTACACCAACTCTGACCGTTCTTCTGATCAGTCTGCTGACGGCAAAGGTAAACGCGCTGAAGGTTGGGCAACTTCTGTTAAATACGATGCGAACAACCTGTACGCATCTGTTATGTACGGCGAATCCCGTAACATGACCCGCGAAAACGACGACGAATTCGCAAACAAAACTCAGAACATTGAAGCAGTAGTACAGTATCAGTTCGACTTCGGCCTGCGTCCATCCCTGGGCTACGTACAGTCTAAAGGTAAAAACCTGAGCGACCGTAACGGCTTCGCTGGTGGCGACGCTGACCTGGTTAAATATATTGAGCTGGGTACCTGGTATTACTTCAACAAGAACATGAACGTATACGCGGCTTACCGCTTCAACCTGCTGGACGATAACAGCTACACCCGTGCTGTGAGTCTGTCTACCGACGACCAGGCTGGTGTTGGTATCGTTTACCAGTTCTAATAAGCAGCCCTCTCTGCTAAATGCCTTAAAAACAGGACTTCGGTCCTGTTTTTTTTATGGCTGAAAGCAAAAAGTAGCGACTTTTGAAAAGGCGCACGCTTTTCGTCGCAAACGGTTGGCATTTTGTAAATCTACCGTTAACCTGATAGCGGATTTCACTTCTGTAATCACAATGGAACCTCGTCATGTTTGAGAACATTACCGCCGCCCCTGCCGACCCTATTCTGGGCCTGGCCGATCTGTTTCGTGCCGATGACCGCCCTGGAAAAATCAACCTGGGTATTGGTGTCTATAAAGATGAAACCGGCAAGACTCCGGTCCTGACCAGCGTTAAAAAAGCTGAGCAGTATCTGCTGGAAAACGAAAACACCAAAAACTACCTCGGTATCGACGGTATCCCGGAATTTGGTCGCTGCACTCAGGAGCTGCTGTTTGGAAAAGGCAGCACGATTGTTAGCGATAAGCGTGCCCGCACAGCCCAGACGCCTGGCGGTACCGGCGCATTACGCGTCGCGGCGGATTTCCTCGCGAAAAACACCGCTGTGAAGCGCGTTTGGGTGAGCAACCCAAGCTGGCCGAACCACAAGAGCGTGTTTAACTCTGCGGGGCTGGAAGTGCGTGAATATGCTTATTATGACGCGGCAAACCATACGCTCGACTTTGACGGCCTGCTCTCCAGCCTGAACGAAGCACAGGCGGGTGACGTGGTGCTGTTCCATGGCTGCTGCCACAACCCAACCGGTATCGATCCGACGCTGGAACAGTGGGAACAGCTGGCAAAACTGTCTGTAGAAAAAGGCTGGCTGCCGCTGTTCGACTTCGCCTACCAGGGCTTTGCTCGCGGTCTCGAAGAAGATGCAGAGGGCCTGCGCGCCTTTGCCGCTGTTCATCAGGAACTGATCGTCGCCAGCTCCTATTCCAAGAACTTTGGTCTGTACAATGAGCGTGTAGGCGCCTGTACGCTGGTGGCTGCCGATGAGCAAACCGTTGATCGTGCGTTCAGCCAGATGAAATCGGTGATTCGTGCTAACTACTCCAACCCACCGGCACACGGTGCGTCTGTCGTAGCGACCATCCTCAGCAATGACGCCCTGCGCGCCATCTGGGAACAAGAGCTGAACGACATGCGTCAACGCATCCAGCGCATGCGTCTGCTGTTTGTGAACACGCTGGCAGAGAAAGGGGCGGATCGTGACTTCAGCTTCATCATCAAACAGAACGGTATGTTCTCGTTTAGCGGCCTGACCAAAGAACAAGTTCTGCGTCTGCGCGAAGAGTTTGGTGTGTATGCTGTTGCTTCTGGACGTGTGAACGTCGCGGGAATGACGCCAGACAACATGGCACCGCTGTGCGAAGCGATTGTCGCTGTGCTGTAAAATCAGTATTCATTACGCACAAAAAAGCCTGCTTATAGCAGGCTTTTTTAATGGGATTTACCAGACAGGCATTTCATCCTGCAGGAACGGGTTGTGCACCCGCTCATATCCTAACGTCGACAGTGGGCCATGGCCTGGAATAAACGTCACATCATCACCCAACGGCAATAACTTCTGTTTAATCGACTGGATCAACTGACCGTGGTCGCCGCGCGGGAAGTCGCTGCGTCCTACGCCGCCTTTGAAAATCACGTCACCCGAGACGAGCAAACGCGATTGATCGTCAAAGAAGACGATGTGCCCCGGCGTGTGGCCCGGGCAATGCAACACCTGTAGCGTCACGTTTCCGACGTTAACGCTCTCGCCTTCATTCAGCCAGCGATCGGGCGTCAGAGGCTGACACTCATCGAGACCAAACATACGACTTTGGGCAGGCAAGCCCTGCAGCCAGAACTCATCTTCTTTTTCCGGTCCAATGACTGGCACACCGTAATGTTGTGCCAGCTCTGCCGCAGCCCCCACATGGTCGAGGTGGCCATGGGTCAGCAAAATCTGCATCAGCGTCACGCCGGACGCGTCGACTTCCAGCTTGATCTTCTCAGCATCTCCGCCGGGATCGACAAGCGCGGCCAGTTTGGTTTGTTCACACCAGATTAATGAACAGTTCTGGGCGAACGCAGTCACCGGAATAATACGATAGTTCATACTGCTCCTTCATTATTACCAGTGCCGTGTTGGCCCGGTATCAATATGCACAAAATTGCTACGTGGATAATATCCTACACCACCTGCGCGCATAGATAACGCAGCTTTGCGAATATTGGCTAATGAAACGCCTTCAATATGAAAGTCCATCGCCTGTCCTTTGGTGTGATAGCTTTTTTTGGCTACCCCACGGCTATGGGCGCGCAGTTCGTTATTGGTATCAATAGAGCGATAACCGGAAACGAGTTGCACCGGCTTGCGGGTTCCGAGCAGGCCCTGGAGGCGGAAAAGCTGATCAAATAATCCTGGGTCGATGGCTTTTATTTTATTCGCGCGGTAATCACGGAAAAAATGGTTGAGTCTTGCTAATTCATCCTGAATATAGCCTCTGCCATCGAAAAACTCCGCTTTTAACGTCTCACCAGTGTGAAGATTGTTGAGCGTTAAAATACGCGGACGTGGTGTCGAGAGGGTGGCAAATGCTGGCGTCGGTAAGATGGCCGCTGCGCCAAGCGCAACACCACCTAACGCCAGCAGCTTGCGGCGATTAGCGTCAAATTTGTCCATGATAATCAGGTCTACAGGTCAATGTTATCGTAAATATGCTTAGCGCACGAAGGGCACCATAACCGCCAGAACAGCCAACGTCAAGGCACCCAACCCCAGTAGATACGGGGCTTACAGCGATATAGCCCCTTCTCTACCATAACTTACGACAATCATTTTTCCCGAACTACTTCATTTACCTGATTAATTGTTCGGCTTTTGGCAAAATTTGTGCGCCAGATCGCGCGGTGAGATCGTAATTGTAAATATCTGTACGATATTGGGTACGTCCATCAGCACCAACAAAGGCTGTCAGATAGTAAAGATTGACCGGAATGTTTTGTCGAATATTCACGTAGCGCGTATTCCCTTCTTTCAGCGCATCGGATATCCGCGTGTTGTTCCAGCCTGCGTCACCCAACAGCATATTCGCCAGTTCGGAGGCCTTATTTACGCGAACACAACCAGAACTGAGCGCGCGCGTATCTTTTTGGAACAGGTTGTGGTTGGGCGTGTCGTGCAGATAGATTGCATCGGAACTTGGCATATTAAATTTATAGCGGCCAAGCGAGTTCCGCTCACCCGGAGCCTGCTGGAAACGGAATGGCAGATTTGTCGCCGTAATCGTCGACCAGTCGACCTGATACGGGTCAATCGCCTGATTGCTGTTCCAGCCGCGCATCACCGTATAACCGTGGCGTTCGAGATAACCCGGGTCATTCCACAACTTCGGCAGAATATCTTTGCGCGCAAGCGTCGGCGGGACGTTCCACGGCGGATTCACCACCACGTTGTTCAGCGCGCTGCTCATCATCGGCGTTTTACGATCCGGTCGTCCGACAATGACTCTGGAGGCCAGCACTTCGCTGCCATTCTGGTAATAAACCAGCGAATAGGCCGGTATGTTCACCATAATTCCGGTGGAAAGGGTTCCTGGAAGCAGGCGTAAACGCTGAATATTCAGGGCCAGCACGCCTGCGCGCTGCGCCGGTGAGACATTCAGCCAGTCGCGCGTTGACTGTCCAATGACCCCGTCAGCTCCCAGGCCCTGAGCCGTCTGGAACGCTTTTACTGCAGCAACCAGTTCGCGGTCATAGGCAGCAGGCTTATCGGCCGGAACGGCAGATTTTTTCTTCTGTACAGGCGCTGATGGGCTGACCACCACGCTTTGCGGATCATCCCCCGGCAGCGCAATTTTCGGCCCTGCATCGGCCTCACCAGAGCGGCGAAGAATTTCGCGCAGCGCAGGAACATCACTGCTCCACTGTCCTGGACGCAGCGTAGAGGTGCCACGCAGCTGCGGCCACGGGCGCGTATCCGCCACCAGTTGCAGCAACGACTGATGCATGGTGGCGTATTGCGGATGGGCCGGTGCCAGACTGGCAATAAAGCGCACAAGCGTGCCCTTATCCAGCGACACTTGCCACTGGTTGATCACAGAGAGTGCGGGTGTCGCCAGCTTGTAGGGTTTTTGGCTGTACAGCCAGCGATTGCCATTGACCGGAATACCCGCCACAAACTGCAGATAGCCCATCATGGCATCGGAAAGGACCACGTCGCGCACCATCCCCGTCACCGTCGGGTCAGTCAAAAGCTCAACCCACGCGGTAAACTGCGGCTGGAAACCGGCGATAGCCACTTCTGCCAGTTGCTGCTGGAAAGCGCGCACCGCATCGCGATCGTCCCACATCGGTTTCATCTCGCGCGCGGCATACAGTAAGGTCAGCTGATTAAGGTAGGCGGGCGTGTAGCCGGACGGCAGTCCTGATTGCAGCTGCTGGCGCACGGCTTGCGTATCCACATCCGCAGGCAGCGTTTTGATACCTGCCATAATGGCGGTCGCGGAAGATTGTTCCAGTGGTTGCAGCAGCGAAGTGGGCTGTGCGCCCATCGTCGCCGAACTGTCGACAGGAACCACTTCAGGCTCATCAGCCTGGGCATTAAACAGTGGAGCGAATATTAACGTCAGGCACACACTGAGTGCGGATAGCTGACGACCATGAGTTTTCTTTAGCAACATCCCTTGCCCCCTGTTTGCTTTACGACCTGCCCACAACACCGGGGCTTTTCTTCAGTATAGAAAGGCATACACGCTACTGCCTTGCCTTATGTAAAGAAGTTTAAAGATAACGCAGCCCTGAGCGCAAGTTAAGCAAATAAAAAGGGCAGCACCTGTGTGCCGCCCTTTTTATCAAAACGCGTTAAGACGCGTCAGCCGTACCCGGTAACGACTCCGGAGGCTGCGGCGCGAAACCGCGCAGCCCCACGACGTGAACATGTTCGGTATTATTAAACACTTTACGCACCAGTTTGTACGTGGTGCCTTTTTCCGGACTGATGTTCTCAGGTGCCGCGATAATCAGCTGCATATCCAGACGGTCGCACAGCTCGAACAGCGTTGCGATTGAACGGGCATCCAGACGCGCGGCCTCATCAAGGAACAGCAGGCGACACGGCGAGATATCCTTGCCACGCAGGCGGCGCGCTTCATCTTCCCAGCTCTGCACGACCATCACCAGAATCGACATCCCGGTACCGATCGCTTCGCCGGTAGAAAGTGCGCCGGATTCTGCACGCAGCCAGCCGTCAGAACCACGGTTAACCTCAACTTCCATTTCCAGATAGTTACGGTAATCCAGCAGCTCTTCACCAATGGTTTGCGGCGTACGCTGGCCCATATCAATCTGCGGATTCAGGCGCTGATACAGTTTCGCCAGCGCTTCGGAGAAGCTGAGACGGTTGCTGTTAAACAGATCCTGATGCTGCTCGTGCTGCTCTGAGAGCACATCCAGCAGCGTGGCGTGCGCTTCACGGACGTTAACGTTCAGACGAACGCTGTTCACCTGGCCGAACGACACGCTCTGCAGACCCTGGTTGAGCATCCGGATACGGTTCTGCTCGCGCTGGATCGTTTTGCGAATAATGTTCGCCACGCTGCGAGAGCTGATGGCCAGCTTCTGTTCGCGGGAGGTCAGCTCTTCTGTCAGGCGACCCAGTTCGATCTCCATCTGTTCGATCGCTTCGACCGGATCGTCCGTGCGAATGATGTCCTGGCGAATACGTTCACGCAGGTGCTGATAAACCGCCACGAAGAACTGAATTTTGCGCTCAGGACGTTTTGGATCTTCAGACATACGCAGCACATCGCGCAGATGTTCGTTATCCGCCACCGCAAGACGCAGAGCACCCAACGCTTTATCCGACATTGAACGCAGCTCATCGCCAGAGAGATAGGCCAGCTCGCGACGGTGCAGACGACGCTCGACGCCATTGTCTTTCACCATGCGCATCACCGCACACCAGCCCGCCTTGGCGGTCACGACCTGCTCGCGCATCTCGTGGTAATCGCGTTCCAGCTTACGCAGGCGACGGGTCAGGTTATCCATCTCCGCTTCGCACAGTGTCAGGGCTTTTTCCAGCTGGTGACGGCGTGAACGGTTGTTGCTCAGCTGGCTGTGCAACTCATCGCGGCGAATGCGCGCACGCTCTTCCGCCCCGCTGTCCGCGCGAACGCCGATATCCTGCAGCTCTTTATGCAGATCGGTGAGCAGCTCTTTCTTGGTGTCGAAGGAGCTTTTCAGCGATGCCAGCACCTGATTGTACTGACTCAGCTGTGCGGCGTGGCTGCGCAACGCATCACGGCTGCGGCTACGTTCTGCTTCTGCCTGCTCCAGACGCTGGCGCAGTTTTTCGTTCAAATCACTGTTGCCACTCAGCATTTCTGCCGAGTCGCTGTAACCAAAGTGCGCGCGACGCTGCACCACTTCGGTCAGTGCGAACGCCTGCTGGCGCGCATCACGCTGCACCTGCTGGGAGTACGCATAATCTTCTTTCAGCTGTTCATACTGTTCCGGATCGCTTTGCAGAACCGACAGCACAGGCTCCAGTTTCGCGAGCTGATTGCCGTGCTGCTGGACGAAGCGCGCGGCTTCCTGAGCTTCATCCAGGCGTTCCTGAATTTCATCCACGCGATCGGCGAGGGTTTCGTCACCCAGCAGATTCAGACGCGGCAGGATACGGTTCAGGGCGGCAACGCCCTCTTTCGCCTGTTCAAACTGTACGCGGCTCTGCTGATTATCATTTTCATGATTGCTCAGGGCGCGCTCAAGTTCGCCGCGACGGGTATTGAGTTTACGGATCTCGGCTTCTGGATCCGGCTCAAAGGCAACCGCAACGTGGCTGCCGATAAAGCGGCTGAAGGCCTGGTGCAAACGCTGGGTTTTCTGCACGTCAAACGACAGGGTCGCGAAGCGTTCAGACAGGGTTTCACGTTCGGCATGCAGGTTTTCGATGCGGTTTTCACGCGCGGCGCGACCAAAGATCGGCAGCGTCGGGAAGCGAGAATAACGCCACTGGCGATCGGCAACTTTCACGACCACCGCTTTTTCCAGCTCATCGACGCTGAACACGCTGTCATCGAAGGACTGCGGATCCCCTTCGATCAAATAGAGATCTTCCGGACACTCTTCCAGCCCTTCCAGTTGATCGGCAATCAGCGATAAATCCGGCACGACGATCGCATGACGGGACGGGCCATACAGCGCAGAGTAATACGGCGCATCTTCAAGGCTGACGTCGTCATAAATTTCGGACAACAGCACGCCACCAAAACGTTCCGCCAGCGCATTAAGACGCGAATCTTCCGCGCCGCCTGGCTGACTTAAGCGTTCAATCTCTTCATCGACGGCGTTTTTACGCGCGCCGATTTCGTCACGCTCAACAATGGCTTCGCGCTCGCGCTCAAGCAGCTGTTGCAGGTATTCGGTTACTTCTGAGCTAGACTCGAACTCTTCACCACACTGCTCGCTCAGCTGGTTCAGGCTGCTTTGCGCGGCCAGCCAGACTGGCGCACGTCGCAGCAGCGTCTGAGTGCGGGACTGCAGCTGTTCCAGCTCCTGGCGCAGAACCATGCGCTGCTCGCTCGCGCTGGAGACGCTGTCAGACAGAGACGCGATACGCGCTTCCAGTTCCTGATGCAGCGTTTCCAGATCGTCGATATCGACATGCTTACCCTGGCGCTTGCAGAATTCGGCCAGCAGGCGTTCCGCCTCTTGCTGTTCACGCAGACGCTGTTCCAGCTCGTTCAGACGCATACGCAGCGGCTGAACCTGCTCCGCCAGATGGCGCTGATTGACGCCATCGCGCAGCAAGTCGCGCGCCACTTCCCAGGCATCACTGCGCGCCAGCGGGCCGTTGATCGCCGCAACCAGCTGATATGCCTGTTCGAACTGACTGTGCGCGGCCTGCGCCACGCTCATTTTCTGATCGAGGGAGAGCAATTTCTCCGTCGCTTCCTGTTCTTTTGCCTGGAAGGTCTCCAGCCACTCGTCGGCACTATCCGGCGTTAAATCCGGGAGGTGACACAGCTCTTTCGCGCGTTGCAGCGCCTGTAATGCCTGGGTGTACTGGATGGCACGGGTTTGCTGAACATCGAGAGCCTGCTGGTAGTCGGCCAGCTGGTTTTTCAGCTCATCCACTTCCAGCTCGGCGGCCTCGGCGCGCGCCTCTTTCTCTTCCTGCATATCGGCGGCTTCTGCCACCACTTCGTTTTGCTCTTCGAGACGGATCTGCAGCTCATCGAGATCGGCTTCGTAGCGCTCGATTTTCTCCTGCTGGCGCAGGGCAGTTTGCACCAGATTCAGATGATCGCTGGCCGCCTGATAATCGGCTTCCAGATCGCCTTCGGCACCGTTGTGTTCGCCCAGCTCGCGGGCCATCTCAACGTGTTTGTACTGCTCAGCCACCAGCTGCTTACGAGAGGTAAACAGCTCGCGGCGGTACTCCAGCGCTTTATCCAGATGAATGCGTCGCTCGTTGGCGTGACGCATGTAATCCGCCGCCACGTAGTTGGTCGCTTCGCTGATCAGATGTTTGAACAGGTCGCGGTCAGACTGGGTGACGCGAATCGCTTCCAGCGTCATGCGGTTTTCACGCAGCGCCGCTTCCATGTCCTGGAAGGCTTTACGCACGCCGCTGTTTTCCGGCAACAGGTAGTCGCGCAGGGAGCGGGTGATGGCGCTGGAAATCCCGCCGTACAGGGAGGCTTCAATCAGGCGATAGTATTTGCTACGGTCCGACGCGGTGCGCAGACGACGCGCGACAACGCCCAGATCAAACATCAGCGAGTGATAATCAGTGATCGAGTTGAACTGTTTAAACTGGACGCCTTCAATTGCTTCGAGCTTTTCTTTCAGTTCATTCAGCGGCAGTACGCGCGCCTGACGATCGTTAAGGGTTTCCGTCAGCAGTGACGTCGGTTGAACCGACGTTGGCAGCCCCTGGATGGCGAAAGGTTTGATGTCGACTTTACGGTCGCGGCCCGCAATTTGTTGCAGGCGCACACCGACCACCACACGCTGGTGGCGGGAGTTGATCACATCCAACACCGAATAACAGACGCCCGCCTTCAGCTTACCGTGCAGACCTTTATCACGAGACCCGCTCGTCGCACCCGCTTCGGTGGTGTTACGGAAGTGAAGCAGCGTCAAATCAGGGATCAGCGCCGTGACGAACGCCGCCATGGTGGTGGATTTACCCGCCCCGTTACCGCCGGAGAGCGTGGTGACCAGCTCATCCAGATCGAAGGTTCGGGCAAAGAAACCGTTCCAGTTAACCAGCGTTAGCGAACGAAATTTACCGCGTTCAATCATTACTCTTCCTCCCCGCTATCCGGCTGACTCTCTTCATTCTCATCATTGAGCTGCAAATTATTTTCGATAGGCATGGCTTCACCGTCGCGGATCATGCGCAGCTGCGCTTCACGCGGGTCATCGCCAGTGCGCACATCAGCGCCAAAGCGGAACACGGATTCGGTAATGCGGAATTTGCTGCTGTCGTGGCCCATAAACCAGACCATCCCCAGACGGCGCAGGCGGTTCAGGGAAGAGCGGACTTTTTCCTGTAACTTCTGGCGGTCAAGATCCGACCCGGTGGAGCGGTTGTTCACAAGCTTAAGCAGCTTGCCTTCGTCTGCGAGGCTCAACAGCTCGTCATACAGCTCTTGCTGAGTGAAGATGCCTTCGTTGGCCAGACGTTCCGGGCTGAGGTAGAGATAGCAAAGAATTTTGCCCACCATCATGTCCAGCTCAGACAGCACAGAGCGTGGGATCAGCGTCGTGGAGCGCGGGCGCAGGTAGAAAAAGCCTTCTGGCGCGCGGATCAACTCGACGTTGTAACGGGCATAAAACTCTTCCAGATACTCCTGGAAGTCCATCAGAAAAGCGTGATTATCCAGCTCGTCAAGACCAATGTGACGACCGGCACGCAGCTGGCTGTCCAGCGCCGGAAATAACGGATTTGCCAGCGCCTGGGCCAGTTTAACTGGCATCACTTGTTCAATATTTGTCAATGACATGCGCCTGTACCTTGGCTCCGTAATCGTTAATCGGCTGCCACTTCGGCGGCAGGCCGGTGAAATCTGCTTGCGCGACGCCCAGGCGAACGGCCTGGTCGACGACGATGCGGGCGATATCAAAATGGCGCGCACGCGGGTATTGCACCAGATAGTCGCGCACCACGAGGCCGAGATCCAGCGGCACTTGTCTGGTTTTGTAGACGGCCAGCTGTTCTTCGATCATCGCGGCAAGTTGCTCACGAATTTCGTTGAATTCTTCAAACTCCAGATCCGGCGGCAGTTCGCCGGTGACCTCTTCGTCGCGCAGCGCCATCTCTTCGTCGCGCATATCCAGCAGACGATCGGCGTTGGCGTAGGTCAGCGCCCATGGCGCATCGAAATAGCTTTGTACCGACTGACGCAGACGCTGGGCGAACACGCGGTTCTTGTCCATGTCGATGGCGGTACGGATGAATTTATGCACGTGGCGGTCATAGCCGATCCACAGATCGATCGACTGCTGGCCCCAGCTAATAATACGGTCGAGTTTGCTTTGCAGATCGAAGACCAGGCGATCGACAAAATGCAGATCGTCATGCGCCAGCGTCGCATCCTGGATGCGCAGCAGATTCGCCTGGAGTTTATCCCCTGCAGCTTCCAGCGTGTCCTGCAGTTCACGCAGGGTCCCGGACGTTTCAGACAACAGCAGCTCGCAGCTGGAGATAGCCGCACGCCAGTCTTTATTCAGCAGCTGTGCGATATCGTCTTTCACCTGCTGCTGCTGCTCGTCCATCAGACGCTGAGTGAGATCGATACTGTCGAAAATTTCGGCCACCGAGTATTTCAGCGGCGCGTAGACATTTCGATGCCAGTGAAATTCATCCCCATTTTCGTCCGCAGCATCCGCCGCCCGTTTAAGCTCGCCCGCCACGATCGATAGCTGCATGGAGAGGCGCAGCGTGGAGAATTCGCGCTGACGGATGTAATAGTCCGTAATGCCGATGCCCAGCGGTGTCAGACGATAGATGGCGTTTCCTTCCGCCTGCTCGCTTGTAAAGCGGTTCAGCAGACGTTGACGCACCATCTCGTTGATCGCGTTGTTGGCACGCACGCTAATGGTTTCGCTGGTTTGCTCAAACGCATCACTGACATGGCGGAACGCATCCACCAGTTCACCCTCGCTCATTTCCCCATCCAGACGTTCGCCGTTCAGCGTAGCGACCGCCAGCAGGAAAGAGAGCCTGTCTACCGGCAGCGAGATGGAGAAATCGTTTTTCCTGGCCCAGGCAACCAGTTCGGGGACTGTCTGGGAAAATTCACTCATAAATTATCCTTGCTTCTGCGGCTTGCGCGCGATGACGTGAATATATCGCCCAAGACTGATAAAGGGTTCCTGACGGCAATACCGCGTTTCTATTTCTGTTAAAGCGTCAAGACAGTCATGCTGTTTTTGTTTATCGCGCAGATAATCATGAAAAACCCTGACGCCCGTTTTCCCGGTGATCTCCCACCCCATCTCTTCCAGCCAGCCATAGACCTGCTGCGGATCGCGTGGAAAATCCGGCGAAAGCGTGCGCCGTTTCTTTTTATACATGCCCTGTTGCACATAGCCGAAATTGCCCACCAGCACGTTACGCATCAGCAGGCCGTTAGCATTGTAGAACATCAGCGACAACGCGCCGCCGGGCGTGAGCACAGACCACAGGGTTTTTAACATTTCCTGAGGTTCGGCGACCCATTCCAGCACAGCATGAAACAATATCAGATCAACCTGCGTTTCCAAATGCTGCGCAATGTCCTGAGCGGCGCAATGTATAAAATGCATGTTGTCGCTCACACCTTTCTCTTCTGCCGCGCGTTTCGCACGCGCCACCATTTCAGCAGAAAGATCGCAAAGCGTGACGTGATGGCCGCGCTGCGCCATTAAAATGGCCGTCTGACCTTCACCGCCGCCCGCATCCAGTACCCGCAACTTTCGGTCACCAAAGGTGGCCAGCACGTTATCCAGATCCTGCCAGAGGATCGTCTGACGTAACTGCCCCTTGGTGGTGCCGTAAATGTTCCGCGAAAACTTTTCCGCGATGTCATCAAAATTGCGATCCCGCATTGGGAGAGTTCCATCCGCTAGCAGCAAAACCGCTATTTTGTCACACCCGCGCGGAGAATGAACCTCTCTGGTGTAATATCGCGTGTAATCACCTGCTGTATGGTTAAAAAAGGAACCAAAAAGGATGCTTTTTACCCTAAAGAAATACATTGGAGGGATGATGCTTCCCCTCCCTCTCCTGCTGATGTTCATTGCGCTCGGGCTGCTGCTGGTGTGGTTCACCCGTTTTCAGCGAAGTGGCAAAATCGTGATCACCACCGGCTGGCTGGCGCTACTGCTGTTAAGCCTGCAACCGGTGGCAGACAGGTTGTTGCGCCCCATCGAAAACACGTACCCGACGTGGCAGGGAAATCAGAAAGTGGAGTACATCGTGGTGTTGGGCGGCGGTTATACTTGGGACGATAAATGGGCGCCCAGCTCCAACCTGATTAACAACAGTTTGCCGCGCCTCAATGAAGGGATCCGCCTGTGGCTGAGCAATCCGGGATCGAAAATGATCTTTACGGGCGCCGCCGCTAAAACGAATCCGGTCAGCACCGCAGAGGCTGGAGCGCGGGTGGCAGAATCGCTCGGCGTGCCGCGCTCGGCGATTATTACCCTCGATAGCCCGAAAGATACGGAAGAAGAGGCTGCTGCCGTGAAACAGGCTATCGGCAATGCGCCTTTCCTGCTGGTGACGTCCGCCTCGCATCTGCCGCGAGCGATGATTTTCTTTGAACATGCCGGATTGCATCCCCTGCCCGCACCGGCGAATCAGCTGGCGATCGACGCGCCGCTCAATCCCTGGGAGCGCGTGATCCCGTCGCCGGTCTGGCTGATGCACAGCGATCGCGTCGGGTATGAATCCCTCGGGCGACTCTGGCAGTGGCTCAAAGGCTCGTCAGGCGAGCCAGGGCAGGAGTGATTTTGTAGCCATATCGAAGTTCGCGCGGTTAAAACGCCCGGTATTAACGAGCTGCGCGACTTCATCCCACAACAGGTACAGCCAGCGGCGCCAGAGGAAAGATTCCGAGACTGGCGCTCGCTGCAGATAGTGCCACATTAAGCTCTCTGCCAGCGCGCTTTCGCCTAAGCGGAACAGTTCATATTCGCGCGGTGCCCACAGCATAATCCCCGGCCCCACCATCGCCAGAAGCTGATCGCTTCGGGCGTCTTTCAGCATGCTGCGCAGGGTAAAGTTGCCATGAACCAGCACGCAGTTATCGTTAAAGCCCTCAAACATCGTCGGCAAACATTCGCGGGTGCGGAATAAAATACGCTTATCCTGCATGCTCAGGCCGGTATTGTTGAACTGGTTGAGGGTTCCCCAGAGCACTTCGACCCGCTGGCGATACCACAGTGGCCAAAGGTTTTCCTGGGTGCTGTCTACCGGCCCGACCAGCCCACGGCTGTCCTGTCGGTGCCAGGACAGTAGCCCTTCGACAATCTGATCTTTAAGCTGCTCCCAACGATCCGGTGTTCTTGCAGGTGCTTCGACCGGGACACCGCGCAGGCGCTCTATCAGCAGCACATCCGGGCCGGGATGTTCTTCGTGGGTCATAACCCCATACACTGTCGGCATCCGCACCGTCCCGCTACGTGCCAGCATCGACATTTTCCAGGCCAGCTGCCTGGCGACGCCGGGGGAGGTAAAGCTTCTCGCCATTAACGGCATGGGATTTCCGTTACTGTCGTACAGCGACCACAGGGAAGTGTCCGCTTTCTCACTCACGCACTCCACCCGACTGAGTTTCTCACCCAGCAGGTGGCTCAGCTCAGCACGCAACTGTTCCATATGAGATTACCCCCATCAAAACTACTGCTTTCATAATGAGCGTGTAGCTGACAGATGTCACCCTTATGAGATCAATTTGAACGTAGAAAAATGCGATAAAAACGAGGCGGTAGAACATCCCCCCAGAACGGGGGGATGCGGGAGATTTATTTCAGTTCCGCGCGTACGCGTTCGAGATCTTCCTGGGTATCGACGCCGGTTCCAGGCACTTCCTGTGCAACAGCCACATGGATTTTTTCGCCGTACCACAGCACGCGCAGCTGCTCGAGCATTTCGATGTGCTCCAGCGGGCTTGGTGCCCAGGTCACGTAGCGGCGAATAAAGCCCGCCCGGTAGCCGTAAATGCCCAAATGACGCAGGAAAGTATCGCCAATCGCCTCTTTGGACTGCGCAAAACGATCGCGATCCCAGGGAATGGTCGCACGGGAGAAATAGAGCGCGTAACCTTCCGCGTCCATCACCACTTTGACAGCATTGGGGTTAAATGCTTCTTCCGCGTGATGAATCGGCACGGCCAGTGTTGCCATTCCGACCTGGCGCTGCGCGAGGTTTTCCGCGACCTGGCGGATAATCACCGCCGGGATCATCGGCTCATCGCCTTGCACGTTAACGATTACCGTGTCATCGCTGAAACCGCATTTTTCGACGACTTCGGCCAGCCTTTCGGTGCCCGACTGGTGATCCGCGCGCGTCATGCACACTTCGCCGCCCGCCGCTTCGACCGCACGCGCAACCTCTTCATGATCCGTGGCAACAATCACGCGCTCGGCACCCGATTCACGCGCCCGCTCGAGAACGTGAACAATCATCGGCTTACCGTTAATATCGACCAGCGGTTTGCCCGGTAAACGGGTGGATGCGAATCGTGCCGGAATGATGACAACAAAACTCATGGTCTGCTCTCTTCTGCCGCCAGCGTACGGGCTTCGGTTTCCAGCAGGACAGGAATGCCGTCACGAAACGGGAAAGCCAGATTATCCAGTTTGCAAATCAGCTCTTGCTTATCCTGGCTGTAATACAGTTTGCCGTTGCACACCGGGCAGGCAATAATTTCAAGTAAACGGTGATCCATAGTTCCTCCGTATAGGTAATCGCTAAAGCTTACCACATTCCTTTTTCAGGCTATGTCTATTTCCCAGCCACTCCGACAGCCCTCAAATAACCCGTCCGGCAGCCGCCCCAGAGTGATTTGTCGGGCCTGCTGCCAGATGGCGAATTCGTTGAGCGCCAACGTGAGACCTTTTTCAAGCGTTGCACTGACTTTAACCCCCGCTTCCAGATACAACGCAATGACTTCCAGCACGCCTGTTTTGCGGTGCATTTTCGCGTCCATCCGTCCGACCAACCGCCCCTTATGCAGCAGCGGTAAGACGAAATAGCCGAACTGACGTTTCGGCGCGGGCGTGTAACATTCGAGGCGATAGGTAAAATCAAACAGCTGTTCTGCGCGTTTACGATCCCAGACCACCGGGTCGAACGGCGACAATACGGCGCTATGCGTCGCGGTCAGCTTATCGGCCTGAGCCTGCGGCAGAAGCGGGAGGAGATCGGCATGGAGCCACATTTCCCCCAGCGTTTCAACCTCGACGCGCACGACGCGTTGGTTTTCCTGCCAGCGTTCAAGCAGCGGTTTCAGCGCCGGCTGACGCAGACGATAGTAATCCGCCAGCCAATGCGGACGAAAAATCCCCAGGCTACGGGCACTGTTTTCCAGCATGATCGCTTCGGCAGCGGTTTGGTCCAGCAGATCGCGTTCGTCGTCCCAGTGCGGCATCACCCGGTGGGTAAGATCGTACACGCGCTGGAAATTGCGTCGCTCCACCACCATGACTTGTCCCGAGGTAAACAGCCCCTCCAGATGGCGCTTATGCGGTTTCCACTCCCACCAGCCGCTCGTGCCTTTACGCGGATGTTCGAAATCGGCAGAACGCACCGGGCCGTTGTCCTGAATATGCGCAATCAGCTGGTCGATTTCGTCGGCATTTTCCTGCATCCATTCCTTCCGGTACTTCCAGCCCATGTTCTCCGGCGCGAGCATGCGATGGCGCACCAGCCCGAAATCGGTACGCGGCAGAAAACAGGCTTCATGCGCCCAGTATTCCATCAGATCGCCCCGGCTCAGCGCATCATCAAGCCACTGAGCCGGATAATTCCCAAGGCGGCTAAAAAGCACCAGATAGGGACTGCGGGCAACAATATTAATGGTGTCGATTTGCAACAGGGACATGCGCTGGATTGCAGAGAGAATATCGGCAGGCTGTGCGCGACGGCGGGGCTTTTTCAGTAGACCTTGCGCGGCAAGATGCAAATGGCGGGCGGCGCTGAGTGAGAGTTGCGGTAGTGACATGCATTTTCCTGTAAGTCATCGCGCTACCAGAACCGCATTCGACTTAGCGCACCAGCGCTATCAGTTCCTGGAGCAGGCGTTCTGGCTGTTCGCCGCTGAGCTGTGCATCAACGGGCAGATACCACCAGTTGGCTTTGGCAAAGGCGCGGCATTTAACGGCGTCTTTTTCGGTCATGATCAGATTCTGGTGAGGAGTCGCCAGAGGTTCAACGCTCTCCAGCGTCAGCGCCTGATGGTCGGCGAGAGGAATTCGATTTTCAAGCTTTGCCCCGCTGCTTTCCAGGGTGGCAAAAAACCGCGGAGGATGACCGATACCTGCCATGGCGACCAGACAAGGCAACGCGTTTATGTCCCGCTGTTCACCGGTCAGCAGATTGACTGCCAGTCCGGGCTTTAAGGCCATGGGGATTTCGCCAGCCCGTGCTTCGCCACCGTTCACAATAACGGCATCGACGGAGCGCAAACGAGACGCACGTTCGCGCATTGGCCCGGCAGGTAACCACCAGCCGTTGCCGAAACGACGCTCACCGTCAATCACCACGATCTCTTTGTCTCTCGCCAGGGCGTAATGCTGTAAGCCGTCGTCGGTGATGATAATTTGCAGCGGATGTTCGGCCAGCAATGCCTGAACGGCTTCGCTGCGATTAGGAGAGACAGCGACAGGCGCTCCGGTACGCTGAAAGATCAATACCGGTTCGTCTCCGGCCTGTGCCGTGGTGGTCTGAGAGGTCAGGAGCAGTGGATACTGCTCGGCTTTTCCACCGTAACCTCGTGAGACCACGCCGACACGCACACCCCGGTTTGTCAGCTGTTCCACCAGCCAGATCACAACGGGCGTTTTACCGTTGCCTCCGGCGGTAAGATTCCCGACGACCACAACCGGCACCGGTGCTCGCCAGGCTTTTTTCAGCCCCAGGCGATAGCACAAACGGATGATGCCGCTCACCAGGCCGTATAGCCAGGAGAGCGGCAACAGCAGTAGCCAGAGAGGTGATTCCCCGGACCAGATGCGTGCAATCATGCGCCAAACTGCATTTTATGAAGCTGAGCGTAAACGCCGCGATGCTCAATGAGATCCGCATGACTTCCACGTTCAACGATCAGACCGTCTTCCACAACCACGATTTCATCCGCCTGCTCGATAGTCGACAGACGGTGCGCAATCACCAGTGAGGTGCGGTTTTTCTGCAGTTCATCCAGCGCCGACTGAATGGCGCGTTCAGACTCGGTATCGAGTGCCGAAGTGGCTTCGTCGAGGATAAGAATCGGGCTGTCACGCAGCAGCGCACGGGCAATCGCAATACGCTGGCGCTGGCCGCCGGAGAGCAGTACGCCGTTTTCGCCGATCACGGTATCAAGACCGTTATCCATCTTATTGATGAAGTCCATCGCGTAGGCCATACGCGCCGCGTTTTCGATGGCTTCACGGCTGTACTCTTCGGTACGGGCGTAAGCAATGTTGTTGGCGACCGTATCGTTGAACAGATGAACGTTCTGCGAGACGAGCGCGACCTGATTACGCAGCGACTGCAGAGTATATTCCCGCAGATCGTGACCATCGAGGAGAATTTCGCCTTCGTCGATGTCGTAGAAACGGGTCATCAGGCTGGCAATGGTCGATTTACCTGAACCAGAGCGGCCCACCAGCGCAACCGTTTTACCAGCCGGAATGTTCAGGTTGATATTACGCAGCGCAGGCGTTTCGCGGCCTGGATAAGTAAAGGTCACATTACGGAATTCAACGTCACCGTTGGCGCGGTCGATCACGCGTTTGCCTTCGTCTTTTTCCTGTTCCGTATCCAAGATGCTAAACAGCGTCTGGCAGGCGGCCATACCGCGCTGGAACTGGGCGTTGACGTTCGTCAGAGATTTCAGCGGACGCATCAGTGCAATCATCGACGAGAAGACCACGGTGATAGTACCTGCGGTTAAGGTCTCCATGACGCTTGGGAAGCTCGCGGCATACAGTACAAATGCCAGCGCCAGAGAGGCAATCAGCTGAATGATCGGATCGGAGATGGAAGAGGCCGAAACCATTTTCATCCCTTGCAGACGCATTTTGTTGCTGACCTTATCAAAGCGCTTGGTTTCGACATTCTGACCGCCAAAAATAAGCACTTCTTTATGGCCTTTCAGCATCTGCTCTGCGCTGGTGGTCACCTGCCCCATGGTGTTCTGCATGTTTTTACTGATGTTGCGGAAACGCTTGGAGACGACGCGGATAGCGATCGAGACAATTGGCGCCAGCACGATGAGAATGATCGACAGCTGCCAGCTGTAGTAGAACATCATGATAAACAGGCCGATGATCGATGCGCCTTCACGCACTACGGTAATCAGTGCGCTGGACGATGACGACGCAACCTGCTCAGAATCGTAGGTGATGCGCGACAGCAAGGTCCCGGTGGACTGCTTGTCAAAGAAGGAGACCGGCATGCCCATCATATGGCTGAACAGTCGACGGCGCATGGTCATGACCACTTTTCCCGATACCCAGGAAATACAGTAGCTGGAGATATAGCTGGTGACGCCGCGTAAGATCATCAGTCCGATAACCACCAGAGGCATCCATAGCAACACTGAGCGATCCGTTTTACCAAAACCGTCGTCCAGTAACGGTTTGAGGAGCGATAGCATGAAGGTATCACTTGCTGCGTTGAGGATTAACGCGACACCCGCCACGATCAGACCTGTTTTAAAGGGTGCAATCATCGGCCAGAGTCGGCGGAAGGTCTGCCACGTGGAGAGATCTTTGTCGTTATGCATTCAAAAAACCAGCATTTGTTGAAATAGCCGCATATTCTACCCGTTATCGACGGGCGCGCCAAACCACTGATGATACCAACGAGGTAAAATTTGATCTCGTAAGCGTCGGATTTGCCAGCCATGTGGCGAAAAATGTACCGATATTTGCCCAGATTGCGGTGTATCGAGCCAAGAATAGCCCTCCTTTTTGTAGCGTCGAACGACTTTTGCTGACGGAAAATGCCATGCGTTATAGCGTGCCGCAGAGGCCAAAGCGACCTTCCCTTCCACGCGCTGAATGAGCGTCAGTGATGACGAGGTATTACTCCCATGGTGCGGCACCTGGATAAGTGTAGACGTTAGATATTGCCAACGATGACTTAACATCAGTTGCTCGGCTTTTGCCTCAATGTCGCCGGTGAGTAATACGCTGTGCTCACCGTCGTCAATTTTCACGACGCACGAGCGGTTATTTCCCTGCACCTGATACCCTTTCGGCGGCCAGTGCGCCGTAAAGATCAGGCCCTGCCACTGCCATTGCTCGCCACGAAAACAGGGCTGATGTCCGCCCCAGCCGAGTGGACTTCTTATCCATATTGACGGCCATGCTTTTTGGAGAGAGTGTAATCCGCCAATATGGTCCATGTGTTCATGACTGATAATCACCCCTTCTGGCGTCAGATGGTGCCAGCGCAGCCAGGGGATAATTTGCTGTTGTGCACTGTCGCCCCCCGGCCAGGCTAAGCCGGTATCATACAAAATCGCCCTTCCCTGTCGCTCAACTACCATGGCCAGTCCCTGACCGATATCCAGCATATGCACCGTCCAGCCTTCGGTTTTCTGAGAGCGCCACAAGGGAAACGTCAGCAATACGCTGATTGCAAGACAGACTGCGGGGGCTGACCGCCAGGTACGTAAACGCCATGCCATCACGGCAATCCACGGAAGACAGGTGACGGGGAGCCAGCGCTCATCAATATCAATCCAGCCATCCGGTAATTTTTTTAGCAATCCAAAAAGCAGATCCAGCGATTTATCAGCCAGAAACCAGACCTTGATTTCCAATACATTCAACGCACAAAGATGCAGCAACATTCCGGCCAGGATCAAGGGGACGGATATGAACGTGACCAGCGGTACGGCAAAGAGATTCGCGATTACAGAAGAAAGACTCATGCCATGAAAAATGCTGACCTGAAGCGGCAGTAGTAAAAACAGCATCCCAAGTTGCAAATGCAACAGTGCTGGCAGAGGTTTTAACCACCGCGGAAGTTGCCATTTTGGCAGGGGCAGCCACTGATACCAGAAAATAAGGGTCGCAACGGCAAAGGCGGAGAGTGCCAGACTTTGTGAAAGTACGGCCAATGGATCGATAAACAGGATGGCCGCCACACAACATAACCAGACCTGCCACGGTGACCATTGCCGTCCACTCAGACGCAGCAATGCCAGCACGGTAAGAGAGACGACGGTCCGTAACGCTGGCGGCTGCATTCCTGTAAGCCAGGCATAAAACGCCGCGAAGCAGACTCCGGCGAGTAATGGTGCACGCCAGTTAATCCAATGGCATGGGAGTAAAAATTGAAGTCCACGAACGATGAGCCAAACAATTGAGGCTGCAAGCGCAATGTGCAGACCCGAAATCGCCATCAGGTGCAAAGTCCCGGTCTCACGCATCAATTTTTTCACTTCTTGTGAGACTGCCAGACGCTCCCCCATTCCCAACCCAAGAATGACAGAACCCCATGTATAGGGTGAGAGCGTTGAGGTAAGAGATGCGAGATAGCGGGACCGCAGGCTGCACGTGGTATCAATCGCCTCGGCATGAGTGAAGCGACCGGTCAGAGGCTGATGCGAAGCAAGCGCATAGCGCTGCGAATCAAAACCGCCTTCGTTAAGCTCGCCATGCACCGCGCGAAGACGCAGCGTCACCGCCCAGCGTTGTCCTGCACAAACCGCCTGCGGCAAGTAATTTCCGTAGAGCATGACACCTGTCGTCGAGAACCAGGGCTTGCCGCCAAGGCTGACAATCATGGCCTGATGGGTGGTGGCGCCATCTGTACCTGTGATAACGATTTCTGCCCGCTGTGGCCCGGCCGTCAGGTTTTGCATCGGCCATACGCACTCCAGCGCCGCCAAGACTCCCCAGGCAAAAAACACCAGCCATAGCCCCACATACCGCAGATAAACCAGACGTTGCAGTGCCAGTAGGATGCCAACTGCAATGCTTACCCAGACGACTGGCAAACCGGGGAGCGAAGGCAGCCAAAGTAATGGCAAGATAGCTGAAATTAAACATGCACTGATGACCGGAATACCCACACACACCTCCCTGTTTAGGGACAGTTTGCTGTATGGCGTTGGGCGAGTCAGGCAGGAAAATACGCGGTTGCAGCCATTGCCGAAGAGAATCTTTCTGGTTGCAGAAACAGCCATGCTGAGTTGCAGCGCTGCTTCAGATATTTAAAAATAGATAAGAAAAAAGCACCCGAAGGTGCTTTCTTTTGAAAACCCAGTTCGCCCGAAAGCTAAAACTCAGTTTCCGTAAATATTGGCGCGATCGCGCAGTTCTTTACCCGGCTTAAAGTGCGGAACGTATTTGCCTTCCAGGTCGACTTTATCGCCAGTCTTCGGGTTACGCCCGGTTCGTGGAGCACGATAATGCAGAGAGAAACTACCGAAACCGCGGATTTCAATGCGCTCGCCTTGTGCAAGAGTCGAGGCCATATGCTCTAGCATCTCTTTCACTGCATCTTCCACTGCTTTTGCGGGGATGTGCGATTGTTGGCTGGCAAGTCTTTCAATCAATTCTGACTTGGTCATGATTCCTCCGGTTCCTTCAAACCAATTAGCTGAACAGCTTATTAAACAAGGGCGGCCGTAGCCGCCCTTTGTTATTGATTACAGAACGAATCCTGCAATCTGTCAAGTCTGCTCGTCATCCTTCGAGCGGTCACTGCGTTAACTTCGCCTGTTCCACCCCAGTCATTTACTTGAGTAAGTGGCTGGGGCTCTCAGGCTGGTTGCCTTGTTACCGCCCAAACGATTTAGAGAACTTGAATTACTCGCCTTTAGCTGCTTTGAAAGCTTCAGCCATTGCGTTGTTAGAGAAACCTGCATCTTCCTGTTTGTTAACAGTTGCGATTGCATCTTTCTCATCAGCTTCGTCTTTAGCACGAACAGACAGGCTGATTGCACGGTTCTTACGGTCAACACCGGTGAATTTAGCTTCAACGTCGTCGCCAACGCTCAGAACCAGAGTTGCATCTTCAACGCGGTCACGTGAAGCTTCAGAAGCGCGCAGGTAACCTTCAACGCCGTCAGCCAGTTCTACGGTTGCGCCTTTAGCGTCAACTGCAGTCACTTTACCGTTTACGATTGCGCCTTTCTTGTTCAGTGCAACCCAGTTGTTGAACGGATCTTCTGCGAGCTGTTTAACGCCCAGAGAGATACGCTCACGTTCTGCGTCAACCTGCAGAACAACTGCAGCGATTTCGTCGCCTTTTTTGTATTCACGTACTGCTTCTTCGCCTGCAACGTTCCAGGAGATGTCAGACAGGTGAACCAGGCCGTCAATGCCGCCGTCCAGGCCGATGAAGATACCGAAGTCAGTGATAGACTTGATTTTACCTTCAACACGGTCGCCCTTGTTGTGGGTTTCCGCGAACTGCTGCCATGGGTTGTTTTTGCACTGTTTCAGGCCCAGGGAGATACGACGACGTTCTTCGTCGATATCCAGAACCATCACTTCCACTACATCACCAACGTTAACAACTTTGGATGGGTGGATGTTTTTGTTGGTCCAGTCCATTTCGGAAACGTGCACCAGGCCTTCAACGCCTTCTTCGATTTCAACGAAGCAGCCGTAGTCGGTCAGGTTGGTAACGCGACCAGTCAGTTTAGTACCTTCTGGGTAACGTTTAGCGATAGCGACCCATGGATCTTCGCCCAGCTGTTTCAGGCCCAGGGATACACGAGTGCGCTCGCGGTCGAACTTCAGCACTTTAACAGTGATTTCGTCGCCAACGTTCACGATTTCGCTTGGGTGTTTAACGCGTTTCCACGCCATGTCGGTGATGTGCAGCAGGCCATCAACGCCACCCAGATCAACGAATGCACCGTAGTCAGTGAGGTTCTTAACGATACCTTTAACTTCCATGCCTTCCTGCAGGTTTTCCAGCAGCTGATCGCGCTCTGCGCTGTTCTCGGATTCGATAACGGCACGACGAGAAACAACAACGTTGTTACGCTTCTGGTCCAGCTTGATTACTTTGAACTCAAGCTCTTTGCCTTCCAGGTGCAGCGTGTCGCGAACCGGACGAACGTCTACCAGAGAACCTGGCAGGAACGCGCGAATACCGTTCAGCTCAACAGTGAAGCCACCTTTAACTTTGCCGTTGATAACACCGACTACAGTTTCAGCTTCTTCGTAAGCTTTTTCCAGCGTGATCCAAGCTTCGTGACGTTTAGCTTTCTCACGGGACAGCAGAGTTTCACCGAAGCCGTCTTCTACTGCATCCAGTGCAACGTCAACTTCGTCACCAACCTGGATTTCCAGCTCGCCCTGGGCGTTTTTGAACTGCTCTGCCGGAATGGCAGACTCAGATTTCAGACCGGCGTCAACCAGTACGATATCTTTGTCGATAGCAACAACAACACCACGAACGATGGAACCCGGACGGGTTTCGATTGTTTTTAAGGATTCTTCAAATAGTTGAGCAAAAGATTCAGTCATGTTTAATCTTCAGGTTAATATAACGTCCACCTGGCTCCATGCCGGATGGGGTTGTTTCACATACCCACCGTCAATCCATTGCAGCGGGGCACTACGAATCTGTCGCGATTAAGCGAGTGCCAATTTCTGGCGCGCGTATTGTAACGCTTTTTCAATCACTTGCTCAATAGTTAATCGGGTAGAATCGAGCACTAAGGCATCGTCTGCCGGAACAAGTGGCGCTACAGCACGATTACGATCGCGGTCATCGCGCTCTTTTATCTCGGATAAAAGGCGATCAAAGTTAACACTAAAGCCCTTTTCCTGCAACTGAAGCATACGACGTTGCGCGCGTTCTTCCGAGGAAGCGTCAAGGAAAATTTTCACCGGCGCATCAGGAAACACCACCGTTCCCATGTCACGACCATCCGCAATCAGGCCCGGCGCTTCACGGAAAGCGCGCTGACGACGTAAGAGCGCTTCACGAACGCGCGGGAACGCCGCCACCTGCGAAGCCGCATTTGCCACTTCCTGGGTGCGGATTTCACCGCTCACGTCTTCCCCTTCAAGGATGACTTCAAGATTGCCGTTGGTGGACACAAAGCGGACATCAAGGTGCGCAGCCAGAGGCACCAGGGCCTCTTCAGAAGCCATGTCCACATGATGATGCAACGCCGCTAACGCCAGTACGCGATAGATCGCGCCCGAATCTAAAAGATGCCATTGCAATGCTTCCGCCATCGCTTTGCACAAGGTGCCTTTACCCGCACCGCTTGGCCCATCAATGGTAATTACCGGGGCAATTGCTGTCATCGTTCTCTCCTTCATTAAAGGCGTCAGTTACATAAACGCCGCGCATTATACGCGCCATTGCCCGCAACCGTTAATGTTGCTTGCAAATAACGGAATGTTTGAAGGTGAGTGTAGAAGAAATAGGCATCAAAGGACGGACTGGCGTAAAACCAGCCCGTAAGTCAAAGCGTTACTTCTTATCTGCCGCAATACGGTCGCGGATATGCTGCGCACGTTCTGTCGATGGCGGATGAGAATCAAACAGGGATTTAGCGTGGGCGCTGTCGAGTGCAGCCAGTTTATCGAAACTGCTGGCTAAACCCGCGGTGCTGATTTTACGTTTTTTGAGTAAATCGTAGGAGAAATCATCTGCCTCAGACTCCTGACTGCGCGAGAATGCAGAATTTATCGCCCCTTCCGCAATATCACCTAACTGAGACTGCGTGAGCTGAGACGCCACCCCGCTGGTTGCCGAAACAGCATCGCGAGCGGCAACAGTCGCATAGGCCGTCTGCATCGCTTTACGGGAATGGCCCAGCGCCACGTGCCCGAGCTCATGGCCTAACACCCCTTCGACTTCATTGTCCGTCATCATATCCATCAGACTGCTGTACACACGAACGCAGCCATTGGCCATTGCCCAGGCGTTGATGTCGCTGGTCAAATAGACCTTATAGTTAACCGGCGTGCCGTTAATAGTGTTACCTAGCGCCTTCGCTATTTTATTGATGCGCTTAGTATATTTGCTTGAGGCGCCTGCAATCTCATTTTGGCTGTCCAGTTCTTTACAGCCGCCGTTGGCGATGGCTTTGGCATCGGCGTCAGAGAGCGTCGCGGCTTTATAGGCCGACATACCGGCGCTCGCAATCCCGTTAGGATCGACGCCGTTCATATTTTTACAGCCAGCAAGAAGCGTAGCGGCAATGGCCAGAGATAAAAGCAGTTTACGATTTTTCATATCTATCTTCCGTTGATTAACATATTGAAAAATTATGGGTTAACCCACAACGTTCACGGGAAGATAGCACTCCACGGCGTCATGAAAAAAGTTTGAAACGGGACGTAAAAAACCACCTGCATAGCAGGTGGCATTGATAACGCCCCATAGGGGCGTACTAAGTCCAGACTCTGAGAGCCTTCCCTTCACACCTCTTTTAGTGGAAGCTGGCTCTCTTCAACTTCATGCTTTTCCTGATATTTCACGTACTTTCTGATCATTTCTTCATTTATACCTACGGTATCCACGCAGTAACCTCGTGCCCAAAAGTGATTTCCCCACAGCTTGTTCTTCCGCAGGTGGGGAAATTTGCTGAACAACCTAAGGGCTGTTTTACCTTTCAAATGACCGATCACATGTGAAATAGAAAGACGTGGCGGGACTTTTACCAGTAGATGGACACGATCTATCTGAACATTCAGCTCTACCACTTCTATCCCGAGCTGCTCGCTTGAGATCCTTATCTGCCTGTAGACCTCTTTACCAACATTGTTCCTAAGGATGCGAAATCGGTACTTGGGTGTCCATACGATATGATATTGACAACACCAGAGCACATGAGATGCTTTCTGGAATCTACTCATGGTTAAATCCTTATCAGTTATGGGGATAACAGATTCGGATTTTCCCATGAGTAGCATTATTGGCAGAGCCAACTTATTGCTGACCACCTCCATAGGAGGTGGTGTTCATGCAGGGATAAAAAAAGCCGACTCGTGGTCGGCTTTTTCGTCTCATCCAGGGAAGAATCAGGCAAGTGTGCTGATGCGCGCCAGCTGTTCGAAATAGTCCGGGAACGTTTTTGCGGTGCATTTCGGGTCCAGAATGGTCACTGGCGTATCGGACAAGGCCACCAGCGAGAAACACATCGCCATACGGTGATCGTTGTATGTCCCGATCTCTGCAATCTGCAGTTTGGCTGGTGGCGTCACGCGAATGTAGTCTTCGCCCTCTTCCACTTCAGCGCCCACTTTACGCAGCTCCGTCGCCATCGCGAACAGGCGGTCGGTCTCTTTTACGCGCCAGTTATAGATATTACGTAGCGTTGTGGTGCCTTTGGCAAACAGCGCTGCCGTCGCAATGGTCATCGCCGCATCAGGAATATGGTTCATGTCCATATCGATCGCGTTCAGCTCACCGCGGGTACAGGCGATAAAATCATCGCCCCAGGTGATGACTGCGCCCATTTTTTCCAGCACATCGGCAAAGCGAATGTCGCCCTGAACGCTGTTACGCCCGATACCGGTGACTTTCACCGTGCCGCCTTTAATTGCACCGGCGGCGAGGAAATAGGAGGCGGATGACGCATCCCCTTCCACTAGATAGTGGCCCGGCGACTGATACTGCTGCGCACCACGCACCACGAAGCGCTGATACGCCTGGTTTTCCACCTCGACGCCAAAGGTCTTCATCAGATGCAGAGTGATATCAATGTAGGGTTTGGAAACCAAATCCCCTTTGATGGTGATTAGCGTATCCTGAGACGCCAGCGGTGCCGTCATCAGCAGCGCCGTCAGGAACTGGCTGGAAACGCTACCGTCTACCGCTACGTCGCCGCCCGTAAATCCACCGCGAAGACGCAGTGGTGGGTAATTTTCCTGCTCCAGATAGTCAATCTGCGCGCCGCCCTGACGCAGGGCATCCACCAGATGACCGATCGGACGCTCTTTCATGCGTGGCTCGCCGGTCAGCACAACATTGTTGCTGCCCAGGCACAGCGCCGCCGCCAGAGGGCGCATTGCCGTACCCGCGTTGCCGAGAAACAGCTCCAGCTCGTCGACAGTTTGCAGCGCACCGCCGTTGCCCGTCACTTCACAACGCGTACGATCGGCTGACAGCGTGTACTGAACACCTAACGCGTTCAGCGCATTCAGCATATGGCGAACGTCGTCACTATCCAGCAGGTTAGTGAGAACAGTGGTGCCATTTGCCAGAGCAGCCAGCAGCAGGGCGCGGTTCGAGACACTTTTTGAACCAGGCAGATTAATGGTGCCATCTACCCGCGCGATCGGTTGTAACGTCAGGGATTCCATGAAACTTAACTCTCAAATCAACATAATAAAAACCCCGCAGCGAGGCTACGGGGGTGAAAAACTCGCGCAATTAACCGTGGCGACGTTCGAAGTCGGCCATAAAATCAGTCAGCGCTTTGACGCCTTCCAGCGGCATCGCATTGTAGATGGAAGCACGCATGCCGCCGACCACGCGGTGGCCTTTCAGGGCATGCAGACCCGCCGCGAAGGACTCATCGAGGAACAGCTTATCAAGATTGCTGTCAGCCAACTGGAACGGCACGTTCATGCGAGAACGATTCGCGCTGGCCACGTCGTTGCGATAGAAGCCGCTGCCATCAATCGCGCTATACAGAAGGCTCGCTTTTTGCTGATTGATCTTGTCCATCTGCGCCACACCGCCATTTTTCTTCAACCATTTGAAGACAAGGCCAGAAAGATACCAGGCGAAGGTCGGCGGGGTGTTAAACATGGAGTCGTTATCATTCAGAACGGTATAGTCCAGAATCGACGGGCAGGCCTGGTGCGCTTTGCCCAGCAGATCTTCGCGGACAATCACCAACGTTAAACCAGCCGGGCCAATGTTCTTCTGCGCGCCAGCATAAATCACGCCGTAGCGGCTGACATCCAGCGGGCCAGAGAGAATGGTTGAGGACAAATCAGCCGTTACAACCACGTTGTCGCCAAAGTTCGGCTCTTCATGAATGGCGATGCCGTCGATAGTCTCGTTCGGGCAGTAGTGAAGGTACGCAGCGTCGCTGGACAGCTGCCATTCACTCATCGGCTTCACGCCGCGCAGGCCATCAACAGTAATTTTGGCGTCGATAACATTCGGGGTGCAGTATTTTTTGGCTTCTTTCACTGCGCTGGCGGCCCAGTAGCCGGCATCAACGTAGTCTGCGGTGGTTTTGTCGCCGAGCAGATTCAGCGGGATGCCGGCAAACTGACCGCGCCCGCCGCCGTGGCAGAACAATACTTTGTAGTTCGAGGGAATATTCAGCAGATCGCGAAAATCTTTTTCTGCCTCTTCCGCCACCTGGATAAACTCTTTTCCACGATGGCTAATTTCCATCACCGATGTACCAAGACCCTGCCAGTCGCAAAGCTCCTGCTGAGCCTGTTTAAGCACATCCGCCGGTAGCATTGCCGGACCTGAACTGAAATTAAAGACCTGAGCCATTTACCCTCACCACGCTAAAAGCCATAAGTTATAACTGTGGATATCGGTTTTATCATTCAGTGACACGCGCCGCAATGTCTAAAACTTATGACCGGGAAAATGTGTCCCCGCTCACACAAAACAATCTGCCAGCGCGTTGTCACAAAACCGACAAATTGGCTGTCAGGTGACGCGTTTAGCCCGGCTCACCTTCGTCCATACTGGATTCGCACAGCGAGGGCAAAGTTGATGATCGCCCGGCTGCATCGTCAGAACATGGCTACAGCGTCGACAGGCGTACTCTCCCGCCTCCGGGACGGTGGTAAAGCGTTCCACGTATTCATCCGGCAAAATGCATAAACCCGGTTTCACGTCATCGTCGTCATAGTAGTAGACGCTAATCTGCCCGTTCGTTTCCATGATCGCCAGCCGCACCTGGCCCAGCTGTTCTACGCTGTTTAAGCGCAGCTCCATGAAAAACTCAAATTCAGTCATGTTGGCGCTGCGCACCTTCTCCCAGGCCAGTTGCCCCTCTTCGACAATCACCACCGGCTTGCCTTCCAGCAGATCCTCGATTTTTTCGCTTTTCGACATCAGCCACATCACCAGCCGATAGAGCAAGCCCAGCGTGACAAAAACGATCAACACCGGAATCATTGGCACATCGTCATAAAACGCGACGTCTCCGGCCGCAGAGCCGAGTGTCAGAATGATCAGGACTTCAAACAGTGACATCTGCCGAACGCCGCGCCGCCCTGTAATTTTGAGAAACAGAAACACCAGAATAAAGGTGTAGAGGCTGCGCAAAGCCACTTCCCCTAAGAACTCAAGCGGGACTTTGTCGAACGCCATCCGCTGAAGATCGAACGCTTTCATTTTTATTCGCCTTAACAGTAAGTTACTGCTGATAAGCATAGCTGAGTCTTTTATTTTCGCTCTTCTCCTCGCGAAGATAGCGCCTGCCACGCAAAACCCGTATCATTGCGCGCTTTACGTACGATAAAAGTGATCGCCATGACTCAAACATTTATCCCCGGCAAAGACGCCGCTCTGGAAGATTCCATCGCTCGCTTCCAGCAGAAACTGACCGACCTGGGTTTTAATATCGAAGAAGCCTCCTGGCTCAATCCGGTACCTCACGTCTGGTCTGTGCATATTCGCGACACCGACTGTGCGCTGTGCTTTACCAACGGTAAAGGCGCCACCAAAAAAGCGGCTCTGGCTTCTGCCTTGGGGGAGTATTTTGAGCGCCTGTCCACCAACTACTTTTTCGCTGATTTCTGGCTGGGCGAGACTATCGCCAACGGCCCGTTCGTACACTACCCGAACGAAAAGTGGTTCCCGCTGACGGAAGATGACACGCTGCCGGAAGGCATTCTGGATGCGCGTCTGCGCAAGTTCTACGATCCGGATAACGAACTGACCGCCGGTATGCTGGTCGATCTGCAGTCCGGTAACGACGAGCGTGGTATTTGCGCCCTACCGTTTACCCGTCAGTCTGACGATCACACTGTCTATATCCCGATGAACATCGTCGGTAACCTGTACGTGTCCAACGGCATGTCCGCAGGTAATACCCGTAACGAAGCCCGCGTACAGGGGCTGTCCGAGGTGTTTGAGCGTCATATCAAAAACCGTATTATCGCCGAGTCCATCAGCCTGCCGGAAATCCCGAGCGAGGTACTGGCGCGCTATCCGGGCGTGGTGGAATCTATCGCTAAACTGGAAGCAGAAGGTTTCCCAATTTTTGCTTACGACGGCTCTCTGGGCGGTAAATACCCGGTAATCTGCGTGGTGCTGTTCAACCCGGCGAACGGCACTTGCTTCGCGTCGTTTGGCGCCCACCCTGACTTCGGCGTGGCGCTGGAACGTACCGTTACCGAGTTGCTTCAGGGCCGTAGCCTGAAAGATCTCGATGTCTTTACCCCGCCAACGTTTGACGACGAAGAAGTGGGCGAACACACCAACCTCGAAACGCACTTCATCGATTCCAGCGGTTTGATCTCCTGGGATATGTTCAAGCAGGACGCCGACTATGAATTCGTGGACTGGAGTTTCTCCGGCACCACGGAAGAAGAGTTCGCCACGCTGATGGCAATCTTCAAAGCAGAAGATAAAGAAGTGTACATCGCCGATTACGAGCACCTGAGCGTCTACGCTTGCCGTATTATCGTGCCAGGCATGTCCGACATTTATCCGGCAGAAGATCTGTGGCTGGCCAACAACAGCATGGGCAGCCATCTGCGCGAAACGCTGCTGGCTCTGCCGGGTAGTGAGTGGGAAAAAGAGGATTATCTGAACCTGATCGCCCAGCTGGACGACGAAGGCCACGACGATCTTACCCGCGTACGCGAGCTACTGGGCCTGGCAACCGGCAAAGACAATGGCTGGTACACCCTGCGTGTGGGCGAGCTGAAATCCATGCTGGCCCTGGCCGGTGGCGATCTGGATCAGGCTCTGGCCTGGACGGAATGGACCATTGAGTACAACCAGTCGGTCTTCAGCCCTGAGCGCGCTAACTATTATCGTTGCCTGCAAACCCTGCTACTTCTGTCTCAGGAAGAGGATCGTCAGCCGCTGCAATATCTCAATGCGTTCGTGCGTATGTACGGTGCCGACGCTGTTGAAGCCGCCAGCGCCGCACTGAGCGGTGAAGCGCCGTTCTATGGCCTTCAGGCTGTCGATAGCGATCTGAAAGCCTTCCCGGCCCATCAGTCACTGCTCAGAGCTTACGAAAAACTGCAGCGCGCGAAAGCAGCCTACTGGTCAAAATAAGCGCACATAGCATTACAGACAGTAGGCGTATTTCCACGTCTGGGCTATATTACGGGGCAATTTCATTGCCCCGTTTTTTTATTTCTTTTGCAATGAATTTTGATTGTAATAATAAAGTTAATTACAGGTAAATATAATTATGCTTACCTGGGCTTTACTGTTACTTTTTAGGGTAATTACTCCATTTTAATTAACTGCTTCGGGAGAGGTTACAGGAAATAATTCAACTCTTTTCATAACTTTTAAAATTTATTTTTATACGGATAATCAAAAACTTACTCCGCATTTGTTGCAAAACCATGCGCTTTGCGGGCCTATAAGCCAGGCGAGATATGATCTATATCAATTTCTCTTCTATAATGCTTTGTTAGTATCTCGTCGCCGACTTAATAAAGAGAGAGTTAGTGTGAAAGCTGACAACCCTTTTGATCTATTACTCCCAGCTGCGATGGCCAAAGTTGCCGAAGAAGCGGGTGTCTATAAAGCAACGAAACACCCGATGACGACGTTCTATCTGGCGATTACCGCTGGTGTGTTCATCTCCATCGCCTTCGTCTTCTACATCACTGCGACAACCGGTACTGCTGCGATGCCTTTCGGTATTGCAAAACTGATTGGCGGTATCTGTTTCTCACTGGGCTTGATTCTGTGCGTCATTTGCGGCGCCGACCTCTTTACCTCAACGGTGCTTATCGTGGTGGCAAAAGCGAGCGGAAGAATCACCTGGGGTCAGCTGGCGCGCAACTGGATTAATGTCTACGTTGGCAACCTGATTGGCTGTTTGCTCTTTGTACTGCTTATGTGGTTATCCGGCGAGTATATGACCGCCAACGGTGGCTGGGGACTCAACGTCCTGCAAACCGCTGACCACAAAATGCATCACACCTTTATCGAAGCCGTCGCTCTCGGCATCCTCGCAAACCTGATGGTCTGCCTGGCAGTCTGGATGAGCTACTCTGGCCGCAGCCTGATGGACAAAGCCATGATTATGGTTCTGCCGGTTGCGATGTTCGTTGCCAGCGGCTTTGAGCACAGTATCGCAAACATGTTTATGATCCCGATGGGTATCGTAATCCGCAACTTTGCGAGCCCGGAGTTCTGGACTGCAGTTGGTTCAACCCCGGAAAGTTTCTCTCACCTGACTATTATGAACTTCATCACAGATAACCTGATCCCTGTCACTATTGGGAACATTATCGGTGGGGGTCTGCTGGTTGGGTTGACATACTGGGTCATTTACCTGCGTGGCGACAATCATCATTGATGGTTTCTCAGGCAGTAAAGAAAAATCCACTTAAGAAGGTAGGTATCACATGTCCGAGCTTAATGAAAAGTTAGCCACAGCCTGGGAAGGTTTTGCGAAAGGTGACTGGCAGAAAGAAGTCAACGTACGTGACTTCATTCAGAAAAACTATACCCCGTATGAAGGTGACGAATCCTTCCTGGCTGGTGCTACTGACGCAACAACCAAGCTGTGGGACAATGTTATGGAAGGCGTCAAACTGGAAAACCGCACTCACGCGCCAGTTGATTTCGATACTTCCGTTGCCTCTACCATCACTTCTCACGACGCTGGCTACATCAACAAAGCCCTTGAGAAAATCGTTGGTCTGCAGACTGAAAAACCACTGAAACGTGCGATTATCCCGTTCGGTGGCATCAAAATGGTTGAAGGTTCCTGCAAAGCGTATAATCGCGAGCTGGACCCAATGCTGAAGAAAATCTTCACCGACTACCGCAAAACTCACAACCAGGGCGTGTTTGATGTTTACACCAAAGACATCCTGAACTGCCGTAAATCCGGTGTTCTGACTGGTCTGCCAGATGCGTATGGCCGTGGCCGTATCATCGGTGACTATCGTCGCGTTGCACTGTACGGTATCGACTTCCTGCTGAAAGACAAATACGCACAGTTCCTGTCACTGCAATCTGATCTGGAAAACGGCGTAAACCTGGAAGCGACTATCCGTCTGCGTGAAGAGATCTCTGAACAGCACCGTGCGCTGGGTCAGATCAAAGAAATGGCTGCTAAATATGGCTGCGATATCTCTGGTCCTGCTACCAACGCTCAGGAAGCTATCCAGTGGACTTACTTCGGCTACCTGGCTGCTGTTAAGTCTCAGAACGGCGCAGCAATGTCCTTCGGTCGCGTATCCACCTTCCTGGATGCTTACATCGAACGTGACATCAAAGCAGGCAAAATCACCGAGCAAGACGCACAGGAAATGATTGACCACCTGGTCATGAAACTGCGTATGGTTCGCTTCCTGCGTACCCCAGAATATGATGAGCTGTTCTCCGGTGACCCAATCTGGGCAACTGAATCTATCGGTGGTATGGGCGTTGATGGCCGTACTCTGGTAACCAAAAACAGCTTCCGTTTCCTGAACACCCTGTACACCATGGGTCCGTCTCCGGAACCGAACATCACTGTTCTGTGGTCAGAAAAACTGCCTCTGAACTTCAAGAAATTCGCTGCTAAAGTCTCCATCGATACCTCTTCTCTGCAATACGAGAACGATGATCTGATGCGTCCTGACTTCAACAACGACGACTACGCTATCGCTTGCTGCGTAAGCCCAATGGTTGTTGGTAAGCAAATGCAGTTCTTCGGTGCTCGTGCTAACCTCGCGAAAACCATGCTGTATGCAATCAACGGCGGCGTTGATGAAAAACTGAAAATCCAGGTTGGTCCTAAATCTGAACCAATCAAAGGCGACGTTCTGAACTTCGACGAAGTAATGGACCGCATGGATCACTTCATGGACTGGCTGGCTAAGCAGTATGTCACCGCCCTGAACATCATCCACTACATGCACGACAAGTACAGCTACGAAGCTTCTCTGATGGCTCTGCACGACCGTGACGTGGTTCGCACCATGGCATGTGGTATCGCAGGTCTGTCCGTTGCAGCTGACTCCCTGTCTGCTATCAAATATGCGAAAGTTAAACCAATTCGTGACGAAGATGGTCTGGCGACTGACTTCGAAATCGAAGGCGAATACCCGCAGTTTGGTAACAACGACTCTCGTGTCGATGACATGGCCGTTGACCTGGTTGAACGTTTCATGAAGAAAATTCAGAAACTGACTACCTACCGCAACGCTATCCCGACTCAGTCTGTTCTGACCATCACTTCTAACGTTGTGTACGGTAAGAAAACCGGTAACACCCCAGACGGTCGTCGCGCTGGCGCTCCATTCGGTCCAGGTGCTAACCCAATGCACGGTCGTGACCAGAAAGGTGCAGTTGCCTCTCTGACTTCCGTTGCTAAACTGCCGTTTGCTTACGCGAAAGATGGTATTTCTTATACCTTCTCCATCGTTCCAAATGCGCTGGGTAAAGACGACGAAGTGCGTAAAACCAACCTGGCAGGTCTGATGGACGGTTACTTCCATCACGAATCTTCCATCGAAGGTGGTCAGCACTTGAACGTGAACGTAATGAACCGTGAAATGCTGCTCGACGCGATGGAAAACCCGGAAAAATATCCGCAGCTGACCATTCGTGTATCTGGCTACGCAGTACGTTTTAACTCCCTGACTAAAGAACAGCAGCAGGACGTTATCACCCGTACTTTCACTCAATCCATCTAACTGGAATTGACTGAAATCACGCAGTAAAAAGCGTACAATAAAGGCTCCACGTCAGTGGGGCCTTTTTAACACCCTCTCCACACCAGTCTCTTTTGTCCGCTATCTATATACTTAATGGATAACAGCCAAAACAGACTCGACATAGCCGATGAGCTATGCACATAAACAGGTCCCGGACGGACCGAATCTGGAGATATCACCGCAATGTCAACTATTGGTGACATTATTTAGCCCCTAACCAAATGAAATAAAAGGATTTATTTCTGGTCACGTCCACACATTGACCACATCGAAAAAAAAGCCCTGCTTTGTGCGGGGCTTTACTTTTTGTAAATCAGAATGTCAGAATAAGACTCAAGCATATGTTTAATAAGGAAATTACTTTGAAATATCTTAAAGCTGTAACTTTGCTCGCCCTTGCCCTGACCTCTTACACCGCACAGGCAAATGACACCTCGACCCTGAAGAATTCCCTTAAACAATGGCAACCGATTGAAGTGTCGAAAAGCGGCGACACGCTGACAGTGATTCTTAACGAGAGTCAAATCACACCTGCGATTTATGACTCTGTAATCAGTTCGGGAGTTTGCCCCGACATATGGACTAAAGATGTCCCGGCTAAATACCTTGAATCCGTGAAAGAGCTGCACATCCTGAATAAACATAAATTTAAGGGATACGTTCTGGAGCAACCACTCAACACCTGTAACGAGATGGGAAAAGAACAACCTGAGAGGGCAAAAGTGATAATGCTATCTCACACTCATCTTTTCTGATCCACTGAATACAAAAAGCCCCGCGTTTGCGGGGCTTCTTTTTGGTCACTGCCAGTGGATTTGCTGCTGGCCGGTTGATGTTGGGTGCGGTGGCGCAGGCACTAATACTGCAGGTGAGGCGATAAACCGCTCGACCGTCTCAGTGGTAACAAACGTACAACTGCAGTTGATATTTGTGCACTGATGATAGCGCTCTTTTGTCGTGTCAGAGAAATAGCGGCTAGTGCGAGCGTGGGCGGCGTAGTGGCATTTTGGGCAGTGAAACATGATGAGCACCTTTTAACGTTTCCGATGCAGTCATTTTATCCAACTTAATCATATAAAACAAACACATACGATTAATTTAGCTATCTATTTCGTCTGCTTCATACTCTACATCCGAGACCTTCACCTCAAGCTCTAAGCCTGTCGTGTAGCCGTTCCCGTTGAGGTTATGCACCACCCGGCTGATTATCCACGCCTGCTCGTCTATAACGCGCTTAAAGCCTTTCACCGCAACCGGCGTTTCAGGAAATAAATCTGCCCGGCCAGTGGCGAGCGTAATCGAAAACTCCGCCACCCCGCGCTGCAGTTTATCCCACTTAGCCTGAGCCGCGCGCATCGCCTGCGCCTTTGTCGCGTAGATGGTCGTGAGCTCCAGCACGTTGTCAGACTCACCGGCCATATACTCACCCTCTCGCGCCTCCTGCTCCTTTTTCACCTGGCTCTTTGCCGGTGCTTTGACGGCTTTCGGGTGCTGCAGTGCACGCAGGTGCTGCACCTTCGGCTTGCGTTTCAGCTTCACCTTTTGCTTTTGCGGTTTCGGGTCTTTGGTATGCAGCCATTTCGCTGTGACGCCGGTGTACGCCTCACGATCTGCAATGGCGAACTGATGCCGGTCGCCGTCGCCACGCTCGACGGTCATCTGCGGGATGGGTTTGCCACTGGCCACCTTGCCGCTACCGGCTTTCAGAAATAACAGTTTTCCCGCTTTGACAGAAACCGACGCACCGTTTCGGTCAGCCAGTCGGGAAAGAAACGCCGCGTCGGATTCCTGTGACTGGTCGATATGCGGCACGGCGATCGCTTTCAGGGTCTCAGCGACGCTGGCCGTGAGTTTGTTACGCTGCGCGATGGTATCGACAATTACCCCGAGCGTGGTGTCATGCCATGACTGCTCGCGGCGTGAGTTCAGCGTCCCACGAAAATCCGCACTACGCCCCCGGATGGTCAGCGTATCGGGCGCGCCCCGGTGCTCGATTTCATCGACCGTGAACGTCCCTTTTTTTATCAGCGCGGAATCCTGCCATCCTAACCACAGCGTCAACGTAGCTCCGCGCGGCGGCATTGCTATCTGGCCGTCAGTGTCATCGAGCTCGATATCGAGCTGGTCGGCCTCGAATCCGCGATTGTCGGTCATGGTCAGGCTAATAAGGCGGTCACTAAAATCCTGCGTGATATCCTCGTTATCCAGCTTGAGCATAAACGCCGGGGCTATCTTCGCCCCGGCCTGCACGTTCATTCCCGTTATCATCCCGCCAGCCCTCCGAGCCAGTCACCGGCAGACGTGACCAGATTATCAGCCTGCGTTTTCAGGTCGCCATAAATGGCCGCGACAGAATCATCGACGCGTTTCAGCGACAGGCTAAAGTCGATTTTGCGCGCCTGGCCATCGCTGAAAAACTCGGTGTGCGTATGGGTCACTTTCTCGATGACATACATCCCGAGGATAAGGCCCGTCCCGTCAATCAGCGGCCACGCGCGCCCTTCATTCGCCATCAGTTCGACCGCCGTCAGCGACAGACGACCGCCGGTGATTTCAGGGTAAAGCGTGCCCGACAGGGTGCGGGAGGTTTCCCCCTCCCCGAGAAACTGATAGGCCGGTGGCTTGCCGATGCGGTCATTAGACGCCCAGCGGTAATCCTTCGAATACTGCATAGACTGATACGGCAGGGTATGCCGTTCAAACACAAAAAAGCCCAGCACCATTAGCATGTGTTTCCCTCCTTAATCGTGTCTCATGCTGGAGCGCTGGCGCGCCCGTTTCTCACGGTCGAGTTTTTCGACGGCCTCGCGCAGCTGGCGATCGAGGTCACTGCCCGGCGCGCCCCCACCCTGCAGGGTGATGTTGTACTCGCTTTTACTCTGGTCGATATAGGACTGCCCGGAAGAGGCCGTCACTGGCCGGTAAGCCTGATAACCACCATACCCTGCGGTCTGCGGGATGTACCCGCCACCCGGCGCAGCCTTGTCTGCTTTCGCCGCCGTCTGGTCAAGGTTGCTGGATTCCTTTTTGATAACGCCCAGCTTTTCCAGCAGCCAGCCGACCTTCCCGCTCAGGCTGTTAAAGATATTCAGTGGAGCCATCAGCGCATCGGCCAGCCCCTTACCAAAGGCCACCCCGACATTTTTGCAGCGCTCGAAAATATCCTGCAGGGATTTCACCGGCGCAAACAGGTTAGTAAACCATTTCCATACAGCACCGAGCTTTTCCGCGATAGCGTCAAACACCGGCGACAGCGAGGCAAAGGCCGTTTTAATCCCCGCAACCACCTCCGAGAAAAAGGCGCTGATTGGCTCCCAGTATTTATAGATAAGCAATGCAGCGCCCACGACAGCCGCCACCACAGCCACCACCGGCAGACTGATTGCAGTAATGGCCGTGACAATGGCCGTCCCGGCAGTGGTAAAAATCACACTCAGCAGACCGGCAGCGGCGATGATGCCGTTAATCCCCGCGATGACCGGCCACGCAATAAGGCCAATTCCGCCCAGTACGCCGACCAGAGCCAGCGCACCGGCAGTCACACTGAAAATGGTTTGCGTGAGCTCAGGATTCGCTTTCGCCCAGGCGGCGACCTTACCGAGCATATCGGTCACGGAAACCGTCAGGCGACGCAGCGCGGAGTTCTCTTTATCGAACACCTCAATCTGCAAATCTTCATAAGCCGACTGCAGGTTTTTCAAATCCCCGTCGAGGTTGTCGGTCTGGATTTTGGCTATCCGCTCCGTGGTTCCTTTCGAATCCCCGATTTGCTGGCGTTTGCTGGCAAGCGAGCCATCACCGGCAGCGGCGACGAGCTTAATCGCGCCCTTCATTGCCTCTTCACCAAAGATGACTTTCAGGTATTCGCCCTGCTCCGCCGTGCCGAGCTTGTTTTTGACAAAGGATTTATGAATATCTTTGAGGATTTTCTCGACCGGCAGCATGTTCCCTTTGCCGTCGCGGGTTTGCACGCCCAGCTCTGAGATAGCATCAACCGCTTTGCCCATCGGTGCCTGCAGGCGGTTGAAAATGGCGCTCGCACCGGTCCCGGCCATCGAGCCTTTAATCCCGTTATCCGCCAGAATACCGAGCATCGATGTCGTGTCTTCAATGCTCGCTCCGGCCGCTTCCGCAATCGGCGCGACATATTTCATCGCCTCGCCCAGCTCGACAAGGCCAGTATTGGATGACGTAAAGCCCTTGGTCATCACATCCGCGACGCGCTCAATCTCGGTTGTCGACAGGTTAAACGCTGACTGCATGTTGGTAATGATGTCGGCGGCTTCGGCAATATCGACATCCGCCGCAAGGCTCAGGTTGACGGTCGAGCCGGTCGCCGCCAGCACATCGTCGGCGTTATAGCCCGAGCGTGCGAGCGTGGTCTGCGTGCGCGCCACATCACCCGGTGAAAAGGCCGTGGTCGCACCGATATCACGCGCCTGTTTTCGAATGGCCGCGAGTTTGTCATCGCCCTTATCAAGACCGAGGATCGCCTGTGTACCTGACATCTGTTTATCAAAACCAATACCCGGCGCGATAAACCGTGATGCGCCATAAAGCCCGGCGGCCGCCACACCCACGCCGACCATCCCGGCATTACGCGCACCGGCGGCGAGCTGTTGCCCGGATTCATAGCGTTTTTTTACCGCACTCAGTCTGGCCTGTTGCTGACTGACCCGCGCCAGTGCGTCGCGCTGACGGTTGAGCTGTGCGGTTGTCTCGCTGATACTGCCTTTCAGGCGGCGCTCATCGGCTGACAGGCTGCGGGTATTTATCCCGGCCTGTGCGAGCTCCGTGCGCTGGCGCTGTACGGACTGGCGCAGGCCGTTGTATTTGAGCTGCAGGTCAGCAGCGGATTTCTTTGCCGCTTCCAGCGCGCGCGCCTGCGCGAGTGTCGGGGTCTGGGTGTTTTTAAACTGGACGGCCAGCGCCGCCGCTTCCTGTTTCGCCTTATTGAGTGACTGGCCGGTCACGCCGAGCTGCGCGCTGGCTTTCCTGAATCCGTCAATGCGGGACGCCTGCGCGTTAAGGTCGCGCAGGTTTTTCTGTGAATTGCGGATATCGCCAGACAGGGATTTACTGGCGGTCTGGATAGCCTTAAGCGGTCGGCTTGCCCGGTCGACTGCGTTCAGCAGCACCTCAAGTCTGACATTATTGCTCATGATGGTTTCCGCTACGTTGCAGCGCTTTCTCGCGCCACGTGAAGAGCTCGGTCACGCTCAGGGAATTCAGCTCTGATGGCGGCCAGTGAAAAACCACCGCAATATCCGCCATCAGGTCATCAACCGACAGGTCTTTGTGAAATTCTAGCGTTCCGAAACAGGTGACAAAAAACCGACCACCTTACCGGCGAGCGAAATCAGGTCGGACACATCGAGACGCGAGACCTCATGCTCGGTGAGTGACGGAAAGGTCATGCGCGGCAGCACCTTAATCAGCGCATCGACGTCAGACTGCGCCAGCGCCGCCAGCGACACACCGCGCAGGGTTCCCGCGTTCGGTTTGGTCAGGGTGATTTGCCCGATTTTCTGCTCGCCGCGCATCAGCGGGGTATCGAGGATCACAACGTTCGGGTTTTCGGTTTCGGTGGTGGCGGTTTCGTTGATGTTTTCCATGATATTTATCTCTTCAAAGTTAAGTGACCGGCCAGCCTTGCTGACCGGGTCAGGGGTTACAGGCCAATCGCCCTGCGGTGCTCCGCCAGACGGTCGACACCGTCCACTTTCAGCACCATGTTGATGACGTCAATCTCAATGACTTCTTTCCCGTCAATCGTGAGCTGGTAGTAGCTGCATTCGGTCGACATTTTGGTCGTCCCGCTTTCGCCCTGCTTGTTTTCGCCGCCGTCGTACTCTTTGTGACGGCCACGCATCACCACCTCAACGGCAGAAATCGCGCCGGTGTCGTCGCGCTGATACGAGCCGGTAAAGCGCAGCGGCACGCTGTCAGCACCCGGCGAGGCGTACTGTGCCCACAGGTCAACGTCGGGCAGACCGCCGAGCGTCCACTCAAGCGACAGCGCGTCGTCATCGAGACCGAGGTCAATCGATACCGAGCCCGGCATCCCGCCGCCGCGATACTTCTCAAATTTGCGGGTCAGCTTTGGCAGGGTGACGGATTCCACGACGCCCATGTAGCTCAGGCCATCGTTGAACATGTTCAGATATTTAAGCTTGCGCGGTAATGCCATGCTTGCAGCTCCTTAGCTGTTGACCGAGTCCGACAGGTTCGCCAGATAGGTATCGGTGATGCGCTGGCGCAGGGTCAGGTTTTCCAGCGGCGGGACGGGGGTGTAATCGTAATCGATATACAGTTTCCCCACTTTCAGGGTCGCGGTGTCGTTCGACTCCGGGTCGTACCAGCAGGAGCCATCGACGATATAGCCGTTGTTTTTCAGCTCGCGGAATTTGGCATTGATACCGGCGACGATGTCGCGAATCAGCGTCGGGGTAATGGGTTTATCCATCGCCCACGCGTGCGCCTCCGCCATCGTGTCGGCCAGCACCTGCGCGGTACGGGTGTAGTTCTCAAACAGGAAAAGCGGGTCATCCGAGCAGGTGCGGTTTCCCCAGAACTTAAATCCGTCGTTGCGAATCAGCGTGGTGACACCGGCCTGATTAAGCAGGTTGGCGTCGGTCGCTGGCTCCTGCAAATCCCACGACACCGAAGCACTGACGCCGGTGACGCCATTCACGCCGACGTTTGACAGGGTTTTGTGCCAGCCGGTCGTCTGGTCGATTTTGGCACGCAGACCCAGCGCGCGCGCCGTCGCCCAGGCGGTTGAGGTTTCATTCGCCGTGGTGTCCCACGCCAGAAAATCAGGGAAGATGACCATTAGCTCGCGCTGGCTGAAATTCTTGCGGTAGTCGATGGCTTCGGAAATGGTTTTGCAGCCCCACGCACTGATATAGCCAAAGGCGCGCAGGCTCTGACCGGTAGACGCGAGCGCGGTCGCCACTTCCTGCGTATCCAGCCCCGGCACACCGAGAATGCGCGGCTTAACGCCGGTGACGGTCTGCGCCGTCAGCAGCGCTTTCAGGCCGGTATATTTCCCGTTTTCGTCAGTCGTCCCGATGATGTTAGAAATGGTTTGTTTCTGCGCCGCGTCAGGGTCGTCAGGGTCGTCGACACCTTCGGCCACGCGCACGACCACAATGACCGGTTTGCACTGGTCAGCGATGGCCTGCAGGGATTGTGAAAGCGTGCCCTGTTTACCGGCTTTACCGATAGCGGTTTGCACGCTGGTAATCAGCACCGGCTCATTGAGCGGGAATGCCTTTTCGTCAGCATCGCTGGCGGTGCAGACCATGCCGATGATGGCCGTTGAGACGGTGGAAATGGTGCGCACGCCGTCGTTAATCTCGATGACCTGCACGCCGTGATGATAGTCGCTCATCCGTTAAACTCCGTGGTGAAGTGGAGCAACTATTTTCTGTTGTGTCCTGCTTAAGCGCACCGGATAGCGCTTCGGCCACCGGCGACACAACAAACAAAAAAGCCCTCCGGGCGGAGGGCTCTGAAATCAGGCTGGTATTGGCGGCCAGTCGACCTGACTCACCACTGCTGCCGTATCAATATTTTCAACCTCATCGATGTAATCGAGCACAGCGGCCAGTGTGGCTGACTCAGATTCGGTAAGGGTGCGACCGGCCTGCAGTTTGAGCTGAATCACGCTCACGGACTGCATCGCATCACTGATAATTTGTTGCTTCTGCAGTTCCGCCATTGCCGGATAATCCGGCTCGATGGCTTTCAGCACCGGCTTGCCCTGCTCATTCGGGACAATCATTTTGCCTTTGGTCTGGCCGTCGATTAAATGCTGATACCAGCGGTCAGAAATCGCGACCGCATCGGCAGGCCAGCCAGCAGCAGCCTCAAACGCAGGACGATCCCCTTCATACAGAAAACCGCCAATTCCTGCACTGTAATAATATCCGTTCATTTAGTACCCCACAGCCCAGACCAGCGGCGCAACACTGCCATTGCTGCCGTATGCCCGATTCGGTTTAACGACGCAGTTCGCCGTTGTTTTTGAAACAAGGTGATAATGTTGCTCGGCGTTGTCGTTGTTGCTCACATTCAGCGTGCTGACTGAGGCGAACAAACATGCTGACGGAAACGCTTTAGGGAACGTCACCGTGTGGTTGGCTTCGTTGCTGACCGTTGCCCCCTGGCACCACTGATAAATCAGGCCGGTACTGGCATCCTGCAACCAGCCATTCGCCCCCCTTGATGCGGTGTTCGGCGCGGCATAACTCCCTTTTGCCTGATAGCGCGCGTCAAAGTTGCCGTAATCTGACGGCAAAGCCTGACCGACCACATTCAGACCATGCCCGATAGAAACCCTGCCCGTCGCGAGACTTACGGTAAAGGGCCGTAAACTTCCGTAACTCCCCCATACGTCACCGCTGTTGGTAAGCATGAGATAAAGATTACTGCCATCATTTCGCCAGAATGTGCCGTAATTCCCGTAGGCAATGCGGTAGCTGTTAACAGAGCTTGACTGAATTTCAGAAAGTGAATAAATCGCCCCTGCAAAGGTGGCTTTTTTCGATGTGTAGTCAATATTCAGCAGATTGCCGACATAGCCCCCCGCCGCATCGTAATTGTAAATTGACCAGCCGTTTTGATAGGGTCCAAACGCCCAGCGCATCTTTCCGTTCGAGTCGTAAACGTTAACCATGCCGTTGTAAGTGCTGGAACCCACAGCATTGGCATAATCGCCCCAGACAATCCGCCCCTTACTCGTGAATCCCTGATTAAACGTGACAGGCCGTGCAAAGGTTCCGCCCAGAGAAGCAGAAACGGCATCAACATCCGCCGCCTTGGGTTTGTTATATTCGCTGTACAGCTTTACCCACGAAATCCCGGCGCCCGCTCTCTGACGCCCGATATAGGCATGATGGTTATCACCATCAATGGCAAAATAATTGGTTGTTGGCGTACCGTCGTACGGGATAGTGATGCCAGACTTGACCTCAACGGCATCGCGCCAGAATGAAGCAACGGTTTCTTTTGCAGCGGTTACATTTCTGGCAGCACCGCCCAGACCCTGCCAGCCGACAACCGGCACCCGCCCGGCTGTCGTGTCCGTCAACGATGTCACAACATCCGCCTTTGATGCCGTTCCGAGACGCTCCTTAACGCTGGTCAGTTCATCATTAACGGCCTTTACCGCCTTTGGGGTCGCCGCCAGCGCTTCCGAGGTGCTGTCGGTTGCACTACTGAGCTGGACAATGCCCTTCTGCTTTGTGGTGGCGTCCTGAGCCGTATATTTACCATCAGCAAGGTCATACGCTGCCTTAACCGCTTTCGGCGTCGCGGCGAGCGTCTCAGACGTGCTGTCGGTTGCATTGCTTAACTGCGTGAAACCCTTTTCTTTCAGCGTGGCGTCAGGATGGCGGCGTGACTGCTCATGCTCTGCGAGCTTATCGTCGACATAATCCTGCGTCGCCATCACCAGCGTGGTATCGATGGACAGCTCGACCGTGTCGATGTCGCTCACCATAATGACCATGCGCAGCGTCTGCGCGCGCCCTGACCCTTCCGCCAGCTCAGGCTTGTAGCTCTCCGCCATATTGCCGACCGCAATCAGCGTGCCAGTGTCATCGTAAAGCCCCATTTCACGCAGCCAGAAACCGCCGGTCTCAGGGGGAATAACCAGCTCCGCGACGACATAGTTTTTGTGCTTTTTGTCCTGGCTGATTTTATTCAGCGCATGACGCCAGACCTCATTGACCAGTTTTGTCTGACTGGCGTTCGGTTCGGGCAGTTTCCCGCCGCCATCCCCGACGGCCATCGCCGTAAAATTCACTTTCTTCCCGTTCGGGACGGTCGCCGCCGCCAGCTTTTCCGCACCGGCTTTGGTGATAACGGTTTTATATTTTACTGTCATTGTGCTCTCACTTATCCGGGGTAAACCGTGGTGATATCGCCGTCATAGCTCAGGGCTCCGTAATACAGATAGCCCGGAATATCCTGAATAATATTCAGGCCGATAAGATGGCGGCTCGCGGGTTTGGCATCGGCAATCAGCCGCTCCATTTCGTAATACATTTCCTCGGTAATGCCGGTCTCTAACACGCCGATATCGAGGCGGAATGTGCCGGGCGGGTCGTTCGTTTCCCACCATTCCGTCACGTTAATCAGATACCCGAGCGGCTCGACCACCCGGCGCACCGCACCAATCGTCCCTTTGTGCGCATGGATAAACCACGCCGCGCGGATCACCTCGCGCTTTGTCTCTTCCGGCCAGCTTTCATCCCAGCGGTCGACCGAAAACGCCCAGGCAAGCCACGGCAGCAAATTTGCCGGGCAGGTGTCGGCGTTCCACAGACGGCGCAGCGGGACGGGGGTATTTTCGATATCCGCACAGGCACGCGCCGCCGCGACCTCAAGCGGCGACGAGCCGACCGGCAGCAGGCGGTTATTACTCATCGTTACCCCCGACCGTCACGCTGTACGCGGTGCAATAAGACGCCTGCGTATCATCGAGCACGATATCGGCCACAGGTGCTACCAGTTCGACACGCTGCACACCCTCGACGTGGAGCGCGGCGTAGATGGCTGACTTGCGAATATCCCGCCCGAGCCGGTGCTGTGCGCTGATATAGGTCTGCAGCTTCGCTTTTGCCGCACTGAGCACCGGCTCGCTTTCGGGGCCGGGATAAAGGTAAAGCGCCGCGTCGATGGTGTAGTCGACAATGGTCGCTGACTGGACGGTCACACGGTCAGCGACTGGCCGCACGTCCTCGTCATTCAGCGCAGCACGCACTACGGCGAGCAGCTCGTCGGACGCCGCGCCGTTATTTTCGCGGGACAATACCGACACGGTGACGCAGGCTGGCTCGGGGCTGATGACGGAAATATCCGCGACCCGCCCGTCGGCGCTGCGGCCATGAAACTGATATGCCCCGGTAGAGCCTGCGGTACTCAGTCCCTCGGGGGCTTGCTGGATACGCAGGCGATAGTCGGTGTCCGATTCCATCACGGCAGGTGTCGGCGGCAACGTGGTCTCGTCTGCAGGTGTGATAACGAGGCGCTCAACGCTGGAATTTGCCCCTATCTGGTCGAGGTCAGCACCGGCGGCATAGGCCAGCATGACCGCACGCGCGGCCTCGTTGACGCGCTGACGCCAGATGACTTCACGATAAGCGTTCTCCTGCAGCAGCTTCACAATCGGCTCAGATTCAAGCGTCAGCGTGCGCGCGACCGCCTCCTGCTGGTCTTCGGGATAAAGCGAGACAAGCGTCGCCTTGCGTTCGCTCAGAATGGTTTCAAAATCCAGCTCTTCCACGACATCGGGCGCGGCGAGCTGGCTCAGGTCAACAATAGCCATAGCGTTTAACTCAGTGGAATGGTGAGTGAAAAGGGCTGGCTCGTCGTCGAGCGCGTGCCGGTAATATCGACATACAGCGCGCCGTCAGCCTCGCCTCGCTCAAAGGTGATGGTCGACAGTGTGACGCGCGGCTCCCACTTCTGGATCGCGGAGTAACACGCGGCCATAATCTGCAGGCGCAGCGCCGGGGTCTGCGGCTGGTCAATCAGCGCTGAAAGAAGCGAGCCGTATTCGCGGCGCATCACCCGCGAGCCAACCGGCGTGACCAGAATGTCGCGCACGCTCTGCCTGATATGGTCGGCCTCAGAAATACTGAGCCCGGTCTGGCTGTTCATTCCCAGATAACGCACCGTCATTTGGTCTCCTTCGTCCAGCTCCCGCCGCTCTGCACATTGCCGTGTGCGTGGTCATCCGCCTGCACGCCATTAGAGATAAATTTCCCGCCGGTGTGCGTGATATCGCCTTTCATCGTCCCGCCCTTCTGCACTTCGAGTGAACCGGTGATGAGCTTGTTGGTACACACCACCTCGGGTGTATCGAGGGTGATGCGGGTTTTAGCTTTGACCAGCACCACCGGCACGGTCGCGGTAATGGAATTCGACGCCGTGACGTCGGCGGTTTTGATACCGGACACGGTGAGCGCGCCGCTGTCGGGTTCGTACTCGATAACCGCCCCGTCGGGAAAGGCAATGTGAAACGCATCAGGCGAGGCAGACGGCGCGGGATGGTCATCAGAAAAAATGGAGGGCAGCACAAACGCCGTATCGAGCTCACCACCGATAGCCAGAATCAGCACCTGCTCGCCAACGGAAGGAGCCCACCACACCCGCGAACGACCGGCGCGCGAGGTCAGCCAGTTAAGCCATGTGGTTTCCATCCCGCCGGTCTGGACACGACAAAGCCCCTCGACGGGGTCGACGTCGGTCACAATGCCAGTACGGATGAGGTTGCGGATCGCGCGTGCGATATCCTGCAGAGAATTTAAATTATTCATGCGGAAAGGATGCCGCCGGGCAAGGCCAGCGGCAATCGAGCGGGGTTTTATGAGGGGTGAGACAACAATCAGTTGCTTAAATGTTTGATGACCAGCTCCCCGACAAGCTGTTTATCCGCCTGGCTATATCCGAGTAACTGGCGTTCTGAATATTGCACGTCGCGGCTGTGCGGGTTTGGCCGGTCTTTAAGGCCGAGCTGATGGACTCGGGCGATACGCTGCACCTTTCCGGTAAACTCGACCACGGCAGCATCATTGTTACCACTGGCTTTCATGTAGCGGCTCGTTCGCAACTTCTGAAACATCGCGCGCTTGATTCGCCCCGATTTTGCCCTGAGCGGCTGGCGCTTTCGCGCCTGATACGGTGTGCCATCGGGCGCTTTTTGCTGTTTAATCCGTTGCTGTTGCGATTTGCGCAGTTCCTTCGCAATCTCTGCGGCGAGCTTACGCCGCCCCGCCGGTGACATCGCCGCAATCAGCCCGGCGAGCTTGTCGTCAAAGGGCTTTAACTCACTCATCCCATTTGCTCACCAGCTCGCCATTGATATAAAGCTCGGTCGGACGCATGACCGGCTCGGGCAATGGCGGCTCAGGCGCATAACTGACGTGCAGCACGCCGTTTTCATCCCTGACAAGCGTGCGCTCGGTGAGCTGCAGGCTGATACTGATATCAACACTGTCACCGTCGTTTAAATCCATCTGGAAGCGGTAGCCCTTTTTGCGCCCCTCATCCGTGGTACAAATATCCGGCTGATTCTCACGCAGCCACACGGCCACCGGCACGAAAATCAAATCCGGGTCGCCGACAAAATCACACACGATCACATTCAGTGTGTAAATCTTTTCGTGGGACAGCGAGGCCGCGAGGCGCGCATCGATATTCCCCTCATCGGCAAAGATGCGCATCATTTCGGGGTTCGTTTTTAACTGCGGTACGGCGTCAGTGAGCGCCTGGCGCAGGCTGTGTGCTTTCTTCATCGAGTTTGTCCTGGCAGTCTTTGACGGTTTCGACTTTGAGCGCGCAGGCAGTCAGCGCGCCCTCAAGCCTGCGAATATCGGCGCTCAGGTCGCCGTTAGTGACGGGATCGCTTCCCGGCATCGGGCAAAGGCTCACCTTCGGGCAAGCGCTGTAAACAATGACCGGCGGAGGCGCAGGCGGTGCGGGTGTGCAACCGGCGCACAGCATCAGGCAAATCAGCGCGATACCAGCGGCGCAGCTCTTCGTTTTCATTCATCAGCCTCGTTATAGTTTCTTCACGCCTTGCCGCCAGCTCACCGGCAGCGGTCAGTTCATCAGCGAGCCTGACCTGACCGGCCTCATTCGTTCTGGCGATGCGTTGCGACACGGAAAGCTGATTTTTCAGCATCCCGATAGTCGTCTTTTGCTCACTGGCGACCCGGTTCGCTCGCTCAAAGGAGCGGGATAAATTCGCGTTATCGTGGCGCAGCCACAGCACCACGGCGAGCAACCCGGCCAGCAGAATCATCAGCGCTTTCATTGCATCCCCTTCACACAGTAAGCCCATTCCCGCGCACGGCGGTTCTCAAGCCCTTTGTTTCTGACGCCATTTACGAACACCCAGCGGGTGAGCTGGTCACACGCCTGCCACCACTGATGACGCTTGATAAACGAGACCAGCGTCGAGCGACACGCCGCACCGGTTCCCACGTTGAAGGCAAAACTGACCAGCGCGTCATACACGCGCGGCGGCATTTCCACCGGCACGCAAACGGCGAGACGCTCCTCGACGTTCAGCACATCCGCGACGAGGTTCGCCGCCGCCTGACGCTCGGTAATATCCCCTTTCGGGACGACACCGGCAGTGTGGCCAATGCCTGACGTCCACACTCCCGCGCTGCACTGGTAAGGCGTCAGGCGACAACCTTCGAGGTCAGCAATCAGCGCCAGCCCCTCGGGCGAGGTGTTAAGCAGACGAAAGTCAGGCATCAGCGCCGCCAGCGCCAGCACTGCGGCCACACTGCATCGTTTAATGATTGAGCTCACGAATGGCCCCCTTATCCAGTCCGAGCGAGGTCAGATAGCGATAGGTTTTGCGCTTAAACCAGTAATTCGTCAGCGCGGTAAAAATGGCGCAGCCACCGCCCACATAAAGCGCCATTTTCTCGGGCGACATCGCCCCGAAATACGCCAGCCCCACGGCCAGCCAGTAGGCGATAAACGTCGTGATTTTTTCCATACTCAGTCCCATAGATTCACCGTCTCGGTTTTCGGCGCGCTGTCGGTCTCGGGCAGCTCTATCGCCGTGCCGTGCGGCAGAATGACGCCCAGCTCCGACAGACCGGAGTTAGCCTGCAGCACCGTCTCGACGACGCCCTCAGTGCGCCCGTAATAGCGCGCACAAATTGCGTCGAGGGTGTCGCCCTGCATCGCATAGACCTTCATCAGATTTGCCCCACGATACAGCGTGCCTTGTCCTGAATACGCGCTACTGACCAGCGCATATCTCGCCACATCTCATCGATGGTGCTGTCGATACTGTCGGCCTTTTTGTCGCCCTTGCTGGTCGCATCCACGCCGCGATAACGCTCGTAAAGCGTGGCGGTCGTCATCGAGCACACGGCGTTAAAGTAGTGAAAGCAGCGCACGCTCTCGCCGTCGAGCTCGTCGGAGGGAACATCCGCGAGCGTGGCGTGACCGGCGTCGAGCTGCAGGTCGCGCCAGTCGCGCAGCTCCGCGTTAGTCTCCGCGATGGCGGTCTTTATCGCCCGGCGCAGACGCACAGGGGAAACGGTCTGCTCAAGGCGCATTTCTTCGCGCACGCGCTGCGGGTCTACATCAGGAAAAAAACCGGTATTTTTAATCACCGGCTCACTCTCGCCCGGTGGCGGTATCACCACGCCCGGCACGTCCTGCGGCGTTGTTTTGGGCTCAATAATCAGTGTCGTCATGACAACCTCGGGAAATAGGTGGGCGGTGGACGCCGGTCGCAGTCAGGGTAATCAATACCCGCATTGACCGGCGTGCCGCCCGGCTCGGGGAGCGTTCGGTTAACCTGCGGCTTTTGCCGCCTTTGGTGGACGCCCGCGCCGGGCCGCCGGTTTAGCAGCAGGCTTGCGCGTGCGTGGTGTGTTCTGTTTTTTGACAGGTTCGGCTTTCGGCTTTAGCTGACGCTCAAGATTTTCAATGTCTTTTTTCACGCCGATAGTTCGCTCTAACTGGATCGCGCGCTGCAGGTGCGCCAGTGCCTCGGGCAGCTCCCCTGCGTCACGCAGCACGTAGCCGGTGATTTTGTGCAGCTTCGCGCGCACGATGTCGGGCATATCTGCACGCTCAGTCAGTGCGAGGGTATCAAGCAACAGCGCCAGCTCAGGTGACTGTTTAGCGTCACGCAGACGCTGCGCGGCAAGCGCCACCTCTTCGGCCAGCAGATACGGCGTGGTGCGGCGATGACCGCCGACCGGCATCGTGAGTCCCCAGGTCATCGCATATCGGGCAATTTCCAGCGCACCGGCGATGTCATCCGCATCGAGACGCCAGAGCATGACGGTCATGACAATGTCATCCTGTGCGCCCTTGCCATTTGCAAGGACACCCGCCACCCACGGCAGATAGAACGGCAGCAGCTCGCGCTTTTTATCTGCCTTGCGCTCTTTGGATCGGATTTGTTTTAACGTGCGTGAGTCTGCGGCCAGCTTAACGAGCATCTGCTCATAGGCAGTTGCATTGCGCAGCGGAGCAGCAGCCCGCCGCGCGGTTTCAGAGGCCGAGACCCGCATCATGTGAAGCGCTGCGGGGCTCGTCATGGTTTACTCTCCGCCGTTCTCGTCTGCAGGTGCAGCGAATTTGCCGAGGGTAATGTTTTCAATCAGACAACCGGCGGCATACGCTTCGACCACGTAATCAACATTCATTGATTCGTAGTTTTCGATGCGGTCTTTCTTCGGCTCCTCGATGATGGCGCGGCGGTGCGCGTCGTCCATGAAGTAAATCGACAGGTTATCGAGGCGCGTCACCATCAGCGCATTTGCCGGGAAGTACGGCACGCGCACGGCAGGCAGGTTGCCGATGCGTTTCTGGCTGATGATGATGTCAGCGGCCAGCGCCTCGCTGTTTTCCTGCGTCTTGTTGACGATCGGGAAATATTTGTCAGCCAGCAGCTTGCGACCGGTGATGACGACGAGCTCCGGGTCATCCTGATAAATCTCGTCAATCAGGTTGGTCGTGGCATCCATCACCAGCGCGTCGAGGTTTTGATAGTCACCGTTCTCCCCCACGCGGATCACATCAGAAATGACCTTTCCGTCTGCGTCGGTGATTTTTGACATCACGCGCGCCGGTGCTTCGTTGCGGTACTTCTGCAGCCAGCCCACCGCGACATCCTGCAGCATCGGATTGTTTTTGCGGTTGGAGGTTTCCGCGCGCTCGATACCGTTGAAACCGGCCATGATGAAGTCGAGCGACTGGCGCTTGATAATCGCGTCACGGATACGGGTCTGGAAGTCCTGGAATCGCGCCCACAGGTCGAGCTGTTTGTAACGGATATGGAAATCAAAGTTGATTTGCGCACATTCGTACTTGTTGGATTCAAGCGCCGTAAAATCAGCGGTCTTACGCTCGTCATCCCCGGCAGTATCGGCGGTGCTCGCAATCGTACCGTTTACGCCCACACCGACTTTTTCGCCTTTCAGTTCATCGACTGGCACGATGTTGATTTTGGTCAGAAACGCGGATGACAGCTGCAGGGTGTTCATCAGCGTTTGCGTCACGGATGGCTCGACGGTGAATTTCTTCGCCACGTCGTCGGTTTCGACGCCGTTCAGCTCCGCGACGCGGGTCAGGTAAGCATTAAATTTAAAGCGGGTTTCTTTACGCATTGTTATTCCTGTTTTCTAGAAATGGGGCATCAGGCCGGACAGCGAGCCCGGCGCGTTATCAGCAGTTAGTCAGCAGCTCGTCGCCCGTCCCGCCTTTGGATTTCTCGCGGCGCGGCTGGCGCTGGCTTTCGGTGTTATCGAGAGAGCTTTTCAGGGAGGTAAACGCCTGCGCACTTTCGTCTGCCTTGCGGGTCACTTCCTGCTTAAACTGCGCAAACGCGGTTTCCAGCTCAGTGACGCGGCTGTCGGTGGCGGTGAGGTTTGTCTGCACCAGTTCAGAGACTTCCGTCACCGCTTCATGCACATCAGCAAAACGCGCATCGTCAGTGGCCTGTTTGCGGCTGAAAATCGCCTTAACCTTGTCAGTCAGGCTGTTGAGTACGGTGTCGGGAACATCCTCAAATTCCAGCGCCGCCAGCGTGGCAACGGAAAACAGGTCGTCAGGCTGGTCTTTTTTACCGGCGAGCGGGTTCTGACTGGCGCGGCTGCAGAATTCGAGATATTCGGTGCCGAGGCTAGCCGGGTCATCGGTCACGGCCAGACCAATCAGATAGCACTTGCCGCTGTTTGAAAAATTCGGGCGAATTTCCATCGAGGTGTAAACCTTCTGACCGGCACGCACCATGCTCACCAGCTCATCGAGCGGCGCGATTTTGCCAAACAGCGCTTTTTTGCCGTTCAGCGCCGAGTCATCACTGATGATTTCCGCCTTAAGCTCGGTCACATCGCCTAAGCGCTTAAACGGACTGTCAGGCATCAGACCTTTGATATGTTCGAGGTTAATGCGGCAGCCATAGACACGCGGGTCGAAGGTGTCCGCCATTTCCTGAATATCATCGCCACTGATGACACGGCCATCGCAGGTGTCACCCTCGACGCCGATGCGAAACCATTTAGAAACTTTCTTTGCCATTGTTCAGGTGTCCTGATGTTGGGTTTTCGGTTCGGGGTTAGTTTCCCGACTCCGCCCCGCATCAGCCACCGCTTACGCTCCTGTTAGATCTGACACAACAGGGGCTTAGCGAATACGCGCGATGATTTCCTTAGCCTTGCCTCGTACCAATAAAACGAGGTGAGAATGACAATTTCGACTGATTTATCACTACTGAATGACCCTCGACGACAGGCGCGTCTGTTGTACTGGCAAGGGTTCGCCGTGCCGCAAATTTGCGACATGCTGCAGGTGAAGCGCCCGACGGTGCAGAGCTGGAAACAACGTGATGGATGGGAAGACACCGCACCGATTAATCGCGTTGAATCGACATTAGAGGCGCGGCTGATTCAGCTCTACGCAAAGCCCGACCTGACGCCGCATGACTTTAAGGTCGCTGATTTCCTGTCGCGCCAGATGGAACGGCTCGCACGTGTCAACCGCTACGGCCAGACCGGAAACGAGGCGGATTTAAACCCCAACGTGGCGAACCGCAACAAAGGAGATCGCAAAAAACCGAAACGTAATTTCTTTAGCGATGAAGCCATCGAGAAGCTGGAAGAGATTTTCCTCGACCAGTCGTTTGAGTATCAGCTCAACTGGCACAAGGCCGGGCTAGAGCACCGTATTCGCCACATCCTTAAATCGCGTCAGATTGGCGCAACGTTCTACTTTGCTCGTGAATCCCTTCTGCGCGCCCTTAAGACTGGGCAAAACCAGATATTTTTGTCAGCCAGTAAAACGCAGGCGTATGTTTTCCGTAAGTACATCATCGCCTTTGCGCGGCTGGTCGACGTCGACCTGTCAGGCGACCCGATTGTCATCGGTAACAACGGTGCAGAGCTGATTTTCCTCGGCACCAACTCAAACACCGCGCAGAGCCATAACGGCGACCTGTATGTCGATGAAATTTTCTGGATACCCAATTTTCAGAAACTACGAAAAGTTGCCTCAGGGATGGCGTCACAATCGCACCTGCGCACCACCTATTTCTCGACACCTTCCACGCTGGCGCATGGTGCTTATCCGTTCTGGTCTGGCGAGCTGTTCAATCGTGGGCGCAGCAGCGCCGCCGACCGGGTCGACATTGATATCAGCCACAAAGCGCTCGCCGGTGGCGTGCTCTGCCCGGATGGGCAGTGGCGGCAGATTGTCACCATCGAGGACGCGCTCGCCGGGGGCTGCACCCTGTTCAATCTGGATCAGCTGAAACAGGAAAACAGTGC
>NZ_JBNDLC010000008.1:0-153657 GCF_050435885.1 Lelliottia sp. 489 | reverse complement strand
CCGCAACCGCTAAATGACAGAAAAATGACTGACTGCTGCATTCCACAGCAAAACCCCGCCTTATACCCTTTTGCACACAGACTTATCCACAACCCGGCCAGTATTACCGACACGTTTCTCACTCATCACGCACTAAACGACCCAATAAGCTATATATGTGGAAGGCTATTTCCGGACGTTTTCCTATGATGCGACTAATCCTGATCCTGCTGGGTATCGATTTTCTGCGTTCACACTGGCGCGGGCTTCGCCGCTTTGGCTGGATCACACTGATCGCCGGCACCGTCATCTTCATCGACGCCATGGACGGGTCGCTGTTCTTCCCGATTGAGCCTTTCGCCTGCCTGCTATTGTTCGAAGGTGCCCTTACATTAATGGTGGCGCACAGCGGGATGGGCGGGCAGCGCATCTTACGCTATGTCAAAGGTGCCACCTTTACACTCGCCGCGGTCCTGATCCTGGCGGGGAACCACGATGGCGATATTGTACTGGCGATCATCTTCGGCACGCTGTTCTTGCTTGATGGTGCGCTACAAATAGCCTCCGCCCTGGTCGTTCGCTATCAACGCTGGCGCTCAGCCCTGGCAGGCGGGATCGTCGAGATCGCGCTGGCCATCTTCTTCTATCAGCCCTGGCCGTCAAATTATGCCGGCACCGTTCCTTACTGTCTGGGTCTGGGCCTTGCCTTCGCGGGATGGAACATGTTTATCCTCGCCAACCGCGTCAAAGTGGCCGCCGCCAACCCGGGTCTTAAAGGCGAAGAGTATATGGAAGAAGCAGATACGCTCCCGCCCGCCACTGTGGAGTGGGATGGTCCGCCGGAAGATGACGAAAAAGCGCTGACGGTTCACGTCTGGACTCCCGTGGGTTCTGCGCCGGGTGAAACCATCCCTCGCCCGGTCATCAACCGCTATATCGCCGCCGTGGATCAAAACGGCATTATCTCCACCGGCCACGCTGCGCTGGAATCTCCTGGCGGGATCTATATCAGCCTGTATCCTGCGGAACTCATCGACCGTTCACCGGATGCCTTCGCCCGACTGTTGCGGGCGACGCCGGAGAATAATGTGCAAGGGCTGTTCCAGCCCGACTATGCAACAGAGTCAGCGCAATGGTGTCCCTCCACGCGAAAAGTACGCATCCGCAATTACAGTGAAACCCGCCTGAGCGCCTTCTGGGAAAACTACCGTCAGAATGCATCCTACAATTTGACCCACCGTAACTGCTCCAGCAGCGTGGCGCGAGCGCTGGAAGCCGCGCTGGAGGGATCCGTCGGAAGACTCTGGCAAACGCGCGGGTTCTGGCTGGCGATTGGAAAGCTGATGTCCACGCCGGAACTTTGGGTCGCACTCCAGCTGCGTAAACGCGCCGAGACCATGGCCTGGACGCCAGGGCTTGTACTGGACTACGCCCGCGCCCTGAGCATGCTTGCCGATCCACGCCCGACAGGCTGGTTTAATACCCTGGGCCGGGCGTTGAAAAAAATGTTCCACCGCCGGGTCGAATGGGTGAAAGGTAAAAGCGGCGAAGGGATGACGGAAGAGTAAACCTCAGCGCGCTCGCGATCATAAACGCTATACTTGCCAAAAATCCTCTCCCGCAGGCCATACCATGACCACACAACGTCTCGCACGTGACTGGCGCCTCCCCACTGCCGGGCTGATGGCGCTGGGCATTCTGCTGGCAGCCTTTACGCTACACGCCCACTGGAACGCCTTTATTCAGTGGTGCCTCGCAACGCAAATCACCCTGCACCGCTATCTGGTGATGTACCTTCTGCAACTCAATAATCACCAGTACGCCGGTGGGCTGTGGCTGCTGACGGGCGCGTTCTTTTATGGTGTGCTTCACGCCATTGGGCCAGGCCACGGCAAATTTATCGTCACCACCTATCTCTCGACTAATAAAGAAAGCCAGCTCGCCGCACGCGTGGTGCCCTTCCTCGGCAGCCTGATGCAGGGTGTAAGCGCCATTCTTTTCGTCTTTATTCTGGCCGTGGGGTTTAATCTCGCCTCCGGCGATCTCAGCGCCAGCCGCTGGTATGTGGAAAAAATCAGCGCGGTCATGATTGGTGCGTTCGGCGCGTTTGTCATTTACCAGGCGCTGAAAAGCCTGCGTCCTCGCAGGCTGACGGTTCACGCCCTTAAACCTCTTCATCAACATGATGAAAGTTGCGGCTGCGGTCACCACGGTGTGGGTGCCGCGCTGAAGGGGGAAAACTGGAAAATACGTCTGGGGGTAATCCTGGCCATCGGCGCGCGCCCATGCAGTGGGGCGATTATGATTCTGATGTTCTCGAACGCGCTGGGTATTGTGACCTGGGGAATTGCGGCGGTGATGACCATGTCCCTCGGCACGGCGCTGTCGATCATGGGGCTGTCGCTGGCGGTGCGCTATGCGCGCGAACGCACGGTGGCGCTCTTCGGCGGAGGATCACACCTGAGCTGGCTGGTGCCGGTGGCAAAAATTGCCGGCGGGATTGTGCTAATTCTGTTCGCGACGGTGCTGTTCTTAACGGTCATTCCCATCAGCGCCAACGGCGACTACATTGCCGCAGGCTGCTAATAAAAAACCCGCCAGCGGCGGGTTTTTCGTTTGTTACTCGTTAATCCGTGGATGCTGATCCACCAGACGAGAACGTTTCTTCTGCAGCTCTTCAATCTCTACGTCAATGTCATCAATTTTCTGTTCAACATTATCGTAGTGCTCACGAAGGATATCTTTCGCTTCCTGAATATCCGATGCCGCTGGCGTCGCCCCTTTCAGAGGTCGGTTAGCCGTCTCTTTCATCGTCAGACCGGTCGCTAAACCGATAACCGCGATAACCATCAGATAATAAGCCGGCATCATCAGGTCCTGGGTGCTTTCGACAAGCGAGGCCGCCAATGTCGGCGTCAGACCCGCAATCAGTACCGAGATATTAAATGCTGCCGCCAGCGCACTGTAACGAATGTGCGTTGGGAACATCGCCGGGAGCGTGGACGCCATCACCCCGATGAAGCAGTTCAGGATCACCGCCAGCATCAGCAGACCGGCAAAAATCAGCCCCAGCACATTACTGTTAATAAGGATAAAGGCCGGAATCGCCAGGGCGAACAACGCGACGCTACCCAGAATAATGAACGGACGGCGACCGAAGCGGTCACTCATCAGACCCATAATCGGCTGCACAAACAGCATACCAACCATGATGGCGATGATAATCAGCACGCCGTGATCTTCTGAATAGTGCAGGTTATGCGACAGGTAGCTCGGCATATACGTGAGCAACATGTAGTAGGTCACGTTGGTCGAAATCACCAGACCGATACAGGTCAGCAGACTACGCCAGTGTTTGGTCGCAATTTCGCGGAACGAAACTTTCGGTCCATCCTGCAGGCCTTCGCGATCGCCCTGCTCCAGTTTCTCAACGTGCTGCTGGAACGCCGGGGTCTCTTCTAAAGCATGACGCAAATAGAGGCCGATGATACCCAGCGGCAGCGCCAGGAAGAACGGAATACGCCAGCCCCACTCGAGGAAGTTCTCTTCCCCGACGACGGTGGAAATCAATACCACCACGCCCGCACCCAGCACAAACCCGGCAATCGAGCCAAAGTCCAGCCAGCTTCCCATAAAGCCGCGTTTACGGTCCGGGGAGTATTCGGCAACGAAGATCGATGCGCCCGTATACTCACCGCCGACGGAGAAGCCCTGCGCCATTTTACACAGCAGCAACAATATTGGTGCCCAGATACCAATGGTGGCGTAAGACGGGATCAGGCCGATACAGAAGGTACTTATCGACATAATCACGATTGTGATGGCGAGAATTTTCTGGCGACCATATTTATCGCCCAGCATCCCGAAGAACAACCCACCGAGCGGGCGAATCAGGAAGGGTACAGAGAAGGTACCTAGCGCTGCAATCATCTGCAGGCTGGGATCGGCGCCGGGGAAGAAGACCTTACCGAGTGCATAGGCAACGAAGCCGTAAACACCGAAGTCAAACCACTCCATCGCGTTACCCAGCGATGCGGCAGTGATGGCCTTGCGCAGCTTGCTGTCATCAATAATGGTGACATCGCCGAGCGTAATGGGTTTTACTTTTTTCCTTTTAAGCATTGCTATCCTCGTAGACTCAGCCCTGTCCATACCACAGAAACTCATGCGGTCTGTAAAGTGAGATTCGCCTCATGCGAATCTTCTTCTTCAAGCGTAGCAGGTTTACTTACATTGACATTTACTGTCGATACAACCGAACCTGTTGACGCCTGTCTGGGCAGTTAGTGACCTCTTTACCCTACCAGCGTTTAAATTAGTGATCAACTTCACAAAAACTTACGTATGGCGTCAAAAGTTGTCAGAAAACGTAAGCACCCCTCTCTCTTTCGTTACGTTTTAATCGCATTCAGACGATTCTTCCGCTGGTTATTATTCCTCTCGCAATTAAATAAAACACTGACTTTCATTTACATCCATTTCACAGCTTTTTTAATTACAAGCGGTCAATGTCTTCGTTTACGCAAATATGTGATCAAGATAACTAAAACACTGTTTTATTTTCATTGAATCGTAATTCCAATGATCGCATGATAAGCCCGAACACGCCGCGATGGCTGCAACTCACCAACCGTTTAACACGTGTAAACGGGCTGCGGTTTGTGCATTACCAGACGGAACTTCAGACAGTTAAATTTTCGTAATCATTTGAATGTAATCATTAATATTACCTGACTTGTCCGCCAGAAACGCGAGATGAGATGTGAGGATTTATCATGAAGATTAAAGCCACAATTGAACGCATCCCTGGCGGGATGATGCTGGTTCCCCTGGTCCTTGGCGCAATATTAAATACCCTTGCGCCAAATACCGGCGCTTATTTTGGCGGATTCACAAAAGGGATGATCACCGGCACCGTTCCCATTCTGGCGGTCTGGTTCTTTTGTATTGGCGCCTCTATTAATTTACGGGCTACAGGTACCGTTCTGCGTAAATCAGGTACGCTGGTCATTACCAAAATTGCGGTCGCCTGGGTCGTCGCAATGGTCTGCGCCATGTTTATTCCTGAGAACGGAATTCAGACCGGATTCTTCGCCGGATTGTCCATTCTGGCGATTGTTTCGGCAATGGATATGACCAACGGCGGTCTCTACGCCAGCCTGATGAACCAGTACGGCACTAAAGAAGAGTCTGGCGCCTTCGTTTTAATGTCGCTGGAATCCGGTCCGCTGATGACCATGCTGATCCTGGGCTCCGCCGGTCTGGCCTCGTTTGAACCGCACCACTTCGTCGGCGCAATTCTGCCGTTCCTGATCGGTTTCGCACTGGGTAACTTGGACACCGATCTGCGCGATTTCTTCAGCAAAGCCACGCCGGTGTTGATTCCGTTCTTCGGCTTCGCACTGGGTAACACCATCAACCTGGGCGTGATTATGGATACCGGTCTGCTGGGCATCGCCCTGGGCGTCGCGGTTATCATCATCACCGGTATTCCACTGATTATCGCAGACCGCGTGATTGGAGGAGGGAATGGGACCGCAGGTGTCGCTGCATCATCTGCTGCAGGTGCAGCCGTGGCGAACCCGGTGATTATCGCGCAGATTAACCCGGCCTTCGAACCGGTGGCCGCCTCGGCAACCGCGCTGGTTGCAGCAGCAGTGATTGTGACCGCGATTCTGGTACCGATTATTACGGCGCTGTACGCCAAACGCTACGGCAATATCCCGCAGGCCGAGTCAGAGCCGCAGCCGGTTGAATCCTTACATCACTAAGATTTCTACGCCCTCTCTTCGGAGAGGGTTTTAGTTATCCCTCGCCAAACACTTCACTCACCATCGCATCCGCCAGCCTTTTCGCTGAGCAGAGTCTCGGCATTCCCAGTGCCACCGTCTGCCAGCTCTGCGTCACAGACCAGCTCACCGGATGACGGTCAGGATGACACCAGTCCCCCAGCCAGCCCAGCATATCCTTATGGTCCATTAAGCCCGTTGAAATCGGTGTGGCAAGCCACTGGTGATAGAAATGGCGAGTGGCGGGAGAAGCGTTAATGCCCTGCGCCAGATAATTTGCCGCCAGGCTGCGTAAATTGTCTTTCAGCATCGCGCCAACGTCTTCGTTTGCCAGGCGACAGGCATCGCCAAACGCCCCCCAACGAAGCTCTTCTAGCGCGAGGTAACAACGCCCGGCCAGCGACCAGCCATCGTATTGCCCGGCCCGCCAGTGGGTAAAAATTTGCTCACTATGTTCGCCCGCCTGCACCGTCAGGCCACGCTGAGAAAGCGCTTTCTCTTTATAGGCGGCACGCTGGGAAAAATGGGCAGAGAGATCGTCGTACTGCTGCATCAGGCCCGGAGACTGTTGCCCCTGGCGGCTGGTCTGCTGGCGCAGCGTGGTGAGTTTTTCCGTCATGCGCGTCAGCGCCAGATGGCCGGGATCGAACATCCCCGCCAGTTTTTCCGCAAGCCCCAGCCGCAGGGCAGCATTTTCGCTGAACATTCCCGTCATTGCCCAGGGCCGAAGCTTCGTCTGGGTCATGATCTCCTGAGTTAAACGCTCACGAAATTGCTGCTGCTGAGGGGCGAGAGGGGGAAGACGCACCGCGTCCACCCCTTGTACCAGATCGACCATAAACTTCGGATGAATACACTCCAGCGTCCGCCCGGGACCGTCCAGTAGTTGTGTTGTCATAGTTGCTCAGCCGCGAATAAGGTTTGAATATCATCGCGTAACAGTCGGGTATCTTCCTGAATCCACGTCGCAGTGGTAATACTTTGCTGCAACAGCTGGCTGAGCGCTCGGGTGGAGTGCTCGTTTTGCTGGCGCACTGCGAGGCTATCACGCAAGCTTTCCTGTAACCCGGTCAGACATAACGAGAATTCTGCGAAAAACGTCGCCATTCCTGCCGTAACAGAGACATCGACCTGAGCCACCAAAGCTTTACAGATTTGTTCACAAAATTGATCAATATGCTGTTTAAATCGCTCATGAAGCTGCGCGATGTCAATAACATATCGGGTGCGAGTCATCACGTAATCTTCAAAGCCCCAGCCCGGATTGTTCAGCCAGCGCGACACCGTCTCACGCACGCTGCCGGACGTCGACACATCACCCGCCGGACGATTTTCCGACGCAATGGCGTCAGTAAACAGCCCACGCGTGTTGAAATTAAGCTGACTCGCCTGGAACGCCGGGAAGCTGATCCGCGCCCGGAAACCGGCATGGCTCAGCTCTTCTTTAATGCGTTTCTCAATGGGGCGCATCGCTTCGTTAAGGGAACGCGCCAGCGTGGACTCAAGCTGGTCAAAGCGCAGTGCCAGTTCGCGGCTGATTTTTCCCTGCGCATCCAGCATGATCAGCTCGCAGGAGGAGCGGATTTTGCTCAACACAATCTGCGCCTGCCCTTCATCATCCAGCACCAGCTGCCCCATCTCTTCCTGGGAGCTGTTTCTCAGGCTCATGGGCTGGATGCCCGCTAAATCGAGAATATTATCTCTGTTAAAGATGTGGCCGATGGCCTGCTGAATCTGGCTTTTCTGCTGCGAAATAAACGCGTTCGCCGCATCCAGCGCCTGCTCCACTTCATGCCCCACTTCGTCGCTGACGACCTCCTGGCGCATCTGCAACAGCGCCATATCCTCTTCCAGCCGCGAGATATTTACCTGCAGCTCCTCGAAGGCTACCGTCAGCCCCTGGTAGCGAAAATCCAGGTATTCGCGGGCATTTTGTGCGTAATTTAGCAGCTTATGGGAAGCCGATCGCAGGGCATAGAGCGACGCGTTGGCGTAAGCGGCGTAAATCAGTTTACGGATCGGCTGTTCGAATAACGAATCTTCCCACAGCAGATCGGCCGCATGGCGAATATGCTCAACATCATCCAGATCCGCCGTCCGCCAGCGACGTCCGAGCGCCGCTTCGGCAAAATCCTGCACCCAGCGCTGCTCCTGAGGGTTTGGCAAGCGGCCATGGCTGGCAATTTCATAGCGCGCGCGGTTGGCGAGATAGGCCCACATCGACGACACAGGATAAATCTGCCCCGGCGAAATATTGCCTTTCATCAGCGTGCCGGAGATCATCGCCCGCACCTGCTCTTCGTCATCGCTGTTGCGATCTTTCTGATCAAACTTATTCACCAGCGCATACAGCGGCACCGATTTTCCGACCGCCGAAATAGCCTGTCGCACCTCTTCATCGGAGATCGATTTCAGCTGGGTGTAGTCCATCACCGCCAGCACCGCCGACGAGCGCGCCAGCTGTTCACTGAGCATTTTCTGCAGATGCGGCTGTCCGGCTTCGTTCGGCCCTGGGGTGTCGAGCAGCGTCAGCTGGCCCAGATGGGAATCCAGCCCGGCCAGATGGACAAATTCCACCTCGATAACCGGAATATGTTCAATCGCCGCATATTCCGAGAACGGAAAATCGACGCCGAGCGCTTTCGACAGACGCACCAGATCGTTGAGGTTTTTCAGACACTGGAAAATCGGCTGCGCGCCCAGATAATGTTTTTCAAACGCTTCGCCCTGCTCAATACGCCCGAGCAGCGCGTTCATGTCTTTATCGATCTCAAGGCGCTGAGTCAGTTTTCCCCGATCGTGATTGCAGAGTTTCTCCTGCAACTGCTTGATCAGCGTATCAATTGGCGACACATGGGCGAAATGCAGCACCGGCTCGGTCTGGCCCGGCGTGTGGCGGATCAGGGTCGGCAGCGCGGTCATCGGGCGATTGCGGTTTGGCAGCACCTCGGTCCCGACGATGGCATTTATAGTGGTCGATTTCCCGGCTTTCATGGTCCCGACAATCGCCAGCACCATCTCAAGACGGGTAATTTTGCGTAATTCGTTATTAAGCATAGAAAGCTGCGTTTCAACGCCACGGGTGCTGAAATGCAGAGGCAGAACATTATTCGTCTCCCCGGTCATCGCAGCGGTGGTGCTATCCAGCACCGCAATCGGCATTGATTTCAGGGCGTCAAGATTCTGCAAAGCAAGTTGCAGAAGCCTTTCCGCTTCCTGGCTTAATTCAAAAATTGTTTGTGTATGCATGATAAAAGCCTTTCCTTAACGCAAATTTATTACTTTTATTTAGCCGGATAGTTTTAATAATGAAATTTCGGCTTTTTAGATTACGCGTGGAAAATATGTTCAATGAATATAAGCGCCTGATGACAAACCGGAATATATTCGGCCTGAAGCGTAGAGCGCTCGTACGCTCCTCTCGACAAAGAAAGCCGAAAGATAATGAGCGTAGACCATTTCTTATGAAGCTATAGGATATATCAAAGTAATTTACCCACCCAAAATGAGAGGTAATTCCCGCACGCCTAAGGAGGAATGGCAATCGCGGGTGCCGTTGATAAATAACAACTGCTCACCTCACCTTATCCGAAATGACAGTACCTGGCAATTTACGCAATAAAATATTCGATATATTTCGTCGCGCCGTTTAAATCTTAAGTACGCTGTTAGCATCGCTTAAGTGACTGACAGAAAGTGTCACTCCAGACACGGTGATTTCACTCTTCGCAAAAAAAATAATATCACCGACAACGGTGTGGACTTACGCTATACTTGACGCCTTTTTCGGCAAACTGCCATCTTTTGGCTGGCGCTTTCCAGCCCCGTTAGCACTTTTGAGGAACTCAATATGTCACTTCCACACTGCCCAAAATGTAATTCCGAATACACCTACGAAGATAACGGGATGTTCATTTGTCCTGAATGCGCCCATGAATGGAATGATGCAGAGCCAGCGCAAGACAGCGATACGCTGATTGTAAAAGATGCCAACGGTAATCTGCTGGCCGATGGCGATAGCGTCACCGTGGTAAAAGACCTGAAAGTCAAAGGCGCCTCTTCGATGCTGAAAATCGGCACCAAAGTGAAGAATATTCGTCTGGTTGAAGGCGATCATAATATTGACTGCAAAATTGACGGCTTTGGCCCGATGAAGCTCAAATCTGAGTTCGTTAAAAAGAACTGATATATAAGCTTTTATTGTTTTGTAGGCCGGATAAGCGCAACGCATCCGGCCAGGTGCCCGGCGGCGTTGCGCTGACCGGGCCGACAGAATATTGTACAAAATTCGTACTACACTTAACGAGCTTCTCTTACCTGAGGTAATGATTATGTCGTTAAGTCCCTACATCTCATTCGCCGGAAACTGTGCAGAAGCCATCGCCTTCTACCAGCAAGCCGTCGGCGCAGAACTCACCTATAAAATCACCTACGGCGAAATGCCCAAAGACGAAAACAGCGAAGAAGGCTGCCCGTCTGGCATGACATTCCCGGACACCGCGATTGCCCACTCCAACGTTCGTATCGCTGGCAGCGAAATCATGATGAGCGACGGCGTGCCCGGCGGTAACGCCCAGTACGCGGGTTTCACGCTGGTGCTCGACACCCAGGACGTCGCCGAAGGCAAAGGCTGGTTCGACAAGCTCGCCTCGGGCGGTAACGTTGAAATGGCCTGGCAGGAGACCTTCTGGGCACACGGTTTCGGCAAAGTGACCGATAAATATGGCGTGCCATGGATGATCAACGTCGTTAAACAGCAGTGATCGTCTGGCGGAGGCGCCCCCTCCGCCTGTCACCCCATTCACTTCAACTCTTCAAATTCCCGCAACCAATACTTAACCTAAATGTCACATTAATCCGCCAGCATGAGGCCACATTTATCGTGAGGCCTGAACATGCAAACTGTCATCCGCGTCGAGAAACTGAGCAAGACCTTTCATCACAACAAGGCTCTGCATGCCGTTGATCTGACTGTCCAGCAGGGCGACATGGCAGCGCTGCTCGGGCCTTCCGGCTCCGGAAAATCCACCCTTCTGCGCCATCTCAGCGGCCTCATCACCGGCGATAAAACGCCGGAAAGTCACGTCGAGCTGCTGGGGAAGACCGTGCAGCGCGCGGGCAGTCTGGCGGGCGATATTCGTAAAAGCCGCACGCAAACGGGCTGCATCTTCCAGCAATTTAACCTGGTAAATCGCCTGACGGTGCTGGAGAACGTCCTGATCGGCGCCCTCGGCAGTACCCCCTTCTGGCGCACTTGCCTGCGCTGGTTCTCTCCGGCACAAAAACAGCAGGCACTCCAGGCCTTGACTCGCGTCGGGATGGCCCATTTCGCCCACCAGCGCGTCTCCACCCTTTCCGGCGGCCAGCAGCAGCGCGTGGCCATCGCCAGAGCGCTAATGCAAAAAGCCAAAGTGATCCTCGCCGATGAACCCATCGCCTCGCTGGACCCGGAATCGGCCCGCATCGTGATGGAAACCCTGCGCGACATTAACCAGAACGACGGCATCACCGTCGTGGTCACGCTGCATCAGGTGGATTACGCCCTGCGTTACTGCGAGCGCATCGTCGCCCTGCGTCAGGGCCATGTGTTCTACGACGGCGCAAGCCAACACTTTGATAACGAACGTTTTGACCACCTGTACCGCAGCATTAACCGCGTCGAAGAGAACGCGCAGGCTGCGTAATTTCACGAAGCGTTCAGGCTGGCAAATGAACTGGCCTGGAACAATGCCAAAAGAGGATGATAGATGAGCTATAAAGCCGTTGCCGCGCTGGCCTTCACCAGCATGTTCAGCATCAGCACCCTGTTAAGCCCGGCCTATGCGCAGGAGCAGGAACAGGAAAAAGCCCTGAACTTCGGCATTATTTCGACAGAATCACAGCAAAACCTGAAACCCCAGTGGGAACCCTTCCTGAAAGATATGGAAACCAAACTGGGCATCAAAGTGAACGCCTTCTTCGCCCCGGATTACGCGGGCATCATCCAGGGGATGCGCTTTAACAAAGTCGATATCGCCTGGTACGGCAACCTCTCCGCCATGGAAGCGGTGGACCGCGCCAACGGTCAGGTCTTCGCCCAGACCGTCGCCGCAGACGGCTCCCCGGGCTACTGGAGCGTGCTGATCGTCAACAAAGACAGTCCGATCAACAACCTCAACGATATGCTCGCCAAACGCAAAGATCTCACCTTCGGCAACGGCGATCCAAACTCCACCTCCGGCTTCCTGGTCCCGGGCTATTACGTCTTCGCCAAAAACAACGTCTCCACCAGCGAGTTCAAACGCACGGTTAACGCCGGACACGAAACCAACGCGCTGGCCGTTGCTAACAAACAGGTCGACGTCGCCACCAACAACACCGAAAACCTCGACAAACTGAAAACCTCCGCGCCGGAAAAACTGAAACAGCTGAAGGTGATCTGGAAATCGCCTCTCATTCCGGGCGACCCGATTGTCTGGCGCAAAAACCTCTCTGAGGGCACCAAAGACAAGATCTACGACTTCTTTATGAATTACGGCAAAACGGCGGAAGAGAAAACGGTTCTCGAACGTCTGGGCTGGGCGCCGTTCCGCGCCTCAAGCGATCTGCAGCTGGTGCCTATCCGTCAGTTGGCCCTGTTTAAAGAGATGCAGGGCGTCAAGGACAACAAAGGGCTGAACGCCGAAGAGAAGACCAGCAAAGTCTCTGTGATTCAGGCGCAGCTGGAAGATCTGGACCGCCTGACCGCCGCGCTAAGCGCGATGACGTCAGTGAATAAAGCGGTGCAGTAACCGTCCCTCTCCCTCTTCCACACGAAGAGGGAGAGAACATTAGGAGAACTCATGCAAACCATCACCGTCCCACCCCCGAAACGCAGCTGGTTCTCGTTGATAAGCTGGGCCATTCTGCTGGCGGTGCTCGTCATCTCCTGGAAAGGTGCGGAAATGGACCCGCTGATGCTGGTCAAAGACTCCGGCAACATGGCGACCTTCGCGGCAGACTTCTTCCCTCCAGACTTCAGCCAGTGGCAGGACTATCTCGGCGAAATGGCCGTCACCATGCAAATCGCCGTCTGGGGCACCGCACTGGCGGTCATCCTCTCTATTCCGTTTGGCCTGATGAGCGCCGAAAACATCGTCCCCTGGTGGATTTACCAGCCGATGCGCCGCCTGATGGACGCCTGTCGCGCCATCAACGAAATGGTTTTCGCGATGCTCTTTGTGGTCGCCGTCGGTCTCGGCCCATTTGCTGGCGTCATGGCGCTGTTCATCCACACCACCGGCGTGCTCTCCAAACTGCTGTCTGAGGCGGTTGAAGCCATCGAACCCGGCCCGGTGGAAGGCATCCGCGCCACGGGGGCCAACAAAATCGAAGAAATTCTCTACGGCGTCCTGCCGCAGGTCATGCCACTGCTGATCTCCTACTCCCTCTACCGTTTCGAATCCAACGTTCGCTCGGCGACGGTGGTCGGCATGGTCGGCGCGGGCGGGATTGGCGTCACCCTGTGGGAAGCGATTCGCGGCTTCCAGTTCCAGCAAACCTGCGCCCTGATGGTCCTCATCATCATCACCGTCAGCCTGCTGGATTTCCTCTCTCAACGTTTGCGTAAGCACTTCATCTGAGAAGCGAGGCTTTGATTTCTATGCACTTATCCAGACATCCGACCAGTTACCCCACACGCTGGCAAGAGATCGCCGCCAGGCTCGAAATCGAGCTGCGCACCCTCTACCGCTGCGGCGACTATTTGCCCGCCGAGCAACAACTCGCCGACCGCTACGAAGTCAACCGCCACACCCTGCGCCGCGCCATTGACCAGCTGGTGGAACGCGGCTGGGTCCAGCGCCGCCAGGGGATTGGCGTACTGGTGCTGATGCGCCCCTTCGACTATCCGCTGAACTCCCAGGCGCGTTTCAGCCAGAACCTGCTCGATCAGGGCAGCCACCCGACCAGCGAAAAACTGCTCTCGGTGCTGCGCCCGGCCTCCAGCCACATCGCTGATGCGCTGGGGATTCAGGAGGGCGACAGCGTCGTGCATCTGCGCACCTTAAGACGCGTCAACGGCGTGGCGGTCTGCCAGATCGACCACTACTTCGCCGACCTTACTCTCTGGCCGACGCTGCAACTTTTTTCCAGCGGCTCGCTGCATGACTTTCTCTTCGACGCCACCGGCATCGCCCTCAGGCGCACCCAGACGCGGATCAGCGCCCGTCGCGCGCAGGCCAAAGAGAGCAAGGTGCTGGAGATTCCGAACATGGCACCGCTGCTCTGCGTGCGCACCCTCAACCACCGTGACGGCGAGGTCAACGCGACGGAATACTCCGTCAGCCTCACCCGCGCCGACATGATTGAATTCACCATGGAGCACTGAATGCACTTCGATATTCCCACTCGCCAGCGCTGGATGAGCGCCCTGGCCCACAGCCAGCCCGCCGCCCTGCGCGAGCGTCTGCGCCTGCTGAACCTCACTCCGGAATACAACACCCTGCGCGCCCCTGAGATCGGCCTGGTGCAGATACAGGCGCGGATGGGCGGCACCGGCGACCGTTTTTTTGCCGGAGACGCCACCCTGACCCGTGCGGTGATTCGCCTTAAGAGCGGCACCACGGGCTACAGCTACCTGCTGGGGCGCGATAAACAGCACGCCGAGCAGTGCGCCGTGGTCGACGCGCTGCTGCAGGAACCCACCCATTTTCAGTCGTTAATGGAAACCTTAATTGCCCCGCTGGAAGCCGACCGTGCCGCGCGCATCGCCGCCCGTCATGCCGAAATCAACACCAGCCGGGTCGACTTCTTTACGCTCGTTCGCGGAGATAACGCATGACGCTTCAACCCGCTTTTACCCACGCCGTGCAGGATGCCCAGCACAGTTTTCGTCGCCTCCTGAAAGCCATGAGCGAGCCGGGCGTAATTGTCTCGCTGCATCAGCTCACCCACGGCTGGCAGCCGCTGAATCTCGCCACCACCAGCGTACTGCTGACATTGGCGGATAACGACACGCCGGTCTGGCTGTCGGCCAGCATGGCCAACGACATTGCCAGCCAGAACCTGCGCTTTCACACCAGCGCCCCACGGGTGGATCAGCCGCAGCAGGCGGTGTTTGCCGTGGCCGACGAGCTGATCAGCCACGAGCAGCTGAACGCGCTCTCGTCCGGCAGCGCCGTCGCCCCGGAGACCAGCGCCACGCTGATTCTGCAGGTCGCAAGCCTCAGCGGTGGGCGCATGTTGCGCCTGACCGGAGCCGGGATCGCCGACGAGCGCATGGTCGCGCCACAGCTGCCCGAATGCATCATTCACGAACTCACTGAACGTCCGCATCCGTTCCCACTGGGGATCGACCTGATCCTCACCTGCGGCGAACGCCTGCTGGCAATCCCACGGACCACACATGTCGAGGTGTGCTGATGTACGTTGCCGTTAAAGGGGGCGAGAAGGCGATAGCCGCCGCCCATGCGCTGCAAGAGCACAGAAGACGCGGCGATGAAACGCTTAACGAGCTGAGCGTCGCGCAAATCGAACAGCAGCTAAATCTGGCCGTTGACCGGGTGATGACCGAAGGCGGAATTGCCGACCGCGAGCTGGCGGCCCTGGCGCTGAAACAGGCCAGCGGCGATAACGTCGAAGCCATCTTCCTGCTGCGCGCCTACCGCACCACGCTGGCCAAACTGGCGGTCAGCGAGCCGCTGGACAGCGCGAAGATGCGACTGGAGCGCCGCATTTCCGCCGTCTACAAAGACATTCCCGGCGGCCAGCTGCTCGGCCCCACCTACGACTACACCCACCGCCTGCTCGATTTCACCCTGCTGGCGAACGGCGAAGCCCCGAGGCTGAACACCTCAGACGCGGAGCAAGAATCCGCTCCCCACGTCTTTAGCCTGCTGGCGAACCAGGGGCTGGCGAAAGCCGAAGAGGACACGGGCCGCGTGCCGGACGACGTCACCCGTACACCGCCGGTCTATCCGTGCTCGCGCGCCTCGCGCCTGCAACAGCTAATGCGCGGTGACGAAGGCTATCTGTTAGCACTGGCCTACTCCACCCAGCGCGGTTACGGGCGCAACCACCCGTTTGCTGCCGAAATCCGCAGCGGGTTCGTTGAGATCGATATCGTGCCCGAAGAGCTGGGATTTGCGGTCAACGTCGGCGAACTGCTGATGACGGAGTGTGAAATGGTGAACGGCTTCGTCGCCCCCGAAAACGACGCGCCGCACTTTACGCGCGGCTACGGCTTAGTGTTCGGCATGAGCGAGCGCAAGGCGATGGCGATGGCGCTGGTCGATCGCGCGCTCCAGGCCCCGGACTATGACGAGACGATTTCCGGCCCGGCGCAGGATGAAGAGTTCGTGCTGGCCCATGCGGATAACGTTGAAGCAGCGGGCTTCGTCTCGCACCTCAAACTGCCGCATTACGTCGATTTCCAGGCGGAACTGGAACTGCTTAAACGTCTGCAACGGGAGCGCAATCATGGCTAACCTCAGCGGCTATAACTTTGCCTATCTGGACGAACAAACCAAGCGCATGATCCGCCGCGCGATTTTAAAAGCCGTGGCCATCCCCGGCTATCAGGTCCCGTTTGGCGGCCGCGAAATGCCGATGCCCTACGGCTGGGGCACTGGCGGCATCCAGCTGACCGCCAGCGTGATTGGCGAAGCGGACGTGCTGAAAGTCATCGACCAGGGGGCGGATGACACCACCAATGCCGTGTCGATTCGCAACTTCTTCAAGCGCGTCACCGGCGTGAACACCACCGAGCGCACGGAAGATGCCACCCTGATTCAGACCCGCCACCGCATCCCTGAAACGCCGCTGACGGAAGATCAGATTCTGATTTTCCAGGTGCCCATCCCTGAGCCGCTGCGCTTTATCGAGCCGCGCGAAACGGAAACCCGCACCATGCACGCCCTCGAAGAGTACGGGGTGATGCAGGTGAAACTGTACGAAGATATCGCCCGCTTCGGTCATATCGCCACCACCTACGCCTACCCGGTGAAGGTGAACGGGCGCTACGTGATGGACCCGTCGCCAATCCCGAAATTCGATAACCCGAAAATGGACATGATGCCCGCACTGCAACTGTTCGGCGCCGGACGCGAAAAACGCATTTATGCCGTGCCGCCCTACACCAGCGTCGAAAGTCTCGATTTCGACGATCACCCGTTCCGGGTACAGGAGTGGGACGAGCCGTGTGCCATCTGCGGTTCAAAACACAGCTATCTCGACGAAGTGGTGCTCGACGACACGGGCAAACGCATGTTTGTCTGCTCCGACACCGATTTCTGCCGCCAACAGAGTGAGGCGAACGGCCAATGAAACCGCTGCTTTCGGTGAACAACCTGACCCATTTGTATGCGCCCGGCAAAGGCTTTAGCGACGTGTCATTTGAGCTGTGGCCTGGGGAAGTGCTGGGGATTGTCGGCGAGTCCGGCTCCGGCAAAACCACCCTGCTCAAATCCATCTCCGCACGCCTGACGCCGCAAACCGGCGAGATCCGTTATCAGGATCAGTCCCTGTACGACATGAGCGAAGCCGAGCGCCGTCGCCTGCTGCGCACCGAGTGGGGCGTGGTGCATCAGCATCCCATGGACGGCCTGCGCCGCCAGGTCTCGGCGGGCGGAAACATCGGCGAACGGCTGATGGCAACGGGCGCGCGCCACTATGGCAATATCCGCGCGACCGCCCAGCAGTGGCTGACCGATGTCGAAATCCCGGCGTCGCGTATCGACGACCTGCCAACCACCTTTTCCGGCGGAATGCAGCAGCGCCTGCAAATCGCCCGCAACCTCGTCACCCATCCGAAGCTGGTGTTCATGGATGAGCCGACGGGCGGGCTGGATGTCTCCGTGCAGGCGCGTTTGCTCGACCTGCTGCGCGGCCTGGTGGTAGAGCTGGATCTGGCGGTGGTGATTGTTACCCACGATCTGGGCGTGGCCCGCCTGCTGGCAGACCGTCTGATGGTGATGAAGGAGGGTCAGGTGGTGGAAAGTGGATTAACCGACCGCGTGCTCGACGATCCGCACCACCCGTACACTCAGTTGCTGGTTTCATCGGTATTGCAGAACTAAGAGGCCAACATGATCCGCGTAGAAAATGTGAGTAAGACGTTTGTGCTCCACCAGCAAAACGGCGTGCGACTGCCGGTGCTGCAAAATGCCTCTCTTGAGGTCAAAAAGGGGGAATGCGTGGTGCTGCATGGCCATTCGGGCAGCGGAAAATCAACGCTGCTGCGCTCCCTTTACGCCAACTATCTGCCCGACCAGGGCCACATTCATATCTGTCATGGCGACGAGTGGGTGGATCTGGTGCAGGCCCCGGCGCGCAAAGTGCTGGAAGTCCGCCGGGCGACGATCGGCTGGGTGAGCCAGTTTCTGCGGGTGATCCCGAGGATCTCCGCGCTGGACGTGGTCATGCAGCCCCTGCTGGATCTGGGCGTCTCCCGCGACGAATGCGCGGCGAAAGCTGCCCGGCTGCTGACGCGCCTCAACGTCCCGGAACACCTGTGGCACTTGGCACCGTCGACGTTCTCTGGCGGCGAGCAGCAGCGCGTGAATATCGCCCGCGGCTTTATCGTCGATTACCCGATTTTACTGCTCGATGAACCGACCGCCTCGCTGGATGCCAAAAACAGCGCCGCCGTCGTCGAGCTGATCGAACAGGCCAAAGCGCGCGGAGCGGCGATCGTGGGGATCTTCCACGACGCCGCAGTCCGCGATCGCGTGGCGGATCGTCTTCATCCGATGGGAGCCGCAGCATGATCATCAATAACGTCAAACTGGTACTGGAAAACGACGTGATCGCGGGATCGATCGACATTCAGGACGGCGTGATTCGCACATACGCCGAAACCCAGAGCCGCTTGCCGGAGGCGATGGATGGCGACGGCGGCTGGCTGCTGCCGGGGCTTATCGAACTGCATACGGATAATCTGGATAAATTCTTCACCCCGCGCCCAAAGGTGGACTGGCCGGCCCACTCGGCGATGAGCAGCCACGACGCGCTGATGGTCGCCAGCGGCATCACCACGGTACTCGATGCCGTGGCGATTGGGGATGTGCGCGACGGCGGCGACCGTCTGGAGAATCTCGAAAAGATGATCAACGCGGTGGAAGAGACGCAAAAGCGCGGCCTGAACCGCGCCGAGCATCGCCTGCATCTGCGCTGCGAACTGCCGCACCACACCACCCTGCCGCTGTTTGAAAAGCTGGTTGGTCGCGAGCCGGTCTCTCTGGTGTCGCTGATGGACCACTCACCGGGCCAGCGTCAGTTCGCTAATATCGAGAAGTACCGTGAATATTATCAGGGCAAATACGCCCTGAATGACGAGGAAATGGCACGCTACGAAGAGGAGCAGCTGGCGCTGGCGGCCCAGTGGTCGCAGCCAAACCGCCTGTCGATTGCGGCGATGTGCCGGGAGCGTAACATTGCGCTGGCAAGCCATGACGACGCCACGCACGAGCATGTGCGAGAATCCCATCAGCTTGGCAGCGTGATCGCCGAATTTCCTACCACGTTTGAAGCGGCTGAAGCCTCCCGCCAGCACGGAATGAACGTTCTGATGGGCGCGCCGAACATCGTGCGCGGCGGCTCCCACTCCGGTAACGTGGCGGCCAGCCAGCTGGCAGCGCTCGGCCTGCTGGATATTCTCTCCTCTGATTACTATCCGGCGAGCCTGCTGGATGCGGCCTTTCGCGTCGCCGATGACACGGGCAACCCTTTCACCCTGCCGCAGGCCATTCGTCTGGTGACTAAAAACCCGGCTGACGCGCTGAACCTGAGCGATCGCGGGGTGATTGGCGAAGGCAAACGGGCGGATCTGGTGCTGGCGCATCGCAAGGGCGAGCACATCCATATCGACCACGTCTGGCGTCAGGGAAAACGGGTGTTCTGATGGGAAAACTGATCTGGCTTATGGGGCCGTCCGGCTCCGGAAAAGACAGCCTGCTGTCGGCGCTGCGCCAGCAGGAGCACACGCAATTGCTGGTGGCGCATCGCTACATCACGCGCGCGGCGAACGCGGGCAGCGAGAATCATATCGCCCTGAGCGAGCAGGAGTTTTTTACCCGCGCCGGGCAGAACTTACTGGCACTGAGCTGGCACGCGAACGGCTTGTACTACGGTGTGGGCATTGAGATCGACCTGTGGCTGCACGCCGGTTTCGACGTGCTAGTGAACGGCTCGCGCGCCCATCTGCAACAGGCCCGCGCGCGCTACGCCCAGGCGCTGCTGCCGGTCTGTTTGCAGGTTTCACCGGAAGTGCTGCGCCAGCGTTTGCAGCAGCGCGGGCGCGAAAGCGCGCGGGAGATCGACCTGCGCCTGGCGCGTGCAGCGCGCTACACGCCGTCGGACTGCCATCTGCTCAATAACGACGGAAGTTTGCTACAGTCAGTCGAGAATTTGTTATCGCTTATCCGTCAGAAGGAGAAACAACATGCCTGACTGCCAGCTGCGCCCCGCCACTGCGGACGATGCGCAGGCCGTTTACGGTCTGATCTGTGAGTTAAAACAGGCGGAATTCGACCAGAAAGCCTTTCACGCCGGGTATCTCGCGAATCTTCAGGATCGCAACATGCACTACCATCTTGCGGAGCTGGACGGGCACGTTGTCGGGATGATTGGCCTGCATTTGCAGTTTCATCTGCATCACGCCAACTGGATCGGTGAGATTCAGGAGCTAGTGGTGCTGCCGCAGGCCCGTGGCCTGAAAGTCGGCAGCCAACTGCTGGCCTGGGCCGAAGCGCAGGCGCGACATGCAGGTGCCGAGATGACCGAGCTGTCGACCAGCGTAAAGCGAGTGGATGCGCACCGGTTTTATCTTCGCGAAGGGTATGCCCAGAGCCATTTTCGTTTTACCAAAGCGCTATAAAACCTAAGCACAGCGCCGCCTGGCAATGTCGTTAAAGGGGGAAACCATGGCCCTAACCATCCAACTGACCGGCACCGGCGGTGCACAGCTGGTACCTGTCTTCGGCTGCGACTGCGCGGCCTGCCGCCGGGCGCGTTTGCAGGAGGCGTATCGCCGTCGCCCGTGCAGCGCGGTCGTGACCTTCAACGACGCGGTGACGCTGATGGACGCGGGCATTCCGCACCTGATGGACGACTGGCCCGCGGGCAGTTTTCAGCAATTTTTACTGACCCACTATCATATGGATCATGTCCAGGGGCTGTTCCCGCTGCGCTGGGGCGTGGGGGCGACGATTCCGGTGTACGGCCCGCCGGACGAGGCGGGCTGCGACGATCTGTTCAAACATCCCGGTCTTCTCGATTTCAGCCATACCGTCCAGCCCTTTGTGGTGTTTGAACTTCAGGGGCTGCGCGTGACACCGCTGCCGCTCAATCACTCGAAGCTGACCTTCGGCTATCTGCTGGAGAGCGCCCACAGCCGCGTGGCGTGGCTGTCGGACACTGCCGGGCTACCGGACAAAACGCTGAAATTTTTACTCAATAATCATCCGCAGGTGATGGTGATCGATTGCAGCCACGAACCACGCGAGCAGACGCCGCGCAACCATTGTGATTTAAACACCGTCATCGCGCTCAATCAGGTTATTGGCTGCCCGCAGGTCATTTTGACGCACATCAGCCATCAGTTCGACGTTTGGATGATGGATAACCCGCTGCCAGAGGGGTTTGAGGCGGGGTATGACGGGATGAGAATCGTGCTGGACTGAGCGGCACGCCGGGCGTCAGGCAGCACGCATCTTACGGATTTCCTCACCGGTCGTAATCATCTTCCAGCCTGCGCTCATCGTCCTCGAGCTGACGCCGGTCCTGATCGAGCTGGCGCTGCCTGTCGTCTAACTGACGGCGACGATCCTCAAGCTGTCGACGACGATCATCGTACTGGCGACTGTCCGTACGACGACTCTCTTCATAGCGGTCATCGTCGTCATTCTGACGGCTGCTGGTGGGGTTGTACGCTTCGCCGATCGCCTGCTGGATATTCCCAATGGCGTCGTCAATGATATCAGCGTGGGCAAGCTGGCTGGTTAATGACAGCAGGCCAAATAACAGAGCGGTGGTAGAGCGTTTCATAGAGCCAGTCTCGCAGCAGGTGAGCTGGCTTTACGTTAATCATCGGCGCTCAGACGGAGTAGCGGAGGAATCTCAAAACGCGCCTTTCATGCAGGCGGTACGCGTTATGCCGACGCCTTACGGAGCGCCTGCGCCAGCTGCGCTCGGGTGAAGGGTTTTCCTAGCAGTTCCACGTCCGGCAGCTGCGGATTGTGAGTGGGGCGTAAATCCTGCCCGCTCACCAGCAGCACCGGGAGATGCGGGAAATGGGTGCGAACGTGGTGGATCACCTCTGCGCCACTTAACGCCCCCGGCAGCATCAGGTCGCTGATAAAGAGTTCGATATCGGCCGAGGCCTCCAGCATCTTCAACGCCTGCTCGCCCGTTTCAGCTTCGAGCGTCAGGTAGCCCAGCTGATGCAGCTGTTCGCATAACGTTTGACGCACGTCGCTTTCATCTTCAAGCACCAGCACCAGCCGGTCGCTCTGCTCTGACTCCGTTGCCGCCAGCCCTTCATCATGCTCCACCACCGCCTGCGCGGAGCGCGGAAGCTGCAGGCGCACGGTGGTTCCCTGCCCCGGTGCGCTTTCAATTTCAACGCGCCCACCGGACTGGCGCACAAAACCGTAGACCATCGACAAACCCAGCCCGCTGCCGCTGCCGGTCTGTTTCGTGGTGAAGAACGGCTCGAAGACCTGAGATTTCACCTCCTGTGACATCCCGCAGCCATGGTCGATCACCTCCAGCGCCACCATATCCTGCCTGCGCCCGTCGCTGCGGGTGACGCGCTGATTCCACGTGCGAATGCGGATCACACCGCTCTGCCCCTCCATCGCGTCGCGGGCGTTCATGACCAGATTGATAATCGCGTTTTCCAGCTGGCTGACGTCAATCCACGCGGGCCACGCCGGGTGCTGCGCTTCGATATCCAGCGTCAGGGTGGCCGGGAGCGAGTGGCACATCAGCTCGCCGAGGTTTTCCAGCAGCGGTTTCATCTCCACCGCGTGCGGATGCAGAGACTGTTTGCGCGAGAAGGCCAGCAGTCGCTGGGTGAGGAGCGCGCCCCGCTCGGCGGCTTTCAGCGCGCGGGTGATGCGCGGCGCATCCGGCGACTCGGGATCAACCAGCTCCAGGCTGCCGATAATGACCGCCAGCAGATTGTTAAAATCGTGCGCCAGCCCGCCCGTCAACTGCCCGACCGCCTTCATTTTTTGGCTGTGCAGCAGCGCCTCTTCCAGCCCCACGCGTTCGAGCCGGTCGATCTCCATCTGCGTCGTTTTCTCTTTCAGCAGGCGGGTGGTGTGCTCAAGCGACGCGGTGTTACGCGCAAACACGTTGAACGCGCGCGCCAGCTCGCCAAGCTCGTCGCGGCGCTGGAGGGCCGGTACCGACACATCAGGCTCGCCGTGGGCCAGCCGCGACATCGCTCTGGAGATGGCCGTCAGGTTGGAGCCTAAATTGCGGTAGATATACCAGCAGGCGCAGCCGGTGATCATCAGCGCCAGTACGGCGAACACGCTGATAAAGACGCTGATGGAGCGTAACTCCTGATGACTCTGGGCGGTGCGCAGCTCCGACGCCTGCGCCACCTGCGCCACGTACTGGTTGATATCGCTGTTTAAAATCGCCACCAGCGCTTTGATGTGGAACATGTACCAGTTGATCGTCAGATCGCTCTCTTCGAGCTGCTTCGAAAGCGGCGCGAGCTTTTGCAGCTCGGCGTTGAAATCGGGCAGCACAAAGTCAATCACCGGCTGGCGGGCGGTCTCTGGCAGCGTGGTGGTTACGGTATTCAGCTGCTGAATGGTAGCGCGCGGCGACGGCGTTTCGATAGCCGCCATAATCAGGCGGTCCATTTCAGCCAGCTGGCGCGCGTCCGGCACGTTGTCGCCGAAGCGACGGTTAATATCCTGCAAATGGCGTAAAAAACTTTGGCTTTGATAAAGCGAACTGAGCAGCGCGTTGCGCTCCAGATGACGTCGCTGACCGCGCTCCAGCATCCCGGTGACGCTTTGCTGTAACTCATTACTGCGGCGAATGATTCGCGCCACCAGCGCCGGTTCCTGCTGCGCCAGCGGTGCATCGGCGAGCTGCTCAAGGGAGTGACGCAGTGCCGTCTGCGTCTGCTTCAGGCGATCCGCTTCGCTTTTGTACTCCAGCGCCCCCACCACCTGCGAAAGACGCACCGCCGCCGTGGCCACGTTGGCGGTGTCGCGCGCCAGATTCATGCTGCCAGTCATGTCGTTTAAGGTCTGCTGCTGCACCTGCTCCTGAATCTGGCTGGCATGCCGAAAGCCCAGCACCGCCACGCCGCTGACCATCAATGTCACCGCCACCACCAGCAGATTGAAGATCAGCAGGCGGCCACGGGCGCTGGCAAAAAAGGGAGGGCGGCGTGATGGCATGGTGGCTCCGGTGAGAGGAAAAAGGCTCAGAATTGTGACGCCCGTTAACTATTCATAACTATGACAAATATGAACGGCTTCTGACATTTTGCATTTACCGGGATGTGATGCACTGCTGATATCGACCTTCACAGGAGATCCGCTATGAGCAGGACCCCGGTATTAGAGATGCGCAACATTGCCAAAACCTTTGGCAACTTTCACGCGCTCAAGGGTGTGGATCTGACGGTCTGGCCCGGCGAAATCCACGCGTTAATGGGCGAAAACGGCGCAGGCAAAAGCACCCTGATGAAAATCCTCGCCGGGGCGTATACCGCCACCAGCGGCGAGATATTGATTGACGGCCAGCCGTACCACATCAAAGGGCCGAAAGACGCGCTGGCCGCAGGTATTACCCTGATTTATCAGGAGATGCAGCTCGCGCCAAACCTCACGGTGGCGGAAAACATCTTCCTCGGCAGCGAGCTGTCGCGTGGCGGGCTGGTGAAGCGGAAAGAGATGGCCGCACAAGCCCAGACGGTGATTGACCGTCTCGGCGCCCATTTCAGCGCCACCGATCTGGTGATGAAACTGACCATTGCCGAACAACAGCAGGTAGAAATCGCCCGCGCGCTGCACCGCAATAGCCGCGTGCTGGTGATGGATGAACCCACCGCCGCCCTCTCCTCGCGCGAAACCCATCGCCTGTTTGAACTGATTTTGCGTCTGCGCGATGAGGGGATGGCGATTATCTATATCAGCCACCGCATGGCGGAGGTGTACGAGCTTTCCGACCGCGTCAGCGTGCTGCGCGACGGGCAGTACGTCGGCAGTTTGACCCGCGACAAACTCAACGCTTCGGAGCTGGTCAGGATGATGGTGGGCCGCCCCTTAAGCGACCTGTTCAACAAAGAGCGCGATATCCCTCTTGGCAGCGCGCGGCTCAACGTCCATCACCTCACCGACGGCAAAAAAGTGCAGCCGTGCAGCCTACAGGTGCGTTCCGGGGAGATCGTCGGTCTCGCCGGGCTGGTAGGGGCCGGACGTTCGGAGCTGGCACAGCTGATCTTCGGCGTGCGCAAAGCGACGGGCGGGATGATTGAAGTCGACGGTGAGCCGGTGGTGATCCACTCCCCGCGCGCCGCCATCGACCACGGCATCGGTTTTTTAACCGAGAACCGCAAAGAACAGGGGCTGTTTTTGGAGCTGGCGGCGCAGGAGAACATCACCATGGCGACGCTGGAGCGCGACGCCACCTGGGGCATGCTGGACCGCAAAAAAGCGCAGTCGATCTCCGATGACGCCATCGCCCTGCTCAATATTCGCGTGCCGCATTCGCAGGTGCGCGCGGGTGGGCTGTCGGGCGGTAATCAGCAAAAGCTGCTGATCTCCCGCTGGGTAGCGATCGGCCCGCGCATTCTGATCCTCGATGAACCGACGCGCGGTGTGGACGTCGGGGCGAAAAGTGAGATCTATCGCATCATGAACCAGATGGCGCGCAAAGGCGTGGCGATCCTGATGATCTCCAGCGAGCTGCCGGAAGTGGTGGGCATGAGCGACCGGGTCTACGTGATGCGTGAAGGGAGCATTGCCGGGGAGTTACACGGCCCAACCATCACTCAGGAAAATATTATGACGCTGGCAACTGGCGTGAACGACACTCATCAGGCGGTGCAATCATGACACATTCAACTAACCCGCAGCAGGTGGCGAAATCCGCCTCCGCCAAAAAAATGCTGATGAGCGATCTGATGCAAACGGTCGGGATTTTGCCGATTCTGATCCTGATTGTGGCGGTCTTTGGCTTTATCGCGCCGAACTTTTTCACCGAGAGCAATCTGCTCAACATTACCCGTCAGGCGTCGATCAACATCGTGCTGGCCGCCGGGATGACCTTCATCATTTTGACCGGCGGGATCGACCTGTCGGTGGGATCGATTCTCGGCACCACGGCAGTGGCGGCGATGGTGGTCTCCCTGATGCCTGAACTGGCGATGCTGTCGATTCCGGCGGCGCTGATGCTCGGCATGGTGCTGGGTCTCTTCAACGGCGCACTGGTGGCCTTTGCCGGACTCCCGCCGTTTATTGTCACCCTCGGCACCTATACCGCCCTGCGCGGGGCGGCCTATCTGCTGGCCGACGGCACCACGGTAATTAACTCGAACATTAATTTTGAATGGATCGGCAATAACTATCTCGGCCCGGTGCCGTGGCTGGTGGTGATCGCCCTGGCGGTGATCGTGGTGTGCTGGTTCATTTTGCGCCGCACCACGCTCGGCGTTCATATCTACGCGGTAGGCGGCAACATGCAGGCTGCGCGTCTCACGGGGATCAAAGTCTGGCTAGTGCTGCTGTTTGTCTACGGCATGAGCGGTCTGTTGTCCGGTCTCGGCGGGGTGATGAGCGCCTCGCGGCTTTACAGCGCCAACGGCAACTTAGGCACCGGTTACGAGCTGGACGCCATCGCGGCGGTGATCCTCGGCGGGACCAGTTTTGTCGGCGGGATCGGCACGATCACCGGCACGCTGGTGGGCGCGCTGATTATCGCCACCCTGAATAACGGCATGACGTTAATGGGCGTTTCCTACTTCTGGCAACTGGTGATCAAAGGGGCGGTGATCATCATTGCGGTACTGATCGACAAATACCGTACCCGACACCATCAAAGTGCATAACAACAACACCCTACGATAATGAGGATAACAGCATGAGATTGAAGCCATTGGTCACCGCGCTCTGTGCTGGCGCACTGCTTGCCGCAGCCCCGTTTGCGCAGGCGAAAGATCTGAAATCCATCGGCGTGACGGTGGGCGATCTCGCCAACCCGTTCTTCGTGCAGATCACCAAAGGTGCGGAGCTTGAAGCCCGCAAACTGGCGGGAGATAACGTAAAAGTGACGCTGGTCTCCAGCGGCTACGATCTGGGCCAGCAGGTTTCTCAGATTGATAATTTTATCGCCGCGAAGGTCGATATGATCATTCTCAATGCCGCTGATTCGAAAGGGATTGGCCCGGCGGTGAAGCGCGCAAAAGAAGCAGGGATTGTGGTGGTCGCCGTTGACGTGGCGGCCGAAGGGGCCGACGCCACTATCACCTCGGATAACACCCAGGCGGGTGAAATGGCCTGTAAATACATCACCGATCGCCTGAAAGGCAAAGGCAACGTGGTGATCATCAACGGACCGCCGGTCTCTGCGGTACAGAACCGTGTGGAAGGCTGTCAGACCGAGTTCAAGCGCCACCCGGATATCAAAGTGCTGTCGGATAACCAGAACGCCAAAGGCAGTCGCGAAGGTGGCCTGGAAGTGATGACGGCGTTGCTGGCCGCGAATCCGAAGATCGACGGTGTCTTCGCGATTAACGATCCGACAGCGATCGGTGCCGATCTGGCGGCGAAACAGGCACAGCGCAGCGAATTCTTTATCGTTGGCGTGGACGGCAGCCCGGACGGTGAAGAGGCGCTGAAGCGCGAAAACTCTCTGTTTGTGGCAACCCCTGCGCAGGATCCGCAGGTTATGGCGGCCAAAGCGGTAGAGATCGGCTATGACATTCTGCAGGGCAAACCGGCACCCAAAGAGCCGGTGCTGATCCCGGTGACGATGATCGATAAGAAGAGCGTCGGGACGTACAAGGGGTGGACGGTTAAATAAGGTTTGTGCGCGTTGATGCCCTCACCTCTCCCGCAAAGAGGGTGAGGGGTCAGCACAGCGCACCACTACAGGAGTTCCCATGAAACGCTCCGAAATCAACGAAATCCTCGGCCATACGCGGCAGTTCTTTTCGATGCATGACGTACACCTGCCACCGTTTGCCAGTTTCCCGCCGACCCAGTGGCGGCAGCTCGATCGCCTCGCCTGGCGCGAAGTCTTCGATCTCAAACTCGGCTGGGACGTCACCGCCTTCGGCGGCAACCATTTTGCCGCACAGGGACTCACCCTTTTCACTCTGCGCAACGGCTCGCCGAACGGCGTACCTTACGAAAAATGCTACGCGGAGAAGATCATGCACGTCCGCGACGGGCAGGTCACGCCGATGCATTTCCACTGGCGTAAACGCGAGGACATCATTAATCGCGGCGGAGGAAATCTGATTATTGAGCTGTGGAACGCGGGCGGGCATGAAGAGACGGAAAACACCGACGTTACGGTGGTGGTTGACGGCTGCATTCAGACTCACGCTCCCGGCAGCCAGCTGCGCCTCACACCAGGGGAAAGCATCTGTCTCACGCCCGGCCTGTACCACAGTTTCTGGGGGGAGCGCGGCTTTGGCGATGTGCTGGTCGGCGAAGTGTCATCCGTGAATGACGATGATCACGACAACCACTTTTTACAGCCGCTCGCGCGTTATAACAATATTGAAGAAGACGAAACGGCGGTGCTGGTGCTCTGTAACGAGTACAGCCTGTTTCGAACCTAAGGAGTGAATGATGCCGCTAATTTCTCTCGCCGCCGGGCTGGAACACGCCCGTGAACATCGCTACGCCCTCGGCGCATTTAACGTTCTCGACTCCCACTTTTTGCGCGCCCTGTTCGCCGCGGCAAAACAGGAGCGCTCGCCCTTTATCATCAACATCGCCGAAGTGCATTTTAAGTATTTATCGCTCGATTCATTAGTTGAAGCGGTCCGGTTCGAGGCCGCGCGACACGATATTCCGGTGGTCCTCAATCTCGATCACGGCCTGCATTTTGAGGCGGTGGTGCGGGCGCTGCGCTTAGGCTTCAGCTCCGTGATGTTTGATGGCTCCACCCTGAGTTACGAAGAGAATATTCGCCAGACCAGGGAAGTCGTGAAAATGTGTCACGCCGTAGGGGTGTCGGTGGAGGCCGAACTGGGCGCCGTGGGCGGTGACGAGGGCGGTGCGTTGTATGGCCATGCCGATGAAGCCTTTTTCACCGATCCGGCTCTGGCGCGCGATTTTGTCGATCAGACCGGCATTGACGCGCTCGCCGTCGCCATCGGCAATGCGCACGGCAAATACACAGGCGAGCCGAAGCTCGATTTCGCGCGGCTTGATGCGATCCGCCTGCAAACCGGCCTGCCGCTGGTGCTGCACGGGGGTTCCGGGATCAGCGACGCCGATTTCCGCCGCGCGATTGAGCTGGGCATTCACAAAATCAATTTCTACACCGGGATGTCGCAGGCGGCGCTGGCCTCCGTCGAGCAGCGGATCACCCATCGTCAGCCGATTTACGACGAATTTGCCGAACTGCTGCTGGGCATTGAAGAGGCGATTACCGACACCGTATCGGAACAAATGCGCATCTTCGGTAGCGCGGGGAGAGTCTGATGGTACGCCGGGGCGTTATCGCCGCAGGGAATATGCTCGTCGACCACGTGCATCAGATTGTGCAGTGGCCGGAGCGCGGCTGGCTGGCGGAAATTATTCACAGCGAACGGGCCACCGGCGGCGCGCCGCTGAACGTCCTGCTGACGCTCGCCAAAATGCACGTCGGCATGCCGCTGCAGGCGGTGGGGCTGATTGGCGACGACAGTGACGGGGACTACATTCTGGCCATGCTCGATCAGTACCACGTCAACCGCCAGCGGGTGCAGCGCACCACTTTTGCGCCGACCTCCATGTCGCAAGTGATGACCGATCCCAGCGGGCAGCGTACCTTTTTTCACTCCCCGGCGGCCAACCGGCTACTGGATCTTCCGGCCTTCGACCGCCTCGACCCGACGATGAAAATTTTCCATCTCGGCTATTTGCTGCTGCTCGACAGCCTGGATATGCCCGACGACGAGTTTGGCACCCGCAGCGCACGCCTGCTGTCTCAGATGCGCGATCTGGGGTATGAAACGTCACTGGATTTGGTGTCGCGCAAAGGCGATCCGCGCTATCAGCCGCTGGTGCTCCCTGCCCTGCGCTATGTGGATTATCTGGTGATTAACGAGCTGGAGGCCGGTGAGTTTAGCGGGCTGGAGATGCGCGACGAGTTTGATGCGCCGAACATTCTGCATATCGCCGAAGCCGCGTCGCAACTGCTGGCGGCCGGAGTGCGTCAGCGCGTGGTCATTCATTGTCCGGAAGGCGCCTGGGGCGAAGCGCCGGGTGAGCCAGGCCAGTGGGTGCCGTCACGGCAGCTTGAAAAGGATGAGATTATCGGCAGCGTCGGCGCGGGCGATGCGTTTTGCGCGGGCTTTTTGTACGGCTGCCACGAGGCGTGGTCGCTGCCCGAGAGCATTGCCCTGGCGCACGCCTGCGCGCGGGCCAGCCTGCTGGCGGCCAATGCCATCGACGGCGCGAAAACGCTGGACGAACTGAAGTTGAATCTTTAAGCGGCTTTGTCGTGGTGAGACACGTCTGCGGCGAACACGTAGCCGAGGCCGCGAATGGTTTTGATCAGCAGCGGCTGATGAGGGTTAATTTCGATTTTTCGCCGCAGGCGCATGATCAGCACGTCGATGGTGCGGTCAAAGACCTCGGCGCTTTCGCTGTGGGTCAGCTCCAGCAGCTGTTCGCGGCTCAAAACCCGCCGGGCATTCTGCGCGAGGGCCAGCAGTAAACCGTACTCCCCCTGAGTTAACGGCACCGTCACCTGCTTCGGGTCGCTTAATTCGCAGCGGGTGGTGTCGAGGGTCCAGCCGTTGAAGCCCATGCCCGACGCGCGCGGTGCGGTGGGTTCCGCCGCCAGCACGCCCGTGCGGCGCAGTACCGCTTTTACGCGGGCGACCACCACGCGCGGATTAAACGGCTTGCCGATGTAATCATCCGCGCCCATCTCCAGCCCCACCACGACGTCCGATTCGCTGCCAAGGCCGGTGAGCATAATCACCGGCAGCTCGGCGCGCTGCTTTTGTAGCTGCTGTAAAACCTGTAACCCGTTGATATCCGGCAGCATCATATCCAGCAATACCAGCGCAATACCCGGTTCTCGCTGAGCCAGCGCCAGCGCATCCAGCCCGTTGTGACAGACGTGCACCGTAAAGACGTGCTCGTTAAGCACATCCTGCAGCAGCTCGCAGACCGCCGTATCGTCATCAACCACCAGAATCGCCGGTTTCATCGTATGCTTCCGTCAGGGGATTATGTTAAGTCTGACCTATTCTGCAAACGGCTCCAGCCAAATCCATTGTTGCGTGATGGAATTTCAACCCATGTCACATCCATTGCCCTTTCGACACGTCAATTTTGACGATTGCCTGCTTCTCGTCAGGGTTTTGACCAAACTTTGGCCGTAAAGTCAGGGGATACCCACAATAAAAACATGGCATAGAAGCTGCATAATGGGGTGGGAAAGCATTGATTAACTGGAGCGAGACCGATGAAAAAAGTCGTCACGGTTTGCCCCTATTGTGCCTCAGGTTGCAAGATAAACCTGGTGGTCGATAACGGCAAAATCGTCCGGGCGGAGGCTGCACAGGGTAAGACCAATCAGGGTACGCTGTGCCTGAAAGGCTACTATGGCTGGGATTTTATTAACGATACCCAGATCCTCACCCCCCGTCTGAAAACCCCTATGATTCGCCGTGAGCGCGGCGGCAAGCTGGAGTCCGTCTCCTGGACGGAAGCGCTGGACTATGTCGCCCGCCGCCTGAGCGAGATCAAAGCCAAATACGGCCCAGACGCGATCCAGACCACCGGCTCTTCACGCGGGACGGGGAATGAAACCAACTATGTAATGCAAAAATTCGCGCGCGCCGTTATTGGTACCAATAACGTCGACTGCTGCGCTCGCGTCTGACACGGCCCATCGGTTGCAGGTCTGCACCAGTCGGTCGGTAACGGCGCAATGAGTAACGCTATCAACGAAATCGATAACACCGATCTGGTGTTTGTTTTCGGCTATAACCCGGCGGATTCCCACCCTATCGTGGCAAATCACGTCATTAACGCGAAACGCAACGGGGCGAAAATCATCGTCTGCGATCCGCGTAAAATCGAAACCGCGCGCATTGCGGATATGCATATCGCCTTACGCAACGGCTCGAATATCGCGCTGCTTAACGCCATCGGGCACGTGATCATTGAAGAAAACCTCTATGACCAGGCCTTTGTGGCCACACGTACGGAAGGTTTCGAGGAGTATCGCAAGATTGTCGAAGGCTATACGCCGGAGTCGGTCGAAGAGATTACAGGCGTCAGCGCACAAGAGATTCGCCAGGCTGCGCGCATGTACGCCGCCGCGAAAACCGCGTCGATTCTGTGGGGCATGGGTGTAACCCAGTTCTATCAGGGCGTGGAAACCGTGCGGTCACTGACCAGCCTCGCAATGCTGACGGGCAACCTCGGCAAACCGCATGTGGGCGTAAACCCGGTGCGCGGGCAGAACAACGTTCAGGGTGCCTGCGACATGGGCGCACTGCCGGATACCTATCCGGGCTATCAGTACGTCAAGTACCCGGAAAACCGGGCGAAATTCGCCAGGGCCTGGGGCGTTGAAAGCCTGCCGGAGCACACGGGCTATCGCATCAGCGAGCTGCCGCACCGCGCAGCACACGGTGAAGTGCGTGCCGCTTACATCATGGGCGAAGATCCGCTGCAAACCGACGCTGAACTGTCGGCGGTGCGCAAAGGCTTTGAGGATCTCGAACTGGTGATTGTGCAGGACATCTTCATGACCAAAACCGCGGCGGCGGCGGATGTGATTTTACCGTCAACGTCGTGGGGTGAGCACGAAGGCGTCTATACGGCAGCGGATCGCGGTTTCCAGCGCTTCTTTAAAGCGGTCGAGCCGAAGTGGGATCTGAAAACGGACTGGCAGATTATCAGCGAAATCGCCACCCGCATGGGCTACCCGATGCACTACAACAATACCCAGGAGATCTGGGATGAGTTGCGCAATCTGTGTCCGGATTTCACTGGGGCGACCTACGAGAAGATGGGCGAGCTGGGGTATATTCAGTGGCCATGCCGGGACGAGTCCGAGGCGGATCAGGGGACGTCATACCTCTTCGCCGAGAAGTTCGATACCCCGAACGGGCTGGCGCAGTTCTTCACCTGCGACTGGGTGGCGCCTATCGACAAACTCACCGACGAGTACCCCATGGTGCTCTCGACGGTGCGTGAAGTGGGCCACTACTCCTGTCGCTCGATGACCGGGAACTGTGCCGCGCTGGCTGCACTGGCAGACGAGCCGGGCTACGCGCAGCTCAACACCGCCGATGCCGCCCGTCTGGGCATTGAGGATGAAGCGCTGGTGTGGGTGAATTCGCGCAAAGGCCGCATCATCACCCGCGCACAGGTCAGCGATCGCCCGAACAAAGGGGCGGTTTATATGACCTACCAGTGGTGGATTGGTGCCTGTAACGAGCTGGTGACGGAAAACCTCAGCCCAATAACCAAAACACCTGAGTATAAATATTGCGCCGTGCGCGTGGAGCCAATTGCCGATCAGCAAAGCGCCGAGCAATATGTGATTGATGAATACACGAAACTGAAAGCCCGCCTACGCGAAAGCGCAATGGGTTAAATAAGTAGATGTTCAATGAATAAATGGGGTGAGATATTCACCCCATTTTTATTTGTATATTTAGCATTAATTTTATCAATATTATTCTGGAATGTAGCTCGCAGAAATCAATGCAACTTTTAAATGCGGGAATTACATCTTTGCATTTTAATTCAGAAGGATAAGATGGCGGCGGGTGCTTAAGACTTTCTGTTTTGAGCATGTGTGAGGAGCAGAAAGTTGAAAGCCCCGGGAAAGTTAAACTCACCCGAGGCTACAAAACAACATCAACTCCCACAAGTTGAAGTTAGCCTCTTATTCTTATAAATGCAAGGAGTAAAAGGCATGACGCCATTAAAAACTGTGTTAGGCATTGTTTTTATTATTTGCCTGACCATCGTGATTTTTACCTTTATTAATCGCGGCAAACTTTGTGAGCTGACAATAAAGAGTGAACATCAGGAAGTGGCGGCAAAATTAGCCTGTATATCAGGATGATTTTGTGGGCGGGGAAACCCGCCCGGCTTGTCTGGACGTTGAGGTCTTAACGCACCCTTTTTATTCTTCATTGACCGCGCTTATACTGCGCGCTATGTACCCGGATGATAAGAACTCATGAAAACCCTTTTGATGTTGCTCTTCCTTTTTACCGCGTTTGCTCACGCTGACGAACCCGGTAGCCAATATAAAGAACAGGCCGAAGCGGGCGACGCGCGCGCTCAGTACTATCTGGCCGATACCTACTTCAGCGCAGGTGACGATCAGCAGGCTGCGCTGTGGGCGGAGAAAGCGGCAAAAGGCGGCGATGTCGATGCCGTGGCGCTGCTGTCACAAATCCACTTTAAGCATGCCGATTACGCCCAGTCCAAAACCCTGGCGCAACAGGCGACCATTGCTGGCAGCAAACGCGGGGCGATCATGCTGGCGCGCCTGCTGGTAAATACGCAGGCCGGTAAAACGGACTATCCGCAGGCAATCAAACTGCTGCAAACCGCCACGGATGATATCGACAACGACTCTGCAGTCGATGCCCAGATGCTGCTGGGGCTGATCTACGCCAACGGCGTATCGATGGCTCAGGACGATGCTCAGGCGCAAATGTGGTTCAAACGCAGCTCAGCGCTTTCGCGAACCGGTTACGCGGAATATTGGGCAGGAATGGTTTTCCAGCAGGGCGAAAAAGGGTTTATTACCCCGAACAAACAGAAGGCGCTGTACTGGTTCAATCTGAGCTGTAGCGAAGGGTTTGATACCGGATGCGAAGAGTTTGATGCCTTGAGCGGGGAGTAACTCCCCACGCTTAAAAAAGTGAGCCGGGTCAGGCGAAACCGCCCCCCGGCTTTTTATATTACTGATCGGCAGTCTTATCAAAACGACCCAGCACGTCGCGTTCGTACGCCAGCGCCTTTTTGCGGTCGAACTGATGTTCCCACTTGGCGATCACCAGCACCGCCAGCGCATTCCCCACCACATTCAGCGCGGTACGCGCCATATCGAGGATACGGTCAACACCGGCGATAAACGCCAGGCCTTCCAGCGGAATACCGACGCTACCAAGCGTTGCCAGCAGCACCACGAAGGAGACACCCGGCACGCCTGCGATCCCTTTCGAGGTCACCATAAGGGTCAGCACCAGGACGATCTCCTGCCACAGGGAGAGATCGATACCGTACAGCTGCGCGATGAAAATTGCCGCGATACTTTGATACAGGGTTGAGCCATCGAGGTTAAAGGAGTAGCCCGTCGGCACCACGAAACTGGTGATCGACGCCGGCGCGCCGTAGGCTTCCATCTTCTCGATAATACGCGGCAGCACGCTCTCGGAGCTGGCGGTAGAGTACGCCAGAATCAGCTCGTCTTTCAGGATGCGAATCAGGATCCAGATGCTCAGGCCGCACAGACGCGCAACCAGCCCCAGCACGACCAGCGCAAAGAACAGAATCGCGAAGTGAACCAGAATCACCAGCTTCGCCAGCGGCCACAGGGAGGCAAAGCCGAAGTTCGCAACGGTCACGGCAATCAGCGCGAACACACCCACAGGGGCGTAGCGCATCACCATGTGTGTCACTTTAAACATGGTTTCGGAGATAGAACGGAACACGGTCACCAGCGGTTCGCGGTGCGTGGCAGGCAGGGAAGAGAGGCCCAGACCAAACAGCACCGAGAAGAAGATAATCGGCAGCATTTCGCCCTTCGCCATCGACGCCACGATATTGGTCGGCACCAGCGACAGGATGGTTCCCATCAGGCCATGCGCATGGCTTTGCACGTCTGCGGTTGTGCTTTGGTATTTCGAAATATCCACCGTTGCCAGCTGCGACATATCAATCCCGGCACCCGGCTGGAACACATTCGCCAGCGTAATACCCAGAATGATAGCAACCGTAGTGATCACTTCGAAATAGATGATGGTTTTCGCACCGATACGCCCGAGCTGCTTCGCATCACCGACACCGGCAATACCGACGATAAGCGTTGAGATCACAATCGGGACGACAATCATTTTGATCAGGTGAATAAAGATATCGCCCGCCGGTGACAGCATATTCGCCACCAGCCACTCGCGGTCGTCACTGTGATAATGCAGATAACTGCCCAGCAAGATGCCCAGCACCATGGCCAGCAAAATTTGCCAGGCGAGGCTGATTTTCAAGTTTTTCATAAAAACAGACTTCCTCAATGAAGCGCCCTTCCCCCATCACTGGCAGGAATGACACATACTGAAAGGGTATGAATTGTGTTGCGTTGGTTTATGGGGTTTTTTAACGCGCCGTATCAGTATCATTTGCATGGCCTGCTGCGCAAGCCTTAAAGAACAAGGCTTTCCACTGCAAAAAGGTCATAGGACGCTAATTTGTAATAATTCTTATAAATAACCTTTTGTTATAAAAACGGTTTTTTTCAACTAATTGTGAATAATCGACAGTGTAAATTATTTTCCTTCAAAGTTTCATTTGCTGCTTTTTTCACCTGTTCATTTATTGCGTGATCTGTCGCCCAAATAACAAACAAAGCTACCAAAGCCCCTACAATTAACGTTTTTGCGACATATTATTAACATCCTAAAAGGAGAACAAAAGCCATGAGCGAAATTCACAAACATGACATTCCCGCAAATATTGCGGACCGTTGCCTGATAAATCCGGAGCAGTACCAGCAAAAGTATCAACAATCTCTCACCGACCCTGATGCCTTCTGGGGCGAGCAGGGCAAAATTCTTGACTGGATCACCCCCTACCAGAAGGTGAAGAACACCTCCTTCGCGCCAGGCAATATCTCGATTAAATGGTACGAAGACGGCACCCTGAACCTGGCCGCGAACTGCCTGGACCGCCATCTGGCCGAGCGCGGCGATCAGACCGCCATTATCTGGGAAGGCGATGACGCCTCGCAGAGCAAACACATCACCTATAAAGAACTTCACCGCGACGTCTGCCGCTTTGCCAACGTGCTGTTAGCGCAGGGCATAAAAAAAGGCGATGTGGTTGCCATCTATATGCCTATGGTGCCGGAAGCGGCTGTGGCGATGCTCGCCTGTGCGCGCATCGGTGCCGTACATTCGGTGATTTTCGGCGGTTTCTCGCCGGAAGCCGTTGCCGGGCGCATCATTGATTCCAGTTCAAAACTGGTGATCACCGCCGATGAAGGCGTGCGCGCCGGTCGCGGCATTCCGTTGAAGAAAAACGTCGACGAAGCGCTGAAAAACCCGAACGTCAAAACCATCAGCAACGTCATCGTCCTTAAGCGCACCGGCGGCAACGTCGAGTGGAAAGAGGGGCGTGACCTGTGGTGGAGCGACCTGATTGAAAAAGCCAGCGACCAGCATCAGCCCGAAGCGATGAACGCGGAAGATCCGCTGTTTATCCTCTATACCTCCGGCTCGACCGGCAAGCCGAAAGGTGTGCTGCACACCACCGGCGGCTATCTGGTTTACGCGGCCACGACCTTTAAATATGTCTTCGACTATCACCAGGGCGATGTTTACTGGTGTACCGCCGACGTGGGCTGGGTCACCGGCCACAGCTATCTGCTGTACGGCCCGCTGGCCTGCGGTGCGACTACACTGATGTTCGAAGGCGTTCCGAACTGGCCGACACCTGCCCGTATGTGTCAGGTGGTTGATAAGCATAAGGTCAACATTCTCTACACCGCGCCGACCGCGATCCGCGCGCTGATGGCCGAAGGCGACAAAGCCATCGAAGGCACCGACCGCTCATCCCTGCGCATTCTTGGCTCCGTAGGAGAGCCGATTAACCCGGAAGCCTGGGAGTGGTACTGGAAGAAAATCGGCAACGAAAAATGCCCGGTGATGGACACCTGGTGGCAGACCGAAACCGGCGGCTTCATGATCACTCCGCTGCCGGGCGCAATCCCGCTGAAAGCCGGTTCCGCGACTCGTCCGTTCTTCGGCGTGCAGCCTGCGCTGGTGGATAACGAAGGTAACCCGCTCGACGGCGCGACCGAAGGCAACCTGGTGATCACCGACTCCTGGCCGGGCCAGGCGCGTACCCTGTTTGGCGATCACGATCGCTTCGAGCAGACCTACTTCTCGACCTTTAAAAACATGTATTTCAGCGGCGACGGCGCGCGCCGTGACGAAGACGGCTACTACTGGATCACCGGGCGCGTGGACGATGTCCTGAACGTCTCCGGCCACCGTCTGGGCACCGCTGAGATTGAGTCGGCGCTGGTTTCCCATCCGAAAATCGCCGAAGCGGCGGTGGTTGGGATCCCACACAACATCAAAGGCCAGGCGATTTACGCCTACGTCACCTTGAACCATGGCGAAGAGCCGACGCCTGAGCTGTACACCGAAGTGCGTAACTGGGTGCGCAAAGAGATCGGCCCACTCGCCACACCGGACGTGCTGCACTGGACCGACTCGCTGCCGAAAACCCGCTCCGGCAAGATCATGCGCCGCATACTGCGCAAAATCGCTGCGGGCGACACCAGTAACCTCGGTGATACCTCAACGCTCGCCGATCCTGGCGTGGTGGACAAACTGCTCGAAGAGAAGCAGGCCATCGCAATGCCTTCGTAACTGAGTTCCCCTCAACCTAACCCTCTCCCAGACAGGGAGAGGGAATAATAAAAACGCCCTTCCCTACACCAATACTCTGGAGAGTTCTGTGATGAATACTGATATTTATCAGCAGATAGAAAATAGTGCGCATTTCAGGGAGCTCGTCGAAAAACGGCAACGGTTTGCCTTCATCCTTTCCATCATCATGCTGATTATCTACGTCGGCTTTATTCTGCTAATCGCCTTTGCCCCGCACTGGCTGGGCACGCCCCTGCACGCCGGAACCAGCGTCACACGCGGGATTCCCATCGGCATCGGTGTGATTGTCATCTCCTTCGTGCTGACCGGCGTCTACGTCTGGCGCGCGAACGGTGAATTTGATCGTCTCAATAAAGCAGTACTGCGTGAGGTAAAAGCATCATGAAGCGAGTTCTGACGGCGCTAGCCGCCACACTGCCTTTTGCGGCGCATGCGGCCGATGCCCTGACCGGCGACGTCCAACGCCAGCCGACCAACTGGCAGGCGATTATCATGTTCCTGATTTTCGTGCTGCTGACCCTCTACATCACCTACTGGGCGTCGAAACGCGTGCGCTCGCGTAATGACTACTACACGGCGGGTGGCAACATTACCGGCTTCCAGAACGGGCTGGCGATTGCGGGCGATTTTATGTCAGCCGCATCGTTCCTCGGGATCTCCGCGCTGGTTTACACCTCCGGCTACGACGGTCTGATTTACTCGCTCGGCTTCCTCGTCGGCTGGCCGATTATTCTGTTCCTGATCGCTGAGCGTCTGCGTAACCTCGGGCGTTATACCTTTGCTGACGTGGCCTCGTATCGCCTGAAGCAAGGCCCGATCCGTACCCTCTCCGCCTGCGGTTCGCTGGTGGTGGTGGCGCTGTACCTGATTGCCCAGATGGTGGGCGCAGGCAAATTAATCGAGCTGCTGTTTGGCCTGAACTACCACGTCGCCGTGGTGCTGGTAGGCGTGCTGATGGTGATGTACGTTCTGTTCGGCGGGATGCTCGCCACGACCTGGGTGCAGATCATCAAAGCCGTGCTGCTGCTGTTCGGCGCAAGTTTCATGGCCTTTATGGTGATGAAACACGTCGGCTTTAGCTTCAACAACCTGTTCACCGAAGCAATGGCGGTTCACCCGAAAGGGGAAGCGATCATGAGCCCAGGGGGGCTGGTGAAAGACCCGATATCCGCGCTGTCGCTCGGTCTCGGTCTGATGTTTGGTACGGCCGGTCTGCCGCACATCCTGATGCGCTTCTTTACCGTCAGCGACGCTCGCGAAGCGCGTAAAAGCGTCTTCTATGCCACCGGTTTTATGGGCTATTTCTACATTCTGACCTTTATCATCGGCTTTGGCGCGATCATGCTGGTTGGGGCGAATCCGGCGTTTAAAGATGCGGCGGGACAGCTGATTGGCGGCAATAACATGGCGGCGGTACATCTGGCCGATGCCGTGGGTGGCAACCTGTTCCTCGGCTTTATCTCCGCCGTGGCGTTCGCCACGATTCTGGCGGTGGTTGCTGGCCTGACCCTGGCAGGCGCATCGGCGGTCTCTCATGACCTCTATGCGAACGTGTGGCGTAAAGGGGCAACGGAGCGTCAGGAGCTGAAAGTCTCTAAAATCACCGTGCTGATCCTGGGCGTGGTGGCGATTCTGCTGGGCATTCTGTTCGAGAAACAGAACATCGCCTTCATGGTCGGCCTGGCGTTCTCGATTGCCGCAAGCTGCAACTTCCCGATCATTCTGCTCTCCATGTACTGGTCAAAACTGACCACCCGTGGCGCGATGATTGGCGGCTGGCTGGGCCTGCTGACGGCGGTGATTCTGATGATCCTCGGCCCGACTATTTGGGTACAGATCCTCGGTCACGAAAAAGCCATCTTCCCGTACGAATACCCGGCGCTGTTCTCCATTGCCGTGGCGTTTATCGGAATTTGGTTCTTCTCGGCCACCGATAATTCACCGGAAGGAAATCTGGAACGCGACAAATTCCGCGCCCAGTTTATTCGCTCACAAACGGGTCTTGGGATCGATCAGGGCCGCGCGCATTAAGAACTAACTTTCCCCGGTCACGCTGGCCGGGGAGTCTTCAGAACATCACCCACGCCACCAGCGGGGCAACCAGCACCATCACCACACCGGACAGCATCATCACCAGACTGGCGACCACGCCCTCCTGCTGACCCATCTCATAAGAACGCGCCGTCCCCGCACCGTGCGACGCCGCGCCAAACCCGGCGCCTTTTGCCATCCCTTCGCGGATCGACAGACGTAAAAACAGCATATCGCCCACCGCCATCCCAAACACGCCGGTTACGACCACAAACAGCGCCACCAGATCCGGCTGGCCGCCGAGAGGTTTCGCCGCCGCAAGCGCAAAGGGCGTGGTGACGGAACGCACCGCCAGGCTGCGCTGGATCTCATCCGACAGAGTGAACAAGCGTGCCAGCCACACAGAGCTGGTCACTGCTACAACTGTTGCCGTTACAACACCCGCCGTCAGGGACATCCAGTGGCGTCGGATCACCGCCAGATTGTCGTAAACCGGCACGGCGAAGGCGATAGTCGCCGGGCCGAGCAGCCACAGCAGCCAGTGGGATTCACCGATGTAGTTTTGCCAGGAGATGTGGCCGAAGATCAGCATCAGCACCAGTAACAACGGGGTAAAGACCAGCGGCATCAGCGGCAGGGCGTGAAAGCGGCGATAGAGGCGTTTGTTGGCAAAATAGATCACCAGCGTGACCACCAGGCACAGCACGCTGATGTGAAAGTTAGTCATGCTTCTGCCTGCTGATCTCATAGCGATAGACTTTATCCACCACCCATCCCGTTGCGCCGAGCACCATCAGCGTGCTCAGGGCGATGACGGCAAAAATCCGCCAGCCGTCGACCATCAGCAGCTGCGCATAGTTCACCACCGCCACCACCGCCGGAACAAAGAACAGCAGCATTTCCGCCAGCAGCCAGCGAGAGCCCGCGCGGATCCAGTTCAGAGGGATGACGCGGCACAGAATGAGCGTCAGCATCAGTACCATTCCCACCAGATTGGCGGGCAGCGGGAGATGCAGCCAGGTAACGAGATATTCAGCGAAAACAAACAGCGCGGCATAAAGCAGTACCTGAACCGGTACCTGGAGCCGTTGCACAACAGCAGGCGTAACACGACCTAACGCCACGGCCATGGGGGAATTCCTCAGAAATGAGACGAGGCGCCAGTATAGTGACCACACGGAGTGGACAGAAATGAATTAAAATCATCAAAGGTATAGTTTCGAGGAATAATCATGGACATAAGAACGCTGCGCTATTTTGTCGAAGTGGTTCGCCAGCAGAGTTTTACCCGCGCAGCGGAGAAGTTATTTGTCACCCAGCCCACCATCAGCAAAATGCTGAAAAATCTCGAAGATGAACTGAACTGTACCCTGCTGATTCGCGATGGCCGCAAGCTGTTGCTGACAGACACCGGGCGCGTCGTGTTTGAGCGCGGTCTGGCGATTCTGGCCGAGTTCCGCCAGCTGGAAGCCGAGCTTGGCGATATTAACCACCTGAACAAGGGCCTGCTGCGCTTAGGCATTCCGCCGATGGTCGGCATGATGATGGCCGGACCGATCAGCCTCTATCGCCAGCGCTATCCCGGCGTAGAGCTGAAGATCTCAGAGTTCGGCGGGCTGACCGTCCAACAGGCGGTAATGAACGGCGAACTGGATCTGGCGATGACGGCCCTGCCAGTCGAAGAGGACAGCGGGCTGGCGACGCTGCCGCTGTTCAGCCACCCCCTGTGCGTGCTGGTCCCGCGCTCCGGCGACTGGCTGCAGATCGATACGGTAAAACCCGAGCTGCTGGCGGAGCATCCTCTGCTGATTTACAACGAGGATTTCGCCCTGAGCCGCCAGCTGATGCAGCTTTTTCATCAGCACGAGGTCAAACCGCGCATCGCCGTGCGCAGCGGTCAGTGGGATTTTCTTGCCGCCATGGTGCAGGCGGGCGTCGGGATTGCGATTTTGCCGCAGCCGATTTGCGAGCGCCTAGATAAGAACACGCTGCGCTGGATTCCGCTTGAGAGCGATCTGCACTGGCAGCTGGGGATGATTTGGCGCGAAGGGGTTTATTTGTCGCACAGCGCCCAGGCGTGGCTGACGTGCTGCGAGGGGTTTTGGGTCGCAGCGGAGTAAGTCCTGCGGCGGGTGTTCCCCCTCCCCCGAAAGGGAGAGGGAATGGATGCCGCCATCAGGCCGCGCGCCCTACTGTTCTATCAACAAGGCTTCCAGCAAATCCAGATCGTGCAGCAGTTTTTGCAGCGTCTCATTGCTGATCTGGCGCGTAGCACGCAGGTGGTAAAGCTCGGCTCGCTCTGAACGCAGCGCGGCCAGACGGAAGCGGCGCTCCAGATTCTCTTCCTGCATCGAACTTTCTACGTCGTTACGCCCATCGGCGCGGCGGCGCAGGTTACCAATCACCCGCGAGCTCACCTCTTTCAGCAGCTGATTATCTATGTTCTCTTCCGCATCGGACGCCAGACGCTCTTCCATCTTCTCAATCGCCACAATCGCCACTTCGGCGGTCGCCGCGCGCGCGATACGCTCCTCTTTATGCTGCTGGGAGTGGTCGGCCACCTCCAGGTGTTGCAGCAGAATAGGCAGCATCACCACGCCGATAAACAGCGAGAACAGGATCACGCCAGCCGCCAGGAACACCAGTTCGTAACGCGCCGGGAAGACGTTGCCATCCGGCAGCAGCAGGGGAATCGAGAGCACACCGGCGAGGGTAATCGCCCCGCGAACGCCCGCAAATGAGGCAATCAGCAGCTCGCGCGTGGTCCAGGAGCCAAACTCCATCGGCTTCTTGTGCAGAAAACGCAGGCTGAATTTTTTCATCGTCCACAGCCAGCCGAAACGCACCAGCATCAGCGCCAGGTAAATCAGCACGATATCGGTAAACAGCATCCAGGTTTCCACGTTCGGATCGGCTTCTGCCGCCACCAGCGAGGACTCCAGAATGCCCGGCAGCTGCAGGCCCAACAGCAGGAACACCATGCCGTTAAAGACAAACTCCAGCATCGCCCAGGTGCTGTTGGCGCGCAGACGCATCGCCAGCGGTGCGCGGCGCATCACGCCCGCTCGGGTGATGGTCATCCCCGCCGCGACGGCCGCCAGGATGCCCGATACGCCAATGTGTTCGGCAATCAGGTAAGAGGCAAACGGCAGCAGGAACAGCAGGACGATCTGTGTGGCGGGTTCGTCACCGCCCCAGCGGCTGAGGAACCCGAGCGAGCGACCGTACAGCCAGCTCACCACAAACCCGGCCAGGATGCCGCCAATCGCCACCTTAAAGAATTCAACGGTCGCGCCACCGATAGTAAAAATCATGGTTCCCATCGCCACTGCGACGGCAAATTTCAGCGCTACCAGACCGGAGGCGTCGTTCATCAGCGCCTCGCCCTGCAGGATGCCCATGATTTTCTTCGGTATCCGGCCTTCGCCGACGATACCGGAAAGGGCCACGGCATCCGTTGGCGACAGGACGGCGGCGAGTGCAAAGGCCGGTATCAGCGGAATGCCCGGTACCATCCAGTAAATCAGGAACCCTATCCCGACAACCGTGACGACGACCAGCGCCAGCGCCAGACCAAATATCTCTCGCCCGTGTTCAAGAAATTCACGCGTCGGCGTTTTCCAGCCGTCGGCAAACAGCAGCGGCGGAATGAACAGCACGAGGAACAGCTCGGGATCGAACTCAACGTGCAGGCCAAACGTCGGCCACGCCAGCAGCGCACCAATGGCGATTTGCATCAGCGGGAGGGGTAACTGGAAGGGTAGTACGCGGGTAACTACCCCGGAAAGTGAGACCACAAGGGTCATGATGAGTATTGTGAAGAAGATTTCCATGCGTTCCCTGTTTGCGTGTTTCTTATTGTGTATGCCCTAAATAAGTCGAGTTGAAAGAAGGTGGCAGTAAGTGCATCTCCATGAGCTTACTCAAGTAAGTGATGAGGGAGAATGACCGCAGCCAACGCACGTGCAACTAAACGTATGACAGGCATAAGCATGAAGCGTCGTGCTTCTATTCTACCGCTTCCAGAGTAACGCAAAAGACAACGAAATGGGTCTGAAAATGAAAACGGGCGGCCTAAGCCACCCGTTTTAAGGCGTCGGACAGGCTTAAATCGCCCAGCCGCCCGCATAGAATGCCACCAGCGCAATGGCAATCACCACGGTGCCGATGTTCAGCTTGCGCCACTCACCGGAGACCAGACGACCAATCACCAGCGAGGCGAAACCGATCATGATGCCGGTCACGATGTTACAGGTCAGCACGATAAACACGGCGGTAATCAGGCCGGACATCGCATCGACGAAATCCGCGAAATCAATTTTCGCCACGTTGCTCAGCATCAGTAGACCCACGTACATCAGCGCAGGCGCGGTCGCGTAGGCCGGAACCAGATAGGAGAGCGGAGAGAGGAACAGGATCAGCAGGAACAGCACGCCCACGGTGATCGCCGTCAGACCGGTTTTACCGCCTGCCGCCGTGCCCGCTGCGGACTCGATATACACCGCCGCCGGTGCCGCACCGACCAGGCCGGAGAAGACACTGCTCAGGGAGTCGGTGGTCAGCGCTTTGCCGCCATCGATAATCTGCCCGTCTTTATCCAGCAGGTTCGCTTGCCCCGCGACAGCGCGGATGGTGCCGGTGGCATCAAACACCGCGGTCATCACCAGCGCCAGCACGCTTGGCAGAACAATCGGGTTCAGGGCGCCGACGATATCCAGGCTACCAATCAGGGAGTTACCCTGGTCGTCGCTCAGAGACGGCATGGCGAAAACGCCGGAGAAGTGAACGGTCGGATCGAAAATCAAACCGACAATCGAAACACCGATGATGGTCAGCAGAATACCGCCCGGCACCTTCAGTTTTTCCAGGCCGATAATCACCGCCAGACCAATCAGGGACATAATCACCGGGAAGCTGGCGAAATGGCCCATGGTCACTGGCAGGCCGTCCAGTGGGTTTTTGATTACCAGACCGACGCCGTTCGCCGCAATCAGCAGCAGGAACAGGCCGATACCGATACCGGTGCCGTGCGCCACGCCCTGCGGCAGGTTGCGCAAGATCCAGCTACGAATCCCGGTGGCGGAGATGATGGTGAACAACACACCCATCAGGAATACCGCACCCAGCGCGACCGGCACGCTGATGTGCTGACCCAGCACCAGGCTAAACGCGGTAAAGGCGGTCAGCGAGATCGCACAGCCAATCGCCAGCGGCAAGTTTGCCCACAGGCCCATGACGATGGAGCCGACGCCCGCAACCAGACAGGTGGCAACGAAAACGGCCGCCGGCGGGAAGCCCGCTTTACCCAGCATGCCAGGCACCACGATGACGGAGTAAACCATCGCCAGAAACGTCGTCAGACCTGCAACAACTTCCTGACGCACGGTGCTGCCGCGAGCAGAAATTTTAAACAAGGCGTCGAGTGAACCGCCGGTACGCGCTGATGGCGTAGACATAGAAAACATCCCCTGAGAAATTTTTATCATTCGCCTGTCAGCGTGGTGGACAACTCCACTGCCAGCGAAACGTCAAATCCTTGTGCTGCGTTTGCGACGAAAAGGGGCCGTCACAAAAAAAGCAAACGTTTAGCTCCGCGCTGACAAAACGGGTGGTGAATTGAAGGCAAACGATTATCTAGCCTAATCCACGCCCTTTTCAACTGAACTTTATCGTTTTTCGCTAAAATTCCCTTATGACGCTGAAGAAATAACCAGAGGATGCGCAAACGTTATCGTGAATGCGCAATTTGATAACAATCTGTCACCCGCCAGGGATCTCAAAAGGCCCACCCTGCTGAATCGCGCGTTGCCAGGCAGGACGCATTTCCACTCTTTTTTTCCACGCCTGGGTGTGCGGAAGATTGTCGATCCCACCGCGTGCCAGCAGTGCGAAGATCGGATAAGTCATCTGGATATCGGCCATGCTCAGCTGCTCACCGGCAAACCAGGGGTGTTCGCTGAGATGGGATTCGATATAGCGCGCGTGGGTTTCGAGCTGCGGATTGAGCCAGGCTTTTTGTACGCCCCCACCCAGCACTTTGCCAAGCGAGCGCATACCAAACGGAATCGGCGGCTTACCGAGGCTGGCAAACACCAGCTTCATCAGCAGGAGCGGCATCAGGGAACCTTCCGCATAGTGCAGCCAGAAGCGGTATTGATTTTTGTCCGCCGCGCCCTCGGGCTTGAGCTGCGACTCGGTGTCATAGGTCTCCTGCAGATATTCCAGAATGGCGCCGGACTCTGCGAGGATCAGGCCGTTATCCTCGATCACCGGCGATTTCCCCAGGGGATGCACTTTTTTGAGCGACGGGGGCGCCATCATCGTTTTTTCACGCTGGTAGCGGACAATCTGATACGGCACAGATAGCTCTTCAAGCGCCCAGATAACGCGCTGGGAGCGGGACTGGTTCAGGTGGTGGAGCGTCAGCATGGTTTTCTCCTGTGATTCATACAAACTAACTATAGAAAATTGCACAACATGGCGAAAAAGTTTTGGCGAGATTCTGACCAAAGCCACTGGCGAACCACCGGGTTTTGCATACAATTAAAGTGTCAACACAAACCGGAACCTCCCCAACGTGCTCGACATGAGGGGTGTTGATGTCGGGGGAAACCCTCCCGTGTACCAACGGGATAGAGAGAAAGACAAAGACCGGGAATAAACTAAAGCGCCTTAGTCTGGCGCTTTAGTTTTTTCTGCGTTGGGGTGGCTACTACATTTTAGTCAGCCCACAGGATTGTGCGTTATTTGGTGGCCGGATACGCACTGCGCCATCCGGCACATAAACCCTGCGAACTCAATCTTCTTCCAGCAGCCGCGCGCCGGTCCCCTGCGCCCCCAGCGTATCCCCCGGATTTCGCAGCGGGCAGTCGCTGCGCGACAGGCACCCGCAGCCGATACACCCGTCCAGTTCATCGCGCAATGCCACGAGCGTATGAATGCGCCGATCCAGCTCCTCACGCCACTGGGAGGATAGTTGCTTCCACTCTTTCGTACTCAGGGAGTGCCCCTCCGGCAGCACGCCAAACGCATCGCCAATGGTCGCCAGCGGAATGCCGATCCGTTGCGCAATTTTGATAATCGCCACGTAGCGCAACACATCGCGGGTGTAGCGGCGCTGATTGCCCCCGTTGCGGATACTTTTAATTAAGCCTTTGCTTTCATAGAAATGCAGCGCTGAGACCGCCACCCCGCTACGCTTTGCGACTTCCCCCGGCGTCAGCAGCGCCTTAATTCTGGGTAATCTCTTTTCCATAAAACCTCTTTACCTCAAGTTAACTTGAGGAATTATACTCCCCCGCAGAGAAAACGACGAATCAACAGAGAAAGTTGTATCTAAAGAGGGGCAACCTTATGTCGCATCAGCAAATTATTCAGACATTGATTGAATGGATTGATGAACATATCGACCAACCGTTAAATATTGACGCTGTCGCTAAAAAGTCGGGCTATTCGAAGTGGTATCTGCAGCGGATGTTCCGCACCGTTATGCATCAGACTCTGGGAGATTACATTCGTCAGCGTCGGTTACTGCTGGCGGCACAGGCTCTGCGCACGACCAAGCGTCCGATTTTTGATATTGCGATGGATTTGGGATATGTGTCGCAGCAGACGTTTTCCAGGGTGTTTCGTCGCGAATTCGACCGCACGCCGAGCGACTACCGCCACCAGCTGAATTAACTCGTGCGCGGGATCAGCACGCCGACAGGCTGTTGCTGCCAGGTCATAAATTCCTGCGGCGGCATCGCCTTCGCAAAGTGCCAGCCCTGACAATATTGCACGCCGCGCTTGAGGAGCCAGGTCACCTGCTCCGCCGTTTCCACCCCTTCCGCAATGGTTTTCAGCCGCAGACTTTGGGCCATCTCAATGATGTGTTCCGCAATCAGGTGGCTGGTGCTGTTGGTGGTCAGGGTATCGATAAACGACTTATCGATTTTCAGGATATCGACGTTGAGCGAATAGAGGTTATGCAGGTTCGAATACCCGGTGCCAAAATCATCGATCGCCACCTCATAACCCGCCTGGCGAAACGCCTGAATCACCGGCGTGGTTTTCGGCACATCAATAAATCCGCGCTCCGTTACCTCAATTTTAATCTGCTGCGCCCGCACGGAGTAATGCCGCGCTTTATCCGAGATCAGGGCAATCAGGCGCGACGAGTGGAAATCCGACGCCGACAGGTTAATCGAAATATAGAGGTGCGGATTGTTGCCGAGGAAATCACCGAGATCGTTAAACACCTCTTCGACGACATAATCGGTAATGCGCTCGATCATCCCCTCTTTTTCCGCCAGCGGAATAAACTCTGCCGGGCTCATCACCGGGCCATTAAACCCCGGCCAGCGCAGCAGCGCTTCGGCGCCGACGCAGCGGTTATTTTTAATATCAATGATCGGCTGATAATGAACGCACAACTGACGCTTATTGAGCGCGCGGTGCAATAACCGTCCTGGCGAATTAAATTCACGGTGCGTGCGCGACCAAACCAGCAAAATAATAATGCTGCAAATCATCCCCAGCGGCAGGGTCAATGTGGCCTGGTGGTAAAGAATTTCATAAAAACGGGTATTGGATGTCGAGACGATCGCGGCAATAGGCCGTTTCGCTGAGCTGACGATGGTGTAAAAACGATCGTCTTTTTGAAATGGCGCGCTCACATTTCCGACGAGCGTGTGTAATAAAGAAATATTGGCCCGTGGGCTGACGGAAAAGAAGGCATTGGTCACCGTATCAAATACGCCCCACGCCAGAGAGTGATCTGTCGACATCACTTCACTGTATGAGAGCGGATTGACCACGACGACATAATTCCCGCGCTGCATATAAGTCATTTTATAACCAGCAAAAAAGGGCGTATCGCGGAAATAATAGATAGAGACGTCAGGTTTTCGTTTGTAATTTGCGTCAGGTATCAGATACGGCTTATCGGGAGTCATTACCGTGGAGCAGAGAAACTGCTGGCCTTCGGCATAAATTAAATCGGACACATACAGACGGCCACGCACAACGTTCAACATATATTGCCGATGAGCGGGGGAACAAATCTCGCCCTGATATTTTTCGGCGGCGTCGCGGGCTAATTCAACCTGTTCAATTACCAGTTCAGTTTTATCTAAAGCGAGTTGCGCAAAGGAGCGTAGCTGACTGCTTGTTTCGGTGACGGCTCTTAGCTGGGCAAACCATAGCGCCAGCATCACCGGTAGCAAAACTACCATGATGATCCCGACTACCCTCAGCACCTTGCGCCGTGCGCTACGATTCATTTCCGCCCTATATCCCTGCAATATGTGTGCCTGTAGTAATGAAGGCCGGATGCTTTGATAAACAGGTGATTACGTTGCATGAATCATGCGAAGTTAGCAACTGACTTTTATCATCAGAAACCCAATATTTGGTTATGACGATATTATTTGTCCGTAAGCCAAACTTAAAGAATGCGTGCCGTTTTTATTAAGGAAAATAAATATCAAGACTTAACGGTGAGTTTTAAGATAACACAACAGAGGATCATTGATTAAGCCAAACTCACGACAGCATGAAAAAAGCTCAGCGTGATCATGAATTTTCAGACTTATTGGATACGGCTTACCCCGATATTGATTTATAAATAATCAATGGCAATCACCGTTTTCCCTCTGCCGCTTCGTTTTGCATCATATAAAGCTTTGTCGGCGCGGGTAAGCAGCGACGAGGTATCGCGCTGTCCACGCCCGACCTCCACCACTCCGGCGCTAAAGGTGAGGAGCAGGGATTTATCGCCCACCCACATCGGCCGCTCCAGCAGTGCTGCACGCAGCTTTGTCGAGAGGGCTATAGCCGCTTCACAGTCCGCCTCTGAGAGTAGAAGTAAAAACTCTTCTCCGCCAACCCGCCCCAGCGCGGAATGTGCAGGGCTTAACTCGCGCAGGCGATCGCAGAAGTGGATCAGTGCGGCATCACCAATCTGATGGCCCCACTCGTCGTTGATCTGCTTGAAATAATCCAGGTCAAACATCAGCACGCAGAATGGGCTGTCGCGCGTTTGATTGCGCTCAAGAGCGCTCTGCAGCGCCTGTAAAATCGCCGAACGATTCAAGCAGCCGGTCAGGTCGTCGGTGGTGGCTTTCAGCGCCAGCTGCTGCTCGGCTTTTTTACGCTCGGTGATATCCAGACCAATATTCAGAATAGAGCCGTCCGGCAGCAGAATGTTCGACCACAGAATGGTGAGTTCTTCCCCGTCTTTACGGATCGGATGCCACTCGTACATATCTTTCAGAGGCGACACATGGACCGATTCGCGGACCCGCTGCCGCACTTCCGGGTCGGGATAAAAGAGCGCCAGCGGATCGGGATACATATTGATCTCCGCCATCGTCCAGCCAAATATCTTTTCACACTCCATATTCCACAGTACGCAGCGATTACGCCGATCAAAAGAGTTCATTAATACCGGCGCGCGTTCAAATAACGTTTTATATTGCGTCACCACCAGCTGCATCTCTTTTGCCGTTCGCTCGCGAGAAATCATATCGGCAAAATAATCTTTTAATTTCTCGACCAGTACGACCACCACATTTTTCAGCGTCGGTAATGCACATAATCGTTGCGAAAAACCCAGGAAGAAATAGCCGTTGCAGCTGCCATCCCGGGAAGAGAGTTTGCATAACACGCCGCTTTGTAATTGCACATAACCCGGATGCTGGGCGTTAAAAAGCGAGCGGCCAATATTTTCTTTCCAGTAAATTGCGCGCCACGAGCGGTGATGACGCTTCATCAGCGTGCTGGCAAGAAAATCGGTCACTTCAAAAGAGTGGCAGGTGACATCACCCGCGCAAACCACGCGCGGCAAGCCGCTATCATCATCCACACTCACCCACGCCAGCGCCGAACCCAGCGAGCGGTTGATCGTTTCCAGCATCTCAGTCAGCGAACACTGGGACGTTAACAGCGGCATCAATTTTGCTAAAGCATGCAAAGCCTGCATGCTGTCGTTAACAATTTCGCGGCATGTCTCTTTCATCATGTTTATTCGCAGGTCGTTGAAACATAGAAAACAGGCGCAACGAATAACTCAGGATTCGAATAATCTCATTGAGAGCTTTTATTCCAGGCAACGCATAAATATGTGAAAAATTGCATGTGTGTGTGAATAATAAGTGACACCAGAGAATAAAAAGCAATGAATTCAGTAACCTGAATTATTAATTGTGTATATTTTATTGTCCGTTCAAGCATAAGCCATAGGTCTAATACTGTAAATATTGTACAGACCCCTCCTGGCTGTAGAGACTTTTGTATCTCAATGAATTCGTTATAAAGACGTACATGAAATCACGATTAGTCTGCAAAGATATATTTTGCGTCCCCCTTTTTTTCCTGAGAAGGGTTAAAAAGCGCACATTTTTGCCGCAACGAGACTGGCGAATAAAAGAACAAATGTGATATAGTTCACACATATTCTGTAACGCGAAACACTGTTTCATTGTTGTTCACACGCTTTTCGAGGATTTGGTTTATGGCGACCATTACCACCAGCATGGTTTTACTGCGCTGGCCGTTGTTGAGTGCGGTTTTGATGTTTTTAGCCAGCACGCTGAACATTCAATTTCGTAAATCTGACCTTGCGGGGCTGGCGGTGATTAGCACCTTACTGGGCGTAGGCGCTGCATGCTGGTTCGCGACGGGATTACTGGGTATCACCATGGTGGACGTGGCGACGATCTGGGGCAACATGAAAGAGGTGATGATCGAAGCGATGAGCCATACCCCGCCTGACTGGCCGATGGTCATTACCTGATCGCTGAGCGTTTAGTCCTCACATCCCGGCCCTCTCACACAGAGAGAGGGTCAGGATAACAGGCACAAGCTGCTAGAAAATTCCCTTCTGCCGCACCTTCTTCATCTTCTCCGTCGGCGCATCCACCTGACTCAACTCCAGCTCCTCTTTGCCACTCGCCGCACGCTCAGGTTCCGCCGCCGTTTTCCCGGCCATTCGTAACTGCTGTAACACCAGCTTCTGCTGCTCCAGCAGCGGCTTCAGGGCTGCAACTTCGTCACGAATCATCTGTAACTGCGCCAGCTGCTCTGCGGAAGTATCCACCGCTTTTTCCGGCACAGACTCCTGCGGCGTCAATTCCTCCAGCAGCTGCGCGAGCGTTAGCGTTTCGCGCCCCAGCGATTCCGCCACATGGTGGCACAGGGACGGGTCCATCAGGTGCAGCTGCAGGCCCGCCAGGTAGACGTCACGGTGGAACGCGCGGATCTCCATATTCGTGTCGTCAATACTGGCAGACTTGTCCATGGACTGATGCCACTTTTGCAGCTGCTGCATCGCGCGCAGATCCGCGCGCGACTGGTCTGGCGTCAGGTGCAGGGACAGATTGACGCGGCGAATCTGTCCCTTACGCATCGTCACCCACCTCGGCCATTAACGGCTCCTCGACCGTCTGCGCACCGGCGTCAGAGTGGTACAGGCAGATTTCGCGCGACAGGGCGCTCTGCGGATTTTCAATGCTCACCACGCGATCGCCGAGGGTCGCGTAGACGTCGCGAATCGCCCCTTCGATCAGGTGCGCACCGCCGCCGACCAGGTAAACGCGGTTCGGGTTTTTGGCGAATTTTTTCGCTTCGTAAGCGACCTGATCGCCCAGCTCCTGAATTTTAATCTCAATCTTTTCGAGGATGTCGTCGATGCGCGATTCGTCGTTAATCACGCTTTTTACAAAGTTAAGATCGTGGCGGCGCTTGATCAGCTCATTCGCCACCAGATAGCTGGAGTCGCTGTCGGCAGCGGCCAGCAGTTTGCGCGTCGCGTCAGTCACCATCGCCACGCCGATTTCGTTGTTGCCGTAGATGGCCGAGACATCGTCAAATTCGCCAATCACCACGCCCATATCCAGGGTGGTGCCGCCGCAATCGATCACCAGCGATTTGGTAAATTCATTAACGTTCGAGTTGAGCAGATGAGACAGCGCCGCAGGCAGGCTCTCCGGCATCACCTGCACATCCACGATGCGGAACAGCTCGCCTTTGTTCAGGGTGATATCGCGCATCAGATTCTGGCGCTTCGCTTCGATGCGCTCTTCGTTACGCTGGCAGTCGTCCGGCTTGTAGAACTGGGTGATCGGTAAGGTCACAATCACCTCTACGTCGCACGGCGTTACCCCGGTCTGAAGCAGGGCGTGATGCACCGCCAGCAGGTTTAAATCGTCATATTGATAGTCGATATGGGTGGTGGAGAGCGCCTTATCGGATGTGGCATCGTAGGTGTATTTGGTGGTGCCGATGGTGTAGTTGTGCACCGCCTGGCCGCGCAGCAGCGCCGCGCTCTTCCAGTCTTTGCGGAAGGAGTTTGGCGAGACCACGGTCTTCAGGGTGCCGTTTTCAATCCAGCTGATTTTGACGTTAGTGGAACCGTCGTCGATGGCGAATTTTTTGCAAGTCTGGGTCATGGAAAATGTCTCAATCGTTCTGAAAAAGGGGGCCGCGTCAGAGCACAGCCTCGTCAGTTAAAATGCGGCGGGCACCGAGATAGTGGTCCTGCCAGAAGTTATCGGAAAGCTGGCTGATGCGAATATTCAGGCCGGTGCGCGGGGCTTCGATAAATTTGCCGTCCCCAAGATAGACGCCGACGTGATCCGCGCCGGGGCGCTGGTTGATGTTGAAGAACACCAGATCGCCGCGTCGCAATTTGTCCTGTTTTATCTGTCTCAGCGTGCGGTCCTGATACATACCGTTGGCGGTGCGCGGCAGATTGCGGCTCAGCACCGGCGTGAACGCGTAGAACACCAGGCCGCTGCAATCAAAGCCCTGCTCCGGCGTCTGGCCGCCCCAGACGTAGGGTTTGCCAATCTGCTCTTGCAGCAAATGAATCACTTTTTTCAGCGATGCCTGCAGGCGCGGGCTCATCTTCTCGCCGGGGAGCGGCTCCCAGATCATGTCCGTAGAGAGCTTTCCAGGCTGCCAGCGTTTATGCATCGCCAGCTGTTCGCGGTTTTGTACGCGCTCAAGGCGTTTCGCCTCGCTCAGCTTGCGCTTTTGCTCCGGCGTCACCGGCACCACGGCGATGCGGGTGCGGGCTTTTTTCAGCAGCGCCGCGCGATTGCGCATCCGCACTTTGGCGGCGGCCTCTTCTTCGGAGGCCGTCTCACGACGCGGCGCGGCGTCGGCATGAACAGTCCCGGCCACCATCATCGCGGCAGCCAGCGCCAAACAACGCAAGATCGGGAAAGGGATAAAGGTCAACATCACTCAATCGTCTATTGTTTCTGCGAGAGTTTATCAATGATCGGCTTGATCACTTTCTCGCCGTGCTGACCAAAGAACTGGTATAGCGACTCGCTCGCCGAGTGGGTCAGCACCATGATTTCAATGCGGCGGTTCGAGGAGCTGAGCGGATTTTCCGGGTCGAGCAGCATCTGATCGGCCATTCCACTCACCTGCAAAATTTTCCCTGGCGCTAACCCGGCTCTGGTCAGGACTTTACGCGCCTGCATGGCGCGCTCACCGGACAGGTTCCAGTTGTTGTAGAGATCCTGGTCGCGGAAACGGGTAGCGTCCGTGTGGCCGGTGATAATGATTTTGTTGTCGATCTTGTTGAGCGCCGGGGAGAACTCCGTCAGCAGACGGGTGAAGAACGGCGTCAGGATCGCGCTGCTGCGCTGGAACATCTCGCGCTTCTGATCGTCGGTGATCAGGATCCGCAGCCCCTGCGGGACGATCTCCATTTTCAGGTTCGACTGGGCATCGTAGGCCGAGGTGATCTTCATGATGATCCGCGCCAGATCTTCGATCTCCCTTTGGGAACGCTTATTCACGTCCTCCAGGCTTTCGCCTTTCAGCCCCGCCTGAATAGTCATCGGTTTTTCTGCGGATGATTTTTTCGCTTCGCGATCGCGTTTTTCCGTGACCGCAATTTTACCGCCGCTGCCGTGCGGCTGGGTGATTGGCGTCAGGGAGTTGCCTTCAAAAATCGACTCGCCGTTGAGCTGAGAGACGATCTCTTTGCGCTCCTCTTCCGTCACCGAGCCCATGATCCACAGCACCATAAACAGCGCCATCATCGCGAGGGTAAAGTCGGCGAAGGCCACCTTCCACGCCCCGCCATGAAAGGTGTCGTGGCTTTTGCGCGAGGAGCGTTTGATGATGGTGGTATGTTCTTTTCCGCGTGTGCCGCGCATCAGGATTCACCCGTCATCTGGTTCACCCAGCCGTCGAGCGTGGCGAAGGTCGGTTTCGAATCGAGCGGCAGCATTTTACGTCCGGCATCCACCGCCAGCAGCGTGGGCTTCCCCGCCACGTGATTCACCAGCACGGTACGCACGCACTCGATCACCGCGAGCTGTTTTTTGGTGTTCTGCTCCATGGCGTTCGCCACCGGGTCCATCAGGCAGTAGCAGAAGAAGACGCCGAGGAAGGTGCCGACCAGCGCCGCCGCCACTTTCACGCCGATCACCGCAATGGAACCGTCGATGGATTGCATGGTGATGATGATCCCCAGTACCGCCGCACAGATACCAAAGCCCGGCATCGCTTCTGCGGTACGTTGCAGCGAGCGGGACGGTTGCAGCAGGTTCTCTTCCATCGCCACCAGCTCCTGCTCCAGAATCCCTTCCAGCTCGTGCTCGTTGATCTTGCCCATCGCCATCAGGCGGAAGTTGTCAGAGATAAAGGTGATCAGCGCTTTGTTCTGCAGGATCAGCGGATATTTCTGGAACAGCGGGCTGCTTTCCGGCACTTCGATGTGTGCATCCAGTACCTTCAGACCACCGTCCTGCACCAGCTCCAGCAGTTCAAACAACAGCATCAGCAGCTGGCGTTGATACTCATCCGTGTACTCGTTTTTGCGCATAATGCCGCGAAACTGACGATACATCTCTGCCAGAACCGGACGCGGATTCGCGAGCACCATCGCCCCCAGACCGGCCCCTAAAATGATGATGATTTCACCGGGCTGCCAGAACGAGGCGAGACGGCCGCCAGACATCAGAAACCCGCCGACAACGCAGGCAAAAATAATGAAAATACCGAGAAACTTTTGCATATACCTTTCACTTCTGGAAAAAACACTGGATCTTTTGAGCGATCTTTTTATTAAGCTGGCAGACGCGCGCCTCGGTCAGATCGAGAACCAGCGCGATTTCTTTCAGACTCATTTCCTGCTGGTAATAGAGCGTCAGAATCAGTTGTTCACGCTCATCAAGGCTCGCCAGCGCAGCCTTTAACGTGCCGCTGGTGACCATTTCGTCCTCCAGCGAGCGGGTGTTGAGGGTGCCGTGCAGCGCATCCTCACCTAATAATTCATCGAGACTTTCCAGCGTCCTGGCGCAATCCAGCAGTAAATACTCGTGGTATTCGTCAGCGGTGATGGAGAGATGCTCGCTGAGATCCTCAAACGTCGGCGTGCGCCCCAGCTTGCGCGTGATGTCGCGGATCGCATCGTTGATTTTGTGACTCTTCTGTCGAAGCCGACGCGGACGCCAGTCCAGCTCGCGCAGCTCATCCAGCACCGCGCCACGCACGCGCGCAGCCGCGTAAGCGCCAAACTGCTCATCGGGGTGGCCGTAGCGACGCAGGGAGGTCAGCAGACCCATCAGGGCGATCTGCTCCATGTCCTCTTTGTCCATTACGCTGCTGGTTTGCCAGGAGAGCTGCTTCACCACCCGGTGCACAAGCGGTAAGTACGCGTTGATGTACTTCGCTTCATCAGCCGGGGTCAGCGCGTCATCCGCAATAAAATCCATCATGTCAGTCGACTACCGTTTCTTACTGGAAAACCATTTTGCTGATGATGACGTCTTTAAACGGCATACGCGTATTGAGGCTCTCAAAGCGTGCCGTGTAAGCATTCATCAGCTTATCGCGCAGGGCTTCCACGCTCATTTCACGCACCGCGTCGTAGTCCATCGCCGAGAGGGCATTGACCGTCGCGCCGCGAATGGCCGGAGACATCTCCTCCGCGCGGCTGGTATCAGCGGCGGAATCAGTGGTCAGGGCCAGCTCCAGCAGCAGATAGCGCTCGGAATCGCTGGGGCTTTTTAAGGTCACAACCACGTTTTTGATTTCGACAAACTCCACCACGCTCTCTTTCGACGAGCTGAAGAAATCAGAAATGATGGAGCGTTTATGCTCGTCCTGGCTGAGCAAATGCGTGCCCATGACGGTCAGTACGGCGGCAAAAGTGGCTGCTATCAGGGCAATCACCAGCCCTAAAGAAAAAGTCTTCAAAGTCATAAGTTAAACCGTAAGTAATACTGAATCGTCTGTACCGTCAGTGGAGTGTGCGTCCTCTGCGGCTATCTCTGCCCCTGCTTCAGGCCTGTCTGCCTGGGATGGCAGTTGCTGTCCGCGTCCTTGCTGCAGTCCGGACTGGGTAGATACCTGCACGTTCACCTGGACAAAGTTTTGTTCTGTCAGGCTCTGGCGCAGTTCATTGCTGATCTGCTGGAGCGCGCGCACCGTCTCGCTGTTGCTGGCGCTGATGTGTACCTGCATCCGACCATTTTCGATCTGCAGCGAGATATCCACTTTGCCCATCTCTGGCGGATCGAGACGGATGGTGGCGTGCTGCACCTGGTTTTTGACCTGAATCTGCAGCCGATCGTTAAGCGCGCTGTGCAACTGCTGCGCCCATTTGGTTTCGTCTGCGTCCAGTTTGACCGGCGGCAAATGCACGGTTTGCTTCTCCATCGCCGTCGAGAATGTCTGCCCGCTGGCGACCGGTTGCCCTGCGGCAGGCAGCACGTCAGCCAGGGTTTTCACCACCTCGGCGGCGAGCGGTTTGGTATGCTCGACTGCCTGCGCCTGCGCCACAGGTAATGGTGCGGGCACAGGCGTCGGTTGTGACGCGTGGGCCTGCGGCATAAGCCCCGCCGACAGCGTCTGCATTTTTAGCGCTTCGCCACTTTGCGGTGCGGCCGGGGCGGCATTCAGCGTTTTGACCGGCATCTGGCTTGCCATCAGCAAGGTGTCCAGCAGCGCCTGCGGTGGCGTTAGCGTATCCGGCGCCGGTTGTGCGCTGTCGGCGGTGTCCGTCGTCGCGTCGTCGTCTTCGTCATCCGTCTTAAGCCCCGCCAGCACCATGGTGGTGTCGCGCGTTTTCTCACCGCCCAACAGGTTATTGATGATATTGAGCAGTGCGTCGTTGAACGCCGCAGGCGCCGGCTCGCCGACAGGCGCACCCGGCAGCGTCGTCGAGGCTGTGTCCGTCGCGGGCAGCGCCGGGGCAATGGCTCCCGGCTCCGGGGTGGCAGGTGTTAACGTCAGTGGCATGAGCAGCAGATTCATCAGCCTCTCTCTCCCACATCGGCAAACTGCGCGTAGGCGCTTGCGCCTTCACGGTTGCGACGCGCGCGGGCCATCTGCTGCGCCAGCTCATCGCTTTGCTGCTGGCTGTACTGGCTCACCTGCTGATGCACCGTGCGCAGTGCCGTCAGCGCCTCACGTTTTTCCGCTGTCAGCGTCTGCCCCTGCAGGGAGATCAACAGCCCAGCGATCTGCGCGTCGACCTCCTGCATTTTCGGCCAGTCGTGCTGACTGGCCGCCTGCTCCAGGGAACGCGCCAGAAAACGCATAACCTGTAGATCATCCATTCTGCTGCCCCATTTTTTCCCAGCCGTCCTGCAGGTTGCGGAGGATCACTTCCACCTCTTCAACGTGCTCAACGGAGAGCTTATGGCTGGCGTCATACAGACGATAAACGCAGTAGTCATAGAGGTTCGCCAGGCTCAGCGCCAGCTCGCCCCCTTTGTCGAAATCCAGCGAGCTGGTCAGGGCATTCAGGATATCGATGCATTTGTTAATGCTCTGGACCTTACGGTCATAGCGACGCGCCGCGATGTGGCTTTTTGCCCGCACCAGTTCATCCATCAGGCCGTTAAACAGCATCAAAACCAGTTGATGCGGATTCGCTGCCGCCGCCTGAATTGCTAAGTCGGACTGCTGGTAATGGCCGAAGCCCTGCTGTTCGTTCCCGTACATAAAAGCTCTGTTTTCCTTACTCTAAACCAAACATACTCTTGGTGTTTTCCATCTGGGCCATGGCCTGCTGCAACTGAGTAAATTGCTTCAGATAGCGGTTATACGAGGAGTCATAACGCGAATTCATGGCTTCGGTTTTGGTGTCGATATCGCTCTGCTGGCGGTCGAGCACTTCCTGACGACCTTTCAGCAGGCCGGTGGTCGAATTGAGGTAACGGTCGAGGGATTTATCCACCGCCGCGATCAGCCCGTCTTTGCCGTTAAACAGGCCCGTCAGCGCCTGCGGATCGGCGGTCAGCGCGGCGTCGAGCTTTTTGCTGTCGATCTCCAGCTTGCCGTCTTTATCCGCTGTGATGCCGAAATCGGACATCCGCTTGCCGCCAAACTGGGTGCGCAGCACGTCGTTCAGCTCGCGATCGAGGGAGGCCATGGTGGCATCGCCCGCAAACGCACCGCGCTCTTCACCGTCGCCGCTGCCGCTTTTGGTTAGCTTTTGCAGCGTGTCCTGCAGGGTGTTGTATGAGGTAATGAAGGTCTGCAGCTGCTCTTTGGTGGCCGCTGTATCTGTGCCGATGGTGATGGTCAGCGGCTTGTCGGCTTCGGTCTTCGACGTCAGTTCGATGGTCACGCCGTCGATGAGCTTATCCAGCGTGTTGCTGCTGTTGGAAAATTCCATTTCGCCCATGCGGAATTTGGCGTCTTGCGCTTTCGAGATCTCTTTGGCGTTCGCTGAGTCAAAACCTGCCGTCCCGCCGACAGTTACCTTATTGGCTGCGCCGCTTTCGTCGCTGCTCAGCATCAGCGTCACTTTGCCGTCGGTGCGGATCAGCGAAGCGGTGACGCCGGGGTTATTTTCATCGCCATTAATGGCTTTGGTGAGATCGCTCAGGCTGTTGATACTGTCCATATCAACGTTGATGGTTTTCGCATCCGCCCCTTCGCCGAGGGTGATCTCCATCGTGCCTGAGGCTTTTGCGATGGCATCATCCGTCAGATCGCCGAAACCGATCTGATGGGCAGACGCCAGCTGATCGACTTCGATGTTGTATGTGCCCTTCTCCGCCGAGGAGTTGGCCGTGACGGTCGCAATCCCTTCGCGGTTGACGGTGGCGCTGTTTTGCAACATCCCGTCATTGGTACTGTTCAGCCCTTTAATGGCGCTGCGAAAATCGGTTAATGCGGTGCGAAGCGCGTCCAGCGCTTTTTTCTGCGACGTCATCGTGGCTGTTTTGGTCTTCAGCTGATTCTGGATCGACATAATGTCGTAGGACGCCAGTGACTGCGCCAGCGTCGTCGGATCTATGCTGCTGAAATCTGCCATAGTAGTTGTCTCCATTCGCACCTGTTGCTAAACCATGATCCGTTAATGCAACCATCGTGCCAATTTTTAAATTTAGTTAATTCAGTTAGTTACGATTTACCGGGAAGGCAACTTTCCCCGAATGGGAAAAGACAGGAAGGGGAAAGGCCGCAAACAAAAACACCGCCTTACAGCGGTGTTTTCATCGAACGGATTGGGATTAGCCCAGCAGGGACATCACCATTCCGGACATGCTGTTGGACTGCTTCAGCATGGACATGCTGGTTTGGGCCAGCATCTGGTTACGGGTCATGCTGGAGGCTTCAGACGCGAAGTCAGCATCACGGATGTTACCCAGCGCCAGGTCGGTGTTGTCTTTCATGTTCGCCAGGTTAGCCGCGGTGTGGCCCAGACGGTTGATGTTTGCACCCAGTTTAGAACGCAGGGTACCCACTTCAGAGATTGCGCCTTCTACGCTTGTGATCATCGCCTGAGCGCCAGAAACAGTGGTCAGCGCGCCAGAAGCAGTCAGTGCGCCCATACCGCCGGAACCGGTCACGGTGGTCAGTTCTGTGCTCACGTTTACAGTCAGTTTCTCGCCTTCAGATGCACCGATCTGGAAGTTCATTGCAGAAGCGAATTTACCGCTCGCACCGAACAGGTTTTCGCCTGCGTATTTGGTGTTGTCCATAATGTTGGTCAGTTCAGCGTTCAGTTCGTCCATTTCAGACTGCAGCGCAGCGCGATCTTCAGTACCGTTCGTGTCGTTCGCTGCCTGTGTTGCGAGGTCTTTCATGCGGTACATGATGTTGCTCACTTCATCAAAAGCACCTTCTGCGGTCTGCAGCAGCGCAGTCGCATCAGAGATGTTGCGCTGTGCAACAGCCATACCATTGCTCTGACCCTGCAGGCGGGTTGCGATTTGCAGGCCAGCTGCATCGTCCGCTGCGGAGTTGATACGTTTACCGGTACCCAGACGTTCCATTGCAGTAGACAGCATGCTGTTGGATTTATTCAGTGCGTTAGTAGAAGCCATGGAAGACGCGTTAGTGAAAATAGAAAGTGCCATGTTAGTAATCTCCTTGTGAACCTGTCTGTCAGGCTCTTCTCTCTGGTACTCAAGTAAAACGACACACTGAAAGGGAGAATTAAATCGGCGATGAAAAAAAATTAAAAATTACGTCTATAAGAAAAAGCCTGGTCTGAGTAATAACCGCATAAATTGCGAAAGATAAATTAAAAACCAATGCGACACACTCTCTCCTTAACTTAAACGCAACTTAAAAATATTTAATGTATTCATTTATCCAAATGTAACAATATTTTATCGGCGGGAAAAAATAAAACACCAAATTCACATAAAAGAACAATCTATTAATATAAAACACATCCACAGATCACTATTAACGTTTAACGATTCTCATTAATGGTTGTTTAGAGAATTAACTTAATAATTTGTTGCACATCACAGTTTTATCGCGTAAAAATGTGTCAAGGAAGAGAAACTTCCTAATCTCATACTGGAAAAGGCGGAAAATGACCGGCAAGCACATGCCGTTCCGCAGAGCGAAATCCCTGTTTACGTCGTAAAACCGCTCGTTTTTGCATAATCTCCGCAGGCACGCGGCAATTCTCAAATGAATTTTAAACGGAATTAATGATTAATTTACATTAAGCATTGCGCGACTTTTTCGCTCGGTGCGGAGATGAATAATTGATTCAGGAGTGGCTTTTTGTCACCTGTCGCCATGAGAAAAAAATATTCCACCGTTAATAACTGGTTAGTTGATCTACCCTCCGGCTCTCTCATAAGCATGGTCACGGGCGAAAGAAAACGCCTGGGGGAATATCAATTAAAACTATTAGATGTACTTCTTGAAAATGCAGGAAAAATTCTCACTCGCGAAGAATTGACGACGCTGGTCTGGGAGCGTCGGGTTATTGGTAATAATAGTCTGCCCAATGCCATCCATGCTTTACGCTCCGCTTTAGAAGACGACGGCAAACAACAAAAAATTATCAAAACAATCCCCAAAAAGGGGTATTTGCTTGAGCAGGCGTGGTGCCGTTTCGTTGAGAAAGAGAGCGAAGAGATTGATCTGCCGGACACGGAGATCGATGGCTTTGTGTTGCCCACGCTCAGCCCAACCGTTGAGCACAACGCTGCCGACGAGCCGGACATCGTTTCTGAACCCGTTAAGGTGATTGAAACGCCCTCCACTGAGATCGCGGTTCCCGCTGAACGCCCCGTTATTGTACCGGCCAAACCCCGGTTTCAGCATCCGCTCATCACCCTGGCGGCCCTGCTGGTCACCGTCATGATTGGCGCGATCTTTGGCTGGCACTATGCCGGTAATCAGGGCCCAAAAATCGTCGCGGCAGAGCAGGAAGTCGCGGTTTACAGCAACATTCATATTTACGAGCTGTCCGAGTCCAACCGCCTGGAGATGAGCAAAGAAGATTTTTACAGCAAAATCAAAGACACGCTGTATACCATTAACCAGCAGATCAAAACCCAGTCCATGACCATGACGGTCTATTACCAGAGTATCGATCAAACGCTGAACTACACCTTTGCGCTGAATAGCCGCTGCGACAAAAAACAGCTGGTGATGGCCATCTATCACTGGCGCATCGACCCGACCCAACTGAACAACCTGATACTGCGTGAGACGAGGAGAAAAATCAGTGAGATGGAAACCTGCGCTTAACTGGAAACTGGCCCTGTCCTGCTTTCTGCTTGTGGCGCTCGCTTTTGCGGGGCTGCGAGTCATGCAAACCGCAAACGTCCCGCAGTCTAACGTCGAGGGGTTTTTACAGCTGGGATTCTACGATTTGATGTCGATGCGAAAAGAGATTTACGATTCGCACATGCAGACGGTGAATGGTTCGATTTTAACGACCATCACCAGCCCGAACGACAACCGCTTCGTGCTGAAAGGAAAGTTCACCGGCATCAACGAACAGAACGGCAGACAGTTTTTCGCCTACACCCCCATCTACTACAGCACCGCGCAAAAAGGGCTGATGATTGATGGTCTGGTGGATATGCTGCTGCACATTGATATCTGGATGCAGCCGCTGTTTGTCGGCAATCAGCAGCTGGTGGTCGGGCAAAGTGGGGCAATATTTTTGTATCCATTGAAGAAGTAAGCAGGGTGGCAGCGGCCACCCGCTTCACCATTCGCCGTACGGATAGGTTTTGCCTTTGATAAAGTCTTTTATATTTTGGTCGTAGCCATCAGGGATGCTGTAATCGAAATTGGCGAGAGTAATACCTTTACACCCCTCCAGCTTATCGCCGGAAAGCGTGGTAATTTTTTTTGGCTCTACGGGCAAGTTGCCATTCCCCCCAACGGTATCCTGTAACCAAATCCTCACCTTACCTCCAGGAGCCAGACCAAACACCAACGTGTTGTACCAGGCTTTTTCACCATGGTGATCTAACGCAAATGAAATACTCATCTTTTCCCTGATACTTTGAGGAAACGTGACTCGCGTTTCGTAGGTTTTTTTATCGATGATTGAATCCCAACAAAAAAGCATTGTGACCGGAGGGTGCCGAGCTTTATTGAACTGGGCATGCCGTCTTACTTTGTTATTCCAGGTACCGATGGTTGCCCAACTATCCTCAGTACTGTCGAGCGTTCTGAAGGAATACAGGATCTTTTTTTCATCAATGATACCGACATAGGTCACTCGAGCGGGAAGTGCTTTAGGAGTAAAAAAAGCAAACTCCCACATCCCATATGGCATTGCGCCAGTTTCTTCTGGCAATGCGGGTTCGCCAGTATGACAGCCTGATAAAATAAGAAGCATTATGAGTAAAGACCGTTTTCCATAATTCATTTCTAACTCCGTCCATGTTTAATACGTTACCCGTAGAAACCTCACCACTTACCATAAGGGTAAACTTTCCCATTAATAAATTTTTCGGTCTCTTTGGAATATTCGTAACCTTGCGAATGCTGAGTTATCCCTTTACAACCCTCCAATTTATCGCCGGAGACTGTCGTTATCTTTACGGGTTCTACCGGGCTGCTACCATTTCCGCTGGCAGTGTTATGGAGCCAAATTTTTACTTTACCCTCAGGAGCTAAACCAAACAGTAAGGTATTAAACCAAGCTTTTTCACCATGATTGTCTATCCCTGTTGATACACTCATCTTCTGCCTGACGGATTCAGGAAAAATCACATATGTTTCGTAAGTCTTTTTATCAATAACAGAGTCCCAACAAAACAGCATTGTAACGGGCGGGTGCCTGATTTTATTGAACTGTGCGTGTCGTCTGACTTTATTATTCCATGTACCTACTGTTGCCCAATTATCCTCAATGCTATCCAGGCTTTTGAATGAGTAAACTATTTTCATGTCATCAATAATGGCAACATAGGTAACATCAGCGGGCAATGCCTTTGGCGTAAAAAACGCGAACTCAACCATCCCATAGGGCATTTCACCTGTTTCTTCAGGTGTTATCATTTGACCGGATTGGCAACCTAATAAAACCAGTACAAAAGCGAGTAAAGACCGTTTTCCGTAATTCATTTCTAATTCCTTCCATGTTGAATGCGTTACTCATCTAAACCTCACCATTCGCCGTACGGATAGGTTTTGCCTTTGATAAAGTCTTTTATATTTTGGTCGTAGCCATCAGGAATGCTGTAATCGAAATTGGCGAGGGTAATGCCTTTACACACCTCCAGCTTATCGCCGGAAAGCGTGGTGATTTTTTTTGGCTCTACGGGCAAATTGTCACCGCCGCCACTATTTTGTAGCCAGACTCTGACCTTCCCTTCTGGCGCCAGGCCAAATAACATCGTGCTGTACCACGCCTTGTCGCCGAACATATCCACTCCCGTCGATACGCTCATTTTTTCCCGTACTGTCTCTGGAAAGATGATCCGTGTTTCATAGGTTTTTTTATCGATAATAGAGTCCCAGCAAAAAAGCATAGTGACTGGTGGATGACGGGCTTTGTTAAACTGTGCAAAGCGCATATATCGCTTATCCCAGCGATTTATACTTGAGTCATCATCCTCGGTGTTATCAAGATTTCTGAACGAATAGAGGACTTTTTTATCATCAATGATTCCGACATAAGTCACTCGAGCAGGCAGATCCTTGGGGGTAAAAAAAGCGAAGCCCCATAATCCATAAGGCATTTCACCCGTTGCTTCAGGTGTTGTTGAATCGCTGTAATGGCACCCAGATAGTGTCAGTAATAGGGTGAAAAATAATTGTTTAATACCTTTCATTTCTGGTTACCATCCATGTTGTAGATTGTCCTCTGCCAGTTTTGATCTGGCCGGTTTACGAAACTAAGGATCTCCGACACGGAGGTGCCACCGTAGGGCTTTCTGGTACTATCAAAAACAATGCTGTTCCAGTTTGCCGAACAATGTATATAGTCCTGGGCAATGATATCGATCTCAGCACGAGTAAAAGTATTTGCAGTTATGCCTGAGCGTATAGCGGCTGCTGATACAATTGCTTTCTCACTCAGAGGTGAAAGAACTGAAGGCAAAATTAATTCACTGTATTCATGCGTTATCGGCTTAAACACCACACCCGCATCCTGCGCAGCATCGATCATTACCCGCAGCACCACCTTCGACCAGTCGTTCTTCACGATCCGTTTTTTCATTGTCAGAGCAGCAAATGCGCGCTTCTGCATCCCGTCTCTTGGATGGACGGGCATTCTCGTGTCCTCCCAGGTGTCAGCAGTAATGTCATTAGTGCGAATGAGCGGTGCCGCGACCGCAGAGGATTCGAGTATCGATAGCTGTTCCATGGCATGTCTGTAAGTTCGCGTATCCGCCAGCGGGGTATCCAGCGGCACGGTTACTGCTTCCGGTCGGGTCAGGTAGATGTTTTCCCGTGTCGCAGGCAGGTAGCCGCCGCCAATATCGGAATGTGCGCCGGGCAGAGCCAGCTCCGGCCACGCGGGTTGCACGCTGTTCAGGGCGAAGTTAAAGCGGCACTCGTGCTGCGCCGTGATATGGAAGACTTTCTCCGCCACGCCGGGACGCAACACGATATTCACGTCACCGGTATTCGCTGTGTGCGGGTTGAGACCATTTTGCGGTGTCCCAATGGCGGCGACGGTATCGAAAATACCGATAAATCGCGTTTTCCCGGCCGGTGCGCCAGCGTATTCGACATCATTCATCCCGTAGCGAATCGCATTGATAATGTCCCGATCTTCCGTCTGAATGCGATTGGCAAAGTGGCGTGCCGCCGCTGCACCGCGACTAAAACCGAAGATATCGAACTGGAATTCAGTCACTTTCAAAGAGGGGACGGATGCAAACTCCCTCATATCATCAAAAAACTTTTTGAGTGTCCCGGCAATCTGCTTCATCGCAAGGTCCGTCTTCGCGATCACCCCCGTATCGGCGACGCCTAAACTCAGGCCAATCATGCTGTCCGGTCTGCCGGCTTCGGTGCCGATCCCCTCCACATAAATGGCCGCCTGCGCCTGCCCTGATTCAATGGGGAGATCCGTTTTGTACAACGTATTTAACCAGTGAATATTGGTATACCCGCCGGTATAGCTGGTGGCCCCTGTGCCGGAGACGCCCATCTGCTCCTGCGCCATGCGGGCAAGAATGCTTTCTGCATCCGGGTCAGAAATGTCAAAGTGCGCGGCGGTACAGGCGGCGAGCATGTTTTGCGTGTTCACGGCGTTATTACCGGTTCCATCAAAAAACACACCGAGGGTCAGAGCAATATTGCGTTTTTCAGGTTGTTTTATTTCATCGGGTGGAAACAGTTGGTTATAGGCGTCAGGCAGGAGCAGATTGCTGAACTCCGTATTCGCAATAAGATGTTTACTACGAATATATTCATAATTCACAGTGATACTTTCCGTATCCAGACTGTCTTTTTTATGCGAGCTGGATATCCCCTGAATCGACGCCCCGCGCAGTTCGATATGGTAATATTTTTCCTGACGGCCGAAGCGGTTAGTACGGTAATAATCAAAACTGAGCCGCAGTTTTTCATTTTCATTAATGGCGGTAGTCAGGAGTGGCGAGCTTTTGTCGGTGGGTTTGGTGAAGCGCAGGCCCTGATGATGCACGCCGCCAGCGGTGCTGACGCTGCTGGAGGAGAGCTGATAAACCAGAATTTCGTTTTCATGGCGATACTGAAAGCGATTACCAATAGATTTTTCTGTTCCACAGCCTGCGGATATTTCCCCCTGACGCTCACCCGTCAGCGTTAAATAGATAACGTTGCTCACTTAATGATGTCCTTATCATTTTTCAACAAAATATATTGCAATCATTAATTATGCTGGGCAGCAGTGTAGTCTTTTTTATTTTTACAATATCGCAGCTGAGATCATGAAAACAGAAAGTAAAACGAAAATGAAGGAATGCTATGTGGTAGGAATAAATAAAATAAAGAGAGAGTATAAAACCTGAGTCGCAGGTCATCTCCTCCCCGCAAGGAGAGAAGATGACCGCGCAGGGCTAGCCTAATAAATTCTTCACCGTCACCTGATGAACGTTCCCTTGCGCCGCCAGCGCTTGCGTTAGCAGGCCAAACTGCTTACCGCTCCCCGCCAGGGCATCACCCAGCGCACGCGCCGTTTCGAGCGCCTCGCCTGGGGTATAAACCGTCGACATATCCTGAATCCGCGTCGAAACGCGATCCTGGTGAAAATGCAATTTACTGCGCTCGCGGGTGATTTGGTCCAGCGTCTGCTGCAGCTTTTTACTGTCGCCGCGCTCCCAGCGGAGGGCCAGCTGGCTGATTTCGTCTTCGCGGCTGGTTTCTGCCTGCGGAGCCAGCAGGGTAAAGGCATCCGCCGGGAAATGTTGCCCTTCGCCGCGCACGCTAAGATGCTGGCTGACGCGCGACCAGCGCGCTTCGTCGACCTGGAAAGCGACTTTCCCTTCAGGGGCGAGCGTCGCGTTGATTCCCAGGCGACCCAATCCCACATTGAGATGGGCCAGGATCTGACGCGGAGACGCCTGCTCGGGCAGCGCCACGGCGGTGAGTTCGCGCTGGCCGCCGCCGAGCTGAAATACCAGCGTCTCACCCTGCGGCTGCTCCAGCAGTTTTTCCACGCCCGGCAGGGTGAAAGTGACCTGGCTTTTTTGCTGGAGCGTGATGTTGAAGTTCCGATCGATCGTACCGCCCGACAGCTTTCCGCGCTGATTCAGCAACGTGTTCAGCCCTGACGGCGCAGAGCCGTTCTGATGGCGCAGCACCAGCAGTTGGGTTTCGGTTTCTGACAGATAATTATCCGCCTGCTGAACCGCCGTCAGCTGCTGATTAAGCTGCACGTTATAGCGCAGCGGACGGCGCGACAACAGCGCCGCTTCAGGAAAGGGCGGCGTCGCACGATTCGGGGTGGCGACGCGTTCTGTTCGGGCAATCTGGGCCGGTGCCCCCGGCAGCGTCCGGACGGCGGACGCAGTGCTGGAGGCAGTGGTGGTTTTTAATCCTACCTGCATAACCATTACAACATGCTGAAGAGCGAAAGCTGACTGATCATGCTGTACGCTTTGTTAGTGACCTGCACGGAGTTGGTGTACAGCTGAAGGTTGATACTGGTGGTCGCCCAGTCGGTATCCGACAGGTCGCGCACCACCTGATCGTTGGCGGTGCTGACGTCCGTGTGGGCATCGCCGAGCATCGTCAGGCGATTCTGACGCCCACCCAGATCGGTAAACATCGCCGCCACTTTGTCGCGCGTGTCGGAGGAGAGCGTCAGCATTTCCTGCATCTCATCCTGATAATCGCTGACCGGAATGTCTGGGTCCTGCATCTTCTCACTCAGGGCTTTCAGCTTGTTCAGCATCTCCAGATCGCTGCCGTTACCAAACGCCTGCACCACGTTGGTGTTTTCCGTCACGCTCACCCCGTTTGCCACCGTGGTTTCTCGCGAGCCGTCGTTGCCCTGATAAACGTATTTCCCCTGCGCCTCGTCCCAGACCACCGGTTTGGCATCGGTTTTGGTGCCGGAGAAGAGATAGCTGCCGCTCTCATTCTGGGCGTTAATCGACGCCACCAGCGAGTCCAGCATCGACGACAGTTCGGTGCCAAAACCGTTCATATCTTCGCTGCTGTGGGTGCCGTTGGCCGCCGCCAGCAGTTTATCGTTGAGGGACAACAGCTGATTGCTCATCGCGCTGACGTGCGCTTCCTGGCTCGCGAGCGATCCGCTGAGGCGCGAGATGTTGCTCTGATACTGCTTAATGGCCGACTGCTCGCGGTTCAGCTGCACCAGACGCGTGGCGGCAACCGGATCGTCCGACGGGACGTTGATTCGTTTCTGGGTTGCCATCTGTTCCATCAGCTTGCTCATGCGCGTGCCGTTAACGCCAAGCTGCGCCAGCATGGCGTCGGAATTATAAAGACTACTGATTCGCATAAATTCGTTCCTTAACGCCGCTTAAAACATGCCTAACAGGTCAGTAAAAATCTGGTTGCCGGTGGCGATCACTTTGACGTTGGACTGATACGCCTGCATATAAACCTGCAGGTTTATCGCCTCTTCGTCCTGGTTGACGGCGCTGAGGTTGTTGCGCTGCAGCTGTGCCTGGTCAAACACCGCCTGCGCCGCTTCCAGCTCGCTTTGCGACTGTTTACTGGCAATACCGATGTTGGAGATGATCGCCGCCGCCCCTTCGTTCAGGCTCATGTTGCCCATCCCGCCGATATCGACCTTTTTATTTTTCAGATCGATCAGTGCCTCAAGGTTGTCGCCATTCCCCTGCTCGTCAGGCTTGCCGGAGAGCGCCAGTTCGTCGGGTTTCAAATCGTTGACCTGCAAAATGCCCGCCGGATTGGTGAGATCGAAACTGAACAGCGGTTTGCCCGGATTACCGTTTTTGTCAAAACCTTGCGCCAGCTGATCGTTAAACAGCGTGGCGACGGTTTCTGCCATCCCCTGGACCGAGGCCTGCATGTTCGCCAGTTCACCGGTTTCGTAATCGTACAGCGCGCCAAGCTGGCCGCCCGTCGACGGGTTTAACGAGAAATCGCTGCCGGAAAACGTCAGCGTTAAGACAGAGTTACCGTTGGCATCGGTGCTGGCGCTGAGCTGTCCGGCCACTTTGCCGCTCACCAGCGGCTGGCCGTTTTTCATCGATACGGAGTAGCTGCCGTTGCTGTCCTCCACCACTTTCACGTCGCTGTAGGTGCTGAGCTGTTTCACCAGCTCGTCACGCTGATCGCGCAGCACGTTGCTGTTGCCGCCCGTGGAGTCCATCTCCATGATTTTTTTGTTGTAGTCAGCGATCCCGGTGGTCAGGGTGTTCATCTGCTCGACAATGGTGTTGCGCTGATTACCGACCGAGGTTTTCTGGCTGTTGATGAAGTCGTTCATGTTGTTGAAACGGGTCGCCAGGGATTGCGCCTGGTTCAGTAACTGCTGGCGGTTGGCTTCACTTTCTGGCCCGGCAGTTAAGGCGCCGAGGGCCGAGAAGAAATCGTCCAGCCCGGTGCCGAGACTGGTAGAATCCGTGCCAATCACCTTTTCCAGCGAGCTGAGATATTGGTTGTTAATGCCGTAGTAGTTAGCTTTGCTGTTGCTCTGCCACACCTGGCCCGTCAGATATTGATCGGAAATCCGGCGGATGCTGTCCACCTGCACACCCGCCCCGGCGGACATACCGCCCGGCCCCATCGTCGTCACGGAGCTTTGGATAATGCCCTGACGGCTGTAGCCCGGCGTCAGCACGTTGGAGATGTTCATGGAGGTCACGCTCATCCCAAACTGCGCTGCCTGCAAGCCGCTAAAGGCAATGTTAATCATGTTCATGGATTACTCCTGCCCGCGACGTATTACCGGGACGACGGGGGGCGTTAATGTCTTCGGATGTTCCTGTAAAGCGACCATTCCCTGCGAATTCTTAAGCGGCGCGCTCTCCTGCGGGCCGAGCTGGGTGATGATCATCTGGGCGATGCCCGTGCTGCGCTGGGAAGCCAGCTGTGACGCCAGCTTGTCATCGTAAAAATCGCGCATCATGCGCTGCTGCTTGCTGTCGAACGGGTTGTTGTCCACCAGCGCTTCGGAGGCTTTTCGCATTTGCTGGAGCATCGAACGCAGGAAAATACCTTCGAACTGCTCCGCTGCCTGTTCCAGATTCTGCGGTTTTACCTGGCCGGTAAAATCGCCGGGCAGCACGCTGGTCTGGGGTTTGATCGCCTGTAGCATTGTCTCTCCTTAAATCACAACCAGTTCGGCATCCAGCGCGCCTGCTTCATGCAGGGCCTGCAGGATCGCCATGGTGTCGTCCGGCGACGCGCCGAGGCTGTTAATGGTATTCACGATGCTGCGCAGGCTGGTGCCTGCTGCAATGGTCACCATCTGGCCGCTACCGCGATTCACATCGACGTCGCTTTGCGGTGTGACCACCGTCTGACCCTGGCTGAACGCGCCCGGCTGGCTAACGTTCGACGATTCACGAATGGTGACGGTCAGGTTGCCGTGCGACACCGCCGCCGCGCGAACCACCACGCCATCGCCAATCACCACGGTGCCGGTGCGGGCGTTAAACACCACGCGCGGCGGCTGTTTACCGGCGTTGATCTGCACATCTTCCAGCATCGACATAAACGCCACGCGCTCGCCCGCCGGCAGCGGAGCGTTGACCACCACGTTAGTGGCGCTCTGCGCCGTCGCCGTGCCGGAGCCAAAGGCGCTGTTCAGCGCCACCGCCACGCTGTTGGCAGTTTTAAAACTCGGGCGCTTAAGGTTGAGAATCACCTGGTTGTTCTGCTGAAAATCGGACGGCACTTCGCGCTCGACGGACCCTCCGTTCGGCACGCGGCCCACGGTCGGGGTGTTGATGGTGACGCTCGACCCGCTGTTGCCTTCGGCTTTCACACCGCCGACCACCACGTTCCCTTGTGCCAGGGCGTAGACTTCACCGTCTGCTCCGCGCAGCTGCGTCAGCAGCAAGGTGCCGCCGCGCAGGCTTTTCGCGTCACCGATGGACGAGACGGTAATGTCGATACTCTGCCCGCGCGCGTAGCCCGGCGGCAGCGTGGCGCTGATCGCCACGGCTGCAACGTTTTTCACTTTTGGATCGATTTTGGTCGGCAGCTGAACACCAAACTGGCGCAGCATGTTGGTCACCGACTGGCTGGTGAACTTCACCTGATTTTTATCGCCCGTGCCGTCGAGGCCGACCACCAGGCTGTATCCCACCAGTTGGTTACCGCGCACGCCCTGAATATCGACCACATTTCCCAGTCGTTCTGCGGTTGCCGCCGTCGTCCACAGCAGCATCAGAAATAGCATCGCTTTACGCATGGCAGACTCCATTAAATCGGGAACAGCGGATGGTTAAAGAAGCGCGTCAGCCAGCCTGCGGAGTTGGAGTCGCTGAGCGCTCCGCGTCCGGCGTAGGAGATACGCGCGTTGGCGATCCGCTGGGAGGAGACTGAGTTGTCGCGTTCAACGTCTTCCGCGCGTACCAGCCCGGTCACACGCATGTATTCATCGCCCTGATTAAGGGTCAGCCATTTTTCACCGCGCACGGCGAGCACGCCGTTGGGCAGCACTTTGTAGACCGCCACGGTGATGGCTCCGCGCAGGCTGTTTTGCTGCTGGGAAGTGGCGTTGCCGTTGAAGTTGCGGCTGCCGTCGATGGAGCCGGAAAGCTTATCCACGGAGTGACCAAAGGCTTCCGGCACGCCAATCGAGACGTCATTTTTCTTGCCGAAGTTGGTCCGCGCCTGTTTGCTGGCCTGGGTGGATTCGTCCAGTTTGACGGTCAGGATGTCGCCCACGCGGTAAGCGCGGCGATCCTGCGTCAGGGACCAGTTGTAGTTGCCGTTATACAGCCCGCCGCCCTGCACTTTGGTGGTCGGCATGGAGAAATCTTCTGGCGGCGCGTAGGCCGCGTCGTCTTTTTGCACTAACAGCGCCGGGCTTTCACACCCGGCCAGCAGCAGTGCAATACATCCAATAACTAACTGCTTTTTCATTTCTTTTTCACTTCACGCGTTACATCGACTGCGTGACAAATTTGAGCATGTCATCCGCCGCCGAGACCATTTTGGCGTTCATCTCATAGGCGCGCTGAACGGTGATCATATCGACCATCTCCTCCACGACCTGCACATTGGAGCCTTCCAGCGAGCCTTGTTCGAGCTGCCCGAAAGCCTCTTCGCCCGCCACGCCTTCTACCGCTTCGCCGCTGGCTGCCGTTTCGCGATACAGGTTGCCGCCGAGGGCTTCCAGTCCGGCCGGATTGACGAAGTTCACCAGCGTGATCTGCCCAAGCTCGACCGGATCAGCTTCGCCCGCGACCGTGGCCGTGACGGTGCCGTCTTTGCCGATTTGCAGATCTTTAACGTTATCCGGCAGTTCAATCTGCGGCACCAGCGGCAGCCCCTGAGCGTTAGTCAGCAGGCCGTCCGGGTTTTTCTGGAAGTTACCGGAGCGGGTATAGGCGATATCGCCGTCGCTGGTTTCAACCTGGAAAAAGCCCTGTCCGGTGATGGCGACGTCCAGCGACTGTCCGGTGTTCTGGATATTGCCGGTGGTGAACTCTTTTTGGGTGCCGACAATTTTGACGCCGGTACCAAACTGAATGCCCGTCGGCGAGATGTTGTTCTGGTCTAGCTGACCGCCCGGCGTGCGCTGATTCTGATAGAACAGATCGGCGAACATCACGCGATCGCGCTTAAACCCGGTGGTGTTAACGTTCGCCAGGTTGTTGGAGATGGCGCTCATCTTCGCGTCTTGCGCGGCAAGACCGGTTTTACTGATCCATAAAGCGGGATTCATCGTTATTCCTTTTGGCTAAACGGGCAAAAATCAGGCGTTACGCAGCAGGCGATTGCCCGCCGTCGCCAGATCTTCTGCCGCCTTCATCATTTTGATTTGGGCTTCGAACTGACGGTTAAGCGCGATGCTGGAGACCATTTCGTTAATCGCCGAGACGTTAGAGGTTTCCAGATGCCCGGCAACCACCTCGACCTCTTCGGTACGCGGATTGACGTTGGCGTTGGTCACCAGGAAACCGGCGCTGTTTTTGCTCAGCTCGCTGGCGGCGATATCCACCAGCTTGATACGGTCGACATCCATCGGCGCGGCGATGTCGCCGTCATCCGCCACGATGGTGATGACCCCGTCGTCGGCGATGCTGACGGACGAAAACGGCGGCAGCACGATCGGGCCGTTGTCGCCGGAGACCGGCAGGCCGTCGATGGTCAGATCGCCCTCCGGGCCGACTTCAATCTGGCCGTTGCGGGTGTAGACCTCGCGGTTGCCGCTGACCAGCGCAATCAGGCCGCTGCCTTTGACGGCGACATCGAGATCGCGCCCCGTCTCACGCGTTGCCCCTGGCGTCAGATCGACGCCGCCCTGCTGCTGTTGCACCAGAAAACGGGAGGCGTAACCCTCCCCCTGAATTTGCTGCGACATCGCGCTGTCCAGATCGTGACGAAACCCCTGGGTGTTGACGTTCGCCAGGTTGTTCGCGTGGATCTGCTGCTGCGCGAGGCTGCGGGACGCTCCGCTCACGGCGGTATAAATTAAGTGGTCCATTACAGTGCCTGGAACAGCGCCGACATCATGTTGTCGTTGGTGCTGATCACTTTGGTGTTGGCCTGGTAGTTACGCTGCGCCGTCATCAGCCCGACCAGTTCGGCGGTGAGATCGACGTTGGAGCCTTCGAGAGTGTTGGAGCTGATCGACCCCAGCAGCCCGGTGCCCGGCGCGCCCGTCAGCGGCGTACCGGAGCTGGCGGTTTGCGACCAGGTGGTGCCATCCTGCGAAGAGAGACCGTTCGGATTGGAGAAGCTCGCCAGCACCAGCTGGCCCTGCAGCAGGCGCTCACCGTTGGAGAAGGTGGCGTAGACGCTGCCGTCTTTGTCGATCATTTGCCCGGTACGTTCCCCTGAGGCATAGCCGTTACCGGAGTTTTTGCTGACCGAGAAATCGGAGCCAAACTGAGTGGTGCCGCTGTAGCTCAGGGTCAGTTCGATGCCGTCTGCGCCCGGAATGCTGGCGTTGATGGTGACCGGGCCGGTCGGCGTCTGCAGCACGCCCTGCTCGGTGAAGGTCATTTTCTCGGTAGTGCCAAGATCCTGATCGTCCATGTAGTAGTGCACTTCCCACTCGTTGTCGGTGGTTTTAACGAAGTACTGCTTCATAGTGTGTTCGCGGCCCAGAGAGTCATACACCTGAGTGGCGTAAGTGTGGTTGTAGGATTTCTCGTCGGTCGGATCGAAATCGGGGTTTTCCGGCAGCTTTTCGTTGGCATTCAGGTTGGCGGTGAAGTCGAGAGTGCTGGTCGCTTTCGCCGGGATAGAGCCGCTGCTGATGGTCAGATTGCCGATGGTCCCGGTCTGTACCACGCCGTTGGCATCCACCGGATAGCCCTGCAGGTACATGCCGAGGTTGTTAACCAGATTACCGTTATTGTCGGTGGCCATATAGCCTGCGCGGGTGTAGGCGGTGGTGCCGGTGCTGTCGCGCATCATAAAGAAGCCGTCGCCATTAATGGCCAAATCGAGGCTGTTGGCAGAGGCAAAAATGGCTCCGCTTTTGGAAATACTCTGCGCTACGGCGGTCACGCCCACGCCCAGCGGCTGACCTTCGGCATACAGGGATGCGAACTCCGCGCGCCCGGATTTAAAGCCCACGGTGCCGGAGTTAGCGATGTTGTTGGAGATCGCGCCGAGCTGTTGGTTGATGGCATTCAGGCCAGAAACTGCAATATCAAAACTCATAATAATTCCTGATTAACTCGTTAATCCCTTCGGGTTTTTGTCGTTCGACTGGCCGAACTGAGTGATGTTGTGGTACGCCACTTCACCGATGCCGCTGATGTTGAGCATGGTCGCAGTGCCATCGAGCGGGATCCGCACGTTGTTCACCACACCGCCGACTTCAATCGGCACTTTGGCTGGCTCGTTGTCCGTCATGACGGTCATGGTGTATTTGCCCTCTTTCAGCCCCAGCTCTTGCGGGTTGAGGGCGAAGTCCACGGAACCGGCTTCCTGTTTGCCCAGCTCGATTTTGGTCTCGTTGCCGCTTTCGTCTTTGACGATCACCGTGACGGTATTGGCGGCGTGATCCAGCGTCAGGCGGCCTTCGATGTTGGTGCTGCCATCACTCTGGAGGGTATCGGTCTGAACCATCACCTTCTGCCCGACCAGATTGCCCGTCGACAGGGTTTGCAGGTTGTCCATCAGCACCGCGTTGTTGGCCATTAACTGTGACATGGTCTCCATCGACTGCACCTGAGTCAGCTGCGCCAGCTGGCCGACGTATTCCGTGCCATCGGTCGGGTTCAGCGGGTCCTGATTCTGGATTTGTGCCACCAGCAGCTGCATAAACAGGTTGTTCATCCCTGCCGCGCTGTTGTCATTGGCGGATACACCGCTGTCGTAAGGGGTAGTACCGGATTGAGTGGAAACGCCATTCACGCTCATCTATTACGCCTCGCCCAGACGCAGCAGGCTCTGCTGCATGCTTTTTACATTGTTAAGAACATCGACGTTGGTTTCGAAGTTGCGCGACGCAGACATCATGTCGGCCATCTCCTCCACCACGTTGATGTCCGGATACCAGACGTAGCCGTCCGGGTTCGCCATCGGGTGATGCGGTTCGTACCGCTGCACCGCGTTGCCGGATTCCACGACGTCCATCACCTGCACGCGGGCACCGGACAAGCCGTTGTTGTTCATCAGCTCGTCGTTCTGATACACCGCCGCGAACACCGGGCGGCGCGCTTTGTACACGCCCGCTTCTGCCGTCGCCGCGGTGTCGGCGTTGGCGAGGTTACTGGCGACGGTATTCAGGCGGACGGTCTGTGCCGTCATGGCCGAGCCTGACACTCGGTAGATATCGGTAAAAGCCATTTATCGTTACCTGATTCAATTACTTACCTTCAATGGCCTTTTTGAGACCAGTGAATTTCATATTCAAAAACGCCAGGCTCATCTGGTAGTCCTGAACGTTTTTGGCAAACTCTGTTTGTTCCACATCCAGCGCAACGGTGTTGCCGTCCGAGGAGGGCTGATAGGGCACGCGATACATCTGTTGCGCCGCCGAGCCGGGAAAGAAATCCCGCTGCGAACGTTGCATCTCCGCGGCAAAATCAATATCTTTAGCCTGGAAATTGGGTGTATCGACGTTAGCCAGGTTTGCTGAAAGCAGTTCCGCCCTGGAAAGTCGAAGTGCTACAGCTTGCGGATGAACGCCCAATGCCTTATCAAAACTAATACTCACAACTCACTCCTTCGTGATGGTGGACAGTGCCGATAGTCCGTGTTGCTGCAATCTTTAAAGCAACTATCGTGCCAGGTTCATAACATCATGATTAATAGCGTTTTATCACTGTTTTCACCGCTCAAAGGGAAGGGCTTTTTCCGCTCCTCATTGACCGCAGCCATACTGTGCTTTTCCGCAGCTTCCGCCGCCGCGCCGCCCCAGCCCACCAGCGCCCGTAAGCAGGTGCATTCCCGCGTCCAGCAGGCGGCCTCCGAAGCGATTCGTCAGGAAGCCCAGCGCAGCCGCTGGGAGGATTACCAGGCAAAGCTCAATCTGTTTATTCCCTCTGAAATCTCGCAGTACGCCCCCTGCGCCGCCCCGCTCACCGTCAGCATGCCGACGGGCGAACGCCTCGATCTGCGCAGGCTGCGTTTTGACGTACGTTGCGAAAGCGCGGGCGGCTGGGAAGTGGCGGTGACGGTCAAACCGGACATCTATCTCGCCGTATTGATGGCCAAAAACACCCTGGAGCGCGGGCACGTGCTCGGGCCGTCCGATATCACCCTGAAGAAGTTCAATATCAGCAATCTGCGCAGCGGTTACGTCACCCATCCGGATGATGTGGTTGGCCTGACGCTCAAGCGCCGCGTGCGGGAACTCCAGCCTTTAAGCATGAGCCAGCTCGATTCGCCGGTGATGGTTGAGCGCGGTCAGCGGGTGCTGATGATTGCCGATCAGGATGGCGTCGAGGCCCGCACCATGGGGATCGCCAGCAAAAAAGGGCGCAAAGGCGAGATGATCAAAGTGAAGAATGAGAGCAGCGAGCGGGAAGTGACCGCCATCGTCAGCGAGATGGGCGTAGTCAGAACCAGCCTGAGCGCGAAAAATTAAAAAACTTTACGCAGGGCTTAAGTTTCGCCCTGAGTGCGTCGCTTTACAGGGGTATGGAGATCGGAAACGTTTTTTCCGCCCGCTGAACAGCTGACGCAACCTGCACAAACAAGAAGATGGAGTAAGCGATGAAAGTGACATCCCCCCAGTACGCCATGACGAGCGCGATTAATCAGTCCAGTGCGACGGCACAGACTCGCACCGCAGGTGCTGAGGAGATGAAAGTCGCACGCACCACCGCGATTGATCCGGTTCTCGGTGATGCGCAGACACAGCTGGCAAGCCTGCCAGAAGTGGATATGGCGCGCGTCGCCAGTATGAAAGAGGCTATCGCCAGCGGGAAAATCAGCGTCGATCTCGATGCCCTGACCAGCGCGATAGAGCAATACTATCAGAGGTAAAAATGAGTAACGCCGCACAGAGCGTCAGAACGCTGATTCAGGGCATGGTCGACGATCGCAACCATTACAACCAGCTAAAGACCCTGCTGACGGATCAGCGTCAGTTCCTGATCGCGCGTAACGCGCAGGCACTGGAGACGCTGAACGCCAGCATTTTCACGGTGTATGAACAGCTTCTGGAAAACAGCAAACAGCGCTATCAGCTCCTGACCCGGCTCGGTATCCCCGCCGGTGCGCACGGCCTGCGCACGCTCTTCACCCGCCTACCCGCCGCCAATCAGTCGCAGCTCAACACTCTCTGGGATTCGCTGGAGCAGCTAGCCGCAGAATGTAAAACGCTGAACGACAGCAACGGCATGGTGCTGGCGATGCAGCAGGAGGTTCTGCAAAACCTGTTTAACGTAGGCGAGCCGGAGAACTGGCTTTATCGGCAGGTGTGAGATGATTGGTTTTTACATGGAAACCATCGAGAACGCGCAATTCTACTCGCGCGTGATAAACGCACTGCCCGCCGAGGAGCAGCAAGAGATCGTAGCCATTTCCCCCTGGGAGCCGATCTCGGCTTGGCTCAGTGAAAATCTCAGTAACGTTGCGCTTTGCCCTATTTCCGGGGAGATAAACCTCCCTTCTCCGGAGGCTTTTCAGCAACAAAAACCGGTGCTCTTTAGCCGCATCGACAGCGATATCCGTGGCTCACGCGAATTTTTGATTCAGAAACTGGAATATCAGCGCTGCTGGAATATTTATCTTTATATCCTGCTTCAGCTGATGAACAAGCCGGAGCTGAACAGCATGCGCAAGATGATCCTGTGTTCAGGCAACGGCCTCGCTGAACAGCCCGCCACGCTCTTTTGCCAGCAGCGCAATATCACGACACGCTACGTAGAACTGTCGAATTTCCCTAACAAAGTATTTATCGATCCGACTGGCTCCAATGCCCGGTCCGCGCTGGCCCTGAACCCGGGATGTCTGGATGCGCTGCCAGATGTAGCGGAAGATTTCCACACGCAGTGGATGGCAGAGTACGAAGCCGAAAAACGCCAGCCGCCGCTCCAGGCACGCAATAATCCGTGTGAAAAATTAATCAGTGAGATTTCCAAGGATCGCGTCCTGGGCAGACGGGCCGATTTTCTGTTTTTGCCACTTCAGGTCTCCTATGATACGCAGCTGTGGCTGAATGCCGATCTGCGTAACGAAGATGCAATCCGTCACGCCAGCCGGGCCGCGCGTCAGGAAAAACGCGATTTGGTCGTCAAAATTCATCCGGCGGAAACAGTGCCGTCTGAACTGGTGAATATTGCCAGACTCCAGCAGCGCTACGGCTTTAAAATCACCCAGGAAAATACCGTCGATCTGATCAAAGCCGCTGCAAGAGTCATCACCATCAACTCCACCGTGGGGCTTGAGGCGAAGCTCTATCGCAAGCCGGTAGAGGTGCTGGGACGGGCGTTTTATCAGCATTTCAGCCACGAGCAGCTCAAAAAATACCTCCATCGCTATCTGTTCACCGGCATCGAAGCCCGGGCAACCACAAGCATTCCAGTGGCGATCGCACGCGCATTTATCAGGCACTGACAATGAACGAACCAATTAACTGGGATGCCTTCTCCCGGATTGTCTATATCAATCTGGCCCACCGCCGCGACCGTAATGTTCGCATGAAACGTCAGCTTCGCGAGCTGAACGCGCCGAAAGAAAAAATCATCCGCTTCGAGGGGATCAAAGCCACGCTCGGTGCCATAGGGTGCGTGAAATCGCACATCGCCGTACTGGAGATGGCGATAGCGCAAGACTGGGACGATGTGTTGATTCTGGAAGATGACTTTGAGTTTTGCCGCGATGCGCAAAGCATCACCCGGCTCAATGCCTGGTTAACCAGACTGAGCACGCTTCGCTGGGATGTTGCCCTGCTGGCGGCGAATTATCAGCACGTTACGCCGCTTAAAAGCGTTGAGTATCTGCTGCGGGTGAACCGGGCCTGGTGCTCATGCGCGTACCGGGTGAACCGCCATTACTTTACGACACTGCTCGATAATTTTCGCCAGAGCCTGACCTTGCTGGAGCTTGAAAACCCACCGCCGCATGCGGTGCTGGATGTGAACTGGTGGCATCTAATGATGAAAGATTGCTGGCTGGGGCTTTATCCTTGCGCCGGTTTTCAGATCCAGGATAAAAGCGATATCGAACAGTCCATCGTCGATTATCGCCCCCTATTCTTTAAATCTTTGGACGCGATTTCGTAAGGGCGACGGTAACTCTGTCGTGATCAGCAGAGTCCTGACCCACACTAACCCTCTGTAGAGAAAGAGAAAAAAACATAGACATCAAAACTTTATTTCATGGTTTTGATGTCTATTTAAATTAAAAGGCTGAATGGCAAACGTTAATAGTGACGGCCTGGAACATCAAATCAACGACAGCCCACACAGCAACGTGTAATCCGCAGAATTCGCGCCCTTCCACACATTTCCGCTCTGCCAGTTAAACCACGCGCTAAACAGCACCACCACATCGTTGTGGGTGAGCTGAGCGTTGTCTTCGAGCCACATGGCGCACAGCATTTTCAGCTGGAACATCATGCGGGTCAGGGACATCAGCACATCACCGTAGTTGTCGGCGTCGGGACCTGGCAGACATTCGCCATACAGTTTATAGATCAGGGCGTTGCGTAGGATATGCGGCTGTTCGTTCAGCAGGGCGTTGCGCGCGGCACCGGCTTCCAGCTCGCGTAAGCGATCCTGCAGACGGGCAGGTTGCATCACCGCCAGCTCGCTGAGCTTCAGCATCATGCTCATTTTCTGCATTGCCGGCAGATTGAGGGTCAGACGCATCGCGCCCATCTGCTCCAGCGCTTCCACGCGATTCACCTCAATCGGCGGCAGAAGGCGCAGCTGTTCGTCGAGGATCCCGCGCTCCGCCAGCGCCGAAAGCTGCTCGCCCATCTCCAGCAGCTGGTGCGGCTCGCACTGATCGCTGTCGAGATAACGCTGCGCTTTACTGAGCAACACGCCGATGGCGTACAGGCTGCTCTCCAGCGTCAGCGCCGGATGGACCGCCAGGTTGATGCACTGCTGGTTCAGGGTTTCGTCCCAGGCGCTCAGCCCCTGCTCGCTCTGCGGCCGGGTCGTTGAGGTATGCAGAACAAAGGCCTGCGGGTTGAGCAGGATCTCGCGGGCCGCAGTCTCGCAGCCCGCGTCGAGGCTGTCGCGCTGCTGGTTTTTCAGCTTCACGTGAGTGACGGGCCAGTCGTCCGTACGCCCCTGACAGGCAGGGCATTCGCAGGGCCGTATCCGCTCGGCAAAGCGGACGACATATTCGGGTTGGTAGTGCTCAATCAGTTCCATAGGGTACTCCGGCCGCTGGAGTGGCGGCCCTTCTTCATTGAAAGTTTTTGCGAAAAAACCAGTGGGTGCAATCGATACGCTTCCCGCTTTCGCGGTCGGATATCTCGGGTAAAAAAGCAAAGCTCGGCTGCAGACCAAGCCAGCAGCGGGCCTGCATGAGCGCAGGCCAGCATTCATCAAGAGTGAGCTGTTGCGCGATGGCCTGGCGATAGCACGCCAGCAGCTCGGGGATGTATTCGCCATTGACGGCATACGCGCAGCCGCAGTCAGCACGCGCGATGCGGGCCACGCCCGGCAACGCCTTGAGAGGTGAAATACGCTGATAGCGCGCCCCCAGCATCACCACCTGCCAGTCGATATGAGCCAGGCGGGAAAGGAGCTGGTTTACCGTCTTTATCGACATCTCTTTGCGCACGTATTTCACCGACGCATCCACCAGCACCACGCTTTGCCACTGCTCGTGCATCGCCGTGTCCAGCACCTGGCAGTGGGATGTCAGCTCGTCCTGCCCGTCGTGGGCAAAAGGCACCAGCTGTTGCGCATCGAGTCCAAGAGCGACCAGCGCCTGACGCTGATGTTCAAGCTCATCGGGCTGGTCATACAGCACCGCCACCTTATCGAACGCCGACCACTGCACGGAGGTGCTGAGCGGGGCGTGGCTCAGGCGGCGATAGTGGTTCAGCAGATTGCGATCGGAGACGAAATCTTCCAGCGTCAGCGCCGTCGGCTGGCTGGAGCCGAGCACGAAATCTTTGTCGTAGGTGTTGGCACTGTGCGAAATGCACAGAATCGCCTCGCGGGGATCGATTTGCAGCACCGGCGCGGTGAAGTTGTTCAGAAACGCCTGCTCTTCCGCCAGCATCGCGGTGTCTTCATAGCGATGGTTTTTCAGGAAGTGGCGATGATAGGCAAAGGTGCCGTTCAGGGCGTGGTGGGCGCCAAACGAATGGGTGCGATAGATTTTATCGAGATGGCTGTACCAGATGTAAATAGTGTCGCTGCCGGAAAAGAGGGCATTGTTGCGCTGCATCTCGCCCACTTGCGCGCTGATTTTGTTCGGCGGGTAGTAGTCGTCATCGTCAAAGCAGACGATGTACTCCCCTTTGGCCAGCTCGTTGAGTTTGTTGCGTTTTTCACCGAGATCCAGCCGCTCCGGGCTGTGGATATAGCGCACATTGTCCACGCGCGCATCGACCATCATGGCGATCAGATCTTCGTTGCTCTGCGCGGAATCGTCGAGGATCACCAGCTCGCGTTTATCGGCCGGATAGTCCTGATACTGAAAGAGATAGAGCAGATAGGGCAGGAACGCCCGGCGCTCCCACGTCGGACAGATCACGCTGACAAACGGGAATTCGGTGATTTTTTTCTGCTGCTGGCGTTTGAGCAGCGACTGCATCAAATTAGTAGCCATCTTATCGCTGCCGCTGGGCCTGCTGTTGTCTTAACCAACACTGCGCGGAGACGGCGTCAGTGACTTTTTGCTCGCGGCGCTCCTGCGCCTGGCGCAGGTCCTGTCGACGGCCATCGAGTACCAGTTCGAGGCTCTTTTCCCGGCGCGATTCCGCCAGCAAATTCCCCTGCAATTTTTGCGCTTCGACTGTCGCGAGCGCCTGCTCCTGCCGCTGCCAGTCGATCACTCGCTGGATATTGCGTTTGTAGAACGACTGGTTGTGGAGCATGGTCGCGCTGCCCTGCATCTCCGGCGTGCTGTGGTTGACGAGGTTCGACAGGGCGTGGATGTTCTTCTCCAGGCGCTGGCACAGCTGCTGCTGGGTGGCGAGTTTGCTGCTGAGATCTTTTACCGCGCGGTTGCGCAGCACATGGAGTTGTTCGAGGGTCTGAATCAGTTTACTCATCGTCGATTATCCTGCTTTCGCCAGTACGTTGAGATCGGAGATGGTTTTGTCGAGCAGCGCCGCATCCTGCACTTCCTGCTGCAGGAACCGGGAGATTGCCGGGGCGAGATTGACCGCTTTATCGGCCATCGGATCGGCGCCCACCACGTATCCGCCCAGCGGGATGAGCGGCTTGATGCTCTGGTATTCGGCGTACAGCTGCTTGAGGGTGCGCGCCGAAAGCTGGTGTTCGCGCTCCGTCACCTGGCTCATACAGCGGCTGATGGATTGCCCGATGTCGATGGCCGGGTAGTGGCCCGCTTCCGCCAGATGGCGCGACAGGACGATGTGCCCGTCCAGCACCGCACGGGCGCAGTCGACTATCGGGTCCTGCTGGTCATCGCCTTCTGCCAGCACCGTGTAGATTGCGGTCATTGAGCCGTGGCTTTCGCTGTTGCCCGCGCTTTCAACCAGTCTCGGGATCAGGCCGAATGCCGATGGCGGATAGCCTTTCGTGGCGGGCGGTTCGCCCAACGAAAGGGCGATTTCACGCTGCGCCATGGCGTAGCGGGTTAAGGAGTCCACCAGCAACAGAACGTCTTTACCCTTGTCGCGGTAGTAGCTGGCGATGGTGTGGCACAGCTCCGTGGCTTTGATACGCATCAGCGGCGATTCGTCGGCTGGCGCGGCGACGATCACGGATTTGCGCCGCCCCTCTTCCCCCAGCGAATGTTCGATAAACTCTTTCACTTCGCGCCCGCGCTCGCCGATCAGCCCCACGACCACCACGTCGGCCTGGGTATAGCGGGTGATCATGCCGAGGAGCACGCTTTTGCCAACGCCGCTCCCCGCCATTAACCCCACTCGCTGGCCTTTGCCGATGGTCAACAGGCCGTTAATCGCCCGCACGCCCACGTCGAGCGGCGCGGCCACCGGTTGACGTCGCAGAGGATGCACCTGCGGGAGTTGCTGCGGCAGTACCGTGTCGCCGGAGAGTTTGCCTTTGTCGTCAATCGGCTCGCCGAGGCCGTTCACCACCCGCCCGAGCCACTGATCGCCAATCAGCACCCCCTGCTGTTTATCGGCGGGGTAAACGCGCGCGCCCGCCATCAGGCCGGAGGGCTGTTTAAAGGGCATCAAAAAGGTTACGTCGCGATCGAACCCGACCACCTGCGCCTCGATAAACTCCCCTTCGGCGCTTTCGACCTGGCACAGCTGGCCGACGGCGAGACGGCACCCGACGCACTCCAGCAAAATGCCCGCCACGCGCACCAGGCGCCCGGCCACGCGGGCGAGGTTGATGTTGTCGATGGAGCGCAAAACCTGCGCGAAATCGGTGCTACTCATCGCGGGATTCCGGCAGCAGCGTCTCTTTCAGCACGTCCATGCACTGGTCCAGTCGGTGCTGGCAGCCCACGTCCATTTCAGTGGTGTTGGTCACCACGCGGCATTCACCGGGGGCCAGATCGGGGTCCGCCATTAGCCCCCACTGGGCCACTTTTTCCGGCTCGGCTTCACTGATGCGGCGATGTTCTTCGCTGTTGAGCATGACGTTGATCTGCTCGGGTTGCTGGGGCAATGCGCTCAGCGCTTCCTCCACCAGCGTCAAAATCTGCGTAGGATGCAGGGTCAGTTCACAGCGGATCACCTGCCGGGTCACTTTCTCCACCAGCTGTAATAACTCCTCGCGGCGACGCTGTTCGTAGTTCGCCATGAAGGTTTCCATCGACTGAATGATCTCATCCAGCGGATGGGCCGCGTCGAGAAACTGCTGGCGCGCCTGGGTTTTCCCTTCGGATCGCCCTTTCCGCACGCCTTCGTCAAAACCGAGGCGCAGCCCCTCCTGATATCCCTCTTCTTTGCCCTCTTCCATACCCTGGGCAAATCCACGGTTCAGGCCGTCCTGAAATCCCTGCTGAAGCTGCTCCTGTATCGCCGCGCCGTCAGCCGCAGCGGGAATATCCTCCGCCACGCTGTGTGCCGGGCGGCGTTTACGCAGCGGCGGGAATTTGTACAGGCGCGGTTTGATCACCGCCTGTCGGGTCGGGGTCAGGGCGCTTAAGGGTAAGCTGTGCTTTTTAAACATGGTTACTCCATGGTCTGTTCGGCAAACAGCTGCACCTGAATCTCACCCTCTTCCGCCAGCTGACGGACGGTGGCCATGATCTCTTTACGCACATGATCGACGCGGCTCACAGGAACCGGACCCAGACGCGTAGTGGTGGATTGCAGCAGGGTAACCTGGCGTTTCGGCATGACGTTGAAAATGGTCTGGCGCAGTACCGGCTCGGTGCCTTTCAGGGCAACCGCCCACTCTTCGATGGAGATCTCCTCCATCAGACGTTGCAGCGTGGCTGGCGTCTGGCGACTCAGGATGAAGAACTCGTACATCTCCTCTTCCAGCTCCTCCACCACGCCCGCATCCCGTTCGCGCAGCTGATCGAGCAGTTGCTGCTGGTTGGACGGAATACGGTTGACGATATTGGCTGCATGTTTAATGCCGACCACTTTCGAGCCGTGCTCGGACAGCACCGCCACGCCGCGTTCGATCAGGCGATCCAGTTCGTCAATCACGTCGCGGTTGACGTCATCGAGGCGCGCGATACGCCAGACGATTTCGTCCTGACGCTCCTGCGACAGGGCGCTAAGCACGCTGGCGGCCACGTCCGGCGGCAGGAAAGCGAGGAATACCGCCTGTAACTGGAGGTGCTCCTGCTCGATCAGCGCCGCCAGTTGCGGCACGTCGACCCACTGCAGACGCGCCATGCGGTGGCGGATCTCGTCGCCGTAGATACCGTTGATCACGCTGCTGGCGATTTCGCCGCCCAGCGCTTTCTCCAGAATGCTGCGCAGATAACTGCGCGAGGCGCCGTTGATACCGCTTTGCTCGCGGTAGTCATCAAAAAAGTTGTTCATCGCATAGCGCGCGTGGTCCACCTTCACGCCGTGCAGCCGCGCCATGGTGTCGCTGAGTAAAATCACTTCATCACGGTTCATCTTCTGCATCAGCTTTGCGGCGGCTTCTTCGCCCACACTGAGCAACAGAATGGCGGCCTGCTCCAGGCGGCTGCGTCCACTTTTAACGCTACCTTTACTGCTCTTGTTTATTAGGTGTTCGCTCATTGCTGTTGATCCATTGTTTCAGTACTTCAGCCATACGTTCGGTTTCGTTTTCCGCCAGCATTTGCAGGTATTCCACCTTGGTTTCAAGGCCAGAACTGAGTGGCGGCAAGTCGGTATCCTGATTGAATGCCGGGCCTGGCAATCCGGTCAGGCCGTTTTCGGTGGTGACCAGCTCATTTTCCGGTGCGTCGTCCAGCCCTTTCGCTTCAATCGCATCGATGGCAGGCGTATCGCGGCGCGCCAGGCGCTGAGCCAGAGGGCGCACGCCAAACAGCAGGGTTAACAGCGCCAGCAGGCCGATACCGCCCATTTGTCCCCAGTATTGAATGGACGGGTCTTGCCACCACTTCAGCATCGGCAGGCCGTCGCCCGTGATATCAACAAAGGTCAGACGGTCGAGGGTCAGAGAGTCACCGCGATCTTTTTCGATGCCAGCGGCGTCCTCGACCAGCCGCGTCAGCGTGGCGAGCTGTTCCGGCGTCATCGAGGCGAGAGACGGTGCGGCCTGATTCAGGGCCACCGCCACGCGGAGTTTCTCCAGCTTGTAGCCGGGATGACGGATGTGGCGGATATCGCGATCGAAGGCAAACTTACGCTGCTCCTGGGTGCGGTTGGTGAGGGAGCGCGGATCGCTGGTCTGGGTTTGCGTGGTTTGCTGCTGCGCGTCAGGTGCCGTGGCGGCTGCCGGTGGCGTCACTGGACGGTTACTGAGCGAGCCAGGAATGCCCATCGCCAGCTCGTTGGTGGTGTTTTCGCGGGAGATATTCTCGTCGCTGACCAGCGGCTCTTTGCCCAGGCGCTCCTGGGTCTCTTCTACGCTACTCATGTCCACGGACGGCGTCACGCTGATGCGGTAGTTTTCGCTACCAAACAGCGGCGTCAGCAGCCCGGCGATATTACTGGTGGTTTCGTGTTTGATACGCTCAATCACATCGCGCCCCTGGCGGATGCTGGCCATATTGGTGGTGCCCTGCTGGCCGTTCTCCGACAGCAGATTGCCCGCCTGATCCACCACCCGCACGCTGTTTGCCTGCATGCCCGGCACGCTGCCGGCGACCAGCTGGACAATCGCGGCGACCTGCTGCTCATCCAGATGTTTGCCGTAGCGCAGTTGCAACATCACCGAGGCGCTGCTCTGCGGTTTGTTGGTCATCACAAAGGAGCTGGATTCGCTCAGGCCGAGATGCACGCGGGCGCTTTCCACCGGGTCGAGCGCCATAATGCTGCGCGCCAGTTCCCCTTCGAGGCTGCGTTTGTAGCGAACGTTCTGCACAAACTGGCTGCTGCCGAGCATCTCCTCTTTGTCCATCAGCTCGTAGCCTTCCGGCATCACCGCCGTAATCCCTTTCGCCGCCAGCGCCATGCGTGCACGCGGGAGCTTGTTTTCCGGGATCAGGATCTGGCCATTGTCGGGGTTTATGCGGTAGGCAATCGCCTCTGCGCCCAGAACTTCCACTACCTGCGCCACGGGAATATTTTCCTGGCTGCCGTACAGGGCCACATAGCCCTGATTGCTGCGCCACAGGGAGAAGACGATCGCCCCCACCAGCAGCAAGCCACCTGCGGTAATCAGCCACTGGGGTTTCAGCCGCCCGGCAGGCAAGGGTAAAGCGGAGAGTTTTTCTTTTAACTTATTCAGCACGGAGGAGACCTTAGAGCGGAGTATTCATCACTTCGTCGAGCGCAGTGGTGAGTTTGTTGCGAACCTGCATCATGGCGGAGAAGGCCACGCTCGCCTTCTGCGATTCGATCATCGCACCAGCCAGATCGTCGCTCTGTCCCATTTCAATCGCTTTTTGCTTTGCTCCGGCAGAGTGCTGGACCGCATCGACGTTATCGATCGCGTTATTCAGCACCTGGGAAAAGGAGAGATTGCCTGCGCCCGCCACGTCGGGAAACGACGCACCGGGGGCGATCATCTGCCCCTGATTCACTGCGCCAGACGCCGCCATCGCGGCCGTATTGTGCATTTTGTCCAGCATCGCCTGCTGGCTGGCGTGAAGACCGATAGCGGTAATTTTGTCCATTGGTTAAGTCCCTTATGCCGTTACGAGTAGCAACCGGCATCAATGCCTTCTTCACGCATTGACGCCAGTCGATAGCGCAGCGCGCGCGGGGTGATACCCAAAAAAGCCGCCGTTTTAGATTTGTTGCCGTTGTGACGTTTTAGCAGTTCGAGGATGTACTGGAACTCCGCCATACGGCCATGAAGCTTCACGTTGCTCATCGCGCTGGCCGCGCTCTGCTGCTCGCGGTAGGCAGGCATGACGTCGAGGTCGGGCATTTCGACGGTAGGAATCATCACCGGCAGGCCAAAATCCACCGCCGTGATCTCTTCGCCGTTGCTCAGAATCATGCCGCGCTGAATAACGTTCTCCAGCTCACGCACGTTGCCCGGCCATTCGTAAGCCAGCAGCGCGTGGCGCGCTTCGTCGCTCAGACGAATATTGCCTTTATGGAAGGCTTTATATTTAGCAATAAAACGCAGCGCTAAAGGAATAATGTCCTGACGGCGTTCACGCAGCGGGGTGATATGAATGGGCACGACGGAAATACGGTAAAAGAGATCCTGACGAAAACGCCCTTCGGCAATTTCCTGCTGTAAATCTTTATTGGTGGAGGCGACCAGGCGAATATCCAGAGGAATACGTTTATGGCTGCCGAGACGCTCGACTTCCTGCTCCTGTAAAACGCGCAATAATTTCGCCTGCAGGGCTAACGGCATATCACCGATTTCATCGAGCAATAAGGTTCCGCCATTCGCCTGTTCGAATTTACCGGCAACGCCTGTGACCGCTCCGGTAAAAGCACCTTTTTCGTAGCCGAATAAAATTGCCTCAAGCATGCTTTCCGGAATGGCCGCACAGTTCACGCCAACATAAGGCGCATCGGCACCTAATGCATTCTCATGAATATAGCGGGAGATACACTCTTTTCCTGTTCCGGTCTCGCCAGTAATAAGTACCGATACATTATATTTAGCCACGCGACGCGCTAATGAAAATACATTGACGCTTTCTGGTGCGCTGGCAACAAATCCATTTTCATTTTGGGCTTCATGTTCAATAACAATACTCATAACAACTCACCAACAATTTAATCAATTCATTAACCTGAAACTGCTGCACAGATATTCCGCCGCCTGGCGCGGATATTTATAAATGCATAAGTTCGATATGGGTTACGAAAGTCACCGGATACAGTGAAGCATCGGAATTCATGACTGAAGCGCAGTATATCGGTGCGGGGTGAGATGTCTTGTTTTTAATGGGTATTAAAATATTAATCTATAAATATCATAGAGTTACAAAAGTTATTAATCTTAATAAGCGCCTGTAAAATAAGGAATTAATAACCCGGACAATCTTGTGCCGATCGTCTAAAAAGAGTCTAATTCTTGTCCTTAATAAACTGTGTGCGTCTGGATTTATTTCTGGCAGGTTATCTCTCCTGAATAGATAAAGCGGCACCGTTTTAAGAAACTTAAATTATTTTAGAACCGATTAGCGTTTTTTGTTTTATCTCTGACGCTTTACGCTTATCACTCTTTTTATGCGGAAGAACTATGCAAGCAGCTCCTCAGCGAATCAGAATCTACCCACGTCAGGCGATTCCCGACATGGTGAAGCTCGATGTGAGCAAGCTCGGTCGCCCATGGCATAAATTACCCAAGTTAATGAATGACAGCTTCGATATCTTTGATTCTCGCCTGAGCATTTATTTTCTTAAAAAATTGCGGGTAAATGTCGCACTGGAATCGATGACGTTTGCGATTGACCAGACGCATAAAAACACCCAACTTTTTTCCACGCCGCTCGGTTCCATTGCGTTTAGCATCGAGCGTTCATTACTCCTGCACATTCTTCATGACTATTATGGTCTGGGGAAAGAGAGCGGAAATATTTCACCGGACATCAGCCAACCGGTAACCAAAACAGAAGATCGTCTGAAAACAAAAATCGGGCTGGATCTCACCCGTTTGCTGATTGATAAAGAGACCTTTGGCCAGGACCTCGAAATTAAAAGCGACAACACCACCATTATTAATCAGTGGGCGTGGTGCGTCACTTTTAGTCTCGAAGGGTATGAGCACGGCAGTTTTACGCTGTTATTTGATAATCAGCACGTCGATCACATGTTGATGAATTTACGCGACCCGCTGACGGACAGCCACGCTGGCCCTAAACCCACGCCGGACCGTTCGCAGATCGAACGTCTGTTTTACAGCCTGCCGCTAAAACTGAGCGGCAAAGTCGCCAGCCTGAATTTAACCGTCGCCCAACTGGCCAAAATCAAGCCGGGCGACATCATCCCTATGAGCATCAACGATCCCGTTCCTGTGTATATCGGGAAAGAGCAGATTTTTGACGCCAACATCGCCGAAGACCACAGCAAGTTATTCCTCTGTGGATTTAACGACAGAACCATCGAGAAGCCTTATGAGTGATCTGCAACAAGAATTGAGCCAGTCCCTGGATTTCAGCGATCTCAACCTCGGCGATATGCCGCGCGAAGAGACGGTTGAAGGCAATATCCGCCTGGATATTCAGGAACAACCTGAGACGGCGAGCGGCATCGACGACCTGCGCAAAATGGCGCTGTTCAGCCGCATTCCGGTCACCCTGACCCTGGAAGTGGCGTCGGTGGAGATTTCGCTGGCCGACCTGATGACCGTCAACCATGACTCAGTGATTGAGCTGGATAAAATGGCCGGTGAAGCGCTGGACATCAAAGTGAACGGCATTCTGTTCGGTAAAGCCGAAGCGGTGGTGTTGAACGATAAATACGGCCTGCGCATTCTGGAGTTCAACAGCAAAGAACTGGGTGAACTGACGCGATGAAACCGCTGCTTCGCGCCGTGGCGCCCGCGCTGCTGTTTGCCGGGCTGCTCTTCTCACCGCAGCTGTTTGCGGCGAACGGCGATATTACACTCTTTAGCTCGGCCACCACCGACGGCGGCCAGGATTACAACGTCAAAATTGAAATCCTGATCCTGATGACCCTGCTGGGGTTGCTGCCGGTGATGGTGCTGATGATGACCTGCTTTACGCGATTTATCATCGTGCTGGCGATTTTGCGCCAGGCGCTCGGGCTGCAGCAAAGCCCGCCGAACAAAATCCTCACCGGCATCGCGCTGGCCCTGACGCTGCTGGTGATGCGCCCGGTCTGGACGACGATTTACGATGAGGCCATCGTGCCGTTTCAGAATGATGAAATCACCATGAAACAGGCGTTTGGCAAAGCGGAGACGCCGCTGAAGAACTACATGCTGGCGCAAACCAGCAATAAAGCGATGGCGCAGATGATGGATATCGCCAAAGTGACGGGCGATCCGCGCGAGCAGGATCTGACGGTGGTCACCCCCGCGTACCTGCTGAGCGAGCTGAAAACCGCCTTCCAGATTGGCTTCATGATCTACATTCCGTTCCTGGTTATCGACCTGATTGTCGCCAGTATTCTGATGGCGATGGGGATGATGATGCTGTCGCCGCTGATTGTATCGCTGCCGTTCAAGCTGATGCTGTTTGTGCTCTGTGACGGCTGGACGCTGATTGTCGGCACCCTCACCTCCAGCGTGCAAGGGGTATAGCCATGGTCACGATGGATATTGCCGGTGACATCATGGCGAGCGGCATCAAGCTGGTGCTGATTATCTCGGCGGTGGCAATTGTGCCGAGCCTGATCGTCGGCCTGTGCGTCAGTATTTTTCAGGCGACCACGCAAATTAACGAACAGACCCTGAGCTTTCTGCCGCGTCTGCTGGTGACGCTGGCGGTGTTGATCATTGGCGGCAAATGGATGCTGACCCAGTTAGTCGACTTTACCGTCAATCTCTTTCACCAGGCGGCGGCGCTGGTGGGCTGACGGCCATGGGCATCGATATTCTCACTCTGATTAACCCGCTGATGGCGCTCGTTCTGCCGTTTGTGCGCATTCTGGCGTTTATCCACTTTTGCCCGGTGCTGGATAACCGCGCCTTTAGCAAACGCATCAAAGCGGCGCTCGCCCTCGCGCTGTCGGTGATTATCACCCCGATGCTGCCGGAAAAAGTGCTGCTCACCGGGCTGCTGTCGGTGCGTACCCTTCTGCTCATCGGCGAGCAGATGCTGTGGGGCATGCTGTTTGGCATGGCGATGCATCTGGTGTTTGTCGCCCTGCAGACCGCCGGACATATTCTTTCGATGAATATGGGCCTCGGGATGGCGATGATGAACGACCCGGTCAACGGCAGCTCGACCACCGTGATTTCGCAGATTATTTACACCTTTTGCGCCCTGCTGTTTTTCATTATGGACGGGCATCTGCTGGTGGTGACGATTCTGTTTAAAGGCTTTGTCTGGTGGCCCATCGGTCAGGCGATTAATAAACCGACATTATTATTAATCGTACAAAGCCTGGGCTGGATAATGTCTGCGGCGACATTAATTGCCCTGCCCACCACCTTTGTGATGCTGATTGTGCAAGGGGGGTTTGGCCTGCTGAACCGCATCTCTCCGACCCTGAACCTGTTCTCGCTCGGCTTTCCCATCAGCATGCTGTTCGGCCTGCTCTGTATTTCGATGATGATGACCAATATTCCCGACCACTATCTCAACCTGACCAATGAAATTCTGGCCAGGCTCGAAGCCGTAAGGAGCCACTGATGGCCCAGGGCGGAGATAAGAGCGAAAAACCCACCCCCCAGAAACTGCGCAAAGCGCGGGAAAAGGGCGATCTGCCGCGCTCGAAAGACCTGACCATGGCGGTGGGGCTGCTGACCTCGTTTATCACCTTGAGCAGCTTTTTCCCCTATTACCAGCAGCTGATTACGGAATCTTTTACCTCGGTGGGAATGATGGCCGGGCGGCTGGACGATAGCGGTGCGCTGAGCCAGTTTCTGATGCTCAACGTCTCGGTGATCCTGCGCTTTATCGCCACCCTCGCGCCGATTCCACTGGCCTGTATTGTGGCGAGCCTGATCCCCGGCGGCTGGATTTTTACGCTGTCGAAGCTGAAGCCCGATTTCAAAAAAATCAGCCCGATCAGCGGCGTAAAGCGCATGTTCGCCGCCAGCCATTACGTGGAAGTGGGCAAGATGATGCTCAAGTGCGGGGTGATTCTGGCGGTGCTGTATTCGATGGTTCACAGCTCCCTGAATCCGCTGCTGCATCTGCAGCGCCTGAACCTCAACCAGGCGATCCACGCCGGTTTTGGCATTTTTCACCATGTGCTGATCTACTTCATTTCGGTGATTGTGATTTTTGCTCTGCTCGACGTGCCGCTGACCAAATTCATGTTCACCAAAAAGATGCGCATGACCAAGCAAGAGGTGAAGGAAGAGTACAAAAATAACGACGGGAACCCGCAGATCAAGGGGCGTATCCGCCAGCTCCAGCGCCAGATGGCGATGGGGCAGATTAACCGCACCGTACCGGAAGCGGACGTGATCATCACCAACCCGACTCATTTCGCGGTGGCGCTGAAATACGATCCGAACAAAGCAGAAGCCCCGTACATCGTGGCGAAAGGGGTCGATGATATCGCCCTCTACATCCGTGAAGTGGCAAGCCAGCACCAGATTGAAGTGGTGGAGTTTCCGCCGCTGGCGCGAGCGGTTTACCACTCCACGCGCGTTAACCAGCAAATTCCGGCCCAGCTTTTTCGCGCTATTGCGCATGTGCTGACCTACGTCATGCAGCTCAAATCCTGGCGCACCGGCCAGCTTGAGGCCAAACCGAGCCTGAACAAACAGATCAACATTCCTAAAGAGGTATTAAAAACCCATGGCGAACAGTAAGTCACAGCAAATGCTTGCCATTCTCCGTCAGGGCCGCATCGGCGTACCGATATTACTGCTCAGCGTGCTGGCGATGGTGATGTTGCCGTTGTCTCCGCTGATGCTGGATATTTTGTTTACCTTCAACATCGTGCTGGCCGTGACGGTCCTGCTGGTGGCGGTAAACATGCAGCGTCCGCTCGATTTTGCCGTGTTCCCGACGCTCCTGCTGATCACCACCCTGATGCGACTGACCCTGAACGTCGCCTCCACGCGCGTGGTGTTACTCCACGGCCACGAAGGGGAAGGTGCAGCCGGTAAGGTGATCGAGGCCTTCGGACAGGTGGTGATCGGCGGCGATTTCGTCGTCGGTTTTGTCGTATTCATCATCCTGATGATCATCAACTTTGTGGTGGTCACCAAAGGGGCAGAGCGTATTTCCGAAGTGTCGGCGCGTTTTACCCTTGATGCCCTGCCCGGTAAACAGATGGCGATCGACGCCGACCTGAATGCGGGACTAATTAATCAGAAACAGGCGCGCGATCGGCGTAAAGAGGTGTCGAAAGAGGCCGACTTCTACGGCGCGATGGACGGGGCTTCGAAGTTTGTCCGTGGTGACGCCATCGCCGGGATCATGGTGCTGGTGATTAACGTCATCGGCGGGATCTGTATCGGTATCTTCAAATACGATCTTGATGCCAGCCACGCGTTCCAGCAGTACGTTCTGCTGACCATTGGTGACGGCCTGGCGGCGCAGATCCCTTCCCTGCTGCTGGCGACCGCCGCAGCGATTATCGTGACGCGCGTCAGCGACGGCGATGACGTCAGTGATGAGATCAAAACCCAGCTGCTGGCCAAACCGCATGTGCTCTACACCGCCGCCTTCGTCATGTTTATTCTGGCGATTGTCCCCGGTATGCCACACATCGCGTTTCTGTGCTTCACCGGTTTACTGCTGTTTGCCGCCTGGCGGCAGAGCAAAGTGGTTAAACCCGCCGAAGAAGAGACGGATTACGACGCGATTACCGACGCTCTGGGCCAGGATGTCGCGCCTGCTATCAACTGGGAAAGCATTCCGCTGGTGGAGCCGATTGGCCTGAATCTGGGGTACAAACTGGTGACGCTGATTGACTCGGCAAAGGGCAGCCCGCTGTCGCAGCGTATTCGCGGGGTGCGCCAGGTGGTGTCTGAGCAGTGTGGCGTTCTGCTGCCGGAGATTCGCATTCGGGAGAATTTCCGCCTCAAGCCTGCGCAATATGCGATTCATATCAACGGCATCCGCACTGCGCTGGCGGAAGTGTACGCTGAAAAACTGATGGCGATTCCAGGGGCGGAGCTGTACGGCGAAATCGACGGCGTGCTGGATACGGATCCGGCGTACGGCATGGCGATCGTCTGGATCGATCCGGAACAGAAAGCCAATGCGCTGAATCTGGGTTATCAGGTAGTGGACTGTGCCAGCGTGGTCGCGACGCACGTCAATAAAGTCGCCCGTGAGCATCTGCCGGAGCTGTTTAATTACGACGATATTACCCATCTGCACGCCCGTCTGGCACAACAGGCGCCGAAGCTGGCGGAGGATCTGTCGAACGCCCTCAATTTTAGTCTGCTGCTGCGGATTTACCGCCAGCTGCTGCTGGAGCAGGTGTCGCTGAAAGATATCGTCACCATCGCCTCGACGCTGCTGGAAAGCTCGACAGTTACTAAAGATCCGATCCTGCTGACCTCCGACGTGCGTTACGCCCTGCGTCGCGCCATTATTCATAATATCAACGGTGACCGGCAGAAGCTGGCGGCCTATACCATTGATAACGCGCTGGAGAATATGCTGCTGGGCGCGCTAAATCAGTCTCAACAGAGTGGAAAAGTGGCGCTGGATAGCTTCCCGGTCGACCCGAACATTCTGACGCAGTTGCAGAACACGATGCCGATAATTCAGGAGCAGATGAAAGCGAAAGGGATGCCACCGCTGCTGCTGGTGACGCCGCAGTTGCGACCACTGATTTCACGCTATGGACGTCTGTTTGCCAGCAATTTGAATGTGCTGTCGTATAACGAGGTACCGGATGACAGTGATTTGACGATTGTGGGGACGCTGTCGTAGTCCGTGATGATTGCCCAGCGGCAATGCGTGAGCGGTGTTGTCAGCCGGGCAAGCGCTGCGTTACCCGGCATTTCCTGCCAGTTAATCATCCAAAAAACGCAGTTTCCATCCGGCGAGGGTGCGCGGCATATGGCGCTGATCGCTACCGTCGGTGCTGTAATAGCTGAACATCAGGCCACCCCCCTTCGCTGGCGAAATCAGCCCGGCCCAGATTTCCCCTTTCGGCGTGTACATCACGATAGCCGTGTGTTTATTTGCCGCGCCTTGCACCCACATGGAGATCACGCGGGCACCGATGTTGTCGATATCATTCTGATAAATATAGACGTTCGCGCTGTTGACGAAGTTCTGGTAATCGTCGCCGACCAGCGTGCGGAATTTGTCGTCGAGGGCGGCATCCTGGAAGATCCCGAGGGTGAGCAGCGTCGCTTTGGGGCGCGGATCGTGTTCCGCCATCTGATAAGCGCCATCGAGGAATACTCCGGCTGGCATCGACATGCGGCAGCCCCAGTCGGAGTTACTGTAAACCTGGAGGGAGCCGTCGTGTTTGGGGATCAGCAGCAGTTTGCAGTTATTGGTGTCCACCACCTTCTCGACCACCAGCATCCCGTAGAGTTTGCGCGCCTCGGCGGTGAATTCATCTTTGTTTAACCCCGCCCAGGCACGAATATCCAGCGTCTCGCTCCACTGGGCACTGCGACTGAACTGGATCACCCCGCCGCTCATATTGGGCGCCAGCATGTTCCACCATTTGCCTTCCCACTTAAAATCGCGGTTAACGTTGGAAATCCCACTGATCCCGGCGTAGTAAGCACGTTCAATGCAGACGGCAGTTGTGCATTTTTCCAGCAGTTTTTCCCAGTGGAGATACTCTTTATCGTTCGCCGCCAGACCATCCTGATGAATCGCCTGCTGATAAACCACCGACAGGGTGCTGTCGAGCCAGTGCAAGTTGTCGTTATTACAAATCGTATTTTCCAGCGGCGTGACGGCTCTTTGGCAGTTCACCGCCATGGCGCTGCTGCTCAACATTAGTATGAGGCAAAACAGAATGCGGCGAGAGATCATAATTGCTCAACTTTCATCCAATAATAGCTCTATTGTGGCGAATGCTTCCCCACTTTGCAATATAAACCCATTCAGGGTATCTATATTTATAATTAATGAGAATGAGGTGTTAAGTTTTGTTGGTATTTTGTCGCAATATTAAAAATGGGATGATTAAATTATGGATACTTAATAATGAAAATTGACAGTAGTAATTTGACCATGGCAACCGTAGCCGCCTACGGATCGCAAACAGATTCCTCGCGCAGCCCCTTAGGTATAAAACGCTCCAGTGGAAATGCATGTCCACAAAGCGGTTACTGGCGAATAGATAACCCTGCGGTGACCAATGTGGTAAATGTTATAAAGGGTGACACGATGCCCTGGCAAAATGGCTACCCCGTCACCTGGAAACTTATCGAATACGATTTAAAGAACGAATGACGTTATTGTTATTCACTCTATGGGAAATTTCATTTCCAGATGTATAACAATAAAATTTCCCATAATATTATTCTTTCCAGTTTCAAACGTTTTTCCGTATTTATACTTACTTCAGCATTTTGTAACAAACTGGCTCATACCGCGCCGCCACATTGTTGCCCTTCCAGTTTAAGTCTGACGCAGAGTGTGTCGCTTTGAACGGGTAACGTTATGGTGATGAGGCTGGCATGGAAAAAAGTACACATTTTGTTGTTCAGTGTGTCGAAAAAAACAAGCTCGATGCTGGTATCGATTTTGTTATTCAACCCATTTTCGATCTTTCGCGCTTCGCCTGTATAGGCGGTGAAGTTCTGGTGCGCGGCACCCATCGGCGCAATATCGTGCCGCCGAATTGTTTTATCAGCCAGCTGGAAGAGACGGGCGGAATTTTGCCGATGGGTGATTATGTTATGGCCCAGGCATTTAAATTTATCGCCAGACAGCCGCAGGCGTTGCGGGAAAATCCGCTTTTTACCCTGAATATTTCTCAGGTACAGTTGAACGATGCCGAATTTTCGGCGCGCGCGTTAGACATGATGCAGCAAAATAATCTGTCACCGCGAAACTTTATTTTTGAAATTACGGATATCATCGATACGCCGGAAGAATCTGTCTGCCAAAATCTCGACCAGCTGAGCGAAGCCGGCATTCAGCTCGCCTGGGATGGTATTGATAGCCTGGAAACATTGAAATCACGGCTCGCTATCTGGACGACAGACTATATTAAGCTCGACAGAAGTTGTCTGACTGCCGGAAATATCGAAAAGACGTTTTTAATGCTGGATTATATCAATGAGATTGATATCGATGTCATTATTGAAGGCGTGGAAAATTACACGCACGTCTCCGCGATGCTGCGCCACGGTGTGAAATACGGACAGGGTTTTCTCTTCTCCCGCCCGATCAGTAAAGAGCATTTTCACCAGGAGTATATGCAGCCCGAACGCTAGCCATTTTCCCTGGAGAGATAAAAAACAAAAAGCCCCAAAAAGGAGCTTTTGCGTTTTATCACCGGGCGGTGTAGCGCTTCTCTGGCCTGCAAAATGATGAGCAGGCCAGTGCAAACAGCGTGCCGCCAGGCGACAGCACGTTCTGAGTCTTAGAACGGGATATCGTCGTCGAAATCCATTGGTGGTTCATTAGACGGTGCTGGAGCAGACTGCTGCTGCGGACGAGACTGCGCGCCGCCGCTGAACTGATTGCCGCCCTGTGGCTGCTGAGGCTGACCCCAGCTACCCTGCTGCTGCTGGCCGCCGCCTGCAGGTGCGCCACCGCCCTGACGGCCACCCAGCATCTGCATGGTACCGCCGACGTTTACCACAACTTCAGTGGTGTACTTTTCTGCACCGGACTGATCGGTCCATTTACGGGTACGAAGCTGACCTTCGATATACACCTGAGAACCTTTACGCAGATATTCACCAGCTACTTCTGCCAGTTTGCCGAACAGCACAACGCGGTGCCATTCAGTCTGCTCTTTCATCTCACCGGTCGCTTTATCACGCCAGGATTCGGAAGTAGCCAGCGTAATGTTGGCAACTGCGCCACCACTCGGCATGTAGCGTACTTCCGGGTCCTGGCCCAGATTACCGACGAGAATCACCTTGTTTACGCCTCTGCTGGCCATGATTGTGTCTCCTGAATACGTTTCTTAATAGTGTAAACGCGCGAGTGTACCATTTCCACGGTGCAATTTGATAGCTGCGACCGCGATTCCACAGAACTCACGCTACCTAAACATTGTTGCACATTAAATCGGAACCTGCTTTCCAATACTGTATATTAAAACAGGTCAGATTGTGTCATAATTAGCCGTTTCTGCCGTTTGTCCTTCAAACAAACCAGGCATCCGAGTCTCTACCGGGAAAGGTGAATGGATAAGATCGAAGTACGGGGCGCCCGCACCCATAATCTCAAGAATATCAACCTCATAATCCCTCGCGACAAGCTGATTGTCGTGACCGGGCTATCGGGTTCTGGCAAGTCATCTCTGGCTTTCGACACCTTGTATGCCGAAGGACAGCGTCGTTACGTTGAATCGCTCTCCGCGTATGCGCGTCAGTTCCTGTCACTGATGGAAAAGCCGGACGTCGACCATATCGAAGGGTTGTCGCCTGCCATTTCCATTGAGCAGAAATCAACGTCCCACAACCCGCGTTCTACGGTCGGTACGATTACTGAAATTCATGACTATCTGCGTCTGCTGTTTGCCCGCGTGGGCGAGCCGCGCTGCCCGGATCATGACGTGCCGCTGGCCGCGCAAACCGTCAGTCAGATGGTGGATAACGTGCTGGCGCAGCCTGAAGGCAAGCGCCTGATGCTGCTGGCGCCTATCATTAAAGACAGGAAAGGCGAGCACACCAAAACGCTGGAAAATCTGGCAAGCCAGGGCTACATCCGCGCGCGTATCGACGGGGAAGTGTGTGACCTTTCCGATCCGCCGAAGCTGGAACTGCAAAAGAAACACACCATTGAAGTGGTGATTGACCGCTTTAAAGTGCGCGACGATCTCACGCAGCGTCTGGCCGAGTCGTTCGAAACGACGCTAGAGCTGTCGGGTGGGTCCGCTATCGTCGCGGATATGGACGATGCGAAAGCCGAAGAGCTGCTCTTCTCCGCGAACTTTGCCTGTCCGATTTGCGGCTACAGCATGCGCGAACTGGAACCGCGTCTGTTTTCGTTTAACAACCCGGCTGGCGCGTGCCCTACCTGTGATGGTCTGGGCGTGCAGCAATATTTCGATCCGGATCGCATCATTCAGAATCCGGAGCTTTCGCTGGCGGGTGGCGCGATTCGCGGCTGGGATCGCCGTAATTTCTACTACTTCCAGATGCTGAAATCCCTGGCCGAACACTATAAGTTCGACATCGAAGCGCCGTGGGCGAGCTTAAGCCCGAATGTTCATAAAATGGTGCTGTCAGGCTCCGGCAAAGAGAACATCGAGTTCAAGTACATGAACGATCGCGGCGATACCTCCGTGCGCCGTCATCCGTTCGAAGGCGTGTTGCATAACATGGAGCGCCGCTACAAAGAGACCGAGTCCAGCGCAGTGCGCGAGGAGCTGGCGAAGTTTATCAGCAACCGCTCCTGCACCACCTGTGAAGGAACGCGTCTGCGCCGCGAGGCTCGCCATGTCTTTGTCGAGAACACGGCGCTGCCGACCATCTCAGACATGAGCATCGGCCACGCGATGGACTTCTTCACCAATCTTAAGCTCTCCGGCCAACGCGCGCAGATTGCGGAGAAAGTGCTGAAAGAGATTGGCGATCGCCTGAAGTTCCTCGTGAACGTCGGCCTGAACTATCTGTCACTTTCTCGCTCAGCGGAGACTCTCTCCGGCGGCGAAGCGCAGCGTATCCGTCTGGCAAGCCAGATTGGCGCGGGCTTAGTCGGGGTGATGTACGTGCTGGATGAGCCGTCCATCGGCCTGCATCAGCGCGATAACGAACGCCTGCTCGGCACGCTGATCCACCTGCGTAATTTGGGTAACACGGTGATTGTGGTCGAGCACGACGAAGACGCAATCCGCGCCGCAGACCACGTCATCGATATCGGCCCTGGCGCGGGTGTGCATGGCGGCCAGGTGGTAGCCGAAGGGACGCTGGCCGACATCATGGCCGTTCCGGAGTCGTTGACCGGGCAGTTCATGAGCGGCAAACGCAAAATCGACGTGCCGAAGCAGCGTGTTGCGGCCAACCCAGAGAAAGTGCTGAAGCTGACTGGCGCGCACGGCAACAACCTGAAAGACGTCACGCTGACGCTGCCGGTTGGGCTGTTCACCTGTGTCACCGGGGTGTCGGGTTCCGGTAAATCGACGCTGATTAACGATACCTTGTTCCCGATTGCACAGACTCAGCTGAACGGCGCAACGCTTGCCGAGCCAGCGCCGTATCGCGACATTCAGGGCCTGGAACATTTCGATAAAGTGATCGATATCGACCAAAGCCCGATAGGCCGTACGCCGCGTTCAAACCCGGCTACATATACGGGCGTCTTTACGCCTGTACGTGAACTGTTTGCCGGTGTTCCTGAATCACGCTCGCGTGGGTATACGCCAGGACGTTTCAGCTTTAACGTGCGCGGTGGCCGCTGTGAAGCCTGTCAGGGCGACGGTGTGATCAAAGTTGAAATGCACTTCCTGCCGGATATCTACGTGCCGTGCGATCAGTGCAAAGGCAAGCGCTATAACCGCGAAACGCTGGAGATTAAGTACAAAGGCAAAACGATCCACGAAGTGCTGGATATGACCATTGAAGAGGCGCGTGAGTTCTTCGATGCGGTGCCTGCGCTGGCGCGTAAGCTGCAAACGCTGATGGACGTGGGGCTGACCTACATTCGTCTCGGGCAGTCAGCGACAACGCTCTCCGGCGGTGAAGCCCAGCGCGTGAAGCTGGCGCGTGAACTGTCGAAACGCGGCACGGGCCAGACGCTGTATATTCTGGATGAGCCAACCACCGGCCTGCACTTTGCCGATATCCAGCAGTTGCTTGAAGTGCTGCATCAGCTGCGCGATCAGGGCAACACCATTGTGGTCATTGAGCACAATCTGGATGTCATCAAAACCGCAGACTGGATTGTGGATCTCGGTCCGGAAGGCGGCAGCGGCGGCGGTGAAATCCTCGTCTCCGGTACGCCAGAGACAGTTGCCGAGTGCGAAGCCTCGCACACCGCGCGCTTCCTTAAACCTCTGCTGTAATCCTCAGTCTGAAAGCTGCTGTCGGGTATTTTCCGGCAGCAGCTCAAAGGCCTGCTTGTAAGAGGCATCCACCAAATAATAAATCTGCGAATCGGGCAGCGAGCCGTCGAGATAGACGGTGCTCCAGTGCGCTTTATTCAGATGCTTGCTCGGGCGCACATCGCTGTGCTGCTGACGCAACAAGTCCGCCAGTTCCGGGCTGGTTTTCAACGATGCCGCCGGACGCCCTTCTACCTCTTTTACCATCGCAAACAGCACGTCAGCCACTTTGATCTGCGTGGCTTTCCAGTCGCTGTGGACACTTTGCCCGGCGCCCGGTTTATTCATGCAATATTGCAGTATCTCCGAAATTGTCATCTTTGCTCCCCTGTGAGTGGGTTGAGTGCGACCTGAGGACTTGCCTCTTTAAGTGTGCAGCAAGACGACAAAAGGTAAACCCGGGCAGGCCCGATTTGTACAAATAATCATCGATTATCAGTATTCAGAATTAACAATCACCTCTTCGCCAAAAGAGCCGGCCATGGGCAGCGGGCGGTACGTCGAGTTAGAGGCACGCAGAACGCGGATGCCACGGGCACCGACATCGCGCGCAGCAGAGATATCGTTATCCGAATCGCCGTAGAACACTTTGATATTTTTCTGTTCCAGCCACTGGGTCTTGGTGTTTTGCCCGTGCTTGTCCCCGGCAAAAATTACCGGATTCATATTCGCTGGCGGAATGGAAAAATCGCCCTGCAGGGTTTTGCTGACGGTTTCCGTTTTGGTCTGGCTGCGACCAGTGATGAAATAGATGCTGTCGCCGCGTTTTACGTGCATCGCAATCAGTGCGCGACCCACCTCTTTCGGGATACTGAATTCATCCCAGCCGTTGTTCATTTTTTCCCAGAATTCCGGGTTCTTCAGATACTCCTCGCTCTCAGGCGAGTAGGTTTTTTTGCCTCGCCAGAAGCCAGGGCTGGAAAAGAGGACGGTATCGTCGATGTCAAAACCGACAGCCATTGGCGCGCGGCCCATCAGGCTATTTTCAATTTGCGCCACGGAGACCCAGTGAATGGGGGCTTGTTCAGCCAGAATGGCGGCGGTGGTTCCGGTGTAAAGCGGCGTTGGTGCGGAGGCTCGGGCACCGACTGCACTATTAAGCGAGAACAATAAGCAGGCGGCGCTGAGCGCCAGTGTGATCTTGCGCATGTATTCCCCTGAATATTCAGTTTGTTATCGTTTTAAATTGAGCGAATGGTCAAAAATCTATCAGACCTTAACCCCTGAGCCAGGCGAAGGAAAGGAAATTTTTCAGATTGTCCCTGGTAAATGGAGGGATATCACAAAGCGGGAAAAACAAAAAAGCCGGGTGGCCATTGCGCCTTACCCGGCCTGCGATTCAGGTCGTGGTCGCCGTTGTTGGCCCGGTACGCACAGCGCCACCGGGCGTTAATGGGTACGAACCCAAAAGAGTAAGTGAGTGCTTACATCACAGCCGCAAACGCCTGTGCAACGCGCTGAACGTTATGCGCATTCAGGCCTGCGACACACATGCGGCCGCTGGCAATCAGATAGACGCCAAACTCTTCACGCAGACGATCGACCTGCTGCGCGCTCAGCCCGGTGTAGCTGAACATCCCGCGCTGCTTGAGCAGATAATCGAAGTTATGCTCCGGTAACGCGCTTTTCAGGGCGTTAACCAGCGCCTGACGCATCGCCAGAATACGCGTACGCATCGCTTCCACTTCAGCAAGCCAGGTCGCTTTCAGGCCCTCATCGCCCATAACCGTCGCCACGACCTGCGCGCCGAAAGCCGGCGGGCTGGAGTAGATACGACGCACGGTGGCTTTGAGCTGGCCGAGCACGCGGCCTGCTGCCTGTTCGTCTTCGCAGACCACCGACAACCCGCCGACACGCTCGCCGTACAGGGAGAAAATCTTCGAGAAGGAGTTGCTCACCAGTGCTGGCAGCCCGGCGCTGGCAATCGCGCGGATCGCGTAGGCGTCCTCTTCCATGCCTGCGCCAAAGCCCTGATAGGCGATGTCGAGGAACGGGATCAGATTGCGCGCTTTCAACACCTCAATGACCGCATCCCACTGGCTGTTGGTCAGATCCGAACCGGTTGGGTTGTGGCAGCATGGGTGCAGCAGAACGATGCTGCGCTCCGGCAAGGTGTGCAGTTTTTCCAGCAGCGCTTCAACGCGTACACCTTTGGTGTCGTTGTCGAACCACGGATAGGTACTGACGGCAAAGCCCGCGCCTTCAAAAATCGCGACGTGGTTTTCCCAGGTCGGATCGCTGACCCATACGCCTGAATCGGGGAAGTACTTTTTCAAAAAATCGGCGCCCACTTTCAGCGCACCGGAACCGCCCAGCGTCTGAATAGTTGCGACACGTTTTTGCGTTAATACCGGATGATCGGCACCAAACAGCAACGGCGCAATGGTGTTGCGGTAGGTATTCAGCCCTTCCATCGGCAGATAGAGCGAGGCGCCGTGCGGCACCGCGTTGAGACGCGCTTCGGCTTCGGCCACCGCCTGCAGCTGAGGAATGATGCCGTCTTCGTTGTAGTAAAGACCGATGCTGAGGTTCACTTTGTCGCTGCGTGAATCTTCTTTGAAACGCTCCATTAAGGAGAGGATGGGGTCGCCGGCGTAGGCGTCAACTTTCTGGAACACGCGATGTATCTCCGGATATCTGTCAGGCAGGGATTTCAACAATAAACCGGAAGCGCGAGAAGATCGAGGGGATGTTAATCACAAGGTGCATGCCGGGTGAGGCGAAGCCGCCACCCGGCACTCAATGGGCGTTAATCGACGTACTTCATCGCCACCCGCGACGTCAGGCGCGTGATAAGTTCGTAAGCACTCACTTTCGTAATTTCAGCAATGCGCTCAACAGGTAAACCTTCGCCCCACATCACGACCGGATCGCCCGCTTTGTCGGCGGCATCAGGCCCGAGATCGACGCAAATCATGTCCATCGCGACACGCCCGACAAGCTTCACCTCACGGCCATTCACCAGCACGGGCGTACCGGATGGTGCCGCGCGCGGATAACCGTCGCCGTAGCCCATCGCCACCACGCCCAGACGCGTATCGCGCTCGCTCACCCAGGTGCCGCCGTAGCCAACCGGTTCACCCGCCTGATGCTCACGCACGGCAATCAGGCTGGAGACCAGCGACATCACCGGCTGGAAGCCAAAATCAGGCCCCCAGGGTTTACTTTCCAGCGGCGAAACGCCGTAGAGAATAATGCCCGGACGCGCCCAGTCGAAGTGCGACTGCGGCCAGAGCAAAATACCGCCGGACGCCGCGATAGAGCGCATTCCCGGCTTGCCTTCGCAGAAGGTGTTAAAGATGTCGAGCTGCTGCTCCGTGGCGCCGCATTCAGGCTCATCGGCACGGGCAAAGTGGCTGACGATATTCACCGGCTGACGCACGTTTTTGCACTGGCTCAGGCGCTGATAAAACGCCTCTGCCTGCTCCGGGCGCACGCCCAGGCGATGCATGCCAGTGTCGAGTTTCATCCACACGGTGACCGGCTCGCTGAGGGTGGCAGCTTCTAGTGCGGCCAGCTGCTCTTCGTTATGCACGGCGGTGTGGAGACGCTGATCGGCAATCGTCGTCAGATCGTCGGCTTCGAAAAAGCCTTCGAGTAACAGAATCGGCTGGGTGATGCCGCCCGCGCGCAGGTGCAGGGCTTCTTCGAGACGGGCGACGCCAAAGGCATCGGCATCAGGGAGCGTTCGCGCGGTCTCAAGAAGACCGTGTCCGTAAGCGTTCGCTTTCACGACTGCAACGAGCTTGCTGGCGGGCGCCAGTTCACGCAGACGTTGCAGGTTGTGTCGCAGAGCGCGGCGGTTAATGACTACAGTTGCCGCTTGCATTCGAATTCCTTGCCTTAATGAAATAAATCCAATCCTCTAAATCCTTTGCGTTACAGCGGCGGTGGCTGTGACGCGAAGGATGGCGAGGATTTATTCGTCGTCGTACTGCGGCCCCGCATAATTATCAAAACGCGACCACTGACCGTTAAACGTCAGACGCACCGTCCCGATCGGGCCGTTACGCTGCTTACCAATAATGATTTCCGCGATGCCTTTCATGTCGCTGTTCTCGTGATAGACCTCGTCACGGTAGATGAACATGATCAAGTCGGCATCCTGCTCGATGGAGCCTGATTCACGCAGGTCGGAGTTGACCGGGCGCTTATCGGCACGTTGTTCCAGGGAACGGTTAAGCTGTGATAGCGCCACGACGGGCACCTGCAACTCTTTGGCTAACGCCTTGAGTGAGCGAGAAATTTCTGCAATTTCCAGAGTACGGTTATCGGAGAGCGACGGCACGCGCATCAGCTGCAGGTAGTCGATCATGATAAGGCCGATGCCGCCGTGTTCGCGGGCGATACGGCGCGCACGGGAGCGCACTTCCGTCGGTGTCAGGCCGGAGGAGTCATCGATATAGATGTTCCGTTTTTCCAGCAGAATGCCCATGGTGCCTGAAATGCGCGCCCAGTCTTCGTCGTCCAGCTGACCGGTACGAATACGGGTCTGATCCACGCGCGACAGGGACGCCAGGGAACGCATCATAATCTGGTCCGATGGCATCTCAAGACTGAAGATAAGCACCGGTTTATCCTGCAACATCGCCGCGTTTTCGACGAGGTTCATCGCAAATGTCGTTTTACCCATTGACGGACGCGCTGCGACGATAATCAGATCCGACGGCTGCAAACCGGCGGTTTTTTTGTTCAGATCGTCGTAACCGGTGTTTACGCCGGTCACGCCGTCATGCGGCTGCTGGAAAAGCTGTTCGATACGCGCGACGGTGGAGTCGAGCACGTCGGCGATATTTCGCGGACCTTCGTCTTTGTTGGCGCGACTTTCGGCGATCTTGAAGACGCGGGATTCGGCGAGGTCCAGCAAATCTTCGCTGGTGCGGCCCTGCGGATCAAAGCCCGCTTCGGCGATCTCGTTCGCAACGGCGATCATCTCGCGCACAACGGCGCGTTCGCGCACGATATCCGCATAAGCGCTGATGTTCGCCGCACTTGGCGTGTTTTTCGATAACTCTGCCAGATAGGCAAATCCACCGACCGAATCCAGCTGCCCCTGACGCTCCAGCGATTCCGCCAGTGTAATCAGGTCAATCGGGCTACCGGCTTCCTGCAGGCGCGCCATTTCGGTAAAGATATGGCGGTGTGGACGGGTATAAAAATCGTCGGATACCACGCGCTCGGCGACATCGTCCCAGCGCTCGTTGTCCAGCATTAAACCGCCCAACACCGACTGTTCCGCTTCAATCGAGTGCGGCGGGACTTTGAGTCCGGCGACCTGCAAATCGCGCTCGCGAGGCTCAGTCTGTTTGTTGAAGGGTTTATTTCCTGCCATAGTGAATGGATTACCATAAATTGAGAGACGGGGAAGTATAACCGTCTGCAAATGAATCGACAAAGGAGTTCAACGTGGCAACTCGTATCGAATTTCACAAGCATGGTGGTCCAGAAGTCCTCAAGGCCGTGGAGTTTACCCCCACGCCGCCAGGGGAAAATGAAATCCAGGTCGAAAACAAGGCCATCGGTATCAACTATATCGACACCTATATTCGCGGCGGGCTTTATCCACCGCCAGCCCTGCCGAGCGGTCTGGGGACCGAGGCTGCGGGTGTCGTGGTGAAAATCGGCAGCGGCGTAAAGCATATTAAAGAAGGCGATCGCGTGGTGTACGCCCAGTCGCCGTTGGGCGCGTACAGTTCGATTCACAACGTGCCCGCCGATAAGGCCGCCATTCTGCCGAACGCGATCTCATTCGAACAGGCCGCCGCCTCCTTCCTGAAAGGGCTGACGGTCTATTATCTGCTGCGCAAAACCTACGAAATCAAACCTGACGAGCAGTTCCTGTTCCACGCCGCAGCGGGTGGCGTTGGGCTTATCGCCTGCCAGTGGGCAAAAGCGCTGGGCGCAAAACTGATCGGTACCGTCGGCAGCGCGCAAAAAGCGCAGCGGGCATTACAGGCTGGCGCGTGGCAGGTGATTAACTATCGCGAAGAGAGCATCGCCGAGCGGGTGAAAGAGATCACCGGCGGCAAGAAACTGCGCGTGGTGTATGACTCGGTGGGGAAAGACACCTGGGAAGCGTCGCTGGACTGCCTTCAGCGTCGGGGTTTGATGGTGAGCTTTGGCAACGCCTCGGGCGCGGTCACCGGGGTGAATCTGGGTATTCTGAATCAGAAAGGCTCGCTGTACGTGACGCGTCCTTCCCTGCAAGGCTACATCACCACCCGTGACGAACTGACAGAAGCCAGCAATGAGCTATTTTCCCTCATCGCCAGCGGCGTGATTAAAGTGGACGTCGCTGAGGCGCAGAAATATCCGCTGAGCGATGCACAGCGCGCGCATGAAGTGCTGGAGAGTCGTGTGACGCAGGGATCGAGTTTGCTGATCCCTTAAAAAGAATTAGGGCTTCCCGTAGGAAGCCCTTTCTTTTTTTAGTTCGGCTGTATGTAGGGTACAGCTCGATGAATTCTTTAACGGCGGCAATAGTGACAGATTCGATAAGTAAATCCTATTCTGTTCTAAGCATCGCTGCCGGAAAAGTTGCAGGTATGTGACGAAGACCTCAATACCTTAGTAACGAAAGCGGTTATTGCGCTGATACTGTGGGACTTTTGGCGCTTTTATCGCCCGAATCACCCACACCACGGCCACCGCCAACAGCAACCACGGCAGCAGTTTTAGCATCAGTGCAAACAGCCCACCGATAAACATCACCACAGTCGCCACAACCAGTGCCGCCAGAATGCCAAGCAGCGAAATTCCGGTCGCCATCAGCATGACAAAAAATCCAATCACAAACAGCAATTCCAGCATGGCTCTCTCCCACGTCAATACCATAAAGATGTAGTGACTATTACAAGAAACGTGCCAAATTTAACTTATTGAATTCAAAACAAAACGCCCCGCGAACATGCGCAGGGCGTGGTGAATTTGACGAACTTTTAGTGAAAATTATCGCTTGTCAGCGACCAGACGCAGGGCCTGCTCGAGGACTTCGATATCCGCCCCGGCTTTATGCGCGTTTTCACTCAGGTAGCGACGCCACTGACGCGCCCCTGGAATGCCCTGGAACAACCCGAGCATATGACGCGTCACGTGGCCCAGATAGGTGCCATTGCTCAGCTCACGTTCGATGTACGGGTACATGGCACGCACCACGGCCACCGGATCGTTATCGGCGCGCTCAATGCCAAAGATCTCGCGATCCACCGAGGCCAGAATGCCCGGATTTTGATACGCCTCGCGGCCTACCATGACGCCATCCATATGTTCTAAATGGGCTTTGGCTTCGTTGAGAGACTTGATACCGCCGTTAATCGACATTGTCAGATGCGGGAAATCACGCTTCAGCTGATACACGCGCGGGTAGTCCAGCGGCGGAATTTCACGGTTCTCTTTTGGACTAAGACCGGACAACCACGCTTTACGCGCGTGGATAATAAACATCTCGCACTCGCCATTGCCAGACACGGTGTTGATGAAATCACACAGGAATTCGTAGCTGTCCTGATCATCGATGCCGATACGGGTTTTGACCGTCACCGGAATCGACACCACATCGCGCATCGCTTTGACGCAATCCGCCACCAGTTGGGCATTCCCCATCAGGCATGCGCCGAACATGCCATTCTGCACGCGATCGGACGGGCAGCCGACGTTGAGGTTAATTTCGTCGTACCCACGCTCTTGCGCCAGTTTCGCACAATGCGCCAGCGCCGCCGGATCGCTGCCACCAAGCTGCAGCGCAACCGGATGCTCTTCTTCGCTATAGGCCAGATAGTCGCCCTTTCCGTGAATGATCGCCCCGGTGGTGACCATTTCGGTGTACAGCAGCGTGTGGCGAGAGAGCTGACGCAGGAAATAGCGGCAGTGTCTGTCGGTCCAGTCGAGCATCGGCGCGATGGAAAAACGGTGTGCAGGGAAATCGGACTGTAGTTCTGACGGCATGGCGAAGTTTTAAGCATGTGGTGGAAAAGGGGCGCTACTATAGCACAAAGAAAAGCCGGAGGCGCATGGCCTCCGGTCGTCTTAGAAGGTGACGCTCAGCTGCGCGCCTGCCCCCCAGGTTTTGTCCTCGCCGTACAGACCCATCAGATCCACATGGACCGCGTTGAACGGCGCAAAGCCAACACCGCCGGTGAAGACGTTGCTGTCGTTGTCCTTCACGTCCGCGCGATAACCGGCGCGCACCGCCAGCCAGCTGAGCGGAGTAACCTCGGCGCCGACGCCAACGTACTGAGAGTTATCTTCGCTCTTGAAGCCTTTGGTTTCGGTCAGATCGCCATCGGCAGTCAGGGTCACCAGATCGTTATGCCAGGCCACGCCCGCAGTCACCAGCGGACGGATCTGGTAGGTATCTTTGTAGCTCACCACGTCACCCGTGCGGCCATTGCGGATACGGATATCTTTGGTATCGATATCCCGCGACATCAGGTTCTGCCCGCTCAAGCCCACCGTCCAGTTCTCGCCAAAATCGGCGGCCACACCGGCATCCACGTTGAAGCCTGTATCGTCCGTGCGATAGCGGCTGCTGTTCCAGTCGCTGCTGTCGTAGGTGTAAATGGAGGTGGTGTAGTTGTAGAGCCAGGTTTTTTGCAGTTTTGGCGTGATACCGACCGAGACCGGCACATCGCCAATATCAAACTGACGGGCCACCGCGACGCCATAGTCAGAGACAATCGCCGCCCGGCCGGAGGCCGTGGAGTTGAGGTTTTTGGTGATCTCATCCGAACCGTTAAGAGCGGCATCAAGCGCGACGCTGCCCGCCACCAGTTTGCTGTTCTGGATGCTGCGCAGATAATCGATATCCTGCTGGTCAATAGAGGAGCTTACGCGTGCGTGAGCGTTGCCTTTCGCCACAAAGGCGACCGCCAGCACGTTATTTGGAATGCTGACCGCAATCCCGGCACCGGCGGTGGCGCGAGCGGTTTTACCTTTCAGATCGTCCAGCTCGTCAGCGAGATCTTTCGCGGCACTCTGAAACTGGTTCACGGATCCCAAAGGATTGGCGATGATCTCAGCCGCTGTCAGGCTGTTAACCACATCGTCGTAGTAATCGACTTTATCGCTGATATCGTCGATCTGATCCTGCAGATTATCTTTGTCAGTAATCTGTGCGCCGACCGAAGGCAAAATAACGGTAATGTCGTCATCCGGTTTTGCTTTTGCCAGCAGTGCCGGGTTAATAAACGCTCCGCTACCGTAATTGCCTGATGCAACGCCAGTACCGCCCATCGCGTCGCTACGCGCTTCTGTCCAGGTATTGGCTGCTCCCGCCTCGTTTGCCATAAACAGGGAGACAGCGATGCTAACCACCGAAAATTTAAAATGTTTTTTCACAGTATGCTCGTTTTATAGTCTGTTATTAAACAACCCCTGTCAGTTATCACCCATACAGGGACGAACTATTGCTGTGAATAACATCAAAAAGACACGCCTGTTCCCTAAGTTAAATCTTCCGCGAGGCCTGTTGTAATTTGTGACGGCCCTCAATATTTATAGAAGAGGATATTATTTTCGCCCAGGTTTTCCGTCGTGAGGGCCAAAAAATTGCGGCGGATGATCCACCCAGCGGTCCTCGCGGGTGGCGGCATAGACCGGGTTGAGCGGGTAATAGATGCGGTTGTGTTTTTTGTTCGCCTCGCCCACCACCAGCAGCCGCACCTCTTCGTCGGTGTTATTAATAAAGGTGTGGCACACGCCGGTTCCGGCCGGAAAACCGACGCTGTCGCCCGGCTCTAGTTTCCATAAATATCCGTTAATCCACGCCTGGGGATACCCTTCAATAACAAAGATAAACTCCTCTTCGTCGCTTTCAGCGTGCGGATACGAGGTGCGACGGCCGGGAGGCAGGCGTTCATGGTGGATACCGATCCGCCCAAGCCCCAGTTTGCGGGCCAGCGGTGCGCCGATAGCAAAAAGTTCGTCGCTGTCTGGATAAGTGGAGTCGTCGGCACCTTCGACGTCGCGCCAGTGCCGGATGCAATCAGGTCTTTTCATTGTATTTTTCCCGTGTGGCGATGGGTCAGGTATAGCACAACTGTGGCGGATCTCGGCGTTTTCAGCAGAACATGGTAAAGTGAGGGTTTTCCAGACTCCATAATTCGAGGTGCGATATGGATAAGACCACGATGCAAGATCTGTTAGCGCAAGCTGAAAAGCTCTGTGCGCAACGCAATGTGCGCCTGACCCCGCAGCGCCTTGAAGTGTTACGTCTGATGAGCCTGCAACGCGGTGCCATCAGCGCCTACGATCTGCTTGATTTGCTGCGCGAAAGCGAGCCGCAGGCGAAACCGCCCACCGTTTATCGCGCGCTGGATTTCCTGCTGGAGCAAGGCTTTGTGCATAAGGTTGAGTCGACTAACAGCTATGTGCTGTGCCATCTGTTCGATCAGCCAACACACACCTCTGCCATGTTTATCTGCGATCGCTGCGGCGCGGTCAAAGAAGAGGGGGCGGAAGGTGTGGAAGATATTATGCATTCACTGGCGGCTAAAATGGGCTTTGCCCTGCGCCATAACGTGATTGAAGCACACGGGTTGTGTTCAGCCTGTGTCGAAGTGGAAGCCTGTCGTCATCAGGGTGAATGTCAGCACGATCACTCCATTCTGGTGAAGAAAAAACCGCGCTAAAAACGAAGCGGGCGGCCATTAGGCCGCCCTCAGGGATTGTACTTCCGTGTACAACGGGTAGAACTCTGTTACCAGCGGTAGTCGTTGCGTTTTTCCCAGTCAACAACCTCTTTTTCCGCCTGATCTTTCGCGTAGCCGTAGCGTTCCTGAATCTTACCTACCAGCTGTTCGCGTTTACCTTCAATGACGGTCACATCATCGTCGGTCAGTTTACCCCATTGTTCTTTCGCTTTACCTTTGAACTGTTTCCAGTTACCGCCGATTTCGTCTTTATTCATAATCAATTCCTCATCGTTCGGTTATCACGTAAATTCGAGTCGTCCGTTACGTTCATTTCTGCTGGACGTGATAATAATTGTAGATAAGGATTCGGCATGCGTGTTGAGATTCAGAATCTTTAACCGTTTCGTCAAATCACGCTATCCGCTAAACCAGCTGTTATTGCGCCAGTGGCGCCGCCAAATCAGCGCTAATGACAGGCCACGCAAGGCGAGGAACACCGCCAGCGCCAGCCACAAACCGTGGTTGCCGAGCCAGGGCAGCGTGAAGAGCGTCAGGGCGAAACCGGCCGCCGCGACTGCCATGCTGTTGCGCATTTCCGCCCCGCGCGTTGCGCCGATAAACATACCGTCCAGCAAATAACACCACACCCCCACCACCGGTAACACGACCTGCCAGATGATGTAGTGATTAGCCAGTTCTCTCAGTTCAGGCAGCGAGGTCAATAGCGCCACAATCTGCCCGCCAAATAAGGCATAGATCAGCGCGAAGACCAGCGCCACCAGCCCAGACTGACGACAGGCCGCGCGCCAGACCTCCTGCAACTGCCCCGCCTCACGGGCACCATAGGCCTGGCCTGAATGGGCTTCCACCGCATAGGCAAAACCGTCCAGCGCATAGGCAGTGAACGTCAGCAGCGTCATCAGCACCGCGTTTACGGCCACGATCTCCGGCCCCAGGCGCGCGCCGAACACCGTCAGGGCGCCAAAGCAAAGTTGCAGCAGCAGCGAGCGAAGCATGATGTCGCGATTAAGCGCCAGCAGTTTACGGATGTTGCCGTGCCACGCTGTTTTGAGCATCGCGAGTGAGATTCCCCGCATGGCCAGCACGCGTTTCACCATCCATAGGCCAATGAAGAAAGTGCCGTACTCTGCGACCACCGTTGCAAGCGCCGCCCCCTGCACGTTCATGTGCAGACCCATCACCAGCCACAGATCGAGCACGATGTTGAGTAAATTGCCCACCACCAGCAGGATCACCGGCGCACGCGCGTACTGCACGCCCAGCAACCAGCCAAGCAGAACCAGATTTGCCAGCGATGCCGGTGCGCTGAGCCAGCGGATTTCGAGGAAGCGCCGCGCCTGTTCCAGCACCGCCTCACTACCGCCCACGACATGCAGAGCCAGATCGATGAGCGGCGTGCGCAGCAAAACAATCAGTAGCCCTGCGCCAAGGGCGAGGATCAGCGGCTGCACCAGCGCACGGGCAAGTCGAACGGGATCTTTGGCACCAAACGCCTGGGCAGTCAGCCCGGTGGTGCTCATGCGTAAAAAGAGCAGCAGCATGAAGAGGAAACTGGTCGCCGTCGCACCAATGGCCACGCCGCCGAGGTAAACAGGGGAATCCAGATGACCAATCACCGCCGTATCCACCAGCCCTAACAGGGGAACGGTGATATTGGAGAAAATCATCGGCAGCGCAAGACGCCACAATGCCTTGTCTGAGGTTGTCAGCAGAGACATGAGAAAGTACCGGGAATTGAGAGTAGACAGTCAGGCTGCGGCGCGACCACAGCCTGTCAGTAAGAGATTACAGCCATTCGCCGTTGCGGATAACACCAACAGCCAGACCTTCAATAGAGAAAGCCTGTTCGCGGAGATCCACCACAATCGGGGAAAACTCGCTGTTTTCTGGCAACAGCTGAACCGTGTTGCCCTGTTTTTTCAGGCGCTTAACGGTCACTTCGTCGTCGATACGCGCAACCACAACCTGCCCATTGCGCACATCCTGCGTTTTATGAACCGCCAGCAGATCGCCGTCCAGAATACCGATGTCTTTCATGGACATCCCACTGACGCGCAGCAGGAAATCGGCACTTGGCTTGAACATGGCCGGATCGACCTGATAGTGACCTTCAATATGTTGCTGTGCCAGCAAAGGCTCACCCGCCGCGACGCGACCCACAAGTGGCAGACCTTCTTCTTCTTCCACCAGCAGGCGAATTCCGCGTGACGCACCAGAGACAATCTCAAGAACGCCTTTACGCGCCAGCGCTTTGAGATGCTCTTCAGCGGCATTTGGAGAACGGAAGCCCAGGCGCTGCGCGATTTCCGCACGCGTCGGTGGCATTCCCGTCTGGCTGATATGATCTCGAATGAGATCAAACACCTCTTGCTGTCTGGCCGTTAACGCTTTCATTCCGCCCCCTGGGTGTATATACAGTTATGCTGTGAGTATATACAGTCAAAGGTGATTTTGGAATCAAAAACTGCACAAAAAACCAGAGACTTATTGGATTCCTGAAGCCTTATCGAAAATGTGACCAAAGAAGCGTGCCCCAGGTGATGGCTGCGATGATAATCGCCAGCAGCACAGCGGCAGAACCCATATCCTTCGCACGGCCCGACAGCTCATGGAAATCAGAACCGATGCGATCCACCACGGCTTCAATAGCGCTGTTGAGAATTTCCACTATCATCACCAGAAGGACTGAACCAATGAGCAATACGCGGGTTATCGGGTCGACATCCAGAAAACAGGCGATGATCACCGCAACAACCGCAGCAACCCCTTCCTGGCGGAAAGCGGCCTCATTGATCCATGCGGCGCGGAAACCTTTCCATGAATATCCGGCAGCTTTGATGATTCGGGTTAACCCAGTGGTATTATTGGCCATTAAAAGAACCTTTTCTTAGATTTAGCGTCAGTAACTATAGCTGTAGCGCGTAGCAATACAGCCTGAAGTATGACCGGTAACAACAGAAATTTTGCGCGCTTTCTGTTATCCTTGCGCCGCAATTGCATTATTAACCAGAGGCTTTACATCGTTTATGTCCGGCTGGCCACGAATTTACTACAAATTACTTAATTTACCATTAAGCGTCCTGGTAAAAAGTAAGTCTATCCCGGCGGAACCTGCGCTGGAATTAGGGCTCGATACCTCGCGCCCTATTATGTACGTTTTGCCTTACAACTCGAAGGCAGACTTACTGACGCTCCGCGCCCAATGTCTGGCGCATGACTTGCCCGATCCGCTCGAACCCCTTGAGGTCGACGGGACTCTGCTGCCGCGCTACGTGTTTATTCACGGCGGGCCGCGCGTGTTCACCTATTACACGCCAAAAGAAGAGTCCATCAAGCTGTTCCACGACTACCTCGATCTGCACCGCAGCAACCCCAGTCTGGATGTCCAGATGGTGCCGGTGTCGGTGATGTTTGGTCGTCGTCCTGGCCGTCAGAAAGGCGAGGAAAACCCACCACTGCGTATGCTGAACGGCATCCAGAAGTTCTTTGCCGTCTCATGGTTAGGCCGCGACAGCTTTGTGCGTTTCTCCCCTTCCGTCTCCCTGCGCCGCATGGCGGATGAGCACGGGACGGATAAAATCATTGCCCAGAAACTGGCTCGCGTCGCGCGTATGCACTTTGCCCGTCAGCGTCTGGCTGCCGTTGGCCCGCGCCTGCCTGCACGCCAGGACCTGTTCAACAAATTGCTGGCATCTAAAGCCATTGCCCGCGCGGTTGAAGACGAAGCGCGCAGCAAGAAAATCTCTCACGAGAAAGCCCAGCAAAACGCCATCGCCCTGATGGAAGAGATTGCGGCCAACTTCTCCTACGAGATGATCCGCCTCTCCGACCGTATCCTGAGCTTTACCTGGAACCGTCTGTATCAGGGGATTAACGTCCATAACGCCGAGCGCGTGCGCCAGCTTGCCCACGACGGCCACGAAATCGTCTATGTGCCTTGCCACCGCAGCCACATGGACTACCTGCTGCTGTCTTATGTGCTGTATCACCAGGGGCTGGTACCACCGCACATCGCGGCAGGTATCAACCTGAATTTCTGGCCAGCCGGCCCGATTTTCCGCCGTCTGGGTGCGTTCTTTATTCGTCGTACCTTCAAAGGCAATAAGCTCTACTCCACGGTGTTCCGCGAATATCTGGGCGAGCTGTTTAGCCGTGGCTATTCCGTTGAGTATTTCGTCGAAGGGGGGCGTTCCCGTACGGGCCGTCTTCTGGACCCGAAAACCGGTACTCTGTCGATGACCATTCAGGCGATGCTGCGCGGCGGTACGCGTCCGATTACGCTGGTGCCGATCTATATCGGTTACGAGCACGTCATGGAAGTGGGCACTTACGCCAAAGAGCTGCGCGGTGCGACCAAAGAGAAAGAGAGCCTGCCTCAGATGCTGAAAGGCCTGAGCAAGCTGCGCAATCTCGGCCAGGGTTACGTGAACTTTGGCGAACCGCTGCCGCTGATGACCTATCTGAACCAGCATGTGCCAGAGTGGCGCGAATCTATCGACCCAATCGAAGCGATTCGCCCTGCATGGCTGACGCCAACGGTGAATAATATCGCGGCCGATCTGATGGTGCGTATTAACAACGCCGGGGCGGCGAACGCCATGAACCTGTGCGTCACGGCACTGTTAGCCTCACGCCAGCGCTCACTGACGCGTGAACAGCTGACCGAACAGCTCGATTGCTATCTGGATATTATGCGTAATGTCCCGTACTCAGCGGATTCCACCGTTCCGTCTGCCACCGCCAGTCAGTTGATCGACCACGCGCTGCAGATGAACAAGTTCGAAGTTGAGAAGGACACCATCGGGGACATCATCATTCTGCCGCGCGAGCAGGCGGTGCTGATGACCTACTATCGTAACAACATCACGCATATGCTGATGTTGCCGTCGCTGATGGCAGCCATCATCACTCAGCATCGCCGCATTTCCCGTCAGGAACTGCTGCGCCATGTTGAGACGCTCTATCCGATGCTGAAAGAAGAGCTGTTCCTGAGCTGGAGCAAAGATGAAGTGGCCGTTGAGCTGGAAAAACTCACCGCTGAGCTGCTGCGTCAGGGTCTGTTGACCGTCAAAGATGACGAGCTGCATATCAACCCGTCACGTTCCCGCACGCTGCAACTGCTGGCGGCCGGTGCGCGTGAGACGTTACAGCGCTACGCGATCACCTTCTGGCTGTTGAGCGCGAACCCGTCTATCAACCGTGGTACCCTGGAAAAAGAGAGCCGCACGCTGGCTCAGCGTTTATCCGTGCTGCACGGCATTAACGCCCCAGAGTTCTTCGATAAAGCGGTGTTTAGCTCACTGGTACTGACGCTGCGCGATGAAGGCTATATCAGCGATACCGGCGATGCGGAACCTGAAGAGACGATGAAGGTTTATCAGATGCTGGCCGAGCTGATTACGTCGGACGTGCGTTTGACCATTGAAAGCGCAACGCAGGACGAATGACATAAAAAAGCCGGGAGGCGGTTTCGCCTTTCCCGGCTTACACATATGCATCAGATATATGCCCGGTGAGCGTTAGCGCTGCCGGGCATTTTTTTCAGGAAAAATAGCTCATCGCCAGCCCTAAAAACAGCACCAGCCCAACATAGTTGTTGTTCAAAAACGCTTTGAAACAGGCTTCACGCTCGCGATTCGCAATCAGCTTTTGCTGATATGCAAACAGCATCCCCGCCACCAGCACGGACCAGTAAAATTCCCAGTTCAGGGCGTTCAGATAACCAATCAGTACCATCAGCCCTAACACCGCGACCTGCAATATCCCGATGATCAGCTTGTCGTGGCGGCCAAACAGAATCGCCGTCGATTTGATGCCAATTTTCAGATCGTCATCGCGGTCGACCATCGCATACTGGGTGTCGTACGCCACCGCCCACAGAATGTTAGCGAGGAACATCAGCCAGCAGCTCAGGGGTACAGATTCACTGACGGCGGCAAACGCCATCGGAATCGACCAGCCAAAGGCCGCGCCCAGCACCACCTGCGGCAGATGGGTATAGCGCTTCATAAACGGATACACCCACGCCAGCGCCAGTGCCGCAACCGAGAGTAAAATCGTCATGGTGTTGAGCGTTAAAACCAGCAGAAACGCGAGGAGCACCAGCACCACAAACAGCGTGCGGGCCTCTTTTTCAGACACCTGACCGCTCGGCATCGGGCGGTTGGCGGTGCGTTTCACGTGGCCGTCAAATTTGCGGTCGGCATAATCGTTAACCACGCAGCCCGCGGCACGCATCAGCCAGACGCCTGCGACAAACACTGCCAGGATCCACAGCGGCGGTAAACCAGGGGTGGCAACCCACAGCGCCCATAGCGTCGGCCACAGCAACAAAAAGGTGCCGATGGGTTTATCGGTACGCATCAAGCGGTGAAAAGCCAGCAGCTTATCCTGCGTCAGACTCCACTCCATTTTCATATCCTCTTAGTACAACGGCGATGCAGGCAAAAAGAGTTCTGTCAGCATGAGCGGCTTGCCGCTTAAGCGCAGGCGGGAACGGCGTCCCCACAGGTCTGCATTGCGACCAATTTCAATAAAATCACGGGTAAGCTCAGACGACGTAAAAAGATAGCGTCCCAGCGGGGTTTTACCCAGCTGTTGCAGCGCCAGCTCCGGGCCGCACAGGGTAGATTCAGGGACCACGGTCCGCCCGGCAAGCCAGGGTTCACCATCGGCGCAGAGTAAAATTTCACGCAGCCAGTAACGATCTTCTTTTGGCAGCAGCGGCAGTTCACTGGCGACGTCATCAGGCGAGACGAACCCTTCCTGAATCAGCGTTACCGTGACTTTTTTCCCCTGCTGCTCAAAGCGTTTCGTCATGGAATCTTCCAGCAGCAACCAGTCCAGTTGCTCCGGGTCAAGCGCGGGAATGTTTTCAAAATAGCGCAGCGCACGCAGTTGCGTTAGCGCAGGGTGTGACATGCCAGACTCTCCGATACATAACGTCTGGCTATTGTATCGCAGAAAAGCAGATTGGGGGCGGCCAAACGCGGTTTAACGATCATTATCGCAACAGGAGTGCAACAGCCTGCGCCGCCCAAAAAAAAGTGCGCCCACTCAGGCGCACTAAACTACTGACAACATCAGCACTGCGGGGAGACGGTCACCCCTTGCCTTTTACACTGCTGATAAAGGTGGAACGGGCAGTGGTCGAACCTAAACGCTCAGCTTCATCCAGCAGCTTCAGCGCTTTGTCTACATCGCCGCGATCAACTGCTTCTTTGATGGCGCGATTGAAGTAACTTTCAGTGTCATTCAACATCGGCTCGGCTTTCTTCGCCGGAGCTGGTGCTGGTGTCGGCGCAGCGGCAGGGGCAGCGGCGACAGGCGCGGCATAAGCCGGTGCGGCGGTGTTACCCACGGTCACAGGGCCAGGGCCGGCGGAGCCAAACAGTGGGCCAACCAGCACGCTGGAGGCGGAAGAGGTGCTGACCTTCAGTTTCAGCGTGCCGTCGGTGGTGTGGCGCGCTTTTGGATCCGGAATATCCGGGACCGCATTGCCCGTGCCTTTGGCGTAGGCTTTGGCCGGGTCAACCAGAGTAGTTGTCTGGGCGAGATCCTGCGGCGTCGTGAAGACCAGCACATAAATTTTCTGCTGACCCAGCGCAGGCGTCAGGCGCATCACCCCTTCCAGGCGATCGGCGCTCATCACGCCCGGTTCCTGATAGGTGAAATAGCTGCTCGGGAAGAACGCCGATGGCGTCATGTTCTGATCCAGAATCAGCACGTTCGGCGCAAAGACATGTGTTTGCTTGTCGACAATACTGGTCAGCGTCAGGTTAAGCTCACCAATGTTTGCCGGGACGCTCCAGGCCGCGACCGGGCCGGAAATACCAGGCACATTCAACTGCTGGCCGCCGCTCGCAAGATCGGTGCTTTGGGTTTTAGACTGGTCGACAGGCGTCCAGACCAGTTGTTGCAGCGCAGAAGCCGGGATGGCGGGAGCCGCCGTGGTGTTCTGCGGAACGAAATTAACCTCGGCAAAACTGACTGCCGGAACGCTTGCCAGTAGGCCAGCGGAAAGGCAGAGGGCGACGAGACTTTTGTTCATTTTCATTGTTATCACCTCAGATATTCAGCGCAGCGGTGGCCAGGCAATAGCGCGCGACGCTTAAATCAGAGGGGCTTGCGCCCCTCCTTTGTTTAGCCATTACGTGAGATTAACTGCGGATTACCACCAGATTTCCATCTGGGCACCGAAGCTCCACTCGTCGTTATCGCCGCGGCCAAGGCCTGCAGTCTGCATACCGAAGTTGGAGTTGTAGTTACCGCTGGTAGTGATCGGGCTACCCGAAGTGTCGTAACCCCATTTCTCATCCCACTTCGCATAGGTTGCGAAGACGCGGATTGCCGGACGAGACCAGATGCTGTCGCCAGCCTGCCATTGTTGCGCCAGGGTGACTTTGTACTGGTTGTTTTTGTCGCCGGTGTTCTGGGATTTGACGTTGTCGTAGCCCACTTCCAGCAAGGTACTCATGATTGGCGTCCATTTGTACATTGGGCGCACACCCACGGTGTACCATTTGGTGCCGTTGCCGTTATCCCAGTCGATGTCCTGATACATACCGACGTACATCAGGTCCCAGCTGTCGCCCAGGGAGATTGCACCGTGGTCGAGAACGCGCAGCAGGTGGCCGTTGTTGTTGATGCCGTAGGCATACAGTTTGCCATCGGAATCGTCATTACCCAGACCGATGCCAGCACCCTGGTTCAGGCCTTTACCCTGAGAGGTCATGGAGTCTGTTGCGTACTGAACGACGAACTTGTTAAAGCCTTTCAGCATGCTTTGGGTATGTTCTGCGGTGAACATCCAGCCATCTTTGGAGGCGTTCGGCTGCAGATAGTAATCGTCATTTACGTTGGTGTGACCATAGTCAACGCCCAGTTCCAGGGTACCGCCTGGGTTGATTTCCATCTGCGCTAAACGCACGTCGAAGACGTCGTTAGCAGTATCGGTGGTGTAATCACGAATATTGTTGCTGGCGAAGGTAGAGGAGCCGCCCGCTTCAGTCGAACGGGTCACAGCCATGGAGAGTTTACCAAAGCCGAGATCCACGTTTTCCAGACCTGCACCCGGGCCGGAGATATCCCAGTAGTAGAAGTCGATCATGTGAACGTCATGACGCTGATAGAAGCGCTTACCCGCCCACATGGTGGAACCTGGCAGCCATTCAATCAGGTTTTTACCCTGCACGTTGGCTTCACGGAACGCAGGATCAGTAGCTTCCCAGTCGTTCTGCTGTGCAACGGAGTACGCGACGTTGGTGTCAAAGTAGAAGCTCTTATCGCCTTCTTTCCACACTTCCTGGCCCAGTTTCAGCTCAGCGTAAGTTTCACATTCGTTACCAAGACGATATTTACTTTGTGCACCCGTTGCCTGGAAGCACTGTTGCGCGCCGCCGCTACCGGTCCAGCCGATACCCGAACGGGCGTAACCTTTAAAATCGACGGCGCCCGCGTGAGCAGACAAAATGCCTGCAGTCACGGCGATTGCCAGTGGAAGTTTGCGCAGAGTAATCATTATTCTATCTCCTGAGATCATTGCTTTTCTTATTACACTTCACTCTTCGGGCTGCCTCTTCGTTGGCTGCAGCGCGAAGGATGACGTGTAGTTTTGTTGGAATGCTTAAACGCCTGGCTCTTTATGCAGCCGACGACATGCAGTGCCATCCTCTCGGAACAGATGGCAACGCTCTGGCGGCAAACCGATAGCGAATGTGGCACCCTCTTCTACCAACACCACGTCGTTCTGGCGGTAAACCAGGTTCTGACGGATGGCGGGGATCTGGATATGAATCTGTGTTTCGTGACCAAGTTGCTCGACGACCTGAACTTCCCCTTCCAGCGTCACATCGGCGATCTGACTTGGCAGTAAATGTTCAGGACGAATACCCAGGGACATGTTTGCCCCGACCTGTACGTTAGCGCTGTCCACTGGCAGCCAAATCTGCTGACGGTTCGGCAGTTCCACCTGTACCTGTTCGATCGCCGTTGCGGTCACTTTGACCGGCAGGAAGTTCATCTTCGGCGAGCCAATAAAGCCCGCAACGAAGCGATCTGCCGGGTAGTGATACAGCTCCAGCGGTTTCCCCACTTGCGCGACGCGACCGGCGTCCAGCACCACGATTTTGTCGGCGAGCGTCATCGCTTCGACCTGATCGTGGGTGACGTACACCATCGTGCGGCCAAGGCGTTTGTGCAGGCGGGAAATTTCAATACGCATCTGAACGCGCAGGGCGGCGTCCAGGTTAGAAAGGGGTTCATCAAGCAGGAACACGCGCGGTTCCGCCACCAGCGTACGGCCAATCGCCACGCGCTGACGTTGTCCGCCGGAGAGCGCTTTCGGTTTACGCTCCAGCAGGTGTGCCAGCTGCAGCACTTCCGCCACCTGGGTGACGCGCTGATTGATGACATCTTTTTTCGCCCCGGCCAGCTTCAGGCCAAAGGACATGTTTTCGGCAACGGAGAGATGGGGATAAAGCGCATAAGACTGGAAAACCATGCCGACACCGCGTTCGGCGGGTGGGATATCGTTCATGCGGGTTTCACCGATAAACAGATCGCCACTGGTGATCGTTTCAAGTCCAGCAATCATACGCAGCAGTGTTGACTTACCGCAGCCTGATGGGCCAACAAACACCACGAATTCACCTTCGTGGATGTCGAGATTGATGTCTTTTGACACCACTACGTCGCCCCAGGCTTTCGTTACATTCCGCAGCTGTACGCTCGCCATGCCCTTCTCCCTTCGTTACAACCTGTCACCGACAGAAACATTCAACATAAGTTCACTATGGGGTATCCATAAGTTCTGCAAATCCTCCACCCCCTGCCTTTTTCATGGGGGAGGAGGCGGGAGGATGAGAGAACCGGTTCTGCCACCGCGCCGGGCGTGGTCTGGGTAAATTCGTGATGCAGGCGGCAAAATTCAGTGGGTTTTTATGTGCGCCATGACTCATAACTTAAATTTATGCAACGCAGATCACACAAAGCGGGGGTGGGGCGTAGACCTAAGGAGGATGGAAAGAGGATGTCATATAAGGAAACTGGCTCACGTTGAACCACCTCAGTGTATCCACGAGCACATCACCAAAAAGGATGGCAGATATGAAGATCAAGACTGGCGCACGCGTTTTCGCATTGTCCGCCCTGGCAGCAATGATGATTTCCGCACCGGCTCTCGCCAAAATTGAAGAAGGTAAGCTGGTTATCTGGATTAACGGCGACAAAGGCTATAACGGCCTGGCCGAAGTGGGTAAGAAATTCGAAAAAGACACCGGCATCAAAGTCACCGTTGAACACCCTGACAAACTGGAAGAGAAATTCCCGCAGGTCGCGGCAACGGGCGATGGCCCTGACATCATCTTCTGGGCGCATGACCGTTTCGGCGGCTACGCACAGTCTGGCCTGCTGGCTGAAGTCTCTCCTGATAAAGCGTTCCAGGACAAACTGTTTCCGTTCACCTGGGACGCCGTGCGTTACAACGGCAAGCTGATCGCCTATCCGGTGGCGGTTGAAGCCCTCTCCCTGATTTACAACAAAGACCTCGTACCGAACCCGCCGAAATCCTGGGAAGAGATCCCGGCTCTGGATAAAGAGCTGAAGGCGAAGGGTAAGAGCGCGCTGATGTTCAACCTGCAAGAACCGTACTTCACCTGGCCGCTGATCGCAGCCGACGGCGGGTATGCCTTCAAGTTTGAAAACGGCAAATACGACGTGAAAGACGTGGGTGTGGACAGCGCTGGCGCGAAAGCCGGTCTGACTTTCCTGGTTGATCTGATCAAGAACAAACACATGAACGCGGATACCGATTACTCCATCGCGGAAGCTGCGTTCAACAAGGGCGAAACCGCGATGACCATCAACGGTCCGTGGGCCTGGTCTAACATCGACAAGAGCAAAATCAACTACGGCGTCACGCTGCTGCCAACCTTCAAAGGCAAACCGTCTAAACCGTTCGTTGGCGTCCTGAGCGCAGGCATCAACGCCGCCAGCCCGAACAAAGAGCTGGCGAAAGAGTTCCTCGAAAACTATCTGCTGACCGATCAGGGTCTGGACGAAGTGAACAAGGACAAACCGTTGGGTGCCGTCGCGCTGAAGTCCTTCCAGGATACCCTCGCGAAAGACCCACGCATTGCGGCCACGATGGATAACGCCCAGAAAGGTGAAATCATGCCGAACATCCCGCAAATGGCGGCGTTCTGGTATGCCACTCGTACGGCGGTGATCAACGCAGCAAGCGGTCGTCAGACTGTCGATGCCGCGCTGAAAGACGCGCAAGGTCGTATCACCAAGTAAGCACTATGGCGGGTGAGCGTAGCGATCCCGCCCTACTACTACGGCTCAAACCGTAGGTCAGGTCAGCGACGCGCCGCCTGACAATAAGTTTTCATCGCTGTAGAGGAAGATTCCCCATGGATATCATTAAAAAGAAACACTGGTGGCAAAGCGACACGCTGAAATGGTCAGTGATAGGTCTGCTGGGCTTACTGGTGGGTTACCTTGTTGTTTTAATGTATGTGCAGGGGGAGTACCTGTTCGCCATCATGACGCTGATTTTAAGCTCTGTTGGCCTGTATATTTTCGCCAATCGTAAAGCCTATGCCTGGCGTTATGTCTATCCGGGTGTGGCCGGGATGGGGCTGTTCGTCCTGTTCCCACTGATCTGTACCATCGCTATCGCATTTACTAACTACAGCAGCACCAACCAGCTCGCGCAGGAACGCGCCCAGCAGGTGCTGATGGACCGTTCTTATCAGGCCGGAAAGACCTTTAACTTTGGTTTATACCCGGCGGGTGACGAATGGAAACTGGCCCTGACCGACGAAGGGACCGGTAAAAACTATATCTCCGACGCCTTTAAATTTGGCGGCGAACAGAAACTCACCCTGAAAGAAGCCAACGCCCTGCCGGAAGGCGAGCGCGCGAATCTGCGTGTCATCACCCAGAACCGCCAGGCGCTGACCCAGCTGACGGCCATCCTGCCAGACGAAAGCAAAGTGATCATGAGCTCGCTGCGCCAGTTCTCCGGCACGCAGCCGCTCTATACCAAAGCCGATGACGGCACGCTGACCAACAACCAGAGCGGCGTGAAATACCGTCCGAACAACGAGATCGGTTTCTATCAGTCGGTGAATGCCGACGGCAACTGGGGCGACGAAAAACTCAGCCCGGGCTATACCGTCACCATCGGCTGGGACAACTTTACCCGCGTCTTCACCGACGAAGGCATCCAGAAGCCGTTCTTCGCCATCTTCGTCTGGACAGTCGTCTTCTCGGTCCTGACGGTGATCCTGACCGTGGCGGTCGGCATGGTGCTGGCGTGCGTGGTGCAGTGGGAGTCCCTCAAGGGCAAAGCTATCTATCGCGTGCTGCTGATTCTGCCGTATGCGGTTCCGTCGTTTATCTCGATTCTGATTTTCAAAGGGCTGTTCAACCAGAGCTTCGGTGAAATCAACATGATGCTGGGCGCGCTCTTTGGCATCAAACCGGCCTGGTTCAGCGACCCGACCACCGCCCGCAGCATGATTATCATCGTCAACACCTGGCTCGGTTATCCGTACATGATGATCCTGTGCATGGGGCTGCTGAAAGCGATTCCGGACGATTTGTACGAAGCCTCGGCGATGGACGGCGCAGGCCCGTTCCAGAACTTCTTTAAGATTACGTTCCCGCTGCTGATCAAGCCGCTGACGCCGCTGATGATTGCCAGCTTCGCCTTTAACTTTAACAACTTCGTACTGATTCAGCTTCTGACCAACGGCAGCCCGGACAGGCTCGGAACCACCACGCCAGCAGGCTATACGGACCTGTTAGTGAGCTACACCTACCGCATCGCCTTCGAAGGCGGCGGCGGTCAGGACTTCGGGCTGGCAGCCGCCATCGCCACCCTGATCTTCCTGCTGGTAGGCGCACTGGCGATTGTGAATCTGAAAGCCACACGTATGAAATTTGACTAACTGGAATCACAGGCGTCATTGGCGCAGCCAGTTTGGGCGCTGCCAGCGCGCAAGAACCGGAGCGTACACGAAGTACGTGAGGATTCTGAGCACTGCCAGCGTTCAAAATGGCAAGCAAAATAGCCTGGAGCGGTGTTAAGGAGTAAAGAATATTATGGCTATGGTACAACCCAAATCTCAGAAGTTGCGCCTCCTGGCGACGCACTTAGGGCTCCTGATTTTTATCGCAGCAATCATGTTCCCGCTGCTGATGGTTATCGCCATCTCCCTGCGTGAAGGGAACTTCGCCACCGGCAGCCTGATCCCGGATCAGATCTCCTGGGAGCACTGGAAGCTGGCGCTGGGCTTCAGCGTCGAACACGCCGATGGCCGCGTGACGCCGCCGCCGTTCCCGGTGCTGCTGTGGCTGTGGAACTCCATCAAAGTGGCCGGTATTACCGCCATCGGGATTGTGGCGCTCTCCACCACCTGCGCTTACGCCTTTGCCCGTATGCGTTTCCCGGGCAAAGCGACGCTGCTGAAAAGCATGCTGATTTTTCAGATGTTCCCGGCAGTGCTGTCACTGGTGGCGTTGTACGCGTTGTTTGACCGTCTCGGTCAGTACGTTCCCTTCATCGGTCTGAACACCCACGGCGGCGTGATTTTCGCCTACATGGGCGGTATCGCGCTGCACGTCTGGACGATTAAGGGCTATTTCGAAACCATCGACGGATCGCTTGAAGAAGCGGCGGCGCTGGATGGGGCAACACCGTGGCAGGCTTTCCGCCTCGTGCTGCTGCCGCTGTCGGTGCCGATTCTGGCGGTGGTCTTTATTCTGTCGTTCATCGCGGCCATTACCGAAGTCCCGGTCGCGTCACTGCTGCTGCGTGATGTGAATAGCTACACGCTGGCCGTAGGAATGCAGCAATACCTCAACCCGCAAAACTACCTGTGGGGCGACTTTGCCGCAGCCGCGGTGCTCTCCGCCATCCCGATTACCGTGGTGTTCCTGCTGGCTCAGCGCTGGCTGGTCAATGGCCTCACGGCGGGCGGTGTGAAAGGTTAAGCTTCATTGTGTTATGCCACTGCAACCCTCAACTTTAGACGTATTGTATTGACCCAATACTCAAAATATTTTGCGGTGCTGGAAGGCGGCAAGTGAGTGAATCCCAGGAGCTTACTAAAGTAAGTGACTGGGGTGAGCGAACGCAGCCAACGCATCAGCAGCGTAAAATATGAAGAGTAAACTTGTGACTGTTGTTTGGCGGCCTTCAGGCCGCCATTTTTTTATTCGCGTTTCAGCCGCTTAGAGTTACACAGCCAGAGGGTAATCACTAACAGCAGGATCGCCGCCGAGTAGATCAGCACATCAAGGGGGGATTTATGATCGACGATGATCAGCCGCACAATCGCGGTGATCCCGATATAGACAAAGTAACGCAGCGGGAAGTGAAAGCCAGACTGAAAATACTTCACAATCAGGGCGATAAATTCGAAGTAGAGAAAGTAGACCACCAGTCCTTCAACCAGCTCATATTTGCTGGTTTGTTCAGGGGCGAACAGCACATCCGCCAGATGCACCGTCTCTTTGCCGAGAAAGACGACCAGTATCAGGCCAAGGCTCAACAGACCGAGGCTCAGCACGGTCTGGAGGACCATTGAGATAAACTCAACGCGCGGACGAGTCAGGGATGTCATACAGCACCTCATTCTCTGGAGCGAAGATCCTGTATAACTCAAAAATGTGACAGAGATCTATATTTTTTGTTTATGTTTTGAGCAAACCAGAGGAATCGCCCGGTGGCGCGACGCTTACCGGGCCGACAACATCGTTGGCCGGAAACGCGCAGCGCCATCAGGCAAAACAGCATTAACGGAAGTTAACGGAACGGTCGCTGGTCATGTCGTACAGCTGGAACTTACGTCCAAGCTGCTGTCCGCCGTCACGCGTCAGCGGCGTCCAGCCAATCGCTGCGCGGCTGCGGGTCGGGCCTGACGAGAAGAGATCCAGCGGGATGGAAACATATACCCCTTTGGTGAAGTCCCCTTCCCCGTACTCGTCCGGCGACACGTTAGTGATCGTCGCATAACCGCCCACGACCACGCCGCTGTCGAAGCGCTTCGCAATCTCCAGCGTACCGCCCTTATCCCCCGCCAGATATTGCCCGACGCTGGCTTTCACCAGCACGTCCTGGGCAAAAGACGGCGTCCAGTAGGCGGTCAAATGACCGGTTTTGACGCTGTAGTCGGTGAATTTCATCATGTCCTGCGCACTGCGCCAGTCACGCTGTTTCACGTAGTTAGCATCCAGGCCAAACGCCCAGTTGCTGTCTACCGGACGGTAGAGCACTTCTGCCCCCGCGCCGCCGTACATGGTTTCCAGATAACCGCCATACACCTGGCCGTAGAAGCCATTTCCGAGGTACTGGAAATAATTGGCCTGCAGGTTATTCACATACACATCGTTCTGCACATATTCACGCACGCGGGTACGCACGCGCGGCAGCTTCGAGTCGCTCGGCGGATTGGTGTAGTTAAATTTGTCGTAGTTGTTGGCGATATTGCCAAACACGCTGCCGGTGGTCAGCAGGTGATCCGTCATCCACAGATCCGCCGTGGCCATCACGCCCAGCTGATACATGTAGAAGTTTTCCGGGCCGCCGACGGACTGGTTGAGGATCGGGTCGATATGGAAATCGAAGCGCGATTTGTCGATATACCAGCCCTGTTCGGTGGTTTCTGGCACGACCGGTTCGATACGTTTTTGCACCAGCTCCGTTTCGTGGCCCAGCGGTTCGCCTTCGAGATGACGCTTCAGGCTGGCGACGTCCGTTTCCGTGGTCACCTGCGGCATGTTGAGTCGGTTTTCCGTCACGCGGATCGTGCGGATCCCATCCGGCAGATCGTTCATCACGATCCGGTTCGCCCGTTCGATCCCTTCGTGGGAGTCGCGATACTTCACCTGCTCGCCCGTGACATACAGCGTGTCACCTTTTGTCTGGATTTTCGGATCGGCCAGACCCGCGTTGTATTTCAGCAGGGTCAGCTGATTCGCCACCACCGAGTGCTGCATGATCGCATCCTGCGGCTGCGGTCGGTAGGCCGGGCGGGAGTTGTCGTTGTAGGACGGACGCATATCGTTAAAGTTGGTTCGCAGCGTGACACCAAACATGAAGGTGTTGCCGCGCTCGTAGCTGAGGTTAACGTCGGCCCAATCGGTAACACGGTAAATGGCGCCGACGTTAAACTTGCTCTTCTGCTCGATCTTGCCTGCAAAATCTTCCGTGTAGTTGTTGCCTTCGTACTCCAGCTTCAGGCGCAGCGGCTGCCATGGCGTCTGATATTCCACGCCGCCAAACAGCGACGCCGGGCCGTGGAACATCTGATCGCCGTTGACCGAACCGGCTTTCTGATAGCTGTTGTCGCGATAGCAATATTTGTCGCTGTAGGAGCAGAACGGGTTTTTCACGTTGCCGCTGGTGCCTAGATATCCCCAGCCCATCCCGAGGGAGAAATCGAACGGTCCCCAGGCTTTGTTGGCGACGATGTACTCCGCATCAAACAGACCCGTACCGCCGATATCGCGCGCGCCGACGGAGACCTGCGGCATCCAGTAGCTCTCTTCCCACAGGCGCAGTTTGACGTCGAAGGCTTTGTCTTTGTAAGTCTGGTTGCCCGAGAACGCCTCGACGCTGCTGTACTGTTTGGTACGCACATCGGTGTAACGCAGGGTGGTTTCTAGCCACGGGAAGAGCTGTACCGATGCGGAATAGTAGCGGTACTGATCGTTATCGCGGTAGTTAAGGCTGATTTCGCCCTCGCGCGCCATGCGTGCCGTGGGCGTTTGCAGCAAGCCGACGCCGCCGAAATCTGACTGCGACGGCCCAACGGGCGCGGGAAATGTTTCAGCGTGGCAGGCGGCGCTGACGCAAAGCGCCAGCATGCTGTAGAGATAAGTTCTTTTCATTAATCCGGTATCCGATGCGTCAGGGAGTGAAGGATGTCGGTGTTCAGTCCGTCATACGCCTTCGTCCAGAAGTGATCGGCAAAGCCGACAAAAATCACGCTGCCCGGCATCGGCTCGATATGGCGTTTGTTCCAGTACGCTACCGGGGCTTTTTGCGTGCGACCATCGGGATAAACCACCCACGCATAGCTGCGTTCCGCGCCTTCCAGCAGGCTCTGGTCATCCAGGTAACTCGCGAGATCGCGCCCCGGCGTAAACGGCTTTTTCCCAGGAGCGCTAACCAGCCCCATCACCGTCACGGTGGTCGGCTGCGATGTGATCCACAGGGTGTATTCCCCTTCCAGGGTCGGATTGCCTTTCTCCGCCACGCGCACTTCGTCGGGATCGAGATTAATCAGCTGGCGCCCCGTTACGCTTATCGCCTGCAGCTGCTGGCGCACGGCGTTAATCGCGGCAGCCGTGTCGCCCGTTTCTTGCCCTGCCAGACCCGTCAGCCGGGCCAGCAGCGCCTTGTGTTGTTGATCGGCAACCGCGCTGGCCTGACGCTCGCTGATCACCGCCCCCGGCCACCAGCTATTCGCCAGACGCGGCTGGCCGACCAGATCAATCAGATGTTCAGCGTTAGAAAGTGTTTTCGGCTCTTTACTGCCGGGGGTATAGACCTTGACGGTTCCCGCCGACCACGCCAGCGGTGCGGTCAGTGTCAGGAGCAGCGCAGCAGATGTGATGATTTTCATTGTTTCGCCGCCTTGATCAGGGTGGCTTTCACCGGGAAGAAATTCGCGCCAAGGTATTGCAGAGACTGGCGAATCTGCCCTTCGTCATCCACCCAGAAGCGGTTATGCCAGCGAGCCTGGTCGGTCGTGACCTCTTCATCAAGGATACGCACCTGAGTTTGGTCGCTGCCCACCGTCACGGTATCAGTGCCATCCCAGCGGAACAGGGATCGCGCCGTGGCGTAGCGCACCTGTTTGTGCTCCGTCCAGCCCATAGTGCGCGTCCAGCTTGCGCCATCGACGATCTGATTCGGTTTGATAAGCGGGTCTTCTGCGAGGTTGTTCACTTCAAGCAGGTTGTCGCCGCCGAGCAGGGTTTTCACCAGACGCCCATGTTGCGTCACGAGTGTGGCCTGGTCCTGCGTCACCCATTTCTGCTGCCCGTTTTCGGCGAAAGCGAGCACCACAAACAGCTGTGGCCCGTCGTTTAACTGCATGTACTGGCTGGCGTAGGGCATATTCTGGATATCGTCATCCGTCAGATGCACGCCTGGCGTGCCGAACAGGCTGTCCCACAGTGAGTTTCCCAGCCCTTTGGTGGTGGCTGAGCACGCCTGCAACAGCAGGCAAATCAGAATGATTGCAGGTCGCTTCACGACTCTTCTCCGAAGGGGTGAAATAACCACACCGAAGTGTGGTTATGGTAATACACCCGTTATTACTGAGTGCTTGTTGTCGTGGTGGTCGTGGTTCCGGTATTGGAGCCATCACCGCCACCGGTTGCCGCCAGAGCGACACCCACGGCCGAGCCTACGGTGCTGGTCGCGGTTGCGGTAGAACTCCCCGCAGACGCAGACGTTGCCGCCGAACCTGCTGCTTCCCCGACCTGAACCGGAGCCGCATAGGCAGACGTCGCCGCAAGCGCAGATATGGCAAAAATGCCATACAGTACTTTCTTCATAACAATTTCCCTTCAATGAATGAATGGAGATTTGCCCAAAAAGAAATTCAGGCGGATTCGAGTATACACAACTAAAGCAGAGGGATTGCCGAACGGGGAAATAGGGGGATGGTTTTAGGATAAATGGATGAAAGGAAATAGCATCGGCTATTTACTATTTATAAAAACATATTAAATCAACAAGTTATAATATACACGGAAACACAAAGGCTCCGTATATTCCTAAAATAACACCCAGTGATTAGCAGGGTAATCGACCTTTTCGGATTAAACTCAGAATAGAAATTTGCGCCAGGTAACGGACAACCGGAATTATCCGATAAAAAAATGCCGGCATTTCGCCGGCATTGATATGGGAATATTAATTATCCGCGCCAGGATTTATAGCGATTAATCAGACCATTCGTTGAACTGTCATGGCTGTTAATATCATTGTCATCACCCAGCTCTGGCAGAATGCGGTTAGCCAGCTGTTTGCCCAGCTCAACGCCCCACTGATCGAAGGTGAAGATATTCAGGATCGCGCCCTGCGTGAAGATTTTGTGCTCATACAGCGCAATCAACGCACCCAGGCTGAACGGAGTGATTTCGCGCAGCAGGATGGAGTTGGTTGGGCGGTTGCCTTCGAAGACTTTGAACGGCACCACGTGGTCCAGCGTCGCCGGATCTTTACCCTGATCGCGATATTCCTGCTCAACCACGTCGCGCGCTTTACCAAACGCCAGCGCTTCGGTCTGGGCGAAGAAGTTAGACAGCAGCTTCTGATGATGGTCGGACAGCGCGTTGTGGGTCACCGCTGGCGCGATGAAATCACATGGGACCATTTTGGTGCCCTGGTGAATCAGCTGGTAAAACGCATGCTGACCGTTGGTGCCCGGCTCACCCCAGATGATTGGGCCAGTCTGGTAATCCACGGCGTTGCCGTTACGGTCAACGTATTTGCCGTTGGATTCCATGTTGCCCTGCTGGAAGTACGCCGCGAAGCGGTGCATGTACTGATCGTACGGCAGGATCGCTTCGGTTTCAGCGCCGAAGAAGTTGTTGTACCAGATGCCGATCAGCGCCAGCAACACCGGCAGGTTTTTCTCAGCCGGGGTGGTGGAGAAGTGCTTGTCCATCGCGTGCGCGCCGGAGAGCAACTCAACAAAGTTGTCGTAGCCCACGGACAGGATGATCGACAGACCAATCGCTGACCACAGGGAGTAACGGCCGCCGACCCAGTCCCAGAATTCAAACATGTTCGCGGTATCGATGCCGAACTCGCCCACGGCTTTGCCGTTGGTGGAGAGCGCCGCGAAGTGTTTCGCCACGTGTTTGTTATCGCCAGCCGTTGCCAGGAACCAGTCGCGCGCGCTGTGGGCGTTGGTCATGGTTTCTTGCGTGGTGAAGGTTTTAGACGCAACCAGGAACAGGGTGGTTTCTGGATTCACTTTTTTCAGCACTTCGGCGATGTGGGTACCATCGACGTTGGAGACGAAGTGCATGTTCAGATGGTTTTTGTACGGACGCAGCGCTTCGGTCACCATGAAGGGGCCGAGGTCAGAGCCGCCGATACCGATGTTGACCACGTCGGTGATCGCTTTGCCGGTGTAGCCTTTCCAGCTGCCGGAGATAATGGCTTCAGAGAAGGTTTTCATCTTCTCAAGCACGGCGTTCACTTCCGGCATCACATCTTTGCCGTCAACGATAATCGGAGTATTGCTACGGTTGCGCAGGGCAACATGCAGAACAGCACGGTCTTCGGTGCGGTTAATCTTCTCGCCGGAGAACATGGACTTGATCGCCCCTGCCAGATCGGTCTCTTTCGCCAGATCCTGCAGTTTTGCCAGCGTCTCTTCGGTGATGCGGTTTTTGGAGAAGTCCACCAGCATCAGATCGTCGAAGGTTGCGGAGAATTTGCTGAAACGGTCGCCGTCTTTCGCGAACAGGTCCGCGATGGTGACGTCTTTCATTTCGTCGAAGTGTTTTTGTAGTGCCTGCCAGGCAGTTGTCTGCGTTGGATTGATATTTTTCATTAGCAATACTCTTGTGATTTGAGAATTGTGACTGCGGTCGATTGTAGCGCCTGCGCGCGGAAATTGTGATGGTTTTTATGCCATTGCCCTGGTCTGCATCAAACGGGCGTGAAAAGTCCCAAAAGTATAGTCGCTATAGCCAGCCCTATCGCGGTGGAATGTCCTCCGGATCGCCGTAAAACGAGGGATAAAATAATGGCTTGTTATTAGTCCTGTTACTGAGGGGTACCCCCCCATGAAAAATCCGCATAATCCCAGCGTTGACAGGACTCTCCCCACATTTTATTTATAGGGCGGTATTTGCGCCTGCACCTGTCATCGTTTCGTTCTTGTGCCATGGTCGCTTTATTCTTTCCCTGACACGAGGATGTTATGACGAGTTTTGTTGTCGCCAAATTTGGCGGTACCAGTGTGGCCGATTACGACGCCATGAACCGCAGCGCCGACGTGGTGCTGGCCGATCCGACGACCCGCCTGGTGGTGCTTTCTGCATCGGCTGGCGTGACGAATCTGCTGGTGGCCCTGTCAGAAGGACTGGAAGCGACCGAGCGCTTTGTGAAGCTCGATGCGCTGCGCAAAATTCAGTTCGATATTCTCGAACGTATGAAGAACCCTCAGGTGATTCGCGAGGAAGTCGAGCGCCTGCTCGAAAATATCACCACTCTGGCGGAAGCCGCCTCTCTGGCAACGTCGACGGCGCTGACCGACGAACTGGTGAGCCACGGCGAGCTGATGTCCACCCTGCTGTTCGTTGAAATCCTGCGTGAGCGCGACGTGCTGGCGCAGTGGTTTGACGTGCGCAAAGTGATGCGTACCAGTGACCGCTTTGGCCGTGCCGAACCGGACGTCGCGACCCTTTCCGAGCTGTCTAAACAGCAGCTGGCGCCGCGACTGGCCGAAGGAATTGTCATTACCCAGGGCTTTATCGGGAGCGAAGCCAAAGGCCGCACCACCACTCTGGGCCGTGGCGGCAGCGACTACACGGCTGCGCTGCTCGGCGAAGCGCTGTACGCTTCCCGCGTGGATATCTGGACCGACGTCCCAGGCATCTACACCACCGACCCGCGCGTGGTGCCTGCCGCAAAACGTATTGATGTTATCGCCTTTGAAGAGGCTGCCGAAATGGCGACCTTCGGCGCGAAAGTGCTGCATCCGGCCACCCTGCTGCCTGCCGTACGCAGCGATATTCCGGTGTTTGTCGGGTCGAGCAAAGATCCTAAAGCTGGCGGGACGCTGGTGTGTAAAAGCACAAAGAATCCACCGCTGTTCCGCGCCCTGGCGCTGCGCCGCAAGCAAACGCTGGTGACGTTGCATAGCCTGAATATGCTGCACTCTCGCGGTTTCCTGGCGGAAGTGTTCGGGATTCTGGCGCGCCACAATATCTCGGTGGATCTGATCACCACTTCCGAAGTGAGCATTGCGCTGACGCTGGACACCACCGGCTCGACGTCGACGGGCGATACTCTGCTGACGCAATCGCTGCTGATGGAGCTTTCCGCCCTGTGCCGCGTTGAAGTTGAAGAGGATCTGGCGCTGGTCGCGATTATCGGCAACCAGCTGTCACGCGCCTGCGGCGTGGGCAAAGAGGTCTTTGGCGTGCTGGATCCATTCAATATCCGCATGATTTGCTACGGCGCATCGAGCTATAACCTGTGCTTCCTGGTACCGGGTCACGAAGCCGAACAGGTCGTGCAGAAACTTCATCATAATTTGTTTGAATAATATTCCTTAGCACGATAAACATTACCTATAGCCGGGCTCGAACCCGGCTTTTTTATAACTAAATAACACAACGTCATCGCAAGGAATTCACTATGTTATCCGCTATCACGCGGCTGTTCCCGTTATGGGCACTGCTGCTCTCTGTTCTCGCCTATTACACGCCATCGACTTTTACCCCTGTCGGCCCGTGGGTCACCACGCTGCTGATGCTGATCATGCTCGGCATGGGTGTGCATCTGAAAATCGACGACTTTAAGCGCGTGCTGTCGCGCCCGGCACCGGTCGCGGCGGGGATTTTCCTGCACTATCTGGTGATGCCGCTGGCCGCCTGGCTGCTGGCGCTGGCTTTCAAGATGCCACCGGATTTGTCCGCCGGTATGGTGCTGGTGGGAAGCGTCGCCAGCGGTACGGCTTCGAATGTGATGATCTATCTGGCCAAAGGCGACGTGGCGCTGTCGGTGACCATCTCATCCGTCTCAACGCTGGTGGGCGTTATCGCTACACCGCTGCTGACGCGTTTGTATGTGGATGCGCATATCCAGGTGGATGTGATGGGGATGCTGCTCTCCATCCTGCAAATTGTGGTGATTCCGATTGCGCTCGGTCTTGTCATTCACCACCTGTTCCCACGCGTCGTCAAAGCCGTGGAACCTTACCTGCCTGCTTTTTCGATGGTCTGCATCCTGGCGATCATCAGCGCTGTGGTCGCCGGCTCTGCCTCGCATATCGCCTCGGTTGGATTTGTGGTGATTATCGCGGTGATCCTGCATAACACCATTGGTCTGCTGGGCGGATACTGGGGCGGGAAACTGTTTGGCTTTGATGAATCGACCTGCCGCACGCTGGCGATTGAAGTCGGGATGCAGAACTCAGGCCTCGCGGCAGCGCTCGGTAAGATCTACTTCTCTCCGCTCGCGGCCCTGCCTGGCGCACTCTTCTCCGTGTGGCATAACCTGTCCGGCTCGCTGCTGGCGGGCTACTGGTCAGGAAAACCGATTGCAGAGCCAGCGAAAAAAGAAGTGGTGAAAGAAAACTAATTCACTTCGCGCAAACCCCGGCTTGCTTTACACTGAAGCCTCTACTCTCAAGAGGCTTCAGGTATGTCCACACCGAGATTGACCCAGAAAGACATGACGGAAAGCGAGCAGCGCGAGCTGAAAACGCTGCTCGATCGCGCACGGATTGCACATGGTCGTACTCTGACAAACGCTGAAACCAATCAGGTGAAAAAAGAGTACATCGATAAACTGATGGCCCAGCGTGAAGTTGAAGCAAAAAAAGCCCGCAAACTTAAAAAAGCGCAGGCTTATAAACCGGATACGGAATCCACGTTCTCGTGGTCTGCAAACACCTCACCCCGTGGAAGGCGCTAATTTAGCGCCCTTTCTTTTTACGGCCCGGCTGCACGAAACGCTTCCCGGCAGGCTTGTTGCGCTCTTTTTCTGCGGATTTTGGCGCACTGACGACAGGCCGTTTAATCCCCTGCGTTTTCGGTTTTGCTTTGGCTTTCGGCTTCGCCTCGGAAGACGAACCTTCTATCAGCTTAAACAGCTCAATCAGCTCATCGCCTGTCAGATCGCGCCATTCGCCCTGCGGAATTCCGGAGAGGCTGACGTTCATGATGCGCGTTCGCTCCAGTTTCGTGACCTCAAAACCAAAGTGCTCACACATACGACGGATTTGACGGTTTAGCCCCTGCACCAGGGTAATGCGGAAGGTGAACGGTGCCTCTTTTTTGACTTTGCACTTCTTCGTGACGGTACCGAGAATCGGCACGCCCGCGCCCATACCGCGAATAAAATCATCCGTAACCGGCTTGTTAACCGTGACCAGATACTCTTTTTCATGGTCGTTACCGGCGCGCAGGATTTTGTTCACCAGATCGCCATGGTTGGTGAGAAAAATCAGCCCCTGCGAGTCTTTGTCCAGACGCCCAATCGGGAAGATACGGCTGCTGTGGTTGACGAAATCAACGATGTTATCCCGCTCGCCATCTTCCGTGGTGCTAACAATACCCACCGGTTTGTTCAACGCGATAAAGACCAGATCTTCTTCGTCTCTTGGTTCGATCAGCTGACCATTCACTTTTACCACGTCGCCAGGCACCACCTGATCGCCAATGGTGGCGCGTTTACCGTTCAGGAAAACGTTACCTTGCTCGATGTAACGATCAGCCTCGCGACGCGAGCAGATTCCGCTCTCGCTAATGTATTTGTTTAATCGGGTTGATTGGGTGGGCAGCATAATTTCTCCTTAATGGGCGAAATATACCTTAGGTTTGGGCTGGTAAAAAGATTAGCCGGTAAAAACTGACTTTCCCTTTTCCGCCTTGCGAGGCGGCTTCAGGATCTGCGTTTCGCCCATTTATCGGATGACGATTTTCTTCTAATTTCACGCCATGAGTTCATTCGGGATGTAGTTTAAAAAATACATGGAGTAGTATGAAGGAAATCGTTCAGACACCCTCTTTCCGCTGCTGGGAGCAAAACCTAAAAGATAAAAGGCTCAAGACGCTCATTGCCGCACGCCTTTTTCGTTTAGCCAACGGTTTGCCAGGGGATGTGAAGCCTGTCGGGGAAGGGGTCAGCGAGTTGCGAATTCACTATGGTCCTGGTTACCGCATCTATTTCAAACACTATGACGAGATTTTGCTCGTATTGCTGAGCGGCGGAAACAAAAGCAGCCAGGACAGAGACATACAACTGGCTAAGACGTTTGCCAGATCGCTTGAACCCAATGAGTTTATAAGCCATGAATAAATTTACGCTGTACGATCCCGCCAGTGCGCTTGTCGATGATGATGAAATCGCTGTGTTTATGGCTGATGCATTTGAAACCGGAGACGCCGCTTATATAGCAAAAGCGTTGGGCGTCATTGCCCGGGCAAAGGGGATGAGCCAAATAGCCGCTCAGACGGGTTTATCTCGTGAACAACTCTATCGTTCATTCAGCGAGAAAGGCAACCCAACGCTCAAAACCACGTTAACGGTCATGCAAGCGCTGGGTCTCTCTTTAACGATTAAAAGTGCGCACGATTAATACTCATCCCTTTCATCATCTTCATCCGGCTGTTCCATCACGCTGTAGGCCACCGAGCAGAACAGGGAGTTGAGACGTTTCATGTCGCCGAGCAGCCCCAGGTGCAGGGAGCTGGTTTCGATACTTTGCACGTTTTGCTGATGCAGACGGTCAACGTGTGCGTGGGAGTATCGGCGGTTGAGGATGCGGAAGCGATGCTTGTTGCGGCGCAAACGGCGAGCGCTGGGCACGTCGCCGGAGAAGAAGACCGACATGGCCAGCTGCAGGTTACTGAGTAATTGATCGTGCAGCGCATCCAGTTCAGCAACCCCTTCCAGCGAAAACGCCCGACGGGCGGCGAGCGATTTGTCGGCGATTTCACTGCCCATACGCTCGACGATATCGGATGCCTGCTCAAGGTTGAGGGACATCTCGATGATCTCGGCCCAGCGGCGGGATTCCTCTTCCGCCAGCTCGTCTTGCGGCATACGCGCGAGATAGAGTTTGATCGCGGTGTAAAGCACGTTGATATCATCGGCCAGTTTGCGCAGCTCTTTCTCTTCGCGAGGCTCGCCGTGCATCACTTTCTTCAGTCCATCCAGCATGGTTTCCATCGCGTCGCCCATACGCAGAGTTTCACGGGCGGCATTGGCCAGCGCCAGCGCCGGGGTATCCAGCGCTGAGGTGTCGAGGTGCTTCGGCTTCAGGCGGGCGTCCAGCTCAGGCTCATCGCGGATCATGCGTTTGCAGAACCGCGCCATTGGCCCGGCGAACGGCACCATCGCAAGACAGCGCACCAGGTTGTAGAACACGTGGAAGTAGATCACCAGCTCAGCTTTCGGCAGCGGCAGGTTATCCATCAGATTCGCCAGCGGGTGAACAAACGGCAGGATTATCAGACTGCCCACCAGCTTAAAGAGCAAACTCCCCAGCGCCACGCGACGGGCCGCAGCGTTCGCACCGCTGTTGTTGAGCATCGCCAGCAGACCCGAGCCGAGGTTCGCGCCGATCACCAGGCACAGCGCCACCGGGAAGGAGATCGCCCCTGCGGTGGTCAGGGTGGCAGTCAACAGCACGGCCGCCAGACTGGAGTAACTGATGATGGCAAACACCGCGCCAATCAGCGCGTCGAGCATGATGTCGCCCGTCAGCGAGGCGAAAATCACCTGCACACCGTTGGCCTGGGTGATCGGCGTAACCGCCTGCACGATCAGCTCCAGCGCCAGCAGAATCAGCCCGAGACCAATCCCTACGCGCCCCAGCTGTCCTTCGCGGGTCTGTTTGCGGCCAAGGAAGAAGATGACGCCGATGAAGATCAGCAGCGGTGACAGCCAGGAGAGATCGAAGGTCAGGATACGCGCCATCAGCGCGGTCCCGACGTCGGCACCCAGTACAATCACCAGCGCCGGCGTCAGCGCCACCAAATCTTGCGCCACAAACGATGTGACGAGCATGGTGGTGGCGTTACTGCTTTGCACGAGGGCGGTGACGCCGATCCCCGCGCAGAAGGCGAGCGGCTTCTTCTCAACGCTGCGGCTGAGGACGGTGCGTAAGCGCGCGCCAAAGACGCGCATCACGCCGGTACGAACAATGTGCGTGCCCCAGACCAGCAGGGCGACGGCCGATAGCAGGTGTAACAACGTCAGCACGGAAGTGGGTTCTCCTTATTGTTATCGATTCCTGAAGCCCATGCCTGAAACGCCGGATAGCGCGTAGCTTATCCAGCCTACGATGAGCCTGAGCTTGCTTAAGTATAAGGGTTTAAACGCAATAAAGAGACAGGGCGCCCGATGAGCGCCCTGTTAGTTGTAAGGAAAAGTGACGTTAATCAGCGTCGTAGCCCAGATTCGGGGCCAGCCAGCGCTCTACTTCTGAGACACTCATCCCTTTACGCAGGGCATAGTCTTCCACCTGGTCGCGCTGGATTTGCGCCACCGCGTAGTATTTGCTGTCAGGGTGGCTGAAATACCAGCCCGAGACGGACGCACCCGGCCACATAGCGTAGGATTCGGTAAGCTTCATGCCCGTATGCGTTTCCACATCCAGCAACTGCCAGATGGTGCCCTTTTCCGTGTGCTCCGGACAGGCCGGATAGCCCGGTGCCGGGCGAATCCCCTGGTAGTTCTCGCGAATCAGCTCCTCGTTGCTGAGGTTTTCATTTGCCGCGTAACCCCAATGGACTTTACGCACCCGCTCATGCAGGTATTCAGCGAACGCTTCTGCCAGGCGGTCAGCAATCGCTTTCACCATGATTTTGTTGTAGTCATCGTGCTGCGCTTCGTAGGCCTCGGCGAGAGCATCCTCTTCCAGCCCGCCGGTAACGGCGAACGCGCCGATGTAGTCCGCTTTGCCGCTGAGTTTTGGCGCAACGAAATCGGCCAGGCAGTAGTTGGCAAACCCGACTTTCTCGGTTTGCTGGCGCAGATGACGGCTCACCGCCAGCACGTTAGTACGGGTTTCATCGCGATAAATTTCGATGTCATCCCCGACGCGGTTCGCCGGGAACAGCCCCACGACGCCGCGCGGATTGAGGCTCTTTTCAGCGCTGAGCTGGTCGAGCAGATCGTTGGCGTCTTTAAACAGGCGCTGCGCCTCTTCACCGACCACCTCATCTTCAAGAATGCGCGGGTATTTTCCCGCCAGCGACCAGGTCATGAAGAACGGCGTCCAGTCAATGTAATTACGCAGGGTTTCGATATTCGCCGTGACCGCCTGTACGCCCAGGCGATGCGCCACCGGCGGCGTATAACTTGCCCAGTCGAAGGCCAGATCGTTTTCCCGCGCGGCGGCCAGCGTCACTGGCGGAGTGCGCGGTTTTTTGCGGCCATGCTGAATACGAACGGTGTCGTACTCTTTGCGGGTTTTCGCGACAAAATCATCACGCTGGGTCGCAGAAAGCAAGGCCGACACCACCCCCACGGTACGTGAGGCGTTCTGTACGTAGACCGTCGGCCCGCTGTAATTCTGCTCGATTTTCACCGCAGTGTGCGCTTTTGAGGTCGTCGCACCGCCAATCAGCAGCGGAATGGTAAAGCCCTGGCGCTCCATCTCCTTCGCCACGTTGACCATTTCGTCCAGCGACGGCGTGATAAGCCCGGAAAGGCCGATCAAATCCGCATTCACTTCGCGCGCGGTTTTGAGAATTTTGTCTGCCGGTACCATCACACCGAGGTCGATGATTTCGTAGTTATTGCACTGCAGCACCACGCCGACAATATTTTTGCCGATATCGTGGACGTCGCCTTTGACGGTGGCGATCACCATCTTGCCGTTGGTCTGCCCTTTTTCTTTGCTGGCTTCAATGTAGGGTTCGAGATAGGCCACCGCCTGTTTCATGACGCGCGCGGATTTGACCACCTGCGGCAGGAACATTTTGCCCTCGCCAAACAGGTCGCCGACCACGTTCATCCCGTCCATCAGCGGCCCTTCGATCACCTCAATCGGGCGAGCGGAGAGCTGGCGGGCCTCTTCGGTATCCAGCTCGATAAATTCGGTAATGCCTTTGACCAGCGAGTATTCCAGACGCTTTTTCACGTCCCACGAGCGCCACTCAGCCTGCTGAACCTGGGCGCTTTCGTCGCTTTTACTGCCGCGATATTTCTCCGCCAGCTCCAGCATCCGTTCAGTGGAGTCGTCGCGGCGGTTGAGGATCACGTCTTCCACGGCGTCGCGCAGCTCGGCGGGCAGGTCGTCATAAATCGCCAGCTGTCCGGCGTTGACGATCCCCATGTCCATGCCGTTACGGATGGCGTAGTAGAGGAACACGGCGTGAATGGCTTCACGAACCGGATCGTTACCGCGGAACGAGAACGAAACGTTGGAGACGCCGCCGGAGATCAGCGCATGCGGCAGCTCGCGTTTGATATCCTCGCAGGCGCCGATAAAGTCCTGCGCGTAGTTGTTGTGCTCTTCGATACCCGTCGCGACGGCAAAGATATTGGGGTCGAAAATGATGTCTTCTGGCGGGAAACCGACCTCTTCCGTCAGGATTTTGTACGCGCGGCGGCAAATCTCAATCTTGCGTTCGCGGGTATCGGCCTGGCCGACTTCGTCAAACGCCATCACCACCACGGCCGCGCCATAGCGGCGCACCCGTTTTGCGTGATGAATAAATAGCTCTACCCCCTCTTTCATCGAGATAGAGTTGACGATGCCTTTGCCCTGAATGCACTTCAGCCCTTTTTCGATGACGTCCCACTTTGAGGAGTCAATCATGATCGGCACGCGGGCGATGTCCGGCTCACCGGCAATCAGATTCAGGAAACGCACCATCGCCGCTTCGGCGTCGAGCATCCCTTCATCCATGTTGATATCGATGATCTGCGCGCCGCTTTCCACCTGCTGGCGGGCAACGTCCAGCGCTTCGCTGTATTTTTCTTCTTTGATTAACCGCTTGAACTTAGCGGAACCGGTGACGTTAGTACGTTCACCGACATTCACAAACAGGCTGTCATCGGCGATGGTCAGCGGCTCAAGGCCCGCCAGACGACAGGCCACCGGCAGCGTCGGTAACGGGCGCGGCGGCAAGCCTGCGACGGCATTGCTCATGGCAGCGATATGTTCCGGCGTGGTGCCGCAGCAACCGCCGACGATGTTCAGGAAACCTGACTCTGCCCACTCCCGAATTTGCGCGGCCATCGTCGTTGCATCGAGATCGTATTCGCCAAAGGCATTTGGCAGGCCGGCGTTCGGGTGCGCCGTAACGTAGCACTCGGCGATGCGGGAGAGTTCCTGCACGTACTGGCGCAGTTCATCCGGGCCGAGGGCACAGTTGAGGCCAAATGTGAGGGCATCCGCGTGGCGCAGGGAGTTGTAAAACGCTTCCGTCGTCTGACCGGAAAGGGTGCGCCCAGAGGCATCCGTAATGGTGCCCGAGACCATAATCGGCAGATCGACGCCCAGCGCTTCCATCTCTTCCTTCACCGCAAAGATCGCAGCTTTCGCGTTGAGGGTGTCGAATACCGTTTCGATCATGATCAGATCACAGCCCCCTTCCACCAGCGCTTTGGTGGATTCACGATAGGCTTCGACCAGCTGATCAAAAGTCACGTTACGGAAGGCCGGATCGTTCACATCCGGTGAAATAGAGGCGGTACGGTTGGTGGGGCCAAGCACCCCGGCGACGTAGCGCGGTTTGTCGGGCGTGCGGGCCGTCCATGCATCGGCGCAGGCGCGCGCCAGCCTGGCGGCCTCAAAATTGATTTCTGCCGACAGGGATTCCATCTGGTAATCCGCCATGGCGATGGTTGTCGAGTTGAAGGTATTGGTTTCGACGATGTCCGCGCCCGCCTCAAAATAGGCGTTATGAATGGCCGCGATGACATCCGGTTTACTCAGCACCAGCAGGTCATTATTGCCTTTTAGGTCGCAAGGCCAGTCGGCGAAACGCTCGCCGCGAAAATCGTCTTCACTCAGACGATAGCTCTGGATCATGGTGCCCATGCCGCCGTCCAGCACCAGAATTCGTTCATTTAACTGCGCACGCAGTTGATCTACTTTGCTGCTCACACTCGCTCCCGACAACGCTCAACAAGGCCAAAAGGCCAGCAGTCCATACTGGCATAATCTCGCAGGGTGGAGAAGTGACGCAGCGTTAACATGAGACATGTTCACTATCACTCCTCCGATCAGTCAGGATAACGGTTGCAAATTCACCAAATAAAACGAAAATGATTTCCACGATACAGAAAAAGGATTCCGTCATGGTCGCTACCGTTCCCGCAAAACGCGGCAGAAAACCTGCTGCCACCACCGCGCCGCCAGGCGGACAAGTTCAGTCGCTCACCCGCGGATTAAAGCTGCTGGAATGGATCGCGGAATCCCACAGCAGCGTGGCTCTGACCGAGCTGGCGCAGCAGGCAGGCCTGCCGAACTCCACCACGCACCGTCTGTTAAGCACCATGCAGCAGTTGGGCTTTGTCCGCCAGGTGGGTGAACTGGGCCACTGGTCCGTCGGTGCCCATGCGTTTATCGTCGGCAGCAGCTTTTTGCAAAGCCGTAATCTGCTGGCGATTGTGCATCCGATCCTGCGCAAACTGATGGAAGATTCTGGCGAGACGGTCAACCTGGCGGTGCTCGATCAAAGCGACCATCAGGCGATTATCATTGACCAGGTGCAGTGTACGCAGCTGATGCGTATGTCCGCACCGATTGGCGGTAAGCTGCCGATGCATGCGTCGGGGGCGGGGAAAGCCTTTCTGTCGCAGCTCAGCGAGGAGCAAGTCACTGGCCTGCTGCACCGCAAAGGGCTGCATGCCTATACGCATGCCACGCTGGTTTCCCCGCTGCATCTGAAGGATGATTTGGCCCAGACGCGCAAGCGCGGCTATTCGTTCGATGATGAAGAACATGCGCTGGGTCTGCGCTGTATCGCGGCGTGTATTTTTGATGAGCACCGCGAACCCTTCGCCGCGATCTCCATTTCTGGCCCGATCTCGCGCGTGACCGATGACCGCGTCACCGAGCTGGGCGCGCTGGTCATCAAAGCGGCGAAGGAAGTGACGCTGGCGTATGGTGGGATTCGCTAACCTTGTATGCGGCCTGCTCCCCTCTCCTCTCGTAAGAGAGGGGAAACACTACATTGACCACCGCACGCTAAAACGCTGCCGCCTGCGGTAGGCGTACACATCTTCAACGTAACCGTTTTTGATGCGCGTTTGCAGACCGCGCCAGTAGTCGGCGTGGAACAGATCTTCGTGCATCTCTGCAAATAACGGCCCGATGCGCGGGTCGGCGCAGAGCCAGTGGCGAAACTCCTCCGGGAAGACATCGCCCGGCGAGACGCTGTACCACGGCTCGCTGGCCAGCTCATCTTCCGGATAGCGCGCAGCCGGGATATCGCGAAAATTCACCTCGGTCATGTAGCAGATTTCATCGTAATCGTAGAACACCACCCGCCCGTGGCGCGTCACGCCAAAGTTTTTAAACAGCATATCGCCGGGAAAAATATTGGCCGCTGCCAGCTGGCGGATCGCGTTACCGTACTCTTCAATCGCATCACGCAGCGCCTGGCCGTCCACCTGCTCCAGCCAGATATTGAGCGGAACCATTCGGCGTTCGATGTAAAGATGGCTGATGGCAATCTTATCGCCCAGATCGGTGATTTTGCCCGGCGCTTCCTGCATCAGCAGGGTCATTAGCGCAGGCGCGATCTGCCGTTTATCCAGCACAAAGTTTTCGAACTCCTGGGTGTCGGCCATGCGCCCCACGCGGTCGTGCTCTTTGACCAGCTGATAGCAGGCGCGAACGTGCGCCGCCGTCATCTCTTTCTGCGGCGCGAATTTATCTTTGATGACCTTAAACACACGATCAAAACCCGGCAGCGTGAAGACCAGCATCACCATCCCACGAATACCAGGCGCTTCGATGAACTGTTCGTCGCTACTGCTGATGTAGTGCAGATATTCGCGATAGCTCTCAGTTTTCGCGTGTTTCTGGCAGCCAATCGCCATATACAGTTCGGCGGTGGTTTTGACGGGGAGCAGCTCGCGCAGCCACTCCACCAACGCGGCGGGGTGTGGCGCATAAACCATGAAATAGGAGCGGGCGAAGCCGAAGACAATGCTTGCCTCGGCGCTGGTTGTCAGACAGGCATCGACAAAAAGTTCGCCGTCATCCGTTCGATGGATCGGCAACAGAAAGGGAATGGTGGCCGTGGGGGTGAGTAGCTTCCCGACCAGCCAGGCGGCTTTATTGCGGAAAAACAGTTCGTTAGCCACCTGTAGATGGCTGCGTTGTAAAACGTCGGTGCCGAAAGCGTCCGTCAGATGCGCGATGATATAGCCCACGTCGCGCGTTTTGTTTTGCCATGGCAAACGCAGCGGTAAATCCGAGAGCATTTTGCTCAACAGACTTTCCCAGCCGTGTTCGGGGAAGAAATCCTTCGCCAGCGGGCGCGGGATGGTGCGAAAGCGACGCTCAGGCTGAGAGCTGAAAATAAATAACCGCTCAGGAGATAACGAGCGGTGGTCAAATAACCGGCAATAGACGGAGTTGAAAAAGCTCTCCGCAATCTCGAAGCGCGGGTAATCCGGCAACAGATGGGTGTAGTGCTCTTTTACGCGGAGCAGAAAATCGGCGTCGGGGCTTTTACCATCGGTGATGCAGCGCAACTGCTCGACCACCAGGCCCACGTGATGATCGTAAAGATGGATACGCTGTTTCATCGCCTGCTGTACGGCGTGCCAGTCGGCGTGTTCGAAGCGCTGCTGCGCGCCTGAAGTCACTTCCAGAAAACGGCCATACTGCGCGTCGAAGCCCTGCAGGATGGTTTGTGCAATCAGTAACTCCAGGCCACGCGACATAGGCTCCCCTCATCCCGGCCCTCTCCCCGAGGGGAGAGGGAGAAAACATCAGAACTGTGATTCTTCAGTCGAACCGGTCAACGCCGTAACCGATGAGGCGCCGCCCTGAATGATCGTCGTGACGTTGTCGAAATAGCCTGTGCCCACTTCCTGCTGGTGAGAAGCAAAGGTGTAGCCCTCTTTGCTGGCCGCAAACTCTGGCTGCTGCACTTTTTCCACGTAGTGCTTCATGCCCTCGCCCTGCGCGTAGGCGTGGGCCAGATCGAACATGTTGAACCACATGCTGTGGATACCCGCGAGGGTGATGAACTGGTATTTGTAGCCCATCTCAGAGAGCTGCTGCTGGAAGCTGGCGATGGTTTTATCATCCAGATTCTTCTGCCAGTTGAACGACGGCGAGCAGTTGTACGCCAGCAGTTTGCCTGGATATTTAGCATGGATCGCATCGGCAAAGCGTTTTGCCAGCGCCAGGTCCGGCGTGGAGGTTTCGCACCACACCAGGTCGGCATACGGGGCGTAGGCCAGACCGCGGCTGATAGCCTGCTCGATACCTGCATGCGTACGGTAGAACCCTTCGCTGGTGCGCTCACCGGTAATGAATTCGCTGTCGTAAGGGTCGCAGTCAGAGGTAATCAGATCCGCCGCATCCGCATCGGTACGGGCGATAACCAGGGTCGGCACGCCCAGAACATCCGCCGCCAGACGCGCGGCGACCAGTTTCTGAATCGCTTCTTGCGTCGGCACCAGCACTTTGCCGCCCATATGGCCGCACTTCTTCACGGACGCCAGCTGATCTTCAAAGTGAACCGCCGCTGCACCGGCTTCAATCATTGATTTCATCAGCTCAAACGCATTAAGTACGCCGCCAAAACCTGCTTCGGCATCTGCCACGATAGGCAGGAAGTAATCCACGAAACGCGGATCGTTTGGCTCAATGCCGGACGCCCACTGGATCTGATCCGCACGACGGAAAGTGTTGTTGATCCGATCGACCACCGAGGGTACGGAGTTGGCCGGATAGAGCGACTGATCCGGATACATGCTGGAGGCCAGGTTGGCGTCGGCCGCCACCTGCCAGCCGGAGAGATAGACCGCTTCAATCCCCGCTTTCGCCTGCTGCAACGCCTGGCCACCGGTCAACGCACCGAGGCTGTTGATATACCCTTTTTTCGATTCGCCGTGCAGCAGACGCCACATTTTTGCGGCACCGAGCTGCGCCAGCGTGCATTCCGGGTTGACCGAACCGCGCAGTTTCACCACTTCCTCTGCGCTGTACGGGCGGTTGATGCCTTCCCAGCGCGGTTGAGTCCACTCTTTTTGTAATTCTTCGATTTGTTGGGTACGGGTTTTCATGTGCAGATGCTCCATATTATCGTCCTGGCTTCCCAGGCGTTATTGGTGAAGGCAGTTTGGTCACGGCCAGCGCGCAAGAACCAAAGGGATTCTGAGCACTGCCTGGGCCAAAATGGCGAACAAAATAGCCTGGGTAGTTAGGCCAGCAGGCGATAGCCGGGCAAAGTAAGGAAGTCGATTAATTCTTCAGACGTCGTGATTTGCTCCATCAGACGCGCGGCATCGTCAAAACGGCCACTGCTGAAGCGGTGTTCGCCCAGCTCGTCCTGAATCACCCGCATCTCTTCGGCAAGCATCTGGCGGAACAGGGATTTAGTGACCGGTTTGCCGTTATTGAGCGTTTTCTGGTGGTGGATCCACTGCCAGATGGAGGTTCGGGAGATCTCCGCCGTGGCGGCATCTTCCATCAGGCCGTAAATCGGGACGCAGCCATTGCCCGAGATCCATGCTTCGATGTACTGGACCGCAACGCGAATATTGGCGCGCATGCCTGCTTCAGTTCGCTCGCCTTCGCACGGCATCAGCAGCTCTTCAGCTGAGACAGGTGCGTCGTCTTCGCGGGTAACGAAAAGCTGATTTTTGTTCTCACCCAGCACACTGTTGAAAACCTCCATCGCCGTGTCCGCCAGGCCCGGATGGGCAACCCAGGTGCCATCGTGGCCGTTGCGGGCTTCAAGCTCTTTATCCGCCTTCACTTTGGTCAGCACCTGATTATTGCGCTCGGCATCTTTGCTCGGAATAAAGGCCGCCATCCCCCCCATCGCGAACGCGCCGCGTTTATGGCAGGTCTTGATCAGCAGGCGTGAGTAGGCACTCAGGAAAGGCTTGTCCATAGTGACCGCCTGGCGATCGGGCAGCACGCGGTCTGGATGATTTTTCAGGGTTTTGATGTAGCTGAAGATGTAATCCCAGCGTCCACAATTCAGGCCGACGATGTGGTCGCGCAGGGCGTGCAGGATTTCATCCATCTGGAACACTGCTGGCAGCGTTTCGATCAGCAGGGTGGCTTTGATGGTGCCGCGCGGTAGATTGAAGCGATCTTCCGCGTAGCTAAATACCTCGCTCCACCAGGCCGCTTCCTGCCATGACTGCGTTTTTGGCAGGTAGAAATAAGGGCCACTCCCTTTTGCCAGCAGGCTTTTATGGTTGTGGAAGAAGTAGAGCGCAAAATCAAACAGGCTGCCGGGAATGGCTTCGTTGCGCCATGTGACGTGTTTTTCAGGCAGATGCAGGCCGCGCACACGGCAAATCAGTACGGCAGGATTGGGTTTCAGCTGATAGATTTTTCCGGCTTCATTGGTGTAGCTGATAGTGCCATTGACCGCATCGCGCAGGTTGATTTGCCCCTCGATCACTTTACGCCAGTCTGGCGCCAGTGAATCTTCGAAGTCAGCCATGAACACTTTTACATTGGCATTCATAGCGTTAATCACCATTTTACGCTCAACCGGGCCGGTGATCTCGACGCGACGATCTTGTAAATCCTGCGGAATACCACGGATTTTCCAGGTTGAGTTACGAATGGAAGCAGTTTCCGAAATGAAGTCTGGAAGCTTACCGTTATCGATGTCCTGCTGTTGCTGAATACGAGCCGCCAGCAGTTTATTGCGCTTCAGTGCAAAGCGCGTCACCAGCTCAGTCAGAAACTCGACGGCGTCTGGCGTCAGAACCTGCTGTTCCAGCTCACCATAGGGCTGGTTAAACGTCAGTTCATCGGTAGTCGTTGCCTGTTGATTCATTTCTCTGCTCCTCATCAAAGATCCAAAAAAACGTCCCCCACTGCGAGCGAAAGATCGTTGTGTGGTTTTCGCTCAGCAGATTTAAGACTATCCATTATTTTTCTAAAATCAAAAACAATTTCCATTTTAATTAAATATTGTTCTTATCTTATTGATTAGGAAGAGATTAAAAATTATTTAACGGATGAAGGGTTTTTCGGAAATAAAAAAGGCACCCGAAGGTGCCTGATCTGGAATGCTGAAACGCTTTAGGATCGTTCTGCGCAGAGGATTAATCTAACGTCGGATTCATGTGGCGCAGATCGTATGGCGTGATCTGATAGACGTAATAGTTGAGCCAGTTAGTAAACAGCAAATTGCCATGGCTGCGCCAGGTTGCTCTTGGCGTGTTTTGCGGATCGTTTTTCGGGAAATAGTTGTACGGCACTTCCGGGGTTAACCCCGCTTCCACATCGCGGAAAAATTCGCTGGCCAGGGTATGCGCATCGTATTCCGGATGTCCCGTCACAAAGGCGATACGTTTGTCTTTACTGGCGAACAGATAGGCGTCGCCATCTTCCGTTTCGGCCAGGATCTCGAGATCCGTGTAATCACGAATCAGCGCGGCCGGGAAATCTGCGTAGCGCGAGTGAGGTGCAAGGAAAGAGTCGTCAAAACCACGCGTCAGCAACGCATGAGGATGGAGAATGTGGTGTTCGTAAACGCCAGACAGCTTTTCCGTGCGGGTTTGCTTCGGGATGCCATAGAGAATATTCAGTGCCGCTTGTACCGCCCAACAGACAAAGAGCGTTGAAGTAACGTGATCTTTGGCCCACTCGAGTACCTGCTTGATCTGCGGCCAGTAGGCCACGTCGTTGAACTCAACCAGGCCCAGCGGTGCACCCGTGACGATCAGACCATCGAAGTTATCGTTGCGGATATCTTCGAAGTTGCAGTAGAAGTTATTCAGATGCTCGGACGGTGTGTTGCGCGATTCACGGGCATCGACGCGCAGCAGCTGGATGTCCACTTGCAGCGGGGAGTTGGAGAGCAAGCGCAGGAACTGGTTTTCCGTCTCAATCTTTTTGGGCATCAGGTTGAGGATGAGAACCTTAAGTGGACGAATTTCCTGACCTGTTGCGCGCGAGGCCTTCATCACAAAGACATTCTCTTCACGCAAGAAATTAACGGCTGGTAGCTCGTCCTGCACCCTAATCGGCATAACCTTATATCCTCACAGCATACGTATAAACGTTTAGACATCCAGATAGCTGACAATACCCAGGAATCGTGCGAATGTCGAGTCTGTAAGAGGAAGGTGAGAAAGTTTCACGGAGGGAAGCAGAGGAATAAATCAGAAAGGACAAAAACGCAAAAAGGCCATCCTTGCGGATGGCCTCTTCACTTGTTTGATGCCTGGCAGTTCCCTACTCTCACATGGGGAGACCCCACACTACCATCGGCGCTACGGCGTTTCACTTCTGAGTTCGGCATGGGGTCAGG
>NZ_JBNDLC010000007.1:0-213043 GCF_050435885.1 Lelliottia sp. 489 | reverse complement strand
CATGCCAATGGCATTGCCCGGTAGCTAAATGCGGAAAAGATAAGTGCTGAAAGCATCTAAGCACGAAACTTGCCCCGAGATGAGTTCTCCCTGACTCCTTGAGAGTCCTGAAGGAACGTTGAAGACTACGACGTTGATAGGCTGGGTGTGTAAGTGCAGCGATGTATTGAGCTAACCAGTACTAATGAACCGTGAGGCTTAACCTTACAACGCCGAAGATGTTTTGGCGAAGCAGAGACAGTCGATTTTCAGCTGATACAGATTAATTAATGCGCAGAGATGCGTGTTGATACAGAATTTGCCTGGCGGCTTTAGCGCGGTGGTCCCACCTGACCCCATGCCGAACTCAGAAGTGAAACGCCGTAGCGCCGATGGTAGTGTGGGGTCTCCCCATGTGAGAGTAGGGAACTGCCAGGCATCAAATTTAGCGTGCTGATATGGCTCAGTTGGTAGAGCGCACCCTTGGTAAGGGTGAGGTCCCCAGTTCGACTCTGGGTATCAGCACCACTTTATACGTGGTTGAAGTTCGGCAATAGTAAAAGAATTTGTCTGGCGGCTTTAGCGCGGTGGTCCCACCTGACCCCATGCCGAACTCAGAAGTGAAACGCCGTAGCGCCGATGGTAGTGTGGGGTCTCCCCATGTGAGAGTAGGGAACTGCCAGACATCAAATAAGTGAAAAGGCCATCCGCAAGGATGGCCTTTTTGCGTTTATACATCGAAATATCAGACGAGAACGTTGCCAGACAACTTTTGCCCGGCAACCAAATGCCACCGGGCAACTATCATTGATTAATGAATCACCTGGGACAGAAATGCTCGCGTTCTTTCAGATTTCGGATGGGCAAAAAACTCTTCCGGTGCAGCCTGTTCGACAATTTCCCCGCGATCCATGAAGATCACCCTGTCTGCCACTGTTCTGGCAAAGCCCATTTCATGCGTGACACAGAGCATTGTCATTCCCGATTGTGCCAGACCAATCATCGTATCCAGCACCTCTTTAACCATCTCTGGATCGAGCGCTGAAGTCGGTTCATCGAACAGCATAATTTTAGGTTTCATGCACAAGGATCGCGCGATAGCGACACGCTGCTGCTGCCCCCCCGATATCTGTCCGGGGAACTTATTCGCATGTTCAGCAATGCGCACCCGTTCCAGATAATGCATCGCCAGCGCCTCAGCTTCTTTTTTAGGCATCTTTCTAACCCAAATAGGCGCCAGTGTGCAATTCTGTAATACCGTCAAATGGGGGAACAGATTGAAATGCTGGAATACCATACCCACTTCCTGGCGGACTCGTTCGATATTGCGAATATCTTCATCCAGCTCAATTCCATCAACAACGATGCGCCCTTGTTGATGCTCTTCAAGATGGTTAATACAGCGAATCGTCGTAGATTTACCTGAACCTGACGGGCCGCACAGGACGATACGTTCACCTTGCTTTACCTTCAGATTGATATCTTTCAGAACATGAAACTGCCCGTACCATTTATTAACGTTTTCCAGCGTAATCATCGCGTCAGCGGGGGTCATCGTTATTTTGCTCATAAATTCCTCAATGCGGCGTACGCCCGGTATTAAAGCGCTTTTCCAGATGCTGGCTATAGCGCGACATACTGAAACAGAAAATCCAGTAAACAAGTGCAGCGAAAACATAGCCTTCGGTAGACATTCCCAGCCAGGCCGGGTCGACTGTGGCCTGCTGAACACTACTGAAAAGATCAAACAATCCAATGATGATCACGAGGCTGGTATCTTTAAACAGGGCGATAATAGTGTTCACCAGCCCCGGAATAACCAGCTTGAGCGCCTGGGGTAAGATCACGAGTCCCTGGGTTTTCCAGTAACCAAGTGCCAGCGATTCAGCAGCCTCATACTGACCTTTTGGCAGCGCCTGAAGCCCGCCGCGAACCACTTCTGCAACATATGCTGACTGGAATAACACCACCCCCACCAGGGCGCGGATCAGTTTGTCGATCGTGGTGCCTTCCGCCATAAACAGCGGCAGCATCACCGAGGACATAAACAGAACGGTAATCAGCGGTACACCGCGCCAGAACTCGATAAAGATCACCGACAGAATGCGTACCACTGGCATCGTTGAACGACGGCCAAGTGCCAGCAAAATACCCAACGGCAGCGCCCCGGCGATCCCAACAGAAGCGATGATCAGGGTTAACGTCAGCCCACCCCACTGGCGTGTCTCAACACGCTCCAGCCCTAGTATTCCCCCGTACAGTAGCAACCAGACAATCAGCGGATACACCACTGCCCAGCAGGCAATATAGCGACCACGACGCGGCAGACCTTTAAAGAACATCGGTGCGATCGACAGCAGGCCGATAACTAGCGCAAGATTGATGCGCCAGCGTTGATCGTGTGGATAGAGACCATACATAAACTGGCCGAAACGCTCATGGATAAACACCCAACAGGCACCGGCCTTGGTGCAGTCAGCTCGTGTTGAGCCTACCCAGTTTGCTTGTAAAAACGCCCAGTTCAGCAGGGGGGGAATCAGCTCCCAAATCAACCATAAACTGACGATCGTAAGGAGACTGTTACTCCATGAGGAGAACAGATTCTTGCGTGCCCAGGCGATGAAACGCCAGCTTCCGGCGCTGGACGGGCGCGAGGGCTGTGACAATACGGCTTTTGTCATCATGGTTCCTTAGCGCTCAACCAGGGCGATGCGACGGTTATAGATATTCATCAGCAGTGAGATCGTCAGGCTGATAATCAGATAGACGGACATGGTGATGGCGATAGTCTCGATAGCTTGCCCGGTCTGGTTAAGCACGGTTCCGGCGAAAAGGGAAACCATGTCGGGATAACCAATGGCAGCCGCCAGCGAGGAGTTTTTGGCAATATTAAGATACTGACTGGTCAGCGGCGGGATGATCACGCGCAAGGCTTGCGGGATGATCACCTGACGCAGTGTCACCGGATTTGGTAATCCGAGTGATCGCGCGGCTTCATGCTGCCCATAGGGTACTGCTTGGATACCAGAACGAATGATTTCGGCAATAAATGCGGAGGTATAAATCGACAGCGCCAGCGTCAGCGCCGCAAGCTCTGGGATCAGCACCATCCCACCCCGGAAATTAAAACCACGCAGCTGTGGAATATCCCAGTGCAACGCAGCACCGAAAGTCCAGTGTGCGAGCAGCGGTAATCCCACGATCAATGCAACGCCTGCTGGCCATGTTCTGCGAAGTTGCCCGGTTTTAATCTGAAGTGTGCGGTTGTAGCGAAACAGCCCAATCGTAATGGTGAGAGCAACAACAATGGCTGCCATGAACGCGTACAGCCCTTCGCCCGCCAGCGGCGAGGGAATATAGAGACCGCGATTACTCAGAAAAAACAGATCCCAGGCATCAACAGCCTGGCGCGGGCCGGGTAAATTGCGCAGTACGGCGAAATACCAGAAGAAGATCTGCAAGAGCGGCGGAATATTGCGAAACGTCTCAATATAAATCGTCGAGAGTTTGCGTAATAACCAGTTCTCCGAAAGGCGCGCAAGTCCGAGGAAAAAGCCCAGAAACGAAGCAAACACAATACACAGCGCAGAGACCAGAAGCGTGTTCAGCAGGCCGACCAGAAACACTCTTCCGTATGTGTCTCCTTCTTGATAATCAATCAAGTGCTGCACAATGCCAAAACCAGCGCTGCGATCCAGGAAGGCAAAGCCCGAAGTAATGCCGCGATTGCTCAGATTGGTAACAGTGTTATGAATTAAATAAATCGCGACGACCACGACGGCGACAACAGCAATTATCTGGAATAGCCAGGCGCGGACCGCGGGATGAGAAAAGGAAAGTTTTCCTTTTACGGCTAAGCGGCGATGGGACATAAAGAAACCTCGGTAACCATGACTCTGGACTGGGCACCACAGATGCGGTGCCCGTTACAGCTAAAAACTTAACGTACCGGCGGAGCGTACTGAATGCCGCCGTTGTTCCAGAGGTTGTTCTGGCCACGTTTGATCTTCAATGCACTTTCCGATCCCACGTTGCGCTCGAAGATCTCTGAATAGTTACCGACGTGTTTAATGATGTTATATGCCCACTTGTTATCCAGTTTTAGATCTTTACCGAAATCACCCTCTTTACCGAGAAGGTGCGCCATATCCGGCGTTGATGGATTAGCGGCTTTTTCATCGACATTTTTCGAGTCGATGCCCATCTCTTCGGCGTTCAGCATAGCGAACAGCGTCCAGCGAACGATGGAGAACCAGTCTTCATCGCCACGGCGTACGACCGGGCCGAGAGGTTCTTTCGAGATGACTTCTGGCAGAACAATCCATTCCGCCGGGTTGCTCAGCTTGATGCGCAGGGCATACAGCTGAGACTGGTCTGACGCCAGCGTATCGCAACGGCCAGACTCCAGCGCTTTAGCGGATTCATCAGAGCGGTCGAAGGTGACTGGCGTGTATTTCATGTTGTTGGCTTTGAAATAGTCGGCGACATTCAGCTCGGTGTCAGTGCCTGCCTGAATACAAACAGTCGCGCCGTCGAGCTCTTTGGCGCTCTTCAGTCCCGCCTTGTTGTGGGTCAGGAAGCCGATACCGTCATAATAGGTAACGCCGGTGAAGGACATTCCCATGCCTGCGTCACGCGATGAAGTCCAGGTGGTATTACGAGAAAGCATGTCCACTTCGCCCGACTGCAGAGCGGTAAAGCGCTCTTTCGCCGTCAGAGGGGTGTATTTTACTTTGGTGTCATCCCCGAAGAGGGCTGCTGCAACGCCACGGCATACATCGACATCAATACCGGTGAACTTTCCGTTCGCATCGGCATAAGAGAAGCCCGGTAACCCATCACTGATACCGCACTGTACAAAGCCTTTCTTTTTAACGGCATCCAGCGTTGTGCCGGCATGAGCTTGTCCCGCTACAGCAAACAACATGCCCGCTGCGGCCAGGCTGGCTAACATCGTCTTTTTCATAATGCATCCTGTGTGGCGAAATTTATCGTTATAGAAAGTCGTTTTAAAACGCTTTTACCTGTCTGTGGCGTTGGCCGACGTTTATAAAGCAAACGTAATGCCAGTTTTGCGTTCGGCTGAAAAAGAGAGAATTGAACGCATAATGCAGAGTGTAGACAGGGATAAATAAATCGAGCGCCCCGAAATGGTGCGAAATCACAACCTACGCCACAAATCAGAGCAAAAGTTGTTAGCTAGTGGGTTAATTCAGGATGGTAGTTTCTGGCGTGAATATTGGCAGGATAGTTAATGTAATTGAATTGTGAAAAGTATCACGCTGGGAAATGAAATTAAAAAGACGCGACAAAAAAGATGTGAGAAGAATCAGATATTAATAAGGAGAGGCAGTTGGAAAAGGGGAGTTTTTTTAACTTATCAGGAAATCATTGCACCGGTTTGAAGCAAAAGCGCGGATGCACCGCGCTTTTGCAGGAAAGCATTATTTCGTTAATGCGACGATACCCAGCGTCAGACCAGCGACAGCGGCGGCACCACCGGCGATTGCCCCTGCGGTTTCCCAGTTATCCTGGGTCGTGCCTTTCATACAGGTGTTGGTATGAACCAGACGGCCTTGATCGTCATACACCGGCACACACGGAGAGTCGTGCGCACAACCGGCAAGAAGCGCAGCGAGAGTTGCAACGCAAATGAATCTTTTCATGATGTTACCTCAGAATTAAAACTGGCTCGCTATAAAACCAATAGGGTATTTATCGAGCTGATGGTCATTTTACCACTACACCTATCCACAACAGCAGGGTGAATAATCTCAAATTATGTGGATTGTAAAAATCATGGAGAAAAAAACAGAACGGCATGAATTTATGGAGGAAGTATGGAACGAATAATAGATTTTACGCCGGGAGGAAGTTAACGATTATTCGCAGGCATAATAATACAATGATAATTTGCGTGCTAATGTTCTGTGTAAAAGAATAAGAAAAGGCGCCGGATGACGCCTTTATCTTTGTTTTACTTCTTGATTCGATTAAACCGTCGTCTGACGACCACGAAAAATACGGGAACGAAGAAGATAGCCAGAAGCGTTGCCGAGAGCATGCCGCCCATGACCCCTGTGCCCACGGCGTTTTGCGCGCCACTGCCCGCACCACGGCTAATTACCAGCGGCAGTACACCGAGAACAAACGCCAGTGACGTCATCAGGATGGGGCGCAAACGCATACGGGATGCCTCAAGGGTGGCTTCGATAACCCCTTTACCTTCTTTCTCCATCAGGTCTTTCGCGAACTCTACAATCAGAATGGCGTTCTTCGCGGAGAGCCCGATGGTGGTGAGAAGCCCAACCTGGAAATAGACGTCATTGTTCAGCCCGCTTAACGAGGCGCCAAGCAGCGCACCAATCACCCCCAGTGGCACGACTAACATAACGGAGAACGGAATCGACCAGCTCTCATAGAGCGCAGCCAGACACAGGAACACCACAATCAGCGAAATGGCGTATAGCGCAGGTGCCTGGTTGCCAGAGAGACGTTCCTGATATGACATTCCCGTCCAGTCGTAACCGATACCGGAAGGCAGTTTTTGCGCCATACTTTCCATCATCGCCATCGCTTCACCCGAGCTCTTACCCCGCACGGATTCACCCACAATTTCCATCGAAGGCATACCGTTGTAGCGCTCAAGGCGCGGTGAACCTGAAATCCAGCGCGAGGTGCTAAACGCGGAAAAAGGCACCATTTCGCCGTTGATGCTGCGAACGTACAGGTTATTGATATCACCCGGCAACATACGGAACGGAGCATCGGCCTGCGCATAGACTTTCTTCACACGCCCATGATCGATAAAGTCATTCACATAAGTCCCGCCGAGCGCGGTCGAAATCGTCTGGTTGATATCAGATAGACTGACTCCCAGCGCCTGCGCTTTCTCCTGGTCCACATCCAGTTTGAACTGCGGGGTATCTTCCAGCCCGTTAGGGCGCACACGTTCGAGCAGGTCTGGGTGCTCTTTCGCCATACCAAGCAGCTGATTACGCGCTTTTGTCAGCTCGATATGCCCAAGGTTTGCCTGATCGATAAGTTCGAAGTCAAACCCGGTAGCCGTGCCCAGTTCGATGATTGCAGGCAGGTTAAACGGGTAGACCATCCCATCCTTAATGTGACTGAAGGCTTTCGATGCGCGACCGACAATCGCGGCGACCCCGTTTTCAGCCCCCGGGCGTTCATCCCACGGTTTCAGGCTGATAAATGCCATGCCGGAGTTTTGCCCCTGGCCGCTGTAGCTAAAACCGTTAACCGTAAAGACCGATTCGACGTTGGCCTTCTCTTTGGTCAGATAGTACTGCTGCACCTGATCCAGTATCTGCTGCGTACGGGTTTGCGTGGCTCCCGCGGGCAGCTGGACCATGGTCATGAATACGCCCTGATCCTCGTCGGGTAAGAAGGAGGTTGGTAAACGTAGGAACAACACCGCCATACCAGCAACAATCAGCACATAAATCACCAGATAGCGCCCGGTTTTGCGTAAAATGCCGCTCACGCTGTTACTGTAATGATCCACGCTCTTATCGAAGACGTTATTGAACCAGCCAAAGAAACCGCCTTTCGCGTGGTGCTCTTCCGCTGCGGGTTTCAGGAGCGTGGCGCAGAGGGCAGGGGTCAGAATCAAGGCAACAAGGACGGAAAGCGCCATTGCCGAAACGATGGTCAGGGAGAACTGACGATAGATAGCACCGGTGGAACCACCAAAGAAGGCCATCGGCACGAACACCGCTGAAAGCACCATCGCGATACCAACCAGCGCGCCCTGAATCTGCTCCATCGACTTCTGCGTTGCTTCTTTCGGCGGCAGCTTATCTTCCGCCATCACGCGTTCGACGTTTTCCACGACGACGATGGCGTCATCGACCAGCAAACCTATTGCCAGCACCATGCCAAACATTGTCAGGGTATTGATGGAAAACCCAAATGCGCCCAACACCGCAAAGGTACCCAGCAACACCACCGGCACAGCAATGGTTGGGATCAGCGTGGCGCGCAGGTTCTGCAGGAACAGATACATCACCAGGAAGACGAGAATAATCGCTTCGAACAGTGTTTTGACCACTTCATGAATCGAGATTGTCACGAACGGCGTGGTGTCGTAAGGGTAGACAACCTTCAGCCCCTGCGGGAAGAAGGCCTGCAGTTCGGCCAGTTTTGATTTAATGGCAGCGGCAGTGTCCAGCGCGTTGGCGCCTGTCGCCAGCTTGATACCCAGACCAGTAGCCGCCTGGCCGTTAATCTTGGTCACCATATTGTAGTTTTCGCCGCCAAGCTCAATACGGGCCACATCTTTCAAATGCACCATTGAGCCGTCCTGGTTCACTTTCAGTGTAACCTTGCCAAACTCTTCCGGTGTTTTCAGGCGCGTTTGCGCAATGATGGAGGCGTTAAGCTGCTGGCCTGGAATCGACGGCGTTCCGCCTAACTGACCGGCCGCAATCTGGTTGTTCTGGGTTTTGAGCTGATTAATTACATCCAGCGGTGTCAGCTGATACTTATTCAGGGCATTGCTGTCGAGCCAGATACGCATCGCGTACTGTGCGCCAAACATCTGAACATCGCCCACACCGGAAGTTCGGCTGATGGTGTCTTTCACGTTAGACGCAACGTAATCGGAAATATCATCCTGGGTCAGGTTTTTGTTATCAGACACAAAACCCGCGACCAGAAGGAAGCTGCTGCTGGATTTTTTCACGCCGATCCCTTGCTGCTGAACTTCCTGCGGCAGCAGCGGCATCGCCAGCTGAAGTTTGTTCTGAACCTGTACCTGCGCGATATCAGGATCGGTGCCTGACTGGAAGGTCAGGGTAATCGTCACGTTTCCCGCGGAATCACTGGTGGAGGACATGTACATCAGATTATCGACACCGTTCATGTTCTGTTCGATAACCTGCGTCACCGTATCCTGCACCGTTTGTGCGTCCGCACCAGGGTAAACGGCTGTGACGGCAACAGCGGGTGGCGCAATCGTAGGATACTGTGCCACCGGCAGTTTGAGAATCGCCAGCCCACCCGCAATCATCAGAATGATGGCAAGCACCCAGGCGAAAATCGGCCTTTGAATAAAGAAGTTAGCCATTGATTATTCCCTTAACTGGCTTTCGTCGCGGCGGAATCAGGCGTGGCAACTACCGTGGCCCCAGGATGCACTTTTTGCAGGCCGCTGATGATGACGCGATCGCCCTCCTTCAACCCGTTCGTGATTAGCCAACGATCGCCAATGGCCTGAGGTGCCACCACGCTACGCGTTTCAACCTGTTCTTTGGCGTTCACGACCAGTACGGTGGCATCGCCACGAGGAGTACGCGTGACGCCTTGCTGTGGAACGAGAATGGCATTCGGCTGGACGCCTTCATCAATGCGGGCTCGCACAAACATGCCAGGTAGCAGCATATGTTTAGGATTCGGGAAAACCGCACGCAGGGTAATGGAGCCGGTGCTTTCGTCCACCGTGACATCAGAGAACTGCAGCGTACCTTTCTCGGCGTAAGGCTGGCCGTTTTCCATCAACAGCTGCACGCTGCTGGTGCCGTCACCTTTTTGCAGGCTGGACTGCTTCAGCTGCATAAAGTCATTGCTCGACTGGGTGACATCCACATAGATCGGATCGAGTTGCTGCACGGTTGCCAGTGCGGAAGCCTGGCCGTTTGTCACCAGAGCGCCTTCGGTGACGCTGGATTTCCCAATTCGTCCATTAATAGGGGATGACACTTTGGTATAGGCGAGATTGATACGTGCTGTTTCGACGCCCGCTTGCGCAGCCGTTACGCTGGCATCGGCCTGTCTGGCGTTGGCGACTGCCTGGTCATACTCTTGTCGGCTGACATATTGTGTGCCCACCAGAGGGACATAACGTTTCACGGTCAAATGGGCAATGTTTGCCGCCGCTTCAGCTTTCACCAGCTCGCCTTTCGCACTGTCATAGGCGGCCTGATAGGACGCCGGATCGATCTGATACAGGGAATCGCCCGCTTTCACATCGCTGCCTTCGACAAAGTTACGGCGCAAGATAATACCGCTCACCTGCGGGCGGACTTCAGCGACGCGAAACGCATCCGTGCGCCCTGGCAGCTCCGTGGTGACTGCCAGTGGCGCGCTTTTCACGACAAAGACAGTGACCTGGGGCACCTGCGCGCCTTGCTGCGCATTATCAGAACCATCACAGCCAGCAAGCAGTGCGGAGCAGACAATAAAACCGGATAAGGGTAAAAGCCTGAAGTGTTTCTTCATTACTGTTCCTTTAAAAACAATAAACTGATATTTGCCGTGAGGTTGTGAAAAGGATCGCGGGGCAAAGAGTCAGAAATCCAGCGCACATCATAATGAGGTACGTTGATGCTTTTTAATTTATAAGTGCGGCGAACAGGTTATTCAGATAAAAACCAGAGTCTGGCGTGGCGAATCAACGATATAGTAATGGTGCGAAGCACTCAGGTTTAAATATCATCCAGCGTTACTTATATAGTTTATGAATTTAATGATCTTAATTCATTCGTTGTAATTATTGATTAACGCAATTGACTTTTTTTGATCAGAATAAAATCCCCCGTTAGGGAATACTTCCGCGACGAGGTATTTCTGGTTACGTGGCAAACTGTTCAGGTAATGGGTAAGAGGCGATGGCGCGTAAAACGAAAGAAGATGCACAGAAAACGAGACAGCAGCTGATCGAAGCCGCCATTACCCAGTTTTCGACGCGCGGTGTGGCGAGCACCACGCTGACTGATATCGCAGATGCCGCAGGCGTAACCCGTGGCGCGGTTTACTGGCACTTCTCCAGCAAAGCGGAAATCTTCAATGCGGTCTGGGAGCAGCAAATACCCTTATGCGATTTAATTCATGATCAGCTTTCCTTGTCAGGGAATGACGACCCTTTATGTGTTCTGCGCGAAAAGTTTGTCGCGGCGTTGCAATATATTTCCCGAAGCCCCCGACAGCGTGCACTCTTACAAATTCTGTATCACAAATGTGAATTTAATAATGAAATGACATCAGAGTGCGAAATTCGTCAGCGCATTGGTTTTAATTATGAAAACGTCCGCGTGCTGCTGGAGAAAGGGATGGCGAATGGCATCATCTCTCCACTTATAAATATCGATATGACATTGATTGTTTTTCACGGTTTTTTTAGCGGATTAATTAAAAACTGGTTAATGAACAGTGAGAATTTCAATCTTTACCAGCAAGCTCCGGCGCTGGTGGACAATATTCTGGCGACACTCAATATGACTCGCACGTTACCGGAAAATTATTCTGTTGCCTCATGAAGGCAGGTAGTTTTTGACTTCATCGGCGTTGTTGCACAGATCCTCGACGGTCTGCGCCGTCACAGGTTTGCCTAACAGATATCCCTGAAGCGTATTACAGCCAAGCTCGGTGAGGAATTGCTGCTGGGCTTCCGTTTCCACGCCTTCAGCGACCACTTTCAGATTCAGCGTTTTCGCCAGCGCGACAATGGCGGAGACGATAGTGGCATCATCGCTTTTCCCGCTGAGATCTTTCACAAATGCGCGATCGATTTTCAGCTCGCAGGCGGGAAGCTGCTTCAGATAGAGCAGGCTCGAATAGCCGGTACCAAAATCATCGATAGAGGCTTTCACGCCTGCATTCGTCAGTTCCGTTAAGATCCTGACGCTCTCTTGCGGATTGTGCATCGCGGTGGTTTCTGTCACTTCCAGAATCAATGATTCTGGCGGCAAATGGTGCTGCGCCAGGCAGTCGAGCACGGTTTTAACCAGCGTGGGTTGTTCGAATTGAAGTGTAGACAGATTGACTGCCATAGACCACGCCTTATGCCCCTGAAGGTGCCACTCGCGCAGTTGACGGCAGGCTTCGTTGATCACCCAGTTTCCAATCGGGATGATAAGCCCGGTCTTTTCGGCCAGTGGCAGAAACATGTCGGGACTCAGCAGCCCCTGTTTCGGATGCTCCCAGCGCAGGAGGGCCTCAAAGCCCAGAATCGGCCCGGCCGGCGCGTGGAATTTCGGCTGATAGTGCAGGCGCAGCTCATCGCGATCGATCGCCAGCCACAGATCGTTCATCAGCTGTAAATGCGTCTGCGCCAGTGTGTTCATCGACGGCTGGAAAAAGTGATAACCGTTACGGCCCATATGTTTGGTGTGATACATCGCCGCGTCAGCGTTGAACATCAGCTCACGATCGGATTTTCCGTCGTGCGGATAGAGTGCAATACCGATACTGACGGTCACCACCAGCTCATAAGGATCGACGTTGAAAGGGCTGTCAATGGCGCGAACCAGCGCACTGGCAAGCGAAGCGGCATCATCCGGGCCACCGACTTCTGCGAGCAAAACAAACTCGTCGCCGCCGATGCGGGCGAGGGTGAACTGGCCTTTCAGCGGAAGCAGCAGCCGCTCGGTGACTGCGACTAATAGCTTATCACCCGTGTCATGGCCATAGGCATCGTTCACCGCTTTAAAACCATCCAGGTCCATAAACATCAGTGCGAAATGGGTCCCTTCGCGGTCGGCCTTGCTGATTGCCTGATCGAGACGGTCTTCCAGCAAAACGCGATTCGGTAAACGGGTCAGCGTATCGTGAAGCGCCAGTTGGGCCAGCTCACGATTGGCTTCTGCCAGGGATGAGGCCAGCAGAGCGGTTCGGGCCTGCAGGCGAGCATCGAGCATGGACACCAGCAACGTGATCCCAAGGATAGAGAGCGCAACTACGCTGACCAGCACGGCCAGCCAGCTGCCGTTTATTCCGTGGTGATGCATCTCAGTGGAGAGCGGGAATTGCGCCGCTTTCATTCCCGCGTAGTGCATACCCGCGATGGCAATGCCCATCGTTATCGCTGCACCCAGGCGCATCAGCGCGACCTGCGCGGCTTCATGGCGCAGCCGGAAGGTCAGCCACAGCGCCGCAAGTGAGGCCGCCAGCGCAATCACTACCGAGATCGCAATCCAGGTCTTGTCCCAGATAATGCCTGGGGTGACTTCCAGCGCGGCCATACCGGTGTAATGCATCGCCACGATGCCTGTGCCCATCACTAAAGCGCCCGGCAGCAGACGGCGTAACCGCAGCTGCTCGCCGCTGACCAGCCAAAGTGCAAACATCGACGAGCCGATAGCAATGAGCATTGAGAGCACCGTTAGCGTCGGGCTATAGCTCATGCGCATGGAGAGATCCATCGCCAGCATGCCAATGAAATGCATTGCCCACACGCCGATTCCCATCGCCACGCCGCCGCCCGCCAGCCACACGCGTGCAGCGATACCCTGGCTGCCCGCAACGCGTGCGGCCATGTTGAGCGCGGTATAGGCAGCAAGGATGGCAACAACGAAGGAGACGACAACGAGGATTTGGTTGTATTGGCTAACCAGCATGGTGGGTTTAACTCATTCTCAGTGAGAGGTTATGCGAAAGCGCCTGAAAGGGCAGTGACATTATCACCGGAACGGAATGACGAAAAGGGATTTAAATCCCCGTTTTTAATAGGTGATAAGGCGCTTTTTGATGATATTCGCAGCTTATTCCAGCTCTGAGCAGTTCACCAGTTTAAGCGGATTCACGGAATTCATATTGCGACACTTGTCGGTTTCGGTGCTCAGCAATTCGATCCACTGAATCAGCAGTGTATCAAAGAGGAAAACCGTGACAGCAAAGACAACCAGCCACCAGTATTTACGAATCATTGTGTCGTTCCGTGTTCAAGAAGAGGTCCAGTGAGGTGGGGGAAATATACACGAAAAGCGGGCGTTTAAAAGCGGGGTCACGCAAGGTTTACAAAGCCTTGACGGTTCAGATTGCGGCAATAAAAAAGGCGCATCCCCATGCCGAGTAGCGCCTTTTTAAACAAGCATTTAGCTAATCGAAATTAGTTCATGCCGTACTTTTTCAGCTTCTTACGAAGAGTACCACGGTTGATACCCATCATCAGGGCTGCGCGGGTTTGGTTACCGCGGGTGTATTGCATCACCATGTCCAACAGTGGCTGTTCAACTTCAGCCAATACCAGCTCATACAGATCATTAACATCTTGACCATTCAGTTGAGCAAAATAGTTCTTCAGTGCCTGTTTTACCGAGTCACGGAGGGGTTTTTGAGTTACCTGATCCTGAGAGTTAACGGTAGAAACGGTCAGTACGTCAGAATTTACGCGTTGTTCGAACATAGTTCTGTCAGCTCTTTATTTCTGTTTACGCAAAATTTTCGAAGTATGCCTCCAACGCCTCCAGCTGTACGCTGGCATCCTCTATGGCGTTGAATGTGCGCCGAAACTGGTCATTTGGAGCGTGCTCCTGGAGATACCAGGATACGTGTTTACGCGCAATTCGGTACCCTTTTGCCTGACCGTAAAAGTCATGCAGTTCCCGAATATGCGAACAAAGCAAGCGCTTAATCTCTGCCAGAGGCAGGGGAGCAAGCAACTCTCCAGTGTCCAGATAATGCTGGATTTCCCGAAAGATCCAGGGTCTTCCCTGAGCCGCACGTCCTATCATCAGAGCATCTGCCCCTGTATAGTCGAGCACAGCCCTGGCTTTAAGCGGGTCAGTTATGTCGCCATTCGCGATAATCGGAATGGAAACTTTCTGCTTAACTGCCCGAATGCTGTCATATTCCGCATTGCCGTTGAACAAACAGGCGCGAGTGCGTCCATGAATGGTCAGGGCCTGGATACCACAGTCTTCGGCCAGTTGGGCAATTTCTACACAGTTACGGTGTTCCGGCGCCCAACCAGTGCGAATTTTCAGCGTAACGGGAACGTCCACTGCGTTAACCACCCCCAACAAGATCGACTTCACCTGATCGGGGTATTGCAGAAGAGCTGAACCTGCCAGCTTGCGATTCACCTTCTTTGCCGGGCAACCCATATTGATATCAATAATTTGGGCGCCACTTTCAACGTTAATACGCGCGGCTTCCGCCATTTCTTCAGGATCGCTTCCGGCAATTTGCACGGTTCGAATACCTGGCTCGTCAATATGCACCATCCGAAGACGGGACTTGTCGCTTTCCCAAACCTGCGGGTTAGACGACATCATCTCGGAAACGGTTAATCCTGCTCCCATCTCGTAGCACAGCGTCCTGAAAGGCCGGTCAGTAATACCTGCCATAGGGGCTGCGATCAGGCGATTTCTAAGCTGGTAGTGTCCGATGCGCATGAGTTAAGAAATGACCATACTGTGACTGCAAGGCGGCGTATATTACGCATTTTTTGCACGAGATGAAAGGCCAAACTTTGAACAATCCGCTGTTACAGATCAAGGAATTGCTGCTCAGCAGGGTTGAAGGGAATTATTAATCATTTAAATCATTACGTTATGCCGTTACGGTTATTTTATGGGCGCTTACAATTTCCCGTAACTTCTCATCATTTCTGAATAAATGAATCACTTAATCGGGATAATCTGCTGTTTTAAGCAGCAGATTATCGGCCTTCTTTGCGATCTGCGTCTCATTTTAGAACATGATCGCAGTTTACCTGCAGAACATAATTTAACCGCAATGCGACCGTTGAGCGACTGTACCGGATGGGTATTTTCGTGATGCTCGTATGAGTGAACTTCAGCTACGTTGCTTAAGACGCCAGCAGGTGTGGTTCTTCGACAGAAGTTTATGCAGGTAAGTGTAGAAGCCCCATTTCACCGCTGACATGTCACCGGCTAACCACTGTAATGCTGGGGGGAGAGAGAGCGCAGAAACGGCGTGGGAAGAGACCCACGCCGGAAAGGCAGAATTACTTTTTGCTGCCAGTGATGCGGCACCACTCTTCTTTCTCGACGACAGGATCAAGAGTAAAGAGATCGGCGTAGGCTTCGCATACGCTTTCAGCCTGGCTTGCCAGAATACCGGACAGACCCAGCAGACCGCCCTCAACGGGCAGCACGCTGATTAACGGTGCCAGTTCACGTAACGGGCCTGCCAGGATGTTCGCGACCACCACATCGGCTTTCATGACCTCTGGCTGGCTATCCGGTAGATACAGCTCCAGACGATCGGAAACACCATTGCGCTGCGCGTTATCGCGGCTGGCCTGGATCGCCTGCGGATCGATGTCGATCCCGATAGCTTTGGCAGCGCCCAGCTTCAGTGCCGCAATCGCCAGGATCCCGGAGCCACAACCGAAGTCGATCACGGTTTTGCCTTCCAGATCCAGCCCATCAAGCCATTGCAGGCACAGGGAGGTGGTCGGGTGGGTGCCGGTACCAAACGCCAGGCCCGGGTCGAGCATTACGTTCACGGCGTTCGCGTCAGGCACATCGCGCCAGCTAGGGCAGATCCACAGACGTTTACCGAACTGCATCGGGTGGAAGTTATCCATCCACTCGCGCTCCCAGTCTTTATCTTCCAGCTGCTCGATTTTATGCACAAACCCAACGCCCAGCAGCGGGTGATTTTCCAGGATCGCCACGACCTCTTTCATGTCAGTTTCGGCATCGAACAGACCAATGACATCGGTATCGCCCCACAGACGGGTTTCGCCTGGCAGCGGCTCAAACACCGGCGTGTCATGCGTGTCCTGGAAAGTAATGGAAACTGAACCCGCTTCCATTAACGCGTCGCTCAGTTCTTCGGCATTGGCACCGGTTGTGTTCAGTTTTAGTTGGATCCACGGCATGGCAAAACTCTTTATTTATCAGTAGAAATGACGGCGGCCTGTGGGACGGGCTGACCAAAACGGTTCCCCACCACAAACGCCAGCAAACTTAACAGTAACGAAGGCACAATCGGATGGAAGCCCAGGTACTGAATCTTAAAGGTGGCGAGTACCGCGTAGAGTACGCCACCGACAATCATCCCGCTCAGCGCGCCCGCAGCATTCGCGCGCTCCCAGTACAAGCCCAGCACCAGCGGCCACAGGAACACCGCTTCCAGCCCGCCGAATGCCAGCAGGTTCAGCCAGATGATCATCTCCGGTGGACGCCAGGCGGCCAGCATCATCAGAATGCCGAGTACCAGCGTGGTCCAGGTCGAAATGCGCTTCAGGCGATGCTCATTACGCATTTTAGTCGGCGTCGCGCTGAGCCACAGATCTTTGATGATTGTTGCCGAGGCCTGCAGCAGGTGCGCATTAACGTTCGACATGATCGCTGCCATCGGCGCGGCAAGGAACAGCCCGGCAGCCCATGGCGGCAAGACCTGCACCATTAATGTCGGAATGACCTGATCCGGCACGGTCAGATGCGGAAGAATGGCGCGGCCTAAAGCCCCCGCCAGATGCATTCCCAGCATTAACAGCGACACCACGATTGTGCCGATTATAATCCCGCGATGCACCGCTTTGCTGTCTTTATAGGAGATACAACGCACCGCCGTGTGGGGCAGACCGATGACGCCAAAGCAGACCAGTACCCAGAACGAGGTCATAAACGCCGGGGTCAGAATATCGTCGGCCCCGTGCGGGCTGACCAGTTTAGGGTCAATCTGCTCCAGGGTTTCAACGGCATTGTGCAAACCGCCCGCTGCATAGATCACACCAACCAGCAGCACCAGGGTGCCAATCAGCATCACCATGCCTTGCATGGTGTCATTCAGCACGCTGGCACGGAAGCCGCCAAACGCGGTATAGAGCGCGATGGTAATTCCGAAGATCAACAGGCCATTTTCATATTTGATTCCCGCCGCCGTTTCCAGCAACCGCGCGCCGCCAATAAACTGCACGGCGATCGCACCGACGAAGGCGACCAGCAAACTGACGCTGGCGATCCAGACTACAGCCCGGTTCTGATACCGCGCCTGGAGCATATCATTGAGGGTAATGGCGTTATAGCGTCGGGCGAGAATGGCGAATTTCTTGCCCAGAATCCCGAGCGACAGCCAGATCGTCGGCACCTGAATCATCGCCAGCAGCACCCAGCCGAGACCATATTTGTACGCCGCACCTGGCCCGCCGATAAATGAGCTGGCACTGACATAGGTGGCGGTCAGCGTCATCGCCAGGACAAAACCGCCCATCGAGCGGCTTCCCAGGAAATATTCACTGAGGAACGAACCGGTGCTGCGCTTGCGCATGGCGTAGGCGGAGAGGCCAAACACAATAAAGAGATAGATAACCAGAACGGCGATGATTTCAGTTTGCATCGCTATCCTCCAGAGAGATATCGCGGAAGATAAAACGCACCATCAGCCAGCACAGCAGCGTAAATACCAGAGGCAACAGCAGACAGGCCATTTCAAACCAGTGCGGCAGGCCGGTAATTCCGGGAGCCGAACCAGGTAAGTAAGCAGTTACTAACCATGCAGCGAGATAGAGAAGGGTCAGCCACAGCGCCCAGCGCGCTTCTTTATGGGCTTGAACAAAACGCTTGTCCATTTTAAGTCCCTTGTGGATGAAGAAAGCGGGGATTGTACATGATGGGACACAGGCGATCCCCAGAAATAAAAAAGGCCGGAATATCCGGCCTTTTAACGCGTATGCGGTCTTACTTTTCGTGAAGGCCGAGTTTTTTCTCCAGATAGTGGATGTTCGTTCCACCATTCTGGAAGTTCTCGTCGTTCATGATACGAACCTGCAGATCAACGTTGGTTTTGATACCGTCGATGATCAGTTCCTGCAGGGCGTTCTTCATGCGGGCAATCGCCACGTCACGGTTTTCGCCGTAGCAGATCAGTTTGCCGATCATTGAGTCATAGTACGGCGGTACAGTGTAGCCCGCGTAGATATGAGATTCCCAACGCACACCAAAGCCACCCGGCGCGTGGAAACGCGTGATTTTACCCGGGCTCGGCAGGAAGGTGTTCGGGTCTTCGGCGTTAATACGGCACTCGACCGCATGGCCTTTCACCACAACTTCTTCCTGCTTAATGGACAGCGGTTGACCCGCAGCGATACGCAGCTGCTCTTTGATCAGGTCAACGCCGGTAATCATTTCGGTAACCGGGTGTTCAACCTGAATACGGGTGTTCATTTCGATGAAATAGAACTCGCCGTTTTCGAACAGGAATTCGAACGTACCTGCACCGCGATAGCCGATATCGACACACGCCTTGGCGCAACGCTCACCGATGTAGCGACGCAGTTCCGGAGTAATGCCCGGTGCTGGTGCTTCTTCGACGACTTTCTGGTGACGACGCTGCATGGAGCAGTCACGTTCAGCCAGATAGATTGCGTTACCCTGACCGTCAGCCAGCACCTGAATTTCGATGTGGCGTGGGTTTTCCAGGTATTTTTCCATGTAAACCATGTCATTGCTGAACGCAGCTTTCGCTTCAGCTTTGGTCATGGAGATGGATTGTGCCAGGTCTGCATCGCTGCGTACAACGCGCATACCACGACCGCCGCCGCCGCCGGACGCTTTGATGATAACCGGATAGCCAATGCGTTTAGCATGTGCACGGTTAGCATCCATATCGTCGCCCAGAGGGCCGTCGGAGCCTGGTACCGTTGGAACGCCTGCTTTCTTCATGGCGGTGATTGCGGACACTTTGTCGCCCATCAGGCGAATAGTGTCAGCTTTCGGGCCGATAAAGATAAAGCCAGAGCGCTCAACCTGCTCAGCAAAGTTGGCGTTCTCAGAGAGGAAGCCATAACCCGGATGGATTGCCACCGCGCCGGTGATTTCAGCGGCGCTGATGATTGCCGGGATATTCAGATAACTTTTTACGGACGGAGCCGGGCCAATACAGACCGTCTCATCCGCCAGTAATACGTGTTTTAAATCGCGATCCGCGCTTGAGTGCACAGCGACGGTCTTGATGCCCAGTTCTTTACAGGCACGAAGGATACGCAGTGCAATCTCGCCACGGTTGGCGATGACAATTTTATCCAGCATGTTCGCCTCGTTACTCGATGACGACCAGCGGCTCGTCAAATTCTACCGGCTGACCACTTTCGACCAGAATCGCTTTAACAACGCCTGACTTGTCGGCTTCGATCTGGTTCATCATTTTCATGGCTTCAACGATACACAGGGTATCGCCTGCATTGACTTTCTGACCCACTTCGCAGAACGCTTTAGCGTCCGGGCTTGGCGTGCGGTAGAAAGTACCAACCATCGGGGAACGTACGATGTGACCACTGATTTCTGCGGCTGCTGCAGCCGGCGCTTCTGCTGCCGGGGCAACTGCGTTAGACAGAGCAGGCTGCTGCTGCATCACAGGTGCAGCATAAGCCTGCTGCATGACCGGGAAGCTAGCGGCTGGCGCTGCACGGCTGATGCGTACAGACTCTTCGCCTTCAGAAATTTCCAGTTCGGAGATGCCTGATTCTTCAACCAGCTCGATCAGTTTTTTAATCTTACGAATATCCATGAGTGGGTTCCGTACTCTTGTTTAGTGTGATTGTGACAGGCGTTTTACCGCTGTCTGTAAAGCGTATGAATAACCGTCAGCACCCAGTCCGCAGATAACGCCAGCAGCGATATCCGACAGATACGAATGGTGGCGGAACGGCTCTCGGGCATGCACATTGCTCAGGTGGATCTCGATAAACGGGATGCTTACCGCAAGCAGTGCGTCGCGGATAGCAACACTGGTGTGCGTAAACGCGGCCGGATTAATCAGGATATAGTCCACAGTGTCTTTAGCCTGATGAATACGGTCGATGAGTGCGTACTCCGCATTAGACTGAAAATGGTCAAGACTCACGTTAAGCGCAGCTGCTTCCGTCCCAAGACGGTTAACAATTTCGCTTAATGTCAGCGTGCCGTACTTCTCGGGTTCGCGGGTACCGAGCATGTTCAGGTTCGGTCCGTTCAAAACTAAGATGTGCAACTTTCCAGTCATTGTGCCGCTATCTCCTGCGATTCTCGGGTAAAAAACAAAATATACCTTCGATGCGCAATTGTCACCCTTTCAGGGGATGAAAAACCCCTCCAGGAAAACCAAGGTCGCACATTATAACGATTTCGTAGCATTTAGCAGCTAAATACTGGTCTTATCAGGGAAGATTATCAACCGCAATTGATAAAAGAAGCGCGGTTGATAAGTAATCTGCGGGAATACGCACAGTTTCGCGAACTATCGCCACCACTGGCGGAACTTCTTGTAGCGCCATATCAGCAGCGCCAGAGCCAGCAGCGCGTAGATAATAGGCTGAGGGGATAAAATCTTCACCGACCACAGATAATGTATCGGGGCCAGGATCGCCACAAGATAGACGAAGTTATGCAAAAGTTGCCAGCGTCGACCCAGTTTTCGCTGTGCGTACTGCGTCGACGTGAGCGTCAGCGCCAGTAAAATCACCCAGCTGATAATCCCTAACGTCAGATACGGACGCGATACCAGCTCGCTGCCTAACAATGCCAGATTATTAATGCCCAGCTCCAGCAACGTGTAGCTGGTGAGATGGACCGTCGCCCAGGCAAAACACCATAGCCCCAAAAGGCGTCGTGTTCGTATCAATAATGGCTGTTTAGCGTAGCGCGCCAGTGGGGAAACCAGCAAGGTTGCCAGCAAAAATTTCAGAGCCATCCTACCGGTAAAGTGTTGAATATCTTTGGCCGGATCGGCGCTGAAATAGCCCTGACTGGCTGCCCAGAACAGCCATATAAAAGGAAGCAAACCGGCCAGATGCAACAGCACTTTTAGCCAGGTGATCTGTTTTACGGTTAAGCGCACTTAAAAATTCTCCCGCAAGTCCAGCCCGCGATAGAGTGAGGCCACTTCGTCGGCATAGCCATTGAACAGCAGCGTTGGCTGGCGTTTCACGTCCAGCGCGCCGCCGGAACCGATAAAGCGCTCGGTCGCTTGCGACCAGCGCGGATGATCGACGTGCGGGTTAACGTTCGCGAAAAAGCCATATTCGCCCGGCGCGGCAAGGTTCCAGGTGGTCGGCGGGCGCTCTTTGGTGAGCTTAATGCTGACAATCGATTTAATCCCTTTAAAGCCATATTTCCATGGCACCGTTAAACGGATGGGGGCACCGTTTTGCGGCGGCAGCGCTTTGCCATATACCCCGACGGTCAGCAGCGTCAGCGGATGCATGGCCTCGTCGAGGCGCAGCCCTTCAACATACGGATACTCCAGCCCGCCACCGATAAAGCGGTCTTTTTGCCCTGGCATTTGCTCTGGTGAGTAAAGCGTCTGGAAAGCGACATATTTGGCATCGCTAGTGGGCTCGGCCATCGCCAGCAGTTTGTGCAGCGGGAAACCGATCCACGGCACCACCATCGACCACGCCTCAACGCAACGCATCCGGTAAATGCGCTCCTCAAGGGGGAAACGGGTCGTGAGATCGTGATGGTCAAAAGTGAGCGGTTTGGCGACTTCGCCCTCAATTTTGAAGGTCCAGGGATCGGTTTTCATGCTCCCGGCATTGGCGGCGGGATCGGCTTTATCGAGGCCAAACTCATAGAAATTGTTATAGCCCGTCACTTTATCTTCCGGCGTCAGCGCGAGTTTATTCTGCCACTGTGCGGGTTTGGTAAAAGTTAGCGGCTGGCCAGAGGGGGCTTTTGGACGATCGTTACCCTTGAACCAGTCAAGCAGGTCGGCATGGGCGTTGGGGGTGAGGGTTAGGGCGGTAGCGCTGATACCGAGCATCTTCAGGATCTGGCGGCGCTGTAGCATAAAGACAGATTCGGCCGTTACATCGGCTTCCGTCAGTTTTCTGTTTTTCATGGCATCCTCCGGCATGCATTTTTCTAAGCATGACGGAGGAGTCGGGTTATCGCGAATATGTCACGAAAATTTGAAGATTAAGCAATTTTCACCAGCGCCCGGCCCTGGAAATGGTTGCTAATGATTTTTTCGGCATACTCCGGTGCCTGATCAAGCGTAATTTCGGTGGCGCTCTGGCTGAAGAAGGACTCCGGCAAATCACGCACCAGACGTTCCCATGCCTGCGTGCGGCGCGCCGCTGGCGTCATCACGGAATCCACGCCCTGCAGACGCACATTACGTAAAATAAATGGCATCACGGTTGTTGGCAGCGCAAAACCACCCGCCAGACCGCAGGCCGCCACGCATCCGCCGTAATTCATCTGTGCCAGCAGTTTTGCCAGCACTTTATCGCCCACGGTATCCACCGCACCCGCCCAGACCTGTTTTTCCAGTGGACGGGTTTCGCTGAACTCTTCGCGTCCCAGAATACGGTTTGCGCCCAGTGAACGCAGGTAATCATGTGTGCTTTCGCGCCCGGTAACAGCAGCAACCTGATATCCGAGTTTGTGCAGCAGGGTCACTGCGGTACTGCCCACGCCACCGCTGGCGCCGGTCACGACCACTTCACCGGAGTCCGGGCGAACGCCAGCCTCTTCCAGCGCCATCACGCACAGCATCGCGGTGAAACCGGCGGTGCCGATGATCATCGCTTTGCGGCCATCGAGACCTTTTGGCATCGGCACCAGCCAGTCGCCGTTGACGCGCGCCTGCGTGGAGAGGCCGCCCCAGTGGTTTTCCCCCACGCCCCAGCCGGTCAACAGCACCTGCTGTCCTGGGTGAAAGCGCGGATCTTCGCTGGAATGCACGTGGCCTGCGAAATCAATTCCCGGAATCATCGGAAAATTGCGGATAATTTTCCCGGTGCCCGTGATGGCGAGAGCATCCTTATAGTTCAGGCTGGACCAGTCGATATCCACAGTCACGTTCCCCTCCGGGAGACGGTTTTCCTCAACGGATTGAACCGACGCCAGAGTTTTGCCGTCTTGCTGTTCTAAGATCAAAGCCTGCATACAGATGTCCTCACTAAGCATGATGATTGGAAAATAATTTCTGAAGACTATACTCGCTCATTGAAACGCTATGCCGATTTAACGCAATAAATTGCCAGATAGACCAGGTTTGGTAGTATCCCCCTGCTAAACGCAAGTTAGCACTTACTTGCACTTTAACTGCCTCCCCATCAACCAACGGAGTGATCTCAAGGATGCGATTAACGACGAAATTTTCAGCTTTTATTACGCTGCTGACGGGGCTGACTATCTTCGTCACCCTGATGGGGTGCTCGCTAAGCTTTTATAATGCCATTCAGGACAAACTGACCAACCGCGTGCAGTCCGTGGCTTCGGTCATTGATTCGCGACTGGTCACGTCAACATTGCCCGCGCTGTCTCAGCAACTGGATGAGCTGATGGTGCCGGTGGATATTGTACACATCGACATTCTACAGGGTAGCAAAGTCCTCCTGAGCCACGCGCGTCAGAGCAGCTATCGCCCAGCCGGGACGCTGGCACAATACCGCGAGATGACGATTCACTCCCTGAAAAGCCCAGGTGTGACCATCAGGCTGGTCTATCAGGACCCGATGGCGAACTATTTCCGTTCGCTGATGACCACTGCACCGCTCACCGTTGCGGTGGGTTTTATTGTTGTGCTGATTTTTCTGGCGGTGCGCTGGCTTCGACGCCAGCTTTCCGGACAGGAACTCCTGGAATCGCGATCTGTACGTATTTTAAACGGTGAACGAGGTGCTAAGGTGCGCGGGTCTGTTTATGAATGGCCGTCGCGGACCAGCAGTGCGCTGGATGTGTTGCTTTCAGAAATCCAGTTCGCCAGCGATCAGCGCAGCCGTATGGATACGCTGATTCGGTCCTACGCCGCCCAGGACAATAAAACCGGGCTGAATAACCGCCTTTTCTTTGATAATCAACTGGCCACGCTGCTGGAAGATACCGAAAAGGTGGGTACTCACGGGGTGGTGATGGTTATCCGTCTGCCCGATTTCGATCTGTTACGCGATACCTGGGGCCGCTCGGTGGCGGAAGAGCATCTCTTTACGCTCATCAATTTGTTATCGACCTTTATTATGCGTTATCCCGGTGCGCTGCTGGCGCGCTACCACCGCAGTGATTTTGCCGTGTTGCTGCCGCACCGGACGCTGAAAGAATCGGAAAGCATCGCCAGTCAGTTGCTGAAAGCGGTCGATGCGCTGCCGCCAACCAAAATGCTCGACCGGGATGACATGGTTCATATCGGCATTTGCGCCTGGCGAGGCGGCCAGCAAACTCAACAGGTGATGGAACATGCCGAAGCGGCCACGCGTAACGCGGTGCTGCAGGGGGCGAATGGCTGGGCGGTTTACGATGATTCTCTGCCGGAAAAAGGGCGCGGCAACGTGCGCTGGCGTACGCTCATTGAACAGATGCTGAGCCGCGGCGGGCCACGAATTTATCAAAAACCTGCCGTGCTGCGTAACGGCCAGGTGCATCACCGCGAGTTACTTTGCCGTATCTTCGACGGCTCGGAAGAGGTTGTCTCCGCCGAATATCTGCCGATGGTGCTGCAGTTTGGTCTGTCGGAAGAGTACGACCGGCAGCAAATTACGCGTCTTATTCCATTTTTATCTTTCTGGCCGGAGGAAAATCTGGCATTACAGGTAACGGTAGAATCGCTGATTCGCCCGCGTTTTCAGCGCTGGCTGCGTGATGTGCTGATGCAATGTGAAAAATCGCAGCGGAAACGTATTATTTTTGAACTTGCAGAGGCAGATGTTTGTCAACATATCAGCCGTTTACAGCCGGTCGTCCGTTTGATGAATGCACTCGGTGCTCGCGTGGCAGTCACTCAGGCGGGTTTAACGCTGGTCAGTACCAGTTGGATCAAGGAGCTGGATGTGGAGCTGTTAAAGCTGCATCCGGGGCTGGTCAGGAATATTGAAAAGCGCACGGAAAACCAGCTGCTGGTACAGAGTCTGGTGGAAGCGTGCAAGGGAACGCAAACGCAAGTCTTCGCCACTGGCATACGTTCACGCAGCGAATGGCAGATGTTGACGGAGCGCGGTGTCGCGGGTGGTCAGGGGGATTTTATTGCTACCTCTCAGCCGCTTGACAGCAATGTGAAAAAATATTTGCAAAGATACTCTGTTTGACCTGCCGTTTAATTTGTTTTCACGTAGAATATCGCGCCTGTAGCTTTGAGTATGACGAGCAAAACGCCAGTCGTTTACCTGGACGGGTTACAAATGAAAGCGAGTGACGCAGCTGTTAACTCAGCCCTGATGGAGTCAGGAAATAAATTTGTAACATAAGGAAACGTGCTGCACTAATTTTCACCGTAGCAGATGATTTTTGCGCCTTGTCGCTGCTACGTGTGGTTGGTAAAGTAAGCGGATTTTAATTTTTCCGCCCCAGCTTTCAGGATTATCCCTTAGTATGTTGAAAAAATTTCGTGGCATGTTTTCCAATGACCTGTCCATTGACCTGGGTACCGCGAATACCCTGATTTATGTAAAAGGACAAGGCATCGTATTGAATGAGCCTTCCGTTGTGGCCATTCGTCAGGATCGTGCCGGCTCCCCGAAAAGCGTGGCAGCCGTAGGACACGATGCGAAGCAGATGCTGGGTCGTACCCCTGGCAACATCGCCGCGATCCGCCCAATGAAAGACGGCGTTATCGCTGACTTCTTCGTGACTGAAAAAATGCTTCAGCACTTCATCAAGCAGGTTCACAGCAACAGCTTCATGCGCCCAAGTCCGCGCGTGCTGGTCTGTGTGCCAGTCGGTGCAACTCAGGTTGAACGCCGTGCGATCCGTGAATCCGCTCAGGGCGCAGGTGCGCGCGAAGTCTTCCTGATCGAAGAGCCGATGGCTGCTGCAATTGGTGCGGGTCTGCCGGTTTCTGAAGCAACAGGTTCCATGGTGGTGGATATCGGTGGTGGTACCACTGAAGTGGCCGTCATCTCTCTGAACGGTGTGGTTTACTCCTCTTCCGTGCGTATCGGCGGTGACCGTTTTGATGAAGCCATCATTAATTATGTGCGCCGTAACTACGGCTCTCTGATCGGTGAAGCCACCGCAGAGCGTATTAAGCACGAGATCGGTTCTGCTTACCCTGGCGACGAAGTCCGCGAAATCGAAGTTCGTGGCCGTAACCTGGCTGAAGGCGTTCCGCGTGGCTTTACCCTGAACTCCAACGAAATCCTCGAAGCGCTGCAAGAGCCGCTGACCGGTATCGTGAGCGCGGTGATGGTTGCGCTGGAACAGTGCCCACCAGAACTGGCTTCCGACATCTCAGAGCGCGGTATGGTTCTGACCGGTGGTGGCGCGCTGCTGCGTAACCTCGACCGCCTGTTAATGGAAGAGACAGGTATTCCTGTCGTAGTTGCAGAAGATCCACTGACTTGCGTAGCCCGTGGTGGCGGCAAGGCGCTGGAAATGATCGACATGCACGGCGGCGACTTGTTCAGCGAAGAGTAGTCGGTTTGAGAGGGTAGCGAAGGCTACCCTTTCTCTCTGACACGAGAATACGCATAGCCTATGAAGCCAATTTTTAGCCGTGGCCCGTCGCTGCAGTTTCGCCTGATCCTGGGGGTGCTGGTAGCGCTTGGAGTCATCATCGCCGATAGCCGCCTCGGTATGTTCAGCCAGATCCGAACATACATGGATACCGCCGTCAGTCCTTTCTACTTTGTATCAAATGGTCCCCGTGAATTACTCGACAGTGTTTCTCAAACCTTGTCATCACGCGACCAACTCGAGCTTGAAAACCGTGCATTGCGCCAGGAATTGCTGCTGAAAAACAGCGAGCTGCTGATGCTGGGTCAGTATCGCCAGGAAAACGCCCGTCTGCGTGAGCTGCTGGGATCGCCGCTGCGTCAGGACGAGCAGAAAATGGTGACTCAGGTGATCTCCACCGTTAACGATCCGTACAGCGATCAGGTGGTCATCGACAAAGGCAGCGTGAACGGTGTTTACGAAGGCCAGCCGGTCATCAGTGATAAAGGCGTTGTGGGCCAGGTGGTTGCTGTTGCTAAGCTCACCAGCCGCGTTTTATTGATCTGTGATGCCACCCATGCGCTGCCGATTCAGGTACTGCGTAATGATATCCGTATTATTGCGGCCGGTAACGGCTGTACGGACGATTTGCAGCTGGAGCATCTGCCAGCCAACACCGATATTCGTGTGGGGGATGTTCTGGTCACCTCCGGTCTCGGCGGGCGTTTCCCTGAAGGTTACCCGGTGGCGGTTGTCTCGTCGGTGAAACTGGATACGCAACGTGCGTATACGGTGATTCAGGCTCGTCCAACTGCGGGCTTACAGCGTCTGCGCTATTTGCTGTTACTGTGGGGCGCCGATCGTAATGGTATCAACCCGATGACGCCAGAAGAGGTGCATCGCGTGGCCAATGAACGCTTAATGCAGATGATGCCGCAGGTTCTGCCTGCGCCGGATTCCATGGGGCCGCCTGCGCCAGTGCCTGCACCTGCTACGGGTTTAACGCAGCCTCCTCCGGATGCACCGCTGCCGCCACAAATCTCCTCGGGAGGGCAGTAGTGGCGAGCTATCGTAGCCAGGGACGCTGGGTAATCTGGCTCTCGTTCTTCATCGCGTTATTACTGCAAGTCATGCCCTGGCCGGACGACATTCTCGTTTTCCGGCCAAACTGGGTGCTGCTCATTTTACTCTACTGGACCCTCGCCCTGCCGCACCGCGTAAATGTGGGCACGGGTTTTGTGATGGGTGCCATACTGGATCTCATCAGTGGCTCAACGCTCGGCGTGCGCGCCCTGTCGATGAGTATTATTGCGTACCTCGTCGCACTGAAATTCCAGCTTTTCCGTAACCTCGCGCTCTGGCAACAGGCGTTGGTGGTGATGTTGTTATCCCTCGCCGCGGATATCATTGTTTTCTGGGCTGAGTTTTTAGTGATCAACGTCTCTTTCCGACCGGAAGTGTTCTGGAGTAGTGTAGTAAACGGTGTGCTCTGGCCGTGGCTGTTCCTGCTGATGCGTAAAGTTCGCCAGCAGTTTGCCGTGCAATAAAAGGTTTCTATGACGTCTTTATTTCTTGCCTCTGGTTCCCCGCGTCGTCAGGAGTTACTCACTCAACTGGGTGTCTCTTTTGAACGTATCGTCACCGGTATTGAAGAAAAACGGGGCGATGGCGAAAGCGCGCAGCAGTATGTGTCTCGTCTGGCCCGGGAAAAAGCCTTGGCTGGTGTGGCGCAAACCCCGCGTGATTTGCCGGTGCTGGGGGCAGATACCATCGTGATTCTCAACGGTGAAGTGCTCGAGAAACCGCGTGACGGTGAACATGCGGCGCAAATGCTGCGCAAATTATCCGGACAAACGCATCAGGTGATGACGGCGGTTGCACTGGCAGACAGCCAGCAGGTGCTGGATTGTCTGGTGGTCACGGATGTCACGTTCAGAGTGCTTACCGATGAGGAAATCGCCGGTTATATCGCCAGCGGTGAACCTATGGATAAAGCAGGTGCATACGGTATTCAGGGGCTGGGTGGCTGTTTCGTCAGGAAGATTAATGGCAGCTATCACGCCGTAGTCGGCTTACCGCTGGTGGAAACGTATGAGTTGCTGAGCAATTTTAACTCACTGCGTGAGGGAAGGGATAATTATGACGGCTGAATTGTTGGTAAACGTAACGCCATCGGAAACCCGAGTGGCCTATATTGATGGCGGCATTCTTCAGGAAATTCATATTGAGCGCGAAGCGCGACGCGGAATAGTAGGCAATATCTACAAAGGTCGTGTCAGTCGTGTACTACCGGGTATGCAGGCGGCATTTGTAGATATTGGCCTTGATAAAGCAGCGTTCTTGCACGCCTCGGATATCATGCCGCACACCGAATGTGTCGCGGGTGAAGAGCAAAAGCAGTTTACCGTTCGCGACATCTCCGAGCTGGTTCGCCAGGGGCAGGATTTGATGGTCCAGGTGGTGAAAGATCCCCTCGGTACCAAAGGCGCCCGTCTGACGACCGACATCACTTTACCTTCTCGCTACCTGGTCTTTATGCCGGGCGCTTCACACGTCGGCGTTTCTCAGCGTATCGAAAGTGAAAGCGAGCGCGAACGCCTGAAAAAGGTGGTTGGCGCTTACTGCGACGAGCAGGGCGGTTTTATTATCCGTACCGCGGCAGAAGGGATCAGCGAAGACGATCTGGCCTCCGATGCGGCGTACCTGAAACGCGTCTGGACCAAAGTCATGGAGCGTAAAAAACGCAACCAGACCCGCTATCAACTGTACGGCGAGCTGGCACTGGCCCAGCGCGTGTTGCGCGATTTCGCTGATGCGCAGCTCGATCGCATCCGCGTGGATTCGCGTCTGACCTACGACGCGCTGCTGGAATTCACCGCCGAATACATCCCAGAGATGCCTGGCCTGCTGGAGCATTACACCGGCCGCCAGCCGATCTTTGATCTCTTTGACGTCGAGAACGAAATCCAGCGCGCGCTGGAGCGCAAAGTGGAGCTGAAATCCGGCGGCTATCTGATCATCGATCAGACGGAAGCGATGACCACAGTGGATATCAACACGGGGGCATTTGTCGGTCACCGCAATCTCGACGACACCATCTTTAACACCAACATCGAAGCGACGCAGGCCATCGCGCGTCAGCTGCGTCTGCGCAATCTTGGCGGCATTATCATCATCGATTTTATCGATATGAATAATGAAGATCACCGCCGCCGCGTGCTGCACTCTCTGGAGCAGGCGCTAAGCAAAGATCGGGTGAAAACCAGTATCAACGGTTTCTCTCAGCTCGGCCTGGTGGAGATGACCCGCAAGCGCACGCGCGAAAGCGTTGAACATGTGCTGTGCAACGAATGCCCAACCTGCCACGGACGCGGCACGGTAAAGTCCGTGGAGACGGTGTGCTACGAAATCATGCGTGAAATTGTCCGCGTCCATCACGCCTACGACTCCGACCGTTTTCTGGTCTATGCTTCCCCTGCGGTGGCAGAAGCACTGAAAGGCGAAGAGTCGCACGCGCTGGCGGAAGTGGAAATCTTTGTCGGCAAACAGGTAAAAGTACAAATCGAACCACTCTATAACCAGCAGCAGTTTGACGTGGTGATGATGTAAGAGGCAGCAATGCTGCAAGAGAACGGCTGACAAGGAGAGATGCGTGAGGCGATTGCCAGGAATTTTACTGCTTACAGGGGCAACGCTTGTCGTCATTGTCGCGTTGCTCGTGAGCGGGCTGCGCCTCGTGTTACCGCATCTCGACAGCTGGCGCCCGCAGGTGCTGGCAAAGATCGAAAGCGCCACCGGCATTCCCGTTGACGTCAGCCAGCTGAGTGCCAGCTGGCAAAATTTCGGCCCAACGCTGGATGTCCGCGATATCAACGCGAGCCTGAAAGACGGCGGTCATCTCAAAATCAAACGCGTGACGCTGGCGCTGGATGTCTGGCAAAGTTTGCTGCACATGCGCTGGCAGTTTCGCGATCTCACCTTCTGGCAGCTTCAGTTTCTGACCAACACGCCTCTAAACCAGGGCGATAACAGCAAAGGCATCGAGACCAACCGCTTCAGCGATCTTTTTCTGCGCCAGTTCGATCATTTCGATCTGCGCGACAGTGAAATCAGTTTCATTACCCTCTCCGGCCAACGGGCCGAACTGGCGATTCCGCAGCTCACCTGGCTTAACGGCAAAGATCGCCATCGCGCGGAAGGGCAGGTGAATCTCTCCAGCCTGAACGGGCAGCACGGCATCATGCAGGTGCGCATGGATCTGCGCGACGACAACGGCCTGCTGAACAAAGGCAAAGTCTGGCTGCAGGCCGACGATGTGGATGTCAAACCCTGGCTGGGCAAATGGATGCAGGATAACGTGGCGCTGCAAAGGGCGCGCTTTAGTCTTGAAGGCTGGCTGACGCTGGCCGACGGTGATATCTCCGCAGGGGATGTGTGGCTGAAGCAGGGCGGCGCGGCGTGGAAAGGGGATACGCAATCCCATGATATGTCAGTCGATAACCTGACGGCACACGTCACCCGTCAGGGCGACAGCTGGCAATTCTCCATTCCCGATACCCGTATCACTATGGACGGCAAAGCCTGGCCGCGCGGCGCATTAACGATGGCGTGGGTGCCTGAGCAGGAAGTGGGCGGCGTGAACAACAAGCGCAGCGATGAGCTGCGTATCCGCGCCAGCAACCTCGATCTGGCAAGTCTCGACGGTTTACGGCCTATCGCGAACCGCATATCAACTGCGCTCGGCGAAGTCTGGGAAGCCACACAGCCGAGCGGCCAGATCGACACCCTGGCGCTGGATATCCCTCTGCAGGCCACAGAAAAAACCCGTTTCCAGGCCTCGTGGAAAGCGCTCTCCTGGAAGCAGTGGAAGCTGCTGCCCGGTGCCGAACACTTTGGCGGAAAGCTTGAGGGCAGCGTCGAAAACGGCAGACTGACGGCGGAAATGAATGACGCCAAAATGCCATACGAAACGGTTTTCCGTGCGCCGCTGGAAATTGAAAAAGGCACTGCCATTCTTAACTGGCTGAATAACGAGAAAGGTTTTCAGCTTGATGGCCGTGATATCGACGTAAAAGCCACCGGCGTTCACGCGCGCGGTAATTTCCGCTATCTGCAGCCGGAAGGTGATGAGCCATGGCTGGGGATTCTGGCCGGTATCAGCACTGACGATGGCGGCCAGGCCTGGCGCTATTTCCCGGAAAACCTGATGGGAAAAGCGCTGGTGGACTACCTGAGCGGCGCGATTCAGGGCGGTCAGGCCGATAATGCCACGCTGGTTTATGGCGGCAATCCGCACCTGTTCCCGTACAAACACAACGAAGGCCAGTTCCAGGTTCTGGTGCCGCTGCGCAATGCGACTTTCGCCTTCCAGCCCGACTGGCCAGCGCTGAAAAACCTCAATATCGAACTGAATTTCCTGAACGACGGGCTGTGGATGAAATCTGACAGCGTCGCGCTGGGCGGCGTAACCGCCAGTAATTTGAGAGCGGTGATTCCGGATTACTCGAAAGAGAAGCTGCTGATCGACGCGGACATTAACGGGCCGGGCAAAGCCGTCGGGCCTTATTTCGAAGAGACACCGCTGGATGATTCGCTGGGCGCTGCGCTGCAAGAGCTGCAAATCGATGGCGATGTGAATGCCCGTTTGCATCTCGACATCCCGCTCGATGGCGAGATGACCACCGCCGAAGGCGATGTGGTGCTGAACAACAACAGCCTGTTCATCAAGCCGCTAGATAGTACGCTCAAGAACCTGAGCGGCAAATTCAGCTTTGTGAATGGCAATCTGAAAAGCGGGCCGCTGAAAGCCAACTGGTTTAATCAACCGATTAACGTGGATTTCAGCACCACCGAAGGTGAAAAAGCCTATCAGGTCGCCGTCAATATGGATGCTAACTGGCAGCCCGCGCGGATGGACGTGCTGCCAAAGCCGGTGGCCGAATCTATCGACGGAACGGTTGCCTGGAACGGTAAAGTGGCCATCGACCTGCCTTATCGTGGAAGTGCGCACTATAAAGTCGACGTGACCGGCGATCTGAAGAATGTAAGCAGTCACTTACCTGCACCGCTGGATAAGAAAGCCGGTCAGCCACTGCCGATGAACATCAATGTGCAGGGCGATCTAAACAACTTCGCTCTCACTGGTAATGCGAATGGTACAAATCACTTTAACAGCCGCTGGTTGCTCAGTCGCAAACTGACCCTCGACCGGGCCATCTGGACCACGGACAGCCGCACCATTCCGCCACTCCCTGAGCAGCCAGGCGTTGAGCTGAACCTGCCCGCGATGGACGGCGCCGAGTGGCTGGCGATGTTTAACAAGGGTGTTGGGCAAAATGTGGATGAAGCTGCCCAGTTCCCGCAGCGCGTGACCGTCCGTACGCCGTCGCTGACGCTGGGCGGACAGCAGTGGAATAACCTCAGCATTGTCTCTGAGCCAACCCTCAACGGGTCGACGGTGGAAGCGCAGGGCCGTGAGATTAACGCCACGCTGACGATGCGTGACAACGCGCCATGGCAGGCGGCGATTCGTTATCTTTACTACAACCCGACGACGGCCACGAAAGGGCAAACGGGAGCGGCTTCGCCGTTAGCCGAGGTTTCAAAAGTGGATTTCAGCGGCTGGCCGGATTTACAACTGCGCTGCGCGGAGTGCTGGCTGTGGGGTCAGAAATATGGCCGCATCGACGGTGATTTTGCCGTGAAGGGCAACACCCTGAGCCTCGCGGGCGGCCTGATTGACACCGGCTTTGGGCGTCTGACGGCGGACGGAGAGTGGGTGAATGGCGCGGGCGAACAGCGCACCTCCCTGAAAGGTAGAATCAAGGGCAACAAGCTGGATGCGGCGGCGAATTTCTTTGGCGTCAGCACACCGCTGCGCGGCTCTTCCTTCGATGTTAATTACGATCTGCACTGGCGCGCCGAGCCGTGGAAACCGGACGAAGCTACGCTGAACGGCATCCTTAAAACCAATCTGGGCAAAGGCGAAATCGCCGACGTCAGCACTGGCCACGCCGGGCAGCTTTTACGTTTACTGAGCTTTGACGCGCTGCTGCGCAAACTGCGTTTTGACTTCAGCGATACCTTCAGCGAAGGGTTCTATTACGACTCTATTCGCAGTACGGCGTGGATCAAAGACGGCATTCTGCACACGGATGACACGCTGGTGGATGGCCTGGAGGCCGACATCGCCATGAAAGGCTCGGTAAATCTGGTGCGTCGCGAACTGGATATGGAAGCGGTCGTTGCGCCGGAGATCTCGGCGACCGTCGGTGTCGCTGCCGCATTCGTGGTCAACCCGATTGTGGGCGCCGCGGTGTTTGCCGCCAGTAAGGTGCTGGGGCCGCTGTGGAGTAAGGTCTCAATCCTGCGCTATCGCATTACCGGCCCGGTCGATAAGCCGCAGATTAATGAGGTGCTCCGTCAGGCGCGCAAAGATGCACAGCAATGATTTGACGCGGGCGAGTAATTGCCCCACTCTCATAAATAATGAATTTTTTTACCGCCCTCGGGCGGCAACGAACGAGTAGCAAAACGATGAGTCTGAACCTGGTAAGTGAACATTTGCTCGCAGCGAACGGCCTGAGTCATCAGGACCTGTTTTCCATTCTTGCCCAACTAACCGAGCGTCGCCTCGATTACGGCGATCTCTATTTCCAGTCGAGCTACCACGAATCCTGGGTTTTAGAAGACAGCATCATTAAAGATGGCTCTTACAACATCGACCAGGGCGTCGGTGTTCGCGCCGTAAGCGGTGAGAAAACCGGCTTTGCCTATGCCGATCAGATTAGCCTGACTGCGCTGGAGCAGAGCGCCCAGGCAGCGCGCACTATCGTGCGTGAAGCGGGCGATGGTCGTGTGAAAACCCTCGGCGAAGTGCAGCATTCTGCGCTCTATACCAGCATCGATCCGCTGCAAAGCATGACCCGCGAGGAGAAGCTGGATATCCTGCGCCGCGTGGACAAAGTGGCTCGCGCGACGGATAAACGCGTTCAAGAAGTGTCAGCCAGCCTGAGCGGTGTGTATGAACTCATTCTGGTGGCTGCTACCGACGGTACGCTGGCCGCTGATGTGCGCCCGCTGGTACGTCTGTCTGTCAGCGTGCAGGTGGAAGATGACGGTAAACGCGAACGCGGATCCAGCGGTGGCGGCGGTCGTTTTGGTTATGACTGGTTCCTGGCCGATGAAGACGGCGATGTTCGCGCAGATGCGTGGGCGAAAGAAGCCGTACGCATGGCGCTGGTGAATCTCAATGCGGTAGCGGCCCCAGCCGGTACGCTGCCGGTGGTACTGGGCGCAGGCTGGCCTGGCGTGCTGCTGCACGAAGCGGTCGGTCACGGCCTGGAAGGCGATTTCAACCGTCGCGGCACCTCCGTATTCAGCGGTCAGATGGGCGAGCTGGTGGCCTCGGAACTGTGTACCGTTGTGGATGATGGCACCATGACCGATCGTCGTGGGTCAATCTCTATCGATGATGAAGGGACGCCGGGGCAGTACAACGTGCTGATCGAAAACGGCATTCTGAAAGGCTACATGCAGGACAAACTCAACGCGCGTCTGATGGGCGTTGCGCCAACCGGGAACGGGCGTCGCGAATCCTACGCACATCTGCCGATGCCGCGTATGACCAACACCTATATGCTCGCAGGCAAATCGACGCCGCAGGAGATCATCGAATCCGTGGATTACGGGATCTTCGCGCCAAACTTCGGCGGTGGCCAGGTGGATATCACCTCCGGCAAGTTTGTCTTCTCGACGTCCGAAGCCTATCTGATTGAAAAAGGCAAAGTCACCAAAGCGGTGAAAGGCGCTACGCTGATAGGCTCCGGTATCGAGGCGATGCAGCAGATTTCGATGGTGGGTAACGATCTGAAGCTGGATAAAGGCGTGGGCGTCTGCGGTAAAGAAGGCCAGAGCCTGCCGGTAGGCGTCGGTCAGCCGACGCTGAAAGTGGATAATCTGACCGTCGGCGGTACCGCCTGACCTGAAGTCTTATTGAAAAAATGGCGCGTCTGAAAAGGCGCGCCATTTTTTTTGCGACGCTTATCGCGCGCTGTTTAGCGGCACCTCAGGATCGGGCTCGCGAGTGATGCGGTTACGTAAATCACGACGGATAATTTCAATCGACCAGAACCAGATCAGGTGACCCACTATCTCGGAAACGTGCTCGTACCACGGAAGATCAAACAGTGGCGGTGTCAGCCCCATCAGCGGGAACGAAATCATATGAACAAATAGCTGCGCTAATGCCCCGGCGAATAAACCCTGCCAGAGCTTTATTTTCGGAAAGACTTCCGCAACAACGCAATAGCCTACGGCGAACACGATTGAGAAAATAATATGTGTCACGCCAACCCAGTTGAATATATGTCCGGCAAATGTATAAACCGCAGCGTTAGGGTCGACGACGCCCAGCCAGTCGCGGAGAAATACATAGGGTGGATTCAGGAAATTACGTGAGCAATCAATTTGGCTGGCGGCTCTGATTAATTGCTCTGGCCCGCATGCGGCGCTGAATAAATCGGTTGGACTGCGCGGAGGAAGAGGAACTTCGGCGCCCCATTTGACAAAGGCGGAGACAATCCCGGCGATCAGCCCAATGAACGCGGCGAGTCCGTAGCGCCTGCGTGAAGGCGGTGTTTGTTCGAATAGATTCATATTTATTCCTTGTTTAAACAAAATCCTGAGAAACGTTATTTTTATGAAGTATTTATTTAACAACTCTATAACCGTCTGATATTTGCATAGAACAGGTTTCAGACAATGAGTACGATAAAGGTCACAAGGCAAATATGTCAATTCGCCATTATTAATAGAACTCAGTGGAATATCTTAATTGCGCCGGAACGGACTGGGGGGGTATTTATCTCTGACAGGAGGGCAGGGGCCAAATTCCAATAATCATTTGACCTCTCTGCATTTACGGGGCGGCTTACTCTTTTCTTCTGCCCCGCATTCCCTGATAAAGCTCCGCCACTTCCACAAAATAGTCCGTCAGATAGTTAATACAGACCTGGACCTTGAGCGGCAGTTTGTCCTTTTCCGTATAGAGGGCATACACCGGACGGGGATCGGACTGGTAGCGCGGGAAGAGGATCTCCAGCTCACCGCTGTTGATCTCATTGATCACCCACATCAACGGCACGTAGGCGATGCCTGCCCCGGCGACCAGCCAGCGGGAGATGGTCATAGGATCGTTCGTCACGAACCGCCCCTGCGGCAGCAGTTTGGTCGACAGCCCTTCCGGGGCAATCAGCTCAAACTCGTTGTCCGGACGCACGCTGTACTCCAGCCAGGAGTGATTGCTCAAATCGGCTGGTTTTTCCGGCACGCCAAACTGCGCCAGATAGTTTTTAGAGGCGCAGACGACCATCGGCATACTGCCCAGGCGACGGGAGAAGAGGCTGGAATCCTGCAGCGCACCGACGCGGATCACGACGTCCAGACCGTCGGCGATCAGGTCTGGCGCAGGGATGCCGGTGACCAAATTTACCGCCAAACCTGGATACTCTTTGAGCATTTCCGCCGTCATACTGGCGAGGACATTTTGTGCCATAGTTGAAGAACACCCGATCCGCAGCGTGCCGATGGGGGTGTTATTGAAGGCATAGAGTTGCTCGTGCACGTCCTGGACTTCGTGCAACATCCGACGACAGCCCTGGTAATAGATTTTTCCCGCCTCCGTCAGCCCAATGCTGCGGGTGCTGCGGTTGAGCAGCTTGACCTGAAGCTCATCTTCCAGTTTCGACACCGTCTGGCTGATGGATGAAACACTCATCTGAAGCTGTCGGGCAGCGGCGGTAAAGGAGCCAAATTCGACGACTTTGGCAAACACAGACATGCGCTTTAAACGTTCCATTGTTCACTCTGGCTTAAAAGTGATTTAGATCACATATTATAGATAACAGCATAACAGTTACGTTAATATATTATTACTGACATAACAGCTTCACCATTCCCGCCCGGCTTTTCTTGCCCTTCTGCGATGGTGTGAGCTAAACAAAAACTGTCGCCTGCACGCGTTCAAATCAAGGTCAACATGAGTCTGTTTCCCGTTATCGTGGTATTCGGTTTATCGTTCCCACCGATTTTCTTCGAACTAATTTTATCACTGGCGATTTTCTGGCTGGTGCGCAAGGTGCTGGTTCCGACCGGCATCTACGATTTTGTCTGGCACCCTGCACTGTTTAATACCGCGCTGTATTGCTGCCTGTTCTGGCTTGTATCGCGCATGTTTGTCTGAGGTAGATGTGAAAACACTAACAAGAAATATCTCCCGTACCGCCATCACCGTAGCGCTGGTGGTCCTGGCGTTCATCGCAATTTTCCGCGCCTGGGTGTTTTACACCGAGTCACCCTGGACGCGTGACGCGCGTTTCAGCGCGGATGTGGTGGCCATTGCCCCTGACGTCGCCGGGCTTATTACCGCGGTTAACGTGCGTGATAACGAACTGGTGAAAAAAGATCAGGTGCTTTTCACCATCGATCAGCCTCGCTACCAGAAAGCCCTCGAAGAGGCTGAAGCAGACGTCGCCTACTATCGGGCGCTGGCCACGGAAAAACGCCGTGAAGCCGGACGACGTAACCAGCTGGGCGTACAGGCCATGTCTCGTGAAGAGATTGACCAGTCTAACAACGTATTGCAAACCGTTCTGCATCAGCAGGCAAAAGCCGAAGCGACGCGCGACCTGGCGAAACTGGATCTGGAACGTACGGTGATCCGTGCGCCGTCTGACGGCTGGGTGACCAACCTCAACGTCTATACCGGTGAATTTATCACTCGCGGCTCCACCGCCGTGGCGCTGGTGAAACAGCACTCTTTCTATATTCTCGCCTACATGGAAGAGACCAAACTGGAAGGGGTACGTCCAGGCTATCGCGCCGAAATCACGCCGCTGGGCAGCAACCGCGTGCTTAAAGGCACGGTCGACAGCGTAGCCGCAGGCGTCACCAACTCCAGTGCCACCCGCGATACCAAAGGGATGGCAACGGTTGATTCTAACCTTGAGTGGGTTCGTCTAGCGCAACGTGTGCCGGTGCGTATTCGTCTCGATGACGAGCAGGGTAACCTGTGGCCGGCCGGCACCACGGCGACGGTGGTGATCACCGGTGAGAAAGACCGTAACGGCAACAACGACTCCCTGTTCCGTAAAATCGCGCATCGTCTGCGTGAGATTGGTTAATTGTGATGGGTATTTTCACCATCGCCACCCAGCACGTTCGCTTCGCCATTAAGCTGGCGTGCGCCATCGTGCTGGCGCTGTTTGTCGGTTTTCACTTCCAACTGGAAACTCCGCGTTGGGCGGTACTGACAGCGGCGATTGTTGCTGCGGGCCCGGCCTTCGCGGCGGGCGGCGAACCTTACTCGGGTGCCATCCGTTATCGCGGGATGCTGCGTATCGCCGGAACGTTTATCGGCTGTATCGCGGCACTGACGATCATTATCACCATGATTCGCTCTCCGCTAATGATGCTGATGGTGTGCTGTATCTGGGCGGGTTTTTGTACCTGGGTTTCCTCGCTGGTGAAGGTGGAGAACTCCTACGCCTGGGGCTTATCCGGTTATACCGCGCTGATCATTGTGATCACCATTCAGAGTGAACCCCTGCTTGCGCCGCAGTTTGCTCTTGAGCGTTGCAGTGAGATTGTCATTGGGATTGTCTGTGCGATCGTTGCCGATCTGCTTTTCTCGCCGCGCTCCATCAAGCAGGAAGTCGATCGCGAGCTGGATGCGCTGATTGTTGCCCAATATCAACTGATGCAGCTGTGTATTAAACACGGCGACAGTGAAGAGGTGGACAACGCCTGGAGCGCGCTAGTGCGTCGCAGCACGGCGCTGGAAGGAATGCGCAGCAACCTGAATATGGAATCCTCCCGCTGGGCGCGCGCTAACCGACGCCTTAAAGCGATCAACACGGTCTCCCTGACGCTGATCACCCAGGCCTGCGAAACCTACCTGATTCAAAATACCCGTCCCGAGGCGGTCACGGATACCTTCCGTGAGCTGTTCGCAGAACCCGTCGAAACGGTGCAGGATGTGCGCAAACAGCTGAAGAGAATGCGACGAGTCATTGTCTGGACCGGTGAGCGCGACACGCCTGTCACCATTTACAGTTGGGTAGGTGCGGCGACGCGCTATCTGCTCCTCAAACGCGGCGTGATCAGTAATACCAAAATCAGCGCTATTGAAGAGGAGATTCTACGAAGCGAAGTGGTCATCAAAGCCGAGTCGGCAGAGCGCCACCATGCGATGGTGAACTTCTGGCGTACGACTATCGCGTGTGTGCTCGGCACGCTCTTCTGGCTGTGGACGGGCTGGACGTCGGGTGCGAGCGCGATGGTAATGATTGCAGTGGTGACTTCGCTGGCGATGCGTCTGCCAAATCCACGTATGGTGGCGGTCGATTTTCTGTATGGCGCGCTAGCGGCGCTCCCCATCGGGGCGTTCTATTTCCTCGTGGTGCTGCCCTCCACCCAGCAAAGTATGCTGCTGCTGTGTATCAGTCTTGCGGTGCTGGCGTTCTTTATCGGGATTGAAGTGCAGAAGCGTCGTCTCGGATCTTTGGGCGCACTCGCCAGTACGATCAACATTCTGGTGCTGGATAACCCGATGACCTTCCACTTCAGCCAGTTCCTCGACAGCGCGTTAGGCCAGCTGGTGGGGTGTTTCCTGGCGATGATGGTCATCCTGCTGGTGCGTGATAACTCCCATGCGCGTACCGGACGTGTGCTGCTGAACCAGTTTGTCTCGGCGGCGGTATCTGCGATGACCACCAACACCGCGCGTCGCAAAGAGAACCATCTGCCGGCCCTGTATCAGCAGCTGTTTTTATTGCTGACGAAATTCCCTGGCGATATTGCCAAGTTCCGCCTGGCGCTGACGATGATCATCGCGCACCAGCGTCTGCGCAATGCACCGATTCCGATCAACGATGATCTGTCGGCATTTCACCGCCAGCTGCGTCGCACGGCGGATCATGTGATTTCGGCCTCGTCGGACGATAAGCGCCGCCGCTACTTTGGCCAGTTACTGGAAGAGCTAAACATCTACCAGGAGAAACTACGGCTATGGGAAGCACCGCGGCAAGTGACGGAACCGGTACAGCGACTGACGGATGTGCTGCATCGTTATCAGAATACACTTACCGACAGCTAGTTGGCTCTGCACAGCCGACAAACACACCGTAAAAACCGACGCCAAAAGCGTCGGTTTTTTTGTGGCTATACTTATTCTGGCAGGCTCTTAAACCCAGATCAGGAGGACACATGACCACCCAGGCACTCCAGGACAATGCGCTTTTTCAAACCGGATATCTGGTAGACGGCATATGGAAAACGCTGGATACCACTTTTGATGTGCTCAACCCGGCCACGGGCGATGTCGTCGCGAAAGTCGCAAAAGCAGGTAAAAAAGAGACCGAAGAGGCTATCGCGGCAGCCAGTCGCGCCTTCCCGGCGTGGCGAGCGAAAACGGCGAAAGAGCGTTCGGCGATCCTGTACCGCTGGTACGAACTGATCATTGAGAACAAAAGCTGGCTTGGACGGCTGATGACCACCGAACAAGGTAAACCGCTAAAAGAGGCGGAAGGTGAAGTCGAGTACGCCGCCAGCTTTATCCAGTGGTTTGCCGAGCAGGCGAAACGCGCTAACGGCGAAATCATCCCCCCCATCAAACCCGGCTCACGCATTCTGGCCACCCGCGAACCCATCGGCGTGGTGGCGGCGATCACGCCGTGGAATTTCCCGATGGCGATGCTGACCCGCAAACTCGGCCCGGCGTTGGCCGCAGGCTGCACCGGCGTCATTAAACCCGCTAACAACACACCGCTCAGCGCTTTTGCGCTGCTGACGCTGGCGAAAAAAGCCGGTGTCCCTGATGGCGTGCTCAACGCCGTCGCCGGGAACACCCACGAGATCAGCGATGCCATCATGGCCAGCCACGAGGTGCGGAAAATCTCGTTTACCGGTTCGACTGCCGTGGGCAAAACGCTGGTGCGTAATGCCGCAGAAACCATGAAAAAAGTCTCCATGGAGCTGGGCGGTAATGCGCCGTATATCGTCTTTGACGATGCTGATATTGAAGCCGCCGTGAAAGGGGCGATTGCCAATAAATTCCGTAACGCCGGGCAGGTGTGTGTCAGCGTGAACCGGTTCTATATTCAGGAATCCGTCTACGACGCCTTTGTGACCAAACTCGCTGATGCGGTAAACGCTCTGAAAGTGGGGAACGGCCTGGAAGAGGGCGTGGTGGTGGGGCCACTGATTGAACCTAATGCGGTGAATAAAGTGCGCGAACACGTTGAGGATGCGGTCGCAAAAGGTGCAACGGTGCTGGCAGGCGGTAAAGCGCATTCGCTCGGCGGTAATTTCTGGCAGCCAACCGTGTTGGGCGAGTGTCATGAAGGGATGAAACTGGCTGAGGAAGAGACCTTTGGCCCGGTTGCCGCCTGTTTCCGCTTTACCTCAGAAGAAGAGGTGATCCAGCGTGCGAACAACACGCCGTTTGGCCTGGCGGCTTACTTCTATACGCAAAATCTTTCGCGCGTTTTCCGCGTATCGCAGGCGATTGAGAGCGGCATGATTGGCATTAACGAATGTGCGGTCTCGACCGAGCTCGGCCCATTCGGCGGTGTGAAAGAGTCGGGACTGGGTCGGGAAGGATCGGTTCTTGGGCTGGAAGAGTTTCTGGAAGTTAAAACCCTGCATATCGGGGGATTATAATTATCGTCAGGGCGGCGCAGGCCGCCTTTCTGGACGGGGTGGCGGGCAATGAATATCTATACGTTTGATTTTGATGAAATCGACAGTCAGGAAGACTTTTACCGCGAATTTTGTCGCACATTTGGATTAGAACAGGCAAAGGTAACGGATCTGGATTCGCTGTGGGACGTGGTGATTGGCGATGTCTTACCCATGCCGCTGGAGCTGGAGTTTATCCACCTGCCGGATAAGCTACGCCGACGCTTTGGCGCACTGGTTCTGCTGTTTGACGAGGCGGAAGAGGAGCTGGAAGGGCAACTACGCTTTAACGTTCGTCACTGATTTCAGACATAAAAAAGCCCCTGACAAAGCGTCAGGGGCAAGTCGTATGATGAGATACGACGAGGGTTTATTTGTACAGCTCAGCCGTTGCATGCCAGTGGTCACCCTGATTTAGCTCGGTGACACGATAGCTGCTTGCGCCTGCTTTTTCAGCTTTAGCCGCCAGCTCCTGGCGGATATCCATCGGAGAACCCGCGACGGAAGATACGGATACACTACCCATTGATTGCAGATTTTGCGCTTGCTCAGCATTCACCTGATGCACAGCTGCGCTGGCACCGAAAGAGAGAACGGAAGCTAAGCCTAGGGTTGCGATGATTAATTTGGTGTTCATAGTCGTACTCCTGAATGTGTTTCCTCGACGGCGAGAAGGGTTATACCGCTATTTTTATGCCTGGTGCCGTTGAGTCGATAATGTCGTTACTACTTACTATTGATAAAACTTATTTGTACAGCTCAGCCGTTGCGTGCCAGTGGTCACCAGAACGCGCTTCGATGATGCGATAAGAAGACGCACCCTGCTCTTCGGCTTTCTTATTCAGCATTTCGTGCATGTCCATCGGAGACGTACCGATTGCACCTACAGATACGGTGCCGATGGCCTGGCGAGATTGTGCCTGATCAGCGTTGATAGAGTCGGCAGCAAATGCACCGAATGACAGGACAGACAGGACGCTCAGAGCCGCTACAGTTGTTTTGATTTTCATGATTGTTTACCTCGTCGAATTTATTGGGGTCTTTCGTTTCGTGACCCTCATCACAAAATCAAGTATACACTAATCACGCTAAATATTAATACCACGCTAATTGTTTCATGGGTAATTACGTGTTAACTGGTCACGTTTTTATAACTAAATTGCATAGAATTGACCGTTTTTTGGTCACAAAGATAGTCGATATATAAGTAAATCATAGGCATAACGAACTTTGATTTTTTGTGCGATCTGTTGATAGATCATTCGCTGGATGAATGAAAAGAGGCAGGTAAAAGCACTATTTGCAAAAGTAAGCACAACAGAATGGGGACGTAAACAAGGCGGGGGGCAGAACATTCCCCGCTGCCTGAGCAGCAGGGAAGGGGATTACAGCTCCTGTTCGAACAGCATCAGGATAGCTTCGTAGAGATCTTTAACGGAAAAACCGTTCGCTGGCGTAGTAAAGATGGTGTCATCCCCCGCGATGGTGCCGAGGATCCCTTCCGCTTTACCCAGTGAATCGAGCAGGCGGGCGATTAACTGCGCCGCACCCGGGCTTGTGTGGATCACGACCACCGCGTCGTTGTAATCAATATCCAGCACCAGGTTCTTCAGCGGGCTGGAGGTGGTCGGCACACCCAGTTCGGCGGGCAGGCAGTAAACCATTTCCATTTTGGCGTTGCGAGTACGCACCGCGCCAAACTTGGTGAGCATACGGGAGACTTTCGACTGATTAATGTTCTCGAAACCTTGTTCCTGTAAAGCCAGAACAATCTCTCCCTGAGAACTGAATTTCTCTTCTTTGAGCAGCGCTTTAAACGCTTTCACTAATTCTTCTTGTTTTGACGAGCTTCGCATAAGTCACCCGGAATATGACGATAGAAACAACATTATTATGCATGTGGATGAATTTTTATGCAAATATTCTGCCCTGAACCAGGCTGAAATAATGTTATGAAAGGGAGTGATTTTATCAAATTTCGTTATCAGAAAACATGCCTACATCACGGCGCGTAAATAACCTTAAAAGTAAACTAAATGTTATCAAAATGATGTTGTTTTGCTGGCGAGTGAGGGTGTATTGTAACCACCGTCTTGATTGGCTACTTCGTTGCCGCAGTTTGCTGGAAGCATTCTGGCAAAGGTGAAAGACGCGTGACCTCAAATTCTTTAGCTACGAAAATTGTAATTATTTACCTGCTGAATTAATGTCGCCGCAACGGAGTAACAGATATTAAAGTTAACCATAATAAGGAGTTTAGGATGAAAGTTGCAGTCCTCGGCGCTGCTGGTGGTATCGGCCAGGCGCTTGCCCTACTACTGAAAACCCAACTGCCTTCAGGCTCAGAACTCTCTCTGTATGATATTGCTCCGGTAACCCCAGGTGTGGCGGTTGACCTGAGCCACATCCCAACAGCTGTGAAAATCAAAGGCTTCTCCGGTGAAAACGCACGTCCGGCGCTCGAAGGCGCAGACGTCGTGCTGATCTCCGCGGGTGTTGCACGTAAGCCTGGTATGGACCGTTCCGATCTGTTCAACGTCAACGCCGGTATCGTGAAGAACCTGGTCCAGCAGATCGCAGAAACCTGCCCGAAAGCCTGTATCGGTATCATCACTAACCCGGTCAACACTACGGTTGCTATCGCAGCAGAAGTGCTGAAAAAAGCCGGCGTTTACGATAAGAACAAACTGTTTGGCGTGACCACGCTGGACATCATCCGTTCCAATACCTTCGTGGCTGAACTGAAAGGCAAACAGCCTTCCGACATCGAAGTGCCGGTTATCGGTGGTCACTCTGGCGTGACAATCCTGCCACTGCTGTCCCAGATCCCAGGCGTGAGCTTCTCCGAGCAGGAAGTGGCTGACCTGACCAAACGCATCCAGAACGCGGGCACCGAAGTGGTGGAAGCGAAGGCGGGTGGCGGTTCTGCAACCCTGTCTATGGGCCAGGCGGCTGCACGTTTTGGTCTGTCTCTGGTTCGCGCGCTGCAAGGCGAGAAAGGCGTAGTGGAATGTGCGTATGTGGAAGGTGACGGCGAGCACGCCCGCTTCTTCTCACAGCCACTGCTGCTGGGTAAAAACGGCGTTGAAGAACGTCAGTCAATCGGCAAGCTGAGCGCGTTTGAACAACAGGCGATGGAAGGCATGCTTGATACGCTGAAGAAAGATATCACCCTGGGCGAAGAGTTCGTTAACAAGTAAGCGAATGCCAGGCGATAAAAAACCGGAGCCATGGCTCCGGTTTTTTTATGCCGCTTAGTTGGTGGACGGATATTCCTGAATAGTGACCTGAATGGTCAGCTTCTTATCATTACGCATGACTTCCACCGGAATGATAGAACCCGGGCGAATCTCTGCCACCTGGTCCATTGTCTCCAGCGCGGATACTGCCGGGATACCGTTCACCGACACAATCACGTCATTAACCTGCAGTCCTGCCGCCGCAGCCGGGCCACCTGGGGTGACTTCGTTCACGACGATGCCCTGAATCTGATCGATGCCGCCACCCTGCGTATGCAGCGGCGCGATTTCACGTCCACCAATCCCAATGTAGCCACGGATCACGCGACCGTCGCGGATGAGCTTGTCCATGATTTTGGTTGCCAGCTGGAAGGGGATCGCAAAACCGATGCCTTCCGGCGTTTCACCATCGTTGCTCTTATCAAAGGAGAGGGTGTTGATGCCCATCAGTTCGCCGAGGGAGTTCACCAGCGCGCCGCCCGAGTTACCGTGGTTGATGGAGGCATCCGTCTGCAGGAAATTCTGCCGTCCTGACGGATTCAGGCCAATACGACCGGTGGCACTGATAATCCCCTGGGTAATGGTCTGGCCCAGGTTATAGGGGTTACCGATTGCCATCACCACGTCGCCGATATGCGGCGTGCGCTTGCGGTTAATCGGAATCACCGGTAAGCCACCGCTGGCGGTAATTTTCAGCACCGCCAGATCCGTCAGGCTATCCGAACCGACCAGCAGGGCTTCAAAAACGCGGCCATCCTGCAACGCCACAATAATTTGATCGGCGTCGTTGATAACGTGCTTATTGGTAATGATGTAGCCGCGCTCGTCCATAATTACGCCGGATCCTAGGGTGCGGATCTCGAGCTGATTATTGGCGGAACTGTTGAGGCCGCGGTTATAGACGTTCACCACGGCGGGTGCCGCCCGGCGAACGGCCTGGTTGTAACTCACTGGCGTCTCATCCGTACTGTCGAACTGAGGCGCCGCCAGCTTATTGAACTGACGTAATGAGGGCATTGCAGCCAGTAATAAACCGCCAACGACCAATCCGATGGCGACGGAGCGAAATAGCTTAAGAACCATGATGCGGGCGTCGTTAATTGAGAAACGGTTGCAGCATAACATGACTTAATCCGGACATCACACGCAGCGGTGATGTCCGGGGTCAGTGCTTAGCGTAATAAGATGTAAAGCGTGTCGTTGCCGCGAACAATTTGCAGCGCAATCACCGTCGGTTTGCTCTCCAGCACTTTGCGCATTTCTGCTATCGACTGCACGCGGTTGCGGTTCACCCCAATGATCACGTCATCCTGATGCAAGCCAGCCTGTGCGGCCGGGCTGCTCTTCTCGACGCTTTCAATGGTGATGCCTTTGGTGCCATCTTTGAGCTGCCCGTCACTCAGCGCCGCGCCTTGCAGTGCAGGGGCGATCAGCTCGGCGCTGGCCGATGCAGAGGTGCTCTTATCCAGCGTGACTTCCACGTCGAGCGGTTTACCGTCGCGCAGCAGGCCGAGTTTCACTTTGGTGCCTGGCTCTGTGGTGGCGATGCGCGAGCGCAGCTCCGCAAAGCTGTTCAGCGGCTTACCGTTCAGGCTTACAATCACATCGCCCGATTTCACGCCCGCCTTCGCCGAGCCGGAATTGGCCAGCACTTCGCTGACGAACGCCCCGCGCTGGACGTTAAGATTGAACGCTTTCGCAATATCAGCGCTCATCTCCATGCCTTTGATACCCAACAGCCCGCGTTTGATTTCGCCGGACTCAATCAGCTGTTGCGCCAGGGTTTTCGCCATATTGCTGGGGATAGCGAAACCGATGCCGATGCTGCCGCCGCCCGGTGCGAGGATCGCGGTGTTAATCCCGATCAGCTCGCCGTTCAGGTTCAGCAGGGCACCGCCGGAGTTGCCGCGGTTAATGGAGGCGTCGGTCTGGATAAAGTTCTCCAGCCCTTCAAGGTTCAGCCCGCTGCGGCCAAGCGCCGAGACAATCCCGGAGGTCGCGGTCTGGCCTAAGCCAAACGGGTTACCGACGGCCACGGCAAAATCGCCAACGCGCAGTTTATCGGAGTCGGCGATCACAATTTGCGTCAGATTGCTGGGATTTTGTATTTGCAGCAGCGCGATGTCGCTCTGGTCATCGCCGCCAATCAGTTTGGCGTCAAACTCACGACCATCGTTCATCTGCACGCTGATTTTGTCGGCCTGGCTGATGACGTGGTTGTTGGTCAACACGTAGCCTTTCGCCGCGTCGATCACCACGCCGGAGCCAAGCCCTTCAAAAGGTTGCGCTGGCTGGTCCGGGCCTTCTTCGCCAAAGTATTTTTTTAGCTCTTCCGGCACGCGCTGGCTTTGCGCGGCGGTGCCTTCCACCTTCACGCTCACCACCGCAGGCAGCACTTTTTCAAGCATCGGCGCCAGGCTCGGAATGGCTGCCGCACCAGGCACTTGCGAAGGAAGCGCCGCGGCCGCAGGCCAGGACGCCGTCAAAGATAACCCGACACTTAACGCTATCGCGCTTAACAGCTGGTTTTTTTTCTTCATTGATGCTGGCTCTCGTTGCCTGGAGTAAAGGAAAATCGGCCCAAAAACAGTCTGATGTTATTGAATTTCAAACCACTGAACAATGAGGTAATTGACTAAATAATAGCTGGGAAGGGAAAGAAAGGACGGGCGCGAGGTGTGCGCCCGTGAAATAAATTGTAGATGTGCGATTAATCGCGTTTTACGCCACCGCGCAGCAGGCCGGATGCACCGTCAGAGTAATCACGCGGCATTTGAATCGGTGCCTGATCGTTACCGGCTTCAGACTCCGCCAGACGGTTGCGGAACGGGTTGGTGTCACCGCTCAGTTCCGGCAGCAGGCTGCTGGAGCTTTTGGCCATGTGCTGATACAGCTGACGGTAATCGGTCGCCATATTGTCCAGCAGTTCGGCGCTACGGGCAAAGTGGCTGACCAGCTCTTCACGATACTCTTCCAGCTCAGCTTTGTTCTTTTCCAGTTCATACTGCAGCGACTGTTGCTGACGCAATTTGCGATTACCAAAACGCATGGCCACGGCACCGATGGCGATACCGACGACTAAACCAATTAGCGCATATTCCCAGGTCATGAACTTCTCCCGTTGTCTTGTTGTTCCGTAGGGTAGTGGCTCGGCTCCTGCCTGTGCCTGATTATGCCACTATAACCGCTATTTCTTCAGAAGTGGAATCCTGACGCATCATCGCGTACTGTAGAACGGCCTTTTTTTCGCCAGTCGCGCCCACTGGTGAGGTTTAATTGAAGGAATAACAACAAGATTATGCAAAATCTGTCCCCCACATCGCGTTACAAACAGGCCCTTGATGAGGGCACTCATCAGCCCGACGACGTTCAGCGTGAAGCCGTTAATCGCCTGAATGTGATTTACCAGGAATTGACTCAGCAGATGCCCGCCCCCGCACAGAGCGGCGGACTGAAAGCGGCATTTGGCCGATTGTTGGGAAAAAAAGAGCCACAGACCGCAGCGCCCGTTCGCGGCTTATATATGTGGGGCGGCGTGGGCCGGGGGAAAACCTGGCTGATGGACATGTTTTATCAGAGCCTGCCAGGCACGCGTAAACAGCGTCTGCACTTCCACCGCTTTATGCTGCGCGTCCACGAAGAGCTTAACGCGCTGCAAGGTCATACCGATCCGCTGGATATCATCGCCGAGCGTTTTAAAGCCGAAACCGACGTTTTATGTTTCGATGAGTTTTTCGTCTCGGATATCACAGACGCCATGCTATTGGGCGGCCTGATGAAAGCGCTGTTTGCGCGGGGCATTACGCTGGTGGCGACGTCTAACATTCCGCCGGACGATCTCTATCGCAACGGTTTGCAGCGCGCGCGTTTCCTGCCGGCCATCGAGGCAATCAAAGAACACTGCGACATTATGAATGTCGATGCGGGCGTAGATTATCGTCTGCGCACGCTGACCCAGGCGCATCTGTGGCTCTCACCCTTAGATGAAGAGACGCGCGGTAAGATGGACAATCTCTGGCTGGCTCTGGCGGGCGCCAGGCGCGATACAGCCCCAGAACTGGAAATTAATCATCGTCCTCTGCCAACCCTGGGGGTCGAAAACCAGACGCTGGCGGTTTCGTTTGCCACGCTGTGCATCGATGCCCGCAGCCAGCACGACTACATCGCGCTCTCGCGTCTGTTTCATACGGTAATGCTGTTTGATGTGCCGGTGATGACGCCGCTGATGGAGAGTGAAGCCCGCCGCTTTATCGCGCTGGTAGATGAGTTTTACGAACGCCATGTGAAGCTGGTGGTGAGCGCCGCCGTGCCGCTCTATGAGATCTACCAGGGCGAGCGGCTGAAGTTTGAATTCCAGCGTTGTTTGTCCCGTTTGCAGGAAATGCAGAGCGAAGAGTATTTGAAACGCGCGCACATGCCGTAAATGCCGCACCGTGCCGCAGGCCGGGGAAGGCGTACTCGCCACCCGGCAATTCCCCAGCGAAAACCTTGCGACTAATCACATTTAAGGGTCGATCTTTGACCTCGACTTCTCTATAATCTTGCGACCCCACGTTACGAGAAGGTTTTTTTCCCAAAACTTTCTATGTGCTGGCACAGGCTATTCGAAGGGGTAGGTTTGCCGGACTTTGTCGTGTGAGCCTCAACTGACTAAACGTTTGGGTGTTCACCAACGTGTAACTTATTATTTGGGTAAGCTTTTAATGAAAACTTTTACAGCTAAACCAGAAACCGTAAAACGCGACTGGTATGTTGTTGACGCGACCGGTAAAACTCTGGGTCGTCTTGCTTCCGAATTGGCTCGTCGCCTGCGCGGTAAGCACAAAGCGGAATACACTCCGCACGTTGATACTGGTGATTACATCATCGTTCTGAACGCAGAAAAAGTTGCTGTAACCGGCAACAAGCGCGAAGACAAAATGTATTACCACCACACCGGCCACATCGGTGGTATCAAAGAAGCGACCTTTGAAGAGATGATTGCCCGCCGTCCTGAGCGTGTGATTGAAATCGCGGTTAAAGGCATGCTGCCAAAAGGCCCGCTGGGTCGTGCTATGTACCGTAAACTGAAAGTTTACGCAGGCAACGAGCACAACCACGCGGCACAGCAACCGCAAGTTCTTGACATCTAATCGGGATTATAGGCAATGGCTGAAAATCAATACTACGGCACTGGTCGCCGCAAAAGCTCCGCCGCTCGCGTGTTCATCAAACCGGGCAGTGGTAAAATCGTAATCAACCAACGTTCTCTGGAACAGTACTTCGGTCGTGAAACTGCCCGCATGGTAGTTCGTCAGCCGCTGGAACTGGTTGATATGGTTGAGAAATTCGATCTGTACATCACCGTTAAAGGTGGTGGTACTTCTGGTCAGGCTGGTGCGATCCGTCACGGTATCACCCGCGCTCTGATGGAGTACGACGAGTCCCTGCGTGGCGAACTGCGTAAAGCTGGCTTCGTTACTCGTGATGCTCGTGAAGTTGAACGTAAGAAAGTCGGCCTGCGTAAAGCACGTCGTCGTCCTCAGTTCTCCAAACGTTAATCTATTTTCTGCTTCGGCAGAAAGATTGGCGAAAAACCCGCTTCGGCGGGTTTTTTTTATGGATAATCCGACGTTTATCCACAGTATTTATTTGATTATCAGCTCTTTTTCAGCATTTCCAGAATCCCCTCACCACAAACCCTGCAAAATCTGGTAAACTATCATCCAATTTTCTGCCCAAATGTCAGTGAATACACCACTTTTGTTCGATTTTTGAGCGATTGAGTTTGTTCCTGGGATGGGTAACAAATCATCTGGCTGGCCCACGGGCCGGTAGCAGTAATATTCTGAATATACCTGGAGGTTTTCATGGCTGTCGCTGCCAACAAACGTTCGGTAATGACGCTGTTTTCTGGTCCTACTGACATTTATAGCCATCAGGTTCGTATCGTGCTGGCCGAGAAAGGTGTCAGTTTTGAGATCGAGCATGTGGAAAAGGATAACCCACCTCAGGATCTGATCGATCTCAACCCGAACCAGAGCGTACCAACGCTGGTGGATCGCGAGCTGACCCTGTGGGAATCCCGCATCATTATGGAATATCTGGATGAGCGATTCCCTCATCCGCCGCTGATGCCGGTTTATCCGGTTGCGCGTGGTGAAAGCCGCCTGTACATGCAGCGTATCGAGAAAGACTGGTACACCCTGATGAACGTCATTGTGAACGGTTCATCCTCAGAAGCAGACGCTGCCCGTAAGCAACTGCGTGAAGAACTGCTGGCCATTGCGCCGGTATTCGGTCAAAAGCCGTTCTTCCTGAGCGACGAGTTCAGTCTGGTAGATTGCTACCTGGCTCCGCTGCTGTGGCGTCTGCAGGCTCTGGGCGTAGAGTTCAGCGGTCCTGGCGCGAAAGAGCTGAAAGGCTACATGACTCGCGTATTTGAGCGCGACTCTTTCCTTGCTTCTCTGACAGAACCGGAACGCGAAATGCGTCTTGGTCGAGGTTAACGATTGTGGAAATGTCACAGCTATCTCCACGCCGTCCGTATCTGCTGCGTGCCTTCTATGAATGGCTGCTGGACAACCAGCTTACGCCGCACCTGGTAGTGGATGTGACGTTGCCGGGCGTGAGCGTTCCGATGGAATACGCGCGTGATGGTCAGATCGTTTTGAACATCGCGCCACGCGCGGTGGGTAATCTTGAGCTGGCAAACGACGAAGTGCGCTTCAACGCGCGTTTCGGCGGCGTACCACGTCAGGTCTCTGTTCCGCTCGCTGCCGTGCTGGCAGTCTATGCGCGTGAAAACGGTGCAGGTACGATGTTTGAGCCGGAAGCGGCGTATGACGAAGATGTCGCCAGCCTCAACGATGAAGACGGTTCTACCGCCAGCGAAAGCGAAACGGTGATGTCCATTATCGACGGCGACAAGCCCGATCACGACAATGACAACGACCCTGATGACGATCCGCCGCCGCGCGGTGGCCGTCCAGCGTTACGCGTTGTGAAATAATTGAACAGGCCCGATGGGCCTGTTTTGCTATTCAGGGCTTTTCGCCCAGCCAAAAATCCTGTGTTATGATGAGTCGTTGTCACTGATTGTCACTCTTCTGACCCGAGTCTTTATGAAACCATTTGATCTTCAGGCGGAAAATTCAACCGAAACCCTTGGTCGCAGTTTGCGTCGTCGCCCGCTGGCGCGTAAAAAACTTTCCGATATGGTGGAAGAAGAGCTGGAGCAGATGATCCGTCGTCAGGAGTTTGCCCAGGGCGAACAACTTCCTTCCGAGCGTGAGCTGATGGAGTTCTTCAACGTGGGCCGCCCATCGGTACGTGAAGCACTGGCCGCCCTGAAGCGAAAAGGCCTGGTGCAAATCAACAACGGCGAACGCGCCCGCGTCTCGATGCCTTCGGCCGATACCATCATTAGCGAACTCTCCGGCATGGCGAAGGATTTCCTCACCCAGCCGGGTGGCATTACCCACTTTGAACAGCTGCGTCTGTTTTTCGAATCCAGCCTGGTGCGTTACGCGGCAGAATACGCCACGGACGAACAGGTTGAGCGCCTGTCGAAAGCGCTGGAAATTAACAGCCAGTCCCTCAGCGATAACGCGCTTTTCATCCGCTCGGATGTCGATTTCCACCGCGTGCTGGCGGAGATCCCCGGCAACCCAATCTTTATGGCGATACACGTCGCGCTGCTCGACTGGCTGATAGCGGCTCGTCCGAAAGTCTCCGACGCTGAGCTATACCAGCACAACGATGTCAGCTATCAGCAGCATATTGCTATTGTTGACGCCATCCGCCGCCGCGATCCTGATGAAGCCGATCGCGCGCTGCAAACCCATCTCAACAGCGTTTCCGCCACCTGGCACGCCTTCGGCCAGGGATCCAAAAAGAAAAAATAACGATCCTTTAGTGAAGCAGATCGCAATATAAGCGTTCTGTATGGGGTGCTGCTTATTTGATCTGGTATAACAGGTATAAAGGTATATCAAAAAGCAGATCAATAACCACTTGAGGTATCTATGGCAAAGCAATTACGTGGCGTGATGGCCGCACTCCTGACTCCGTTTAATTCACAGCAGGCGCTGGACAAAGAGAGCCTGCGCCGCCTGGTGCAGTTCAACATTCAACAAGGAATCGACGGTCTGTATGTCGGCGGCTCAACGGGCGAAGCCTTCGTGCAAAGCCTCGCCGAGCGCGAGCAGGTAATGGAGATCGTGGCGGAAGAGGCGAAGGGCAAAGTGACGCTGATCGCCCATGTCGGCTGCGTCAGCACCGCAGAAAGCCAGCAGCTCGCGACGGCGGCAAGCCGGATCGGCTTCGATGCTGTGTCGGCGGTCACACCCTTCTACTATCCCTTCAGCTTCGAAGAACATTGTGACCACTACCGTGCAATCATTGATTCATCGGATGGTTTGCCGATGGTGGTGTACAACATCCCGGCGCTGAGCGGCGTGAAGTTATCCCTCGATCAAATCAATACGCTGGTGACGCTGCCGGGTGTAGGTGCCCTGAAACAGACCTCCGGCGATCTCTTCCAGATGGAGCAGATCCGCCGGGCGCATCCGGATCTGGTGCTTTATAACGGTTACGACGAGATCTTCGCCTCCGGTTTGCTGGCAGGCGCGGACGGCGGAATCGGCAGTACTTACAACATCATGGGCGCGCGCTATCAGGCGATCGGCAAAGCGATCCGCGAAGGGGACAACGCAACCGCGCAGCATCTGCAAAGCGAGTGCAACAAGGTTATCGATTTGCTGATTAAAGTCGGCGTGTTCCGTGGCCTGAAAACCGTCCTGCACTACATGGAAGTGGTCTCCGTTCCGCTATGCCGTAAGCCTTTTGCTCCGGTGGCAGAGCAGTATCTGCCGGAGCTGAAAGCCCTCGCAGAAAAGCTGCTGGCTGAGAAACGCTAATGCATTGCCGGATAAGCGAAGCGCATCCGGCAAAGACAAAACACGATATGTAAGCCGGATGGTGAACCCGCCATCCGGCAATACGACAAAAAATCGTCGGGAGAGTGTTATGAGTATTTCTACCCAAAGCATCCCGTGGTACCGCCATTTGACCCGCCCACAGTGGCGCGCATTCTCCGCCGCCTGGCTGGGATATTTGCTTGATGGCTTTGATTTTGTATTGATGGCGTTGGTATTAACAGAAGTCAAAAGTGAATTTGGTTTAACGACGGTCGAAGCAGCCAGCCTGATTTCGGCCGCCTTTATCTCGCGCTGGTTTGGCGGCTTGCTGCTGGGCGCAATGGGCGATCGCTACGGTCGCAAACTGGCCATGATCACCAGTATCGTCCTCTTCTCCTGCGGCACGCTGGCGTGCGGATTTGCGCCAGGCTACGTCACCATGTTTATTGCCCGTATGGTGATCGGCATGGGTATGGCGGGCGAATACGGCTCCAGTGCAACCTATGTGATTGAAAGCTGGCCGAAGCATCTGCGTAATAAAGCCAGCGGCTTTTTAATCTCAGGTTTTTCTGTCGGTGCCGTGGTTGCGGCGCAGGTTTACAGCGTGGTTGTTCCCGCATGGGGCTGGCGAGCGCTGTTCCTTATCGGTATTTTGCCAATCATTTTTGCCCTATGGCTACGTAAAAATATCCCGGAAGCGGAAGACTGGAAAGCGAAGCACGAAGGCAAAGCGCCGGTACGCACGATGGTCGACATTCTCTATCGCGGCAAGCACCGCCTGATCAATATCGTCATGACGCTGTTTGCTGGCATCGCGCTGTGGTTCTGCTTTGCCGGTGAGCTAAACAACGCCGGGCTGGTGGTGATTCTTGGGCTGTTATGCGCCTGCGTCTTTATCAGCTTTATGGTGCAAAGCAGCGGTAAGCGCTGGCCGACGGGTGTCACCCTGATGGTCGTGGTGCTCTTTGCATTCCTCTACTCGTGGCCTATTCAGGCGCTGCTGCCCACTTATCTGAAAACGGATCTGGCGTACGATCCGATGACGGTCGCCCATGTGCTGTTCTTTAGCGGCTTTGGTGCGGCGGTGGGCTGCTGCGTCGGCGGCTTCCTCGGCGACTGGCTGGGCACCCGCAGAGCATACGTTTGCAGCCTGCTGGCCTCGCAGCTGCTGATTATTCCGGTGTTCGCCATCGGCGGGTCAAATATTTGGGTGCTGGGCCTGCTGCTCTTCTTCCAGCAGATGCTGGGGCAGGGGATTTCCGGGATTTTACCGAAGCTGATTGGTGGCTATTTCGATACGGATCAGCGTGCCGCCGGGCTGGGCTTTACCTACAACGTCGGCGCCCTGGGCGGCGCGATCGCCCCGATTATCGGCGCTCTGCTGGCACAGCGGCTTGAGCTGGGTACCGCGCTGGGAACCCTGTCATTCGGCCTGACGTTTGTGGTGATCCTGTTGATTGGTCTTGATATGCCATCCCGCGTACAGCGCTGGATCCGTCCGGAGGCCCTGCGTACTCACGATGCTATCGACGGTAAACCTTTCAGCGGCGCCGTTCCATTTGGCAGTATTAAAAACGAGCGTGAGGCGGTGAAATGACGACGCTGGCGATCGATATTGGCGGCACCAAACTGGCCGCTGCGCTGATCGACGATGACTTTCAGATCCGTGAGCGGCGCGAACAGCCGACACCTGCCAGCAAAACGCCGGACGCCCTGCGCGCAGCGCTAAAATCGCTGGTGGAACCGGTAATGTCAGCGGCGCAGCGGGTGGCAATCGCCTCGACGGGGATAATCCGCGAAGGCACGTTGCTGTCGATTAATCCTCACAATCTTGGCGGCCTGCTGCATTTCCCGCTGGTACAGACGCTGGAGTCGATAACCGGACTGCCCGCAATGGCGGTGAACGATGCGCAAGCTGCGGCGTGGGCGGAGTACCATGCGCCTGGCATCAATGCGCCGGATATGGTTTTCATCACCGTCTCTACGGGGGTCGGCGGGGGCGTGGTACTTAATGGCAAGTTGCAGACGGGGGCGGGCGGGCTTGCCGGGCATCTGGGGCATACGCTGGCCGATCCGCAAGGGCCCATTTGCGGCTGCGGTCGTAGGGGGTGTGTGGAAGCGATTGCCTCTGGTCGGGCGATTGCTGCCCGGGCGCAGGGCGAGCTGGCGGGTCTCGATGCGAAAGCGATCTTCGACCATGCGCAGCGCGGTCATCAGCCCGCCCGCGCGCTGGTCGCTCATTCGGCCCAAACGCTGGCGCGACTCATCGCCGATGTCAAAGCAGTAACGGATTGTCAGACCGTCGTTGTCGGCGGCAGCGTCGGGCTGGCTGAGGGATATTTATCGAAGGTGGCTGAGTTTCTTGCGCAGGAGCCTGCGGTCTATCACGTCGAACTTCGCCCGGCGTATTACCGCCACGATGCCGGTTTACTGGGCGCGGCAAGACTGGCTACAGGAGCAACATTATGATGATGGGCAAAGCGAGCGCGCTGTCGGGATTACATCCCGTGCTGGCGGAGGCGCTGACGCAGGCCATCGCGGCCTGGCCGCAGGACAAAGCGCCGGGGCGTTATGAACTGCAGGGCGACGATATCTTTATGAACGTGATGACGTTCGCCACGCAGGAACCAGAGCAGAAAAAAGCGGAGCTGCACGAGCAGTACATCGATATCCAGCTGTTGCTGGCGGGCAATGAGCGCATCCTGTACGGCGTAGCTGGCTCTGCGCGACAGTGCGAGGAAAGGCATATTAAGGAGGATTATCAGCTGTGTAGCGCCATTGAAGGTGTGCAGCAGCTTGATCTGAAACCCGGCATGTACGCCATCTTTATGCCCGGCGAACCGCATAAACCAGGATGTAGAGTGAAGGAAATTGAAGAGATTAAGAAAGTGGTGGTGAAAGTGCGCGCCAGTTTGGTCGGCGCATAAAAAAAACCGGATGGCATCGCCATCCGGTTCGCTTTTACACTTCCAGGTAGTTCATGATCCCATCTGCCGCTTTCCGGCCTTCGGCAATCGCTGTTACCACCAGATCGGAACCGCGAACGATATCGCCGCCGGCGAAGATTTTCGGGTTGCTGGTCTGGAAAGCGTTTTCGCTACCTTCTGGCGCAATCACGCGGCCCTGGGAATCCAGCTCAACGCTGTGTTTCGCCAGCCACTCCATGCTGTGAGGGCGGAAACCAAATGCCATCACGACCGCATCTGCCGGAACAACATGCTCGGAACCTGCCACGATTTCTGCGCGACGACGGCCTTTGGCATCCGGTGCACCCATTTCGGTACGCGCCATCTTCACGCCGCTGACTTTGCCGTTTGCATTCACTTCGATGCCCAATGGCTGAACGTTGAACTGGAACTCAACGCCCTCTTCACGCGCGTTTTTCACTTCGCGTTTGGAGCCAGGCATGTTCTCTTCGTCACGACGGTAGGCACAGATAACGTGCGTCGCGTTCTGACGGATTGAGGTACGCACGCAGTCCATCGCGGTATCACCGCCGCCCAGCACCACCACGCGTTTGCCTTCCATCGTGACGTACGGCTCAGCAGGGGTTTCACCGAAGCCCATCATCTGCTTGGTGTTGGCAATCAGGAACGGCAGGGCGTCAAACACGCCCGGAGCGTCTTCATTTTCCAGCCCACCGCGCATCGACTGATAGGTGCCGACGCCGAGGAACACGGCATCGTAATCCTTCAGCAGATCGTCGATCTGGATATCACGGCCGACTTCGACGTTCAGTTTGAACTCAATACCCATGTCGGTGAAGATTTCGCGACGGCGGGTCATGACCTCTTTTTCCAGCTTAAAGGCCGGAATACCGAAGGTCAGCAGGCCGCCGATCTCCGGATGACGATCGAACACTACGGCTTTGACGCCGTTGCGGGTCAGCACGTCGGCACATGCCAGACCTGCCGGACCTGCGCCGATGATCGCCACGCGTTTGTCCGTTTGACGCACGCCGGTCATGTCCGGACGCCAGCCCATCTCAAACGCTTTATCGTTGATATAGCGCTCGATGTTACCGATGGTCACCGCGCCAAACTCGTCGTTCAGCGTACAAGAACCTTCGCACAGACGATCCTGCGGACACACGCGGCCACATACTTCCGGCAGGGTGTTGGTCTGGTGCGACAGCTCGGCGGCCTCGAAAATACGCCCTTCGTTGGCCAGCTTCAGCCAGTTCGGAATGTAGTTGTGGACCGGGCATTTCCATTCGCAGTACGGGTTGCCGCAGGACAGGCAGCGATCTGCCTGCGCCTTGGCCTGGCCTTCTGAAAACGGCTCGTAAATTTCAACAAATTCAATTTTACGGATCTTCAGCGGTTTCTTTGGCGGATCAACGCGCTGCAGGTCGATAAACTGGTATACGTTCTGGCTCATTGCTACCCCTTACTGCGCCTGCACACGCAGCTCTGCTGCGCTACGACTACGGTGACCCAACAGTGCTTTAACATCGCTGGACTTCGGTTTAACCAACGCGAATTTCGCCGAGAATGCTGGCCAGTTCGCCAGGATCTCTTCGCCGCGCGAAGAACCGGTATGCTGCACATGCTCGGTAATCAGACCGCGCAGATGTTCCTCGTGGATCGCCAGTGTTTCAACGTCCAGCACTTCTACCAGTTCCGGGTTAACGCGTTTACGGAACTCACCGTCTTCGTCCAGGACATAGGCGAAACCGCCCGTCATGCCTGCGCCGAAGTTCACGCCGGTTTTGCCCATTACGCAGACAATCCCGCCGGTCATGTATTCACAGCCGTTATCGCCGATACCTTCAACCACCGTGATGGCACCGGAGTTACGTACTGCAAAGCGCTCGCCCGCACGGCCTGCGGCAAACAGACGTCCGCCCGTCGCGCCGTACAGACAGGTGTTACCGATGATGCTCGCTTCGTGGCTGCGGAACGCAGAACCAACCGGAGGACGCACCGCCAGCAGACCGCCCGCCATGCCTTTGCCGACGTAGTCATTGGCATCGCCGGTCAGGTACAGCTCAACGCCGCCGGCGTTCCAGACGCCGAAGCTCTGACCCGCCGTACCGCTGAAGTGCGCGGTAATGGGATCGGCTGCTAGCCCCTGATCGCCATGGGTTTGCGCGATATAGCCAGAGAGGGTAGCGCCTACGGAGCGGTCGGTGTTGCGGATATCAAACCAGAACGTTTTGCTCTGTTTGTCATCAACATACGATTTCGCCTGCTGCAGCAGCTGCGCGTTCAGCACGCCATTGTCGAACGGCGGGTTGTTCTCGGTGCAGTAAACGGCTTTGCCTGCGTGCGGCTCGGCGGTTTCCAGCAGACGGGACAGCTCCAGTTTCTGCTGCTTGGCGGTAAACCCTTCCAGCTCTTTCAGCAGGTCGGTACGGCCAATAAGATCGACCAGACGCTTCACACCCAGCTGTGCCATCAGCTCGCGAGTTTCGCGGGCGATGAATTCAAAGTAGTTAGTCACTTTGAACGGCAGACCGTGGTAATGGTTCTTACGCAGTTTTTCGTCCTGAGTTGCCACACCCGTTGCGCAGTTGTTCAGGTGGCAAATACGCAGGTATTTACAGCCCAGCGCCACCATTGGCCCGGTGCCAAAGCCGAAGCTTTCTGCGCCGAGAATCGCGGCTTTGATGATGTCGAGACCGGTTTTCAGGCCGCCATCCACCTGCAGACGGATCTTGTGACGCAGGCCGTTAGCCACCAGCGCCTGTTGTGTTTCCACAAGGCCCAGCTCCCACGGACAGCCCGCGTATTTCACGGAGGAGAGTGGGCTTGCGCCTGTCCCGCCGTCATAACCTGCGATAGTGATCAAATCCGCGTAGGCTTTTGCCACACCGGTGGCGATCGTGCCCACGCCCGGTTCGGAAACCAGCTTCACGGAGATCATCGCTTTCGGGTTGACCTGTTTCAGGTCGAAAATCAGCTGTGCCAAATCCTCGATAGAGTAAATATCGTGGTGCGGCGGAGGGGAGATCAACGTTACGCCCGGCACGGAGTAGCGCAGTTTGGCGATGTACGGCGTGACTTTATCACCCGGTAACTGACCGCCTTCGCCCGGCTTCGCACCCTGCGCGACTTTAATCTGAATCACGTCGGCGTTGACCAGGTACGCAGGCGTCACGCCAAAGCGACCAGAAGCCACCTGCTTAATGCGCGACACTTTGTTGGTGCCGTAGCGCGCAGGATCTTCACCGCCTTCGCCGGAGTTCGAGTTACCGCCGATGCTGTTCATCGCTTCGGCCAGCGCTTCGTGGGCTTCCGGGCTGAGTGCGCCAATGGACATCGCCGCAGTATCAAAGCGTTTATACAGTTCGCTGGCCGGTTCAACGTTATCAATGCTGACGGTTTCGCCGTTTGGATTCACCGCCAGCAGATCGCGCAGCGTAGCCGCCGGGCGCTCATTTACCAGACTGGAATACTGCTGGTAATCGCTGTATTCGCCGCTCTGAACCGCCTGTTGCAGGGTGCGCACCACGTCCGGATTGTAGGCGTGGTATTCGCCGCCGTGGACGTATTTCAGCAGACCGCCTTGATCCAGCGGTTTACGCGCCAGCCATGCGCGTTTTGACAGGTTCAGCAGGTCCTGCTGGAAGTCAGAGAATCCGGCACCGCCGATACGGCTGATCACGCCCTGGAAGCAGAGATCTGCGACATCATCGTGCAGACCAACCGCTTCGAACAGTTTCGAGCAGCGGTAAGAGGCGATGGTCGAGATGCCCATTTTGGACATGATCTTGTACAGACCTTTGTTGATGCCGTTACGGTAGTTCAGCATCACGGTACGGTAATCTTTCTCGATGGCATGGCCGTCGACCAGTTTCGCCAGCGTTTCGTAAGCCAGGTACGGATAGATAGCCGTCGCACCGAAGCCCAGCAGCACGGCGAAGTGGTGCGGGTCGCGGGCGCTTGCCGTTTCAACAATGATGTTGGCGTCGCAGCGCAGGCTCTTATCCACCAGGCGGGTCTGAATGGCGCCCACCGCCATCGGAGCCGGAACCGGCAGGCGGTTTTTGGCGATGTTGCGGTCAGACAGCACCAGCAGAACGGTGCCGTTACGGACCATCTGCTCGGCCTTATCACACAGGGCTTTCACCGTCTCTTCGAGGCTCGCTTCGGTCACGTCGAAGGTAATATCGAGCGTGTCGGCGCGGTAGTGCTCCTCTGTCATGGTGGTGAGCTGTTTGAAATCGGAGTACAGCAGAATCGGCGACTTAAAGCTCAGGCGGTGTGCCTGGCCTTCGGCTTCGCAGAAGACGTTCATCTCGCGACCGATGCTGGTGGCCAGCGACATCACGTGCGCTTCGCGCAGCGGATCGATTGGCGGGTTGGTCACCTGCGCAAACTGCTGACGGAAATAATCGTAAATGATGCGTGGCTGGCTGGAGAGCACGGCAAACGGGGTATCATCACCCATTGAGCCGACCGCTTCCTGGCCATTTTCGCCGAGGACGCGGATAACAGAATCCAGCTCTTCGGCGCTGTAGTTAAACTGTTTCTGGTAGCTGGCGAGGGTGTCGTCGTCCAGCTCGCGGCTGCCGACTTCTTCGTTCGACAGATCTTCAAACGGCACCAGACGGCGGACGTTTGTCTCCATCCACTCTTTGTACGGATGGCGGCTTTTCAGATCGTCATCGGTTTCCGCCGAGTGCAGAATGCGCCCGCTGCGGGTGTCGATGACCATCAGTTCGCCTGGGCCGACGCGGCCTTTTTCGACCACTTCGTCAGGCTGGTAATCCCAGATCCCCACTTCGGACGCGCAGGTGATCAGCTTGTCTTTGGTGATGACGTAGCGCGCCGGGCGCAGACCGTTACGGTCGAGGTTACAGGCGGCGTAGCGCCCATCGGACATAACGATGCCTGCCGGGCCGTCCCACGGCTCCATGTGCATGGAGTTAAAGTCGAAGAACGCGCGCAGGTCCGGGTCCATATCCGGGTTGTTCTGCCAGGCTGGCGGAACAAGCAGACGCATTGCACGTACGATATCCATCCCGCCTGCCAGCAGCAGTTCGAGCATGTTATCCATCGAGCTGGAGTCAGAGCCGGTTTCGTTGACGAACGGGGCGGCGTCATGCAGATCCGGGATCAGCGGAGTCTGGAATTTATAGGTACGCGCGCGCGCCCACTGGCGGTTACCGGTGATGGTGTTGATCTCACCGTTGTGCGCCAGGTAGCGGAAAGGCTGAGCCAGCGGCCAGCGTGGAACGGTGTTGGTGGAGAAGCGCTGGTGGAAGAGGCAAATGGCCGATTCCAGACGCAGGTCCGCGAGGTCCAGGTAGAAGCGCGGCAGGTCAGCCGGCATACACAGACCTTTATAGATGTTCACCAGGTTCGAGAGGCTACAGACGTAGAACTCTTTATCGTCCTGCAAACGTTTTTCGATGCGGCGACGGGCAATAAACAGGCGGCGTTCCATATCGCGCGGACGCCAGCCCGCAGGCGCATTCACAAAAATCTGTTCGATACGTGGCAGCGAGGAGAGGGCGATTTCACCGAGCACCCCTTCGTTGGTTGGCACATTGCGCCAGCCGACAATCGACAGGGTTTCGCGTTGAAGTTCTTCTTCGACGATGCGGCGTGAGGCGGCAGCTTTTTCAGGATCCTGATTCAGGAACAGCATGCCGACAGCGTAGTTTTTGGCTAAACGCCAGCCGCGCTCTTGCGCAACGATCCGGAAGAAACGATCCGGTTTTTGTAGCAGCAAGCCACAACCATCGCCGGTTTTACCATCAGCGAGGATTGCACCACGGTGCTGCATACGGGCCAGTGCGTGTATAGCGGTACGCACTACCTTGTGGCTAGGTTCGCCTTCTATGTGGGCGATCAGGCCGAAACCACAGTTATCCTTCTCAAGGGATTTATCGTACAACATATCAGTGAACCTCCCCAGGCTCTTCGGGACTCCCCACTGAACCGTGGCGCACAGGCACAGAAAGAGCGCGGCGACGGGGTTTGCGTTTCATACGCGCACCTCGCATTCGCCCTCTTCATTTCCTTTTCGCACAGGTCAAACAAGTTTGAGGACTTGCTTCAGAGGGAATCTCAATTACTGCATAAATATGATAAGCAGGCTGCTTATCCAGAAAGCTTCCAGCGGATTTCCAACTTATCGGGAATTGATACACAGGTCAAATGGCAATCTTATTTATACAAAAATGTGCTAAAGGTGGGTTATTGCATTGAATATAAAAGAGATTTAATCGGTTTTGCAGCCACAAAAGAGAGAGGGAAGGCGCGAGGGAGTGTGATCTGACTCACTATATGAAAGCGGTATTATCCCTTTGCCGTGCTGAATGGCGGGTTTTTTGCAGGATAATAATCTGGTACGGGCGATCAAGTTGCATAATCGCACTGTTTTACTACCAGGGGGCGATAAGTGAAAAAATCCCCGCGAACATAAGGAAAAGTAATTGCCAGGGTGATGAATGAAATTGCAGTAATAGTGAGTTTTTATTCAAATGAATAATAGCCGTCCTGGGCGATTGATCCAGGTCATCGCCGACAGAGGCTAAAAATGGCAGGCTTGTCCCCTTTCTCCGGGACGGTCTATCAGATTATGCAGTTACAGAAATTAGTCAACATGTTTGGTGGGGATCTTTCACGCCGCTACGGACAAAAGGTTCACAAGCTCACGCTGCACGGCGGTTTTAGCTGCCCCAATCGCGATGGCACCATCGGGCGTGGCGGCTGTACTTTCTGTAATGTGGCCTCTTTTGCCGATGAGGCGCAGCAGCATAACTCTATCGCCGAGCAGCTTTCCCATCAGGCGAGTCTGGTTAACCGCGCAAAACAGTATCTGGCCTACTTCCAGGCCTACACCAGCACCTTTGCAGAAGTGCAGGTGCTGCGATCCATGTATCAGCAGGCCGTAAGCCAGGCGAATATCGTCGGGCTTTGTGTCGGTACGCGCCCGGACTGCGTACCTGAAGCTGTACTGGATTTACTGAGCGAATATAAAGATCTGGGCTACGAAATCTGGCTGGAGCTGGGATTGCAGACCGCGCATGACAAAACCCTGCATCGGATCAATCGTGGTCATGATTTTGCCTGTTACCAGAAAACCACCCGGCTGGCGCGGGAGCGCGGTTTAAAGGTCTGTTCACATCTGATTGTCGGTCTGCCGGGAGAAGGGCAGCAGCACGGTCTGGAAACCCTGGAAAGAGTTGTAGAGACGGGCGTGGATGGCATTAAGCTACACCCGCTGCATATTGTAACCGGAAGCACCATGGCGAAAGCCTGGGAAGCCGGGCGGTTGAATGGCATTGCGCTGGACGAGTACACCGTGACGGCAGGGGAGATGATCCGCCACACGCCGCCGGAGGTGATTTACCACCGCATCTCTGCCAGCGCACGCCGCCCAACGCTTCTCGCGCCCTTGTGGTGCGAGAACCGCTGGACAGGGATGGTCGAACTGGATCGTTATCTGAACCAGCACGGTGTGCAAGGCTCGGCGTTGGGTACGCCGTGGATCTCCCCGCTACCGACGTCGTCCACCCAGTAAACTCCCCAGCATGCCGCGCACAATCTGATTCGTCACCTGCCGCGCGGCGCTTTTAGCCATCGTCTGCACCACACCATCGCGTTTGCCGCCGCGTGGGCCGGTGCTGCCAAACAGAATATCTTTCAGCCCGCCGAGAATGCCGTCGTCAACGGCAACGTCACTCCCTTTAGCCGCTGGAGCTTGCTGCTTCTCGGTACTTGTCTGAACCCCTTTTTGCAGCATCTCAAACGCGGACTCACGATCCACTTCCTCCTCGTATTTGCCGTAAACCGGCGAGTGGTTGATCAGCGCGTTACGCTCGTCGTCCGTCACTGGCCCCATTCGAGAGAATGGCGCGATAACCATTGCGCGTTCGACGACGGACGGACTGCCTTTGGCATCAAGGAAGGAGATGAGCGCTTCCCCGGTGCCGAGCGCCTGAATCGCCTCTTCCGTATCAAACGCAGGATTCGCGCGCATAGTTTGCGCCGCCGCTTTAACCGCTTTTTGATCTTTCGGAGTAAAAGCACGCAGCGCGTGCTGCACGCGATTCCCGAGCTGGCCCAGCACGTTATCGGGAATGTCGGAAGGGTTCTGCGAGACAAAATAGACGCCCACACCTTTAGAACGGATCAGACGAATCACCTGTTCGATTTTATCCAGTAGAACCTGTGGGGCGTCGCTGAACAGCAGATGCGCTTCGTCAAAGAAGAACACAATCTTCGGTTTCTCCAGATCGCCCGCTTCCGGTAGCTGTTCATAGAGTTCAGAAAGCATCCACAGCAGACTGGCGGCGTAGAGTTTCGGCATCTGGTAGAGCTTTTCGGCGCTCAGGATGTTGATGATCCCTCTGCCGTTACTGTCGGTACGCATCCAGTCTTTGATATCCAGCATGGGTTCGCCGAAGAAATGCTCTGCGCCCTGCTGTTCTAGGGTAAGCAATCCGCGCTGAATAGCGCCCACTGATGCGGGGCTGATATTTCCGTACTGGTTCTGAAAGGATTTGGCGTTATCGCCAATGTACTGGGTAATCGCGCGCAGATCTTTAAAATCAAGCAGCAGCAAGCCCTGATCGTCGGCAATGCGGAAAATGATATTCAACACGCCGGACTGGACATCGTTAAGATTAAGAAGCCGCGCCAGCAGCAGCGGGCCGAGATCCGAGACAGTCGCGCGCACGGGATGGCCTCTCTCACCGAAAATATCCCACACCACAACAGGATTCGCCTGCGGCTGCCAGTCGGTCACGCCGATGTTTTTCAGCCGCTCAAGCAGTTTTTCTGACGCTGTCCCCTCCTGGGCGATGCCGGTTAAATCGCCTTTCACGTCAGCCATAAAGACCGGCACGCCAATACTGGAAAAAGACTCCGCCAGTTTTTGCAGAGTCACGGTTTTCCCCGTCCCGGTGGCGCCGGTAATCAGCCCGTGGCGGTTCGCCATTCCGGGCAACAGGAACAACTCTTTATCCAGCGTCCGGGCAATCAGCAGTGGTGTACTCATGGTGCGCTTCCTCTCTTTGTCCTGCGTCGAGTATAGGCAACCTGACGGCAATTTGACTCAGTAAATTCCTGACTTTGCGGCGCATTACCCAGCGCGGACTATGCTTTTGCATACGATTCACAAAAAGTTGGAAAGCTATGTCCAGATTCTTTTTTAATGACCGCAAACAGCTGGTCAATGATGCCATTGAAGGCATACTGATCTCCGCGCCACACGGCAATTTGGTCAAACTCGATATCGATCCGGCCATCCGCGTGGTCGCGCGCAGTGACTGGGATAAGAGCCGGGTGGCGGTGATTTCCGGTGGGGGCTCCGGCCACGAACCGGCGCACGCCGGATTTGTCGGCAAAGGGATGTTAACCGCTGCGGTGTGCGGGGATCTGTTTGCGTCCCCGAGCGTTGACGCGGTGCTGAATGCGATCGTGGCGGTGACGGGCGATCGTGGTTGCCTGCTGATCGTTAAAAATTACACCGGCGATCGTCTGAACTTCGGCCTCGCAGCGGAAAAGGCCAAACGCTACGGACTGAAAGTCGAGATGGTGATTGTGGCCGATGACATCGCGCTTCCGGACAACAAACAGCCGCGCGGCATTGCGGGTACCGCGCTGGTCCACAAAATTGCAGGTTTTGCGGCCGAAAAAGGGAAATCGCTGAGTGAGGTCCGGGATATTGCGCAACAGGCCTGCGAAAACCTGTGGAGCTTGGGTGTGGCAATGCAGACCTGCAACCTGCCGGGAAGCGATGACGAAGAGGGACGCATTAAGCAAGGGCATGTCGAGCTGGGCCTGGGCATTCACGGCGAGCCGGGGGCGTCGGTGCTGGATACGCAAAACAGTAAAGCCATTATCGACAAGCTGATCGCGCCGCTCAAAGAGAAGGCGGGTGACGGACGTTTTGCGGTGCTGATTAACAATCTCGGCGGCGTGTCTGCGCTGGAAATGGCGCTGCTGACGAAAGAGCTGGCGCATTCGGCGCTACAGGATCAGATTGCGTATCTCATCGGCCCCGCACCGCTGGTGAGCTCGCTGGACATGAAGGGCTTTTCTCTGTCGCTGCTCAGGCTAAACGAGACCTTTGAACGGGCGATTAATGAGCCTGTCGAGACCATCGGCTGGCAAAAACCAGTGGCGTTTGCGCCGCTGCGCACGTTGCCGCATACGGCTATACAGGATCGCGTGGACTATGCGCCTTCTGACAACGCGCAGGTGGCGGCTTTGGTTGGGGCGGCGACGCAAACGCTGGTCGATCTGGAGAATCGCCTGAATGCGCTGGATGCAAAAGTGGGTGACGGCGATACGGGTTCGACCTTTGCGCAAGGCGCGCGGGACATTGCGCAGTTATTGCAAGAGAAGCAGCTGCCGCTGAACGACGTCCCGAAACTGCTGCTGCTGACGGGCGAGCGACTGGCAACGGTGATGGGCGGATCGAGCGGGGTGTTGATGTCGATCTTCTTTACTGCTGCCGGGCAAGCGCTTCACGACGGCAAAACGCTGGCGGATGCTCTCCTCAGTGGGCTTGCGCAAATGAAGCAGTACGGCGGAGCGGATCTCGGCGATCGCACATTGATCGATGCGCTGCAACCGGCGCTGGAAGCGTTGCAGAAGAGCGACATCCAGGCTGCTGCACAGGCGGCGAAGAAAGGGGCCGACGCGACGGCCAGTATGCAAAAGGCTGGCGCGGGGCGTTCGTCGTATGTAAATAAAGAGAATCTGGACGGGGTGACGGATCCAGGGGCGGTGGCTGTTGCGGAAGTTTTTGCGGCGCTCGCGCGATAATGTGAAATGTGCCGGGTGGCGACTGCCTCACCCGGCCAGCGATTGAGTGTTGTCGCCCGGTAAGCAAAACGCTACCGGGCCATTAATGTCCGAAGTCCGCTTTCAACACCACGCGATAACGGGCTTTACCGTCACGCACATGCTGGATGGCTTCGTTGATTTTCGACATCGGGTAGAGTTCGGTAGTTGGCGCTACTTTGGTGCGTCCGGCGAACTTCATCAGTTTGCGCAATTCAAACGGGGTACCGGTCGCAGAGCCGGAAATGCTGCGATCGCCGCCAATCAGGGTGAACGCCGGAACCGGAAGCGGCTTCAGCACCGCACCGACGGTGTGGAAATTCCCGCCGTATGCCAGCGCTTCAAAGTACGGCTGCCAGTCGAGATCGACATTGACGGTGTTGATGATCAGATCGAACTGACCGGCCAGCGCTTTCAGCAGTTCTGGATCGCGGCTGTTGACCACTTTATCCGCCCCCATCGCCAGCACTTCTTTCTCTTTCGCCGGATTGGAGCTAAAGGCAGTCACTTCGCAGCCCATCGCGTGCAGTAATTTGATGGCGATATGGCCTAAACCGCCGATGCCAATGACGCCGACGCGGCTGGTGGCAGTGACGTGATGCATCAGAAGTGGTTTGAAAACGGTGATACCGCCGCACAGTAGCGGGCCGGCGGATTCGATATCAATGCTGTCGGGCAACGGGATAACCCACTGCCAGTCGGCGCGAAGTTTGTCGGCGAAACCGCCTTTATTGAGGATGGTAGGAACTGCGCCTTCCAGACAGTTGATCTGGTTGCCGCTAATACAGGCATCGCAATGGCCGCAGCTACGAGCGGTCCAGCCAATGCCGACGCGCTGGCCGACTTTCAGCCCTTTGTCCTGCGCTGCTGTACCCAGTGCCACCACGCGACCAATCACTTCGTGACCGGCAACCAGCGGATAGCTTGAAATGCCCCATTCATTGTCGATCATCGACAGGTCTGAGTGGCAGATCCCGCAATAATCGACCTGGACTTCGACGTCTTCTGCTTTCAGCTCGCCCGCATCGTATTCGTACAGTTCAAGGTCTGCACCTGCCTGCGGCGCGGCATAGCTTTTTATCTTCGACATCGTCTTTCCCCCGTTTTGGTGTGAACTGAGAGTGTAGAGCATTCAGTTTACAGCTGCTTAACAGAAGAGGGCGGGAAGGAGATTTACAGATTTTTCAGCATCCTGACTTCGCAATCGACATGCCCGGTACAGCCCAGCGGCGCATCGATATGTTCAAAACCCAGGTGCTCATATAAGCCGATGGCTTCTTTGAGGAAGGCGGTCGTTTCGAGGTAGCAACGTTTAAAACCTTGCGCGCGCGCGTGATCGAGAGCAAGCAGCGCCAGCTTTTTCGCCAGGCCTTGTCCGCGCACGTTCGACAGGAAATACATCTTTTGCAGCTCGCAGATATCTGGCTCGCTGCAGCTCAGTGGCGCAACACCGCCTCCACCGACGACTTTGCCGTTCTGTTCAATCACCCAGTAGGCATGGCCCGGCTGGCTGTAAAGCTGAAACAGCTCGTCCAGGTTGGGGTCGGCGACGGTATAGCCTTTATCGGCCGTCAGGCCGTACTCCGCCGACACTTCACGGATAACCGCAGCGATCCCGGCGTTGTCTTGCTCAGTGATCCGGCGCATAGCCGCTGCGACGGGGGTAATCACGCTCATAGCATTACTCATGACAAAAATTGACACACAGTTGCAGTTAATAGCACCACAGAAAGGGGAGTGCAAGCGAGGATAATTCATTTATGAGAGTTTTTTCTACAAAGATATCAGAGTTATTTATCTAATTATTATTATTTGCTAAATTTCCTCTTGTTTAATTTATTGTTTAAAACGAAATAAATAGTGTCAATGTACAACTATGTTTTTATTCATTAGGATGATGAATCATGCATTTAGATATGTATTTGTCAACGGAATTTCCGAAAGTCATCTTCTCAACTTTTCATCGGTTTTTAAGTTATCATATTAGCTGTAAATATTTCTTTCTTTATAATTTATTTTTGTTGGGTTTCTTTATTTTAAGGTGCCAAATATTTTTGGTTTTTGTTGGGGGAGTATCATTATTTAACCCTGCGAAGATGTTATGTTTTGTCCGCTTCGAGTTTATCTACAAACCGTTTATGAATAATTTTAGTGCCCATATTAATATCAGCGGTGGAGTTTAGCAATGAGATACTCAAAATGTAAAATATTCTTTATTGGGTTAATGGTTATGATATGTGTCTGCATGTTATGGACTATGCGGCCTGTAAAAATTATTCGTGCCGGAATCCGGTTTGAGTATGATTCTCAATTTAAGCAGGGGCTTTTAATAGGGAGTCTGCGTGGTTTTACGGATAATGAAAGTTACGATGTCATTGTTGATCATATGCCGCTAACAGAGTGGGGACGGATCCACTGGTATCTTGACCATAAAGATGAACTCAAGGGAAAATATAATATACCTACGTCATCATCATACCATATTGCTTTTTGGGATGTAGGCGATGGTTTTATTGACGGTGAAAAGTCCGGTGATGGCGATTTAGTCTGTTTCAATAAAGTGGATGGTTCAAATCAAAATTGTCTTGAGAAGGATCTTCTACTCAGCGTGGATTTAGATAAAGGGGAACAAGAGGAATACACCTTTAAACACTGCTGCAATTACTGGTCCTATATGCCGAATGGACGCCTTGCGTGGTTTAATGGGTATAGATAAAAATGCAGACTCAATCACAGGCAATTTTTGTATTTCCACTTTGTAGTGATAGTACCGTTGCGTCACGCTGACTTTCTTCGGCATCGTCTCGAAAGTCGGCTTTATCCAATCATAAAAAAAGCCGGATGGTTATCCGGCTTTTCAATGACACATCTGAATTACAGCGCGGCGATAACGGCCTGCTGCTCGATCAGTTTCGCTTTTGCATCGGCGAAGGCGACCAGACGTTCACGCTCTTTCGCGATAACCGCTTCAGGGGCGCGTGCGACAAAGCCTTCGTTAGCCAGCTTGCTCTCGATTTTTCCGATTTCCAGTTCGACTTTGGCCACTTCTTTTGCCAGACGAGCCAGTTCGGTCTCTTTATCGATCAGACCCGCCATCGGAATCAGCAGCTCGGCGCCTTCGATGATTTTAGTCACGGAGACCGGACCTTTGTCATCGGCTGGCAGCACGGTGATGCTTTCCAGACGCGCCATGTTTTGCAGGAAGCTACTGTTCTCGGTCACACGACGAATCGCCGTCTCGCTGCAACCGCGCAGCAGCAGTTCCAGTGGTTTGCCTGGAGAGATGTTCATCTCTGCGCGAATGTTACGGATTGCCACAATCGCCAGTTTCAGCCATTCGGTATCGGAAGCGGCTGCTTCATCCACCTGCGCCGCGTCGAATTCCGGGAACGGCTGCAGCATGATAGTGTCGGCAGTGATGCCTTTGATGACCTTCACACGCTGCCAGATGGTCTCGGTGATGAACGGGATGATTGGGTGCGCGAGGCGCAGCAAACCTTCCAGAACGGTAATCAGCGTATTACGCGTGCCGCGCAGTTCCGCTTCATTGCCGCCATTCATTACTGGCTTGGTCAACTCCAGATACCAGTCGCAGAACTGGTTCCAGGTGAACTCATACAGAATGCCTGCTGCGATATCAAAGCGATAGGTATCCAGCGCTTCACGGTACGCTTTGATGGTCTGGTTGAATTCCGCCAGAATCCAGCGATCCGCCAGAGACAGGGTCATTTCACCGCCGTTGAAGCCGCAATCCTGATCTTCGGTGTTCATCAGCACGAAGCGGCTGGCGTTCCACAGCTTGTTACAGAAGTTGCGGTAACCTTCCAGACGTTTCATGTCCCAGTTGATATCGCGACCAGTAGAGGCCAGCGCTGCCAGGGTGAAACGCAGGGCGTCGGTGCCGTGCGGCTCGATGCCGTCCGGGAATTGCTTCTCGGTGCGCTTGCGAATTTTCTCTGCCAGCTGCGGCTGCATCATGTTGCCGGTACGTTTCTCCAGCAGATCTGCCAGCGAAATCCCGTCAACCATATCCAGTGGGTCAATAACGTTACCCTTGGATTTGGACATCTTCTGGCCTTCGTCGTCACGAATCAGACCGGTCATGTAGACGGTATGGAACGGAACCTGCGGCTTGCCGTTTTCATCTTTAATGAAGTGCATGGTCATCATGATCATGCGGGCAATCCAGAAGAAGATGATGTCGAAGCCGGAGACCATCACGCTGGTCGGGTGGAACTGACGCAGGGCGTCGGTGTTTTCCGGCCAGCCGAGAGTGGAGAAGGTCCACAGGGCGGAGGAGAACCACGTGTCCAGAACGTCTTCGTCCTGGCGCAGGGCCACGTCAGCGCCCAGATTATTTTCCTGACGCACTTCTTCTTCGGTGCGGCCAACGAACACGTTGCCGTCGTTGTCATACCAGGCCGGGATACGGTGACCCCACCACAGCTGACGAGAGATACACCAGTCCTGAATATCGCGCATCCAGGAGAAGTACATGTTTTCATACTGTTTTGGTACGAACTGGATATCACCGTTCTCAACCGCTTCGACAGCCGGTTTCGCCAGGATATCGGCACGCACGTACCACTGGTCGGTCAGCATCGGCTCGATGACCACGCCACCACGGTCACCGTAAGGAACGGTCAGATCGTGAGGTTTGATCTCTTCCAGCAGGCCGAGCGCGTCAATGGCCGCAACCACCGCTTTACGCGCAGCAAAACGTTCCAGTTTCTGGAATTCAGCCGGGATTTCAGAGGAGTAAACGTCAGACTCTTCGCCTTTGGTGTCATACACTTCCGCGCTTTCACGGATATCGCCGTCAAAGGTCAGAATGTTAATCATCGGCAGGGCGTGACGACGGCCAACTTCATAGTCGTTGAAATCGTGTGCCGGGGTGATTTTCACACAGCCGGTGCCTTTTTCCATGTCGGCGTGCTCGTCGCCAAGGATTGGAATACGGCGGTTCACCAGCGGCAGAACCACAAATTTACCGATCAGATCTTTGTAGCGCGGATCTTCCGGGTTAACGGCCACGCCGGTATCGCCCAGCAGGGTTTCTGGACGCGTCGTCGCAACCACCAGGTAATCTTTACCGTCTGCGGTTTTTGCGCCATCGGCCAGCGGATAGCGGATGTGCCACATGGAGCCTTTAGACTCGCGGTTTTCCACTTCCAGATCGGAGATCGCAGTGCGCAGTTTCGGGTCCCAGTTCACCAGGCGTTTGCCACGGTAAATCAGGTCCTCTTTGTACAGACGGACGAAAACTTCTTTCACGGCGTTGGAAAGGCCTTCATCCATGGTGAAGCGCTCGCGCTCCCAGTCCACGGAGTTGCCGAGACGACGCATCTGACGGGTGATGGTGCCGCCAGATTCGGCTTTCCACTGCCAGATTTTGTCGATGAACGCGTCGCGACCGTAGTCGTGGCGGGTTTTACCTTCTTCAGCGGCAATCTTACGCTCAACCACCATTTGGGTCGCAATGCCCGCGTGGTCAGTCCCAGCCTGCCACAGGGTGTTTTTGCCCTGCATGCGCTGGTAACGGATCATGGTATCCATGATGGTTTGCTGGAAGGCATGACCCATATGCAAACTGCCGGTGACGTTCGGCGGCGGGATCATGATGCAGAAGGACTCTTTGCTTTCATCGCCGTTAGGCTTGAAATAGCCCTGCTCTTCCCAGTGCTCGTAAAGCGGCTGTTCGATATCTCGTGGGTTGTATGTCTTTTCCATTATTTCCAGGTTGCCGTATTCAGGTTAAAACCGGCCAGGCGGTACGCTTTGTAGCGTTCGCGCGCCAGTTGTTTCAGAGAATCTTCGTGAGGGACAAAGTCTACCACTTCTGTGAAAGCGGTGGCAAAATCTGCAAAGCCGATACGCAGGCTGATCAGAATATCGCGCGCGCTGCTGTTACGCTTTTGTGGCCAGGCAATCTCCACCGGCGCGCCACCGCGCGGCCCTTCTCCCGACAAATTATGCGGAACAAAACCTTCGGGTGGCCTTGCCCACAGCGCTTCGTCAAGACGAATCGCCTGCGCTTCATCTTCACAGGCAATCAGGACGCGTTTACCGCTGCGCCAACGTTCTGCGGCAATTTCACACACCAGTTGCTCAACGGCGCTTAAGCCATCGACGGTGTTATCGTTGTCCAGAAGGTAGAACGTCGCATTCTTCATAATATGGGGCTTCTTTGGGTGGATTTAAACGCAAAGCCGGGGGTTACCCGGCCAGCGTACACCTTGTAGGTCCGGCAAGCCTGACGCCGCCGGACAACGGCGTGCAACTACTCTTCGCCGTTAAAACCGGCGCGGTTGAGCAGGAACTGCGACAGCAGGGCAACTGGACGACCGGTGGCGCCTTTGGCTTTACCGGAGCGCCATGCGGTACCCGCGATATCCAGGTGAGCCCAGTTGTACTTGCGGGTAAAGCGTGCCAGGAAGCAGCCTGCGGTAATCGCCCCGCCAGGACGGCCGCCAATGTTGGCCATGTCTGCGAAGTTAGACTCTAACTGCTCCTGATACTCATCGCCCAACGGCAGACGCCATGCGCGGTCGCCCGCTTGCTCGGATGCGCCGATCAGCTCATGGGCCAGCGGATTGTGGTTCGACATCAGGCCGGTGATGTGATGGCCGAGGGCAATCACACAGGCGCCGGTCAACGTCGCCACGTCGATGACCGCTTCAGGCTCAAAGCGCTCCACGTAGGTCAGCACGTCGCACAGCACCAGACGGCCTTCGGCGTCGGTGTTCAGCACTTCAACGGTCTGGCCGGACATGGTGGTCAGAACATCGCCTGGGCGGTACGCGCGACCACCTGGCATGTTTTCACAGCCCGCCAGTACGCCGATGACGTTAATCGGCAACTGCAGTTCGGCGACCATACGCATCACGCCGTACACTGCCGCTGCACCGCACATATCGTACTTCATCTCATCCATGCCTTCGGCAGGCTTGATGGAGATACCGCCGGAGTCGAAGGTGAGGCCTTTGCCAACCAGCACGATAGGGCGCGCGTCTTCGGACGGATTGCCTTTGTACTCGATGACCGACATCAGCGATTCGTTTTGCGAACCGTTTCCGACCGCAAGGTACGAGTGCATTCCCAGCTCTTTCATCTGCTGTTCGCCGATGACGCGGGTGACGACATTTTTGCTGTAGGAATCAGCCAGCTGACGCGCCTGAGAGGCCAGGTAACCGGCGTTGCAGATGTTTGGCGGCATATTGCCGAGATCTTTCGCCGCTTTGATACCGGCGGCAATCGCCAGACCGTGCTGAATGGCGCGCTCGCCGCTGGTCAGCTCGCGACGGGTTGGGACGTTAAAGACCATTTTACGCAGCGGACGACGCGGTTCGCTTTTGTTGGTCTTCAACTGATCAAAACTGTAGAGGCTCTCTTTCGCGGTCTCAACGGCCTGACGCACTTTCCAGTAGGTGTTGCGACCTTTCACGTGCAGTTCGGTCAGGAAGCAGACGGCTTCCATTGAGCCGGTATCATTCAGGGTATTGATAGTTTTCTGAATGACCTGCTTGTACTGGCGTTCATCAAGCTCGCGCTCTTTACCGCAACCAATCAGCAGAATGCGCTCGGACAGCACGTTGGGAACATGGTGCAGTAACAGCGTCTGCCCAGGTTTGCCTTCGAGTTCGCCACGGCGCAGCAGGGCGCTGATATAGCCGTCACTGATTTTATCGAGTTGTTCGGCGATCGGGGAGAGTCGGCGTGGTTCAAAGACGCCCACAACGATGCAGGCACTCCGCTGTTTCTCCGGGCTACCGCTTTTTACACTGAACTCCATGCACTACGCTCCTGAATCTTAAAGACAACGACGGCTGCTACGGATAGAATTGAAACCTTTCGTAACTCATGTCCGCTGTTGTGGTGACTTCGTGTTAATCTTACGTTACTACGGTTTCGACACGTCAAAAAATATCCTGAAGCGCGACACCGCCGGGTTTTTTAATCTTAGCGATGTTTTCGACGACTCAAGAGAATAAATGACGTTTAAGCCATGAAACAAGCAATTTTCCAGCAAAGAGACGGGTTTTTACGGGCGTATTTAAAGTGATAATCATAAGATATCTGGTGCGGGAGACGCTCAAAAGCCAGCTGGCGATCCTTTTCATCTTACTTCTGATCTTTTTCTGTCAGAAGTTAGTCAGGATCCTCGGCGCGGCGGTAGACGGCGAAATCCCAACAAATCTGGTGCTTTCTCTGCTCGGATTAGGCGTGCCCGAAATGGCGCAGCTTATTCTGCCGCTAAGCCTTTTCCTCGGCCTGCTCATGACGCTGGGAAAACTCTATACCGAAAGTGAAATCACCGTCATGCACGCCTGCGGCCTAAGCAAAGCCGTACTGGTGAAAGCCGCGATGGTGCTGGCACTGTTCACCGGTATCGTGGCGGCGGTAAACGTGATGTGGGCTGGCCCCTGGTCTTCCCGACATCAGGATGAAGTGCTGGCCGAAGCCAAAGCCAACCCTGGCATGGCGGCGCTCGCGCAGGGCCAGTTCCAGCAGGCCACAGACGGCAGCTCCGTCCTCTTTATTGAAAGCGTTGACGGCAGTCGATTCAACGACGTGTTCCTCGCGCAAATCCGTACCAAAGGCAACGCCCGCCCTTCCGTGGTGGTCGCGGATTCCGGACAGCTCTCGCAGCGTAAAGACGGCTCTCAGGTGGTGACGCTGAACAAAGGCACCCGCTTTGAAGGCACCGCGCTGCTGCGCGACTTCCGTATTACCGATTTCCAGAACTATCAGGCGATTGTCGGCCATCAGAACGTGGCGCTCGATCCAACGGATACCGAGCAGATGGACATGCGCACCCTGATAAACACCGATACCAATCGCGCGAGAGCGGAACTGCACTGGCGTCTGACGCTGGTATTCACCGTGTTTATGATGGCGTTGATGGTTGTGCCACTGAGCGTGGTTAACCCGCGTCAGGGTCGTGTGCTCTCGATGCTGCCAGCGATGCTGCTCTATCTGGTGTTCTTCCTGCTGCAAACGTCTATTAAGTCGAATGGCGGCAAGGGCAAGATCGACCCGATGATCTGGATGTGGGTGGTCAATGGCCTGTACCTGCTGCTGGCAGTAGTATTAAACCTGTGGGATAGCGTGCCGATGCGCCGCATACGTGCCCGCTTTGTACGTAAAGGAGCGGTGTGATGCAGGCTTTCCGCGTTCTTGACCGCTATATCGGTAAAACCATTTTCACCACCATCATGATGACGTTGTTCATGCTGGTGTCGCTCTCGGGCATCATCAAGTTTGTCGACCAGCTTAAAAAAGCCGGGCAGGGGAGTTACGACGCACTGGGCGCCGGGATGTATACCATTCTCAGCGTGCCAAAAGATGTGCAAATCTTCTTCCCGATGGCCGCGCTGTTAGGCGCGTTGCTGGGGCTGGGGATGCTGGCCCAGCGCAGTGAGCTGGTTGTAATGCAGGCTTCGGGCTTCACCCGTATGCAGGTAGCGCTGTCGGTGATGAAAACGGCTATTCCACTGGTCCTGCTGACGATGGCAATCGGTGAATGGGTCGCTCCGCAGGGCGAGCAGATGGCGCGTAACTATCGTGCGCAGGCCATGTACGGCGGCTCTTTGCTCTCAACTCAACAAGGCCTGTGGGCGAAAGACGGTAACAACTTCGTCTATATCGAACGCGTTAAGGGTGATGATGAGCTGGGCGGTGTGAGTATTTACGCCTTCAACGATCATCGCCGTTTACAGTCCGTGCGTTACGCAACCACGGCGAAATTCGATCCGGCGCAGAAGCTCTGGCGCCTGTCGCAGGTGGATGAATCGAACCTGCAAGATCCGAAACAAATCACCGGTGCTCAGACCGTTTCGGGCACCTGGAAGACCAACCTGACGCCTGACAAACTGGGCGTGGTGGCGCTGGACCCGGATGCGCTCTCTATCAGCGGCCTGCACAATTATGTGAAGTACCTGAAGTCGAGCGGCCAGGATGCCGGGCGTTATCAGCTCAACATGTGGAGCAAAATCTTCCAGCCAATGTCCGTGGCGGTAATGATGCTGATGGCGCTGTCGTTCATCTTCGGGCCGCTGCGTAGCGTGCCGATGGGCGTGCGTGTGGTCACCGGTATCAGCTTTGGCTTTGTTTTCTACGTGCTGGACCAGATCTTTGGCCCGCTGACGCTGGTCTACGGTATTCCACCGCTGATCGGTGCGCTGCTGCCAAGCGCGTCGTTCTTCCTGATCAGCCTCTGGCTGCTTCTCAGACGCTCCTGATCGCACCTCTTCCTCACTCCCGAATCGCCGGGAGTGAGGCTAATCTCCTGATTCACGCCGCACTTTTTCACACAACCTTCAACGCCTTGCCCGGAATTTGAGTATTATTGAGCGATGAAGTCGTGAAGGGATCCCCTATGAAGCAAATTCGTATGCTTGCGCAGTACTACGTCGACCTGATGATGAAGCTCGGCCTGGTGCGTTTCTCATTGCTGTTGGCTCTGGCGCTGGTGGTGCTGGCGATTGTCGTGCAGATGGCGGTAACCATGGTGCTGCACGGCCAGGTCGAAAGTATCGACGTTATCCGCTCGATCTTCTTCGGCCTGCTGATCACTCCGTGGGCGGTCTATTTTCTCTCGGTGGTGGTGGAACAGCTGGAAGAGTCACGCCAGCGGCTCTCCCGTCTGGTGCAGAAACTGGAGGAGATGCGCGAGCGTGACCTCAAGCTTAACGTCCAGCTAAAAGACAACATTGCGCAGCTGAACCAGGAGATTTCGGATCGTGAAAAAGCGGAAGCCGAACGTCAGGCGACCCTTGAGCAGCTGAAGGTTGAGATGAAAGAGCGTGAAGTCACGCAGATTCAGCTGGAGCAGCAATCTTCCTTCCTGCGCTCGTTCCTCGACGCTTCACCGGATCTGGTTTTCTATCGTAACGAAGATAAAGAGTTCTCCGGCTGTAACCGGGCGATGGAGCTGCTGACGGGAAAAAGTGAGAAACAGCTGATTCACCTTAAACCGCAGGATGTCTACTCGGAAGAGGCGGCGGCCAAGGTTATTGAAACCGACGAGAAGGTGTTCCGCCATAATGTCTCTCTCACCTACGAGCAGTGGCTGGATTACCCCGACGGGCGCAAAGCCTGCTTTGAAATTCGTAAAGTGCCTTATTACGACCGCGTGGGCAAACGCCACGGCCTGATGGGCTTTGGCCGCGATATTACCGAGCGTAAGCGTTATCAGGACGCGCTAGAGCGTGCCAGCCGCGACAAGACCACCTTCATCTCGACCATCAGCCATGAGCTGCGTACGCCGTTGAACGGCATCGTGGGGCTTAGCCGTATTCTGCTGGACACGGAACTGACCGGCGAACAGGAAAAATACCTCAAAACTATCCACGTTTCCGCCGTGACCCTCGGCAATATCTTCAACGATATTATTGATATGGATAAGATGGAACGCCGAAAAGTCCAGCTGGATAATCAGCCTGTCGATTTCACCGGATTCCTGGCGGATCTGGAGAATCTCTCCGGTCTGCAGGCGCAGCAGAAAGGGCTGCGCTTTGTGCTGGAGCCTTCACTGCCGCTGCCGCATAAAGTGGTGACGGACGGTACGCGTCTGCGCCAGATCCTGTGGAACCTCATCAGCAACGCCGTCAAGTTCACCCAGAAAGGGGAAGTGGTAGTGCGTATTCGCTTCGATGCAGGCGATATGTTGCACTTTGAGGTGGAAGACTCCGGCATCGGCATTCCGCAGGAGGAGCAGGACAAAATCTTCGCCATGTATTATCAGGTGAAAGACAGCCACGGCGGGAAACCGGCAACGGGCACCGGGATTGGCCTGGCCGTTTCGCGCCGTCTGGCGAAGAGCATGGGCGGGGATATCACCGTCTCCAGCCAGCAGGGGAAAGGCTCTGTCTTTACGTTGACGGTACATGCCCCTGCGGTTGCTGAAGAGGTGGAAGATACCTTCGAGAACGATGAACTGCCGCTGCCCGCCCTTCATGTTCTACTGGTTGAAGATATTGAGCTGAACGTGATTGTCGCCCGGTCGGTGCTCGAAAAACTGGGTAACAGCGTCGATGTGGCGATGACCGGCACTGCCGCGCTGGAGATGTTTACGCCGGGTGAGTATGACCTCGTGCTGCTGGATATTCAGCTCCCGGATATGACCGGGCTGGACATCTCCCGCGAGCTGACGCGTCGTTTCGCTCGCGATGAATTACCGCCGCTGGTGGCCCTGACCGCTAACGTCCTGAAGGACAAAAAAGAGTACCTCGATGCCGGTATGGACGATGTGCTCAGCAAACCGCTGGCGGTGCCAGCCCTGACCGCTATGATCAAAAAATTCTGGGATACCTGTGATGAAGAGGAGAGCACGATGACGCCTGTAGAGAGCGAAAAAGCACAATCACTTCTGGATATCGCCATGCTGGAGCAGTACATCGATCTGGTCGGGCCGAAACTGATCACCGACGGTGTGGCAGTGTTCGAGAAAATGATGCCGGGCTATTTAAGCGTGCTGGAGTCCAATCTGACGGCGCGCGACCAGAAAGGCATCGTCGAAGAGGGGCACAAAATTAAAGGCGCTGCCGGATCGGTCGGGTTACGCCATTTGCAGCAGTTGGGTCAGCAGATCCAGTCTCCAGATTTACCGGCGTGGTGGGATAACGTAGGTGAATGGGTTGAGGAGATGAAACAAGAGTGGCAGAACGATGTGGATGTGTTGAAAGCGTGGGTGGAAAATACCAAAAAATGACCCCGGCTAAACCGGGGTGCGCGAATACTGCGCCAACACCAGGGAAATCTTGGCAGCGCCTGTTTTTTTAGTATTGTGACTGCATGGACGCTGCCCGAAAATTTAGGCCGCACGCAGTTAAGATAGCAAATCTTAAATGATTTGTTACAGGAATCAGTGAAATGTGTGAAGCATAGCGTTTTAATCAGAATTTTTAATGTGCTTCAGAGAGTTGGAGAGAAGGGACGGCGAAATGAAAAAGGTAGGTGTTGTACTGAGCGGCTGCGGCGTTTACGACGGCGCAGAGATTCATGAGTCAGTTCTGACGCTGCTCGCACTGGCGAAACAGGGTGCAGAAGCGGTCTGTTTTGCGCCGGATAAAAGCCAGACGGATGTTATCAATCATTTATCTGGTGAATTAATGCCGGAAACCCGCAATGTGCTGATTGAAGCGGCGCGCATTGCCCGTGGCAATATCCAGCCGCTGGCACAGGCCAATGCCGAGGAGCTGGATGCCCTGATCGTGCCAGGTGGTTTTGGTGCCGCCAAAAATTTGAGTAATTTCGCCAGTCAGGGCAGCGAGTGTCGGGTCGATGATGCGCTGAAAGCGCTGGCGCAGCGCATGCACGCCGCAGGAAAACCGCTGGGCTTTATGTGCATCGCCCCTGCGATGCTGCCTAAGATTTTTGATTTCCCGCTGCGCCTGACCATCGGCACTGACATCGATACCGCTGAAGTGATCGAAGAGATGGGCGGCGAGCATGTACCGTGCCCGGTGGAAGATATCGTGGTCGACGAGGACAATAAAATCGTGACTACACCCGCCTATATGCTGGCGCAGACTATCGCTGAAGCTGCCGTCGGTATTGAGAAACTGGTCGAACGCGTGCTGGTGCTGTCCCGGTGAGTAAAAATCGCTCTCCTGTCGCCTGGGTGAAACGCATTGTGCTGCGCGCGCTGCTGGCGCTTGCGGTGTTCTGGGGCGGTGGCATCGCGCTCTTCAGCATTGTGCCAGTGCCGTTTTCTGCGGTCATGGTTGAGCGCCAGCTCGGCGCATGGCTAACGGGTGATTTTAGCTATGTGGCACACTCGGACTGGGTGAGCATGGACGAAATCTCCCCGTGGATGGGACTGGCGGTTATCGCGGCGGAAGATCAGAAATTCCCGGAACACTGGGGCTTTGACGTCTCGGCGATTGAAAAAGCGCTGGCGCACAATGAACGGAATGAAAATCGCGTGCGCGGTGCCTCGACGCTCTCTCAGCAGACGGCGAAAAACCTGTTTTTATGGGATGGCAGAAGCTGGGTGCGCAAAGGGCTGGAGGCGGGTCTGACGCTGGGCATGGAGACCGTCTGGAGTAAAAAACGCATTCTGACGGTGTATCTCAATATCGCTGAGTTTGGTGATGGGGTGTTTGGCGTGGAGGCGGCGGCACAACGCTATTTCCACAAACCCGCCAGCCGTCTGACCCAAGCCGAGGCCGCACTGCTGGCCGCGGTGTTACCTAACCCGATTCGCTATAAAGCGGATGCCCCGTCCGGGTATGTCCGCAACCGTCAGGCGTGGATCATGCGCCAGATGCGACAGTTGGGCGGGGAAGGGTTTATGACCAGGAATAAATTGTACAGATGAGGACTTAATCCTCATCAAATCCGGCGTTGAACAGCGCGACGACCGCAGCCAGTGCTTCGACTTCCTGCGGACCGGTCGCTTCCACTTCAATCTGTCGGCCCTTTGCGGAATCCAGCATCAGCAGCGCAATCACGCTGTTGGCTTCTGCTTCTGTGCCTTCATCGTTACGCAGCAGCACTTCCGCATCAAATCCTTGCATCAGTTCAAACAGTTTCATCGCCGGGCGTGCATGCATGCCCAGCTTGTTGGTGATTTCAACGGTATGTTTTACGGTCATGTTTTACGTTTTTCCAGCGTGCGATGACGAGACTGAACGTTTTTACCGCGTGAGCGGAAGTAATCAGCCAGCTGTTCGGCAATATACACCGAACGATGTTTACCGCCGGTACAACCAATTGCGACCGTCAGGTAGCTACGATTGTTGGTTTCCAGCATAGGTAACCATAGCTCAAGGTAGCTTCGCGTCTGGTAGATAAAATTGTGAACTTCTGTGTGACGATCGAGGAATGCTGCCACGGGCTTGTCCAGACCGGTCATTGGACGCAGTTTCGGGTCCCAGTGCGGGTTCGGCAGGAATCGTACGTCGAATACATAATCCGCATCGATTGGAATACCGTGTTTGAAGCCAAAGGATTCGAACACCATGGTCAGCTCGCGCTCGCGTTTACCCAGCAGGCGGGTACGCAGCATTTCTGCCAGCTCATGCACGGACATTTCAGAGGTATCGACGATCAGATCCGCACGGGAACGCAGCGGTTCCAGCAGATCGCTCTCTTCGTCGATGGCACTTTCAAGCGACAGATTCTTGCTGGAAAGGGGGTGTAAACGACGGGTGTCACTGTAGCGACGGATTAGCGTGTTACGGTCAGCGTCAAGGAACAGCAGCTGCGGCGTGAAGTTATCCGGCAGGCTGTTCATCGCCTCTTCAAAGATTTCCGGGGATTCCGGCATGTTGCGCACGTCGATACTGACCGCCGCAGAGATCTGCCGGTCAGCAAGCGTTCGCGCCAGGTCGGGCAGCAGGACAACCGGAAGGTTGTCGACGCAGTAAAATCCCATATCTTCGAGCGCTCGCAGGGCCACGGATTTCCCCGAGCCTGAACGACCGCTGACGATCATCAGCACCATGTTCCGTTTCTCCTCACGACTGCAGATGTGAAGGCCATCTCCTGGTTACGCATCATCCTGATTGCCTTCCGCTTCGGTGATAATTTGGTACAGCTCTTCATCACTTTGGGCTGCGCGCAGACGGCGGCAAATTGTTTTATCCGCCAGACGTTTTGCGACCAGAGAAAGCGTATGCAAATGGGTTTTCGTCTGGTCAGCAGGCACCAGCAGAGCGAAAAGCAAATCAACCGGCTGGTTATCAATCGCATCAAAAGCGATAGGCGTTTCAAGCTGCACAAAAACGCCCACGGCGCGTAATGTGTCTTCTTCCAGTTTGCCATGCGGAATGGCGATGCCATTGCCGATGCCGGTACTGCCCATTTTTTCACGGGTCAGAATGGCCTCGAATACCACCTGAGGCGGCAGGCTTAACTGTTTTGCAGCCAGTTCACTGATAATTTCCAGAGCCCGTTTTTTGCTCTGACAGTGAACGCCACTGCGGGTACATTCCTGGTTAAGGACATTACTCAATTGAAGCGAGGAATCGTTGTTCATCATAATTTCACCTAAGCGCTAACTGTACAAATGGCCTGTTGTGTTTGACAACAGGCCGCCCTGCACCCGTTAACTGCCCGGACAATTAGTGTTGTTTCAGTTTATCTTTATGTTTATTAAGCTGTCGTGCCAGCTTGTCAATCAAGCCGTCGATAGCCGCATACATGTCTTGCCCTTCCGCACTGGCATGGATTTCGCCCCCGTTGACATGCAGGGTTGCGTCCGAGATATGAGTCACTTTCTCCACTTTTAACACAATGTAGACCTGATTGATCCTCTCGAAATACTGCTCCAGTTTGGCGAATTTTGTATTCACAAAATCACGCAAGGCTTCAGTGATCTCGACATTCTGTCCTGTGATGTTGAGCTGCATAGTGTCTTCCTTATCGGTTGTGTCAAACCAGTTGTTTACGCTGGTTAGACGGCGGAATGGATAAAGACTCTCGATACTTCGCAACAGTACGACGTGCCACCATAATACCCTGGTCGGACAGCATGGTGGTTAACTTACTGTCACTCAGTGGCTTCGCGGGGTTTTCCGCGGCGATCAACTTCTTCACCAGTGCGCGAATGGCCGTTGACGAGGCTTCGCCACCGCCTTCGGTATTCACATGGCTGGAGAAGAAATACTTAAGCTCAAAAATACCGCGCGGGCTGTGCAGATATTTCTGCGTAGTCACACGCGAAATGGTCGATTCGTGCATCTCGACGGCCTGGGCGATATCCGCCAGCACCATCGGTTTCATAAACTCTTCGCCCTGATCGAAAAACGCCTGCTGCTGTTCGACGATGCAACGACTCACCCGTAGCAGCGTATCATTTCGGCTTTCGAGGCTTTTGATCAGCCAGCGCGCTTCCTGAAGATTGCTACGAATATATTGATTGTCGGAGTCGTTGCGCACGCTGGTGCACATGGAGGCGTATTGCTGATTGATTTGCAGGCGAGGAATGCTGTCGGAATTCAGTTCAACGGCCCAGCGGCCATTGTGTTTGCGTACCAGAACGTCAGGAATGACGTACTCGGGTTCGCTGGTCTGGATCGACTGTCCGGGGCGTGGATCGAGGGACTGAATCAGATTCACCGCCTCTTTCAGCACATCTTCTTTCAGACGAGTGACGCGCATCAGCGAGCGGAAGTCGTGATTCGCCAGCAGATCGAGGTGATCGCTGATGATCAATCGCGCTTCGTCGATCCACGGCGTCTCTTTCGCAAACTGCGACAGCTGGATCAACAGGCAATCACGCAGGTCTTTCGCCGCCACGCCGACCGGGTCAAAGCGCTGGATGCGTTTTAGCACCGCTTCGATCTCATCGAGATCGATATCGCCGTTTCCGATGCTCTCCAGAATATCTTCCAGAGAAACGGTCAAATAGCCAGTGTCATCCACGGCATCGACAATCGAGGTAGCAATCGCGCGATCGGTTTCGGTGAATGGCGTCAGCTCCACCTGCCACATCAGATAATCCTGCAGGGACTGGGTGGTTTCACCCTGATAGACCGGTAGCTCGTCATCCTGGTAATCTGCACGCGTCCCGGAAGGGGTTCCGGCGGTGTAGATTTCATCCCAGCTGGCGTCTAGCGGTAGCTCGTCCGGCATCTCTTTTTGCTCAAGAGCGTCTGCGGTATCAAGCGATTCGGTGTCCTGCTTTTCTTGGGTATCAACCTCGTCATGAAGATCGGTTTGCTCCAGCAGGGGGTTACTGTCCAGCGCCTGCTGGAGTTCCTGCTGAAGTTCTAACGTGGACAGCTGCAACAGACGAATCGCCTGTTGTAGCTGTGGCGTCATCGCCAGTTGCTGGCTGAGCCGTAATTGCAAACCTTGCTTCATGTTCAGAGCGTTTTTCCCCGCTTTGGCGTGACTTAACCTCTACCCTATCAGAGTCTGAAGTCTTCCCCAAGGTACACACGCTTCACATGCTCGTCTTCGAGGATTTCGAGTGGCGTGCCGTGGGCGATTAAATGGCCCTGGCTGACGATATAAGCGCGTTCACAAACTGCCAGCGTTTCACGTACGTTGTGGTCCGTGATGAGCACACCGAGGCCGCTGTCGCGCAAATGCTCGATAATACGTTTGATGTCGATGACGGAGATAGGGTCAACGCCCGCAAAAGGTTCATCCAGCAGGATAAATTTTGGATTCGCGGCAAGCGCACGGGCGATTTCCACGCGGCGGCGTTCACCACCGGACAGCGCCTGGCCGAGGCTGTCACGCAGATGTTCGATGTGGAACTCTTCCATCAGCTCGTTGGCACGATCCTGACGCTGCTCGGAGGTCAAATCGTCACGGATTTGCAGCACAGCCATCAGGTTGTCGAACACGCTCAGACGACGGAAAATCGACGCTTCCTGCGGCAGATAGCCAATACCACGACGTGCGCGCGCATGCAGTGGCAGCAGGCTGATGTCTTCATCATCAATGATAATGTTGCCCGCATCGCGTGAAACGATGCCGACCACCATGTAAAAGGTGGTGGTTTTGCCCGCACCGTTTGGGCCTAACAGGCCCACGATTTCGCCGGAGTTTACGGTCAGACTGACATCTTCCACGACGCGGCGGCCTTTATAGGCTTTGGCGAGGTTCTTTGCAGTTAATGTTGCCATAACGAATTAGTTACTCTTTTTCTGTGCCGGGGCCTGGTCTTTGTTCTTGTCCTGCAGCTGAGACGGAACCAGAACGGTAGTGACGCGCTTACCTTTTTCGCTGAAAGCCTGCATTTTCTGCTCTTTCACCAGATAAGTGATCTTATCGCCTGTGATGTTGCTATCCAGCTGTTCCAGATAGGCATTGCCGGTCAGGATGACGAGATCTTTAGCCAGCTCGTAGTGCATATGAGAGGCGCGGCCTTTCACCGGCTTGCCGTTATCCTGCATCTGATAGAAGGTGGCCGGATTACCGTAGCCATCAATAATCTCTTTGCCCTGCTCGCCGCCCGGACGGGTGACAACCACTTTGTCGGCATTGATTTTGATTGTGCCCTGGGTCATGACGACGTTGCCGGTAAAGGTCACGACGTTACCCTGCATATCAAGCGACTGAGTGTCAGATTCGATATGGATAGGCTGCTCAGTGTCGCCCGTAACAGCAAGCGCGGGGAGACTGGCGGCCAGCAGCGCGCTGGCAATGATAAAGTTAAGGCTGAGTTTGTTTGTTTTGAATTTCATAGGAGGTTCTAACCTTTTCAATCAGCTCGGCGTTTTTGCTGCGTAAGTTCCCGCGCATTCTTAGACCGCTGGAATTAAATGTTGTGCCGTATAACGTCACCAGATCCTGAGACGTGACATCCTGGGTGACCAGGTTGATCTGGGCATTATCCGTAGTAATTTTGCGCAGTTGAGAATCTGGCGTCAGGGCGTTGACTTCAACATGACCATACAAATAAAGCATACGGTCATTCGTCAATTTTGCTCTGTCAGATTTAATCGACCACGTTGGAATTTTGTTGGTATCAAATGTGGTCATCACCGGCCGGGTGAACCACGAGATGCCATCATCGGAAAAATACTCTACATGCTGCGCAATCAGGCGATAGTTCAGGGCGCCTTCAGGGCTGTAAACCACGGTGTCGCTGTGGTCGCTTTTGTAGGTTGGATCATTGGTGCTGACCACTTCATCCGGCGTGTCGTCCTGGTCGGCGAGATTCACGCCAATCAGAACCAGTACGGCCAGTGAAAGCAGAATGATAACCCAACGTCTGGTTTTACTCATATCGATTGCCCTTTGGCCTCATCAAGCTTGCCCTGCGCCAGCAGTAACAAATCGCAGACTTCACGAACGGCGCCGCGACCGCCGTTGATCCGGGTGACATAGTCAGCGCGCGGAATCAGCAAAGGATGGGCATCCGCCACGGCGATGCTCAACCCGACTTCAGCCATGACCGGCCAGTCGATCAGATCGTCTCCAACGTAGGCGACGTTTTCAGGGGCGATGGCAAGCTTCGCCAGCAAATCCCGGAACGCGACCATTTTGTCGGATTGCCCCTGATACAAATGGGTAATGCCTAATGTTTCGCAGCGATCTTCTACCAGTTTAGCCTTACGCCCGGTGATGATAGCAACTTCGATGCCGGATGTGATCGCACAGCGAATTCCGTAGCCGTCGCGCACGTTGAATGCCTTCAGCTCTTCGCCGTTATTGCCCATAAAAATTAAGCCATCGGACAGCACACCATCCACATCCAGAATAAGCAGACGGATGTTTTCCGCCTTTGCCATCATCTGCGTACTGACCGGGCCATAACAGGTTGCAAGGGATGCACCCGCATTACTCATTGTCTTATCCTTCATTACACTACGCCTGCGCGCAGAAGATCATGCATATGTACCACACCCAGCAGTTGGTCGCCATCGGCAACCATGGCTGAGGTAATATGACGGGACTGCATCAGGTTCAAAACTTCCACCGCCAGCGTACCAGGCCGGACCCGAATTCCGCCGGGAGTCATTACATCTGCAATGCCCAGCGTGCGCACGTCAACGCCCATATCGAAGACGCGACGCAAATCACCGTCGGTGAAGATCCCTTCGATCTTCATCAGGTCGTCGCAAATGACCGTCATTCCGAGATTTTTACGGGTGATTTCCAGCAGCGCATCACGCAGCGAGGCATCTTTGCTGACGTGCGGGATTTCCGCGCCGGTGTGCATAATATCATTCACGCGCAGCAGAAGTTTACGTCCGAGCGCGCCGCCTGGGTGAGAGAGGGCAAAATCTTCGGGGGTAAAGCCACGTGCTTCGAGCAGCGCCACGGCGAGGGCATCGCCCATCACCAGCGCCGCAGTGGTGCTGGATGTCGGCGCCAGGCCGAGCGGGCAGGCCTCTTGCGGGACTTTCACGCACAGGTGAATATCCGCCGCGCGCGCCATGCTGCTCTCCGGGCGACTGGTCATGCAAATGAGGGGAACGTGCAGGCGCTTGAGCACCGGGATCAGCGCCAGGATTTCGTTGGATTCACCGGAGTTAGACAGCGCAATCACCACGTCCTGCGGCGTGACCATTCCGAGATCGCCATGGGCGGCTTCACCCGGATGGACGAAGAAGGACGACGTGCCGGTACTGGCGAAGGTCGCGGCCATTTTACGACCGATGTGACCGGATTTGCCCATTCCCATCACCACGACTTTACCGGTGCAGGCGGCAATTTGCTCACATGCCTGGCTAAAGTCTTGATTTATGTATTGATCTAACTGCGCCAGACCTTCACGTTCAATCTCCAGAACTTTTTTGCCTGCTTTCTGAAAGTCAAAACCCGGCTGCAATTCTATTTGCGACATAATGCGTTTCCGTTTACCCAGAGAGAAGAGGCGACAGCCAGTACAGCATCGCCATCCATACGATAAAACCACCTGTCAGCAAGGCACCCGCCCCTTTGCCTATTTGCTGCTTCCGCCGCCAGCAGAGCAGGGCGAAAATCACGCTGACGAACAGCATCACACCGTAATCGCGGGAGAAGGCCAGCGGATTAAATGCCCCTGGCGCAATCAGCGCGGGTAAACCCATAACGATAGCGATGTTGAAGATATTCGAGCCAATGATATTGCCAATTGCGATATCACCTTCGCCTTTCCGTGCGCCCGCGATCGCCGTGGCCAGTTCTGGCAGGCTGGTACCGATCGCAATTACCGTCAGGCCAATCGTCAGTTCGCTAATCGCGAAGTAGTTGGCCAGTACTGTGGCGTTGTCGACGACCATGCGGGTGGCCATCGGCATAATAATCAGCGCCACGCCGAGCCACAGCAAGGCAACGGGCAGGGTGCCTTCACGCGGAAGTTCAGCCACCTGCTCACGCGTCAGGCTATCATTCCCCTGTTTTTCCGCCAGCCGGGCAATCTTGACGATATAGAGCAGCCAGATGATCGCCAGCGCCAGCAGTAAAATACCGTCGTCGAAGGTCAGTTGCCCATCATAAAGCACATAGCCTGCCAGCAGGCTGACAATTAACATTAGCGGCAATTCGCGGCGCAGAACATCAGAATCCACGCGAAATGGATGCAGCAGTGCGGCAAGGCCAAGGATCAATAAAATATTAACGATATTCGAGCCGATCGCGGTACCAATGGCGAGATCGACCTGGCCATGGAGCGACGCGGAAACAGAGACAATAATTTCCGGAAGCGATGTGCCGACGCTCACCACCGTCATGCCAATAATCAGCGGCGGTATCCCAAAGAGTCTGCACAGGATGGATGCGGCGAAAACCAAACGGTCAGCACTGTAGACCACCAGAAGTAAACCAATTATTAACAGTGCCGTTGCTAAAAGCATCAAAAATCCTTTATTCAGGTATACTCGCCGGTCCACTGAGAATGAATCTCTGGCGCCGCATGCAGTCTGTAGACGTAACGAATTCCTAATTTTGACTTTATGCGCCGGAAAAGTAAAACAAATGCCAGCTTTCGCTAACCTGAGCGGATAATTATCTGCAAAAATGTCGGGTTTAAGGCTGAATTAAGCGCCATGCTTAACCTTGATGGGAAAGAAAGGAACGTTAAATGAGCCAAACGATGGCGAATTTAGTCGACGTCCGTGACGTCAGCTTCTCGCGCGCTAACCGATTGATATTCGAAAACATCACGCTGACGGTGCCGCGGGGTAAGATCACCGCGATCATGGGGCCATCCGGTATCGGCAAAACCACACTGCTGCGTCTGATTGGTGGTCAGATCCCACCGGACCGCGGTGAAATTCTTTTCGACGGTGAAAATGTTCCGCAGATGTCGCGCTCACGCCTGTATACCGTCCGTAAACGGATGAGCATGCTGTTTCAGTCTGGCGCGCTATTCACCGACATGAACGTCTTTGATAACGTCGCCTATCCGTTGCGCGAGCATACGCGTCTCTCCCCGGAACTGTTGAAAACGACGGTGATGATGAAGCTGGAAGCCGTGGGATTGCGCGGGGCGGCCAAACTGATGCCATCAGAGCTGTCCGGCGGGATGGCGCGTCGTGCCGCACTGGCGCGTGCGATTGCGCTCGAACCCGATTTAATCATGTTCGATGAACCTTTCGTCGGCCAGGACCCGATTACCATGGGCGTGCTGGTGAAATTGATTTCAGAACTGAACAGCTCGCTGGGTGTCACATGCATTGTGGTATCACACGATGTGCCAGAGGTACTGAGCATCGCGGATTACGCCTATATTGTGGCGGATAAAAAGATCGTCGCCCACGGCGGTGCTCAGGCGCTGCAGAACAACAGTGACCCGCGCGTTCGCCAGTTCCTCGACGGGATAGCGGATGGTCCTGTGCCGTTCCGTTATCCGGCGGGTGACTATCATCACGATTTACTGGGAATAGGGAGTTAAGCCGCTGATGCTGTTAAATGCGTTGGCCGCCCTTGGACACCGTGGCATAAAAACCATCAGGACGTTCGGGCGTGCCGGGTTGATGTTGTTCAATGCGCTGGTGGGTAAGCCGGAATTCCGCAAACACTCCCCGTTGCTGATTCGTCAGCTCTATAATGTCGGCGTACTGTCGATGCTGATTATCATCGTGTCGGGTCTGTTTATCGGCATGGTGCTGGGGCTGCAGGGCTATCTGGTGCTGACCACCTACAGTGCAGAAACCAGTCTCGGTATGCTGGTGGCGCTTTCGCTCCTGCGTGAGCTTGGCCCGGTGGTGGCGGCACTGTTATTCGCCGGCCGCGCCGGTTCCGCGTTAACCGCCGAAATTGGCCTGATGCGCGCGACGGAACAGCTCTCCAGTATGGAGATGATGGCGGTCGACCCGCTGCGCCGCGTGATCTCGCCGCGTTTCTGGGCGGGGGTGATCTCTCTGCCGCTGCTGACCATACTGTTTGTCGCCGTCGGTATCTGGGGCGGTTCATTAGTTGGCGTGCAGTGGAAAGGGATTGATGCTGGTTTCTTCTGGTCTGCAATGCAGGATGCCGTCGATCTGCGCATGGACCTGGTGAACTGCCTGATTAAGAGCGCGGTATTCGCCGTGACTGTGACCTGGATTGCGTTGTTCAACGGATATGACGCGATACCAACTTCTGAGGGCATCAGTCGCGCGACAACGCGTACTGTGGTTCATTCGTCGCTGGCCGTTCTTGGCCTGGATTTTGTGCTCACCGCACTGATGTTTGGGAATTGAGTTCATGCAAACAAGAAAAAGTGAAATTTGGGTAGGTGTGTTTCTGCTGCTGGCGCTTCTGGCTGCGCTGTTTATCTGTCTCAGAGCGGCGGATATCACCTCCATTCGGACTGAACCCACTTATCGTCTCTATGCGACCTTCGATAATATCGGTGGTCTGAAAGCCCGTTCGCCGGTGCGCATCGGCGGTGTGGTGATTGGCCGCGTTTCAGACATCACGCTGGATGAAAAGACCTATCTGCCACGCGTCGAAATGGATATCGAAGAGCGCTACAACCACATTCCGGACACCAGTTCGCTGTCTATTCGCACGTCCGGTCTGCTGGGCGAGCAATACCTGGCGCTGAACGTCGGCTTTGAAGATCCTGAGCTGGGAACGTCTATTCTTAAAGACGGCGGCGTGATTCAGGATACGAAGTCAGCCATGGTGCTTGAAGATATGATTGGTCAGTTCCTTTACAGCGGTAAAGGAGATGATAAGAAATCAGACGATACCTCTGCACAGAGTGAAGGCCAAACTGACGTCGCGCCGACCCCTGGCACGACGAATTCATCTCAGGAGAAGTAATTCATGATTAAACGACTGTTAATGGTTGCCATGCTGGTGATTGCCCCGTTGAGTGCAGCTGTTGCTGCGGATCAGAGCAACCCCTATAAACTGATGGATGAGGCGGCGCAGAAGACCTTTGATCGCCTGAAAAACGAGCAACCTAAAATTCGTGCAAACCCGGATTACCTGCGTGATGTGGTGGATCAGGAATTGCTGCCGTATGTGCAGGTGAAATATGCGGGGGCGCTGGTGCTGGGCCGCTATTACAAAGATGCGACTCCTGCGCAGCGCGATGCTTACTTTGCCGCTTTCCGTGAATACCTGAAACAGGCGTACGGCCAGGCGCTGGCAATGTACCACGGCCAGACCTATCAAATTGCTCCGGAACAACCGCTGGGTGACGCGACCATCGTACCGATTCGTGTGACCATTATCGATCCGAACGGCCGTCCTCCGGTGCGCCTGGATTTCCAGTGGCGTAAAAACTCCCAGACGGGCAACTGGCAGGCCTATGACATGATCGCCGAAGGGGTGAGCATGATCACGACCAAACAGAACGAGTGGAGCGATCTGCTGCGTACTAAAGGTATTGATGGCCTGACCGCACAGCTGAAATCGATCTCCAGCCAGAAAATTTCTCTGGACGAGAAAAAGTAATGACGCAGCCATTTAGCTGGTCGCGTGAAGGCGACAAACTCGCGCTGTCCGGTGAACTTGACCAGGATTTGCTGAACCCCCTGTGGGATGTGCGTCGTGACATCATGCAGGGCGTTAAGCTTATCGATTTAACCCACGTTACCCGCGTGGATACGGCAGGCGTTGCGCTGCTGGTCCATCTGGTGGCTGAAGGTAAAAAGCTGGGCCAGGCGGTCACGTTAAGCGGGGTCAGCGAAAAGGTGCTGACGCTGGTGCAGCTCTATAATCTGCCCGAAGACGTTTTACCTCGTTAATATTTTCAGTGCGTTACTTCTGAAAGCCTCGACTGTTTCATCGTCGGGGCTTTTTGCCTGTTTAAGCCTGCGTCACTTTGCTCTAAGATGTTGGGCTTGTTTCACTACCCGATGATTTAGAACCCATGGAAAATCATGAAATCCAGACAGTGCTGATGAACGCACTCTCCCTTCAGGAAGTCCACGTCACTGGCGATGGCAGTCACTTTCAGGTTATTGCTGTGGGTGAGATTTTCGACGGCATGAGCCGTGTGAAAAAACAGCAGGCTGTCTACGCGCCGCTGATGGAATACATTGCAGATAATCGCATTCACGCTCTGTCGATCAAAGCGTATACCCCGCAAGAGTGGGAACGCGATCGCAAGCTAAACGGTTTTTGAGCTGAGGGTCTCTAGCCCGCAGCACGGTTGAATTCATAAGAGAGCACATCATGGACAAATTTCGTGTACAGGGACCTACGCGTCTCCAGGGCGAAGTCACAATTTCCGGCGCGAAAAACGCTGCGCTGCCGATCCTCTTCGCCGCACTGCTTGCGGAAGAGCCGGTAGAAATCCAGAACGTACCGAAACTGAAAGATATCGACACCACCATGAAGTTGCTCACTCAGCTGGGCACCAAAGTGGAGCGCAATGGTTCCGTGTGGATCGATGCCAGCAACGTCAATAACTTCTCCGCACCATACGATCTGGTAAAAACCATGCGTGCATCCATCTGGGCGCTTGGCCCGCTGGTGGCTCGTTTTGGTCAGGGCCAGGTGTCTCTGCCGGGCGGCTGTGCTATCGGTGCACGTCCTGTTGACCTGCACATCTTTGGTCTGGAAAAACTGGGCGCAGAGATCAAGCTGGAAGAAGGGTACGTGAAAGCGTCCGTCAATGGCCGTCTGAAAGGCGCGCACATTGTGATGGATAAAGTGAGCGTTGGCGCGACCGTCACCATCATGTCTGCGGCGACGCTGGCTGAAGGAACTACGGTTATCGAAAACGCCGCGCGTGAGCCGGAAATCGTGGATACCGCGAACTTCCTCGTGGCGCTGGGCGCGAAGATCACCGGGCAGGGTACCGATCGCATTACCATCGAAGGCGTTGAGCGCCTGGGCGGCGGTGTGTACCGTGTTCTGCCAGACCGTATCGAGACCGGTACTTTCCTGGTTGCAGCTGCCATTTCTGGCGGCAAAATCATCTGCCGCAACGCGCAGCCGGACACGCTGGATGCGGTTCTGGCAAAACTGCGTGACGCAGGTGCGGATATCGAAATCGGGGAAGACTGGATCAGCCTGGATATGCACGGCAACCGTCCAAAAGCGGTGAACGTGCGTACGGCACCACACCCGGCTTTCCCGACGGATATGCAGGCGCAATTCACGCTGCTGAACCTGGTGGCGGAAGGGACTGGCTTCATCACTGAAACCATTTTCGAAAACCGCTTCATGCACGTACCGGAACTGATCCGTATGGGTGCACACGCAGAAATCGAGAGCAATACAGTTATCTGCCACGGTGTAGAAACGTTGTCTGGTGCGCAGGTGATGGCAACGGATTTACGTGCCTCTGCGAGCCTGGTGCTGGCGGGTTGTATTGCGGAAGGGACGACGATTGTGGATCGTATCTATCATATCGATCGCGGCTACGAGCGTATTGAAGACAAACTGCGCGCGCTGGGTGCAAATATCGAGCGTGTGAAGGGCGAGTAATCGTTCCCGCAGCCCCCTGCCAATATTGACCGGGGGGTTGCTGTTCCTGTCTGAGTCAAAGCGTCAGTTCTGGCGCTCTTTTCCCTCTGTCTTCTTGCGCATCATGCGTGTTCTGTCGATAAATTCGTGGGTAATGGGATCGTGGTAACGCGAGGGCCAGATAATCCAAGGCTGCGTTTCCAGCGCACTGGCAATGATCAACTCTCCCTTGGGCCACGGACGGGTTAACGCGTTAGCCAGCGTAGAAGAACTTAATCCACTTCGTCGCGATTCGGCTGCCAGCGATGTCCCTTTTTTGCGCAATGCGGCAATTATGTCGGCCGAATGCCAGTCGATAAATTTCTTATCCATATCCTGTCCTCTGGTTCAAATACGTCCACGTCATTTCGGCTGAACTGACATGGCGATTATACCTTCTTCGAACGGTCGTTCTAAAAAGTTCGAATAACAGGATGCAACATTCAGAATATATCAAGGCTTTATACACACGGCATGTTAGCCGAATGTGTAACGTTAGATTGGGTGTTTTTGGAACTTATTGAAACTCCCCGCGAATGCCGCGGGGAGAAAAAGGAACTTAACGATCGCGCTGAACGGCGATGTGTGCCAGCCCGATTAGCGCATCTCGCCATGGGCTGTCTGGGATAACCTGAATAGCGGCAATGGCTTTGTCGGCTTCTTCTTCTGCGCGCTGACGCGTCCAGTCCAGCGATCCACAGATCGCCATTGTTTCCAGTACGGGTTCCAGAAGATGTCTTCCGTTTCCTTGCTCGATCGCTTCGCGGATAAGCTTTGCCTGCTCTGGCGTGCCGTTACGCATTGCGTGCAGCAGCGGCAGGGTCGGTTTACCTTCGTTCAGGTCGTCTCCGACGTTTTTGCCCAGCGTTTCGCCATCGGCGCTGTAGTCGAGCAGATCGTCAATCAGCTGGAACGCGGTGCCCAGGTAGCGGCCATAATCCTGCAGACCCCGCTCCTGAGCCTCGGTGCAGCCCGCAAGAATACCGGAGCACTGAGCCGCAGCTTCAAACAGGCGCGCAGTTTTACTGTAGATGACGCGCATGTAGTTTTCTTCAGTGATGTCCGGGTCGTTGACGTTCATCAACTGGAGCACTTCGCCTTCAGCGATGACGTTCACGGCTTCAGACATCACCTCCAGCACTTTGAGCGAGCCGAGACGCGTCATCATCTGGAAGGCGCGGGTATAGATAAAATCGCCGACCAGGACGCTGGCGGCGTTGCCAAAGGCGGCGTTCGCGGTGGCTTTACCGCGACGCATATCGGATTCATCTACCACGTCATCATGCAGCAGCGTGGCTGTGTGGATAAACTCAATCAGGGCCGCGATATTGACGTGATCATTTCCCTGATAGCCAATGGCTCTCGCGGCCAGGATGGCGATCATCGGGCGAATACGTTTACCGCCGCCACTGACAATGTAATAACCCAACTGATTGATGAGTTGAACATCAGAGTTGAGTTGCTCCAGGATTGCTGCATTCACACCCGCCATATCTTGCGCGGTTAACTCGTTGATTTTTTCTAAATTCATCGCAAAAGCCGGGCTTCTTATTCTGTTTAGCGCATGACTACTGGGCTAATGAAGGTTTCGGTTTATCAATAGTATTGCTGATTGTACTGAAAAAACGGCTCAGATAAACGTTAGCGTACGCGTTGTGTTTTTTTTCTTCATGTATTGATGGTAGCACTTGTCAAAGGCTCGCGTTTTGCGTAATATTCGCGCCCTATTGTGAATATTTATAGCGCACTCTGAATCACACGAGGATGTGCGCGGAAGCGGAGTTCTATATGTACGCGGTTTTCCAAAGTGGTGGTAAACAACACCGAGTAAGCGAAGGTCAGACCATTCGCCTGGAAAAGCTGGACATCGCAACTGGCGAAGCTGTTGAGTTCGCTGAAGTTCTGATGATCGCAAACGGTGAAGAAGTCAAAATCGGCGTTCCTTTCGTTGATGGCGGCGTGATTAAAGCTGAAGTTGTTGCTCATGGTCGTGGCGAGAAAGTTAAAATCGTTAAGTTTCGTCGTCGTAAACACTACCGTAAGCAGCAGGGCCACCGTCAGTGGTTCACTGATGTGAAAATTACTGGCATCAGCGCCTAAGACCTGAGGAGAGATTTAAATGGCACATAAAAAGGCTGGCGGCTCAACTCGTAACGGTCGCGACTCAGAAGCTAAACGTCTTGGCGTTAAGCGTTTCGGTGGCGAATCTGTTCTGGCGGGTAGCATCATCGTTCGTCAACGTGGTACTAAATTCCACGCTGGCAACAACGTAGGTTGCGGTCGTGACCACACTCTGTTTGCTAAAGCAGACGGTAAAGTGAAATTTGAAGTTAAAGGCCCGAACAACCGTAAATACATCAGCATCGTTGCTGAGTAAGTTTTTCGTGGTCCGGTAACGGATTAAAGCCCCGCAACGTGTTGCGGGGCTTTTTACATTGAAAACCCGGAAAATTTTCTGCAGGGAAAACCGGCATGAAACAGCAGGCTGGCATCGGCATTCTTCTGGCACTCACTACAGCGGTGTGCTGGGGGGCGTTGCCAATTGCTATGAAGCAGGTCCTGGAAGTGATGGAACCGCCGACAGTGGTGTTTTATCGCTTTCTGATGGCCAGTATCGGCCTTGGCGCGATTCTGGCGATAAAAGGCAAACTGCCGCCGCTGCGGATTTTCCGTAAACCACGCTGGCTGGTGCTTCTGGCTATTGCGACGGGTGGTCTGTTCGGTAACTTCATTCTGTTCAGCTCTTCCTTGCAGTATTTAAGTCCCACCGCGTCTCAGGTGATTGGTCAGCTTTCACCGGTTGGCATGATGGTGGCCAGCGTCTTTATCCTCAAGGAAAAGATGCGCGGCACACAGATCATCGGGGCAATCATGTTGCTGTGTGGTCTGGTGATGTTCTTTAACACCAGCCTGATTGAGATCTTTACCCGACTGACAGATTACACCTGGGGTGTGATTTTTGGCGTCGGGGCAGCAACGGTCTGGGTGAGCTACGGCGTCGCGCAAAAGGTGTTATTGCGCAGACTTGCCTCACAGCAGATCCTCTTTTTGCTGTACACTTTGTGTACGATAGCACTACTGCCGTTGGCGAAACCGGGTGTCATTACTCAGTTAAGCGACTGGCAACTGGCGTGCCTCATTTTTTGTGGGCTTAACACGCTGGTCGGTTATGGCGCGCTGGCCGAAGCGATGGCGCGCTGGCAGGCAGCACAAGTGAGTGCCCTGATTACACTCACGCCGCTGTTTACGCTGTTATTTTCAGATTTGTTATCAATGGCCTGGCCCGATTTCTTCGTCAAACCGATGTTAAACCTGTTGGGTTATCTCGGTGCGTTTGTCGTGGTTGCGGGCGCGATGTATTCCGCCATTGGTCATCGTCTTTGGGGGCGTTGGCGCAAAAGTGAAGCGGTTGTAGTTGTCCCCCGCTCAGGCGAATGATTTACGGAGAGTAAGATGAAGTTTGTTGATGAAGCAACGATCCTGGTTGTTGCAGGTGATGGCGGTAATGGTTGCGTTAGCTTCCGCCGTGAAAAATACATTCCTCGTGGCGGCCCTGACGGCGGCGACGGTGGAGATGGTGGTGACGTGTGGTTAGAGGCGGATGAAAACCTCAACACGCTGATCGACTACCGCTTTGAAAAATCTTTCCGCGCGGAGCGTGGGCAGAATGGTCAGAGCCGCGACTGTACCGGTAAACGCGGCAAAGACGTCACCATTAAAGTGCCTGTCGGTACGCGTGTTATCGATCAGGGGACGGGCGAAACCATGGGTGACATGACCAAACACGGTCAGCGTCTGATGGTGGCAAAAGGTGGCTGGCACGGTCTGGGTAACAGCCGTTTCAAATCGTCTGTGAACCGTACTCCGCGTCAAAAAACGATGGGTACGCCGGGCGATAAACGCGATCTGCAGCTGGAACTGATGCTGCTGGCGGATGTGGGTATGCTGGGCATGCCAAACGCCGGTAAATCGACGTTCATTCGTGCGGTCTCTGCGGCGAAACCAAAAGTGGCGGATTATCCGTTTACGACCCTGGTACCAAGCCTCGGCGTTGTCCGTATGGATAACGAAAAGAGCTTTGTAGTCGCCGATATCCCTGGTCTGATTGCGGGTGCGGCTGAAGGCGCAGGCCTTGGTATTCGCTTCCTGAAACACCTTGAGCGTTGTCGTGTTCTGTTGCACCTCATCGATATCGATCCGATCGACGGTTCTGATCCGGTTGAGAATGCGCGCATCATCATCGGTGAGCTGGAGAAATACAGCGATAAGCTGGCCGCGAAACCGCGCTGGCTGGTCTTTAACAAGATCGACCTGATGGACAAAGCCGAAGCAGAAGCGAAAGCGAAAGCCATCGCTGAAGCTATGGGTTGGGAAGACAAATACTACCTGATCTCTGCGGCAAGCCAGATGGGCGTGAAAGATCTTTGCTGGGATGTGATGACGTTTATCATCGAAAACCCAGTTGCTCAGGCAGAAGAAGTGAAAGGGCCTGAGAAAGTTGAGTTTATGTGGGATGACTATCATCGCCAGCAGCTCGAAGAACAAGAAGTTGACGTCGAAGATGACGAAGACTGGGATGATGACTGGGACGAAGACGACGAAGAAGGTGTCGAATTCATCTACAAGCACTAATCCGCTAAGAAGCCCCCTCTCGAAGGGGGCTTTTTTTTAGCTCAGCGTGGAGGGCAGCCAGCAACTGGCGATTAACCCGCCCTCAGGCGCATTCTCCAGCGTCAGATTGCCGCGATGCAACTGCACGATACGCTGGACAATACTCAGCCCCAGCCCACTGCCACCAAAACGTTGGTCGAGACGACGGAACGGCTCGGTAATCGAGTGGCGATGCGCCTCGTCAATGCCTGGCCCCTGATCGATGACGCTGACCTGGGTGCCCTCGTCGTGCTCCGTTAGCGTGACGGTGATAGTCGTACCCGCCGGGCTATAGCGCGCCGCATTCTCCAGCAGATTGCGCAGCATCAATCTCAGAAGTACCGGATCGCCCTGAACGGTCAGAGAGCTTTGAAGCGGCCAAATGACGCTGTGCTCTTTCGCCTCATGCTCTAACGCCAGCGGCGCGATAATATGCTCACTCCAGTTGACCGTATCATAATGGCCGCTGGCCATTGCCTGCCCCGCTCGCGCGAGCATCAACAGCTGTTCGACGGTATGCATCAGCTGATCGATGCGATGAATCAGCGTCGCAGCCTGTGGTGAGCCTGACTGAGACATGAGTTCCAGATGAAGCCGGATGCCAGCCAGTGGCGTACGCAGCTCATGGGCCGCGTCAGCCGTGAATAAGCGCTCCTGCTTGATGGTGTGGTCCAGACGGGCAAGCAGCTGATTCAGCGACGTAGTCACCGCTCCAATCTCTTCCATATCGGAAAAAAGAGGCAGGGGAGTGAGATTATCCGCCGAGCGGTTGGCGAGACTGACGCGCAGTTTGTTTAGCGGGCGCGTAATCCAGGTGATGGCCCAGAAGGAGAAGAGCAGGGTAAAACCGACCATGACCAGCGAAGGCACCAGCAGCGAGGCTATGGCTTCGCGGATCTCCTTCTCGACATGTTGGTTGCGTGATTTTGCCGACAGGGTTTCACTCACCAGAAAGCCAATTTGCTCGCGGCTTTCGTGCCACAGCCAAATCACGCTAATCAACTGGAAAAATAACAGAATGACCGCCAGCAAAACCATCAATCGCCGACGCATGCTGTTCATTTTTGACTCTCCAGGCGATAGCCCACGCCGCGAACGGTTTTGATGCGGTCTTTACCGAGCTTGCGCCGCAGATTGTGAATATGGACCTCAAGGGTGTTTGATCCCGGATCGTCCTGCCAGGAATAGATATCCTGCTGGAGAGTTTCGCGGTGCACGGTTTGTCCGGTGCGCATAATCAGCCGCGTGAGCAGAGCGAACTCTTTCGGAGTGACTTCGACCGCCTGCGAATGACGCATCACCTGTTGGGTTTGCAAATTCAGCGTCAGATCGCCATCTGTCACCAGATTGTCACTGTGCCCCTGATAGCGACGAATCAGCGCGCGAACGCGAGCCTGTAGCTCTGCCAGGGCAAAGGGTTTCACCAGATAATCATCGGCGCCGGAGTCGAGACCATTGATTCGGTCTGCGAGGGCATCGCGCGCTGTCAGGATCAGTACCGGATTTTCAACGCCGCGGCGACGCCACAGGCTCAGCAACGTAGCGCCGTCTTTATCGGGCAGCCCTAAATCCAGGATCACCAGGCTGTACTCGCCGCTTTGAATCAGCGAGTCAGCTTCTGCCGCAGTGGCAGCACAATCAAGCGCATATCCTTCGTTGGCCAGTGCCAGCGCCAGACCTTCCTGTAATAACAGGTCGTCTTCAACAATGAGTAATTTCATCGCTAGTTATTCTGGTAGATGTCCTTGTAAAGCCTGCTTTCGAAACGTACCAGAGGGATACGGCGATTACGCTGGTCGCTCGGTTCGACGGCATAGCCGGAAAGATACTGCACAAACGCCATGCGTTGTCCGCTGGCAGTCGTAATAAAGCCTGCCAGGTTATACACCCCTTGCAGTGAACCCGTTTTGGCGGAAACTTTGCCGTCTACGCCAGCAGCGTGCAGACCCGCACGGTATTGAAGAGAACCATCGTAACCCGCGAGAGGGAGCATCGAGATAAAGTTTAGCTCAGTGTCGTGCTGCGCAATGTACTGAAGAACCTGCATCATTGTTGCAGGTGAGATCAAATTATGGCGCGAAAGGCCGGAGCCATCGACCGCAATAGTGTTACCAAGATCGATCCCCGCCTGCTGGCGCAGGATCTGGCGAACGGCATCGGAACCTGCCCGCCACGTACCGGGAACGCCAAATCGGGCATGACCGATCATGCGGAACACCGTATCGGCGATCATGTTGTCGGACTTTTTCAGCATAATCTTAAGCAGATCGTGCAGCGGCGCGGACTGTTTGCTGGCAATTACCGTGCCGGGTTCATTGGATTGCGTCTGGCGCAGTAGCGTCCCGGAATAGCTGATATTGGCCTGTTTCAGCTCATCTTTCAGAATGGCACCGGCGTAGCTGGCACCATCCTGAATAGCGAACGCCAGCGGCAGCGGGTCGGCACGCTGCGTCAGGCATCCGGTCAGGGTAAAGCGGTTCAGATCGCCAGGCACCACATCCAGCTCGCAATACTGTGCATCAGGCGAGCCTTTCGCCAGCGTGCGTACCTGGCTGAACATGGTGACGGGGTAGTAGGACGCCACGCGAATAAAGGCTAAATCATTGGCCTTAGGCGCGCTGTACAGCGAGACGGAGAAGCAGTTACGGTCGACGATTGCCGCAGATGGCGGGGCGCTAAAGCACTGAGTCATGTCGTTCCACGGCCAGCCGGGGGCTTTGTCGTGGCTGGCAAAAATGGAGGTATCGATCAGCACATTGCCGTCGATTTTCTGCACCCCGGACTTTTTCAGCACCGCGACCATATTGCGGATATCCTGGCGCTTAAAAGTCGGATCGCCGCCAAAACGGGCGATTAAATCGCCTTTCAGGACGCCGTCATCCACGCTGCCTTTGCTTTCCAGCGTGGTGGTGAAGCGGAAATCGGGCCCCAGCTGCAAGAGCGCAGCCAGAGCTGTAATCACTTTCTGTGTACTGGCGGGGAGTGCCATTTGCTGGCTGTGATAGTCAATCTCCGGCGCCTGGGCACCCACTTTTTGCACCATCAGCGCAAGGTTAGCGCCAGCTGGGAGTTGATTAATATACTCATCCACATTCGCTGCCTGGACAGTGAACGCCACACTGGTAGTCAATCCGATGATAAATCTGGAAAATCGCATAATCTCGCGCTAACAACCCGTAAACAAACCGTCATACTACGGTGCAACGCCCTGTAAAGTAAACGATGACCCATAGTGAACTTCGCGGTAAAATGCGCATCAAATTGAAAAATTGCTGCTGACCTGGAACTTTGCTTCCGGGCAGTTTTCTTTTGCTCCCGACCTGTGACACGCTTTGACGCCTGCGAGGCCGGAAGTCGGAGTGAGTGAGTCGCTCCCAACAGGAATGTTTAAGAGGTATAACAAATGCAAGCTATTCCGATGACCTTACGTGGTGCCGAAAAACTGCGCGAAGAACTGGATTTTCTGAAATCTGTTCGCCGTCCTGAAATCATCGCCGCAATCGCGGATGCGCGCGAGCATGGCGACCTGAAAGAGAACGCGGAGTATCACGCCGCGCGCGAACAGCAAGGCTTTTGTGAAGGCCGTATCAAAGATATTGAAGCGAAACTGTCGAATGCACAGGTGATCGATATCAGCAAAATCCCGAACAATGGCCGCGTGATTTTTGGTTCCACCGTGACGGTGCTGAACCTGGACAATGACGAAGAGCAGGCTTACCGCATTGTGGGCGATGACGAGGCAGACTTTAAACAGAACCTCATCTCCGTTAACTCGCCGATTGCCCGTGGTCTGATTGGCAAAGAGCAGGACGATGTGGTGGTTATCCGCACGCCAGGCGGCGAAGTAGAGTACGAAATTATTAAGGTCGAATACCTGTAATTCGCATCTCACCGCAGTTGTTGATACATTGTAAAGAAAGGAAAAAGGCCGCATAGCGGCCTTTTATCAACTCACGGAGCATGGCATTTTGCTCACCTGCTATTGGAAATCCCTCGTTTTACACTGAAAAAGTGTTCGATTCAGGATATTCTTAGCGTGGCAGCGAGATTTTACGCTCTTTAGACGGGCGGTAGAGCACCAGCGTTTTACCGATAACCTGTACATTACAGGCACCGGTATTGCGCACGATAGCTTCCACGATCAGGGTTTTCGTGTCTCTGTCTTCAGAGGCAATTTTCACCTTAATCAGCTCGTGGTGCTCCAGCGCTTGTTCGATCTCGGCAAGCACCCCTTCGGTCAAACCATTGTTGCCAAGCATGACTACAGGCTTGAGTGGATGTGCCAGACCTTTAAGGTGCTGTTTTTGTTTAGTACTCAGATTCATCGTATATTTTTGCTTACGTTGGGATTGAAAACGGTTCATTCTACCGCCATCTCCCTTATATCGCCAAATAGCTGCGTAGAAATTTACGTCAAAGGCAGGTTACGATGAACCAGGACGGAAAGTTAAATGACAGGTAAAAAGCGTTCTGCCAGCTCCAGCCGCTGGCTCCAGGAACACTTTAGCGATAAATATGTTCTTCAGGCACAGAAAAAGGGGTTACGTTCCCGTGCCTGGTTTAAACTTGATGAAATACAGCAAAGTGACAAACTCTTTAAACCGGGAATGACGATTGTTGACCTCGGTGCGGCACCTGGCGGATGGTCACAGTACGCTGTGACACAAATTGGTGGCCAGGGGCGAATCATCGCATGCGATCTTTTACCAATGGATCCGATTGTCGGTGTTGACTTCCTTCAGGGCGATTTTCGTGATGAATTAGTCCTGAAAGCATTACTCGAACGTGTAGGTGACAGTAAAGTTCAGGTTGTCATGTCTGATATGGCGCCAAATATGTGCGGAACACCGGCGGTGGATATTCCCCGTTCCATGTATCTGGTTGAACTTGCGTTAGAAATGTGTCGTGATGTTCTAGCGCCTGGTGGTAGTTTTGTAGTGAAGGTGTTCCAGGGCGAAGGTTTCGAGGAGTATCTTAAGGAAATTCGCTCCCTGTTTGCGAAGGTGAAAGTTCGTAAGCCGGACTCTTCCCGTGCTCGTTCACGTGAAGTGTATATTGTAGCGACCGGGCGGAAATGATAACCGGCTGACTTCGGACGAACGTTCGAAAGACACTGGATAGAGAGTCTCCTGACGCTGTTTTTAACACAGTTGTAATATGAGGTTAATCCCTTGAGTGACATGGCGAAAAACCTAATACTCTGGCTGGTCATTGCCGTTGTGCTGATGTCAGTGTTCCAGAGCTTTGGGCCCAGCGAGTCGAATGGCCGCAAGGTGGATTATTCTACCTTCCTGCAAGAGGTCAATCAGGACCAGGTTCGCGAAGCGCGTATCAACGGACGTGAGATCAACGTTACCAAGAAAGATAGTAACCGTTACACGACTTACATCCCGGTGAACGATCCTAAGCTGCTTGATAACCTTCTGACTAAAAACGTCAAGGTGGTAGGTGAGCCGCCTGAAGAGCCAAGCCTGCTGGCTTCTATCTTCATTTCCTGGTTCCCGATGCTGCTGCTTATCGGTGTCTGGATCTTCTTCATGCGCCAAATGCAGGGCGGCGGTGGCAAAGGCGCCATGTCGTTCGGTAAGAGCAAAGCGCGTATGCTTACGGAAGATCAGATCAAGACCACGTTTGCCGACGTCGCAGGTTGTGACGAAGCAAAAGAAGAAGTGGCGGAACTGGTTGAATACCTGCGTGAGCCGAGCCGTTTCCAGAAACTGGGCGGTAAGATCCCGAAAGGCGTTCTGATGGTTGGTCCTCCGGGTACCGGTAAAACCCTGCTGGCGAAAGCCATTGCGGGTGAAGCGAAAGTCCCGTTCTTTACCATTTCAGGTTCTGACTTCGTTGAAATGTTCGTGGGTGTCGGTGCATCTCGTGTGCGTGACATGTTCGAGCAGGCTAAGAAGGCAGCACCGTGCATTATCTTCATCGATGAAATCGATGCCGTAGGCCGCCAGCGTGGCGCGGGTCTGGGCGGCGGTCATGATGAACGTGAACAGACTCTGAACCAGATGTTGGTTGAGATGGACGGCTTCGAAGGTAACGAAGGTATCATCGTTATCGCGGCGACTAACCGTCCAGACGTACTTGACCCTGCGCTGCTGCGTCCGGGCCGTTTCGACCGTCAGGTTGTGGTCGGTCTGCCGGATGTTCGTGGTCGTGAACAGATCCTTAAAGTCCACATGCGTCGCGTACCGCTGTCTCCGGACATCGATGCGGCAATCATCGCACGTGGTACGCCGGGCTTCTCCGGTGCTGACCTGGCAAACCTGGTCAACGAAGCAGCGCTGTTTGCCGCTCGCGGTAACAAACGCGTCGTGTCGATGGTGGAGTTCGAGAAAGCGAAAGACAAAATCATGATGGGTGCGGAACGTCGCTCCATGGTGATGACTGAAGCGCAGAAAGAGTCCACGGCATACCACGAAGCGGGCCATGCGATTATTGGTCGTCTGGTACCGGAACACGATCCGGTGCATAAAGTGACCATTATCCCGCGCGGTCGCGCACTGGGTGTGACCTTCTTCCTGCCGGAAGGCGATGCGATTAGCGCCAGCCGTCAGAAACTGGAAAGCCAAATTTCGACCCTGTACGGCGGTCGTCTGGCTGAAGAGATTATCTACGGTGTGGAGCATGTTTCTACCGGTGCGTCTAACGACATCAAAGTCGCGACTAACCTGGCACGTAACATGGTTACTCAGTGGGGCTTCTCCGACAAACTCGGTCCGCTGCTGTACGCGGAAGAGGAAGGCGAAGTGTTCCTGGGCCGCTCTGTAGCGAAAGCGAAACACATGTCCGATGAAACCGCGCGTATCATCGATCAGGAAGTGAAGGCACTGGTTGAACGTAACTATGGCCGCGCACGTGAAATCCTGAATGACAACCTGGACATTCTGCACTCAATGAAAGATGCGCTCATGAAATATGAGACCATTGATGCTCCGCAGATTGACGACCTGATGGCTCGCCGCGAAGTGCGTCCACCAGCAGGCTGGGAAGATCCAGGCGCTTCCAATAATTCTGACAACAATGGCACCCCGCGTGCACCGCGTCCGGTCGATGAACCGCGTACGCCAAATCCGGGCAATACCATGTCAGAACAGTTAGGCGACAAATAAGTCACCGCTGAAGATGTATTTATCTTCACCTGAAACCCTGGAGCTTGCTCCGGGGTTTTTCTTATCTGCATAACTCAAAATACCAGGGATTTAGCCATGAAACTTTTCGCCCAGGACACGACTCTCGATCTCTCACATCCCCATGTGATGGGCATCCTGAACGTTACCCCTGACTCCTTTTCCGACGGCGGCACGCATAACACGCTTATTGACGCGGTGAAGCATGCCAATCTGATGATCAATGCAGGCGCAACGATTATTGATATCGGCGGCGAATCGACGCGCCCCGGTGCGGCGGACGTGAGTGTGGAAGAAGAGTTATCACGCGTGATCCCGGTGGTTGAGGCTATCGCCCAGCGCTTTGAAGTCTGGATCTCCGTCGACACCTCTAAGCCGGAAGTTATTCGTGAATCGGCGAGAGTGGGTGCTCACATCATTAATGATATTCGCTCTCTGTCTGAGCCTGGTGCTCTTGAGGCTGCCGCAGAAACCGGTTTGCCGGTCTGCCTGATGCACATGCAGGGCCAGCCAAAAACGATGCAGGAAGCTCCAAAATATTCTGATGTGTTCGCGGACGTGAATCGCTACTTTATTGAGCAAATCGCGCGCTGTGAGCGTGCCGGTATCGCAAAAGAGAAATTGCTGCTCGACCCGGGATTCGGTTTCGGTAAAAATCTCTCCCATAACTATGAGCTGCTTGCACGCTTATCGGAATTTCACCATTTTGGCTTGCCGTTGCTGGTCGGGATGTCGCGAAAAACCATGGTCGGGCAATTGCTGAATGTTGGCCCGAGCGAACGTCTGAGCGGCAGCCTTGCGTGCGCGGTGATCGCGGCTATGCAAGGTGCTCACATTATTCGCGTCCATGACGTCAAAGAGACAGTAGAAGCTATGCGTGTGGTTGAAGCCACATTGTCAGCGAAGGAAAACAAACGCTATGAGTAATCGTAAATATTTTGGCACCGATGGTATCCGTGGGCGCGTGGGTGATGCACCTATTACTCCTGAATTTGTGCTTAAGTTGGGTTGGGCGGCAGGTAAGGTATTGGCGCGTCATGGCTCGCGTAAGATCATCATCGGTAAAGACACCCGTATTTCTGGCTATATGCTGGAGTCGGCATTAGAGGCGGGGCTTTCAGCCGCCGGGCTTTCCGCTTCCTTTACCGGTCCAATGCCAACCCCTGCGGTGGCTTACCTGACGCGCACCTTCCGCGCTGAAGCCGGTATTGTGATTTCAGCCTCCCATAACCCGTTCTACGACAACGGCATCAAATTCTTCTCCATCGATGGTACCAAACTGCCGGATGAAGTCGAAGAAGCCATCGAAGCAGAAATGGAAAAAGAGCTGACCTGCGTTGACTCCTCTGAGCTGGGCAAAGCCAGCCGTATTGTGGATGCTGCGGGCCGTTACATCGAATTCTGTAAAGGCACCTTCCCGAACGAACTGAGCCTGAGCCACCTCAAAATTGTGGTCGATTGTGCCAATGGCGCGACCTACCATATTGCTCCAAACGTGTTCCGTGAACTCGGCGCTAAAGTGATTGCTATCGGCTGTGAGCCAGACGGCGTCAACATCAACGAAGAAGTGGGCGCCACTGACGTGCGCGCGCTGCAGGCCCGCGTTCTGGCTGAAAAAGCCGACCTGGGGATTGCGTTCGACGGTGATGGCGACCGCGTCATCATGGTGGATCACGAAGGCAATAAGGTCGATGGCGATCAGATCCTCTATATCATCGCCCGTGAAGGACTGCGTCAAGGCCAGCTTCGCGGTGGCGCGGTAGGTACGCTGATGAGCAACATGGGTCTCGAGCTGGCGCTGAAGCAGCTGGGTATTCCATTTGCGCGTGCTAAAGTGGGCGATCGCTATGTGCTGGAAAAATTGCAGGAAAAAGGCTGGCGCATTGGGGCTGAAAACTCCGGCCACGTGATCCTGCTCGACAAAACCACTACGGGTGACGGTATCGTCGCCAGTCTGCAGGTGGTTGCCGCGATGGTGCGTAACCATATGAGCCTGCACGATCTCTGCACCGGCATGAAAATGTTCCCGCAGATTCTGGTGAATGTTCGCTTTACCGCGGGTAAAGGCGATCCGCTAGAAAATGAGAACGTGAAAACGGTGATGGCGGAAGTCGAAGCTGCCCTCGGGAATCGTGGCCGCGTGCTGCTGCGTAAATCCGGAACTGAGCCGCTTATCCGCGTGATGGTTGAAGGTGAAGACGAGCAGCAGGTCACTGAGTTTGCTCATCGAATCGCCGATGCGGTGAAAGCTGCATAACTTTGCACAGTAAGTGTTTAAAAAGGCGACGCTTGTCGCCTTTATTTTGCCCGGTAGATGCGCTTTTGCTGTTTTTTTCCGCAGTTGATACAATGCGCTGAAATTGCCCTTGCGAAGGTCATTCGCTTTGGTTAGTATTCACACCCGCTTCAGTGGGAAACACAATTCCTGCTAAATTGGTCGAAGCATTGGTATGCGGCAACTCCGCAAGGAACAGGTTGATTATGTACGAAGCTCTTTTAGTTGTTTTCCTTATTGTAGCCATCGCTCTTGTAGCGCTGATCATGCTGCAGCAAGGTAAAGGCGCTGATATGGGAGCCTCCTTCGGAGCAGGCGCTTCCGGTACGCTGTTTGGTTCAAGTGGTTCTGCGAACTTCATGACCCGTACAACGGCTATTCTGGCTACGCTGTTCTTCATCATCAGTCTGGCGCTTGGCAATATCAATAGCAACAAGACCACAAAAGGAAGCGAGTGGGACAATCTAAGTGCTCCGTCTAAAACTGAGCAAACTCAGCCAGCTGAACCGGCTAAGCCGACCAGCGATATCCCGCACTAAGTACTCAGTACCGAGGTGGTGGAATTGGTAGACACGCTACCTTGAGGTGGTAGTGCCCTAACGGGCTTGTGGGTTCGAGTCCCATCCTCGGTACCAATATTCCAGAAAAAAGACGTCGAAAGACGTCTTTTTTTCGTCTGTATCTTTTGAGTCTCTGTTTCACAGACCCGGTAAACGCAGTACCACTGGCCATAACGAGCTTTTGGCAGTGCGTTTACCCGCCCGACAAAAGCACATCAGACCCACAAAAAAGGCGCCCTAAGGCGCCTTTTGCATATCTTCATTAAGAATTACTTCTTGTCGCTGTGTTCCAGGTTCTCAACCTGCGGCAGGCCATTGCCGGAAGAGGCAGAGAGCAGACCGGTTTCGATGTAGTTGAACAGCTTCTCACGGGTGTCGGTGATATCCAGGTTACGCATGGTTAACTGACCGATACGATCGTCCGGGGAGAACACGGAATCACCTTTCTCCATCGTCAGACGCTCTGCTTTATAGGTCAGGTTGTCAGACACGGTGTTCAGGATGGAGTAATCGTTACCACGACGCAGTTCCAGAGTCACTTCACCGGTGATAGCGCTTGCAACCCAACGCTGCAGAGCATCACGCAGCATCAGTGCCTGTGGATCAAACCAGCGGCCCTGGTACAGCAGTTTACCCAACTGACGACCGTGGGAGTGATACTGCTCAATGGTGTCTTCGTTGTGAATACCGGTCAGCAGACGCTCGTAAGCGATATGCAGCAGTGCCATCCCCGGGGCTTCATAGATGCCACGGCTTTTAGCTTCGATAATACGGTTTTCAATCTGATCGCTCATGCCTAAGCCGTGGCGACCACCGATGCGGTTTGCTTCCAGCATCAGCTCGACGTCATCAGCGAACGTTTGACCATTCAGGGCAACCGGGTGGCCACGCTCAAAACGTACCGTTACTTCTTCAGCCTGGATTTTGACGTTTTCGTCCCAGAACTTCACGCCCATGATCGGGTTAACGATCTTCACGCTGGAGTTCAGAAATTCCAGGTCTTTCGCTTCGTGCGTCGCACCCAGCATATTGGAGTCGGTGGAGTAGGCTTTCTCAACTGACATTTTGTAGTCGAAGCCGCAGGCGATCATGAACTCGGACATCTCATGGCGGCCGCCCAGCTCGTCAATAAAGTCGGTATCCAGCCACGGTTTATAAATCTGCAGCTCGGCGTTTGTCAGCAGACCATAGCGATAGAAACGCTCAATGTCGTTGCCTTTATAGGTGCTACCATCGCCCCAGATGTTCACGCCATCGTCTTTCATGGCGGCAACCAGCATCGTGCCCGTCACCGCACGACCCAGCGGTGTGGTGTTGAAATAGGTCAGACCGCCCGTGGTGTTATGGAATGCGCCGCACTGAATCGCAGCGATGCCTTCCGCAACCAGCTGCTTACGGCAGTCAATCAGACGTGCGTTCTCTGCGCCATATTCCATGGCACGACGAGGGATCGCATCATAATCTTCCTCATCCGGCTGACCCAAGTTCGCAGTATAAGCATAAGGAACCGCTCCCTTTTGGCGCATCCACAGCAGTGCAGCGCTGGTATCCAGGCCGCCAGAAAAAGCGATGCCAATACGTTGTCCTACCGGAAGATGCTTGAGAATCGTCGTCATAAAATAAAACCCTGCTTGATTGACTGATTAGAGACCGCTTTCGCTCTCATTGCATGTTTATGCAAAATAAGTGAGTTTTCATTTAATCATCTTTTGTCGATGACCGGAAGAGATTCGTGCATTTTTTGTGAAAAATCCTGTGCTGCTGCCTGTTGCGAGGCAAACAGGAAAAAAGACACAAGCCTTTAACGTTATTCAGCGTAGCGCATGGAAACCAGAGTTGACAGCGGAATGCTCTAACCAATATAATGCATGCAGATTTTACGTCCCGTCCTCGGTACCAAATCCCAGCATTATTTGCATTTTTTACCCAAAACGAGTAAAATTTGCCACGTTTCAGGCGCGGGGTGGAGCAGCCTGGTAGCTCGTCGGGCTCATAACCCGAAGGTCGTCGGTTCAAATCCGGCCCCCGCAACCACTTTCCTATAAAGTTCTTTTTCAAATATACTGTGAAGACTTAGAGCCTTCGTAGCTGGATTTGAAAAAATTCTTTCAGAAAGTGCTCCAGGCCGCAGTTGCGGCTATAGGGTTCAGTTATCTAAAGCCCCGATTTATCGGGGTTTTTTGTTATCTGACTACAGAATAACTGGGCTTTAGGCCCTTTTTTTATGTCTTGGGGGTGGGCTTGTCCACATTAGAGCAAAAATTAACAGAGATGATTAAGGCACCAGTCGAAGCACTGGGCTACGAACTGGTCGGCATCGAATTTATTCGCAGCCGCACATCCACGCTGCGCATCTATATTGATAGTGAAGATGGCATCAATGTTGATGATTGTGCTGATGTCAGCCACCAGGTTAGTGCAGTTCTTGACGTTGAAGATCCTATTACTGTTGCCTATAACCTGGAAGTTTCCTCGCCTGGTCTCCACCGTCCGATGTTCACCGCTGAGCACTACACGCGGTATCTCGGTGAAGAAGTGACTGTCGTTCTGCGTATGGCTGTGCAAAACCGCCGTAAATGGCAGGGCATTATTAAGGCCGTTGATGGTGAGATGATCACGGTGACAGTCGAAGGCAAAGATGAAGTGTTCGCGCTGAGTAATATCCAGAAGGCGAACCTGGTTCCCCACTTTTAACAGTCTGGATTGAGGTGAAAAGCCCGCGATGAACAAAGAAATTTTGGCTGTTGTTGAAGCCGTCTCTAACGAGAAATCACTGCCGCGTGAGAAGATTTTCGAAGCGCTGGAAAGTGCACTGGCTACAGCAACCAAGAAAAAATACGAACAAGAGATCGATGTTCGCGTAGAAATCGATCGTAAAAGTGGTGACTTCGATACCTTCCGCCGTTGGGTGATCGTCGAAGAAGTGACCCAACCAACCAAAGAAATCACGCTTGAAGCGGCTCGTTATGAAGACGAAAGCTTCAACGTTGGCGAATATGTTGAAGATCAGATCGAATCTGTCACCTTCGACCGTATCACCACCCAGACCGCTAAGCAGGTTATCGTACAGAAAGTACGTGAAGCTGAGCGCGCGATGGTGGTTGATCAGTTCCGCGAACACGAAGGTGAAATCATCACCGGTGTGGTGAAGAAAGTGAACCGTGACAACATCTCTCTGGATCTGGGCAGCAACGCTGAAGCCGTGATCCTGCGTGAAGACATGTTGCCGCGTGAGAACTTCCGTCCAGGCGACCGTATCCGCGGCGTTCTGTACGCAGTGCGTCCGGAAGCGCGTGGTGCGCAGCTCTTCGTCACTCGCTCTAAGCCAGAAATGCTGATCGAACTATTCCGCATTGAGGTGCCAGAAATCGGTGAAGAAGTTATCGAGATCAAAGCAGCGGCCCGCGATCCGGGTTCTCGCGCTAAGATCGCGGTAAAAACCAACGATAAGCGTATCGACCCGGTCGGTGCTTGCGTTGGTATGCGTGGCGCACGTGTCCAGGCTGTTTCTACTGAACTGGGCGGCGAGCGCATTGATATCGTGCTTTGGGACGACAACCCGGCACAATTCGTGATTAACGCTATGGCTCCGGCTGACGTGTCTTCTATCGTTGTCGACGAAGACAAGCACACCATGGATATCGCCGTTGAAGCAGGTAACCTGGCACAGGCTATCGGTCGTAACGGTCAGAACGTGCGTCTGGCGTCTCAGCTGAGCGGCTGGGATCTGAACGTAATGACGGTTGATGACCTGCAGGCTAAGCATCAGGCTGAAGCCCATGCAGCGATCGATAACTTTACGAAGTACCTGGACATCGACGAAGATTTCGCCACTGTCCTGGTCGAAGAAGGTTTCTCTTCGCTTGAAGAACTGGCCTATGTGCCAATTAAAGAACTGCTGGAAATTGACGGCCTGGATGAAGCAACCGTTGAAGCCCTGCGTGAACGCGCTAAAAACGCACTGACCACCCTGGCGCTGGCTCAGGAAGAAAGCCTTGGTGATAACAAGCCGGCTGATGACCTGCTGAATTTGGAAGGTCTTGATCGTGCGATTGCGTTCAAGCTGGCTGCCCGTGGTGTTTGTACGCTGGAAGATCTCGCTGAGCAAGGCGTTGATGACCTGGCTGATATCGAAGGTTTAACCGACGAGAAAGCCGGCGAACTCATCATGGCCGCACGTAATATTTGCTGGTTCGGCGACGAAGCGTAATAAACTGTAGCAGGAAGGAACAGCATGACTGATGTAACTGTAAAATCGCTGGCTGCTGAGATTCAGACCCCTGTGGACCGCCTGGTACAGCAATTTGCTGATGCAGGGATCCCAAAGGCTGCTGATGACTCAGTAACTGCACAAGAAAAACAAACTTTGTTAGCGCACCTGAACCGTGAACACGGTTCAACGCCTGACAAACTGACGTTGCAGCGTAAAACGCGCAGCACGTTAAATGTTCCAGGTACCGGTGGAAAAAGCAAATCGGTACAAATCGAAGTCCGCAAGACACGCACCTTTGTAAAACGTGATCCGCAAGAGGCCGAGCGCCTTGCAGCGGAAGAGCAGGCGCAGCGTGAAGCGGAAGAGCAAGCCCATCGTGAGGCAGAAGAAACAGCCAAGCGTGAGGCAGTATTAAAAGCTGAACGTGAGGCCGCTGAAAAAGCGAAACGCGATGCCAGTGATAAAGCAAAGCGTGAAGCTGCGGAAAAAGACAAAGTGAGCAATCAACAAACTGACGAAATGACCAAAACCGCCCAGGCAGAAAAAGCCCGTCGTGAAACCGAAGCAGCCGACCTGAAGCGTAAAGCGGAAGAAGAAGCACGTCGCAAGCTCGAAGAAGATGCGCGTCGCGTGGCTGAAGAAGCACGTCGTATGGCGGAAGAAAATGCCGGTGTTTGGGCTGAGCAAGAAAAAGAGAAAGGTGAAGAGGATAAGAGCGATTATCACGTCACGACTTCTCAGCATGCTCGCCAGGCCGAAGATGAGAACGATCGTGAAGTTGAAGGCGGCCGTGGCCGTACTCGCACGACCAAAGCGGCTCGTCCTCAGAAGAAAGGCAACAAGCACTCCGAATCCAAAGCTGACCGTGAAGAAGCGCGCGCCGCTGTTCGCGGTGGTAAAGGTGGCAAGCGTAAAGGTTCCTCTTTACAGCAGGGCTTCCAAAAACCTGCTCAGGCCGTTAACCGCGACGTTGTGATTGGCGAAACCATCACCGTGGGCGACCTGGCAAACAAAATGGCTGTTAAAGGCTCTCAGGTCATCAAAGCGATGATGAAACTGGGTGCAATGGCAACCATTAACCAGGTTATCGATCAGGAAACCGCGCAGCTGGTTGCTGAAGAGATGGGCCACAAAGTTATCCTGCGTCGTGAAAACGAGCTGGAAGAAGCGGTAATGAGCGACCGTGACACCGGCGCTGCGGCAGAATCCCGCGCACCCGTTGTGACCATCATGGGTCACGTTGACCACGGTAAAACCTCTCTGCTGGACTACATTCGTTCAACGAAAGTGGCCTCTGGCGAAGCGGGCGGCATTACCCAGCACATCGGTGCTTACCACGTTGAAACTGACAACGGTATGATCACCTTCCTGGATACCCCAGGTCACGCCGCGTTTACCTCTATGCGTGCTCGTGGTGCACAGGCAACGGATATCGTTGTTCTGGTTGTAGCAGCAGACGATGGCGTGATGCCACAGACAATCGAAGCAATCCAGCACGCGAAAGCGGCGCAGGTGCCAGTGGTTGTTGCTGTGAACAAGATCGATAAGCCAGAAGCTGACATGGATCGCGTTAAAAACGAACTGTCCCAGTACGGCGTTATGCCGGAAGAGTGGGGCGGTGAGTCTCAGTTCATCCCAGTATCTGCAAAAGCGGGTACCGGTATTGATGACCTGCTGAACGCAATCCTGCTGCAGGCTGAAGTTCTGGAGCTGAAAGCCGTTCGTAAAGGCATGGCAAGCGGTGCTGTTATCGAATCCTTCCTGGATAAAGGTCGTGGTCCGGTTGCAACGGTTCTGGTCCGTGAAGGTACGCTGAACAAAGGCGACATCGTACTGTGTGGCTTCGAATACGGTCGTGTTCGTGCGATGCGTAACGAACTGGGTCAGGAAGTTCTGGAAGCAGGTCCATCCATTCCTGTGGAAATCCTGGGTCTGTCCGGTGTTCCGGCTGCCGGTGATGAAGTGACCGTTGTTCGTGACGAGAAGAAAGCGCGTGAAGTTGCACTGTATCGTCAGGGCAAATTCCGTGAAGTTAAACTGGCTCGTCAGCAGAAATCTAAACTCGAGAACATGTTCGCTAACATGACTGAAGGCGAAGTTCACGAAGTGAACGTCGTACTGAAAGCGGACGTTCAGGGTTCTGTGGAAGCGATCTCCGACTCTTTACTGAAACTGTCTACCGACGAAGTGAAAGTGAAGATCATCGGTTCTGGTGTCGGTGGTATCACCGAAACCGACGCAACCCTGGCTGCGGCGTCCAACGCGATTCTGGTTGGCTTCAACGTTCGTGCTGATGCGTCTGCGCGTAAAGTTATCGATTCAGAAAGCCTGGATCTGCGCTACTACTCCGTCATCTACCATCTGATCGACGAAGTGAAAGCAGCGATGAGCGGCATGCTGTCTCCAGAACTGAAACAGCAGATCATCGGTCTGGCTGAAGTTCGTGACGTGTTCAAATCACCGAAATTTGGTGCGATCGCGGGTTGTATGGTTACCGAAGGTACCATCAAACGTCATAACCCAATCCGCGTTCTGCGTGACAACGTGGTTATCTACGAAGGCGAGCTGGAATCCCTGCGCCGCTTCAAAGATGACGTTAACGAAGTCCGTAACGGCATGGAATGTGGTATCGGCGTTAAGAACTACAACGATGTTCGCGTTGGCGATATGATCGAAGTGTTCGAAATCATCGAAATCCAGCGTAGCATTGCTTAATCCCCGAAAGGATTAAGAAAATTGTAAGCCGGGTAAGCGAAGCGCCACCCGGCATGAAATATCAAAAGGGGCTTATGGCCCCTTTTTTGTCTGGAGAATTTATTATGGCGAAAGAATTTGGTCGCCCACAGCGCGTGGCTCAGGAGATGCAGAAAGAGATCGCACTCATCCTGCAACGCGAAATCAAAGACCCACGCGTGGGTATGATGACCACTGTTTCGGGCGTTGAGATGTCCCGTGATCTGGCCTATGCCAAAGTGTTCGTCACGTTCCTGAACGACAAAGACGAAGCCGCTGTTAAGAACGGCATTAAAGCATTGCAGGAAGCCTCTGGTTTTATCCGCTCTCTGCTCGGTAAAGCGATGCGTCTGCGTATCGTGCCGGAGCTGACTTTCTTCTACGATAACTCGCTGGTAGAAGGTATGCGGATGTCCAACCTGGTGACCAGCGTGGTTAAACATGACGATGAGCGTCGTGTGAACCCGGACGACAGCAAGGAGGACTGATGAGTCGTCCTCGTCGTCGCGGTCGCGACGTGCACGGCGTGCTGCTGCTGGATAAACCTCAGGGTGCATCCAGCAATGACGTGCTGCAAAAAGTGAAGCGTCTTTATAACGCTAACCGCGCCGGGCATACCGGTGCGCTGGACCCATTGGCGACAGGCATGCTGCCGGTCTGTCTGGGCGAAGCAACCAAGTTTTCCCAGTACCTGCTCGATTCCGATAAGCGCTATCGCGTGATCGCGAAGCTTGGTCAGCGTACGGACACCTCCGACGCAGACGGTCAGGTTGTCGAAGAGCGTCCGGTTACCTTCAGTGCCGAGCAGCTTCAGGCCGCGCTGGAAAGCTTCCGTGGCGATACCCTGCAGGTGCCGTCCATGTATTCGGCACTGAAGTATCAGGGCAAAAAGCTCTACGAATATGCCCGCCAGGGGATTGAAGTCCCGCGTGAAGCGCGCCCGATCACCGTCTACGAACTGCTGTTCATTCGCCACGAAGGTGACGAGCTGGAGCTGGAAGTTCACTGCTCGAAAGGCACGTACATTCGCACCATCATTGACGATCTGGGTGAAAAACTGGGCTGCGGCGCGCATGTGATTTACCTGCGTCGTCTTGCGGTCAGTAAATATCCGGTTGAACGTATGGTGACGCTTGAGCATCTTCGTGCGCTGGTCGATCAGGCAGAAGAGCAGGGGATCTCCCCGGCCGATTTGCTTGACCCGCTGCTGATGCCGATGGACAGTCCGGCTGCTGATTTCCCGATTGTGAATTTGCCCCTGACTTCATCCGTTTACTTTAAAAACGGCAATCCGGTTCGCACGACAGATACCCCGCATACTGGGCTGGTCCGCGTTACCGAAGGCGAAGAAAACAAGTTTATCGGAATGGGTGAAATCGACGACGAAGGCCGCGTAGCACCGCGTCGCCTGGTTGTTGAATATCCCCTCTAAGCGATTTACTTGCCTTGCGATAAGCAGGGGAGACGGGTAGAATATCGCCGCTTAACGTCGGGCAAATTGTTTAACAATCTGCGCGGCGTAAACTGGGGTTGCTGAATTAGAGATCGGCACCCTTTCATTCTTTATTTTTTGGAGTTCATCATGTCTCTAAGCGTTGAAGCTAAAGCTAAAATCGTTTCCGAGTTCGGTCGTGGTACTAACGACAGCGGTTCTACCGAAGTTCAGGTTGCCCTGCTGACTGCACAGATTAACCACCTGCAGGGTCACTTTGCAGAGCACAAAAAAGATCACCACAGCCGTCGTGGTCTGCTGCGTATGGTTTCTCAGCGTCGTAAACTGCTCGACTACCTGAAACGTAAAGATGTTGCACGCTACACCGCGCTGATCGAGCGTCTGGGTCTGCGTCGCTAAGTCTTGCGAGTTTCAGAAAAAGGGGCCTAATGGCCCCTTTTTTCAACCAGACGGCAGCAATTCACTGGAAACTATTGTATTGTTGCTATAAATGATCTTCATTGCAGAGGTTCGCGCGGCTAATGAGAGGCTTCACCCATGGGGGTGTCGGTTGTCATTAGTCGCGAGGATGCGAAGAAGGTCGGGTTAAATCGACAGCACACCGAAGGTGTGCTGTCATTCATTAAGAAAGGACAGAATTTTGCTGAATCCGATCGTTCGTAAATTCCAGTATGGTCAGCATACCGTCACGCTGGAAACCGGCATGATGGCGCGTCAGGCTACTGCTGCCGTTATGGTAAGCATGGATGACACCGCTGTATTCGTGACCGTTGTAGGCCAGAAAAAAGCAAAACCAGGTCAGGACTTCTTCCCTCTGACCGTGAACTATCAGGAGCGTACTTACGCTGCTGGTAAAATCCCGGGTGGTTTCTTCCGTCGTGAAGGCCGTCCAAGCGAAGGCGAAACCCTGATTGCGCGTCTGATTGACCGCCCGGTTCGTCCGCTGTTCCCGGAAGGCTTCGTAAACGAAGTTCAGGTTATCGCGACCGTTGTTTCCGTTAACCCACAGGTTAACCCGGACATCGTGGCGATGATCGGTGCATCCGCTGCACTGTCCCTGTCAGGCATTCCATTCAACGGTCCTATCGGTTCTGCTCGCGTTGGTTATATCAACGACCAGTACGTACTGAACCCGACTCAGGATGAGCTGAAAGAAAGTAAGCTGGATCTGGTTGTTGCCGGTACCGAAGCGGCCGTACTGATGGTTGAATCCGAAGCAGAACTGCTGAGCGAAGACCAGATGCTGGGCGCCGTGGTATTTGGCCACGAGCAGCAGCAGATTGTTATCCAGAACATCAACGATCTGGTGAAAGAAGCCGGTAAACCACGTTGGGACTGGCAGCCAGAAGCCGTTAACGAAGCGCTGAACGCGCGCGTTGCAGCCCTGGCAGAAGCGCGTCTGAGCGATGCATACCGCATCACTGACAAACAAGAGCGTTACGCGCAGATTGATGTCATCAAATCTGAAACCATCGCTACGCTGGTTGCAGAAGATGAATCCCTGGACGCGAACGAGCTGAGCGAAATCCTGCACGCTATCGAGAAAAATGCTGTACGTAGCCGCGTTCTGGCAGGCGAACCGCGTATCGATGGCCGCGAAAAAGACATGATCCGTGGTCTGGATGTGCGTACTGGCGTTCTGCCACGTACTCACGGTTCCGCACTGTTCACCCGTGGCGAAACTCAGGCGCTGGTAACCGCGACTCTGGGTACTGCACGCGACGCACAGAACATCGACGAACTGATGGGCGAGCGCACTGACAGCTTCCTGTTCCACTATAACTTCCCTCCGTACTCCGTAGGTGAAACCGGTATGGTTGGCTCGCCTAAGCGTCGTGAAATTGGTCACGGTCGTCTGGCGAAGCGCGGCGTGCTGGCAGTTATGCCGGAAGCTGACAAATTCCCGTACACCGTTCGTGTGGTTTCTGAAATCACCGAATCTAACGGTTCTTCTTCCATGGCTTCCGTGTGTGGCGCTTCCCTGGCTCTGATGGATGCAGGCGTGCCAATCAAAGCTGCTGTTGCGGGTATCGCAATGGGCCTGGTGAAAGAAGGCGACAACTTTGTTGTTCTGTCTGACATTCTGGGCGACGAAGATCACCTGGGCGATATGGACTTCAAAGTAGCGGGTTCCCGCGAAGGTATCTCTGCACTGCAGATGGATATCAAAATTGAAGGTATCACCAAAGAGATCATGCAGGTTGCACTGAACCAGGCTAAAGGTGCGCGTCTGCACATCCTGGGCGTGATGGAGCAGGCGATCAACGCGCCACGCGGCGACATTTCTCAGTTCGCACCGCGTATCCACACCATTAAGATCAGCCCAGACAAGATCAAAGACGTGATCGGTAAAGGTGGTTCTGTTATCCGTGCTCTGACTGAAGAGACCGGCACCACTATCGAAATCGAAGATGACGGTACTGTGAAGATCGCAGCGACCGACGGCGAAAAAGCGAAATTCGCGATTCGTCGTATCGAAGAGATCACTGCAGAAATCGAAGTGGGTCGCATCTACAATGGTAAAGTGACCCGTATCGTTGACTTTGGCGCGTTCGTTGCCATCGGTGGCGGTAAAGAAGGTCTGGTACACATCTCTCAGATCGCTGACAAGCGCGTTGAGAAAGTGACCGACTACCTGCAGATGAACCAGGAAGTCCCGGTTAAAGTTCTGGAAGTTGACCGCCAGGGCCGTATCCGTCTGAGCATTAAAGAAGCGACCGAGCAGTCTCAGCCTGCTGCCGCGCCGGAAGCCCCGGCCGCAGAACAAGGCGAGTAAGGTTGCATTTGCCCTCCGCTTCGGCGGGGGGCGTATTATCAGGCAGGACGCCTTGTTAGCAGCCGGGGGACAGGACGTTCATCCAATAGTTGTCTTCGGGAGTGGGAAATGAAGCCTTTTTTGCGCTGGTGTTTCGTTGCGACAGCTTTAACGCTGGCAGGATGCAGCAACTCTGCCTGGCGTAAGAGCGAAGTCCTCGCAGTGCCATTGCAACCGACTTTGCAGCAGGAAGTGATTCTGGCACGCATGGAACAAATTCTTGCCAGTCGGGCTTTAACCGATGATGAACGCGCACAGCTTTTATATGAGCGCGGAGTGTTGTATGATAGTCTCGGTCTGAGGGCACTAGCGCGCAATGATTTTTCACAAGCGCTGGCAATCCGACCTGATATGCCTGAAGTATTCAATTACTTAGGTATATATTTAACGCAGGCAGGCAATTTTGATGCTGCCTATGAAGCGTTTGATTCTGTACTTGAGCTTGATCCAACTTACAACTACGCGCACTTGAATCGCGGTATCGCATTGTATTACGGCGGTCGTGACAAGTTAGCGCAAGATGATCTGCTGGCGTTTTATCAAGACGATCCTAATGATCCTTTCCGCGTCCTGTGGCTTTACATCGTTGAGCAGAAGCTCAATGAGAAGCAGGCGAAAGAGGCGTTAAAACAACGCTTCGAGAAATCGGACAAGGAACAATGGGGATGGAACATTGTCGAGTTCTACCTGGGCAACATTAGCGAAGCAACGCTGATGGATAGGCTCAAGGCGGACGCAACGGATAACACCTCGCTCGCTGAGCATCTCAGTGAAACCAACTTCTATTTAGGTAAGTACTACCTAAGTCTGGGGGATATGGACAGCGCTACGGCACTGTTCAAATTAGCGGTTGCTAACAACGTCCACAACTTCGTTGAGCACCGTTATGCATTGTTGGAATTATCGCTCTTGGGCCAGGAGCAAGACGACCTGGCAGAATCGGACCAGCAATAGCTGACGTCACCACATCAGCCCGTAATCATTTTTTGATTGCCATCACCTTAACTGGTGAGGGCGTTGTTGTTCGTCAATACACCTACTTTGAGCCGGTTCACACTTTTCAATGAAAATTGCTAATCATTTTCACGACGAGTTATGTAGACTGGCCGCCATTAATATCGAGGCACTTGTACTACATGGCTGAATTCGAAACCACTTTTGCAGATCTGGGCCTGAAGGCCACTATCCTTGAAGCCCTTAACGATCTGGGTTACGAAAAACCATCTCCGATCCAGGCTGAATGCATCCCGCATCTGCTCTCTGGTCGTGACGTGCTGGGCATGGCCCAGACTGGTAGCGGTAAAACCGCAGCGTTCTCGCTGCCACTGCTGCACAACATTGATCCGGAACTGCGTGCACCGCAGATCCTCGTACTCGCTCCGACCCGTGAACTGGCTGTTCAGGTAGCGGAAGCGATGACTGAATTCTCTAAACACATGCGCGGCGTGAACGTGGTAGCCCTTTACGGCGGCCAGCGTTATGACGTGCAGTTACGCGCCCTGCGTCAGGGTCCACAGATTGTTGTCGGTACACCTGGCCGTCTGCTGGATCACCTGAAACGCGGTACTCTGGATCTCTCTAAACTGAGTGGTCTGGTACTGGATGAAGCTGACGAAATGCTGCGCATGGGCTTCATCGAAGACGTAGAAACCATTATGGCGCAGATCCCAGAAGGTCATCAGACCGCTCTGTTCTCTGCAACGATGCCAGAAGCGATCCGTCGTATTACTCGTCGCTTCATGAAAGATCCGCAGGAAGTGCGTATCCAATCCAGCGTAACCACTCGCCCGGACATCAGCCAGAGCTACTGGTCTGTATACGGTATGCGTAAAAACGAAGCGCTGGTGCGTTTCCTGGAAGCAGAAGATTTTGATGCGGCGATTATCTTCGTTCGTACCAAAAACGCGACCCTGGAAGTGGCTGAAGCCCTGGAACGTAGCGGCTATAACAGCGCAGCGCTGAACGGCGACATGAACCAGTCCCTGCGTGAGCAGACTCTGGAGCGTCTGAAAGACGGTCGTCTGGATATCCTGATTGCAACCGACGTGGCAGCACGTGGTCTGGACGTTGAACGTATCAGCCTGGTTGTGAACTACGACATCCCTATGGATTCCGAGTCTTACGTTCACCGTATCGGTCGTACCGGTCGTGCGGGTCGTGCTGGCCGTGCTCTGCTGTTCGTTGAGAACCGCGAGCGTCGTCTGCTGCGTAACATCGAACGCACCATGAAGCTGACCATTCCAGAAGCAGAACTGCCAAACGCAGACCTGCTGGGCAAACGCCGCCTGGAAAAATTCGCCGCGAAAGTACAGCAGCAGCTGGAAAGCAGCGATCTGGATCAGTACCGTGCTCTGCTGGCGCAAATCCAGCCGACTGTGGAAGGCGAAGAGCTGGACATCGAAACTCTGGCTGCAGCGCTGCTGAAAATGGCGCAGGGCGAACGTGCTCTGATCGTGCCACCTGATGCACCGATGCGTCCTAAGCGTGAATTCCGTGAGCGCGATGAGCGTTTCGAGCGTCGCGGTAACGATCGTAATGACCGTGGTCCACGTGGCGACCGTCCAGAGCGTAGCGGTGAAGACCGTCCACGTCGTGAGCGTCGTGACGCAGGCGATATGGAACTGTACCGCATTGAAGTTGGCCGTGATGATGGTGTTGAAGTTCGTCATATCGTTGGCGCTATCGCGAACGAAGGCGACATCAGCAGCCGTTACATCGGTAACATCAAGCTGTTCGGTACGCACTCTACGATCGAACTGCCAAAAGGCATGCCGGGCGAAGTTCTGCAGCACTTTACTCGCACCCGCATCCTGAACAAACCGATGAACATGCAGCTGATGGGCGATGCCCAGCCGCGTCCTGATCGTGGTCCTCGCCGCGAAGGTGATCGTCCAGCGGGCGAGCGTCGTTTCGGTGGCGGTGAGCGTCGTGAAGGCGGTCGTGGTCCTCGTCGTGATGGCGCAGCACCAGCCGGTGCAGGTCGCTTCAGCGGTGAGCGTCGCGAAAACCGCGGCCCACGTCGCGATGAAGGCACTGCCCGTCGTCGTGACGCGTAATTGCCGCGCCTGATAGCGTAAAGTAATCATTACAGCCCCGATATTTTTTATCGGGGTTTTTTTTATTCCATTTGTACTATCGTACTGGTACAGTGCGACACATTAAAATGCAGTAGCAAAATGTTTAACTGGAGAAACGGCTGTATGGCGACACTAACCACCACACAAACTTCACCTTCGCTGCTCGGCGGCGTGGTGATTATCGGCGGGACGATAATCGGTGCAGGGATGTTTTCCCTGCCGGTGGTTATGTCCGGCGCGTGGTTCTTCTGGTCGCTGGCAGCGCTGGTGTTTACCTGGTTCTGCATGCTGCATTCCGGGCTGATGATCCTTGAGGCGAACCTGAACTACCGCATCGGGTCGAGCTTCGACACCATCACTAAAGACCTGCTGGGGAAAGGCTGGAACCTGGTAAACGGCATCTCGATTGCTTTCGTGCTGTATATCCTGACCTATGCCTACATTTCGGCGAGCGGTTCGATACTGCACCACACGTTTTCTGAAATGTCGCTGAATGTCCCGGCGCGTGTGGCGGGTCTGATCTTCGCGCTGGCCGTGGCGTTTATCGTCTGGATGAGCACCAAAGCGGTGAGCCGCATGACCGCCATCGTTCTCGGGGCAAAAGTTATCACTTTCTTCCTGACCTTCGGCAGCCTGCTGGGTCATGTCACGCCCGCTACGCTGTTTAACGTTGCCGAAAGCCACGCGTCGTACTCGCCGTACCTGCTCATGACCTTGCCATTCTGCCTGGCGTCATTTGGCTACCACGGTAACGTCCCGAGCCTGATGAAGTATTACGGCAAAGATCCTCGCACCATCATTCGCTGCCTGGTTTACGGCACGCTGCTGGCGCTGGGGCTTTATGTGATTTGGCTGCTGGGGACGATGGGTAACATCCCGCGTCCGGAATTTATTGGCATTGCGCAGAAGGGCGGCAACATCGATGTGCTGGTGCAGGCGCTGAGTGGCGTGCTGAACAGCCGCAGTCTGGATCTGCTGCTGGTAGTGTTCTCGAACTTTGCCGTGGCGAGTTCGTTCCTCGGGGTGACGCTGGGGCTGTTTGACTATCTGGCGGATCTGTTTGGCTTTGACGATTCCGCGTTGGGTCGTCTCAAAACCGCGTTGCTGACCTTCCTGCCGCCGATTGTCGGTGGCCTGCTGTGGCCGAACGGGTTCCTGTATGCTATCGGCTATGCCGGTTTAGCGGCCACCATCTGGGCGGCGATCGTTCCGGCGCTGCTGGCCCGCAAATCACGTAAACGCTTCGGCAGCCCAAAATTCCGCGTCTGGGGCGGCAAGCCGATGATTGCGCTGATTCTGATCTTTGGTGTCGGAAACGCGCTGGTACATGTGCTGTCGAGCTTTGATGTGTTGCCGGTGTATCAGTAAGACGATTGCCGGATGGCGGCTGCGCCTTATCCGGCATAAAAATTTGTAGGTCCGGCAGGCGTATTGCCACCGGGCACAAACGCTATCCTAACAACTCTTCTTTCACCTGCATGGCCAGATCAAACGAGTGCAAACGCGCCTGGTGATCGAAAATCTGCCCGTTAACCATAATCTCGTCGGCCTGCGTTTCTCGTAGCACCACCTCCAGACCGTGACGCACTTTCGCTTTATCGCCCACCAGCGACATACTGAGTGCCTGCTGCACACCGTACTGTTCCGACGCTGACCACAGCTGATGCATATTCTCCACCGGCGGCGGCAGCTGTCCGCTTTCGCCACGGCGCAGCTTCGCAAACGCCTGCTGCATGGAGGTAAAGAGGAATTCCGCATCGCGGTTGCTGTCGGCGGCGATAATGTTGATACACACCATCGCGTGCGGTTTTTCCAGCCGTTCGGACGGTTTGAACTGAGTGCGATAGAGATGCAGCGCCTGATGCAGCATATCCGGGGCAAAGTGGGAGGCAAACGCAAACGGCAGACCGAGCTGCGCCGCCAGCTGTGCGCTATACAGGCTCGAACCGAGCAGCCACACGGGGATCTTCTCGCCGTAACCGGGTACCGGGCGCACCTGCGGATGAGGATCGCGCGCATCAAACCAGTCCACCAGCTCTGCCACATCGCGCGGGAAGTTATCAATATCACCGCCCATATGACGACGCAGCGCGCGCATAGTTGGCTGATCGCTGCCTGGCGCACGACCAAGCCCTAAATCAATTCGCCCGGGATAGAGCGTATTCAGGGTGCCAAACTGTTCGGCAATCACCAGCGGGGAGTGATTCGGCAACATTACGCCGCCCGAGCCGAGATGCAGAGTCGTGGTGTTTGCCGCCAGATAGCCAATCAGCACTGAGGTCGCCGCGCTGGCGATGCCCACCATGTTGTGATGTTCTGCCAGCCAGTAGCGATGATAGCCACGCTGTTCCGCGAGACGGGCAAGATCCAGAGAGTGAGAAAAAGCTTCTCGTGCCGAGGAGCCTTCTGGGATCGGCGCCAGATCGAGCACCGAAAAAGGAATGGATTTATCAGTCATAACAGCTCACTTTGTCGACGGTGAATCTTTTAATAGTGCATTAAAAATTAATAACCGTTGTTAACAAAGTGAGCTTTTACACTTCATCCTGCAAACTGCCTGTGCGTTGGCTTGATCTGTTTATCCCGACACTGACTTGAGTATGCTTACGCGGATTTCCAGACTGGCCGCTTTCATGCAGCTTAAAAGATGTCTACATTTAGGCCTGCAGCTCCAGCCCGGCCACACGTTTCCAGTAACCGTTGCAGTCGCTGTTTGCCTTCAGCGGCAGGGGTGCGGTGCCATTTTCGTTAGCGCGAAACGCATCCAGCATCGCAAATACGTTAGTGTCCAGCGGTGACAGGCGCACCATATCCACCACTCCCTGCATCGACGTCAGCTCGTTGCCGAGATTGTAAACATAGCCGCTCATGGTCTGAATGCCGTTAAGGACAAATACCTGCTGGTTCTCCTGCGACAGCATATTGCGTCCGTTGGGATACTTGATGCAGCAGGTTTCGCATTCGTCTTTCGGGCGGTCTTCGGAGCGGGCAGTGAAGCAGCGCGCGGAATACGCCAGCGGCAGATGCCCGTAGCTCAACACTTCCACTTCAAACTGATTGCGGATACCCAGATCTTCACACTGATTCAGCAGGTTGACCAGCCAGTCGCGGGAGAGTTCCACTGGCATACACCAGCGCGTCATCCCCTGTTTCAGCAGCAGGCGCAGGGTCACGGCGTTATAGCAGTTGAGCGCATGTCCGGCGACAAACGGTAGCTTGCGTTCAGCGCACATGTTCACCACGCCGAGATCGCTCGCTTCCAGCAGGAAATCACCGTTCTCGACGTAGCGTTTAATCTCGCCCAGCTCCGATGAGGCCTGCACCAGCGCAAGCGTCGACAGCACCACCTGCTTGCCGCTGCCAGCGAGGTTTTTCGCCATATCCAGCCAGTCGCCCACTTTGGTTGCACGACGTTTGCTGCAGACGGACTCCCCGAGATAAATCGTATCGGCGCTACTGCCCGCCGCCTGCTGGTAAAAATCTTCCAGCGTCTCTTTTGACCAGTAGTAGAGCACGGGTCCTAATGAATATTTCATGGATTATCTCACTGCCATTTACGGTGATACGCGCCAAGCGTGGTTTGCGTGCCTTCGGACATCGCGCCCAGGGTGTCCATCCAGGCCGGTTGTGGGGCGTAATTCTGCGGATCGGCCATGCAGCGATCGATCGCCTGCCGCCACACTTTCGCCACCTGGCTGACGTACGCCGGGCTGCGCTGACGACCTTCGATTTTCACCGAGGCAATGTTCGCCGCCAGCAGTTCCGGCAGCAGTTCCAGCGTGTTCAGGCTGGTGGGTTCTTCCAGGGCGTGATAGCGCTCGCCGTCGACCAGATAACGGCCTTTGCACAGCGTCGGATATCCGGCGTTTTCCCCGTCCTGATAGCGGTCGATCAGTACGTCATTCAGACGCGACTCCAGTCCCTGTGGTGTCTGCTGCCAGCGCACAAAGCGGGCAGGGGAGCAGGCCCCGACGGTGTTCGGTGATTCGCCGGTCAGATAGGACGAGAGATAGCAGCGGCCTTCAGCCATGATGCACAGGCTGCCGAACGCAAAAACTTCCAGTGGAACTGGCGAGACCCGCGCCAGTTGCTTAACCTGATGAATAGACAGCACGCGCGGCAACACCACGCGGGCGACGTCAAAGTGACGATGATAAAAGCGCACGGCCTCTTCGTTGGTGGCCGAGGCCTGAACAGAGACATGGCGCTCAATATGCGGATAGCGTTCTGCGGCATACTCCAGCATAGCGAGGTCAGCGAGGATCAACGCGTCTGCCCCGAGCTGTGCCGCCATATCCACCGCGCGCTGCCAGCGTACATAACCATCGGGATGCGCAAAGGTGTTGATGGCGATATGTAACTTGCGGCGGTGCTGGTGAACGAAATTGACCGCTTCCTGGAGCTTCTTCTCCGTGAAGTTCAGACCAGCAAAGTGGCGGGCGTTGGTGTCATCTTTCAGCCCGATATAGACTGCATCGGCGCCGTTTTCGATGGCCGCTTTAAGTGCCGGAAGGTTTCCGGCTGGACAGAGCAGCTCCATAATTTATCCTGACGTTCGCTGCCCCAGAGGGCACAAAATTGTTAACGAACGGGGAGTTTAATTAACCTCCACGCGACAATTTTTGATTTAAGGCAGTTAATGGCGTATTGATGACACCAATAATCAATCATGCCGCAATACGGTTTGTTGATTTACGCCGCTACGATGGCTGCCGGATATGGCAAAATAACAGGATTATCGACATCAGGGAGTAAAGCTCGTGCTGGAAAAACTGCGTTCACGCCTCGTACAATTTGGTCCATCTCTGCTAAGCGTGCCGGTCAAACTCACGCCGTTCGCTCTTAAACGCCAGGTGATTCAGCAGGTGCTGAGCTGGCAGTTCCGCCAGGCGCTGGAAGAGGGCGAGCTGGAGTTTCTCGACGGGCGCTGGCTACGTATCGAGGTGCGTGACATCGGACTGTGCTGGTTTACCTCCGTCGAGAACGGCAAGCTGATGGTCAGTGATTCTGCCCCGGCGGATGTCAGTTTCAGCGCGAATGCCAGCGATCTGCTGATGATCGCCGCGCGTAAGCAGGACCCGGATACCCTCTTCTTCCAGCGTCGTCTGGTGATTGAAGGGGATACCGAGCTTGGCCTGTACGTCAAAAATTTAATGGATGCCATTGAGCTGGATCAGATGCCGAAGGCGCTGCGCACGGTGCTGATGCAAATGGCCGATTTCGTTGAGGCGGGGCTGAAAACCCCGCCCGAAAGTAAACACACTTCAGTAGGTGAGCCATGCTGATTCGAGTTGAAATTGGGATTGATGCCCCTGGCATTGATTCATTATTACGTCGGTCATTCCCGGAAGACGCCGAGGCCCGACTGGTCCACGATCTGCGTGAAGACGGGCTGGTGACGCTCGGCCTGGTTGCGACGGATGACGAAGGACAGGTTGTGGGTTATGTGGCGTTCAGCCCGGTCGCCGTTCAGGGCGAAGATCTTCAGTGGGTCGGAATGGCACCGTTGGCTGTCGACGAAAACTATCGCGGTCAGGGGCTGGCGCGCCAGCTGGTCTATGAAGGGCTGGATTCTCTGAATGAGTTCGGATACGCGGCGGTGGTCACGCTGGGCGACCCGGCGTTCTATGGCCGTTTAGGTTTTGAGCCTGCCGCGCCTTACGATTTGCACTGCCGCTGGCCGGGTACTGAGACCGCCTTCCAGGTGCATCGTCTGGCAGATGACGCGCTGAACGGCGTCAGCGGTCTGGTTGAGTATCACGACCACTTCAATCGTCTTTAATCGATGCGTTTTGCAGGCTCTCGCGTAGCGCCTCAAACGAATCATCCCCGGCGACGAGGCGCTCTTTCTGGCGCTTCGTCAGCTGCTTAATGCGGTACTCCATCTTCAGTGCCAGCGAGCGCTCACCGACATGCGCCGAAAAGGCCAGCGTCAGCTCACCTTTCCCCCGCAGCGCTTTGGCGCCTTTCCCCGTTTGATGTTCAAGGAAACGCCGCGCTACATCGGTGGTAATCCCGGTGTAGAGTGCATTATTGGCCGTTCGGACAAGATAGAGAAACCAGCACACAGTTTGCAGATTCAGTATGTTAAGGTGAACGCACCATAGCATGAGAGAGCGCGAAAATGGAAACTCTGGCCGCTATCAGCCGTTGGCTGGCAAAGCAGCACGTCGTCACCTGGTGTGTCCATCAGGAGGGCGAGCTGTGGTGTGCGAATGCGTTTTACCTTTACGATCCCGAACGCGTCGCGTTTTACCTCTTAAGCGAAGATAAAACCCGTCATGCGCAGATGTCCGGGCCACAAGCACCTGTCGCCGGCACTGTTAACGGCCAGCCGAAAAATGTCGCGCTGATTCGTGGCGTGCAGTTTAAAGGCGAGATCCGCCGTCTGGAAGGGGAAGAGAGCGACGCGATGCGCAAGCGCTATACACGTCGCTTCCCGGTTGCGCTTGCTTTGTCAGCACCCGTCTGGGAAATTCGCCTCGATGAGCTGAAGTTCACAGACAACACGCTGGGCTTTGGCAAAAAGCTTCACTGGCTACGAGCCGAGCAGGCGTAACGCTTCGCGATTAAAGGCGGGCAGATCGTCCGGCGTACGGCTGGTCACCAGCTGATTGTTATCGACGACCACTTCCTGATCGTAAAAATCAGCGCCCGCGTTTTTAAGATCGATAACGATCGGTTTAACCGCTGTCAGCTTGCGCCCACGCACCACTTCGGCGCTGATCAGCAGCTGTGGCCCATGGCAGATCGCGAAGACAGGCTTGCCGCTGGAGACAAAATCGCGCGTGAACGTCACAAAGCGCTCGTCACCGCGCAGCGTATCCGGGGAGTGACCGCCAGGCAGCAGCAGGGCGTCGAAATCCGCCGGACGCACCTCATCAATGGCTTTGTCGATGGTGACGCTGGCCTCGCCTTTATGGCCTTTCACCGTTTTTCCGGCCTGCTTGTCGATGGTGATGACCTCATGTCCCGCTTTGCGGAACGCCTCTGCAGGAGAGGTGAACTCTGAATCTTCAAACTCATCGGTGATCAAGACGGCTATTTTCTTGCTCATGCTTCCTCCGTTGTTTTGGCTTCAGACAGATTTTTTGCCGTTTGTGGTAAATACTTACCCGTAACAGACTTTTAAGTGTGGCTAAGCAGACTGAAATCGCAAACGGACTAATCTGCAAAGGAGACAAAATGAGCCAGGTATTAATCACAGGTACCACCGGGCTGGTGGGCGGACACTTGTTGCGAATGCTGATCCAGCAGCCCTGGATCAACTACATTGCCGCGCCGACGCGACGCCCACTGGCGGATATTTCCGGCGTCTTTAACCCCCACGATCCGCAGCTAACAGATGCACTCGGCCAGGTGCAGGACCCGATTGATATCGCCTTCTGCTGCCTGGGCACGACCCGCCGCGAAGCCGGGAGCAAAGAGGCTTTTATCCACGCCGACTACACGCTGGTGGTGGACACGGCGCTAACGGCTAAACGGTTGGGCGCAAAGCATTTTCTGGTGGTCAGCTCAATGGGGGCCAATGCCAGCTCGCCGTTCTTTTACAACAAAGTGAAAGGCAAAATGGAAGATGCGCTGATTGCACAGAACTGGGAGCGGCTCACGATTGTGCGACCGTCAATGTTGCTGGGCGATCGCGAAAAGCAGCGTTTTAATGAGTCCATTTTTGCGCCCCTGTTCCAGCTTTTTCCGGGTAACTGGAAATCTATTCAGGCACGTGATGTGGCGAGCGCTATGCTGCACGAAGCACGTTCTCCCTCAAAAGAGGGCGTCAATATTATCCCCTCGGCTAAACTGCGTGAAATCGCCAAAGGTGAGGCGTAAACTCCCCGGGCTAAATTAATTACACTCCCCGGGGAATGCTATGACTGGTCAGTCTTCATCTCAGGCGGCAACGCCATTTCAGTGGTGGAAGCCCGCACTCTTTTTTCTCGTCGTAATTATTGGTCTTTGGTATGTGAAATGGCAGCCCTATTACGGCAAAGCGTTCACCGCCGCGGAAACCCACAGCATCGGTAAATCCATACTGGCGCAGGCAGAAACCAGCCCGCTGCAGGCGGCATGGGATTATGCGATGGTCTACTTCCTGGCGGTCTGGAAAGCGGCAGTGCTGGGTGTGCTGCTCGGTTCCCTGATTCAGGTGCTGATTCCGCGCCACTGGCTGATGCGTACGCTTGGACAGCCACGCTTTCAGGGGACGCTGCTTGGCACGATCTTCTCTCTGCCTGGAATGATGTGTTCCTGCTGCGCGGCGCCCGTGACGGCGGGGATGCGGCGCCAGAATGTGTCAATGGGCGGGGCGCTGGCTTTCTGGATGGGAAATCCGGTGCTTAGCCCGGCGACGCTGGTCTTTATGGGCTTTGTGCTGGGCTGGCATTTCGCGCTGATCCGTCTGGTGGCCGGGGTGATCATGGTGCTGGTCGTTGCTTCACTGGTGCAGTATCTGGTGAAAGATCGGCTCGTGCAGCCTGTCTCCATCGACGTTGCCACGCCTGAACCGCAAGGGACGTTTTTCTCCCGCTGGGGCAAGGCGCTGTGGCAGCTCTTCTGGAGCACTATCCCGGTCTATATTCTGGCGGTGCTGGTCCTTGGCGCGGCGCGTGTCTGGTTGTTCCCTCATGCGGACGGGGCGATCGATAACACGCTGCTATGGGTGATTGCGATGGCGGTTGCCGGATGCCTGTTTGTCATCCCGACGGCAGCAGAAATCCCGATTGTGCAGACCATGATGCTCGCGGGGATGGGCGCTGCACCTGCGCTGGCGCTTTTGATGACGCTTCCGGCGGTCAGCCTGCCGTCACTGATTATGCTGCGCAAATCATTCCCGGCAAAAGCCCTGTGGCTGACGGGACTGCTGGTGGCGATAGGCGGGGTTATCACGGGCAGCATTGCGCTGCTGTAAGACATAAAAAACCCGGCAATCGCCGGGTTTTTTAATTATTTGATGAAGGTAAAGGCCGTCGTGACTTTCTTCACACCGCTCACGCGGCTGGCAATATCCGCTGCCGCTTTGCCTTCACGATCCGTGACCAAACCGAGCAGGAACACTTCGCCATTCTCGGTGGTGACTTTCACGTTGGACGATTTCACCTGATCGCTAGCCAACAGCTGGGAGCGCACTTTGGTGGTGATCCAGGTATCCGACGACGCAGTGCCCAGACCAATCGGCTGGCCCTGACGCACTTCGTTAAACACCTCGGTGGTGCCTTCTACGCCCATGGCAATCTGTTTCGCACGGGATGCGACATCCAGATTCGGCGCCTGGCCTGCCAGCAGCACTTTGCCCTGATAGGCGGTAACGTTGATACGCGCTTCTTTCTTAATTTGTTCGTCTTTCGACAGGGCGCTGTTCACGCGCAGTTCCAGCGTACCGTCGTCCACCTGAGTTCCCACAGAGCGCGGGTCGGTTGCGGCTTTGGTGCCAACAGCCGCAGTACCCACAACGGCCGCCGCGATGCATCCCTGAAGCAGCAGCGCAGAAATAAGGACTGCGAGGGGCGTTAATGCCTTCATTAGTACTCCTTAATCATCCTGGTGAGGGAAAAGCGTGTTATCGATCAGATCGCATAAGCAGTTCACCGTCAGCATGTGCATTTCCTGAATGCGCGCGCTGCGATGCGAAGGAATGCGGATTTCCACATCCTGCGGCCCTAAAAGACCCGCCAGTTCGCCACCGTCATAGCCCGTCAGCGCGACGATAGTCATATCGCGCGTCACGGCCGCTTCAACGGCTTTGACGATATCGCGGCTATTACCGCGCGTGGAAATCGCCAGCAGAACATCCCCGGCATGCCCTAAGGCGCGTACCTGTTTTGCGTATATTTCGTCATGCAGACGATCGTTGGCAATCGCCGTTAAGACCACATTATCGGTATTAAGTGCAATGGCGGGTAAACTTGGGCGTTCTGTTTCAAAACGATTGATCATGCTGGCAGCAAAATGCTGTGCGTTGGCGGCCGATGTGCCATTGCCACAACAGAGGATTTTGTTGCCATTAAGCAGGGACTGCACCAGCGTCATCGCGGCACGAGAAATAGCATCCGGGAGGGCTTCCGCCGCTGCAATCTGAGTTTGAATGCTTTCTGTGAAACAAACCTTAATTCTTTCGAGCACGTTATCCCTTTAAAACTTTGTTTTAGACGTCTTCGCCAAAGGCGTTTTTAAGCCATTCTACGTCGTTTCCGGTGAAGGCTACCACATCGAACCGGCAATCCACAGTATCAAAACTCCCATTATGGCGGGCGAGCCACAAGTGGGCAGTTTGTAATAATTTACGTTGTTTGGCGAGCGTCACGCTGGCGGCAGCGCCACCAAAGCGGGGCGACTGTCGGAAACGGACTTCAATAAACACGGTGACCTGACCCTCTTTCATGATCAGATCAATTTCGCCGCCCCGTCCACGAACGTTGGCGGCGATAAAGCGCAGTCCTTTGCCTTCCAGCCAGCGACGCGCTGTTAACTCCCACGCGTCGCCCGTCTGTTTACGGCTTAACTCGCCGGGACGATCTGCCCCTGCTGGTATTTGAGCCATGATAACTTCCTGTTAATCACGCAATCCTGGGTCGCGGTGAGATCGCCGGTGTTGCCGTTAAGCTCAAAGCCTGGCACCTGACGCATCTGGATAAAGTGGTTCGCCAGCGCCCACGCATCCACGCCCATCGCGTAAAGACGTGCGAGGGAGTAATCGTTACGCACGCTGCTCAGCGCCTGCTGCATCAGGGCCGGATTGCTGCCCGCCAGCATTGGAATTTCGCTGTACTGCAGGCCGTCCATCTCCAGACGGAAATCCGGGCCAGCCGTCCCTTGCGCGCTACGTGAGCTGGCATACAAGGTTACACCGCTCTGGCTACCGTTACGCATCGCAATCATCGGTTTGATAAAGGCAATCTCTTCTGGCGTAGCGACAATGTACGCCGCGTCCACTTTACCGCCACCGCTGATTTGCGCATCAGTCGGCGGAGCCGGGATGGTCAGGCCGCCGATGGTGACGCTCTGCTGCTGAGGCAGGCTGGCCGAAATCGGGCTGCCGGTCAGGGCGATACCGGAACCGCCGTTGACGCCTGCACGCAGTTCAGATGTTGAACCGAATTTCTGCTGCAGTACCACGCTGCCGCCCAGCTGTTGCCACTCCTGAGCAAACGCATTCGCCACGCGATCGCCGAGAGCGCTACGTGGCGTCAGCAGCAGTGGAGCCTGTTTCCCCTGTTCGTGGATATGACGTGCAGCGTCACGCGCCTCATCTTCCGGCGAAAGTGCGAAATAGCAAATGTTCGCGCGGTTTTGCACTTGCTCAGGTTGATTGAGGGCCAGCACGTTCAGCGTGGTGTTGCTCTTCATAAGCTCTTCAACGTTATTCTTCAGCAGCGGGCCGACCACAATGCTGGCACCGTCCTGCTGAACCTGCGCCAGAACCTGATCGAGCGGCTGTGAACTGGTGTCGTAAATCTTCAGCTCTGCACCTGGATTTGCGGTGGTGGCCGCAACGGCCTGTGGCTGAGCGGCAGGCTGCTGTTCCGGTGCGGTGGTTTGCGGGGCAGTGACAGCGGCATCGGTTGCCGGGGCTGCTGGCGCTTGCGCCGGAGTCTGTTCCTGCGCTTCTGGTGCTGGCGCAGCCACCGGAGGCGTGGTTGGCGCCGTGACTGGATTCTGCATCGTGCCCTGAGCAGGCGCTTGCGAGGTCGTTAAATCACTGGTTTCCGCCGCAGAGGGGCTGATCACGTCATTGACATTGGCGGCCTGCGCAGCCTGTGCCGGGACGGCGTTCCCCGCAACGGCGGTGGTGCCGTTTTTCGCCGCTTCAAAGCCCTGCTGAATGGTACGACCAAACACCGCCGCCTGACCGTTCAGGGGCAGTAACAGGGCGATTTTATTGACGGAAGCCGGTTTGAAGTTTTGCACGTTCACCAGCTGCGTTGGCAGCATTTTCGCGCCTGGATTTTGCGGATAACGAGTCTGCCAGTCGGTGATCCCGGCTTTGAGCATTTTCGGATCGCTGCGGTTGTTGAACCACATCTGCTGCAAATCCAGCCAGCCCTGGAGTACGTTTTCGTCGGCGTTGATCACCAGCGTTTGCGCCTGTTCCGGCGTCATCGCGGAAAGCGCCTGCCAGGTGGCATCGATATTTTTCTGCTTAGCATCGCCGCTCAGCAACGGCTCCTGCGCAATCAGCGCGCGGAGCAGGGCCAGCGAAGGGCGGCCCTGTTCGGCGGCGATGGTCGCCTGCCAGTAGCGTGCCTGTTGGTTGTTATCCAGCGCTTTCACGTCGATATCAGCGAGGATTTTTTTTGCCGCCGCGTAATCTTTCTGCGCGGTTTTCACTTCGGCCGACAGCAGAGTCTGTTCGCGGTGCTGGGTATCGTTCAGTTCCTGCGGCAGCTGGTTATACAGATCGACCGCCTGCTGCGTTTTGCCTTCTTTCAGCAGTGAACGAATGGCAAGTAATTGCCAGTTGGTCTTGGTATCATCTGAGCTTTGCGACATTTGTTGCAGATAATAGCCAGAATCAGCCTGCGCAGTACCCTGCATATGGGCAGCAGTCTGATCGGGCGCCTGAGTGCCACAGCCTGCGAAAATCAGCGCTGCCAGCACAATGGGCAGGCTGCGCGAAGCTTTTGTTCGAAGAAACGTTAAGGGTACCATACTGTATCCAGTGATATTTTTTAGGCAATGCTCAATATTAAATCGGCAATACGGACTAAACAATGAAACAACACGAAACGGCAGATAATTCTCAAGGCCAGCTTTATATTGTACCTACTCCTATCGGGAATTTGTCTGATATTACCCAACGTGCGCTCACCGTTTTACAAGCTGTTGATTTAATTGCCGCTGAAGATACCCGCCATACTGGCCTGCTGCTGCAACATTTCGCGATCAGCGCCAAAATGTTTGCCTTGCACGATCACAATGAGCAACAAAAAGCCGAAACGCTGGTGGCTAAACTGAAAGAAGGGATGACTATCGCGCTGGTGTCCGATGCAGGGACGCCGCTGATCAACGATCCGGGCTATCACCTGGTGCGTACCTGCCGCGAAGCGGGTATCCGCGTGGTGCCGCTGCCGGGTCCGTGCGCAGCGATTGCCGCTTTAAGCGCGGCGGGCCTGCCATCCGACCGCTTCTGTTACGAAGGTTTCTTACCGGCAAAATCCAAAGGCCGTCGCGACGTCCTGAAGGATCTCGAAGCCGAACCGCGCACGCTGATTTTCTATGAATCAACCCACCGTCTGCTGGACAGTTTAGAAGATATGGTTGCCGTCTGGGGGGAGTCTCGCTACGTGGTGCTGGCCCGCGAGCTGACCAAAACCTGGGAAAACATCCACGGCGCACCGGTCGGTGAACTGCTGGCGTGGGTGAAAGAGGACGAGAACCGCCGCAAAGGGGAGATGGTGCTAATTGTCGAAGGCCATAAAGCGCAAGAAGAGGCGCTACCTGCCGAAGCGCTGCGCACTCTGGCGCTTCTGCAAACGGAACTGCCGCTGAAAAAAGCCGCCGCCCTCGCCGCCGAAATCCACGGCGTGAAAAAGAATGCGCTGTATAAGCATGCCCTGGAGCAGCAGGGGGAATAATCTATGAGCCGCTACCAGCCTCCTTTCTCCATTACTCCAACCATCCTCAATCAGGTTGTGGAAATTGGCGAACTGCTGGGACATTGGGCGGCTCAGTCTGGACGCGCGTCACCACTGCTTCGTAAAAAAAATCGCATTCGTACCATTCAGGCATCGCTGGCGATTGAGCATAACTCGCTGACGACTGGACAGGTGACGGCGATCATGGAAGGCAAGAGAGTGCTTGCGCCTGAAAAGGATATTCAGGAGGTGCGAAACGCAATTCTCGCCTATGAGAAAATGCCTGACTGGAAAGCGTGGCAGCTTAGCGATCTCCTGAACGCTCACCGCCTGTTAATGACCGGACTCGTTGATAGCCCCGGGAGAGTGCGGTCTGGTGATGTGGGTGTTTATCGTGGTAACGCGCTGGTGCATATGGCTCCTCCCGCTTCGCAGGTGCCTCGCCTCGTTGATGAACTGCTGGACTGGCTTAAGAAGACAGAGCTCCATCCCCTGATTGCCAGCTCAATTTTTCACTATGAGTTTGAATTTATTCATCCGTTTGCCGACGGAAATGGCCGCATGGGTCGTTTGTGGCAAACCTTGATTCTGAGTCAATGGCGCAATGAACTGGCGTGGTTACCCGTCCATTATCAACAGGCCGATTACTACCAGATTCTGGGTCAGTGTGATAAAGCGAGCGATTGCACAGCTTTCATCGAATTTATGCTCAGGAATATAGCTGACGCGCTTCGGGAGGGCATATCGCAGTCCCCATCCGTGTCGGAAGAAATGTCGGAAAAAGTGTCGGAAGAAAATGCGGCACATCTAACAGACGGTGAACGCCACATTCTTAAACTCTTGAAGGATCATCCGAAGATGTCGGCAGCTATGCTGGCGGAACAAATCGGTGTCACGTCGCGAACAATTGAACGTTATCTCAAACAGTTACAGGAAAAATCCCTGCTACAGCGCATCGGGCCAAAAAAAGGCGGTCACTGGCAGGTGAATTCAGTGTCCCTTGCCGGGCAAGCATAGCTATGCCCGGCACGCTCATAGTTACAAAATCCCCAATCCCGACCCCGCAATCGCCAGCACAAAAGTGACGGCAATCAGCATTACCGGATGCGCTTTCTTGACCCGCAGCAGGTAGTACATCAGCAGGGTATAGCCCATCGGCAAAATGTTCGGGAACACCTTGTCAAAGAAGTCCTTCTGCAGCGCCACGCTGTGAGTGGCGTCGATGGTAAAGCTGGTGACAACGTTGATATGCACGTACGAGGCTATCAGCCCGCCGATCACCGTGATCCCAAGAATGGTTGCCGACCGGGCGATCATCTGTGAATTTTCTCGCACCTTATCGATCGCTTTGATCCCCACCGTATACCCAACATGCGTCCAGCCTACACGCAGGAAGAAGATCGCAAGGTAAACGGCGAAGAACATTATCGGTCCCAGCAGGTTGCCCTGGCTGGCAAACGACGAACAAATCCCGGCCATGATCGGCAGCAGCGTAAACCAGAAAATCGCGTCGCCAATTCCGGCGATAGGACCAAACAGCGCCACTTTCAACCCTTTAATGGTGCTGCGGTTTTCGCCTTTCTCCTCCATGGAGATCAACAGGCCCATCAGGAACCCCACCAGATTCGGGTGAGTGTTGATAAATTCCAGATGATCCTTCATCGCCGCGCTTAACCCTTCTTTGTCGCCTTTGTAGATCTTTTTCAGGATCGGCAACATCGCCCAGGTAAAACCGCCCGCCTGCATGCGTTCGTAGTTAAAGCTCGCCTGCAGCAGAGAGGAGCGAAAGCCAAGGCGGGTAATGTCTTTTTTACTGATTTCAGATCCCATTACTGTAATCCTCTTCATCTTTTTTCGCAGCAGTGACAGCGGGCTGCGCGGCGTTTTTGGCTTTAGCATTAAAGAACTCATACACCGCAAATCCGGCCCCCAGCACGGCCACCGGAAGTAGGTTGCTCACCTGGATATAACAGACGAACAAGAACCCGGCGATGAGATACGGAATGTACTGCGCCTTGAACATCACGCGCAGCAGCAGGCCGAAGCCGACCGCAGGCAGAATGCCGCCCGCGACTTCAAAGCCGTGGGTAAGCCAGGCAGGCATCGCTTTGACCAGCGCCTGCATGGCTCCTTGCGCCAGATAAGTGCAGAGGAAGGTAATGACGGCGTAAGTGCAGGCGACAATCAGCGTCGTTGTCCAGTTCAGACGGGCGAAAGCGGCGGTGTTGGTCTCTTTCGCGTACTTATCGGCCTTCGACATAAACAGCGAGAACGCTGAATAGAAAAACAGAATCACATACTGCATCAGCAGGCTAAACGGCAGCCCTAGACCGATAGCGGTTTTGGCATCGACCCCGGTGGACCAGGCAATGACGGTGGTCATCACCCCGGCCATAATCGGGTTCGGCGGCTGCACACCGCCAGCAGGGGTTAAACCGGCGAACGCCAGCTCCGTCAAACCGCCGGTAATTAAGCCGATGTGGATATCGCCCAGAATCGCCCCGGTGAGGGTACAAACGATGATGGGGCGAAACAGAAACAGTGCTTCCAGCCAGAAATCTATCCCTAGAAAAAATACTAAAGCCGCCAGGGATATCCCCTGAATCAATGTTATTTCGTGCATTTTTTTGCCTCGTAATGATGACTTCAGCTATTTGAATGTCGAGACACTGCCACTAATCGGGGATGCCCTCTTTCGCATCACCGGGAACATCCTGGATAAAAAGATTCACGCCGCTGTGCTTGATAAAGCGCAGATCGTCGAGATCCTGTTCGTCGACATACACTTTGCTGCTGATCTGCCGTTTCCCCTCTGAGAAGTGCATATTGCCGACGTTGACATCCTTCAGTGGCACGCCGCCTTCAATCAGTTTCCTGACGATGTCCGGCGTGCGGCAAATCAGGAAAATTTTCTGGTGCGGCGCGGCTTTTTCAATGATGGCGATAGTCTTCTCGATGGAGAAAAAGCGGATACCAAATCCATAGGTATCGGCGGTAATGCCCATCAGTTTTTGCTGGATCTCGTCTTTGGCGACCTCATCGTCAACGACGATCAACAAATTGGCTCCGATGGTCGACGTCCATGTCACACCAACCTGACCATGCACCAGACGATTATCGATACGTGTCAATAAGATATTGGGACTGCTCATAGTCTTCCTTCCTGCCGATGTTGAGTTGTGAGTGTCGTTGTCTTTATCAAACGGTGGCGGAATCGAGCACCAGCTTGTTGGCCGATCCGCAGACGTTTATTTTGTTTTTTACCACCTCTTTCATGGCGTCCATACCCACTCGCATGTAGTAACGCGGATCGTTACCCTGCGGATTTTCGCGAAACCACTCTTTGACCGCCGCGGAAAACGCGATTTTCAGTTCCGTTGCCACATTCACTTTGCATACGCCAAGCTCAATAGTGCGACGCACATATTCATCCGGCACATCGCTCGCGCCGTGCAAGACCAGCGGAATATCCACCACGTCGCGGATTTCACCGAGGCGTTTGAAATCAATTTTCGGCGTTTTGGTATACAGCCCATGCGCCGTGCCGATCGCCACTGCGAGGCTGTCGACGCCGGTCAGTTCGACAAAGCGTTTCGCTTCCTGCGGGTCCGTCAGAAATGCGCTCTCTGCGTCCACGCTCATGTCGTCTTCCACACCGCCCAGCCGCCCCAGCTCTGCCTCGACGCTGCAATCATTCAGATGGCAGAAATCCACCACCGATTTCACCAGCTTCACGTTCTGCTCAAACGGGTAATGACTGCCGTCAATCATCGCGCTGCGCACCCCCGCATTGACCTTGCGACGAATATCGTCCAGTGATTCGTGGTGATCGAGGTGCAGTGCCAGCGGCATGTCGTAGCTAATGGAGTAGGCGCTGCACAGGGCGTAGATCTCTTCGAAGGCGATATGTTTATAAGTGCCGGGCGTTCCGGCGAGGATCACCGGCGATCGCATTTCGCTGCACACTTCGAGGATCGCCTGGATCGTCTCGGCGTTATGGATGTTAAACGCAGGCACTGCATACCCTTTTGCCTGGGCATCCTGAAGAAGATATTTGGTGGAGATAATGCTCATGATGCGCTCCTTGGGGCTGACCACGGGTGAATCACAACGCCTTGCACTACGCGGTTGACGGTACCGCTGGCGGATGGGGTGTCCGGGGTATTGCCGACGCTAATCGACTGGGTCAGGGCAAAGACCTGGGCGTAGATCAGGAAACAAAAGGCCAGTTCCACGTCGATAAAGTCACGCGAGGCGGGCAGCAGAATGTGAGGGCCAGCGTCGATCACCGGATCGCGATCGGCGGCGATGGCGACCACATGCATGGCCTGGCCGTCGCGGCGCAGTTCTTCGAGCAGATCAAGATCGTACTGGCGCGTATACGGATGGCTGGAAATAAACAGCACCACCAGCGTTTCGTTATCGACCAGCGATTTCGGGCCGTGACGGAACCCGGTCGGCGAGTCGTAAAACGCGACCACTTTCCCGGCGGTAAGCTCCAGCACTTTGAGCGCCGATTCCCGAGCCGCCGCCTGTAATCCGCCGCTGCCGAGATAGACGATGCGCTTCCAGGGCTTATCACCGAACACGCCGTGACTGAAATCGGTTAGCGAGGCGAGGATCGACTGGCAGCGATCCGCCACGTCCTGGAAGGTGTGACAGTTGATCGTATCCGGTGCGAACACCGCGAGGCAGCTCGCCATCATGGTGGTGATGCTGCTGGTCATGGCGAATCCGCGATCGTGCGTTTCAGCAGGCATCAGCAGGGCAAAGGCGTTGTCGCTGGCGACGGCGGTTTGGTACAGGCTACCGGCTTCGTTGCAGGTGATCGTCAGGTGATAGCACGCAGGGACGAACTGGTTTGCCAGCTCGACGGCGGCCACGCTTTCCGGGCTGTTGCCGGAACGGGCGAACGAGACCAGCAGTAAAGGATGCGCAGGATTCAGATAATCCATGGGATTCGTCACCAGATCGGTGGTGGGAATCGCCGTAAAATTTTTTCCGGTGTGGCGCGAAAGCCACGGGGCGATAATGTCGCCGATAAATGCGGATGTTCCCGCTCCCGTCAGAACGATACGCAGATCGTCTTTTTGCAGCAACGGCGTGAGGAAGCGATCGAGAGTCTGTCGGATATTGGCGATATTTTTAAGGGAACGGCTCCAGCAGTCGGGTTGCTGACGGATCTCTTTTTCCGTCCAGGTGCCGGTGGCGGTTTGGCTTTCTGACATAACGCAGTCCTTAGTAAGGTGAAACCCACGTCAGACGCCAGTGCAGTCACTATTGCCTTTCGTTTCGTTTCACTTGTTCGATTGATTAAAATCTATCGAAAGGAAAGCGAAAGATCAACAAACAAAAAGAAATAAAACGAAAAGTGTGATCGAAGATACACGCAATTTCACCCATTACATTGATACATAAGTAATATTTTAAAAGTAAATGTCCTGCGCGATATGATGACGAAAGGAAAAGAAAGGCCTTGCGGATCTACACCGAAGGCCAAGGTAATACACAATGAAAGGGCTAAGGGGGAGAGCCTGCCCTGAATGAAATGAAAAAGTTGGCGTTAGATCCCTTCCTCAACGGGCTTTTCATCCCGACAGCGCCCCAGCTCATCCACCAGACTCGTCAGGCCGCGATGCCCGCACTCCAGCGCCTGTAAGCGAAAGGCTTCGCTACTCAGGCCGTCGCGCTCCATCACCATCTCCAGCAGCAGCTGTAAATTGGTGCCAGTGATCACTTCCCATCCCGGCTTTTCCATCGCCATGGTGGAGGCCACGCGGAAAGGCGTACCGCCCAGCAGATCGGTCAGAAAGACGATATCTTCCGCATCACCCAAATCGGCGATCGCCCGTTCCAGCTGCGAGGTCAGCAGGGCAGTGGTGGAGGTGTCGGGAAAGTCGATGGCGACAAACTGCTCCTGTTCACCGAGGATCTGCTTCATCGCTTTTTCCAGCCCGCTGGCAAACCCACCGTGGCCCGTCAAAATAATGCTTAACATCTAAGACCTCTTTGTATTCACAGGAAGTGACAGAATTTACCTACCACGCCAAGCACCACCGTAATGCCGATGAGGCGTAACGGGCTCCAGCCACGGCGGATCAGCCAGAACATGGTCAGGGTGTAGACCAGCGGCAGAAACGCAGGCATCAGCTTGTCGATCACGTCGGTTTGCAGTTTCACCACCGCGTCCCCTGCGGTGATCTCAAGCGTGGTATTCAGGCGCACATAGGTGGCAACCAGCGCACCAATTACGGTCATCCCGACGATGGAAGCCGCGTGGCCGACCTTTTTGGTGTTGGCCTTAATCAGTGGAATGGCGGCAACGCCCATACGATAAGCATAGTGTGCCAGACCAAAACGCAGACCCAGGTGTACCACGTTGAACATCACAATAAACACGACTGCGCCAAGAATTGAGCCTTGCAGCGCAAGACTGGCGCCGATACCGCCGCAAATCGGCAGCAGCGTCAGCCAGAACATGGCATCACCAATCCCGCCGAGCGGCGCGCCCACCGCAATCTTGGTGCTCTGAATGCTGTTCACGTCCTGCTTCGAGCGCTCCATCGCGAGAATAATGCCGATCACAAAGGTCACCAGGAACGGATGGGTGTTGAAGAACCCCATATGGCCCTTCATGGCGCGCGCCAGATCGCGTTTGTTGCTGTGGATTTTTTTCAGCGCCGGAAGCAGGCCGTACAGCCAGCCTGAGGCCTGCATACGCTCGTAGTTGAACGATGCCTGCAGCAGCATCGAACGCCAGGCCACACGATTGATATCCTTTTTCGTCAGCTCCGCACCGATAGTCTGATCTTCATAGATATTTTCGTTCACGCCGGACAGAAGCGTCTCGTCGGTTTCGGAGACGGTCGGCAGGGTGGTTTGATTAGATACCATCTTCGAATTCCTCTTTCTGGGCGACCGGCGCGGCCGGTTCAGGTGATTTACGCAGAAAATCGATCAGCGCCATCGCCAGTGCTGCCGCAGCAATGGCCAGCACCGGCAGTTTGAGCCAGGCGGCGGCGACAAAACCGAGGATGAAATAGGGAATGTAGACGTTTTTCATCATGATTTTCAGTAGCACGGCAAAACCAATCGCAGGCATGATGCCGCCTGCCACGCCGAGACCGTCAATCAGACGGGCAGGCAGAACATCAATGGCCGTTTTCGCGTGCTCTGCCCCGAAGTAAATCGGCAGGAATGCGCAAAGAAAATAGAAGATCCCCAGTGCCAGGAGTGCGAGATAGTTCACCCGCTCGATCCCGGTGGTGTCGGCGTTCGCCGCCATCCGGTCGCAGCGCACCATCACGCCGGACATGACCGAGAACAGGAAAGTAATCCCCATCTGAACCGCAACAGCGAACGGCACCGCCACACCCACCGCGACTTCCGGTTTTACGCCCGTGGTGATGGCGAACGTCGTCCCGACAATAGTACCGATAATGACGTTCGGCGGCTGCGCGCCCGCCAGCGGTGCCAGCCCCATCCACACTAATTCCAGCGTCCCGCCGGTCAGAATACCCGTATGCAGATCGCCCAGAATCAGGCCCACCAGCGGCCCAAGCACCACCGGGCGGTGCATATGCGTTAAGCCGTTGAACATATCCAGGCCCGCGATAAAGGCGAGAATGCCCAACGCAAAGGCCTGCAACAGACTGATTTCCATTGTGAATCCCTCAGAGTAGTTTAAAGAGATCCAAAGCGGGTTCTGTCGGGACGCCCTGCACGAAGCATTCCACCCCGGCGGCTTTCAGGCCGCTAAATGCCGCAATATCACCGGCGTCGACAGAGACCGTTTTGGCAATTTGTTGTTTGCCATTGGCGTAGTGCATGTTTCCTACATTGATACGTTTCACGGGCACGCCGCCCTCAACGAGGGTCAGGAAATCGGCCGGTGACTTGCAGACCAGCAGGATTTTCTGCCGGTCGGCGGCGCGCTGAATGTTGTCGATCACTTTTTGCAGGGACCAGAAACGCACCGCGATCCCCTCCGCCAGCACCATTTCCATCAGGTTTTGCTGGACCGAATCCTCAGCGACGTCATCATTAGCGACCAGCACCAGATTCGCGCCTGCGAACCCCACCCACTGAACGCCTACCTGGCCGTGGATTAACCGTTCATCGATGCGGCATAAGACAATGTTTGGCATGGCATTATCCTCTTCGTTGTTATGCGTTATGGGACGACGCGCCCTGACAGGCTGCGTGATACTGGCGCAGTATGTCCTGAATGTGGTCGATAATGAGTTCCCGTGGCGTCGCCTTGAGAGCCTCCTCGCGAACTTTTCGATATTGCAGCGGCAGGTACTGGCTCACGAGCGGAAGGGGAATCGGCTCATCCGCCAGATTGCGCACCAGCCGTTCGAAGGCGTCGTCGATCTGACTGTCCGGCCAGTAGTAACGAACGCGATCCGAATAGCTGTAGCCGCGCGCCAGCCGACGGGCGTTGCCGTCGCCGTGGTAGTGGCTTTGCCAGTATTCCGGGCGGTCGAGCATCACGCTTTCAAGCACCTGACGCAGGCCCGAGCTGGCTTTGGCCGGCAGCAGCTCTTCTTCAATAGCAGCGAGTGAGAACAGCGCTTCGCGCAGGGCGAAGGTGAGAGCCGGGCCGACTTTCAAAATCGCAAAGTGATCTTTTACCAGCTGGCGCAGCGCCTGTGGCGTCTGGTAGTCGGTGGAGTGCGCTTCAAAGACCAGTGAATCCCAGGATTTTGCCATTTCACTGAGCGCAACGGCGTTTTCCGGGCGATAGTCGATCACATGGGTATGGTCGAACTCAACGCCAGGTTGCACCACCAGCCCGATAATGCGTGGCCAGACTGCGCTCAGCCCCTGTTTTTCAAAGGCGTGGCGATGGGCTTCCAGCGTGGCACGAGCGGCCTGGGGTGTGGTCACTTCCAGTTCGGTTAGCGTCTCGTGAGCACCGCCGGGAACCGGCACTTCTGTGCCAATCACGTACACCAGGTCTGACTCACCAAAGCGCTCGCGGCAGGTCTGCTCGGCGATCTTCGCCAGCCGTGCGGCGCGCTCGGCGACGATGGCGTCCGTGAGCGGCACCGGATCGTCCTCGCATGACATGCTGCAATCGAGGTGGATCTTTGTGAACCCGGCGGCCACGTAGCTTTTGATCAGATCGTCGGCGTTGGCCATCGCTTCACTGGCGGTGAGGTTTTGCCAGCGATTAGGGCCGAGATGATCGCCACCTAAAATCAACTGCGACAGGGGGAAATTCAGCCCGCTGGCAAGCTGGCTGACAAAAGCATGAAAATCGGCGGGTGTCATACCCGTGTAGCCGCCAAACTGATCCACCTGGTTGGAGGTGGCCTCAACCAGCAGGGCGGTGTGGTGATCGCGAGCGAAGCGAATCGCGGCTTCAAGTACCAGTGGATGTGCGGAACAGACTGCGTAAATTCCGTTGTCTGCCCCTGCCTTGTGCAATTCCACCATTTCAATAAGATGTTTCACTTTCCTCTCCACGTTGGATGGTTTGAGTGCTAATCTTTCGTTTTATTTCACTTTATACTGCGTGATGGTCCTATAAAAATAAAACGAAAGATAATAGTTTTCCGATCTGTTTCACAAAAGAAACATAATGAAAGGTTTCAGCACGGGAAGAATAGGGTGTCGGAAGCGGGATGGGGCTTGCATTCCCCTAAAAGAAAGGCGTTAATAGATAAAACGAAATGAAACGAAAGATTTTCTTAAAGGAGCTCGCATGAGCAGCACCGAATCCTCCACGGAGAAACGTGTGACCGGCACCAGCGAAAGGCGTGAACAAATTATCCAGAGGTTGCGGCAGCAGGGTAGCGTGCAGGTGAACGATCTTTCGCTGCTGTATGGCGTATCAACGGTGACGATCCGCAACGATCTCGCTTTCCTGGAAAAACAGGGTATCGCCGTTCGTGCCTACGGCGGCGCGCTGATCTGCGATGGCAACACGCCGGGGCTGGAGCCTTCCGTCGAAGATAAAAGCTCACTCAATACGGCGGTCAAACGCAGCATCGCCCAGGCGGCAGCCAATCTGATCAAACCAGGTCACCGCATCATTCTCGACTCCGGCACCACGACCTATGAAATTGCGCGCATGTTACGCCAGCATACGGACGTGATCGCTATGACCAACGGCATGAACGTGGCGAATGCGCTGCTGGAAGCGGAAGGCGTCGAGCTGCTGATGACCGGCGGGCATCTGCGTCGTCAGTCGCAGTCGTTCTACGGCGATCAGGCTGAGCAGTCGCTGCAAAACTACCATTTCGATCTGCTGTTCCTGGGGGTGGATGCTATAGATACGGACCGTGGCGTCAGTACACACAATGAAGATGAAGCCCGACTGAACCGTAAGATGTGCGAAGTGGCGGAGCGGATAATCGTGGTGACCGATTCCAGCAAGTTCAATCGCTCAAGCCTGCATAAAATCATCGATACCCCGCGTATCGATATGATCATCACCGACGAAGGTATTCCGGCTGAGAGCTTACAGGAGCTTCAGCGTTCGGGGATTGAAGTGGTGCGGGTAAAAGAGTGAGCGCAAATCTGGCCGGGTGGCAATTGCGCCTTCCCGGCCTATAAAAGTTTTGTGCCCGGTAAGCGTATCGCTACCGGGCACAGGCATCAGGTCACTGGAGCCGGGTTAAACACCGCCAGCTGGTTGTGTAATCCCCATTGGTCGGAGAAGGTTTTTTTACGGCCACTCGCGACATCCAGAATAAAGTGGAACAGCTTCCAGCCCACGTCCTCAATCGTCTCTTCACCCGTCGCAATGGTCCCGGCGTTGATGTCCATTAAGTCATACCAGCGGTTTGCAAGCTCTGTGCGGGTCGCCATTTTGATCACCGGAACCGCCATCAGTCCATACGGCGTGCCGCGCCCGGTAGTGAACACTTGCACCGTAATCCCCGATGCCACCTGCTGCGTGCCGCAGACAAAATCGCTGGCAGGCGTAGCGGCATAAATCAGGCCGCGTTTGGTCGGGCGCTGACCCGGAGATAGTACTTCGGAGATGGCGCTCTGGCCAGATTTCGCAATCGAGCCAAGGGCTTTTTCGACGACGTTCGCCAGCCCGCCTTTTTTGTTACCCGGCGACGGGTTCGCGCTGCGGTCAGTCTGTCCCATATCGAGATAGTTGTCGTACCAGGCCATCTCTTCCAGCAGGCGCTTGCCCACCTCTTCGTTGATGGCGCGCGGGGTGAGAAGATGAATTGCATCGCGCACTTCGGTCACTTCCGAGAACATGACCGTAGCGCCGCAGCGCACAAACAGGTCGGATGCGTAGCCGACCGCCGGGTTGGCGGTCACACCGGAGAAAGCATCGCTGCCGCCGCACTGGGTGCCCACCACCAGTTCGGACGCCGGGCAGGTTTCGCGCTGGCGTTTATTCAGTTTTTCCAGGTGACGCACGGCGACCTGGAGAATATCGTCGACCATGGATTTAAAGCCAACGTGGTGCTCATCCTGCAGACGCACAATGCTGGCGTCATCCACGGCAATCGCCTGGACATCGTCAGTGCCTTGCAGCAGGCGCTCTGGCTGAAGTTTTTCGCAGCCCAGGCCAATCACCATGACCTCGCCGCCAAAATTGGGGTTGAGGGAGATATTATGGATGGTGCGAATGGGTACCACGGCGGCCGGGGCGTTGATCGCCACGCCGCAGCCGTACAGGTGGTTCAGACCCACCACGCCGTCGACGTTCGGGTATTTCGGCAGCAGATCGCGTTCGATGATTTTCACCACATAATCCACTACACCCGCCACGCAATGCACGCTGGTGGTAATGCCGAGCAGGTTTTTAGTGCCAACGCTGCCATCTTTGTTGCGATAACCTTCGAAGGTGTAGCCTTCCAGCGGCGGCAGCGGTTCCGGTACGCGCGTTGCCAGCGGCAGAGTATTCAGCGGCGGGGCTTTCGGCAGCTCAACGAGTGACTCCTCAATCCAGCTGCCCTGCGGAATCGCCCGCACGGCGTAGCCGATGATCTCCCCGTAACGGACGATTTCGCCGTGGGCAGGGATATCGACCAGCGCGACTTTATGGCCCTGGGGAATATGTTCGATGAGTTCAAGGCCATCGGGGAAGCGTGTTCCTGCTCTCAGGCCATTGTCGTTAACAATAATCGCCACGTTATCCGTGTCGTGTACCTTTATATAGAACGCCGTCGGCGACTTTTGTCGAATTTCGATGTCGGCCATTGCTCATTATTCTCCAGTAAAACTTTAGATATTAAATGCAGTTAAGAGAGTGTTTATTTTCTTATTGTCAGAAATAAAGACGCTGCCTTCTTGAATAAAGAATGTCAGGAGTCGAAAGATAAAAATGTGACCGAGATCACTCCGCGAAACCTGCACCCGCGCCAGCTGGCAGGCAATGCGTAAATCTGTGCATCAGCGCCCATGCGATTGTGCATATGCTCAAAATAACGTTCTAGAATACGGTGATAATTGAGCGATGCGACAATGTGCAGGGGCGGATGGATGTTTATACTTAATCACGATTTCATTGCATCTGGTTAATTAACGGATATTGCCTGCTATCGATAAATAATCAGTAAAGACTTTTCCAAAATAATAAAAATACCAAGATCGATGTGCCTGAGGAAATAAACATGTCACTGGAAACAGCTGTAGAAACAAAAAAGGGTATTCATACCCGCCATTTAATATTACTGATTATATTTATTGTGACGGCAGTGAACTACGCTGACCGCGCCACGCTGTCGATTGCCGGGACAGAAGTGGCAAAAGAGCTGCAGCTCAGCGCCGTATCCATGGGGTACATCTTCTCCGCGTTTGGCTGGGCGTATCTGCTGATGCAAATCCCCGGCGGCTGGCTGCTGGACAAATTTGGCTCGAAAAAGGTCTACACCTATAGCCTGTTTTTCTGGTCGCTGTTTACCTTCCTGCAGGGCTTTGTCGATCTCTTCCCGCTGGCGTGGGCCGGTATCTCCATGTTCTGTATGCGCTTTATGCTCGGTTTTTCCGAAGCACCGTCGTTCCCGGCTAACGCCCGTATTGTGGCGGCCTGGTTCCCGACCAAAGAGCGCGGCACCGCCTCGGCGATTTTTAACTCCGCGCAGTATTTCTCGCTGGCACTTTTCTCTCCGCTGCTCGGCTGGCTGACCTTCGCGTGGGGCTGGGAACATGTCTTCACCGTGATGGGTGTCATTGGTTTCATCCTGACGGCGATGTGGGTGAAGTTCATCCATAACCCCACCGATCACCCGCGTATGTCTGCCGAGGAGCTGAAGTTTATCTCTGACGGTGGCGCGGTGGTCGATATGGATCATAAAAAGCCGGGCGATAAAGCGGCGAGTGGTCCAAAGCTGCATTACATCAAACAGTTATTGACCAACCGCATGATGCTGGGCGTATTTTTTGGTCAATACTTTATCAACACCATTACCTGGTTCTTCCTCACCTGGTTCCCGATTTATCTGGTGCAGGAAAAAGGTATGTCGATTCTGAAAGTCGGCATCGTGGCCTCCATCCCGGCGTTGTGTGGTTTTGCAGGTGGCGTGCTGGGCGGTGTGTTCTCGGATCACCTGATTAAAACCGGCAAGTCGATCACCCTGGCGCGTAAGCTGCCGATTGTGCTCGGTATGCTGCTGGCGTCCTCCATTATCCTGTGCAACTACACCAATAACACGGTGCTGGTCGTTGCGCTGATGGCGCTGGCGTTCTTCGGAAAAGGCTTTGGTGCGCTGGGCTGGCCGGTGATTTCCGATACCGCGCCAAAAGAGATTGTGGGCCTGTGTGGTGGCGTGTTCAACGTCTTTGGTAACGTGGCGTCGATTGTCACCCCGCTGGTGATTGGTTATCTGGTGAGTGAACTGCATTCATTCAATGCGGCGCTGGTCTTCGTTGGCTGCTCTGCGCTGATGGCGATGTTCTGCTACCTGTTCGTAGTGGGTGACATCAAGCGTATGGAATTGCAGAAATAAGCGCCTCAACATCACGAATCATTGAAGGTAAAAGCGATGAGTAACGATATTTTCCCGAACAAGTTTAAAGCGGCCCTGGCGGCGAAAGAGATTCAGATTGGCTGCTGGTCTGCGCTGGCAAGCCCAATCAGCACCGAGGTTTTAGGTCTGGCAGGTTTTGACTGGCTGGTGCTCGACGGTGAACATGCGCCGAACGATATCAGCACCTTTATTCCACAGCTGATGGCGCTGAAGGGCAGCCACAGCGCGCCGGTGGTGCGTGTGCCGACCAACGAACCGGTGATTATTAAGCGCCTGCTGGATATCGGCTTCTATAACTTCCTGATCCCGTTTGTGGAAAATGTGGAAGAGGCGGTGCAGGCCGTGGCGTCGACCCGCTATCCGCCGGAAGGCATTCGCGGTGTGTCCGTTTCCCATCGCGCCAACATGTTTGGCACCGTGCCGGACTACTTTGCGCAGTCCAACCAGAACATCACCATTCTGGTTCAGATTGAGAGCCAGCATGGCGTGGACAATGTGGATGCCATCGCTGCCACCGACGGCGTGGACGGCATCTTTGTCGGCCCAAGCGATCTGGCTGCGGCGTTGGGCCACCTCGGCAATGCCAACCACCCGGACGTGCAGCGCGCCATTCAGCACATTTTCGCTCGAGCCAAAGCTCACAACAAACCGTGCGGCATTCTGGCACCGGTCGAGGCCGATGCCCGCCGTTATCTGGAGTGGGGCGCCACCTTTGTGGCCGTCGGCAGCGATCTCGGCGTCTTCCGCTCTGCAACGCAGAAATTAGCTGATTCCTTTAAAAAATAACCACCATCGACACGTGAGAGAGAGAACGTTATGACAATGAAAGTTGGTTTTATTGGCCTGGGTATCATGGGTAAACCAATGAGTAAAAACCTCATCAAAGCAGGTTACTCGTTGGTGGTTTCTGACCGTAATCCAGAAGTCATTGCGGAGCTGATTGCCGCCGGTGCCGAAACGGCGCTTACGGCAAAAGCGATTGCCGAGCAGTGCGATGTGGTTATCACCATGCTGCCGAACTCACCCCATGTGCAGGAAGTGGCGCTGGGTGAAAACGGCCTGATCGAAGGCGCGAAGCCGGGCCTGGTACTGATCGACATGAGCTCTATCGCCCCGCTGGCAAGCCGCGAAATCAGCGAAGCGCTGAAAGCGAAAGGCGTGGATATGCTGGACGCGCCGGTGAGCGGCGGCGAGCCAAAAGCCATCGACGGCACCCTGTCGGTGATGGTGGGTGGTGACAAAGCGATTTTCGACAAATATTACGATCTGATGAAAGCGATGGCCGGTTCCGTGGTGCATACGGGTGAAATCGGTGCAGGTAACGTCACCAAGCTGGCGAACCAGGTGATCGTCGCGCTGAACATTGCCGCGATGTCTGAAGCGCTGACGCTGGCGACCAAAGCGGGCGTGAACCCGGATCTGGTGTATCAGGCCATTCGCGGCGGTCTGGCGGGCAGCACCGTGCTGGATGCTAAAGCGCCGATGGTGATGGATCGCAACTTCAAGCCGGGCTTCCGCATTGATCTGCACATTAAAGATCTGGCTAACGCGCTGGACACCTCCCATGGCGTCGGCGCACAGCTGCCGCTGACCGCAGCGGTAATGGAGATGATGCAGGCCCTGCGCGCCGATGGTCTGGGAACGGCGGACCATAGCGCCATTGCCTGCTACTACGAAAAACTGGCGAAAGTGGAAGTCACTCGCTAATGACGTTCTGCCCGGATAGCGCACAGCGATCCGGGCCTACCCTGTAGGCCGGATAAGTGAAACGCCATCCGGCGTTGTGCAGTAACAGGCTACAACTATGAAAATCGTAATCGCCCCTGACTCTTATAAAGAAAGCCTTTCTGCCTCCGAGGTAGCTCAGGCGATAGAAAAAGGTTTTCGGGAAATTTTTCCGGATGCTCAGTATGTGTCTGTGCCGGTCGCTGATGGCGGAGAAGGCACGGTCGAAGCGATGATTGCCGCCACCCAGGGCACTGAGCAACACGCCATTGTCACGGGTCCACTGGGCGAAAAAGTGAATGCCTGCTGGGGAATGTCCGGCGATGGCGCAACGGCGATTATCGAAATGGCCGCAGCCAGCGGCCTGGCGCTGGTGCCACTGGCGCAGCGTAATCCGCTGATTACCACCTCTCGCGGCACGGGCGAACTGATTCTGAATGCGCTGGATAAAGGCGCGCGCAACATTATTATCGGCATTGGCGGCAGCGCGACCAACGACGGAGGTGCCGGTATGGTGCAGGCTCTGGGCGCGAAGCTGTGTGATGCCAACGGCACGGAGATCGGCTACGGCGGCGGCAGCCTGATGGCGCTGAACAGTATCGACATTTCCGGTCTGGACCCGCGCTTAAAAGGCTGCACGATTCGCGTGGCCTGTGACGTCACCAATCCGCTGATCGGTGAGAATGGCGCATCACGCATTTTTGGTCCGCAAAAAGGGGCCGATGAGGCGAAGATCGTCGAACTCGATCGCAATCTCAGCCATTTTGCTGACGTGATTAAGAAGTCCCTGTCGATTGACGTTAAAAATGTCCCAGGCTCCGGCGCGGCAGGGGGGATGGGCGCGGCGCTGATGGCGTTTCTCGGCGCGGAGTTGCGCAGTGGGATTGAGATTGTCACCCAGGCGCTGAACCTCGAAGAACATATCCATGACTGCACCCTGGTGCTCACCGGCGAAGGGCGGCTCGACAGCCAGAGCATTCACGGCAAAGTGCCGGTTGGCGTGGCGAACGTCGCCAAAAAATACCATAAACCGGTGATCGGCATTGCAGGCTGTTTGACCAGCGACGTCGGTGTGGTGCATCAGTACGGTATCGATGCGGTGTTCAGCGTGCTGAACAGCATTGGCTCGCTGGAAGAGGCCTTCCGTGGGGCGTTTGATAACATTTATCGCTCGTCACGCAACATCGCAGCGACTTTGCAGGTGGGGATGCGCACGCAAGGGTGACAGCGGCGCCTAAACCCTCTATACTTCGCGCCGAAGCTGACCAGACAGTCGCCGCTTCGTCGTCGTCCCCTTTCGGGGGGAGACGGGCGGAGGGGAGGAAAGTCCGGGCTCCATAGGGCAGGGTGCCAGGTAACGCCTGGGGGGGAAACCCACGACCAGTGCAACAGAGAGCAAACCGCCGATGGCCCGCGCAAGCGGGATCAGGTAAGGGTGAAAGGGTGCGGTAAGAGCGCACCGCGCGGCTGGCAACAGTCCGTGGCACGGTAAACTCCACCCGGAGCAAGGCCAAATAGGGGTTCACAAGGTACGGCCCGTACTGAACCCGGGTAGGCTGCTTGAGCCAGTGAGCGATTGCTGGCCTAGATGAATGACTGTCCACGACAGAACCCGGCTTATCGGTCAGCTTCAACTATTAAGAAAACCCCGCTTCGGCGGGGTTTTTGCTTTTTGCTCCTCACCACCGCCTTCGTGAAACCGAACGAATTCCCATTTTTGCGACAATAAGCACATTTCACTGCTTTTGAGTGGAATGATGTTTTTTTACCGAGATTAGAGATCGCATTCACAAAATTACGCGCTAAAAAATCGCCATTTCGCAGTGTTGACTTGATGTTTCTGTTGTTGCTGAAATGTGTCTACTTTATGGCGTATAAATTAATGAAATCTTTACTTTCAATACATTTGCCCTGTGAATGTGTGATGCCCTCGACGCTTTTTCCCCTGCGGGCAAATATTTATTAACTTATTTGATAATATACAAAAATGTTTAAAGCAAATAACGTCTATTTATTCGCCTTTAATTGACTGAAATATCACCTTTATTCCCTCTTGTTTATTGCCATAAATAGATCGTGGTTATCGCCATAAAATTAATTTATCTCCCTGAGATTTATTGATCAATATCAGGCGTTTTATTGATAAGGTAAATGGTAACATTATGATTTATATGAATTAATCAGTGTTTTTGTGAGGGTGTGAATGGTATGAAAAAGTAATCTGTGAGTAACAGCACATACCCTCGTCATCAATAATGGGTAGAATCCTGCCACGGATAAGGAAATAAGAGCAGAATATGATGAGCACTATTATTCTACCGAAAACACAACATTTAGTTGTATTTCAGGAAGTCATTAAAAGTGGATCTATTGGTTCTGCCGCCCGTCAACTTGGCCTGACTCAACCGGCCGTCAGCAAAATCATTAACGATATCGAATCCTACTTTGGTGTCGAACTGATTGTGCGCAAGAACACCGGCGTGAAGCTGACCAGCGCAGGGCAAACGTTGCTCGCGTACTCCGAGTCCATCACCCGCGAAATGAAGAATATGGTCAGTGAGATGAACAACCTGAGCTTCAGCACCGTCATCGACGTCTCGTTCGGCTATCCATCGCTGATCGGTTTTACGTTCCTCTCCAGCATGATCAAAAAATTCAAAGAAGTGTTCCCGAAAGCGCGAGTCTCGATGTTTGAAGCACAGCTCTCCTCGTTCCTGCCTGCCATCCGCGATGGGCGACTGGATTTCGCCATCGGCACCCTGAGTGATGAAATGCTGTTACAGGATCTGCACGTTGAGCCACTGTTTGAATCGGAATTTGTGCTGGTGGCCAGTAAAACGCGAACGTGCACCGGAACGACGACACTGGCATCGCTCACCAACGAGCAGTGGGTGATGCCGCAAACCGATATGGGCTACTACAAAGAATTATTAACCACTCTCCAGAACAACCACATCAGCATCGAAAACATCGTCCAGACCGATTCCGTCGTCACCATCTATAACCTGGTTCTCAACGCCGATTATCTCACCGTGATCCCAAGAGACATGATTACGCCATTCGGTTCCGACCAGTTTGTCGTACTGCCCGTGGAAGATGAATTACCCATTGCACGTTATGCCGCCGTCTGGTCAAAAAATTATCGTATTAAAAAATCCGCTTCGGTATTAGTGGAGTTGGCGAAGCAATATTCCGCGCAAAACAGTGAAAGGCGAAAACAGCTCACCATAACTGAACAATGAATTGAGACGTACCATTTTAAAACACCCGGTGAGGGAATTCCCTCGCTGACACCCAGACTTTGCTTACAGAATATGAATTATTATAAAGAGGATTATATGCACATTACTTACGATCTTCCGGTAACGATTGAAGAAATACAAGATGCCCGCAAACGACTGGCTGGTAAAATTTATAAAACCGGCATGCCGCGTTCTAATTATCTGAGCGAGCGCTGCAAAGGCGAAATTTTCCTGAAGTTTGAAAATATGCAGCGCACCGGTTCGTTTAAAATTCGCGGTGCTTTTAACAAATTAAGTTCCTTAACCGAAGCAGAACGTCGCAAAGGTGTGGTGGCGTGTTCCGCCGGTAACCATGCTCAGGGTGTGTCGCTCTCCTGCGCCATGCTCGGTATTGACGGCAAAGTTGTTATGCCGATGGGCGCCCCAAAATCGAAAGTGGCGGCCACGCGTGATTACTCCGCTGAAGTGGTACTGCACGGTGAGAACTTTAACGACACCATCGCCAAAGTCAGTGAAATCGTCGAGCAGGAAGGGCGCATCTTTATTCCGCCGTATGACGACGTAAAAGTCATTGCCGGACAGGGCACCATTGGTCTTGAAATTCTCGAAGACTTATATGATGTCGATAATGTGATTGTCCCTATCGGCGGCGGCGGATTAATCGCTGGGATCGCCACGGCCATTAAATCCATCAACCCGACCATTAATATTATCGGCGTGCAGTCTGAAAACGTGCACGGTATGGCGGCGTCTTACTACGCTGGGGAAATTATGAATCACCGTACCACCGGCACATTAGCCGACGGCTGCGATGTTTCTCGTCCAGGTAATTTAACCTTCGAAATTGTTCGTGAATTAGTCGACGACATCGTGTTGGTGAGCGAAGACGATATTCGTAACAGCATGGTCGCACTGATCCAACGAAATAAAGTGGTGACAGAAGGGGCTGGCGCGCTGGCAACGGCTGCATTATTAAGCGGAAAACTGGATCATTATATTCAGGGGCGCAAAACGGTTAGTATTATTTCCGGCGGCAATATCGACCTTTCCCGCGTTTCCCAAATTACCGGCCTCGTTGATGCATAAATAAGGATAAATTATGAGCAACTCTGAAACTATCATTGCCAGTCAGACAAAAACGTCTTCCTGGCGAAAATCAGATACCACCTGGACACTGGGGCTGTTCGGTACGGCAATCGGCGCGGGTGTGCTGTTCTTCCCGATTCGTGCGGGCTTTGGCGGGCTGATACCGATTCTGCTGATGCTGCTGCTGGCCTATCCTATTGCCTTCTATTGCCACCGCGCGCTGGCGCGTCTGTGCCTGTCCGGCAGCAATCCGTCCGGCAACATTACCGAGACGGTGGAAGAGCATTTTGGTAAGACTGGCGGGGTGGTGATCACCTTCCTCTACTTCTTTGCGATTTGCCCGCTGCTGTGGATTTACGGCGTCACCATTACAAACACCTTTATGACCTTCTGGGAAAACCAGCTTCAGCTTCCCGCACTGAACCGTGGCTTTGTGGCCCTGTTCCTGCTGCTGCTGATGGCATTCGTTATCTGGTTTGGTAAAGACCTGATGGTGAAAGTGATGAGCTTCCTGGTCTTCCCGTTCATCGCCAGCCTGGTGCTGATCTCCCTGTCCCTGATCCCTTACTGGAACTCGGCGGTTATTGACCAGGTTAACCTGAGCGACATCTCCTTCACCGGGCACGATGGCATTCTGGTCACCGTCTGGCTGGGAATTTCCATCATGGTCTTCTCCTTCAACTTCTCGCCAATTGTCTCCTCATTCGTGGTGTCGAAACGTGAGGAGTACGAAGGCGAATTCGGTAAAGAGTTCACCGAGCAGAAATGTTCCAAAATCATCGGTCGCGCCAGCATGCTGATGGTGGCGGTGGTGATGTTCTTCGCCTTTAGCTGCCTGTTCACGCTCTCTCCGCAGAACATGGCAGAAGCCAAAGCGCAGAACATTCCGGTGCTTTCTTACTTGGCCAACCACTTTGCTTCGCTCTCCGGGACCAAATCGACCTTCGCCACCGTGCTGGAGTACGGCGCGTCGATCATCGCTCTGGTTGCCATTTTCAAATCCTTCTTCGGCCACTACCTGGGCACGCTGGAAGGGCTGAACGGCCTGGTCCTGAAGTTTGGTTACAAAGGCGATAAGAAGAAAGTTTCCGTCGGCAAACTGAACACCATCAGCATGATCTTCATCATGGGCTCCACCTGGGTCGTGGCGTACGCCAACCCGAACATTCTGGACCTGATTGAAGCGATGGGTGCGCCGATTATCGCCTCTCTGCTGTGCCTGCTGCCGATGTATGCCATCCGTAAAACGCCAGCGCTGGCGAAATACAAAGGCAGAACCGAGAACATCTTTGTGACGGCGATTGGCCTGCTGACCATTCTGAATATCGTATACAAACTTTTCTGATTCAAAGCTCAGGATGAGCGGAGTGAAGACATGAATGAATTTCCGGTTGTATTGGTCATTAACTGTGGATCGTCATCTGTGAAGTTTTCGGTGCTGGACGCAGCGAGCTGTGACGCGCTGATGACCGGTATTGCAGATGGTGTGAACACTGAAAGTGCCTTTATATCCGTGAACGGGAGCGAGCCAGTCACCCTGGCTCGCAAGGACTACGAAGGGGCGCTGGCTGCCATCGCCCTGGAGCTGGAAAAGCGCGATTTGATGAGCAGCGTGGCCTTAATTGGCCACCGCATCGCTCACGGTGGCAGCCTGTTCAGCGAGTCCACCCTGATCACCGATAAGGTCATCGATCAGATTCGTCAGGTTTCGCCTCTGGCCCCGCTGCACAACTACGCCAATCTCAGCGGCGTGGAAGCGGCTCAACAGCTGTTCCCCGGCGTGCAGCAGGTCGCGGTGTTTGATACCAGCTTCCACCAGACGCTCGCGCCCGAGGCCTATCTTTACGGCCTGCCGTATCGCTTCTTCGAAGAGCTGGGCGTGCGCCGCTACGGGTTCCACGGCACATCGCATCGCTATGTTTCGCAACAGGCGTATTCGCTGCTGAATATTGCCGAAGCCGATAGCGGACTGGTGATTGCACACCTGGGCAACGGGGCGTCGATTTGCGCGGTCCGTAACGGGCGCAGCGTGGATACCTCCATGGGCATGACGCCGCTGGAAGGGCTGGTGATGGGGACGCGCTGCGGCGACGTCGATTTTGGCGCGATGGCGTGGATTGCACAGCAAACCGGGCAAACGCTGGAGGATCTTGAGCGCGTGGTGAATAAAGAGTCAGGATTGCTGGGGCTTTCTGGCCTCTCGTCTGATTTACGCACGCTGGAAAAAGCCTGGCACGAGGGTCACGAGCGCGCCCGCCTCGCGATTGAGACTTTTGTTCATCGCATCGCTCGCCATATCGCCGGTCACGCCGCCTCCCTGCACCGTCTGGACGGCGTGATCTTTACGGGAGGAATTGGTGAAAACTCCAGACTGATACGCCAGCTGGTGGCCGATCGCCTGAAGGTTTTCGGTATCGAGCTGGATGAGCAGAAAAATGCCCTGCCTGGTAGCGAGGGTGAGCGCATCATCTCCGCTGACACCTCCCGCGTGCCGTGCGCCGTGATCCCAACCAACGAAGAAAAAATGATCGCACTGGATGCCCTCCGTCTTGGAAAGGTCCGTCTGGCTGCGGAAATCGCCTGACACAGAGAGAAACTCATGAAGGTAAATATCGATATTCGTGTCGCTCCCTACAGCGACGCGTGGGCCGGCTTTTGCGGAAATGACTGGCAGGAAAGCATTAATGTGCGGGATTTTATCCAGCAAAACTACACCCCGTACGAGGGCGATGAGCACTTTTTAGCGCCTGCCACGCCAGCCACCACGGCGTTGTGGCAGAAGGTAATGGAGGGGATTCGTCAGGAGAACGCCACCCACGCTCCCGTTGATTTCGACACCAACGTCGCGACCACCATTACCGCTCACGGGCCGGGCTATATTGAGAAAGAGCTGGAAACGATCGTCGGCCTGCAAACGGATCGCCCGCTCAAACGCGCCCTGCATCCGTATGGCGGGATCAACATGATCCGCAGCTCGTTTGAAGCCTACGGACGCGAGATGGACCCGCAGTTCGAGTATCTTTTCACCCATCTGCGCAAAACCCATAACCAGGGCGTGTTTGACGTCTACTCGCCGGAGATGATGCGTTGCCGTAAATCCGGCGTGCTTACCGGTCTGCCGGATGGATACGGGCGCGGACGCATTATTGGCGACTATCGCCGCGTGGCGCTGTACGGCATCAGCTATCTGGTGCGCGAACGTGAACTGCAGTTTGCCGATCTGCAGCCGAAAATGGAGCGCGGTGAAGAGCTGGAGGCGACCATTCGCCTGCGCGAGGAGTTGTCTGAGCACCGCCGCGCACTGCTGCAAATCCAGGAGATGGCGGCGAAATACGGGTGTGATATCTCACGTCCAGCCATGAACGCTCAGGAAGCGGTGCAGTGGATCTACTTTGCCTATCTGGCGGCGGTGAAATCGCAGAACGGCGGGGCGATGTCCCTGGGCCGCACTGCGACCTTCCTTGATATCTATATCGAACGTGACATGAAGGCCGGGCGCCTGAATGAGCAACAGGCTCAGGAGCTGATCGACCATTTCATCATGAAGATCCGCATGGTGCGCTTCCTGCGTACCCCGGAATTCGACACTCTTTTCTCGGGCGATCCGATCTGGGCCACGGAAGTGATCGGCGGGATGGGGCTGGATGGGCGTACGCTGGTCAGTAAATCCTCCTTCCGCTATCTGCACACGCTCAATACCATGGGGCCTGCCCCGGAGCCAAACCTGACGATTCTGTGGTCAGAACAGCTGCCGATTGCCTTCAAAAAATATGCCGCGCAGATGTCGATCGCCACCTCCTCATTGCAGTACGAAAACGACGATCTGATGCGCGCCGATTTCGACAGTGATGACTACGCCATTGCCTGCTGCGTCAGCCCGATGGTGATTGGTAAGCAGATGCAGTTCTTTGGTGCGCGCGCCAACCTCGCCAAAACGCTGCTGTACGCAATCAACGGCGGGGTGGATGAGAAGCTGAAAATCCAGGTCGGACCTAAAACCGAGCCGCTGTTGGATGACGTGCTGGATTACGACACCGTGATGGCGAGCCTTGACCACTTTATGGACTGGCTGGCGGTGCAGTACATCAGCGCCCTGAACCTTATCCACTTTATGCACGACAAATACAGCTACGAAGCCTCGCTGATGGCCCTGCACGACCGCGATGTGCATCGTACGATGGCCTGCGGGATCGCGGGCCTGTCGGTGGCAGCGGATTCCCTGGCGGCGATCAAGTACGCCACGGTGAAACCGGTGCGCGACCATACGGGCCTGGCCGTCGACTTCGTGATTGAAGGGGAGTATCCGCAGTACGGTAACAACGACGATCGTGTGGACAGCATCGCCTGCGATTTGGTTGAGCGCTTTATGAAGAAAATTCAGGCGCTGCCAACCTATCGTAACGCCGTGCCGACTCAGTCGATTCTGACCATTACCTCAAACGTGGTGTACGGCCAGAAAACGGGTAACACCCCGGACGGACGTCGCGGCGGAACACCGTTTGCGCCGGGCGCGAACCCGATGCACGGACGCGATCGCAAAGGGGCGGTAGCGTCGTTAACGTCTGTTGCGAAATTGCCCTTCACCTACGCCAAGGACGGGATCTCTTACACCTTCTCGATTGTGCCGCAGGCGCTGGGCAAAGACGAAGGGGTACGTAAAACCAACCTTGTCGGCCTGCTGGACGGGTATTTCCACCACGAGGCGGCCATCGAAGGCGGGCAGCATCTGAACGTCAACGTCATGAACCGGGAAATGCTGATGGATGCCATTGAACATCCGGAGAATTATCCGAACCTGACGATCCGCGTTTCGGGCTATGCGGTACGCTTTAATGCCCTGACGCGCGAGCAGCAGCAGGACGTTATTTCACGAACCTTTACCCAGGCCATTTAAGCCAACACCACTGACCACGCCCCCTTCGCTGAAGGGGGCTTTTTTTTGCCCGCTGCACATACAAATTTGTTTATATAATTGATCACACATCTTCATCCGGTCTTGAAAAACAATGCACCTGCTTTTCCCTCTCCCAATTTAAGGACAGTAAGATGATGAAAATGACCCGTATCGCTCTGCTCGCGCTTTCACTGGCGTGTGGTAGTTTTGCAGCGCAGGCGGCAAACGTTGAAGCCGCACCGTCCCCCTCACAAGATCCCCTTGTTCAGCATCTGAAGCTCAGCAACGATCAGGTGAAGAAAATTGAAGATCTGCATCAGAAACTGGAAGACAACGTCAGCAAAATCCCGATGACCGGCGTAAAAGATGGCGCGCTGGTGGATATGTTCCAGGCAGGAAAATGGGATGAAAGCGTGGTGAAAAACCAGCTCGCGGCCTTCAGCAAGGTGGAAGAGCAGGCGCGTTATTACCGCGTGAAATACTACTTCGATGTCAGCCAGGTGCTCACGCCGGAACAGCGTAAGCAGATCAAAACGGATATGGCGAACGCGCTGAGCGAATAATTCGATGCCCGCGTTTGTCGCGGGCGTTTATGGGATGTTTGCTGATGATTTATTCTTTTGGACTGATTAAAAGAGCGTGTTAATTCACCAGGATAACGCAAAAGAAATAGCCAATATCACACCGGCAAATCAATCAACAGCGCGCGCAGGGGAGTGTCGGCGACCAGCGTGATGTTCGTTTCATCGCGGATAAACGCGCCATCGCCGCAGGTGAGCGCTTCTTTCTCTTCCGTATGCGTCAGGGCATGCACCGTGCCGTGGATGGATTGCAGGTAGGCACGTGGCCCGTGGAGCTGGAAGCTTGCCTGTTCACCTTTTTTCAGCTCGATATGGTGCAGCCACACCTGCTGGCGCAGTTGCAGACTGCCCTGGCTGCCATCCGGGGACGCAATCAGCTGTTGCTTGTCGCCGCTCAGGTTGAGCTTTTGCACCAGTGGATTTTCCCGTTCCGGGCAGGCGTCCAGCCACAGCTGCATACGCGTCAGCGTCTTATCTTTGCTGAGATTATGTTCGCTATAGCTAATGCCTGGCTGCGTTGATATCAGCAACGCTTCGCCCGCCTTCGCCTGGACATGGTTGCCCTCGCTATCGCGATATTCTGCTTCACCTTCCAGTATCAGATTCAGGATATCCACTTTCGGGTACGTGCGTGGCTGGAAGGAAGCGCCCGGTGCGAGAACTTCCTGATTCAGCACGCGCAGTGAGGCGTAACCGAGCAGTTTTGGGTCAAAGTAGTGTCCAAAGGAAAAGGTGTAGCGGGCCTGCAGCCAACCAAAATCGGCTTGTCCGCACTGTTTTGCTGTTCTTGTCGTAATCATAAAACTGACCTCTCTTTACACTAAAACAATGGTAAAGGTATGGACGCTTCATTGTTAGCCAGATATTCTGCCCGGTATGTTCAAATTTCCTGAATGAGAACGAGATGGCAAAAGAGAGAGCATTGACGCTTGAGGCGCTACGCGTCATGGACGCGATAGACCGGCGTGGCAGCTTTGCCGCTGCGGCAGACGAGCTGGGGCGGGTTCCGTCGGCCCTGAGTTACACCATGCAAAAGCTGGAAGAAGAGCTGGATGTGGTGCTTTTCGACCGTTCCGGTCACCGAACAAAATTCACGAATGTCGGGCGTATGCTGCTGGAGCGAGGACGCGTTCTGCTGGAGGCCGCCGATAAACTGACCACCGACGCCGAAGCGCTGGCACGCGGCTGGGAAACGCACCTGACGCTGGTCACCGAGGCGCTGGTGCCGACATCGGCCCTGTTCCCACTGGTCGAGCGCCTCGCTGCCAAAGCCAATACGCAGCTCTCTGTCATTACCGAAGTGCTGGCAGGCGCGTGGGAGCGGCTGGAGACGGGCAGGGCGGACATTGTGATCGCCCCCGATATGCACTTTCGCTCCTCGTCCGAAATCAACTCGCGCAAGCTCTACAGCGTGATGAACGTGTATGTGGCTGCACCGGATCACCCGATTCATCAGGAGCCGGAGCCACTATCCGAAGTGACGCGTGTGAAATATCGCGGCGTGGCGGTGGCGGATACCGCACGTGAGCGCCCTGTGCTCACGGTGCAGCTGTTGGACAAACAGCCGCGTCTGACGGTGACCTCTCTGGAAGACAAGCGCCAGGCGCTGTTAGCGGGCCTCGGGGTGGCGACAATGCCTTATCCGTTTGTGGAAAAAGATATCGCCGAAGGGCGCTTGCGCGTGGTCAGCCCGGAATACACCAACGAGGTGGATATCATCATGGCATGGCGCCGTGACAGCATGGGCGAGGCCAAGTCCTGGTGCTTACGCGAAATCCCAAAACTGTTCGCGCATAATAAGTAGTGCAATGTGCAGGCCCGGATCGCGATGCGTCACCGGGCAATGCTCACGGCTGTAATTTTGGATCTGATCCAAAGCGGTTTTCGCCCGGTGTACCGGCCTGGCAGTTAAAGGCGAGAATGATCAACCAGCCCACGATCGGGATCAAAATCAGCAGCAGCCACCACGCCGAACGATCCGTGTCGTGGAGCCTGCGGAACAGTACCGCCAGCGACGGCAAAAAGACCAGGAGTGCGTAGATTGTGGTGAGAATGCCTTCGCCACCTGCGCGGTCCCACCCCAGAATTTTATCGACGATACCCAGCACCAGGGTGAGGATGAAGTTCACCAGAACGAACATCCAGTACTCTTTGCGGCGAGCGCGACCACTAAACCCAACGTAATTTCTCAGTACTTTTAGATACCAGTCCATTTGTATGCCTCGATATTCAGACAATCTCTTGTTTTTTAAGCGATCGAGGTAAGGATAGTCGCAGATAGTGAAATAAAAAAGGGCATCCATGGATGCCCTTAAAATTTAGCGAAAACGTGTATCGCGACCGTGCGGTTCGTCCAGATCCTGCCACGGCCCGATGGAGATAATCCCCGTCGGGTTAATCGTTTTGTGGCTGCGATAGTAGTGGGTGCGGATGTGGTTAAAATCGACGGTTTCCGCGATGCCATCCATCTGGTAAATGTCCCGCAGGAAACCATACAGATTCAGATAGTCGCTGATGCGGTGTTTGTCGCATTTGAAGTGGGTGACGTACACCGGATCGAAACGCACCAGCGTGGTCCACAGGCGAATGTCGGCTTCTGTCAGGCGGTCGCCCGTCAGATAGCGGTGCTGACCGAGAATTTGTTCCAGACGCGCCAGGGATTCAAACACCTTGCTGACCGCTTCGTCGTAGGCTTCCTGACTGGTCGCGAAACCGGCCTTATAGACGCCGTTATTGACGTTGTCGTAAATCCAGCTGTTCAGTTCATCGATCTTATCGCGCAGTTCTGGCGGATAATAATCACCCGCCCGCGCACCGTACGCGTCAAACGCCGTATTGAACATGCGAATGATCTCGGCGGATTCATTGCTGACGATAGTCTGGTTTTTCTTATCCCACAGAACAGGGACGGTGACGCGTCCGGTGTAGTGCGGGTCTGCGCGCAGATAGAGCTGGTAGAGAAAATCGTGGTGGTAAATGTCGTCGCCGGTGGCCGCCGGGAAATTACTGTCGAAGGTCCAGCCGTTTTCCAGCATCAGCGGATTCACCACGGAAACCGGAATTAACGCGTCCAGCCCTTTGAGTTTGCGCACGATAAGCGTTCTGTGCGCCCACGGACAGGCGAGGGAAACATACAGATGATAGCGATCTTTCTCCGCCGCAAAGCCACCTTCACCGCTAGGGCCGGGGGCGCCATCGGCGGTGAGCCAGTTACGGAAGGCCGAAACAGAGCGCTTGAAGCGTCCTCCAGTGGATTTGGTGTCATACCAGATATCCTGCCAGATGCCGTCGACTAATTGTCCCATTGATTCCTCCGTCTTTATTCCGTCTTCAAATAGCAAAAGCGAGGAGATATCTCCTCGCTTTTTTATTCAGTATAGCGTGCTTACCACTTCTTATTCAGAACACGATCGATGCTGAATGCGCCAGGACCGGTGATAGCCAGCAGCAGGAAACCGCCTGCGATGGTCAGGTTTTTCATGAACATCAGGGAGTTCATGCCTTCCGCAAAGTTGCTGTGGAAGATGAACGCGGTCAGCAGGGTGAAGCCTGCGGTGAACAGCGCCGTGGTACGCGTCAGGAAGCCGAACAGAACCGCCAGGCCGCCGCCAAACTCAAGCAGGATGGTCAGTGGCAGCAGGAATCCTGGGACGCCCATGGCTTCCATGTACTGTTGCGTACCGGCATAACCGGTGATTTTGCCCCAGCCCGCGGTGATAAACAGAATTGGCATCAGAATGCGTGCAACCAGTAAACCAACATCTTCTAATTTTTTCATTTTACTCTCCAGAAAACCACTTACGCGGCTGACGATTTTTTGTGTGCAAATCCGGGTAGATACCGCGTGTTTGCTGTCGATGGAGAGGATAATAAACGTGACGAATGACAATTGTTAGCAAGGAAAACTGTCAATCTTCTTCAAAGATATTGAGTGAGAGTTGCGAATGAAGGGAAGGGGGGAAATATAAGCCGGGTAAGACGGAATCGCCACCCGGCATAAAGAGCAGTGGTGTCAGGAACGTAACTGCTGCTGACGTAGCGTTGATTTGACCAGACGCCATGCACTCCAGGCGCCAAAGCCACGTCTGGCCCAGCGGACCAGCATGCTGGGGTGACGAACGGACCAGACGGCCATCACGCTACTGCCTACCAGCACCCAGGAGCGCAAGCTCAGTAACGTGTTCCAGCCATGATCGTACGAACGGGTCACTTCCAGCCAGTCGCGACGGCAGGCAGTCAGATCCAGCCGTTGCTGCTGGATCTGGCTTAGCAGATACGCTTTGCGCTTGCGACGCTCTGTTGTGCTACTCACGGCTTGTCATCCTCCAGCAGTGCGCGATCGTTGGCCAGCTCCTGACGGGTATGACGCAGCAGCGTAGAACTGCGCGCTTTATACATCGTCCAGATCCCGCCAATCAGTGCGGCCACCAACAGCACAACCGTTGTGGCGATCATAGCGTTGAGGCGATACTGCGGATCGATCGCCCAGATGATTAACACCATCAGGCTCATCAGCCCAAATGCGGCGAAGAGCATGGTGAGCCCCAGCATCAGCAGCATCTGGAAGAGATTGGCTTTCTCCTCTTCCAGCTCCACCACTGCCAGTCGAACTCGCGTTTCGGCAATCCCAACCAGCGTCGTCAAAATACGCTGGCCGATGCCGAGGACGTTTTTAGCCGGCCCTTGTGCGTGACGTGGATCGTCCATGATTAACGACGCGTCAGCAGAACGCCCAGAACCACGCCCACCGCCGCGCCGATACCTACGCCGGTCCATGGGTTATCGCGCACATACTCGTCAGCCTTCGCAGCGGCTTCACGGGTCTGTTTAGCCAGCGCATCACCGGTTTCACCCAGGCGATGACGGCTCTCTTTCAGCGCGCTTTCCGCTTTAGAGCGCAGCTTGCTCAGCTCTTCTTTGGATTTGTCCGTTGAAGAGTTCAGTACCTCTTCCAGGGTATCCGCCAGGGATTTCAACTCAGCGCGCAGATGTTCTGAAGTAGTATCTTTAGACATGATTTTCTCCTGTTGAGATTTCCGTTAACTCAATAATCGCGAGCTTCAAGGGCTTTCAGTTCTTCCTCGGCCTCTTTCAGCTTATCTTCACGCTTAGCAATCTTCTCCGCATCCCCTTTCTCTTTCGCTTCTTTCAGGTCTTGACGGCGTTCAGCAATCTCGTCCTTCTGTTCAGCGATTTTCTTTTGGTGATCGGCACGCAGCTTGCTATCCGAGCAGTTGGCTTTCACTTCGCTCAGCGCTTTTTTCAGACCGTCGATACGGTGCTGGTTGTTATGCTTTTCGGCATAACTGATTTCGCGCTGGATGTCCTTTTCTTTCTCCTGACAGAGAGTGTTCGCAAAGGACGCGGTGCTCAAAGACAAAAGGGCCAAAGCCAGAGTGATGCGGTATTTCATTGTAGAAACCTTCCATTGTGTTACGGCAGTCCGAAGAGTATGCCGCGTTTCCAGTGTCATGCGGAGAACATCTGAGGGGTGCTCCGCGTACTTAAGCATAGTAAGTAAACGGGGTTATCACCAAAGTGAGTGAAAAGATTCAGAATCCTGGTAATTATCCAAACCGGTGCGAGGTGTCTCGCAGGCGCGTTAACCACAATGCGGTCTGACTCTCATCGTCCTGCAGTGCAACGATATAACCCCGCGGCAGGGAGCGGTCGAGCACCTCTTTCGCGGCGGCGCTTTGAGCGCTGGAGTCAAACTTAATCAGCAAAACGTCGTCCTGCGGCGTAATGCTTTTAAAACGAATTCCGTTGGCATCAAGGTGGTGCCAGACAGAAAAACCGTCCGGCACGCTGGCACCCTGGTTCATCGGGCGAATGGCCAGCGTCGATTCCTGATGCTGAACCGCCGTCCAGATGAGCACCATCGCGCTGAGGATCATCAGCGCGATCAGGGCGTAGGACAACCGGCGCAGGGAATGCGGCGAGATGACCATATTAATCCCTGGCCCCGTATTTTTTCTTCAGCAGCACGTATACCGAACCGAGCAGACCAAAGACCAGCAGCACCACCGGCAGCAGCATCAGGCAGGACATCAGCTGATCTTCATATTTCAGAAACACCGGCGTTTTGCCCAGTAGGTAGCCGAGGGTCGTCAGAATCAGCACCCACAGCAGGCCGCTCATCCAGTTGAAGAACTGGAAACGGGTGCTGCTCAGGCCAGAAAGCCCCGCGATGGTCGGCAAAAGGGTACGGACGAAAGCGATGAAACGCGCAATCAGCAGCGCGGAGAGGCCATGCTTATGGAACAGATGGTGCGCACGTTGGTGATAGTGGGCCGGCAGATGAGATAGCCAGTTCTGAACGATCCGCGTATTGCCAAGCCAGCGTCCTTGAATGTAACTCAGCCAGCAGCCAAGGCTGGCAGCGATAGTGAGCAGTAACACCGTTTGCGGAAATGCCATGGCCCCTTTGGCGCATAACACGCCGACCAGCACCAGAAGGCTGTCACCCGGCAGAAAGGCGGCAGGCAGCAGTCCGTTCTCAAGGAACAGAATCATAAACAAGACGAAATAGAGCATGCCTATCATGGACGGATTGGCCAGGGTTTCGAAATCCTGAGCCCATAAGGCGTTCAGTAATTGGGTCAAAAGTTCCATTCAGTGTTCCTGGAAATCGGTTAACGTCTCGCCTGTTATTCGGGGTAAACAGCTCAGCGACATCGTTTATGATTTCATTATGGTCGCTCGCGGACACATTGTGGTGGCCAGAACTGATCCCTGTTTAATGGCTAGGTAAGCAAGCACTAACTAAAAAATGCAATTTGCATCCAATTGTAACAAAGCCCAACGTAATACGTCACAGATTTTGCGATCGGCCGGGGAAATGATTTTGGCCTATGGAGAGGAAGTGACGCGAGGGTATTTACACAGGCTGACACTATATATGTTTACTGACTCACAGCGAGCCGGAAGGCGCAGCGGTGCGCCTGCCAGCGATAAGGAGAACTATTTTGCCTGACTGGTTGCGGTATCGAGATGAACTACCGGATTATCGGCAAAAAGATAGCGGTCGGCGTTGAATTCAAAGTCGTCGCTGGTTTCGTTGAACAGCATCAGCTTGGTGTTTTCCAGATGCTGCCACATCGCCAGTTTCGCCGCATGCGGGTCTTTACGAATCAGCGCTTTAAGGATCTGATCGTGATCGTCACACCAGTTGTCGACGGTACGGGAATCAATGTGATCGTGTAATTTCTTCCAGTACGGGTTGTGAACGCGCTGAGTCCACATTTTTTCGACGATTGCTGCGAGGGCGGTATTTTGCGTCGCCAACGCCACCTGAACGTGGAACTGCAGGTCCCATTCGGAGTCGCGGAAACATTTTTCTTTGCGCGCCTGATCCTGGATTTCCATCAGTTTCATGATGTCCTGCTTGGTCACCTGGGTCGCGGCAAATTCTGCAATGTTGCTTTCGATCAGCTGACGGGCCTGAAGCAGTTCAAACGGACCGTAGCTGGCGAATTCCAGACTTTCATCCGGCACCGGTGAATGTTTTGGCAAATTGGAAATCACATGAATGCCGGAGCCTTTGCGCACCTCAACGTAACCTTCTACCTCGAGCATGATGATCGCTTCACGCACCACGGTGCGGCTGACGCTCTTTTCATCAGCAATAAAGCGTTCGGCTGGCAGTTTATCACCGACGAGATAGACACCTTGCTCGATGCGATCTTTCAGCTCGGCAGCAAGTTGCTGATACAAACGACGTGATTCGGTGATTTCCATATGCGCTCCAGGCAGGGTACGGCGGATGATTTGTTATACCACTTTTGCGAGCCAGTCTCCAGATTTCCCCATGAAAAAGCCGCCCGGAGGCGGCTTTAGTTGATCTCAGATCAAACCCTAACTTTGTTCGGCGGGTCCACCCACCGAGCTATTGAGTAGCTCCTCGGCAGACTGGTTCTTCAGCACCGTCCAGATCACCACTGCACCCATCAGGTCGAAGATAGCCAGCACGGCGAACAGCGGGCTGAAGCCGATGGTGTCAGCCAGTGCACCGACCACCAGAGCAAACAGGGTGCTCGCAGTCCAGGCGGCCATCCCGGTCAGGCCGTTGGCGGTCGCCACTTCGTTACGTCCAAAGACGTCAGAAGAGAGGGTAATCAGTGCGCCAGACAGAGACTGGTGCGCAAAACCACCGATACACAGAAGGCCGATTGCCACGTATGGGCTGGTGAACAAGCCGATCATACCTGGGCCAATCATCAGCAGTGCGCCCATGGTCACCACCATTTTGCGGGACACGATCAGGTTCACGCCGAACCAACGCTGGAACAGCGGTGGCAGGTAGCCGCCGACGATACAGCCGAGGTCAGCAAACAGCATTGGCATCCAGGCGAACATCGCGATTTCTTTCAGGTTAAAGCCGTAGACTTTAAACATGAACAGCGGGATCCAGGCGTTAAATGTGCCCCAGGCCGGTTCTGCCAGGAAGCGCGGCAGGGCGATACCCCAGAACTGACGGGTACCCAGAATCTGCCAGACGGACATTTTTTTACCGTTGTTGGTCTGGTGATGGGATTCCTGACCACCAATGATGTAGTCGCGTTCTTCGTCAGACAGTTTCTTCTGATCGCGCGGGTGTTTGTAGAAGATCAGCCACGCCATCGCCCAGGCAAAGCTCAGCACACCGGAGATAATGAACGCTAACTGCCAGCTGTGCATCACAATCGCCCACACGACCAGCGGCGGAGCAATCATCGCACCGATAGAGGAACCGACGTTGAAGTAGCCTACAGCGATAGAACGCTCTTTTGCCGGGAACCACTCAGAGCTGGCTTTCAGACCCGCAGGGATCATTGCCGCTTCTGCCGCACCGACCGCACCACGCGCCAGTGCCAGTCCACCCCAGCTACCCGCCAGCGCTGTCGCGCCGCAGAAGATAGCCCAGGTCACGGCGAAGAAGGCGTAGCCCACTTTGGTACCGAGGATATCGAGAAGGTAGCCCGCAACTGGCTGCATGATGGTATAAGCCGCGGAGTAGGCCGCGATAATGTAGGAATACTGCTGAGTGGAGATGTGCAGCTCTTCCATTAGCGTTGGCGCAGCCGCCGCTATGGTGTTACGCGTCAGGTAACCCAGCACGGTGCCGAGCGTCACCAGTGCAATCATGTACCAACGTAACCCTTTAATTTTACGCATGTAAAACCTCATCGTTATAGTATTGCCGCGCCGGGGCACGGTACATCTCGACCGTTGCCGGGAGCTGTCTTGTAACGGGAGGGCGTAACCGGGAGTGACTCCCGGAACGGCCCGAACCTTGCCAGTTGTAATCGTGCATAAGTCGGTATCCGTACCGCTAATTCCGATGATTTCACACCGGTAATGCATTCCGTCGGCTTATATGTTGCGACGGCAAAAAGATAACTTGTCATACAACTTTAAAAGGTGAGTGACATCACAAAAGTGTGAATCTTTGTAGGGTCATTATTCACCCCACACAAAGCCAGGAGTGGCGCGGGTTACGACGGGGTTTGCTCCTTTAGGGGTAATTTATTTGTCGACGTTTATTGATCTAACTCACGAAAAAAACATCGGCCTCTGGAAATTGGTGTGATAACTTTGCAGCATCTGAACATAAGCAATAGCTTTCTGACGCTCTCGTTATAGAGGAAGACGATAATGACGCCGTTTATGACCGAAGATTTCCTGTTAGATACCGAATTTGCCCGCCGTCTGTACCATGACTACGCAAAAGATCAGCCGATTTTCGACTACCACTGCCATTTACCGCCGCAGCAGGTTGCCGAAAATTACCGTTTCAAAAACCTGTATGACATCTGGCTGAAGGGTGACCACTACAAATGGCGCGCGATGCGCACCAACGGCGTGGCCGAGCGCCTGTGTACCGGCGACGCGTCGGACCGCGAGAAGTTTGACGCCTGGGCCGCGACCGTGCCGCACACTATCGGCAACCCTCTCTACCACTGGACCCATCTGGAATTGCGTCGTCCGTTCGGTATCACCGGCAAACTACTTTCGCCTTCTACTGCTGACGAGATCTGGAACCAGTGCAACGAGCTGCTGGCGCAGGATAAATTCTCCGCGCGCGGCATCATGAAGCAGATGAACGTGAAAATGGTCGGTACCACTGACGATCCGATTGATACGCTGGAACATCACGCGGTTGTCGCCAAAGACACCTCTTTTGATGTCAAAGTGCTGCCAAGCTGGCGCCCGGATAAGGCATTCAACATTGAACAGGCGACCTTTGGTGACTACATGGCGAAGCTTGCCGAAGTGTCTGACACCGATATCCGTCGTTTCACCGATCTGCAAACGGCGCTCACCAAACGTCTGGACCACTTTGCGGCTCACGGCTGTAAAGTTTCTGACCATGCGCTCGACGTCGTGCTGTTTGCGGAAGCGAATGAATCCGAGCTGGACAGTATCCTGGCGCGTCGTCTGGCGGGTGAGTCCCTGAACGAACACGAAGTGGCTCAGTTCAAAACGGCCGTGCTGGTCTTCCTCGGCGCGGAATACGCGCGTCGCGGCTGGGTGCAGCAGTATCACATCGGTGCACTGCGCAACAACAACCAGCGCCAGTTCAAACTGCTGGGTGCAGACGTGGGCTTTGACTCCATCAACGACCGCCCGATGGCGGAAGAGCTGTCAAAACTGCTGAGCAAACAGAACGAACAAAACCTGCTGCCAAAAACCATTCTTTACTGCCTGAACCCGCGCGACAACGAAGTGCTGGGCACCATGATCGGTAACTTCCAGGGTGAAGGGATGCCAGGCAAGATGCAGTTCGGTTCCGGCTGGTGGTTCAACGATCAGAAAGATGGCATGGAGCGTCAGATGACGCAGCTGGCGCAGTTGGGCCTGTTGAGCCGTTTCGTGGGGATGCTGACCGACAGCCGTAGTTTCCTCTCTTATACCCGCCATGAATATTTCCGCCGCATTCTGTGCCAGATGATTGGCCGCTGGGTAGCTGCGGGTGAAGCGCCAGCCGATATCCAGCTGCTGGGCGAAATGGTGAAAAACATCTGCTTTAACAATGCGCGCGACTACTTCGCCATTGAACTGAACTAAGGCCGTTTGAGGTTGATATGCAATACATCAAGATCCATTCGCTGGATAACGTTGCCGTAGCGCTGGCGGATCTGACCGAAGGCGCGGAAGTTACCGTGGAAAACCAGACCATCACCCTGCGTCAGGCGATTGTCCGCGGGCATAAATTTGCCGTGTTCCCCATCGCGAAAGGCGAAAATGTGGTGAAGTATGGTCTGCCGATCGGTCATGCGCTGGCGGATATTGCGCCGGGTGAACATATTCATTCCCACAATACCCGCACCAATCTCAGCGATCTGGACGAGTACAGCTATCAACCTGATTTTCAGCCTGAAGAAGGGCAGGGGGAGGATCGCGATGTTCAGATCTACCGCCGCGCCAGCGGAGAAGTCGGGATCCGCAACGAACTGTGGATCCTGCCAACCGTCGGCTGCGTAAATGGGATCGCGCGTCAAATTCAGAATCGTTTTCTGAAAGAGACTAACAATGCCGAAGGCACCGACGGCGTGTTCCTGTTCAGCCACACCTACGGCTGCTCGCAGCTGGGCGACGACCACATTAACACCCGCACCATGCTGCAAAACATGGTGCGCCACCCGAATGCGGGCGCGGTGCTGGTGATTGGCCTTGGATGTGAAAACAACCAGGTCGACGCTTTCCGTGAAACGCTGGGGGATTTCGACCCTGAGCGCGTGCACTTTATGGTGTGCCAGCATCAGGACGACGAAGTGGAGGCGGGTCTCGAACAACTGCATCAGCTGTATGAGGTGATGCGTCACGACACGCGCGAGCCGGGCAAACTGAGCGAGCTGAAGTTCGGTCTGGAGTGCGGCGGGTCCGACGGTCTGTCGGGCATCACCGCCAACCCGATGCTGGGCCGCTTCTCGGATTACATGATCACCAACGGTGGGACCACCGTGCTGACCGAAGTGCCGGAAATGTTCGGCGCAGAACGCATTCTGATGAGCCACTGCCGCGACGAAGCGACGTTTGAAAAAACCGTCACCATGGTGAACGACTTCAAACAGTATTTCATCGCGCACAATCAGCCGATTTACGAAAACCCATCACCGGGCAACAAAGCGGGCGGCATTACCACGCTCGAGGAGAAATCCCTCGGCTGTACGCAAAAAGCCGGTGCCAGCCAGGTTGTGGACGTGCTGCGCTATGGTGAACGCCTGAAAACGCACGGTCTGAATCTGCTCAGCGCGCCGGGGAACGACGCCGTCGCGACCAGTGCGCTTGCGGGTGCGGGCTGTCATATGGTGCTGTTCAGCACCGGACGCGGCACGCCGTACGGCGGTTTTGTGCCAACGGTGAAAATTGCCACCAACAGCGAGCTGGCGGCGAAGAAAAAGCACTGGATCGATTTTGACGCCGGGCAGCTGATTCACGGTAAAGCCATGCCGCAGCTGCTGAATGAGTTCATCGACACCATCGTGGAGTTTGCCAACGGCAAGCAGACCTGCAACGAGCGTAACGATTTCCGCGAGCTGGCGATTTTCAAAAGCGGCGTGACGCTGTAAGTCCATTAGCGTTAGCATAAGAAACGGCGCTTTCACTCTGAGGCGCCGTTTGTTTTTGTCTTAACAGGAAATTTTCATGACCACGTATTGGCTTGCCCAGGGCGTTGGGGTCATCGCCTTTCTGGTGGGAATCACCACCTTCATCAACCGCGACGAGCGGAAATTCAAAAAACAGCTTTCGGTCTACAGCGCCATTATCGGCGTGCATTTCTTTTTGATGGGTGCGTTTCCGGCCGGATCGAGCGCAATGCTCAACGCGGTACGAACGCTCATCACTCTGCGCACGCGCAGCCTGTGGGTCATGGCGATTTTTATCGTTCTGACCGCCGGACTGGGGCTGGCGAAATTCCATCACCCCATCGAACTGCTGCCGGTGGCCGGCACGCTGGTGAGCACCTGGGCGCTGTTTCGCTGTAAAGGCCTGACCATGCGCTGCGTCATCTGGTGTTCCACCTGCTGTTGGGTGATCCACAATTTCTGGCTAGGCTCGATTGGCGGAACATTGATTGAGGGAAGTTTTTTGCTGATGAACGGCCTGAATATTATCCGCTTCTGGCGGATGCAGCGGCGGGGAATCGATCCGTTTAAAGTGGAAAAAGCGGTGCAGGAAGAGAGCCCCTCCGTCCGCTGACGGAAGGGCGAGGGCGCACTTACTGCGCCTGTTGTTTCTTATCGTTCTGGTGGTTAACCCAGGCGTTAATGATCAGCGTCAGCGCCAGAATACCAAATACCACGCCCAGCGAGACGGCGATCGGGATATGGTAGAAATCGACGATCAGCATCTTGATACCGATAAACACCAGGATGATCGACAGCCCGTATTTCAGCATCGAGAAGCGCTCCGCCACACCGGCCAGCAGGAAGTACATCGCACGCAGACCGAGGATCGCAAACAGGTTAGACGTCAACACGATGAACGGGTCGGTGGTCACCGCGAAGATAGCCGGAATACTGTCGACCGCGAAGATCACGTCGCTCAGTTCAACCAGAATCAGCACCAGCAGCAGCGGCGTGGCAAACAGCAGGCCGTTCTTACGCACGAAGAAGTGCTCGTTGTCGATGGTGTCGGTCATGCGCAGATGCCCACGGATCCATTTCACCAGCGGCTTCTCGCCAATCCCCGTTTCATCCTCTTTCGCCAGCGCCATTTTCACACCGGTGAAGAGCAGGAACGCCCCGAAGACATACAGCAGCCATTCGAACTGCGTAATCAGCCAGCTACCGGCAAAGATCATCACCGTACGCAGAATAATCGCGCCCAGCACGCCGTAGACCAGCACGCGACGCTGCAACGCAGCAGGCACCGCAAAATAGCTGAACAGCATCAGCCAGACAAAGACGTTATCAACGGCGAGGGCTTTTTCAATCAGATAGCCCGTGAGGAAGGCCAGCGCCTGCGGGTCGGCCACCGCGCGGCCTTCCGTTGACGCCAGATACCACCAGAACGCGGCGCAGAACAGCAAAGAGAGCGTTACCCACACCAGCGACCAGGCCGCGGCCTGTTTCATGGTCATGCCATGTGCGCCGCGACGGCCCTGTAAAAAGAGGTCGATCGCCAGCATGATGACCACCACGACTGCGAAACCGCCCCATAACATTGGAGTGCCGACAGAGTGCATAGAGATTTTTCCTTCCATAAAAACAAAAACGGCCAACGTCAGAAGACGATAGCCGTTGCGTTATTTATGCAGGGACCTCGCCTTCCGGCAAGGTCTCACTTACAACCAAAAAGAACACGTTTCGTGACTCTTTTTCGTTGCCCGGCGACCGGATGCGGTATTGCACGCATCGTAATGACGACCCACCGGCAATGAAGTTACTCCCCTTTGCAGGTAACAAAATATGTCAGGACACGGTTTTCGTCAATGCCCTTAACGATTCTATTACACAGCTTTACGCGAGCGCTGTCGTGCTCACGTCATCCGCAGGGAACACCACGCCGGTTTGACGGCGGATTTCGGTCTGCAGTTTCGCCGTCGTGCGGCTCACGGCAAGCCCTGGGTGGTTCACTTCATTGGTCTCTACCAGACGTGCGAACACCTCTGCCTCATACAGCATAGTGTTAATATGCTGAGGTTGCGTCAGCTCCTGAGCCTTACCGCCACGCGGAATAAAGCTGACTTTCTGACACTCCGAGATCTTCTCAACCACCAGTGCGCCATTTTCGCCCTGAATCTCACTCGGCAGCACAGAATCACTGACTTTGGAGTGCTGAAGCGTGACGCTGAAATCGCCGTAATCCAGTACCACGACGCCATGAGCATCGACACCGCTGTCGAGCAGGCTGGCGGTCGCAATCACGCCGTGCGGTTCGCCCCACAGGGCCACCGCAGAGGCCAGACAGTAAAAGCCAATATCCATAATCGAGCCGTTCGAGAAGGTCGGATTAAAGGTATTAGGGTTTTCGCCGTCCAGATAGCGCTGGTAGCGCGAGGAGTACTGGCAGTAATTGATAAAGGCTTTGCGCACTTTGCCAAGCTTCGGCAATGATTGCTGCAACAGCAGGAAGTTCGGCAGGCTGGCGGTTTTAAACGCTTCGAACAGCACCACCTGGTTTTCCCGCGCCAGCTGAATGGCAGCTTCCACTTCCTGAATATTGGACGCCAGAGGCTTCTCGCAAATCACATGTTTTTTGTGGGCGAGGAACTGCAGCGTTTGCGGGGAGTGAAGCGAATTCGGGCTGGCGATATACACCGCGTCAATGGCATCGCTCTGCGCCATCTCCTCAAGGGAGGTAAACAGATGCTCGACAGGATAATCGTTAGCAAAAGTCTGCGCCTGTTCAAGGCTGCGGGAATAGACGGCGGTGAGTTTGAATTTGCCGGTTTCATGGGCGGCGTCGACGAACTGGCGCGTGATCCAGTTCGTGCCTATAACTGCGAAACGTATCATAAACGTTCACGTACTCCGTAACGGGGAACCTTTTGTCACTTTAGCACGCACACATGACAAAACCAGTGCGTTAACCCTCATTACTCTTTAACGATAAATGCGTAAGCCACAGGCGCGTATCAAACTCCAGCTGGTGGTATTGCGGTTCCATGTGGCAGCACAAGGCGTAGAAGGCTTTGTCGTGCTCTTTTTCTTTCAGATGCGCCAGTTCATGCACCACGATCATCCGCAAAAAAGCCTCCGGCGCATTGCGAAACACGGTGGCGACGCGGATTTCCGCTTTGGCCTTCAGCTTTCCGCCCTGTACGCGGGACACGGCGGTGTGCAAACCCAGCGCGTTTTTCAGCACGTGGATCTTGTTGTCATACATCACTTTATTGATGGGCGGGGCGTTACGCAGAAACTGACTTTTCAGATCCTGGGTGTACTGCCAAAGCGCTTTATCCGTCGCGAAGCTGTGTGTTCCTGGATAACGTTTTTCAAGAACGCTGCCCAGGCGCTGTTCGGCAATTAAGGTGCGGACCTGGGAAAGTAAATTCTCCGGATATCCCTGGAGATAACTAAGATTGCTCATCAACGCTCCACCAGAATAATAAAAAGGGTATACTCACGCACCCTTTTCAGGGATAACGCCAAATTTTACCACTCAGGAGGGCCGATGAGCCACTTAGACAACGGTTTCCGTTCACTCAATCTTAAACGTTTCCCGGAAACGGACGACGTTAACCCGCTTCAGGCGTGGGAAGCGGCGGATGAATATCTGCTGCAACAGTTGGATGACACTGAAATTGTCGGCCCGGTTCTGATCCTGAATGACACCTTTGGTGCGCTGGGTTGCGCGCTGGCCGAACACACGCCTTACAGCATCGGCGATTCCTATTTGAGCGAGCTTGCGACGCGTGAAAACCTGCGTCACAACGAGATTGCGGAATCGAGCGTTAAGTTCCTCGACAGCACGGCGGAGTACCCGCAAGCACCGGGCGTTGTGCTGATCAAGATCCCTAAAACGTTGGCGCTGCTGGAGCAGCAGCTGCGCGCGCTGCGTCATGTGGTGACACCGGAAACGCGGATTATTGCGGGCGCCAAAGCGCGTGATATTCACAACTCGACTCTTGAGCTGTTCGAAAAGGTTCTGGGTCCTACCACGACGACGCTGGCGTGGAAAAAAGCCCGTCTGATTAACTGCACATTCAACAATCCTGAGCTGAAAGACGCGCCAGAAACCCTGAGCTGGAAGCTGGAAGGAACGAACTGGACCATTCACAACCATGCGAACGTCTTCTCGCGCACGGGGCTGGATATCGGCGCGCGCTTCTTCCTGGAACATCTGCCGGACAATCTGGAAGGCGAGATTGTCGATCTCGGCTGTGGTAACGGTGTTGTCGGCCTGACCCTGCTTGAGAAAAACCCGGAAGCCAGCGTTATCTTCACCGATGAATCGCCAATGGCCGTGGCCTCAAGCCGCCTGAACGTTGAAACCAACATGCCGGAAGCGCTGGACCGCTGCGAGTTTATGATCAACAACGCGCTATCGGGCGTAGAGCCATTCCGCTTTAACGCGGTGGTGTGCAACCCGCCGTTTCACCAGAAACATGCCCTGACGGATAACGTGGCCTGGGAAATGTTCCACCACGCACGTCGCTGCCTGAAAATTAACGGTGAGCTGTATATCGTGGCGAACCGCCACCTCGACTACTTCCACAAGCTGAAGAAGATCTTCGGTAACTGCTCTACGGTCGCCACCAATAACAAATTTGTGGTGCTGAAGGCCGTGAAACTGGGGCGTCGTCGCTAAGCTGGCTCTGCTGCGACGGTTATGCCCGGTAGCGCTATGTTTACCGGGCGTACATGACCTAGATTTCCAGCGCCAGACGGGTTCCCTGCGCAATCGCGCGCCGGGCGTCCAGCTCCATCGCCACATCGCACCCGCCAATCAAATGCACCGTTTTCCCGGCCTCGCGCAGCGGATCGGCCAGATCGCGTTTCGGCTCCTGCCCGGCACATAAAATCACATGATCCACGCGTAGCACCTGCGGTTCACCGGCAAGAGTGATATGCAGCCCTTCATCGTCGATCTTCTGATAACTCACCGCCGGGATCATCTTCACGCCGCGAGAAAGCAGCGTCGCGCGATGGATCCAGCCGGTAGTTTTCCCCAGCCCATCGCCCGGTTTGCTGGCTTTGCGCTGGAGCATCACAATCTGGCGCGGGCTTTTCGGCAGCTGCGGCCCTTCCGGTCGCAGGCCGCCGGACTGTTTCAGGCTGGTGTCGATACCCCATTCCACGCAAAACTCGGCGATGTTCTGGCTGGTCGCTTCGCCCGGCTGGCTTAAATACATGGCCGTATCAAAGCCGATGCCGCCGCAGCCGATAATTGCCACCCGTTCGCCGACCGGAACCTTGTCGCGCAGCACGTCGAGATAACTCAACACTTTTGGATGATCGACCCCTTCGATCGCGGGTGTGCGTGGGGCGATCCCGCTGGCGAGGATCACTTCGTCATACGCCGCCAGATCCTCCGCGCGGACAAACTGATTGAGCCGCAGATCCACGCCCGTCAGGGCGATCATTCGGCGGTAATAGCGCAGGGTTTCATAAAACTCCTCTTTGCCGGGGATCTGTTTGGCGATATTAAACTGCCCGCCAATCTCCGCCAGCGCGTCAAAAAGCGTCACCGAATGGCCGCGCGACGCGGCATTTACCGCGAACGCCAGTCCCGCAGGGCCTGCGCCGACCACGGCCAGTCGTTTGGTTTTCACCGCAGGCACAATCGGCATTTTGGTTTCATGACAGGCGCGCGGATTGACGAGGCACGAGGTGACTTTACCGACGAAGATCTGATCCAGGCACGCCTGGTTACAGCCGATACAGGTATTGATCTCATCCGCGCGGCCGCTCTGCGCTTTGGAAAGCAGCTCGGCATCGGCGAGAAACGGACGTGCCATCGACACCATATCCGCATCGCCTTTTGCCAGCACATCATCTGCAACCTGCGGATCATTAATACGGTTGGTGGTGACCAGCGGGATCGACACCTTGCCCTTCAGCTTGCGTGTTACCCAGCTAAACGCTGCGCGCGGGACCGGCGTGGCAATCGTAGGGATACGCGCCTCGTGCCAGCCGATGCCAGTATTGATGATGGTCGCGCCTGCCGCTTCGATGGCCTGCGCCAGCTGGAGTGTCTCCTCGAATGTGCCACCGCCTTCGACCAGATCGAGCATCGACAGGCGGAACACGATAATAAAATCAGCCCCGGCGCGCTCGCGCACCGCACGCACCACTTCCACGGCAAACCGCATCCGACGCGGATAATCGCCGCCCCATTCGTCGTCGCGCTGGTTCGTGCGGGCGGCCAGAAACTCGTTAATCAGATAGCCTTCGGAGCCCATGATCTCTACGCCGTCGTAGCCTGCTTCACGCGCCAGCGCGGCGCAGCGGGCGAAGTCATCGATCAAGGCGAGGATCTCTTCGTGGGTGAGGGCGTGCGGCTTAAAGCGGTTAATCGGCGCCTGTATGGCGGAAGGGGCCACCAGATGTGGCTGATAGCTGTAGCGCCCGGTGTGCAGGATCTGCAGGGCGATTTTACCGCCCTCTTTATGCACCGCATCGGTGACAAGCCGGTGATGGGGCAACTGGCTGGCATCGTTCAACACCGCACCGCCTTCCATGCCAACACCCGAGGGGGCAGGGGCGACACCGCCGGTGACAATCAGCGCCACGCCGTGACGCGCGCGCTCGGCGTAAAACGCCGCCAGACGCTCTGCGCCGTCAGGATGTTCCTCCAGCCCGGTATGCATAGAGCCCATCAACACGCGGTTTTTGAGCGTAGTAAACCCCAGATCGAGGGGGGCAAAAAGCGACGGATAGCGGCTCATAATCTCTTCCAGTGTAAAATTATTGTTATGTGGTCGGATGAGTTACTAATTTAGCCACTCGCGGGCAAAAGAGGAAAAGAGGCGTGTGATGATTGTGATGGGATTCAAAGATTAGGAGTGCTGTTACTCATTCGGAAGTATTGTAACAACATACAAATGCACATTAAGAATGTGAGATTGGGTACTTTTTTTAGAAAAACGTGATTAAATGCACTTCATTTAATAGTGATAACTTGTTGTTATTCAAGGAGGAAATCATAATGGAGTATCCATCAAAATTATCAATAGATTGTCCCTGTACTCTGTTTAAAACGATCAACCCATTTAATGATTATTCTGCGGATGATATGAAATGTGGGGATATGAATGAGCAGCAGTTAAGATCACTTGGGTTGCACGATATCTCAGGCCAGGTGGACCCCTATCGGCTAATTTGCTACGACGTTCCGAACGTACCAACGATATTTGGTGGGTACATAACCCCCTCCGATGGAAGAAAAGTGTCTCACGAAGAATGCGTTAATATTTTATTCAATGAAATGACTGAACTTTCAAATGAATTTTCGCGCATAGGAGAATATCAGCATCTAATTAAAGAGATGATCTCTCATTTTAGATATGGTGATGGAAAACATTTTTATAGCACATCTCTTAATGTTGCGTTCGAAAAACGTGTGGATGACCCAAAACCTAACAGTTCAATATCAATAATAAAGAGCACCATTGAGGATAAAACTGGTGCTGGTTTTTTCTGGAATGCATATACACCACTCGAGGATAGTATTGCATTAGCACTTCATGATTCAATTTTACCAAAATTCAATCAAGTTCAAGACAACATTAATGGTCTTGGAATAACGGTGCATGATATCCATGCTCAGAAGATAACGCTTCTATTCATTGAAAAATATGCAATAGGATGGGAGGCTGAAATCCTCTTTGAGGCACAGGACCACTTTGGTCTTGATTGTATTGATATTAAAAGTGAATTTTATAGCCAGTTCCGTTTTTTTCGCATCTGGTTCTTTCTTCAACGGCACAAAGATTTCGCCTTTCGACCTTTCTTTACGAATTTTTCAGCGTTTGCAAGAATTGGAAGTTATCAATGAAAAACAAAAAAAAACGATTTATTGGCATTTTTATTATTATTGCAATGTGTAACCTTTGGTCGCTTCGACCAGTTAAAATATTACATGTTTATTCTGACTTCAATTCTTCTGTCTTCGTTGTAGTTGATCATTTACCATGGGCTGACAGTGATAAAATTGGTTGGTTTTTATCACGAAGGCAAAAATTAATTAATGATTATCCCTTAATCGATGGTATTCCTCATTCTTATTATATTATGGATGTAGGTGAAGGGTTTACAAATTATAAAGAGAACCCGAAGGAAGATCTGTTGTGTTTTTCAATGGGAAAGAATGAGCATAATTGTATTATTAAAAATTATCCGATGGTTATGAGTGAACGGCCCTATGAAAATATTCATTTTCAGATATCTTCTGAATGGGCAGTTTATAATTATGAATTAACTCAAGAAGGCAAAATTGAATATAGCCATAGAGAGAGGTAGGCCGGATAAGCGCATCGCCATCCGGCCCGTTTTTATGGTGCAACAGCCCGCACAAGCCCCGGGGCCTGCCACATCGACGTGGTCAGCCCGCTGTCGACCAGCCCTAGCTGGTCGGCGTACACCGCCTGCCATTTCTGCATCATGCCGTCGTACAGTTCGCGGTGTTCTGGGTTGGGGGTAAATTCCCGGCTCCAGCGCACCAGTTTTTCCCCCGTCGATGCCATATCGGCATACAACCCGGCACCAGTGCCTGCTGCAATGGCGCAGCCCAGCGCGGTCGCCTCTTTGACTTCCGGCACGCGCACCGGCAGCCCGGTGACGTCGCTTAAAATCTGGCTCCAGAGCGCGCCTTTTGCGCCGCCGCCTGCAAACACCAGGCTCTCAAACGTTACGCCGGAAAAGTGCGAAATCTGTGCCAGATTACAGGCGGAGACAATCGCCGCATTCTCTTCCAGCGCGCGGAACAGCGTGGCTTTATTGCATTTTTCCGGATCGATGGAGAGATTAATAAACGACGGTGCGGCGTGGTACCACTGTTTAAAATGCATCGCATCGGAAAAGATCGGCATCACGCCGTGCGATCCCGCCGGAACGCGGGCTGCCATCTCTTCAAGCAGGGCGTAAGTGTCCATCCCCATCCGCTCGGCAATGAGCTTCTCTTCGGCGCAAAACGCGTCGCGGAACCAGCGCATCGTCAGCCCGGTGAAGAAGCTAATGGATTCCGCCTGCGCCATACCGGGTATCACGTGCGGATTAACGCGAATATTCATCTCCGGATCGGTACGCACCTGCGGCAAATTCACCACCTGCTGCCAGAAGGTCCCGCCCAGTACCGCGGTTTGCCCGGCGCGGACCACACCCAGCCCCAGACAGCCCAGTTGCACGTCGCCACCGCCCATTACCACCGGCGTGCCTTCGCGCAGCCCACTCTGTTGTGCGGCCTCACGGGTCACCGCTCCCAGCACCGTGCCCGTCTCTTTAACAGGGGAGAGAATATCGGCCCGCAGCCCGGCCATATCCAGCAGAGCAGGGCGCCAGTCTCGGCTGAAGAGATCGAGCATCCCGGTAGTGCCTGCATTGGAAGGGTCCACCGCCAGCTCGCCCGAAAGCTTCGCCGCCAGCCAGTCGCTGATCATGGTGATGGTCGCCGCTTTGCGATAGATATCCGGACGATGGTGCGCCAGCCACAGCAGGCGCGGCATGGCGCTCAGGGCCAGCGTCTGGCCGGAGACGTCATACACTTCGGATTCAAAACGGTAGTCGTGGATCTCTTTGAGTTCAGCCACTTCCCGGCTGGCGCGGGCATCGACGTTAGCGCAGGCCCAGATGGCATCGCCGTTGCGGTCGTAGAGCACGATCCCCTCGCGCATCGAACAGCAGGCGACGGACTGGATATCCGCTGCGCTCAGGTGCGCGCGCTCCAGCGCCTGATGAATGCACTGGCAGGCCAGCCGCCAGTTGGTGTCGAGATCGAACTCCATCGAGCCTGGCACGTTCTCCACGCTCAGGTGTTTCCACTCCGCCTGGCCGACGGCGACCTGGTTGCCCTGCAAATCAAATACAACGGCGCGAACGCTTCCCGTCCCTGCATCTAACGCTAAAAGGTAACTCATGAGCTTGCCTCGTGTTGGCACGGGGCAAGTGGCTTATTTCGCCAGGGCAAGCACCGCGCGGGCTGTCGTCTCTTCCGTCACCAGGCCATTAATAAGGCGACCTTTCAGTGCGGCGTAAATCGCATCTGCTTTCTCTTCCCCTCCTGCCACGCCGACGATGGTTGGCAACTGCGCCAGTTCCTCGAGCGTGACGCCGAGCAATTCCTGATGAATCTCCAGGTCGGGCACCCGTTCGCCTGCGGCATTGAGGAAATAGCCGAGGATGTCGCCGACCGCACCTTTGCGCGCATACATGAGCTGCTCGCCTTCGCTGATATAGCCCGAGCGCAAAATGGTGGCGTCACGGCGCTGATTCACGGAGCCAATACCCACCACGGCGGCGTCGGCGGCGGTGGCGGCGAGGATCACGTCCCGCACGCTGGCTTCTCGTTTTAAAATGCCGGCAACGTCTGCCGATGAAACCCGCAGCGGAGCCGGAATCATGCTGATGCTACAGGCCGCATCCAGCTGACCGATGCCGGTCATATAAGGGCCCACGCCGCCGGAAAGCGTCACCAGCCGCACCTGCTGTGAGCTAATAAAGCCGCTTAAGTGCTGAATGCAGCTCATGGTCGCTTCACCAAATCCCACCGCCAGCAGCTGTCCCGGTTCCAGTAACCCCATCAGCGACTGCGCTGCGCCAATCCCCAGCCGCACGTTCATCGGCGCAGTATTCAGGGCTGGCACCACGCGAACCATTTTCAGGTTAAAGCGCTGCTGCAGCTCAGTCTCCAGCGCCAGACACCCCTCATAGCGGGAATTTATCTGTACGCGGATCACCCCGGACTGACGCCCTTTTTCCAGTAAACGGGAGATCTTCAGGCGCGGCAGCCCTAAGCGCTCGCCAATATCGTTCTGCGTCAGGCCGTCGTGGTAGTAACACCACGCCACCCTGGCGACCAGTTCTTCCTCTGCCAGCGCCAGCCCGGCAAACCGACTATCTTCGGCAGTGCGTTTATCGCCCATATTTGAACTCTTATAAAAATTTAGATCATATGTTCGCTCAGACGCGGGCAGAAAGTGTGAGCCACGCGGCAAAACGGATCTTTAAAGAAACAACGCAGAGTTATCAGGATCTGAATCGATAAAACTGTGATCCCTGCACGGTTGTAAATATAGTTCACCGTCTACGCTTTTGAACATTATTAAATCAAAAAATCATTTGTTCAATGGCGGAGCGATGATGACAGTCCTGATCGAAGCGCGTGATATCCACAAGCAGTTCTCCGGCGTACCGGTGCTGAAAGGCATTGATTTCACGCTGCTATCCGGTCAGGTCCATGCTCTGATGGGCGGCAACGGCGCGGGAAAATCGACGCTGATGAAAATTATCGCCGGGGTGGAATCGCCCGACGGCGGTGAACTTTATGTTGAAGGCAAGCCATTTGCGCGCCTCAAGCCCGGCCAGGCACACCAGTTGGGGATCTACCTGGTGCCGCAGGAGCCGATGCTGTTTCCCAATCTCACCGTGCGCGAAAACATCCTCTTTCGTCTGCCGCGCGGAACGCAACACGAAAAACGCCTCGCCGATAAACTCCAGCAGCTGCAGTGTCAGCTGAATCTCGACGCCGCTGCCAGCACCCTCGAAGTAGCGGATCAGCAGATGGTGGAGATCCTGCGCGGATTAATGCGCGAGGCGAAGATCCTGATCCTCGATGAACCGACCGCTTCACTCACGCCGGGGGAGACGGAACGCCTGTTCCGCCAGATCCGCGCATTGCAGGATCTCGGGGTCGGCATCGTGTTTATCTCTCATAAATTGCCGGAGATCCGCCAGCTCGCCAGCCACATCTCGGTGATGCGTGACGGGGCGGTAGTGTTGAGCGGCGAAACCTCGGCCTATGACGACAGCGCCTTAATCGCCGCCATGACGCCAGTCAGCCGCGAGCACGCCTTAAGCGACACGCAAAAACTGTGGCTGGCGCTGCCGGGCAATCGCCGCACGCAGGCGCAGGATTTCCCGGTGCTGCGGGTGGAAGATCTGACGGGCGAAGGCTTTATCGATCTCAATGTCGAGATCTACGCCGGGGAGATCGTCGGCCTCGCCGGGCTGGTGGGATCCGGGCGCACCGAGTTCGCGGAGACGCTCTACGGGCTGCGACCCGCACGCGGCGGGCGGATCTGGCTGGAGAACCAGGAGATCGGCGGCGATTCCGTCCTGTCGCGTCTCGCCAAAGGGCTGGTCTATCTCCCGGAGGACAGGCAGGTTTCCGGATTGTTTCTCGATGCGCCCATCCGCTGGAACACCGTGGCGCTGAATGAGCCGTCCCTCTGGCAGCAGCGCAAGCGCGAAGCGGCGGTGGTGGAGCGTTACCACCGGGCGCTTGGGATCAAGCTCAACCACCCGGATCAAACTGTGCGCACGCTCTCCGGCGGCAATCAGCAGAAGGTGCTGCTGGCCCGCTGTCTGGAAGCCAATCCGCTGCTGCTGATCGTGGATGAGCCGACGCGCGGCGTCGATGTTTCGGCGCGCGCGGACATCTACCAGCTGATCAAAAGCGTGGCGGCGCAGAACGTGGCGGTGCTGATGATCTCCAGCGATCTCGATGAATTTCCGGGTCTCGCCGACCGCGTGCTGGTGATGCATCAGGGCGTGCTCAGCGGTGAACTGCCGCGCCACGCCGTCAGCCTCGACCGGATGATGGCGCTGGCCTTTGGAGGACAATCATGAAGACGTTACTGAAGAACCGCGAGCTGAGCGCCTTTCTCGCCATTCTGGCGCTGTTCGGCGTGCTGGTGGCGCTTAATCCGGTGTATTTGAGCTTTCAGACGCTGGGGATGATTTTCGCCAGTTCGCAAATCCTGATCCTGCTGGCCCTCGGCGCGACTCTGGTGATGCTGACGCGCAACATTGATGTGTCGGTTGGCTCGACGGTCGGGCTGTGTGCGATCGCCGTCGGCGTGGCGCTTAACAACGGCTACAGCCTGCCGGTATCGATGCTTTTTGCGGTCGCCATTGGCGCGCTGGCCGGGGCCTTTAACGGCCTGCTGGTGGTTGGGCTGCGTATTCCGGCGATTGTCGCCACTCTCGGCACGCTGGGGCTATATCGCGGGGCGATGCTGCTGTGGACCGGCGGGAAGTGGATCGAAGGATTACCGTCGAGCCTGAAAGCCCTGTCGGAACCCGTCGCTGTCGGTGTTTCGCCGCTGGGTATGGTGGTGCTGTTTCTGGCGCTGATTGGCGCGTGGACGTTGTCGCGCACCGCGTCTGGCCGTGATTTTTACGCCGTGGGCGATAACCTGGCCGCCGCGCGTCAGCTCGGCGTGGCGGTGAACCGCACCCGGATGATCGCGTTTACCCTCAATGGCGTGTTGGCCGCCTGCGCCGGGATCGTCTTTGCGTCGCAGATCGGTTTTGTGCCGAACCAGACCGGCAGCGGGCTGGAAATGAAAGCCATCGCCGCGTGCGTGCTGGGCGGAATCTCCCTTCTCGGCGGCACCGGCACCCTGATTGGCGCGTTTCTCGGCGCCTTCTTCCTCACACAAATCGACACCGTGCTGGTGCTGTTCAAGCTCCCGGCCTGGTGGAATGACTTTATCGCCGGGCTGGTCTTGCTCGGTGTGCTGGTCCTCGACGGGCGTCTGCGTCAGGCGCTGGCGCGTCATCAGCGCGCGCTGAAGTACAGCCGTTTCCAGCCCGGCAACAAAGGGGGAAAGCACGTCACCCCGTTTCCGAAACGCAAAAAAGAGGTGGCGTAAATGAAGCTTAACTGGGAAAGCGCGCTGCTGATTTTACTGGTGCTGGAGATCCTGCTGTTCGGGGCCATCAACCCACGGATGCTGGATATCAACATGCTGCTGTTCAGCACCAGCGATTTCATCTGCATCGGTATTGTGGCGCTGCCGCTGACGCTGGTGATCATCAGCGGCGGGATTGATATTTCGCTCGGATCGACCATTGGCCTGTGCGCGATTGCGCTGGGCGTGATGATGCAGGCCGGCTGGCCCATGACGCTGGCGATACCGCTCACGCTGGTGCTCGGCCTGCTGTGTGGCCTGTTTAACGCGGCGCTGATCCACTACACCGGCATCAGCCCGCTGGTGATTACCCTCGGTACGCTCTACCTCTACGGCGGCGGGGCGCTGCTGCTCTCCGGCATGGCGGGCGCGACCGGCTACGAAGGCATCGGCGGCTTCCCGGACAGCTTTACCGCCTTCGCCAATCTGACGCTGTTCGGCCTGCCGATCCCGCTGGTGTTGTTCGTGGTGATTACCTTCTTCTTCTGGCTGATCACCCATCGCGGGCGCTTTGGTCGGCACCTGTTTTTGATTGGGCAAAACCCGCGTGCGGCACGCTACGCCGCCCTGTCGGTGAACGGGATGCCGTATGCGTTGTACGGGCTGGTGGGCGTAGCGTCGGCGATCGCCGCGCTGGTGATGGTCTCCTATTTCGGCTCGGCGCGCTCCGATCTGGGGCGCGATTTGCTGATGCCCGCGCTCACGGCGGCGGTGCTCGGTGGGGCGAATATTTATGGCGGTTCAGGTTCGGTTGTGGGTACAGCGCTGGCGGCATTGCTGGTGGGGTATCTGCAGCAGGGTTTACAGATGGTCGGCATCCCCAACCAGGTGTCGAGCGCGCTGTCAGGGGCGCTGTTGGTTGTGGTGGTGATGGGACGTTCGCTGAGTCTGCACCGTGAATGGCTGCACACTCTTCTCACAAAAAATACCCGGAGCGTAAGATGAAAACAAAACTGATAGTCCTGGCGATGGCGTTAAGCTTTGCCTCGGCGCAGGCCGCCGAACGAATTGCGTTCATTCCTAAACTGGTAGGCGTCGGCTTCTTTACCAGCGGCGGGAACGGCGCCAAAGAGGCGGGTAAAGATTTGGGCGTGGATGTCACCTACGATGGCCCGACCGAACCGAGCGTCTCCGGCCAGGTGCAGCTCATCAACAACTTCGTTAACCAGGGCTTCAACGCCATTATCGTCTCCGCCGTATCGCCGGACGGACTCTGCCCGGCGCTGAAACGCGCGATGCAGCGCGGCGTGAAAGTGCTGACCTGGGATTCCGACACCAAACCTGAATGCCGCAGCATCTATATCAACCAGGGTACGCCGGAGCAGCTCGGCAGCCTGCTGGTGGATATGGCCGGAAAACAGGTCACGAAACCGGACGCCAAAGTCGCGTTCTTCTACTCCAGCCCAACCGTGACGGACCAGAACCAATGGGTGAAAGAGGCGAAGGCCAAAATCGAGAAAGACCACCCGCAGTGGCAAATCGTCACCACCCAGTTTGGCTATAACGACGCGACCAAATCCCTGCAAACCGCCGAGGGGATCTTAAAAGCCTACCCGGATCTGGATGCGATCATCGCGCCGGATGCTAACGCGCTGCCAGCGGCGGCGCAGGCGGCGGAGAATCTCAAGCGCGAAGGGGTGGCGATTGTCGGTTTTAGTACGCCGAACGTTATGCGTCCGTACGTCGAGCGCGGCACGGTAAAAGCCTTCGGCCTGTGGGATGTGGTCCAGCAGGGCAAAATTGCGGTCAATGTCGCCGATCATTTGCTGAAAAAAGGCGATCTTAACGTGGGCGACAGCGTGGATGTCAAAGGCATCGGCGTGCTGAAAGTCGAGCCTAACAGCGTGCAGGGTTATCAGTATGAGGCGAAGGGGAACGGCATCGTGCTGCTGCCGGAGCGCGTGGTGTTCACTAAAGAGAACATTAATAAATACGACTTCTGACGGGGGAAAACATGGCTGATTTAGATGACATCAAAGACGGAAAAGATTTCGGCATCGGCACGCCGCAGCAGAACGTGCCCTTTACCCTGAAGGGCTGCGGCGCGCTGGACTGGGGGATGCAATCCCGGCTTGCGCGCATCTTCAACCCGAAAAGCAACCGCACCGTAATGCTCGCCTTCGACCACGGCTATTTCCAGGGACCGACCACCGGGCTTGAGCGTATCGACCTGTCGATTGCTCCGCTGTTTGCCGAAACCGACGTGCTGATGTGTACCCGCGGAATTTTGCGAAGCACCGTTCCGCCAGCCACCAACAAACCGGTGGTGCTGCGCGCGTCGGGCGGTAACTCGATTCTGGGCGAGCTGTCGAACGAGTGCGTGGCGGTGGCAATGGAGGATGCGCTGCGCCTGAATGTCTGCGCGGTGGCGGCGCAGGTGTATATCGGCAGCGAGTTTGAGCACCAGTCCATCAACAACATTATCAAGCTGGTGGATGCGGGCAATCGCTACGGCATTCCGACCCTGGCAGTGACCGGCGTCGGGAAAGAGATGGCCCGTGACGCGCGCTATTTCTCGCTCGCCAGCCGTATTGCCGCCGAAATTGGCGCGCAGTTCGTCAAAACCTATTTCGTGGAAGAGGGCTTCGAAAAAGTCACCGCCAGCTGTCCGGTGCCGATTGTGATCGCCGGGGGGAAAAAACTGCCCGAACACGAAGCGCTGGAGATGTGTTTCCGCGCCATCGATCAGGGGGCGTCGGGCGTGGATATGGGGCGCAACATCTTCCAGTCCAGCGCGCCGCTCGCGATGCTGAAGGCAGTGAAGAAAGTGGTTCACGAGAACATGAGCGCCCGCGAGGCGTTCCAGTTCTGGCAGGAAGAGAAACAGGGAGAGGTGAAATGAATGTGACGTTAGTGGAAATCAATATTAAACCGGAGCGCGTGGATGAGTTTCTGGAGGTGTTTCGCGCCAATCATGAGGGCGCGATTCAGGAGCCGGGAAATCTGCGTTTTGACGTGCTGCAGGACCCGCGAGTGAAAACCCGGTTCTTCATCTACGAGGCATACAAAGACGAAGAAGCGGTGTTGGCGCATAAGAAGACGCCGCACTATCTGGCCTGCGTGGAGAAACTCGAAGCGCTGATGTCGGAGCCGAGGAAGAAGCGGAGTTTTATCGGGTTAATGCCGGCGTAAAAATCGCCGGAAGCACTGCGATTTACCCGGCCTACCGATTGCGTAGTCCGGGTAAGTGCAGCGCTATCCGGCGAGAGAGTGGTCGTTACGCCTCTTCCACACTCACCCTCATGGCCGCCAGCGCCTTGCGGGCCGCTTTTAATACGGCTTCGCACTGCTCAATGGTCAGCGTCAGCGGGGGTTCGATACGGATGGTTTTCGAGTTGTTCAACGTCCCGGCCACTAGCACGCGCTGGCGGAACATCTCGCTTGCGAAGTTGTAGCCGATTTCGTTATCCACAAACTCGATGGCCATCAGCATCCCTTTGCCGCGTGCATCCTGCACCAGATCCGGGTACTCACGCCCTAACTGCAGGAAACCGTCCAGCAACATATCGCCTTTCTGCTCCGCCTGCGCGGGCAGGTTCTGCTCCAGCAGCACGTTGATGGTGGCCAGCGCGGCCGCACAGGCCAGCGGGTTACCGCCAAAGGTGGTGGTATGCAGGAACGGATTATCGAACAGCACCGAGAACACCTCTTCGGTGGCAACGGTGGCACCAATCGGCATCACGCCGCCGCCGAGGGCTTTCGCCAGGCACAGGATGTCCGGCTGCACGTTCTCATGCTCGCAGGCAAACATCTTGCCGGTGCGCCCCATTCCGGTCTGCACTTCATCCAGAATCAGCAGCGCGCCAAACTCGTCGCACAGCTTACGTACCGCAGGAAGATAGCCCTGCGGTGGCAGGATCACTCCGCCTTCGCCCTGAATCGGCTCGAGGATCACCGCAGCCACGTCGTCGCCGGTTTTACGGCACTCGGAGAGCACGGTGCGCATCGCGTTGATATCACCGAACGGCACGTGGCGGAAGCCCGGCAGCAGCGGCATAAAGGGTTTGCGGAACGTCGATTTTGCCGTTGCCGACAGTGCACCCAGCGACTTGCCGTGGAACGCGCCCGTGGTCGCGATAAAGGTAAATTTCCCGCGCGGCGACTGGTACGCTTTGGCGAGTTTCAGCGCCGCTTCGACCGACTCCGTGCCGCTATTGCAGAAGAAGCTGTATTTCAGTTTACCGGGCGTTAACGCTGCCAGCGTTTTCGCAAGCATGGCGCGAAGCGGGTCGAGCAGCTCCTGGCTGTGAAGGGGTTGTTTCTCGAGTTGATTCTGTACGGCGGAAACCACAGTTGGATTACGGTGCCCCACGTTGAAAATTCCAAAACCACCCAGGCAATCTATAAACTCCTGTCCCTGGGTGTCGACAAGCGTATTCAGACTTCCCGCTTGCCACTCTACGGCTCCGTAATCCCCGCCAGCGGTAACAGATTTTCGGTACTCTAAAAATCCCGGATTCACATGTTCTTTAAAGTAATCAATCACCTCTCGATTAAGTTGTTTCATCTCCTCATGGTCAAGCGTTCGCTTTTCGATGAGATTCAGTGCGTGCGCGGTACAGGCGAGAGCCGAGGCGCTGGAAGGTAACCTGTTCAAAATGAGCTCCGGGGGATCGCGTATCACATGATACTGAATTAATTATTGCAGGGATTACGCCACTTCCCGTGACTTAACGAAAATCGGGATAAATGCCAGGTCAAAATAATATTGTGCAAAATTTAATCGTGCCGGAAGGAAAGATACGCGCTTTGCCGCTGGGCTATCTGGCCTGGCGAGTGCCCTGGAATTCGTCAATTGCACCCTTGTAGTGCATGGTTTGCCACTTAAGGAGGCGTTAACGGGTGTGCCTTTGTGGGTAATTTCTTTGCGAAAGTATTTGAAATCAATCAATTAGAAATGCGTACAAAAAGTGCGGTTTAACTGCAATTTGCGATCTCGATCGGATTTAACAACTAAAGATAAATTATTTACCGCCGAAAAAAGATAAACCCACAAAATTAACATTCAAATAACCTGCAAGGGATGCCCATCATGTCCGCTCAACCGTATGTCACTCAGAATGAATATCCTCTGAACGACGATACCACCCTCATGTCCACCACCGATCTCAACAGCCACATGACCCACACCAACGACACCTTCGTGAAAGTGAGCGGCTACCAACTGGATGAACTTCTGGGCCAGCCGCACAATCTGGTGCGCCACCCGGATATGCCTAAAGCGGCCTTTGCCGATATGTGGTACACGCTGAAACAGGGCGAGCCGTGGAGTGGAATTGTGAAAAACCGCCGTAAGAATGGCGACCACTACTGGGTGCGCGCCAATGCCGTACCGATGGTGCGCGGCGGAGAGGTGACGGGCTACATGTCGATTCGCACCCGAGCCACGGCGGAGGAGATCGCCGCAGTCGAACCGCTGTATAAAGCCCTGAACGAAGGGCGCTGCAATAAACGTGTACATAAAGGGCTGGTGGTGAGTAAGGGCTGGCGCGGGAAATTACCGGCGATGCCGCTGCGCTGGCGGGTACGTGGCGTGATGGCTGGTCTGTTTGTGGCACTGGCTGCCACGCTTATCGCCACCCATGCGAGCTGGGCGGCACTGGGCGCGAGCGCGCTGGTGATGCTGCTCGGCACTCTCCTGTTCGAGCAGCAAATCGTGCGCCCGGTAGAGAATGTGGCGCGTCAGGCGCTCAAAGTGGCGACCGGCGAACGTAACAGCGTTGACCATCTGAACCGCAGCGACGAGCTGGGGCTGACCCTGCGCGCGGTCGGACAGCTGGGGCTGATGTGCCGCTGGCTGATCAATGATGTATCCAGCCAGGTGGTAAGTGTGCGCGATGGCAGCGACCGACTGGCGAAGGGCAATGAAGATCTCAACGATCGCACCCGCCAGACGGTCGAGAATGTGCAGCAGACCGTGACGACGATGAATCAGATGGCGGCGTCGGTGCAGAGCAACTCTGAAACCGCAGCGGCGGCCGATAAACTGTCGATAGTGGCGAGCGACGCGGCAGCGGAAGGGGGTCACGCGATGCAGACCGTGGTGAAAACCATGGATGATATTGCCGACAGCACCCAGCGCATTGGCTCCATCACCAAGCTAATCAACGATATTGCCTTCCAGACCAATATCCTGGCGCTGAATGCGGCGGTTGAAGCGGCGCGTGCGGGCGAGCAGGGTAAAGGCTTTGCCGTGGTGGCCGGAGAGGTGCGTCATCTGGCTAGCCGTAGCGCCAGCGCCGCCAACGATATTCGCAAGCTGATTGATGCCAGCGCCAGCAAGGTGCAATCGGGGTCCGATCAGGTTCACGCCGCCGGGCGCACCATGGATGACATCGTGGAGCAGGTGCAAAACGTGACGCGCCTGATTGCTCAGATCAGCCACTCGACCTCCGAGCAGGCGACCGGTCTGTCTGATCTGACCCGTGCGGTAGCCGAACTGGATGACATCACGCAGAAAAACGCCGATCTGGTGGAAGAGAGCGCCCGCGTCTCGGCGATGGTGAAGCACCGCGCCGGACGTCTGGAAGATGCGGTCACGGTTCTTCATTGATTCAGTAACGTTCAAGAAAAAGCCCGCTTGTTTCAGCTGAAATAAGCGGGCTTTTTTATTCCCGGCGTTGTAATTATATTTGCGCTGAAATGTTAATTTTATATTAAATAACTAAAGTAATTGGCTCAGTTATTTATCCCCACCTAACTCAATTTACCCCAACGCTATTTCAAAAACCGCCTGTCTGACGGTTAAGTAACGATCGATGGCGCGTTATTAATAGATTCAGCCTATCCATTGCAGCGGTTATGAAATATAAAAACGATCAAAGTCATAAAGTTAGCGTGAAAGTTACCGATAACGCTGATCGTCTGAGAAATAATCACATCGATGGAGTATATATGTTCTTACATGACGTAAAGATCGGCACAAAATTATTTCTGGCCTTTGGATTCTTAATTGTTCTGATGGTGGTGAGTGCCAGCCTGTCGCTCCTGAGCCTTAATCGGGCAAATAACGGGATGCAAACCATCATTACCCACGATTACCCGACGACGGTAAAAGCCAATCAGTTGATTGATAACTTCCAGGAATTTGTTAGCACTCAACAGCTCATGCTGCTGGATGAGCAGGGTAAGTATGCTGCCCAGTCGCAGCAGCGGCTGAAAGCGATCAGCGAACAGATTACCGTCATTCTGACTGACCTGAATAACTCCCTGAAAGACGCAAAATCGCAACAGATCCTGACCGGCATCCGCGACGTGCGTCAGCAGTATCTCGACTCCCGCTATCGGATTTTGCAGGCCGTGCAGAACAACGACCGCGCGGGGGCGATCCAGGAGATGATGACACACACCGTGGATCTGCAACAGGCTTACAAGGCCAAAGTGCAGGAGCTGATCGCGGTGCAAAACAGCGAAATGCAAAGCGCCGGAAAGCAGGTGGACGGCGATTTCAACACCAACCGCTTGCTGCTGGTGATCCTCACCGCGTTTAGCGTGCTGATCGGCAGTACGATTGGCTGGTTTATCGTGCGATCCATCACCCGTCCGCTGGGCGAGGCGGTGGCGTTTGCTGAAGCCATTGCTGAAGGCGATTTAACCCGCAACATCACCACCCGCACGAAAGACGAAACAGGCTTGCTGCTGCAGGCCCTGATGGAGATGAAAACCCGACTACTGGAAATTGTGCAGCAGGTGCAGTCCGGTTCGGAAAATATCTCCAGCGCGGCGGCGCAAATTGTGGCAGGGAACCAGGATCTGGCGGCGCGTACCGAAGAGCAGGCCAGTTCCGTAGAACAAACTGCGGCCTCGATGGAGCAGATCACCGCTACGGTGAAAAATACTGCGGCCCATACGGGTGAGGCGACGAACCTCTCCGCTGATGCGGCGAGCGTGGTGAAAAACAACGGCGAGATGATGAAGCAGGTGACGCAGAAAATGCGCCTGATAAACGAAACCTCTAACCGCATGTCGGATATCATCAACCTGATCGATGCTATTGCCTTCCAGACGAATATTCTGGCGCTGAACGCGGCGGTTGAGGCGGCGCGTGCCGGTGAGCATGGGCGCGGTTTTGCGGTGGTGGCCGGTGAAGTGCGCCAGCTGGCGCAGAAAAGCGCTTCGTCGGCCAGCGAGATCCGCCAGTTGATCGAAAGCTCAACCAGTCAGACCCAGGACGGGATGAACCTGGTGGAAAAAGCGAGCGGGCTGATTAACGGCATGGTCGGGAACGTGGAGGAGATGGACGTCATTCTGCGTGAGATCCGTCAGGCGAGCCATGAGCAGACGGAAGGCATCTCGCAAATTAACAGCGCGATTGGCCTCATTGACTCCACCACCCAGCAGAACTCTGCCCTGGTGGAGGAGTCGGTTGCGGCAGCGGCCTCGCTTAACGATCAGGCGATGCACCTGAAAGAGCTGGTAAAAGTGTTCCGCGTGCGCGAGGACGCGCTGGCTTAATCCAACTGGGAGATCTCCAGCGCCGCGCGGTCGATCACGCCGATGATCTGTTTGAGCTGCGCGTCGCTGATCTCCCCCTGATTCACTCTCAGGTCGAGAACCGCTTTGAAATTATCCAGCGCCCGCTTCATCTGCGGGTTTTTACGCAGCTGGAAGCCCACGCAGCGCGCTTTAATACGTGCCTGAATGTGTTCCAGATGTTCCTGATTTTCGTCAAGCCACTGCTGCCCGGCTACGGTGATCGCAATCTTCCTGCGCCCGCCTTCCTCTTCCGAAATAGTAATAAATGCCTGATCCTGCAAGAAATCGAGGGTCGGATAGATCACGCCCGGGCTGGGGGTGTAATTCCCCTGGGTCATGCTCTCAATCTCTTTAATCAGTTCGTAGCCGTGGCTGGCGTTACGGGTCAGAATCTCCAGAATCACCAGGCGTAGCTCGCCGTGGCCGAAGAAGCGCTGACGGCGTCCACCGCCGCCGCCGTGATGGTCGGTGCCGCGGCCATGATGGTGATGGTCTCTGTCGAAATCGTCGTGGGAATGTCGCATCGGTTTTCTCCTTAATTTGATATATCTAATTTATATCTAAAGTTATCGGATTAGCAATGTTGTTTTCTGTGTTTGTGATATATATATGAATTTATAGAATTTAATTGTGAATTGGTGTAGCGAGAAATACTTGTGATAGCTATATCAAAAAAAGACTTGCAATCCCTTTTGTTAGCAATCATTATCATTTAAAATTTATTTAGATATATCGTATTCACTTCACGAAGGCAGAAACATGACATCGACCCGCTACCCACAACGTGTACGCAATGAACTGCGCTTTCGCGAGCTGACCGTGCTCCGCGTTGAGCGTATAAGCGCTGGCTTTCAACGCATCGTCTTAGGCGGCGACGCGCTGGAGGGCTTTAGCTCAAAGGGTTTTGACGACCACACCAAAGTCTTTTTCCCGGCACCAGGCGCGACCTTTGTCCCGCCGGTAGTCACTGACGAAGGCATCGACTGGGGCGACGGCGTGCGTCCTATGGCGCGTGACTACACGCCGCTGTACGACGAAGCACGCCACGAACTGGTGCTCGATTTCTTCGTGCACGATGGCGGTGTCGCCAGCAACTGGGCGGTGCAGGCACAAGAGGGCGATAAACTGACGATCGGCGGCCCGCGCGGATCGCTGGTTGTGCCCGAAGATTACGCCTGGCAGCTGTACGTGTGTGATGAGTCCGGAATGCCTGCGCTACGTCGCCGTCTGGAGGCTATCGCACAGCTACCGGTTCGCCCGGAGATTCACGCAGTGGTGACCGTGGGTGACGAAGCGTATAAGGACTATCTGGCGCATCTGAGTGATTTCATCATCACCTGGATTGTCGGGCACAGCGAGAAGGCGGTGGCGGATCGGCTGGCGACGTTGAGCGTGCCTGCCGGGGATTACTTTATCTGGCTGACCGGGGAAGGGAAGGTGGTGAAAAACCTGAGCCGCCAGTTTGAGACCGACGCGATTGATCCACAGTTGGTGCGTGCCAGCGCGTACTGGCACGCAAAGTAATCAGGCCACTTCGTCGAGCTGCGCTGCGTTCACCTGATGTTCAAGCGCGGCGCGCACGTCGTGCAGCGCTTTCTCCTGCTGGGCAAAATAGGTCTCCATATTGCTCAGCGAGGAGACCAGCAGCCAGGACTCTTCTTTTTCCAGCTCTGCCAGTTCGTTCACTAATGTGTCGATTTGTTCGCGTACCTGCGCCATTTTTTTGCGAATACGTTCCAGATCGTTCAGGCGGTCGCTTGCCATTAGCGGCTCAAAACCCTGCTGCAGACGCGCAACCAGCGAACGAATGGCCTTCACATCGCCGCGCTGTTTGGCCTGGTTGAGCTGCACCATCATGGTGTTGGCTTCTTCTTTCAGATCGTCCGCCACCAGATCCGGGTGGCAGAGCTTACTGGCCTGGCGCCAGAGCCGTTTCAGCTCGTTCTGATCCTCTTCCGACAGATCTTTGCCTTTGCGCAGACGCACTTCAGCATCGTGGTGCTGCTCGCGGTATTTCTCGTACTCTTCGTTGGCCTCGTCCCGCGCCTGACGCGCTGGCTCCTCTTCGCGCGTTAAGCCCATTTCCAGCTCTTGCGCCTCGGCCAGCAGATTGGCAATCAGATCGCTTTGCTGCTGCAGATGCTTACGCGCTTCGGCGGCCTGCACGGAGTCGGCGGGCAGGGCGCGCCAGCGCTGAGTCAGCGTCGCCAGCACTTCTACGGCCTGCGCCATATATTGCTGGCAGCGGCGATAATCCTCTTCGCGACGACGCGCCTCCGCCTGCTGGCGGCGCAGGTTCAGCTCCGCCAGGGTTTTGCGCAGTTGCAGGATTTGTGACATCAGCGGGCCAAGGCGGGAGAAATAGAGATCGTTGAACTCGTCGAGCTGCTGCACGCGGGCGTTGCGGCGGTCAATCAGATCGCGCAGACGCTCTTCTAATGCTCTCAGTTCGAGTTTGCTGGCAGCCACCTGCGGGTCGCGCCACTGGGTCAGTGAGCGCTGACTCTGCAACCAGGCAGTGATGGCAGCCATCGCTGCCGTGTAGTTCTTATTCTCAAGCGCCGCGACGATCGCCTGTAGCTCATCGTCAAACGCTTCACTTTTCAGCCGTGCCAGCTGACTGTAAATGATGTCGTCATCTTCCAGTTCAATGGCATTTTTTATGATTTCTAGCCGCTTGATCGGTGTGCTCATGATGCCTTTCGCTTTAGCGCTTAAGTATTTGAGTTAAGGATAGTTGTGGTAAGAGCTACAGGAAATAATACACACGGATGATGATCGGCGCGACGAGGGATTTCTTTAGTTTTAGATGTTTGTGAGGGGGTTAATGGTTCGGGTGTGTGGATTGTGCAATGCTTTATGAATGTACCGGAACGCTCAAGGGTTAGAGAGGGTTTCCGGTGCCGTGACAATCTCTTTGAATTTCCGATCAATTTCAGGCCCTGGTAAAGCGTAGTTACCAGATGGTTAATTTTAAGGATAAGAGTATGCCAACAGTCATTGAGAAAGCATTGGATTTCATTGGTGGTATGGACACTTCCGCGTCAGTGCCGCAGTCGATGGACGAGAGTACCGCGAAGGGAATATTCAAGTATTTGAAAGAGTTGGGTACACCAGCTAGCGCCGCTGATGTGATGGCGCGCGGCAGCCAGGAGGGATGGGATCCGGACTTCACCAAAAAAGTCGCCGGATGGGCTGAGAAAATTAACTCAACTGACCACGTCGTTATCAAGAACCCTGAATACTTTTCTGCGTATATGCAGGAGCAACTCCGGGAGCTCGTGTGAGTTATCCACGCCGCTGATTCATGAATCCTGAAAAAACTAAGGGCTTACGTTTTGGCGTAAGCCCTTTATGTTTGGTGGCCCCTGCAGGGCATGAACAGCGACCAAGCGATTATGAGAACCATGCAAGACACTTAAAAAACATGTATTTACTTATAAAACAATATTTTGTAAGTTCAATATGGTCCAATATGGCCCAATATAACTTATCTTCAGCGACACTTTTGCGACACTATTTTGGTTGTATCAAAGATTCCATTGTTAAAGGTATGTCATCAAAACCTGGCCATTTTTTGAGCCATTTTGCTGCACTTGAGGAATGTGCTTTTGCGTATTGCATCAACCAGAATCTTTCCTCCGAGGACAAAAGGCCCAAGATAACCATGACGGATAAAACGTACTCTTCCTCATTAGTTATATGTGTAACGCGATAGAATAATTCTTCAAAAATGACGATTTCGTTTGCAAACAATGTTTTATTATTTTTCATCAATTTGATAGCTTCGGACTTCAAAGAAATATTATCAGGCTGATGATATTTCACGAGTGCCTTTTTCATGAAAGTTTTAAGATGGTCGTAAAACTCGCGTCTCCCATGCACATATTCTGAGTTATTATCAAGTGTCTTTCTCAGTAGTTCAGATAGCCATCGAAGATTATCAATGACTTGTTGTTTGTTTTGATATTCAAACATTCTAGTATTACTGGCTTGCATTTCTTTAAGGGTGATAATCAGTACAATGACGCTAATAAGAGTTGCAATCGGTCCATATACCCCTCCGATGTATGTCCCAAAAGTACTCCATGCTTGAGCGTCTTTCGATAATACACCATGAAATATGAAAAAATATAATGCTAAGGGCATTAGTGAAATCAGCGCGATTACCGCAAGTATAGAATTTCGCAAGGTTAAACATTTCATTATTTCGTCACCAAAGGGTTCATCCGTAGGACTTCTTCGAGATGATCAGGCGCAAAATGAGCATAACGCATGGTCATTTTAATGTCCGTATGTCCGAGCACTTTTTGTAAAACAAGGATATTGCCACCATTCATCATAAAATGACTAGCAAATGTATGACGTAGGACGTGTGTGAGCTGGCCTGAAGGGAGTTCTATCTCTGCTCTATCTAATGCATTTCTAAATGCGTAATAACACGGAGTAAAAAGATTGCCTGCTTTATTGGGCAACTCTGCGACTAAGGTAGGGTCAATAGGTATTGTTCGATTACGTTTGCCTTTTGTCTTAACGAAAGTCACTTTTCCCGCTGAAATCTGAGAACGCCTTAATTTTTCGGCCTCTCCCCATCGTGCACCAGTAGACAGGCAAATCTTAGCGATCACTTCCAAATCTTTAGCAGAGCTATTTCGGCACTCTACTAACAGCCGTTCAATCTGGTCGCCAGTTAGATAAGCCATTTCAATTTCATCAGTTCGAAACTGCCGAACGTTTTCCAAAGGATTTGGTGCTTTCCATTCGCCAAGTCTTTTCAGCTCGTTGAATACTGCTAGGAAATACGCATGCTCCAGATTCATGGTGCGAGGGGAAACTTTTGATACGCGTTTAGTCCTAGCAAATTCACCTTCAAGTCTTTTGGCTCGATACGCAGTAAATAATTGAGCATTAAACTCCGTAGCTAATGGCGATCCCATACACTCCGCAGCCCAAAGCATTGAGCTTTTGCGCTTCTCACCATCATTCAAAGTGATGCCATGACGATCAAACCAAAGATGAACTAAATCAGACAAGCGACGAGAGTCTTTACCTTCCCCAAGCCAAGGGGAATCTTCAATCTTTTGTAGTGTATAATTTTCGAAAGCAAGCGCTTCCCCTTTGGTGGAGAACTTCTTGCGGATGCGCTTGCCATCTTTGCCATTGGCGCGGTCTACAGTATAAAAATCAGCAATCCATTGGCCATCAGCTAGTTTTCTTACAGGCATAACTTAACCGTTTAGAATTCGTTGTTTTTGCTGTTGGAATTCTTCATCACTCAGAATTCCCTTTTCTTTGAGTGCGGCTAAGCGCTCCATTTGAGAGATAAAATCATCTGCCTGTGATTTAGCTTGCTCAACCTGTTGCGGTGCGCCGTTTTGAGCGTTGCGGGTAGAATTGATAAGGTTTGTGAAAGGAATAACCGATGCTTTCATGACATTTTTGATGGTGTATGTCTGACCGCTTGTGGAGATCATAATCTCACCAAGAATCAGCCCAGTTTTCCCACCAACACTTACAATGTTTTTAAGGTTAACATCAACCTGTTTCACGCCAAAAACCATGCCCTTATCTAGGAAGATGACTCGCTGGTTTGTGAGCGTTATTAGCCAAGTGTTTCCGTCCATCGCCCCGCTTGCAACTGCCAGCGGTTGCTCATCTGAATTGAGGATATTGGGTAAGTGGAAAAATTCTTTTTTTGTGCCAAACGTTGAATCAGATACGACCTTTGCAAGGCGTGTGAATTCTTGTTTTAGCTGATCTTTTGATGCTGTTTTATAGTCAATCATTATGAAGTCCCTATCTTATTTTACAGTTAGCACAACCCTGCCAATAATTTTGATGTCATCGATGGCGCAATCAAATGCCATGCCTACACCGCTAATGCGCACCTTACCAACAGGGATGCGGGTGAGTGTGCGAATACTCGTTTTTCCTTCCACTTCGACCAACCAGTCATCGTCATAAACTTCGGAGAAAGACTGGTCAACGATGTACTGCATGAAACCATCAATGATGCACATTGGTTTCTGTGGCAGTGGCTTACCCGGCAAGAATGCCACTTTGTCCAGCATTAGCACGCCAGCCTCGTAGAGTTGACCATCAACAATCTTTCGGCGTGGAACCTTGAGGATATCTAATTCATCGTCGTCAAACTTCGGGCCTCGGCCAGTCGCAAGCCACTCTAAATTTGCACCTGTTTCAGCAGCACATCTCACGACGATATCAGCAGGAAAAATTCCACGCTTATAGCGCGAGGAGAGGGAGCTCGCAGCCATGTCCAGATGTTCCGCGAGCTGTAACTTCTGCGTAAAGCCGTAAGCCTCAATCACCCTATCCAGAATAGGGGTGCTATCTACATCAAGGTTAATTTTGAATTTGCTCATAAAGAATTGACGATTTCAAAATCGAGAATGCAAAGTTGACACTTCTCGAAATTCGAATTAGTCTGACTCCGTAGTTTGAATGTTGCCTTATATAACCCTGTATTGCCGTACAGGTTAACAGACGGAGTTTGCACTATGCGCCCCAACATTACAATCATCATCCCAGAGCCATACTTGCCATTAGATGAGTATTGCCGCCGCACTGGCACCAACAAAGAAACCGCTAGAAACCTGATTGAATACGGAAAATTGCCAATTAAACCGAAAGGAAAGCAAAAGAAAGGTTTGGTTGAGATCAACATGGCCGCTCTTACCATTCAGGCATTAAGCGAATGTGATATTTCGCTTAATGCGTAAAGAATCCTATCGATTAGTTAAAGGCAAATCATGTTTGATTTTCAGGTTTCCAAACATCCCCACTACGACGAAGCGTGCCGGGCTTTCGCACAGCGTCACAACATGGCGAAGCTGTCAGAGCGTGCGGGGATGAATGTTCAAACGTTACGTAACAAACTCAACCCTGAACAACCTCACCAGTTCACACCACCTGAATTATGGCTACTGACTGATCTGACCGAAGACTCGACTCTCGTCGATGGTTTTCTGGCTCAGATCCATTGTCTGCCTTGCGTGCCGGTTAACGAAATGGCGAAAGACAAATTGCAGTCCTACGTCATGCGAGCCATGAGTGAACTCGGCGAACTGGCAAGCGGCGCAGTTTCAACAGAAGGCCTGACCCTGGCTCGTAAGAGCAACATGATTGAGAGCGTTAATGCCGGTATTCGTATGCTCTCGCTTTCGGCCCTTGCTTTACAGGCTCGCCTCCAGGCTAACCCTGCAATGGCAAGTGCAGTTGATACCGTAAGCGGCATTGGCGCGTCATTCGGTCTAATGTGAGGTGGCTATGTTGAAAAATGAACCGTCATTCGCCTCTCTTCTCATTAATCAAAGCCCGGCCATGCACTGCGGTCACGGCTGGATCATGGGGAAAGATGGCAAGCGCTGGCACCCGAGCCGATCACAGGCCGATTTACTGGCTGGTCTATCTTCCCGCTATAAGGGGGATTCATGGCTATCGAAGCTGTGCCTCAAGCTGCGCCGTTAATGGCCGGTGAGCGCCTGGCCGGTCTCAACTACGTTGCAGAGCTGCGAGCGAAACACTGGGGTGATAGCGGTAAAGAGCTTGAGCGCTTTATTGCTGATATGCGTGATAAGCGCGATCCGCTGTTTGAAGAAAATAGCCGTGCTTTGTCCGCCATTTTCTATCTGGCAAAAATCCCGAATGCTCGCCATGAGCTCAAATTAAGTGAGCTGACTACTGAGGAGAAAAAAGCGCTTATTACCGCGATGAATCATTTTCGCGCAGTAGTGAGCTTATTTCCCAAACGGCTAACAATGCCGAATTAATCCAGACATAAAAATTAATGGCGTAAACCCGCCGGGCATTTTATTGCCCGAAATCAGGAGAGTTATTTATGCGTAATACCCAATCCCTTAGTTTTAAAACTGACAGCGATGCACTGGCCGTATTGCTGACAGATGCCAGAAAAGAAGAACGCAAAGACCGCGCCCTCGCTGTTTCAATCCGTCTTGAGGCGCTGGCTATGCACATCACCAAAGAGGGCATGAACGGCACAGAAGCTGCCGAATTGCTGCGCCGGGAAGCCTGTCGCTTTGAGAACGAATCACAGGAGCTGCACTAATGGCCGACGCAATGGATTTAGCACAACAGCGTGAGCAGGAAGACCGCGAACGCCACATCAGCAATGCTCGCAGCCGTAATGCAGCACCGTCTCGCCTGCTGTGCGAAGAGTGTGACGCACCAATTCCTGAGGCTCGACGTGTAGCGATATCGGGTGTGATCTTTTGCGTTACCTGCCAGCAAATCACAGAGCTTAAATTAAAGCATTATCGGGGGTTATGAATTGGCTATTCAGTTTGCTTACCCGTGGAACACTCCGGGGTCTGCATTAGCCAGCCCATATCTCACCTATGAGCAACAGCATCGCCGCGACAGAATGTTCGCGGCTTTGCTGCATGCGCGAAAGGCGCTTGCCCATCAGCCAGAGTGCGTGCGATTTGAGGTTAACCGCACGGCAGCCGTACTGGAGCAAATGCAGGGCAGTGAACGAGCCAATGCCTTTTTAATTAGTTTTTGCAAAAAGGCATTGCCGCGTCTCGAACTGGTCACCAAAAAATATGAATGTACCAGCATCAAAAGCGACGTTTCTGCAGCTGTTTTCGGTGGTCATTTTGATACTCAGTTAATGCAATATCTGGCGTCACGTATGGTGAATATGATTGCCAGATTTAACCGTCTCCCGGATATGGCGCGCGCGGATATCGATCTGCTGGCCGGTGACATTGCTAACTTCATCCGCTCAGAGCTGGCTAATATCGACGACGCCAGCGCTGGTGAGTTCAAAACGCTTTATACCTGGTACATGCACGCCGGTTTTATCACTCAACAATTCAATGTCACCCCTCCTCACTGGGAGCGAGTGACAAAGAAATTTTTCGACAAAAATGACATTGCTCCCGCTGTGATCCGCATGTTTACCGAAACATGGTGGCGTGGCCGTTTGCGTCGTGTTGCGTCTGCGTGGCGCGAGCATCTGCAAATTGCTGTCGGTAATGTCAGTAAGAAAAAACATGTCTATGCGAGCAAAAACTGCGTATCAGACTGGCGCGAACAAAAGCGACGGACGCGTGAGTTTCTCAAGGGGCTGGAACTTGAGGATGAAGAAGGCAACCGGATTAGCCTGATTGAGAAATATGACGGCTCGGTCGCCAACCCTGCGATCCGCCGTTGCGAGCTCATGACGCGTATTCGCGGTTTCGAAAATATCTGCAATGACCTCGGCTATGTCGGCGAATTTTACACCCTCACTGCGCCATCCAAATATCACGCCACAACCAAAGCGGGATACCGTAACAGTAAATGGAAAGGCGCCAGCCCGTCTGATACTCAGGGTTATCTTACCCGTCTTTGGGCACGTATCAGAGCAAAACTGCATCGGGAAGACATTCGCATTTTCGGCATCCGTGTCGCCGAACCGCATCACGACGCGACCCCTCACTGGCACATGCTTATGTTTATGTTGCCGGAGGATGTCGAACGTGTGCGTTGCGTCATTCGTGATTACGCCTGGCAGGAAGATAGTCATGAGCTGAAAAGCGACAAAGCCAGAAAAGCACGCTTTCACGCCGAAGCTATTGACCCGGAGAAAGGCAGTGCGACCGGGTATGTCGCTAAATACATCTCAAAAAATATCGACGGTTACGCTCTTGATGGCGAGACCGATGACGAAAGCGGTGAGTTACTCAAAGAGACTGCACCCGCTGTTTCAGCGTGGGCGGCTCGCTGGCATATCCGTCAGTTTCAGTTTGTCGGCGGTGCGCCGGTGACGGTTTATCGTGAGCTGCGTCGCCTCGCTGATACAGAGACCGCGCACGGCCTGAGCGTGGAGTTTGCAGCTGTGCATGATGCCGCTGATGCTGGCGATTGGGCCGGTTATGTTAATTCTCAGGGTGGCCCGTTTGTTCGCCGTGACGAACTGCAGGTGCGCACGCTGTACGAACCGCGTGATGAGTTTAACCAGTATGGAGAGGAAACGGTTTGCATCCGTGGTGTTTACGATTCTGAGGTCGGAGCTGGTACTCCTATTTTGACCCGTTTGACGCAATGGAAGATTGTTCCGAAGCGTGCCGTTGATTTGGCCGTTGACGTTAAGGGCGCAACTGCGCCCTCTCGGAGTTCTGTCAATAACTGTACGGGGTACGAAAGTGATCTGCCTGAGGTGAATTTATCCAAACCTCTGAGCAGGCATGAAAGGCGGCTGTTAACCAATCGCCTGAGAGAGCAAAAGCTCACAGTAGGGCGGCGATATGCTCATGGAAAAGTGGAGCAGCAGGCCATAATTGACAGAACTATTGACGAAGTACATTTAAACACCGGCATCACGATCAGCCGGGGCGAGGCTCTGCACCTTATGGCTGGCGGGAAAAGTTGTTTTAACGGTAAATGGTGCAGAGGTTCGTCCACTGGAGAGGTATTTTCTGCATCACCATCCTTCCAATCTCAAGCGCAGAAAATAATGAAACGCGTTGCAGAACTGGCAAGCTTGTCTAAAATATAATCACTTAATTCACATCTATATCATGCACATACAGCGTGAATGTTTCTTTTTTTACTTCCATAGTTTTATCATTGCGTGATACTGTATGTTTATACAGTATCTCGTGACGGAGGATGTGTGGAAAGAGAACTGAGCGAGCTAGTTATGCTTGAGCGAGTAGAAATGATTGCCCGACTTACGGCAGATGGTGTCTGTCAGGAAAGGGATCGTGAAATTGCATTAAATTTGATTGCTGAAATTGCGCGGGGAAACCTTCTCAAAAACCGTTCCTTTTCCGTTGTGTTTGCGGAACAGCCTCTTAAAAAACGATTAAAAAAAGAGGGGGAGGTACGAATCAATATCACTTTGGATAAAGGTCAGCAGGTCGCGCAGCAGGTCGTGGATGCCTTTCAGGATGAGCTCACTCGAAGAGTGAAAAACGTTTTCCCTGTCAGCCGCGTCATAGTAAAAAAAGGGGCCACGACAGGAGTCGAGCTGATGGGTTTTGAAAAAGACTCTGATCGGGAGTTGCTCGACAGCATTCTGCAAGAAGTTTGGGAAGATGAGAGTTGGCGCTAGTTTCTGAAAAAAATGTAAAAACCAAGCCTCATGTTTGATAGCATGGGGTTGTTTTTTATGGGAATTACTAAAAAAGGAATGTAATGGATACCTTAATTGCAATACTTTCTCTGGTGCTGTTTCTGGCCTTCATTACCGGTCTGATTAAACCCTCGCTGGTAAAAATGCCGAACCGAAAGAAATCTAGTCTTATTTATCTCGGCGGAGCAATTGTGCTTTCGACCATTGGCTCGACGCTTTACCCAACAGAACCGGTTGCGACTGCAAGTAAAGTCTCAGCTCCTGTCGAAGCGCCAAAGCCTAAAAAGTTTGAGTTTGCTGACTTAAGTTTGGGCGATTATCGTGGGAAGCCTCAGGAGAAACGTCACACAATTATCAGTAGTTATGCAGAATTCAAGGCGATGCCACAATCTTCGGTTGAAGGGGTGTATGCCTGCATGAGTCAAAATGCGTTTACAAAAGATCGTGAGCTAAAATTAAATGATGTTTTGGGCTGGTGTTATGCAGTGTATGAAAGCAAACCGGATGAGCTTGCAGCCACGATAAATATTGATCCTTTTACAAGTAATTTTAGCGGTTGGGATGGTGCTTATCGACCACTTGAAAAACTTATCAAAGAAAACATGAACGATGATGGATCTTATAAGCATGTTGAAACTCACATCACTCAATTAGATTTAACGAAAGATCCCCATGCAATAATAAAAACAACTTTCAAAGGTAAAAACGCTTTTGGTGGGGTAATGAAAGAGACTGTCATCGCTCGTGTGAGTGTGAAGACTGGTGAGATAGAAAAGATTCTTCAAGAGCAATAATAAGCACACTAGCCAGTGCTGGAACTCTTTCTCAGCACTGGCGGTTATGAGAGCAGAACGATATGTCACGCTAGTATTTTAAATGCAAGAGGACAGAAATGAGAGAAAGCACACATTGTGTATATTGTGGAGTCCTCATGAATAGGATTGTAAATGATCTACATTGCAGAACTGTCGAGCATATGATTCCACAAGTTTCTGTTTCTCTTAAACGCACTAATGGAGAGGGTGATTTTCACGTATGTAAGAAGTGTAATAGTGATAAAAGTAGGTCGGATGAAGTATTGGGAGTAATTTGCCGTATGGTTGGAGAACATCCACAAGGCAGTTTTGAGGCAATTAATAAGTTTCATAAAGCACTTGCTAGAAAGGACTCTAAATTTATTAAGGCATACAAAAGTGTTAAGCATGGAGAGAATGGTGCGTCAATATTTTTACCATTAACAGCAAAAGAATTTCATCGTTATGGTACGTGGTTAGGGAAAGGTGTCTATTTTATTCAGAATGGAGAATTATTGCCTGAGGACTTATTGATTTTGGTTGAACTTGTTAGTCAAGAAGAAGTTAATTACATAAAAGACCAATACAAGCGTCAGCATGGTTCAGAGGCTTTTGATGATTTGTCCCTAAACGGCAGCATTCCTAATGTCAATCGCGAGTCTTTTTTGATTGCTGGAAACGACTCAAGAGTGATGTTTGTGTGCTTTAACAGAGTAATGATGTTTCATATAAAAATTCTAGATAGAACATTTATTAACCAAAAAAAATGCAAAAAAGCGTTTCGTAATCTTGAAAAAAGAATTGGTAAGTAGAAAAAATTGAGTGCATCCATTAGGTGCATGAGTTTGCATTTAAGTTTCAGGGCGTGATTTTCCAGCGAGCTCCAGCGCTGGCACGGCTCAAGGCTGCTGATGCAACTGCATTAAAAGCGACCCATGAAGCGGGCAGGCGTGGCGGGGAAAGCATTGCGCGCCAATGGTGGTGACAGCATTTAATTTTATGCCTCTGTGGGCGTCGTGGCGGCGCTGTCGCTTCGCTTGTCTGCGATGATGTTCTGTCGATGGTTGCGAGGCGTGTGGGGCGTCTGAGGCGATCGGTGGTGATGCCGCCCGGAGGCGGCATTTTTTGGGGTTTTATTCTGAATCGAGGCTGTAATCTTTAAAGCGGATCACCTCCATCCCGAGCCAGTCATTAATCTCTTTAAATCGCTCCTGCAGTGGCGTCAGCTCGTTACGCACAAACACCCGCGCCACCTTCTCGACATCCCCTAATGAGCCGATATTCTCGGGCTTTCCGCCCATCAGCTGAAACGGCACGCGGTGCGCATCGAGCAGGTCAGCGGCGCTCACCTTTTTGATATTGAAAAAATCATCTTTCGTGGCGACCTCGCTCAGCGGTACGATCTTAATCCCGTCCGGTTTTCCGTTGGGTGCATAGAAAAACAGATTTTTAAAATTCCCGAGCCCTTTCGAATCGCGCATTGCGGAGCGCAGTGATTCAACGTCGGTGCTACTTTGCGCGGCATCGGTCACATACATGATGTAGCCCGCGTGCGCGCCATTCTGATAATACTTGCGACGAAACAGCGTGGCGGATTCATTCAGCCAGGCAGAGTTGAGTGCGCTCAGATATTCCGGCATCCCGTAAAGCTCCTGATTGATATCAGGCTCAAGCAAATGGAACACCGAGCCGGGTGCAAATTCGTGCGGCTGGGCATAGTTCGACACGTACCAGTAAACGCCATCCTCGACACCACGGCGGGTGTATTTGGCCGGGGAGGTTTCCAGTTTAAAAAGCTGGCCGGTGACGCTCATTCGCTTCTCAAGATAGCCATTGGCAAAGACCAGATAATCGAGCACAAGGCGGCTAAAGTCCTGACGCGACAGCAACGGGTGCGGGATGTAGGTGCTTGTGAGAATGTTACGTTTGACGTAAATCGGCGAGCTGTGGTGAACGGCGGCGCGCAGGCTTTTCGCCAGCCCCGAGAAATTGACCGGCGGCTCGTACCACTTTCCGTTATGGATACACTCGACGTAGTCGAGGATGTCGCGGCGATCCAGAACGGGGGAGGGCTCCCCAAACGTGAACGCCTCCATTTTTTGGGGCGCACTGGCGGTCATGGTTACTGGTTTCTTCCGTTGTTTTTTCATCTCAGTAAATTTCCAGAATTGAATTTGAGTGCATCCCGCTCCCGGCGGAAAGCGGTTCGTTTAACAGGGCGTGCATGGTCGCCCACGCGATATCCGCGTGGCTGGCTTCCTCGCTGCGACTCGCTTCATAGGTCGAGCTGCGACCGCTGCTGGTCATGGTTTTACGGATAGCCATAAATGACTGCGTGATATCTGTCGCACCGGCGTCATATTCCAGACACCCGCGTCGGATGGTGTCTTTTGCTTTCAGCACCATCGCGGTCTTCATTTCCGGTGTGTAGCGGATGGCGCGCGCCGCCGGGAAGAATGAGCGCACGAGCTGGTA
>NZ_JBNDLC010000006.1:0-213684 GCF_050435885.1 Lelliottia sp. 489 | reverse complement strand
ATACCACGAGCTTTTTCTTCTGGTGCGTTATCGATCTGATCGAATGCACGAGCAGAACCACCGTAGGTTTTAGCCAGAACGGTAGTGATTGCAGCAGTCAGGGTAGTTTTACCATGGTCAACGTGGCCGATAGTACCAACGTTGACGTGCGGTTTTGTACGTTCAAATTTTTCTTTAGACACGGCTATATTCCTTACTATAGTGCCCCCTCACCGAGGGGACACGGGATTTTGGTTTTTAAACCTGAGGCTTATTTGCCACGGGCTTCGATTACGGCCTGAGCAACGTTGTTCGGCGCATCATCATACTTCAGGAATTCCATGGAGTAAGATGCACGACCTTTAGTCAGAGAACGCAGCTGAGTTGCGTACCCGAACATTTCTGACAACGGAACTTCAGCATGAATCTGAACGCCAGTAGCGTTAGATTCCTGACCTTTCAGCTGACCACGACGACGGCTAAGGTCACCGATAACGTCACCGGTGTTCTCTTCCGGAGTCTCTACTTCAACCTTCATGATAGGCTCAAGCAGAACTGGTTTCGCTTTCTTAAAGCCATCTTTGAAGGCGATAGAAGCGGCCAGTTTAAACGCCAGTTCAGAGGAGTCAACGTCATGGTAAGAACCGAAGTGCAGACGCACGCCGAGATCTACTACTGGGTAACCTGCCAGAGGGCCAGACTTCAGCTGCTCCTGGATACCTTTATCAACGGCAGGGATGTATTCGCCAGGAATTACACCACCTTTGATGTCGTTGATGAACTCGTAACCTTTCGGATTTGAGCCCGGCTCCAGTGGGTACATGTCGATAACAACATGACCGTACTGACCACGACCACCAGACTGCTTAGCGTGTTTACCTTCAACATCGGTAACTTTCGCACGAATCGCTTCGCGGTAAGCAACCTGAGGTTTACCCACGTTAGCTTCAACGTTGAATTCACGCTTCATACGGTCAACGATGATGTCGAGGTGCAGTTCACCCATACCAGCGATGATGGTCTGGTTAGATTCTTCATCAGTCCATACGCGGAATGATGGGTCTTCTTTAGCCAGACGGCCCAGAGCCAGACCCATTTTTTCCTGGTCAGCTTTGGTTTTTGGTTCAACGGCGATAGAGATTACTGGCTCAGGGAACTCCATACGCTCCAGAATGATCGGGTGATCTGGGTTACACAGGGTGTCACCAGTAGTCACGTCTTTCAGACCGATAGCCGCAGCGATGTCGCCTGCGCGAACTTCTTTGATCTCTTCACGTTTGTTCGCGTGCATCTGTACGATACGACCGAAACGTTCACGTGCAGCTTTCACGGAGTTCAGGATGGTGTCACCGGAGTTAACCACGCCAGAGTACACGCGGAAGAACGTCAGGTTACCCACGAACGGGTCGGTAGCGATTTTGAACGCCAGTGCAGCAAACGGCTCGTCATCACTTGCGTGACGTTCAGCCGGAGTGTCTTTACCGTCGTCCAGGATACCGTTGATCGCAGGAACATCTACTGGAGATGGCAGGTAATCAATTACCGCATCCAGCATTGCCTGAACACCTTTGTTCTTGAACGCAGAACCACAGGTTACCAGGATGATTTCGTTGTTCAGAACGCGCTGACGCAGAGCTTTCTTGATCTCTTCTTCAGTCAGTTCTTCACCACCCAGGTATTTCTCCATCAGCTCTTCTGAAGCTTCAGCAGCGGACTCGATCAGGTTCTGGTGCCATTCGTCGGCCAGGTCCTGCATGTCTGCTGGAATATCTTCATAAACGAAGGTGACGCCTGCATCTTCTTCGTTCCAGTTGATGGCTTTCATTTTCACCAGGTCAACAACACCGGTGAAACCTTCTTCAGCACCAATTGCCAGCTGAAGCGGAACCGGAGTCGCGCCCAGACGGGTTTTGATCTGACCAACAACTTTCAGGAAGTTAGCACCCATACGGTCCATTTTGTTAACGAACGCGATGCGTGGAACTTTGTATTTATTAGCCTGACGCCATACGGTTTCAGACTGTGGCTGAACACCACCAACTGCGCAGTAAACCATTACTGCACCATCAAGAACACGCATGGAACGTTCAACTTCGATGGTGAAGTCAACGTGCCCCGGGGTGTCGATGATGTTTACGCGATGCGGTTCATACTGCTTAGCCATACCTGACCAGAATGCAGTAGTCGCTGCGGAGGTGATGGTAATACCACGCTCCTGCTCCTGTTCCATCCAGTCCATGGTAGCTGCGCCGTCATGAACTTCACCGATTTTATGGTTTACACCGGTGTAGAACAGAATACGTTCGGTAGTAGTGGTTTTACCGGCGTCGATGTGCGCACTGATACCGATGTTACGGTAGCGTGCGATGGGTGTTGTACGAGCCATTTGATTCCTCGTTTGATTCTTTGGCGTTCAGTTAAGTAACCCAGAGCGGGCGGCTTCTCTGAAGCGCCCGCCTGGTGACTATGACTCCGAAGGGATTACCAACGGTAGTGTGCGAACGCCTTGTTGGCTTCTGCCATACGGTGAACGTCTTCACGTTTCTTAACTGCAGTACCTTTGTTGTCTGCAGCATCAGAAAGTTCGTTCGCCAGACGCAGAGCCATGGATTTATCACCGCGTTTACGAGCAGCTTCAACGATCCAACGCATTGCCAGAGCATTACGACGAACCGGACGAACTTCAACTGGAACCTGATAAGTAGAACCACCAACGCGGCGGGACTTAACTTCTACGGTTGGGCGAACGTTGTCGAGAGCGACTTCGAAAGCTTCCAGTTCATTTTTACCAGAACGCTGAGCCAGGGTCTCCAGCGCGCTGTATACGATTGCTTCTGCAGTAGATTTTTTACCATCTACCATCAGGATATTTACAAATTTTGCCAGCAGTTCTGATCCGAACTTAGGATCTGGAAGGATTTTACGCTGACCAATGACGCGACGACGTGGCATGGGAATACTCCGTTGTTAATTCAGGATTGTCCAAAACTCAAAGAGTTTAGTTTGACATTAAGATAAATCAGTTTGGCCTTACTTAACGGAGAACCATTAAGCCTTAGGACGCTTCACGCCATACTTGGAGCGAGCTTGCTTACGGTCTTTAACGCCGGAGCAGTCGAGCGCACCACGAACGGTGTGATAACGAACACCCGGAAGGTCTTTTACACGACCGCCACGGATCAGGATCACGGAGTGTTCCTGCAGGTTGTGACCTTCACCACCGATGTAGGAAGTCACTTCAAAACCGTTGGTCAAACGCACACGGCATACTTTACGCAGTGCGGAGTTTGGTTTCTTAGGAGTGGTGGTATATACACGAGTACATACGCCACGTTTCTGCGGGCAGGCTTCCAGCGCAGGCACGTTGCTTTTTGCAACTTTGCGAGCGCGTGGTTTGCGTACCAGCTGGTTAACTGTTGCCATTAAATAGCTCCTGGTTTTAGCTTTTGCTTCGTAAACACGTAATAAATCGCCTCATACAATATGAGGACGCGAAATTTTAGGGCCACGCCGAAAAGGTGTCAAGAAATATACAGCGATCTCACCTCACCAACTCATTTGAGTTGTGTGTTTCACCGAGAGATTGACGAAATCAGTATAGCTAACCACGTCGATTTTGGCTGAAATTTGAGCAGCAAGGCCGCGTGCATCAATGTCTTCCTTTAGCGCAGAGACAGTAATGGGGGCATTATTGAGCATTTCAACAAAGCGGCTGCCTTCAATTGCGGCCAGCACGCCGTCCTGAATCAGCAGCAGGTCGTCGCCGTCGGCCAGCATTCTCAGCAACCCGTCGATATCGCACTGCCACGGAGAGTGGCTCAAGGTATGGAGCATGACGGCCTCAGAAAGTCAGAACAGTATGATATTGAGAGAGTTGTTCGCGTAACACCTCGGGCGCGACGACGGTCACATCCAGCACCATAGCGATGTTTTCATCCAGCCCGCGCTCTTTTAGCGATGCCGCACAGACCCAGAAAGTCTCGATGTCGTACAGGGGCAGAACTTTGAAGGTCGCAATATAGTCACGCGCCAAAATCTGCTGAGGCTGTTGCCCGGCCAAAAGCTGGAGCACGCCATCACCGATAAAGAAGACACCGATATCTTCCGTCAGAGCCGAGGTTGCTAAAAGCGCATCAAGCCCTTCCCTGCCGGCTGCACTGCCGTGTGGGGCAGAAGTAAATACAAAGGCAACGCGGTTCATCAGAATTGTACCATCCGATCGCAGGTCAGCGCCGCTTGAGCCAGAGCGCCTAAGCCACTGAGGGAAAAGCCTGGCTGGAGATTCGCCCCGACAAGGCCAAGACGCTCGGCTTCTGCTTCATCCGTCACACCGCGACGCAACGCCGCCGCGACACAAATGTGCAGCTCGACGCCCTTTAACTCATTAAGTTTCTGCCAGCCGCGCACCAGATCAAACTCATCCGACGCAGGCGAGGTCAACTGGTTAGCGTTGTAGACCCCTTCCCGGTAGAAAAAGACACTGCTCAGCTGATGCCCGGCAGCCAACAACGCCTCGGAAAATTGGAAAGCGCTACTGGCCTGCTGAGTACCGTAAGCCGGGCCTGTCACCATGATGGCAAAACGCATTACTTCTCTTGTCCCAGGAAATCACCGCTTTTGAACTGGCGGATGTAGAGATAAACCGTGTGCTTGGAAATGTTCAGGCGATCTGCCACCTGGTTAATCGCATCTTTAATATCGAAAATGCCTTTTTCATAGAGGTTCAGCACGATCTGGCGGTTCTTAGCGTTGTTCGATACGTTGCGATCGGCATTGACCTCTTCGATGGTGAACTCCAGCGTCTGGGTGACGAGGTCTTCAACGGAAGACGCAAAGTTCACCGACGAATTCACTTCCGGCGTTTCAGGCGGAATAAAGGTGCTCATGATTTGAGAGAACGGCACATCAAGGTTCATGTTGATACACAGCAGTCCGATTACGCGGTGCTCGCGGTTACGGATGGCGATCGTTTCTGATTTCATCAGAACGCCGCTTTTGGCACGAGTGAAATAACATTTGGAGACGCTGCTGTCCGCGCCGGTCATGTCGTGCAGCATACGCAGTGCAAGGTCGGTAATTGGCGATCCAATTTTGCGGCCAGTGTGCTCACCATTAGCAATGCGGATGGCGGAACATTTCAGATCTTGCAGGGAGTGCAATACGATTTCGCAGTGGGAGCCAATGAGCATCGCTAACCCGTCCACCACCGCTTCGTAGGATTTGAGAATATCGAAGTCGGTCTGGTCGAAAGGACGTTGATCCAGCAAATCGAGTTCACTGGTTTCGTTGGTTAAAAGCGACCTGGACATGAAAAAAACACTCCTTTTCAGGAGCCTGTCATTAGGTTGTCAGGGCAGGCTCATATTTACACGGACAACTAAATTAATACAGCGTAGGTAACGCTTTCCAGTGTTAATTATATCTGCCCCTAATAAAAGAACCGCCGCCTTAAAGGCGGCGGTTTTCAGCGTTTTACTTCTTCGCTGCGTCTGCAGCTTTATCATCTGCTGCAGCATCTGGTTTGGCATCTGCCTTCGGTGCTGGTTTGATATCCAGCAGCTCAACATTGAAGACCAGAGTGGAGTTAGCCGGAATACCCGGAACGCCCGTTTTGCCGTAAGCCAGATCCGGTGGGATTACCAGCTGAATTTTGCCGCCTTTCTTGATGTTTTTCAGGCCTTCGGTCCAGCCTGGGATAACACCGTCAAGACGGAAGGAGAGCGGCTCACCACGGGTATAAGAGTTATCGAACTCTTTACCGTCGATCAGGGTACCTTTGTAGTTCACAACTACGGTATCGCTGTCTTTAGGCGCATCGCCAGTACCGGCTTTCTCTACTTTGTACAGCAGACCGGTAGAAGAGGTTTTCACACCCTTCTCTTTAGCAAAAGTATCGCGGTAGGCTTTGCCTTTCGCTTCGTTGTCTTTTGCGTCTTGTTCCATCTTGCCCTGAGCAGCACCTTTCACGCGAGCTTCAAAAGCCTGCAGGGTCTGTTCGATTTCCTGGTCAGACAGTTTGCTCTTGTTTGCAAACGCATCCTGAACCCCGGCGATCAGCTGGTCTTTATCCAGTTTGATGCCCAGTTTCTCTTGCTCTTTGAGAGAGTTTTCCATGTAACGGCCCAGAGATGCGCCCAGCGCATAGGCTGATTTCTGGTCGTCATTTTTGAACGCAGCTTTACTGTCTGCGCTTGCAGCAGGCTTCGCAGCGGTATCAGCAGCGAAAGAGAGCGGCGCATTCAGTGCGACGGCCATTGTGGTCGCCAGCAGCGTTACTTTAAACAGTGATTTCATCCATTTCTCCAGGACCGGGGCCTCTCACCCCAGCGTTAAACGTATATGAGAAGCGTACTATAGAACGTTGAAGAAGAAATCTACAGACAGACTCTCCCTAAACTCGCTTCTTTTCAGACTATTTTTGTTTAAATAAGTTTCTTGCATTAAGGCAGGATGCTTTACAGAGGAGTAAACTCGGGTAAAATTCGCCGCCGCCAACGCCCCTGGCGTGCGAAATCACAGAGAGGTCAATCATGCAAAATACGACATTGGAAGCGCGGCTGGCCGAGCTGGAAAGCCGCCTGGCTTTTCAGGAAGTGACCATCGATGAGCTGAACCAGACGGTGACGGCTCACGAACTGGAAATGGCCAAACTGCGCGATCTTCTGCGCCTGCTTACGGAAAAAGTGAAAGCGACACAGTCGTCACACATCGCCTCACAGGCAGAAGAGACGCCCCCACCTCACTATTGAGGCATAAAAAAAGCGGGAATATTTCCCGCTTTTTTGTGCCTGCGACACTGCTAAATTACCCGGTCATACGCGTTGCAGAAAGGTGACTGGTTAGAACATTCCCGAGAGCATAGAATACTCTACCACCGGGACTGGTAAACGCAGTCAACGTCTCTGCGGCTCGAAAGACGCCGGTGATTTAGTGGCAGCCGCAACCGCCGTTACCACCACAACCGCCTTTGCCGTGCTCATGACCGTGGTCATGCTCGTGGCCGTGACCACCGCAGCAACCGTCATGGTCGTGATCGTGGTCGTGACCATTTGCACCGTGAACGTGGCCATGAGCCAGCTCTTCAGCAGTCGCTTCACGAATCGCGATAACTTCAACGTTGAATTTCAGGTTCTGGCCAGCCAGCATGTGGTTACCGTCGACCACAACGTGCTCGTCTTCAACTTCTGTGATTTCAACAGGTACTGGCCCCTGGTCAGTTTCAGCCAGGAAACGCATGCCAACCTGCAGCTCGTCAACGCCCATGAACACGTCTTTAGGAACGCGCTGAACCAGATTATCGTCGTACTGACCGTAAGCGTCATTCGCGCCTACAGCAACATCAAATTTGTCGCCAACAACATGACCTTCCAGCGCGTTTTCCAGGCCGGAAATCAGGGAACCGTGACCATGCAGGTAGTCCAGCGGCGCACTCACCGGAGACTCATCAACCAACACACCGTCTTCTGTACGTACCTGATAGGCCAGGCTGACCACCAGGTCTTTTGCTACTTTCATGATATCTCCTGAGCGTGGGAAAATTGCTGGCGCAGATTGTAGCGGAAATCTGCACCCGTGTACCCTTTAGCTTAAAAAATCTGAGGGCATATCGCTAGTCCGGATGAAAAATGCCGATCACTTGCTCTTCTTTGCGAACATGCTCGCGAACCTCTTTGTCCGCCTCGCGCATCTGGTGCCCGCACTTAACACACTCAACAATATCGATATTATTCTCGCGCCACATGGCCAGGGTATCTTGCGCCTGGCAGGACGGGCATTTTGCGCCTGCAATAAAACGTTTACGAACTGCCATACTTTTTCCCCTATTCAAATTCATCCCAGCCATCCAGCTGACGCCGTTCCTTCTGCATCTCACGCTGGAAGATCTCTTCCAGCTCACGGCGAGCTTCCCGCACGCGGGAGATTTGCGCCGTATCGCTATGGACGGGCATTAACTCGCGCAGCATACGCATATCAAGGCGGCGGAAATGCAGCTGGGCGCGCAGCGCCTGGTGCGGATGCATCCCCAACGAAACCAGCGTCTTACGGCCTAGCTCAAGGGCGCTGGAAAACGTCTCACGCGAGAAGTTTTTCACCCCCGCCTGCAACAGCTCATGGGCTTCCACGCGCCCTCTGGCGCGCGCCAGAATATGCAGGTGCGGGAAATGCTGCTGACACAGCTCCACCAGCTTCATCGTATCTTCCGGTTCATTACAGGTGATGACGATAGACTCTGCGGCCTCGGCACCTGCTGAACGCAGCAGCTCAAGCTGCGTCGCATCGCCGTAATAGACTTTATAACCGTATTTGCGCATCAGATTTACTGCGCTGATATCACGCTCCAGCACCGTAATACGCATCTCATTGGCCATCAGCAAGCGGCCAATCACCTGCCCAAAACGGCCAAACCCCACCACAATTACCTGTGGTTTATCGTCTTCCACCCACGGTGTTTCCGCTTCGTCTTCAGGCGGATTAAAGCGGCGCGACAGGGATTTATCAATCAGCTTCATCAGCAGCGGCGTGGTCATCATCGACAGAGTGACCGTCACCAGCAGCAGCGCCATCTGATCATCCTGAAATAAACGCTGAGACGATGCTGTGGAGAAGAGCACAAATGCGAACTCTCCCCCCTGACTCAGCACGCCCGCGAACTGCATGCGCTCAGAACTTCGGAGTCCGTAAATCCGCGCCAGGGCGTAAAGCACGCCGGTTTTCACTGCTACCAGCACCGCGACGCTGATCACCACCCACAGCAGATGGGTGTAGAGCACGCCAAGGTTGAGCGCCATGCCTACAGAGATAAAGAACAGCCCTAACAGCAGCCCCTTAAAGGGATCGATGGCAATCTCCAGCTCGTGACGATATTCACTCTCGGCAAGCAGAACGCCCGCAATAAACGTCCCCAGCGCCATCGACAGCCCCAGCGCATCCATAAACAGCGCGGAACCCAGCACCAGCAGCAGCGTCGCCGCGGTAAACACTTCCCGCACGCCAGACGCCGCAATAAAGCGAAACACCGGACGCAGCAGGTAACGCCCGCCAATCAGCATGCCTGCAAACGCCAGCACCTTCATGCCAACTTTCATCCAGTCGAAATGATCGTCGCCAGATCCGGCGAGCAGCGGCACCAGCGCTAACGCAGGGATCACCGCTAAATCCTGAAACAGCAAAACGGAAAAACCGAGCTGTCCCGACTCGTTGCGATTCATCCCCTTATCGCGCATCAGCTGCAGCGCCATCGCCGTCGAAGACATCGCCAGACCAATCCCGCCGATCACCGCCGCCTGCCACTTGAACTCGGTCAACATCAGCAATCCAGCGAGGATCACCGCGCTGAACAGCACCTGTGCGGCGCCAACGCCAAAAATCGAGCGCCGCAGGTGCCAGAGCTTCGCCGGATTCAGCTCCAGCCCAATGATAAACATCAGGAAGACCACACCCAGCTCAGAGAAGTGGAGGATTTCATCCACGTCGCTAATAAACCCAAGCCCCCACGGACCAATCGCGATACCTGCCAGCAGATAGCCCAGCACCGCGCCGATACCCAGCCGGGAGGCCAGCGGCACGGCCACAACCGCCGCGAAGAGGAACAACACACCAGCCAGTAACAGATCGGAACCTTCCATCAGCGGCCTCCTGTCAGAATCGGTGAGGCCAGCCAGTCGCCATAGGCTTTGGCATGATTCGCCAGCTCTTTTGAGGGCTGGCGGCGGGCCCAATAGACCACAATCGGGCTCATCCACTGCATACGGCACATGGCCGCCGTCAACTCAAAAGGGCGCAGAATATCGCTCATGGGATAGCGGTTTAGCCCGTCGTGACGGTAGGCGCTCTCGGGTTCACCGGTCGTGATGACACTCCGCCAGTACTTTCCCGCCAGCTGGTTTCCCCCTGGTCCACTGGAAAAGCCGCGGGTCAACACCCGGTCCAGCCACTCTTTCAGCAACGCCGGACAGCTGTAGGTATAAAGCGGATGCTGGAACACAATCACGTCATGCTGACGCAATAGTTCCTGTTCGTGTGGGATATCAATAAAAAAATCAGGATAGTGCGCGTACAGGTCGTGCACCGTCACATTGCTGAGTTGTCGAGCCGGTTTGAGCAAAACCCGGTTAGCGACCGAGTCCTGTGATTCCGGATGGGCATACAGCAGCAGCACTTTTGCTGTCTGGGACATCATTCCCCTCCCGGGTCGTCATCATTGCCATTTTGGGCTAACATGGCACTCCCGCGTCAGGCGCGGTACAACATTTAACTCCATTATAATGACAACTTAACATAGTCGGAACACACGGCGCTCTATGATTGTTTTCTCCTCGTTACAAATTCGTCGCGGCGTACGCGTCCTGCTGGACAACGCTACAGCCACCATTAACCCTGGGCAAAAAGTCGGTCTGGTGGGCAAAAACGGCTGCGGCAAATCCACTTTGCTGTCGCTTCTGAAAAACGAGATGAGCGCCGATGCAGGGAGCTTCACCTATCCGGGAAACTGGCAGTTGGCCTGGGTTAACCAGGAAACCCCTGCCCTGAGCGTTCCGGCGCTCGACTATGTCATTGACGGCGACCGCGAATACCGCAAGCTGGAAGCCGAGCTGAACGCCGCCAACGAGCGCAACGACGGCCACGCCATCGCCACCGTTCACGGCAAGCTCGACGCCATCGACGCCTGGACCATCCGCTCGCGCGCCTCCAGCCTGCTGCACGGTCTGGGCTTCAGCAACGAGCAGTTAGAGCGCCCGGTGAGCGATTTCTCCGGCGGCTGGCGTATGCGCCTGAACCTCGCGCAAGCGCTGGTCTGCCGCTCGGATCTGCTGCTCCTCGATGAACCGACCAACCACCTCGATCTCGACGCGGTGATCTGGCTGGAAAAATGGCTTAAAAGCTATCAGGGCACGCTGATCCTGATCTCCCACGACCGCGACTTCCTCGACCCGGTCGTCGATAAAATCATTCATATCGAACAGGAATCGATGTTCGAATATACGGGCAACTACAGCTCGTTCGAGCGCCAGCGCGCCACACGCCTGTCACAGCAGCAGGCGATGTACGAAAGCCAGCAGCAGCGCGTTGCCCATCTGCAAAGCTTTGTTGATCGCTTTAAGGCTAAAGCCTCCAAAGCCAAACAGGCTCAGAGCCGCATCAAGATGCTCGAGCGTATGGAGATGATTGCCCCTGCTCACGTGGATAACCCGTTCCACTTTAGCTTCCGCGCCCCGGAAAGCCTGCCGAACCCGTTGCTGAAAATGGAGAAGGTCAGCGCCGGCTACGGCGAGCGCATTATTCTCGACTCCATCAAGCTCAACCTGGTGCCCGGTTCGCGCATCGGTCTGCTCGGGCGTAATGGCGCAGGTAAGTCCACACTGATTAAACTGCTGGCGGGCGAATTGAACCCGGTCAGCGGCGATATCGGGCTGGCGAAGGGCATCAAACTGGGCTACTTCGCCCAGCACCAGCTGGAATTTTTACGCGCAGACGAATCGCCGATTCAGCATATGGCGCGTCTGGCACCTCAGGAAATGGAGCAGAAGCTGCGCGACTACCTCGGCGGTTTCGGCTTCCAGGGCGATAAAGTCAGCGAGAACACCGAGCGCTTCTCCGGCGGGGAAAAAGCCCGTCTGGTGCTGGCGCTGATCGTCTGGCAGCGTCCGAACCTGCTGCTGCTCGATGAACCGACTAACCACCTGGATCTCGATATGCGTCAGGCGTTGACCGAAGCGCTGATCGAATTCGAAGGCGCCCTTGTCGTGGTTTCGCACGACAGGCACCTGATCCGCTCCACCACCGATGACCTCTATCTGGTGCACGATGGCAAAGTCGAACCGTTCGACGGCGATCTGGAAGATTATCAGCAGTGGCTAACGGACGTGCAGAAGCAGGAAAACCAGCCTGCCGACGACGCGAAAGATAACGCCAACAGCGCTCAGGCGCGTAAAGACCAGAAACGTCGCGAGGCAGAACTGCGCACGCAAACCCAGCCGCTGCGTAAAGAGATCGCGCGTCTGGAAAAAGAGATGGAAAAACTGCACGCGCAGCTGGCCACGGTGGAAGAGAAGCTCGGCGACAGCGGCCTGTACGATCAGGCGCGCAAAGCCGAGCTGACCGAGTGCCTGCAAGTACAGGCCAAAACCAAATCTGGCCTGGAAGAGTGCGAAATGGCGTGGCTCGACGCGCAGGAACAGCTGGAAGAGATGCTGCAAACCGATTAAGGGATCAGGAAGGTTATGACTATCGACATCACGAGCGACATCACATTTCGCAAACTGAGTATTTTCATGACCTTCATGGAAAAGGGCAATATCGCCCGCACCGCCGAGGCTCTGGGCCTGAGCGGTGTCAGCGTGCACCGCGCCCTGCATACCCTGGAAGAGAACGTTCGCTGCCCGCTGTTCACCCACAAAGGACGCAATCTGATTGCGTTGCCTTCCGCCTGGACACTGCTGGAGTACTGCCAGGAAGTGATGCAGGTGATGGAACGCGGGCTGGAAGAGTCGCGCAAAATCGCCGGGATAGGACAGGGGCGCCTGCGCGTCGGTACGCTTTACTCCCTGACGATGGAAACCGTCCCACGGCTGATTATGGGGATGAAGCTGCGCCGTCCGGACCTGGAGATGGACCTGACGATGGGCTCTAACGACACCCTGCTCCATCTGCTCGATGAAGGCGCGCTGGACGCAATCCTGATCTCCATCTCCGAAAGCGATATCGACCGAAATACCCTCGAAGTGCTGCCCCTGTTCCACGACGACATTTTCCTCGCCGCGCCCGCGTCGGCCAAACTCAACAGTAACGGCCTGGCCGATCTGCGCGATTACAAAGATCAGAAGTTCGTCTCGCTGGCGGAAGGGTTTGCCACCTACGCCGGTTTTCAGGACGCGTTCCAGATTGCCGGTTTTGAGCCGGAAATCGTCACCCGTGTGAATGATATCTTCTCGATGTTAAGTCTGGTGCAGGCGGGTGTGGGCTTTACGCTGATGCCCGGCAGGATGAAAAAGGTTTACGAGAACTCCGTGCAGCTGCTGAAGCTGGCGCAGCCGTACCAGATGCAACAGCTGATCGCGATTGTCTTTGCCCGCAACCGCGAACAAGACCCGAGCCTGCGGGCACTGGCTGCAGAGGGGCGAATGTACGCCCGCAGTTTGCAGGACGGTAGCTGATGCTTTGCCGGATGTAACTCCGCGTTACCCGACGCAGGATTTCCCAGGAATTAAAACCCGGCGCCAACAGGCAAAACTACCCGCGAAGACGTTTTGCCAGATGCACCGCCACATCCACGCCGCTACGCTCGAGCGAAACCGCTTCACCTTCCCACGCCGCCTGTCGCGTCAGGCACGTCAGCACACCGCCGGGAGGCATCTCTATCGCCAGTCGCGCCTCACGCTCGTTGGCGGAAATCACCGCTTCCTGCCAGCGCACCGTACGCGCCATGTTCATGGCTAAATCGTCGGCAATTTTCTCCGGCGCCCATAATACGCGTCCGGTACTGCCGCTGAGCCAGGCACAGCGCGGGCGAGAAAGGGTCACATGGCTGAACGCCTCCGCCAGTTTCTGCGCCGGTGCCGCCAGCAGTTCACAATGCGAAGGCACACTCACCGCCAGCCGATGGGCTTTATTTGCGCCCTTCTCCAGCGCGCGTTTTGCCACTTCGGCCATTCCCTCATCGGTGCCGGCAATCACAATCTGCGTTTCCGCGTTAAGGTTAGCGATGTACGTGCCAGTGCCCGCGAGGAGCGCCTCCACCTGTGGCAGCGTCAGCCCCATGATGGCCGTCAAACCGTAGCCGTGGGGATACGCCTGCTCCATCAAATCACCGCGCAAGGCCACCAGCCGAAGCGCGTCGGTAAACGTCAGTGCACCGGCGATCACGGCAGCAGGATAAGCACCAATCGACAGGCCGCTGACAATATCTGGCGTCACGCCACGTCGTTCCAGTTCTCGCGCCCAGGAAACGCCAGCGATCAGAAGGGACAGTTGCACCGCGCGGGTGTGTTTCAGCGCGTCGGGGGAATCCAGCCGATCCGCTTCTTCACCCAAAACCTCGCGCGCTACCGCTTTCTCTGTACCCGGCAGGTCCTGCAGCATGCCTGCACGCTGCGTCCCCTGTCCCGGGAAGGTAAACAAAATTTTCATGACTCCTCCCTGCCCCACGGGTCGGCTACCAGGCGGGGCCCACGATGCGTTTTTAGCAGCGCTCTGCCCTCGCGCAGCCACTCGTTCAGCGCGAACCCGCCCGCAGGGGTTTCCACCTGCGTATCCACGCGGCACAACGCACTACCGAGCTGCGCCGCCCAGCGCTGGAACGCTTCCTGAGGCAGCGGCACGGGCGCCCGGATCAGCAGATCCAGATCGCTCTCGGCATGGATCACCGGAACGCCGGTTGCCAGCGCGTAGCCGGTACTGCCGGTTATCCCCCACGTCCAGGACCACGCCTGCTGCGCAACCTGAAACGCCACCTGCACGGGCGGCTGGGTGATAAACGGCGAGCGCAGCAAATCGGTCGCGACGCTTAAATTTTCCGGAGATACCACGCGGGTCACGCGCTCTGGGTTAACCCAACCGGCGGCGCGTTGCTCGCGTTTCAAACCGCGCACGCCGACGGGGATCCGTCCGGTACCATCAACATCACGCCGCACCACCACAGGCAGACCGGTATGCCACACGCCATCCACCCAGGTTTCGGTGATACCTTCCAGCGCGTCGCGCGCGTTAAGCCAGATAAGATCGTGTGGGCGTAATGTTGGGATCATAATTACATTCCTGAAGTCAGCGAGATAAACAGCGGCAGAGACAGGATACACAGGACCGAGCTTAACAGCAGCACCGCTTCTGCATCAGGAGACTGCACGCCAAAACGGTTGCCGAAGACCACGCCAAAGAAACCTGCGGAGAGCGCAATCATCAGAATTGCCGTGATCGCCACAGATCCATGCAGACCGAAAATCAGCACCAGACCCCAGGCAATGGCAGGCTGAATCAGCAGTTTGGCGATAGTGGAGGTGATCACCATGGTGTTGATTTGCAGTTTACGCGCAGAGAGGATCACCCCGGTCAGGAACAGCGCTGCCGCCGTAGCCGCCAGACCCAGCGGTTTAATCGCCGCCAGAACCAGTTCCGGCATTTTGATACCAATAGCCGACAGAATCACCCCGAGCAGCGGGCCCATCACGATCGGTTTTTTGATAGAGCGCCACATTAGCACCGGCAGCATCGCCAGAGTTGAACCGCTGTTGCCGCCTTCGGCACGCGCTTTTTCGCGTTCCAGAATCAGCAGGCAGAACGGTGTCATCAGGACAGAACCACAGGCGATGGAAACCGCCACGGAGAGCGAGGTGGACGAACCTTCCCCGAGCACGCTGCCGAGAATGGGCAGACCGAGCGCCGCATAGTTAGGCAGGGCCACCGTCAGGGTCAGTACGGCCGCATCCTGCGGGGATTTTTTAAAGACCTTGGTGGCCAGGAAATAGATCGCCGCGTAGGTGATCCACATTGCCAGCGTCAGCACCAGAATCAGCGGCGACTGGGCGAGGATCCCCGTCCACGAGGTTTGTACTGTGGCACTAAACAGCGCCGCAGGCAGCGCAAAATCCATCACAAAGATATTCAGCAGGGAGACATTTTTGTTGTCGACCATTTTGGCCTTACCGGCCCAGAATCCCAGCAGCATGATGACAAAAATCGGAGCAAGAGCATGAACAATTACGTAAGTCATAAATCACCTGTAATTTAAAAAAAGAGATAGCACTGGCGCGATGATTATTATTTTCAGGATGCAGGTTCCCGCGCAGGCGCAGCGAGTGCGCCCACGTGGCCCTGCATCTGGCAGGACTTTTTTTTAATTACCAGCTTGCTCGCATACGTTCGCGTACCAGAGCAGAGCTGCGGCGGTTGTCAGCACCCAGGCGGCTTTTCAGCGTGGTGTCCTGACGTGCGTCGTTGATGGCCTGTTGCAGAGTGGTTTTCACCTGCGCCAGATCGCTGTCGGAAGGGGCATCCGGATTGCTGATGTCCAGCAGATCGGCGAGCAGCCCGAGCGTGGCGTAGTTACTGATGTCATACGCCATTGGCGGGATGGTGGCCGCCAGTTTTTCCAGCGCGTCGACGGTGCGCAGGGTGATACGTGCGGCAGACTCTTTGCCCATCGCATGAATCAACACGCCCTTGTCGTTAAAGGCAATCAGGCGGTTTGCCTGGTAGCCGTGTGCCAGGAAAGCACCCGACATCGCTTTGCCGACGATGAGGCCGATGACCGGATGACCGGCCAGACGCGCATTGGCATACGCCGCAGCTGCACCGGCCAGCGCCTGATGGATACCGAACGCCTCTTCGCGACGGCCATACGCCTGGCTGGGCACGTCGATCACCGCCACGATAGGGCGTTTAACGGCTTTATCGGCATCAGCGGCAATGGTTTCGCTCACCACTTTAGCCAGCGTCCAGCCCTCCAGCAGCCCCACTTCACCCTGCGCGGCGCGCGGGAAATGGTTGTTCGCATCCGGGACCACGGCAACGAAACGTACGGTCTCACCGTTCAGTTCACCGTCAGCGGCCTGCACGGACGGGCATAGCCCTGACAGACGGTGGGCATGTGGGGCGAGCGTTTGCAGCCAGAGTTCGCCGCGGCTGATTGTAGTAGTCATCATTTCACCTCCCGGGCAAAAAGCGCATGGATCTGTTCGGTATCCGCCTGTTTGCGGGTGTCGAAATGGCTCAGACGATTCAAATAATCATCATAGTTATCGGTGCGATGCGCAGCCGGAACCCCTTTGGCAATGGCCTCGTTCATCGCCTGTTTCACCGCGTTGACGCCGTCGCCCACCAGGGCATCGACCAGACCACTTTCATAGCGGATTTCGCCGCCGGTCATGCTCCAGATAAACGGACGGTCGCGGGAGTCGTACTCATCAATCCCGGCTTCCTGCTCGATAACCTGCGGGCCGTTAAGACCGAGACGTGCTTCGCGGGTGACAATCAGATAGCTGCACAGGGCCGCCGCAATCGACATCCCACCGAAGCAACCGACGGTCCCTGCGACAATCCCGATGACCGGCGTATAGCGACGTAAATCGACAATCGCCGCGTGAATATCAGCAATCGCCGCCAGGCCGAGATTCGCTTCCTGCAGACGAACGCCGCCGGTTTCGAGGCAAAGCACCGCCTGGGTCGGGATACCGTTGCGGTTATCTTCTGCCGCCAGTTCCAGTGCGGCGGCCATTTTGGCCCCTGAGACTTCGCCCATACTGCCGCCCTGGAACGCACCTTCTATCGCCACGACCACTGCGGGCTGACCGTTAATGGTCCCTTTCGCGACCACCATCCCGTCGTCGGCCTGCGGCACGATACCCTGTGCGCCGAGCCACGGAGAGGTAATGCCTTCAAACGGGTCCAGCAGTTCACGGTAGCTGCCATCGTCCAGCAGCGCGTGCGCACGCTGGCGCGCTTTTAATTCGATAAAACTCAGATCGTCACGCATGGCTCACCTCTTCAAAGACCTGTTCAATACGAATGCGCGCCACGCCAGGGGTGGCACCAAAGTCATGAATGGTGAGGCGACCGGCAGGCAGGCTGCTCACGGTGTGCAGACGGTTGAATAGCGCCTCCCAGCGACCACGGCTGTTGTCGACGGAAGTGGTGATATCGATGGTTAAGGTCTGGCTCTGATCGGCGGTGAATAACACCTCCATATCACCAGAACCAACAACCCCTGCCAGCGCCCTGCCGCTTACTTCGCGGCTGGCTGGCACGGTCAATGTGATTTTTTCCATAACATCCTCTTAATGCTTTGAATAAGGCGTCTCGACGCGGTCGAGGAACAGCGTGGCGGCAAGCAGATCGGCGGCACCACCCGGAGAGGCGTTGAGCGCCAGCATCCGGCGGTCAAGTTCCGCCAAAGCGCGCTGGCCTTCAGGCTGCGCGGTTCCACCCGCATTCAGCACGGCGCGAGCGCCGTCCTGCATCGTCTCCAGTCCTTCCATCCCGGCGCGGGAGAGCACGCAGGTGTCGGTCAGCGAGGTCATGATGGCCATCAGCGCATCAAGCCTGGCGTGCGATTCGCTGCTGCCGTTCAGGCGGCTGAGACGAAGCTGCGGCAGTGCCCGCTGTAAAACGTGTGGGAACGCCTGCTGCGCCTCTTCGCGAGCGCCCGGCACCCGGTAGCGGTGCGTGGCGCGAAGCCCTTTGCTGAACACTTTCGGGGCGGCGTCATCGGGCAGCGTGGCCAGTTCGGCTGCAGTCCGTGCGATAGTCTGCGGACGCGCGTCGCCGCCCAGCATCGCTACCGCGCTTACCAGCAGTCCGAGCGCCCAGATTGCGCCACGGTGGGTGTTCACTCCCTGGGTGGCCGCCATCATGTTCTGCTCGCCCTCACGGCCGAGCCTGCCGATGGTTTGTCTGAGCGCAATGTCGGCCGGACGTTGCCAGCTTTGCTGTGCCAGTGCCTGAAACGTGGGGGTCAGGCTGTGCGCGGACCGCTCCATTAACGCGAGCGAGAGATCCAGGTGCGCGCCATTCCCCCGACTGTCCACCAGACCGGGTTTCGGGCTTAATCGTGCTTCGTCAATCAGACACTGCGTGGCGGTTCGCGCCAGCCATTCGGCACCGCCTTCAACCTGAATCTGTGGCAGAAGTTTCATTACCAGCTCCGGAATTTCGCAGGTGGGTTGTAAAGACCGCCAGACCATTCCACCAGGTCAGAGACACTCCCGGCTGCCAGTAGAGATCGGGTCGCATCGGTACGACGAATACCCATATCTTCCGGATAGACCACTTTGCCACTCTGGCGCAGCGCAGCGACGCGTTTGGCGTCCACGCCCAGGCCGATGTCGGTGATCCCGGCCACTGCCGCAACCATTGCGCGGCGCTCTTCGAGATTTTCAGCGCGATAGAGATACGCAATCCCCTCTTCGGTGAGCACGTGCGTCACGTCATCGCCGTAAATCATGACTGGCGCCAGCGGCATCCCGGAGGTTTTCGCCACTTCAACGGCATCGAGTTTTTCCACGAAGGTCGGTTTAACGCCCGCCTGGAAAGTTTCCACCATCTGCACCACCAGCTTTTTACCGCGCTGCATCGGGTCTGGTTCGGTGATCATGTTGAGCCATGCTGGCGTGGCATGACGACGACCGTGGGGATCGTGGCCCATGTTTGGCGCACCGCCGAAGCCCGACAGGCGACCGCGGGTCACAGTCGAGGAGTTGGCATAGCCGTCAACCTGGAGGGTCGAACCGATAAACATATCCACCGCGTACTGGCCTGCCAGCTGGCAGAATGCACGGTTGGAACGCATCGAGCCGTCGGCACCAGTAAAGAACACGTCAGGACGGGCACGGATGTACTCTTCCATCCCCAGCTCACCGCCGAAGCAGTGGACGCTCTCGACCCAGCCGCTTTCAATCGCCGGAATCAGCGTTGGGTGCGGGTTCAGGGTCCAGTGCTTACAGATTTTGCCCTTCAGACCGAGCTGTTCGCCGTAGGTCGGCAGCAGCAGCTCAATCGCTGCGGTGTTAAAGCCAATACCGTGGTTCAGAGACTGCACCTGGTGTTCCGCGTAGATGCCCTTAATCGCCATCATCGCCATCAGGATGTGTTCTTGTTTGATGAGACGCGGGTCGCGGGTAAACAGCGGTTCGATGAAGAACGGCTTGTCGGCAACGACCACGTAATCAATCCACGAGCCAGGAATATCGACGCGCGGCAGATCGCACTCGTCGTCCACCAGCTCGTTCACCTGAGCGATGACGATCCCGTCGTGGAACGCGGCGGCTTCCACCAGTGCAGGCGTGTCTTCGGTGCTTGCGCCGGTATAAAGGTTGCCTTTGCGGTCCGCTTTAAAACCGGCAATCAGCGCCACGTTTGGCGAAAGATCGACGTACAGGCGGGAGTAGAGTTCGATGTAAGTATGAATGGCACCGATTTCGAGCTGGCCGTCCTCCAGCAGCTGCGAAATACGCAGGCTTTGGGTTCCGGAGAAGGAGAAATCGAGTTTGCGGGCGATGCCCTTTTCGAAGATATCGAGATGCTCACTGCGACCGACGCTTGGCATGATCATATGCAGGTCATGCACGATTTGCGGATTGACCTCGGCCAGTGAACGGGACAGAAAATCAGCCTGCTTTTGGTTGTTGCCTTCCAGTACGACTTTATCGCCCGGAGCAATCAGTTTTTCCAGCATGGCGACAAGATCGTCGGTTGGCAGAACCTTGCCTTGCACCGGGACAGAAGCCAGGCGGCGCGCTTTTTCAGTGCGACGCGTGTTCCAGACCCGGGCGGGTGTTTGCCCAGATAACATTATTAACCTCCTGATTCAGCACATCATTCTGATTTGCTTAACGCTGAACAAAGTGTGCGCTCTGGTGAGAAAGGCATCAATTAAGCGTAGTGTGGAATCATTAGCCTGAGAGTAATAATCGAGGTAAAGATTTGTGATCGAGATCAGTTCGCATCACGCGAAAAAATGCCAGAGGTGGCAGAAATGGCTGAATCGGAGGTAAACGCTCTTCGTTTTTATAAACAGGGTACAATTCGGAAGGTATAGTAAATGACTGACAAGAATTAACATTGCATCGTTATGACTCAAATTATTCCATCAGATTTCGACATCGCAAGCGATGAGAGCGCAGCATTCATCCCCATGCGGGGTGTGGCGAACCCACATCTGCAGACCATGCTGCCGCGTATTTTGCGCCGAAAACTGCAGTTTACGCCGCACTGGCAGCGCCTCGACCTGCCGGACGGAGATTTCGTGGATTTAGCCTGGAGCGAAGATCCCGAACAAGCCAGGCACAAACCGCGTCTGGTAGTGTTTCATGGCCTGGAAGGGAGCCTGCACAGCCCCTATGCCCACGGGCTGATCCACGCGGCAAAATCACGCGGCTGGCTCGGCGTCGTGATGCACTTTCGCGGTTGTAGCGGCGAGCCGAATCGCCGTGAGCGAATTTATCACTCTGGCGAAACCGAAGACGGCACCTGGTTTTTACACTGGTTAAGCACTACCTTCGGCACCGTGCCGACGGCCGCCGTAGGCTACTCCCTGGGCGGTAATATGCTCGCCTGCCTGCTGGCAAAAGAGAGCAATAACGTTCCGCTGGATGCGGCGGTGATTGTCTCCGCGCCGTTCATGCTTGAGCAGTGCAGCTACCATATGGAAAAGGGTTTTTCGCGGGTCTATCAGCGCTATCTGCTCAACCTGCTGAAAGCTAACGCCGCGCGTAAGCTAAAGGCCTATCCGGACACCCTGCCCATCAGCCTGCAACAGCTGAAGCGGATGCGCCGTCTTCGCGAGTTTGATGATCTGATCACATCGAAGATCCACGGCTTTGCCGACGCGATCGACTACTATCGTCAGTGTAGCGCGATGCCATTGCTGAACCAGATCACCAAGCCGACGCTGATCATCCATGCGAAGGATGATCCCTTTATGGATCATCACTCCATTCCGGCCCCGGAACATCTGCCTGCGAACGTGCAGTATCAGCTGACCGAACACGGCGGCCACGTCGGCTTTATCACCGGGACGTTGCTTCGCCCGAAAATGTGGCTGGAATCGCGCATCCCTGACTGGTTAACCCCATTTCTGGAGAGAATAAAATGATGATTCCCTGGCAGGATCTGGCTCCCGAAACGCTGGATAGCCTGATTGAAAGCTTTGTATTACGCGAAGGCACCGATTATGGTGAACATGAGCGTTCGCTTGAACAAAAGGTCGCCGATGTAAAACGGCAGCTACAGAGTGGCGAGGTGTTGCTGGTGTGGTCTGAACTGCACGAAACCGTCAACATCATGCCGCGCAATCAGTTTCGCGGTTGATTGTTCCATTTTTCCAGTCAGGGAGTTGCTATGTCCGCCAGACATCCGGTTATTGCCGTTACGGGTTCGAGTGGTGCGGGAACCACCACCACCAGCCTCGCTTTTCGCAAGATTTTCGCGCAGCTCAATCTGCGCGCTGCCGAGGTTGAGGGCGACAGTTTTCATCGCTTCACCCGTCCTGAAATGGACATGGCTATCCGCAAGGCCCGGGATTTAGGTAAACACATCAGCTATTTCGGGCCAGACGCCAACGACTTTGGCCTGCTGGAACAAACTTTTCAGGACTACGGCCACACGGGAAAAGGTCAGTCGCGTAAATATCTGCACACCTACGATGAAGCGGTGCCGTGGAATCAGGTTCCTGGCACATTCACACCGTGGCAGCCCCTGCCGGAGCCGACGGACGTGTTATTTTATGAAGGATTGCACGGCGGCGTGGTAACGCCACAGCACGACGTGGCGCGCCACGTGGATCTGCTGGTCGGCGTGGTGCCGATTGTCAATCTGGAGTGGATTCAGAAGCTGACCCGTGACATGAGCGAGCGCGGCCATTCGCGTGAAGCGGTGATGGATTCGGTCGTACGCTCGATGGAAGATTACATCAACTTCCTGACGCCGCAGTTCTCGCGCACCCACATCAACTTCCAGCGCGTCCCGACGGTGGACACCTCTAACCCGTTTGCGGCGAAAACAATTCCGTCGCTGGACGAGAGTTTTGTGGTGATTCACTTCCGCAATCTGGAAGACATTGATTACCCCTGGCTTCTGGCGATGCTGCAGGGTTCATTCATTTCCCATATCAATACATTAGTGGTCCCGGGCGGGAAGATGGGTCTGGCGATGGAATTGATCATGATGCCGCTGGTGCAACGGCTGATGGAAGGCAAGAAGATCGCCTGATTTCAGTCGCCGGAGGGCACTTCGCTATCCGGCTGAATCATGCGGTGACAGGCCCGGCAAGCGTAGCGCTACCGGGCGTAGTGTTAAGCGTCGATCACTTCGTACGAATGCGTAATGTTCACCGCTTTTTGCAGCATCAGTGCCACGGAGCAGTACTTCTCCGCAGACAGATCCACCGCACGGGAAACCGCCGCATCCTTCAGCTCTTTACCGGTGACGATAAAATGCAAGTTGATGTGCGTAAACAGACGTGGCGCCTCTTCGCGACGCTCTGACGTCAGCTTCACTTCGCAGTCCGTCACGTCATGACGGCCTTTCTGCAAAATCGAAACCACGTCAATCGCGCTGCATCCGCCCGCCGCCATCAGCACCACTTCCATCGGGCTTGGCGCTTTATCTCCGGAGTTGCCGTCCATCAAAATCTGGTGTCCTGAAGCGGATTCGCCAAGGAACGTTAAACCTTCAACCCATTTCACACGCGCTTGCATTTTCATTAACTCCAAAGTTGCATTTTTCCGAACAGATTACGCGTGCGTTACAATTCTCGCAACGGAAGGCGACCTGCATCATGCTGAAGCGAGACACCAGGAGACACGCGGCTAAAGCTATGCTAAAACAGTCTCGATGCTACAGTAATACATTGACGTTACACATGTATGCAGAGGACATCAAACTTTACTGGCTGCGAACAGTGCGACAGCCACTTCCCAGGTACGGGTAAGAATTCGATTGCAACCCCAGAGTCAGGATGCGATTTTGACTCTGAGACAGCTTATAACAGAGGATAACAGCGCATGGTGCTTGGCAAACCGCAAACAGACCCGACTCTCGAATGGTTCTTGTCTCATTGCCACATTCATAAGTACCCATCGAAGAGCACGCTGATTCACCAGGGTGAAAAAGCGGAAACGTTGTATTACATCGTCAAAGGCTCGGTGGCAGTGCTGATCAAAGATGAAGAAGGGAAAGAGATGATCCTTTCTTATCTGAACCAGGGCGATTTCATCGGTGAACTGGGCCTGTTTGAAGAAGGCCAGGAACGTAGCGCCTGGGTGCGTGCGAAAACCGCGTGTGAAGTTGCAGAGATCTCCTATAAGAAATTCCGCCAGCTGATCCAGGTAAACCCGGACATCCTGATGCGTCTTTCTTCGCAGATGGCTCGCCGCCTGCAGGTCACTTCCGAGAAAGTGGGTAACCTCGCCTTCCTGGACGTAACAGGCCGCATCGCGCAGACCCTGCTGAACCTGGCGAAACAACCTGACGCCATGACCCACCCGGACGGTATGCAAATTAAAATTACCCGTCAGGAGATTGGTCAGATCGTCGGCTGTTCTCGTGAAACCGTTGGCCGTATCCTGAAAATGCTGGAAGATCAAAACCTGATCTCCGCTCACGGTAAAACTATCGTGGTCTACGGAACGCGTTAATTCCGGAACGAACGGCGTGCCATCGCAAGGTGTCACGCCGTTTTTGTCTCTGACGATCATGTGGCGCAGGCTGATTTATCACCCCGAAGTTAACTACGCACTACGTCAAACTCTGGTGTTATGTCTTCCCGTGGCTGTCGGTTTAATCCTGGGCCATCTGCAACATGGGCTGTTGTTCTCTCTCGTTCCTGCCTGCTGCAACATTGCCGGTCTCGATACACCGCATAAACGCTTTTTCAAACGCCTGATTATCGGCGGCTGCCTGTTCGCCGGATGTAGCCTGGCCGTGCAGCTGCTGCTGGCCCGTGATATCCCGCTGCCGTTAATCCTGACCGTGCTGGCGATGACGCTGGGCGTCACGGCGGAGATCAGTTCGCTGCACGCTCGCCTGCTGCCCGCCTCACTGATAGCGGCTATTTTCACACTGAGCCTCGCCGGAAATATGCCCGTCTGGGAGCCGCTGCTGATCTATACGTTCGGTACCCTGTGGTACGGGCTGTTTAACTGGTTCTGGTTCTGGATGTGGCGGGAGCAGCCTCTGCGCGAATCCCTGAGCTTGCTCTACGTCCAGCTCGCGGACTATTGCGAAGCCAAATACACCCTGCTGACGCAACACACAGACCCGGAAAAATCATTGCCCCCGCTGCTTACGCGCCAGCAAAAAGTGGTCGACTTAATCAGCCAGTGCTATCAGCAGCTGCACATGCTGGCGGCCAATAAAAACCATGAATACAAGCGACTGCTGCGCGTCTTCCAGGTGGGGCTTGATCTGCAGGAGCATATTTCGGTCAGTCTGCATCACCCGCAGGAGGTGCAAAAACTGGTGGAGCGCAGCCACGCCGAAGCGGTGATCCGCTGGAATGCCCAGACCGTCGCGGCCCGCCTGCGGGTGCTGGCTGACGATATTCTTTACCACCGTTATCCCACGCGTTTTACGATGGATAAACAGCTGGGCGCGCTGGAGAAAATTGCCCGTCAGCATCCGGATAATCCGGTTGGGCAGTTCTGCGCGTGGCACTTTAGTCGCATCGCACGCGTACTGCGCACTCAGCGCCCGCTCTACCCGCGCGACCTGATGGCCGATAAACAAAAGCGTCTGCCGCTGCTGCCGGCACTGAAAAGCTATTTATCACTGAAATCTTCCGCCCTGCGCAATGCCGCACGCATCAGCGTAATGCTGAGCATCGCCAGCCTGATGGGCGTCGCGCTGCACTTACCCAAGCCCTACTGGATTTTAATGACCGTGCTGTTTGTCACCCAGAATGGTTATGGCGCGACGCGCGTGCGAATTCTACACCGTGCGCTCGGGACGTTTGCCGGGCTGGTGATTGCCGGTATCACACTGCACTTCCATGTTCCTGACGGCTATACCCTGCTGGGAATGCTGGTCATTACCCTGGTCGGCTATCTGATCATCCGCAAAAACTACGGCTGGGCAATGGTTGGGTTTACGGTGACGGCGGTATACACCCTGCAACTGCTGACCCTGAATGGCGAGCAGTTTATCGTGGCGCGGCTGGTGGATACGTTGATTGGCTGTCTGATCGCCTTCGGCGGCATGGTCTGGCTGTGGCCACAGTGGCAGAGCGGGCTGCTGCGCCAGAACGCCCACGACGCCCTCGAAGCGGACCAGCAGGCCATTCGTCTGATCCTGAGCGACGATCCCAAACCTTCGCCGCTGGCGTACGAACGTATGAAGGTCAATCAGGCGCACAACGCACTGTATAACTCCCTCAACCAGGCGATGCAGGAGCCGGGCTTTAATTCAGACTATCTGGCAGATATGAAACTATGGGTGACGCACAGCCAGTTCATCGTCGAACACATTAACGCGATGACGACCCTGGCGCGCGAGCACACAATGCTGACGCCGGATCTGGCGCAGCGCTATTTGCAGTCGTGTGAAATTGCATTGCAGCGTTGCCAGCAGCGTCTGGAGTACGACGCGCCGGGAGAGTCGGGAGATTCCAATATTCTGGAAGCGCCAGAGACGCTCACCCACGGGCCAATGAGCACTCTGGAACAGCATTTACAGCGCGTAATAGGACACCTGAACACCATGCACACCATTTCGTCGGTGGCGTGGCGTCAGCGTCCGCATCACGGAATTTGGCTGACGAGGATTATGCGCCGTAAGACGTCGTGAGGTTTGCGGCTCCGTAGGTCGGAACAAAACGAAGCCGCGACTCCACTAGCCCTGAACGATCTTCTTCACCGCACTGGCAAAGCGGTTCATACCGTCATCGATATCCTGCCCTTCAATCACCAGCGACGGCGCAAAGCGCATCACATCCGGCCCGGCATTCAACACCATCACCCCTTCGTGGGCAGCGGCGTGGAGGAAATCGCGCGCGCGACCTTTGTACTGCGGCTTCAGTTCCGCACCGACTAACAGTCCCATGCCGCGAATATCGCTGAACACGTCGTACTGCGCATCGATCTGCTGGAGATGCTGCACAAACTGCTCACGCTTCGCGTTTACGCCGTTCAGCACTTCCGGGGTGTTGATAATATCGAACGCCGCCCCGGCGATCGCGCACGCCAGCGGGTTGCCGCCATAAGTGGAGCCGTGAGAGCCAACGTGGAAGGCTGAGGCGATCTCTTGCGTCGTCAGGACGGCGCTCACCGGGAAACCGCCGCCGAGCGCTTTGGCGCTGGTCAGGATATCCGGCGTTACGCCGTAGTGCATATAGGCAAACAGATCGCCGGTACGCCCCATACCGCTCTGCACTTCATCAAAGACCAGCAGCGCCTGATGCTCATCGCACAGCTCGCGCAGTCCTTTCAGAAATTCTGGCGTCGCGGCCATCACGCCGCCCTCGCCCTGGATCGGCTCAACCACCACCGCGCAGGTGTGATCGTCCATCACCGCTTTGACCGCATGCAGATCGTTAAACGGCACGTGGATAATATCAGCAGGTTTTGGACCAAAACCGTCGGAATATTTCGGCTGCCCGCCCACGGAAACGGTGAACAGCGAACGGCCATGGAAGGCGTTATGGAATGCAATAATCTTGCTTTTGTATGGGCTGTGACGCGTGGAAGCGTAATAGCGCGCCAGCTTAAAGGCGGTTTCATTGGCTTCGGTGCCGGAGTTCATGAACAGTACACGCTCGGCAAAGGTGGCATCAATGATCTTACGGCCCAGGCGCAGCGCCGGTTCGTTGGTGAAAACGTTGCTGGTGTGCCACAGGGTTTCCCCCTGGGTTTTCAGCGCCTCAACCAACGCCGGATGGCAGTGCCCCAGCGCCGTCACCGCAATGCCGCCCGCAAAATCAACGTACTCTTTGCCCTGTTGATCCCATACCCGACTGCCTTTCCCTTTCACCGGGATAAACTCCGCCGGTGCATAAACCGGCAGAATCACTTCATCGAATGTTGCGCGCGTAATTGCAGGTTGTTCAGTTGCCATGTCATGCCCGTCCGTTTTATGCCACATTAATTGTGAAAATATAATCACAAAATATGCATAAAAAATCACAACAAGGCAATAAAAATTCAGCGATTGAGGAAATTGGCGAGAAGCTGGTGGCCCTGTTCGCTCAGAATGCTCTCCGGGTGGAACTGCACCCCTTCGAGGTCCCACTCGCGATGGCGAATGCCCATGATCTGCCGGGTGTCGCTCCAGGCGGTGACGTCAAAGCACGCAGGAAGCGTGGGCGGGTCGATCACCAGCGAGTGGTAGCGCGTGACGGTCAGCGGGTTATTCAGCCCCTGAAACACCCCCACGCCGGTGTGGGTGACCGGTGAGGTTTTGCCGTGCATCACGCGTTCGGCACGAACAATGGTCGCACCAAACACCTGCGCGATAGCCTGATGACCGAGACAAACCCCCAGAATCGGCAGTTTGCCGGAATAGTGGCGGATGACCTCCAGCGAAATACCCGATTCGTCAGGCGTACACGGCCCCGGTGAAATCACGATTTTATGCGGGGCCAGTACGTCGATATCAGCCAGCGTGATGTCATCGTTACGCCGGACAATGACCTCTGCGCCCAGTTCACAAAAGTACTGGTAAAGGTTCCAGGTAAAGGAATCGTAGTTATCAATCAGCAGGATCATGGCGGCTCCGGGACAAAAATAGCCGCCCTATTCTACTCAGTTTCCCGCGCTTCGCTCACTACTTTGGCAAAGATGGCGTTGAGCGCGGTCAGATCGCCCATCGCCCCGCTCTGGTTGGCCGCCGACCACGCATCCGGATCGATCCCCTGCCAGCTCAGCTGATAGCCCGCATGGATTGCCAGCTGCTCGAAGAAGACGCGCTGCGCGATGCCGTTGCCAATGCGAAACGGGTGCAGCACGTTAATCTCGCAGTAGTAATGGCTGAGTCTGGCAATAAACGCCTCGCGCTCAAGGCCGGTCAGATAGTGCTCCTCCTCCAGGTCCTGCATCAGGGCGTTGCCCTCTTTTTCGATGTACGCAAAATGGCAAAAACGGGTATCGCCCTGATAGATATCGACCTCACGAATCGCCCCAGCCCAGCTAAAAATATCCTGATAAAGGTGGCGATGGATGGCGCACAGATGCGGTAACCCACGGACCGGCGGGCCGAGAGGCAGCGTGGCCGCGCGCAGGGCGGTGAGTTCGTAGGAGGCCTGTGCCAGGCGCTCCGCCTGACGAATACTGAGCGCATTACGCATCACATTCAGGCCGGGATAGAGGTACGGATCGCGGTCGTCACCAATTTTATCGCTCATAGTGCCTCCTGAGTTCCTGAATACGAACCTCGGCGTCCTGCGCACTGAGCGTGACTAACGGGCTATCGACGCCTTCGAGACGGCGGCTGGCCTGGAAATTGGTATTTCGCTGCTGCTCCCAGAGACGGGATTTTTGCTTATCGGTGAGTTTTTTCACTTAACGCCTCCCTGAATGTGTCCGTTTGCCACAAGTATAAGCAGCAAACTGCGCTTTCGCAGGGAGGGGAAAGCAATGCGGGCGAGAATGCCCGCAGAGGAGAATCTTACGGCAGCACTTTTGCGGAGAGGATAACTACCGGTTTTGTCGGCACATTCTGGTATGGACCGACGTCGTGGGTCTGCACCTGAGAGATCTTGTCCGCCACGTCCATGCCTTTCACAACTTTACCGAAGACTGCATATCCAAAATCACGCTGACCGTGATCGAGGAAGGCGTTATCAGCAACGTTGAGGAAGAACTGGCTGGTCGCGCTGTCTTTGTCGGCAGTACGTGCCATGGAGATGGTGCCACGGGTGTTACGCAGGCCGTTATCGGCTTCGTTTTTGATCGGCGCGTTAGGCTGTTTCTGCTGCATCTGCTCGTTAAAACCGCCGCCCTGGAGCATGAAGCCCGGGATCACACGGTGGAATGTGGTGTTGTTATAGAAACCGCTATTTACGTAATCAAGGAAGTTTTTCACAGAAACAGGAGCTTTCTGGCTATTCAGTTCCAGCTCAATATTCCCGGCGGACGTTGTCAGCAAAACATGGGGGTCGCCTTTCGCTGCGAGAACAGCAGGAGAGACAGCAGAAAGAGCAAACACAGCTGCGACAGCCGCCAGAGTTGATTTGAGCATGAGAATTCCTTAAAAAAGCGCGGTAAATAAGGCAAGTTGCTTGATTCTAAAGAGCAGTATGGATGGAGGCCAGCCTTTTACCTAATTTTACGAATTTGAAACAGTTGTAACGGCGCAAACAGTTGAATCCAGCGGGTAAAAAGGTGACTTACGTCATGATAAATACTGTAACGATGCTCATAATTTTCAGAAAAGATTTAAATAGATCACTTTAATGACTAAAATCTGCCCGCACTTCGCGCGTCAACGCGCTTTACGTACATATACAAGGCAGACATGACTAACAGCAACCGCATCAAGCTCACATGGATCAGCTTCTTCTCGTACGCCCTCACCGGCGCACTGGTGATCGTCACCGGGATGGTAATGGGCAACATTGCCGATTATTTCCAGCTACCTGTTTCCAGCATGAGTAACACCTTCACCTTCCTGAACGCCGGGATCCTGATTTCGATCTTTTTAAACGCCTGGCTGATGGAAATCGTGCCGCTGAAAACTCAGTTGCGCTTCGGCTTTGTGCTGATGGTCGCCGCCGTGGCGGGCCTGATGGTCAGCCACAGTATCGCCCTGTTCTCGGCGTCGATGTTCGTTCTCGGGCTGGTCAGCGGGATCACCATGTCCATCGGGACCTTCCTGATCACCCACATGTATGAAGGCCGCCAGCGCGGCGCGCGTCTGCTGTTCACCGACTCGTTCTTCAGCATGGCGGGGATGATCTTCCCAATGGTGGCCGCCGTTCTGCTGGCGCGTAGCATCGAGTGGTACTGGGTTTATGCCTGCATCGGGCTGGTGTACGTCGCTATCTTTATTCTGACCTTCGGCTGCGATTTCCCGGTACTGGGCAAAAAAGCGGTGCAAACCTCTGAGCCGATGGTGAAAGAGAAATGGGGAATCGGCGTGCTGTTCCTCTCCATTGCCGCGCTGTGCTACATCCTCGGCCAGTTGGGCTTTATCTCCTGGGTGCCGGAATATGCCAAAGGGCTGGGCATGAGTCTGAACGACGCCGGTAAACTGGTGAGTGATTTCTGGATGTCGTACATGTTTGGCATGTGGGCGTTTAGCTTCATCCTGCGCTTCTTCGATCTGCAGCGCATCCTGACCGTACTGGCGGGCCTGGCAACCGTGCTGATGTATCTGTTCATCAACGGTTCGCCGGAGCATATGCCGTGGTTCATTCTGACCCTCGGTTTCTTCTCCAGCGCGATTTACACCTCGATCATCACGCTTGGCTCCCTGCAAACCAAAGTGGCGTCGCCGAAGCTGGTGAACTTTGTGCTGACCTGCGGCACCATCGGCACCATGCTGACTTTCGTGGTGACCGGTCCTATCGTGGCGCACAGTGGCCCGCTGGCAGCCCTGCACACGGCTAACGGCTTGTACGCCGTGGTGTTCGTGATGTGTCTGATTCTGGGCTTTGTCACCCGCCACCGTCAGCACAACACGGCAGCGGCTTCTCACTAATGCCTACGCCCCTTTGCCATCGGTGAAGGGGCTGTTTCGTGTAAAACTCACTTCCTCTCCCCCGCTATCGGTTTGTATCCACGTTTGTGCCAGCTGTGTGGTGGCGATCACCCGTCCCTGACGAATCGACCAGCGCACCGGCACCTGGCAACGCACCGCTTCGAAACCGCTCTCAGCAGGCAGAATAATCAGGTTCGCCGGATGACCCGTTTCGATGCCGTAATCCGTTAGGCCAAACGTTCTGGCGCTGTTGTGCGTGATCAGATTTAACCCGCTGTCGATTTGCGGATAGCCCATCATCTGGCAAACATGCAGCCCCATGTGCAGCACCTGCAACATATTGCCCGTCCCCAGCGGATACCAGGGATCAAAGACGTCATCATGACCGAAGCAGACGTTAATTCCTGCCTCGAGCAGCTCTTTCACGCGAGTGATGCCGCGGCGTTTCGGATAGTCGTCAAAACGCCCTTGCAGATGGATATTCACCAGCGGATTGGCGACAAAATTGATGTCTGACATTTTCAGCAGGCGGAACAGGCGCGACGTGTAAGCGCCGTTGTAGGAGTGCATCGCCGTGGTATGGCTGGCAGTCACGCGATGGCCAATGCCCGCCTCGTACGCCAGCATGGCGACGGTTTCGACGAAGCGCGACTGCTCATCGTCGATCTCATCGCAGTGGATATCCAGCGGGCGGTCATATTTTTTCGCCAGCGCGAAGGCGATGTGCAAGGATTCCACGCCGTACTCGCGGGTAAATTCAAAGTGCGGGATCGCCCCGACCACATCGGCCCCCAGTTTTAAGGCTTCCTCCAGCAGCGCCGCGCCGTTGGGATAAGAGAGAATGCCTTCCTGCGGGAATGCGACGATTTGCAGCGTAACCCACGGCGCCACTTCCTGCTTCACTTCCAGCATCGCTTTCAGGGCGGTAAGGGTCGGATCGGAGACATCCACATGGGTGCGCACAAACTGGATACCGTTGGCGATTTGCCACTTCAGCGTTTTCCACGCGCGGGCTTTGACATCGTCATGGCTGAGCAGCGCCTTGCGTTCGGCCCAGCGTTCGATGCCTTCAAACAGCGTCCCCGACTGGTTCCAGCTGGGTTCCCCGGCGGTTTGCGTCGTATCCAGATGAATATGAGGCTCGATAAACGGCGGAATCGCCAGTCCACCGCGAGCGTTAAGCACTTCATAACTTTCGTCATGAGCGTCGCGCATCGGGGTGATCTCTGCAAAACGGCCATTCTCAATGCCGATTTGCCATAACCCTTCCCGGCCAGGTAACCGAACATTCTGAACCAGCCAAAGCGGTGTTGTCGTCATACCTTTCTCCCGAAAAATGCGGCTGAAATTAAGGGGTACGTCATCGTAATCATTAGCCCCCTAATTTGTATATAAATTAGACGCTCGCGAAAAGCGTGCTATTTCCATGACTTATAAAAATCCTGACAAATCAGGTATATACCCACTAAGTGGTAGGTTAAGGCGTATTTGATTTGCATCAATAAGTGCCCCTGCTGAATCGTTAAGGTAGGCAGTAATAGAAAAGAAATCGAGGCAAAAATGAGCAAAGTCAGACTCGCTATTATCGGTAACGGCATGGTCGGCCACCGCTTTATTGAGGATCTCCTTGATAAAGCTGACGCTGCCCAGTTCGATATTACCGTCTTCTGTGAAGAACCCCGCAAAGCATACGATCGTGTACACCTCTCTTCCTACTTCTCTCATCACACCGCGGAAGAACTTTCGCTGGTGCGCGAAGGTTTCTACGAGAAGCATGGCGTCAAGGTGCTGGTGGGCGAACGCGCTATCACCATCAACCGCCAGGAAAAAGTGATCCACTCCAGTGCCGGACGCACGGTTTTTTACGATAAGTTGATCATGGCGACTGGCTCTTACCCGTGGATCCCGCCAATCAAAGGCTCGGAAACGCAGGATTGCTTCGTTTATCGTACCATTGAAGACCTCAAAGCGATCGAATCCTGTGCGCGCCGCAGTAAACGCGGTGCGGTAGTCGGCGGCGGTCTGCTGGGCCTCGAAGCGGCAGGCGCGCTGAAAAACCTGGGGGTCGAAACCCACGTCATCGAATTTGCCCCGATGCTGATGGCTGAACAACTCGACCACATGGGTGGCGATCAGCTGCGCCGTAAAATCGAAAGCATGGGTGTGAAAGTTCACACCAGCAAAAATACCAAAGAGATTGTTCAGGAAGGCACCGAAGCGCGTAAAACCATGCGCTTTGCCGACGGCAGCGAGCTGGAAGTCGACTTCATCGTCTTCTCCACCGGTATCCGTCCGCGCGACAAAATGGCGACCCAGTGCGGTCTGGCCGTGGCTCAGCGCGGCGGGATCATGATTAACGACGCCTGTCAGACCTCCGACCCGGACATTTACGCCATCGGCGAATGCGCCAGCTGGAACAACCGCGTGTATGGTCTGGTGGCTCCCGGCTACAAAATGGCGCAGGTCGCCGTTGACCATATTCTCGGTAACGAAAATGCCTTCACCGGCGCAGACATGAGCGCCAAGCTGAAACTGCTCGGCGTGGACGTCGGCGGGATCGGCGATGCGCACGGTCGCACACCAGGCTGTCGCAGCTACGTTTACCTCGACGAAAGCAAAGAAGTCTACAAACGCCTGATCGTCAGTCAGGACAACAAAAACCTGCTGGGTGCGGTGCTGGTGGGGGATACCAGCGATTTCGGTAACCTGCTGCAGCTGGTCCTGAACGCCATCGAACTGCCGGAAAACCCGGACGCGCTGATCCTGCCGGCTCACGCCTCCAACGGTAAACCTTCTATCGGCGTGGATAAACTGCCCGACAGCGCGCAGATTTGCTCCTGCTTCGACGTGACCAAAGGCATGCTGATTTCGGCGATCAACAAAGGCTGCCATACCGTCGCCGCCCTGAAAGCCGAAACCAAAGCCGGTACCGGCTGCGGCGGCTGTATCCCGCTGGTCACCCAGGTGCTGAACGCCGAACTGGCGAAACAGGGCATCGAAGTGAACAACAACCTGTGTGAGCACTTCTCTTACTCACGCCAGGAGATTTACCACCTGATCCGCGTGGAAGGCATCAAAACCTTCGACGAACTGCTGCAAAAACACGGTCAGGGCTACGGCTGCGAAGTCTGTAAACCGACCGTCGGTTCACTGCTGGCTTCCTGCTGGAATGAATACATCCTGAAGCCAGAGCACACGCCGCTGCAGGACACCAACGACAACTTCCTGGCGAACATTCAGAAAGACGGGACTTACTCTGTGATCCCACGTTCCGCCGGTGGCGAAATCACCCCGGAAGGGCTGGTGGCCGTGGGCCGCGTGGCGCGCGAATTTAATCTGTACACCAAAATCACCGGTTCCCAGCGTATCGGCCTGTTTGGCGCGCAGAAAGATGACCTGCCGGAAATCTGGCGTCAGCTGATCGAAGCAGGCTTCGAAACCGGTCACGCGTATGCCAAAGCGCTGCGTATGGCGAAAACCTGCGTCGGCAGCACCTGGTGCCGTTACGGCGTGGGCGATAGCGTGGGCTTTGGCGTTGAGCTGGAAAACCGCTACAAAGGCATCCGTACCCCACACAAAATGAAGTTTGGCGTCTCCGGCTGTACCCGCGAATGTGCGGAAGCGCAGGGTAAAGACGTGGGGATTATCGCCACCGAAAAAGGCTGGAACCTGTACGTATGCGGTAACGGCGGGATGAAGCCGCGTCACGCCGACCTGCTGGCGGCCGATCTCGATCGCGAAACCCTGCTCAAGTATCTCGACCGCTTCATGATGTTCTACATTCGTACCGCCGACAAACTGACCCGTACCGCCTCCTGGCTCGATAACCTGGAAGGCGGCATCGAATATCTGAAATCGGTGATCATCGACGATAAACTTGGCCTGAACGAGCATCTGGAAGAAGAGATTGCCCGCCTGCGCGAGGCCGTCATTTGCGAGTGGACAGAAACCGTCAATACGCCAGCCGCGCAGGTTCGCTTCAAACACTTTATCAACAGCACCCAGCGCGATCCGAACGTACAGGTTGTTCCTGAGCGCGAGCAGCACCGTCCGGCAACGCCTTACGAGCGCATTCCGGTGACTCTGGTGGAGGAAAACGTATGAGCCAGTGGGTAAACATCTGCAAAATCGACGACATCATTCCGGCGACGGGCGTCTGTGCGCTGCTGGGCAACGAGCATGTGGCGATCTTCCGCCCGCGCCACGATGAACAGCTCTTCGCGATCAGTAATATTGACCCGTTCTTTGAGGCCAGCGTGTTGTCTCGCGGCCTGATTGCTGAACACCAGGGCGAGCTGTGGGTCGCCAGCCCGCTGAAAAAACAGCGTTTCCGCTTAACGGACGGGCACTGTATGGAAGATGAAAGTCACTCTGTGAAGCACTACGACGTTCGCGTGAAAGACGGCAACGTGCAGCTGAAAGGCTAAACCAGAACGGGAGGCGCAATGCCTCCCGTACGTTTCACATGTTTTCTGTATGACGCTTGTCGTTACGGGTATGCTACTCACTAAGCGGAGCATCCGACTCCGTAAACCATCGCAACTGTTAAGGCGAAAGCTCACTCTTAAGAGGTAATGTCGTGGATCACCTGCCGATTTTCTGTCAATTACGCCATCGCGACTGCCTGCTGGTGGGCGGTGGCGATGTCGCTGAACGCAAAGCGCGTCTCCTGTTAGAAGCGGGTGCCCGACTGACGGTGAATGCCCTCGCCTTTGACCCTCAGTTCACCGTATGGGCGCAGGAAGGCATGCTGACACTGGTCGAAGGCGAATTCGACGAAGCGCTGCTCGACACCTGCTGGCTGACCATTGCCGCTACAGATAACGACGAAGTGAACCAGCGCGTCAGCGACGCCTGTGAAACCCGCCGTATTTTCTGCAATGTGGTCGACGCGCCAAAAGAAGCCAGTTTTATTATGCCGTCGATTATCGACCGCTCGCCGCTGATGGTGGCGGTGTCGTCCGGCGGCACCTCTCCGGTGCTGGCGCGTTTGCTACGTGAGAAACTGGAAGCGATACTGCCTCAGCATCTTGGTCAGGTGGCGCACTACGCGGGGCAACTCCGCTCGCGGGTGAAGAAAACCTTCGCCACCGTTGGCGAGCGCCGTCGCTTCTGGGAAAAATTCTTTGTAAACGATCGCCTGGCACAGTCGCTGGCGAATCAGGATCAAAAAGCCATTACCGAGACCACCGAACGCCTGCTGACCGAGCCGCTGGACCATCGCGGTGAAGTGGTGTTGGTCGGCGCAGGGCCGGGTGACGCGGGGCTGTTGACCCTGAAAGGGCTGCAGCAGATCCAGCAGGCGGATATCGTGGTTTACGATCGTCTGGTCTCCGATGACATCATGAATCTGGTGCGCCGCGACGCTGACCGGGTCTTTGTCGGTAAACGCGCCGGGTATCACTGCGTGCCGCAGGAAGAGATCAACCAGATTCTGCTGCGTGAAGCGCAAAAAGGAAAACGCGTGGTGCGCCTCAAGGGCGGCGATCCGTTTATCTTTGGGCGCGGCGGCGAAGAGCTGGAAACGCTCTGCAATGCGGGTATTCCGTTCTCGGTTGTACCGGGAATTACGGCAGCGTCCGGCTGCTCGGCCTACTCCGGTATTCCGCTGACTCATCGCGATTACGCCCAGAGCGTGCGCCTGGTGACGGGCCACCTGAAAACCGGCAGCGAGCTGGACTGGCATAACCTGGCCGCAGAGAAACAGACGCTGGTGTTCTACATGGGGCTAAACCAGGCGGCCACTATTCAGGAAAAACTGCTGGAACACGGTATGCCGGAGGATATGCCGGTGGCGCTGGTGGAAAACGGTACTGCCATTACGCAACGCGTGGTGAGCGGCGTTCTGACTCAACTGGGTGAACTGGCGCAGCAGATGGAAAGCCCGGCGCTGATCGTTGTCGGCCGCGTGGTCGAACTGCGCGAAAAGCTGAACTGGTTCTCCAGCCATTAATCTCCCCCCGCATATTCACACTTCAGGGAGTAGTCTTTAACCGGACTACTCCCGCCTGACACCTGCCGATAACATACCGCCTGCGAAATGGAATCTTTTCCATTAATTCCCTCATTTTACATCCAAAAGTACGGCTCCATTACAAGGAAAGTGTATGTTTAAACTGGCAAAAGCCGCTGTGTTAGTTGGCTTGTTATCTACCCTGACGGCGTGTACGGGTCACGTGCAAAACACCAAAAACAACTGCGGCTATGATTACTTCCTGCACCCTGCGATCTCGATTTCGAAAATGATCGGCGGCTGCGGCCCGGCGGCAGAACAGCCGTAAGTCTTTTTCAGGCACAAAAAAACCGGGAATATCCCGGTTTTTTTATGGGTGCAGAGCGGTTGTTTCGCCGGGTAGCGCTCGCGCTTTCCCGGTCTACGTCAAACCACCCGGCAACGGCTTACGGCTTACCCACAAACCCAATCGCGTCATACACCGCTTTCAGGGTTTCGGACGCACGGGCGCTGGCTTTGTCGGCACCGTCGCGCATCACGTTGTTCAGGAACGCTTCGTCGTTGCGGAAACGGTGATAACGCTCCTGCAGGTCAGTCAGCATGCCGGAAACCGCCTCAGCCACTTCCCCTTTCAGGTGACCATACATTTTGCCTTCGAAGTGCTGCTCAAGCTCAGGGATGCTCTGACCGGTCACGCCGGAGAGAATATCCAGCAGGTTTGATACGCCCGCTTTGTTCTGCACATCGTAGCGAACAACAGGCGGCTCGTCGGAGTCGGTCACTGCGCGCTTAAGCTTCTTAACCACCGCCTTCGGATCTTCCAGCAGGCCGATCACGTTATTACGGTTATCGTCGGACTTGGACATCTTCTTGGTCGGCTCAAGCAGAGACATCACGCGCGCGCCGGATTTCGGAATGAACGGCTCTGGTACTTTGAAGACATCACCATAAATGGCATTGAAGCGCTGGGCGATATCACGGCTAAGCTCCAGATGCTGTTTCTGGTCTTCACCGACCGGTACCTGGTTAGTCTGGTACAGCAGAATATCTGCTGCCATCAGCACCGGGTAGTCAAACAGACCGGCGTTAATGTTTTCGGAGTAGCGCGCGGATTTGTCTTTGAACTGGGTCATGCGGCTCAGTTCACCAAAATAGGTGTAGCAGTTCAGCGCCCAGCCGAGCTGTGCGTGTTCTGGCACGTGAGACTGCACGAAGATGGTGCTTTTCTCAGGATCGATGCCACAGGCCAGGTACAGCGCCAGCGTATCCAGCGTTGCTTTGCGCAGTTTTTCTGGATCCTGACGCGCGGTAATCGCGTGTAAATCCACGATGCAGTAGATGCAGTGATAATCATCCTGCATGTTGACCCACTGACGTAACGCACCCATGTAGTTACCAATGGTCAATTCACCTGAAGGCTGTGCGCCACTAAATACGATGGGCTTAGTCATTTTTCGATTCCTGATGTTCACTGTGCGAAAGCCCGAGTGCGGGCAGTAAATCTTTGAAGTGATCGAACACCACGTCCGGCTCACTCAGCGTAATGGCTTCACCGTAGTTGTAGCCATAGGTTAGGCCGACGGAGGGGGATCCTGCCGATTTGGCCGCCAGAATATCATTGCGCGAATCGCCGACAAAGAGCAGCTGTTCAGGCGATAACGACAGTTTTCCTGCGACCAGTAAGATCGGCTCAGGATGCGGCTTTTTGTTTTGTACGTCATCACCGCCGACGATCACGGAGAAGTACTTCGCGATGCCCAGCGCTTCAAGCAGCGGGGCGACAAACGGCGTCGGCTTGTTGGTTACCAGCGCCAGCGGCAGGCCGTTAGAATGCAGCGCGCTAAGGGTTTCCACCACGTCCGGGAACAGGAAGCTGCCCTCTTCCACCGTCTCTTCATAGTAACGATTGAAGAGTTTACGCAGGACGCGTAACTGCTCGTCCTGGGGGATATCCGAGTGATCGACGCCGGGTTTACCCTGCGCGGCGCGCTGAATCGCACGCTCCTGGCGCGCCCATGTCAGGGCACGTTCCATCAGCACGTCTGCGCCGTTACCGATCCAGGTCACTACGCGATCTTCGCCTGCCATTGGCAGCTCGAGCGCATAGAGCGCCTGATCCACTGCGCTGGTTAAACCTGGCGCGCTGTCGACCAGCGTGCCATCGAGGTCGAACGCGACGCCCCGAATTGCCTTCAACTTATCCATGACTTACCTTTGCCAGTTCAGCGCGCATTTCTTCAATGACTTTTTTGTAATCCGGTTGGTCGAAAATCGCCGAGCCGGCAACGAACATATCCGCACCCGCCGCCGCGATCTCGCCAATGTTGTTGACCTTCACGCCGCCGTCCACTTCCAGGCGGATATCATAGCCAGACTCATCAATACGACGGCGCACTTCGCGCAGTTTATCCAGCGTTTGCGGGATAAAGGACTGGCCGCCAAAGCCTGGGTTAACGGACATCAGCAGGATCACATCCAGCTTATCCATGACGTAATCAAGGTAGCTGAGCGGGGTTGCCGGGTTAAACACCAGGCCCGCTTTGCAGCCGTTTTCTTTAATCAGCTGCAGTGTGCGATCGACATGCTCGGAGGCTTCGGGATGGAAGGTAATGATGCTGGCCCCTGCGGCGGCAAAATCCGGCACAATGCGATCGACCGGTTTCACCATCAGGTGAACGTCAATCGGGGCGGTGATGCCGTAGTTACGCAGCGCTTTAAGAACCATCGGGCCGATGGTCAGGTTCGGCACGTAGTGGTTGTCCATGACGTCGAAATGGACCACATCCGCACCGGCGGCTAAGGCGTTGGCCGTATCTTCACCCAGGCGGGCGAAATCGGCTGACAGAATTGAGGGAGCAATCAAAAACTGTTTCATCCGCATCTCCTTGAAATGTAGTTACCGGCGGGCGAAACGGCTCAGGGTCGATAAAGAGCCAGCAGTTCGTCCACCTTTTTACGTGTGCCGCCGTTGCTGCTGATACTGCGCCGCACTTTAAGCTGAATACGATCGTTCGCCGCTTTGTACCACTCGCGAGTATCAGGCGTGTCATGGTTCGAAATTAACACCGTGATTTGCTTACTGACCAGCTTTTCCGCCATTTCAGCCAGATGAGCCTGCTCTTTCGGGCTGAAGCTGTTGGTGTGATAAGCGGTAAAATTCGCAGTGGCCGAGAGCGGGGCGTATGGCGGATCGCAATAAACCACGGAGTCCGCGTTCGCCATTTCCATGCACTTTTCATACGAGATGCAATGGAACTCCGCTTTCTGTGCCTTTTCGGCAAAATGCTGCAGCTCGGCCAGCGGGAAGTAGGGACGCTTGTAGCGGCCAAACGGCACGTTGAATTCACCCTTCAGGTTGTACCGGCACAGGCCATTGTAGCCATGACGGTTCAGATACAAGAACAACTGCGCGCGACGGAACGCATCCGTGCTCTGGTTGAACTCGGCGCGATACTGATAGTAGGCGTCCGGGTTGTTGTTCTCTGGGGTAAAGAGTTGACGCGCCGCATCGATATACTCATCTGTCTGAGTTTTAACGATGTTGTAGAGGGTAATGAGATCGCTGTTGATATCCGCAAGGATATAGCGAGAAAAGTCGGTGTTCAGGAACACCGACCCGGCGCCCACGAAGGGCTCGATAAGACACTCGCCTTTCGGCAGATGTTTATTAATATCGTCGAGCAGGGGGTATTTCCCCCCTGCCCATTTTAGAAAAGCGCGATTTTTTTTCATGCTGACTAACTAATTACACCTTCTCCGGCTGTGGAAAAAGCTCCGACAGCATCCTGCGCTTTAACCATTACTTCAAATCAGCCTGAACCTGATGAATCGGTTTCGCCCACGGGTTTTTCGCCTGAACATCCGCAGGTAACGCGGCAACTGCGCGTTTCGCTTCGTCTTTAGACGCGTACACACCGCTCACCAGCACATACCAGGGTTGTCCGTTGCGGGTCGTCTGATAAACCACATAGTTTTTCAGATTTGATTTCTTCGCCCAGCCGTTCAGATTGTCGTAGCTGGAAGAGCTGCTCAACTGAAGCGTGTAGTTGCTGGAAGGCGCTGATTTCAGCGAACCCACGTTTCCCGTAGATTTACCCGTGGCTGCAGCGCTGGCCGTTGCCGTCGCAGCTGGCGCAGCTGCTGGCGTTGAGGTCGTGGCCTTCGGTGCAGTCGTCGTCGCAGCAGGCGCTTTCACGGCTGCGGTTTCGGTCTGCTTAGGCTGTGCAACAGGTTTCGCTTCTGGCGCTTTCGCAACCGTCTGCGGTTTGGTTTCACGCTTCGGCTCAATGACAGCCTGTTTGCGCTCTGGTCGAGGCGCAGTCTGGGTCTGAGTCTGACGCGGTTTGGTTTCCGTTGCTGCGGTTTGCGGTTGAGCCGCGCCACCACGAATCGGAGCTACCGTCGCAGGCTCGGTTGGCAGCGTAGAGTTAGCCACTACGTTGTTCACCTGATCCTGGCTCTGCGGTTGGGTCAGTGCGTTATTCAGATCGCCCTGAACTTCTACACGCTGCTGGCCTTCTGGCGTAGCAGGCGTTTGACCCTGAGTTGGCGTTGAGGAGACAGGCGGCAGAGAAACATCCTGCGTCGCATTTGCAGTCTGCTCAGCAGATGTTGTGCCAGGCGCAGGCTGCGCACCATTGGCCTGATCGGCAGTGTCATTCCCCGAAAGATTAATGCTCTTTTCGGCAGAAGGCGTCTGCTCAGTGGAATCCGTTGACGGTGCTTTCAGCGCGGAGCCGATGCCGATAATCAGCAGCAGCAGGACAAATACGCCAAGGCCCATCATGATGTACTGGCGGGAAGCCGGTTTTTTGGCTGCCGCTTTACGTTTGCGTGGGCGACGCTCTACAGGCTCTTCGTCCATTGAATCTTCTTCGGACTCATAACCCTCTTCTTCTTCTCGCTCATCACGCGCATTGCGGCTGCGTGACGGACGACGATCGTCTGCATCCAAATCAACATCGTCAAAGTTGATTTGCGGCTCGTTATCACGTTCTGAAGATTGACGAGAACGACCAGTACGACGATCGCTGGGATCGGGTTTCAGCTCGTCTTCTGGTTTGAATTCATCCATTTAACACCCCACTCAAAGGCTCATGCTTACGACGTTGCATTGCACCTGAATCTAAATAGCCACCTTTGACAGTAGCCAGACCTTTCTAGTTGTTACGCCTGCTGGCAATCAGCAATCGCGCCAAGAACCACTTCGTGCGACACTCCGCCGCGCACTTCACTCTTCCCTATTGCCAGCGGGAGGACTAAACGCATCTCGCCAGCCAATACTTTTTTATCACGCATCATGTGGGGTAAATACGCTTGCGAAGACATCTCGCGTGGTCCCGTCACGGGTAAACCCGCGCGCTCCAGCAGCGTGATGATGCGTTGAGTCTCTTCTTTCGTGAACTGACCCAGACGTTCGGAGGTGCGAGCAGCCATGACCATGCCTGCAGCGACCGCTTCACCATGAAGCCAGTTACCGTAGCCCATTTCGGCTTCAATCGCGTGACCGTACGTATGCCCCAGATTCAGTAAAGCACGTAAGCCGGTTTCCCGCTCGTCCGCTGCAACGACTTCTGCTTTCAGCTCACAACAACGGCGGATGCAATACGCCAGCGCCTGACCGTCAAGGTTAAGCAGCGCATCCATGTTCTCTTCCAGCCAGGTGAAGAACTCACCGTCCAGAATAATGCCGTATTTGATCACTTCAGCAAGGCCTGACGCCAGTTCGCGTTTAGGCAGAGTTTTCAGACAGTCGAGATCCACCACCACCGAAGCAGGCTGATAGAACGCGCCAATCATGTTTTTGCCAAGCGGATGATTGACGGCCGTTTTGCCGCCAACTGAGGAGTCGACTTGCGAGAGTAACGTGGTAGGAATTTGAATAAAACGAACACCACGTTGATAACTTGCCGCAGCAAACCCCGTCAGATCGCCAACAACACCACCGCCCAGGGCAAGTAGTGTCGTATCGCGACCATGCGGTTTTTGCAGTAATGCGGTGAAGACGGTATCGAGTACCGCCAGGCTTTTATACTGCTCGCCATCAGGCAGAATCACACTGTCGACCTTCACGCCTGCCTGTTCCAGCAGATGACGAATCTTGTCGAGATAAAGCGGAGCCAGAGTCTCGTTGGTGACCAGCATTGCCTGATCACCCGCTTTCAGTGGTAAGAAGGAAGCTGGATCGTTAAACAAGCCAGCCGCGATGGTGATAGGGTAACTACGTTCCCCGAGAGTAACTGTAATCCTCTCCATGACGCGACATCCACCTTAAATGCTTATACCCGTGGGCGAGTGTATATAAAGCCAGAATCAGTTGCTTTCCAGCATATGAATAATCTGGTTTGCAACCACTTTAGCGCTCTGATCGTCGGTACGAATGGTTACATCAGCAATCTCTTCGTACAGTGGATTGCGCTCACCGGCCAATGCTTCCAGAACTTCACGTGGAGGCGTTTCAACTTGCAGTAACGGGCGCTTTTTATCGCGCTGCGTCCGTGCCAGCTGTTTTTCGATGGTCGTCTCAAGATAGACCACAACGCCGCGGGCGGAGAGACGGTTACGAGTTTCGCGAGATTTTACAGAACCACCGCCCGTTGCCAGCACGATGCCCTGTTTTTCCGTAAGTTCATTGATAACTTTTTCTTCACGGTCACGGAAACCTTCTTCGCCTTCTACATCGAAGACCCAGCCCACATCAGCTCCGGTTCGTTTCTCAATCTCTTGATCAGAATCGTAAAATTCCATATTGAGTTGTTGAGCCAACTGGCGCCCAATAGTGCTTTTGCCGGCACCCATAGGCCCAACCAGAAAGATATTGCGTTTCTCTGCCATTTTTTCGGTACTACTAAGACTATTCGTTAATGGTAATCCCCGCTTCGCAGACACTCAGCGTAGCAGGACATGAACTGAAACCTCATATGCGATAGTGCGAGAGTCAGACTAAAAATTATCTCAGTAGTCCTGCTTGTTTGGCAACTGATTAAATCACCACGCCAGATGCTTAAAGCAACAAGAGGTAAGATTAGGAGAAGCTGAAACTCAAATCGGTACTCCTTGTATGCTAATTCATGCCCCACGTCAAACATCTGCAACAAACTGGCTGCAAAATCCTCGCGGGGATCGTTTCCATTATTGAATACTAATCAGACGCGGTGTGATGAAGACCACCAGCTCGCGCCGCTCGTTATCCTTACCGTCGTGGCGGAAGAGTTGCCCCACCCAGGGAAGTCCACCGAGACCCGGAATACTGTCACTGCCCGTTTTATTCTTTTGCGAGAAAATTCCCCCCAGCGCGAGTGTTTCACCGCTTTTTACTTCCACCTGCGTTTCGATTTCCTGTTTATCAATCGCCAGGGTTTCGCCATCGGCCTGCTGTAAAACCTGGCCAGGCATGTTTTCGCTAATGTGTAACTTTAATCGCACGCGGCCATTTGGAAGCACCACGGGCGTCACTTCCATCCCCAGCACCGCCTCTTTAAACTCCACCGATGTCGCCCCGCTCTCACCACTGGACACCTGATACGGAATTTCACTGCCCTGTTTGATACTGGCAGGCTGCATATGCGACGCCAATAGCCGTGGGCTGGCGATGATCTCCAGCTGCTGCTTTTGCTCCAGTGCCGACAGCTCCAGATCCAACAGCCTGCCGTCGATCCGTCCAATATTAAATCCGACGTGCGTTGTGGCGCTTGCCACTGACAAATCCGCACCCAGCGTGGTGACTTGCCCCGGTGAACCGGCACTCTGCGCCTCCGCCAGATTCCACTTCACCCCCAGTTCACGCAGGCTTTTTTCATTGATGGTGACGATATGGGCGGCGAGTTCCACCTGGGCCACGGGCAGGTCCATCTGTTCGACCCAGTGCTCCAGAGAATCGAGTACTACGGGTATATCCCGCACCAGCAGGCGGTTGGTGCGTTTATCCACGGAGAGACTGCCCTTGGGGCTGAGCTGTTTTTCCGCCGCTTTTTGCAGCTCGGTGACATCCGCGTAGGCTAAAGAGAGCGCGCGCGAGGAGAGCGGCACATTCAGTTTCTGCTGCGCCAGCTCCTCCTCTTTTCGCGTCTGCTGCTCACGTTGCCCTGCGGCAGTGTTGACATAGAAAATGCCGCCCTCTTCGCGCAGCACCAGTCCGGCGCTGGTCACGACGATGTGCAGCGCCTGCCGCCAGGGCACATGGGTGAGATGCAGCGAAAGCGCGCCTTTCACGTCCGGTGCAACAATCAGATTGCGGCCCTCAAGCTCCACCAGTGACTGTAAAATCTGCACCACAGGCACATCATCCACCGCCAGAGTGACGGGTTTTGGCACTGCGGCCCATGTCGGCATGCTGAGCATCATCAGCAGGATGATTCTCCTGAGTCGTTTCATTCTTCGTTCCCTCTCGTTTCCATCGCCACGCTTTCGGCTCACATCCCTCGCCAAGCCCGACGACCATTTCCGTTTCATTGAATGTCAGCACCTGCCAGCCCGCTGGCAGTCGTTCGCCCTGCCGTATGCGATGCCAGCGCTCCTGTTCATCCTTGACGATACCCACAGCACTTCCGCTCTGGATCATCCCCTGATAGCGCCAGCGCGCTAATGTCCCTGTGGCACAGCGATCGTCCGGCGGGCGAAAGGGGTCACGCATGCCGGTGAGCAGTGCCAGTGAACACAAAATCAGACAGCGCAGCTCAGTTCGCATCGGTGTTCTCCACCTGCAAAACCAGCTGTAACCGCGTCTCCTCCGGCTTGACGGAAAACCCGCTCACTCCCATCCCACGCTGCGCGAGCCGCTCAAACACGGCCGGAATCTGCGCCCAGTCCACTTTCAGCGTTAATTCACCTCCGTTCGCGCCAGGCAGCCAGCGCACCAGCCGCACGCCGTCGCTTTGAAAATCCAGTGGAGAAAACGGCAGCGACGCGGGGATCACCGGCGCAGCCAAAACCGGATGTGGCTGCGCTTCACTCGCCCATAATTCAGCGCGCTCTGCGCCAGCCTGACTTCGCTTTACCTCAAGCTGCGAGAGCTGCTGAATAACCGGACGCGCCACCAGCAGCCAGGCACCCAGCAGTACGGCGACGGTAAAAAGGCTCCAGCAGAACAGGCGCATCCGCGGTAGAAACCCATACCAGCGTTCATAAAAGAGGCGCACGGTTCACCCCTGACTTGTGAGGGTAAAACTGAACGTCCAGCGTCCCTCAGCGTCCTGCTGCATTTCACCTGCAGGCCCGAGAGTAAAATCCGGCAGTTGCCTGAGCGACGCCGCCAGTGCAGAAAGGGCGACGGGTGTCGCGGCAAACCCCGTTAACATCAGCCGAGGCTTCTGGTACTGAAGCTCTGTCAGCCACGCCTGCGCCGGCATCACTGATGCCAGTGAAACCAACGATGATTGCCAGGCCTGTGTTTTCGCGCGCTGTACCCCGACTTGCAGGGTTTGCGGGTGCGCTTTCTGCAGCGCCAGCCACTGCGCGTGATGGGCGTGCAGCTTTTGTTGAATCACGCGCTCACCCGCCAGATGCGCCTCCAGCGCCCGCACCTTAAGCCCCTCGCCGGTTCGCAGGCTTATCATCACGGCAAGAGAAAGTAGGCCGGAGCCTGCAAACAGCCATACCCAAAAACGCCAGCAGGCATGCTGTTGCTGATGGCGCCACGGCAAAAAGTTAGTCGTTGTCACTCGAAGAGTTCTCCCATCGCGAGGGCCAGAGCAACGGTAAAATCCGCGCCACATTCAGGCAGTGGCGGCTGAGAACGCGCCAGCAGACTAAAGGGATCACGCGCTGCGCCGTCGAAGAGCGCGATATCCTCAGGGCTAAGCGCTAACAGGGCCGCCAGCTCGGCCACATCTTTCGCCTCATCCGCGCGTTTTCGCCCCCACTGGTGACGCATCGACCATAGCCAGTGCTGGCCGTCGCACCACGCCACGCACTGCGCGGGAGGGTCAAGAAGCGGCAGGAGATTCGCCAGCGCCGCAGCGTCGGGCGTGATCGCCGCCACATGCAGACGCAACGACTCCCCGAGCGTTAACAGCGCCGCCACCTCCTGGTTTTGTGCGGCCGTCACATGAAAGGCACGGCTAAAGGTGTCTTGCGTATAGTCAAAGCACAGCGCTTCTGTCGGCATTTCCAGTTCACGGGAGATCGCTGAGGCAATCCACGACGCCTGTTCACTTTCGCGTAACGTCAGCGCCGGAGCAGGCAGCGTCTTTTGCAGCGTGCGGGCGGCCGGAAATGCGATAAACAGGCGGTGGTAATGGGGGAGAGCCTGACTCCAGTCTCTCAGCGCCGCAACCAGTTGTTCCGGCTGAATAATTTTCCCGTCGCGGATAATCCCCGCCGGTAGCGGGATATGCCACCAGCGGCGCAGGCACCACCCGGTGCGCTCCTGGGTGACTGAGACAGCCAGAACGCTATCTTGTTGAAGATGAAAACCTGTTCGCCACGTTTTGAAAGCCATACTTCACGATCTCCTTATCGCCCGTCAGGTGACGGCTCTATCAATGCTTCAGGCTTGCCTTTATACTACCGCGCGATTGTTTAGAAACTGCCCAAGTGAAACTAAATGGGAAATCTCCAGTGAAGTTCGTAAAGTATTTATTGATCCTTGCATTCTGTTGCATTCTGCTGGGAGCAGGCTCGATTTATGGTTTGTACAAATATATTGAGCCGCAACTACCCGATGTCGCCACACTGCGTGATGTGCGACTCCAGATCCCAATGCAGGTCTATAGCGCCGATGGCGAGTTGATCGCCCAGTACGGCGAAAAACGACGTATCCCGCTGACCCTTAACCAGATTCCCCCGGTGATGGTGAAAGCCTTTATCGCCACGGAAGACAGCCGTTTTTACGAACACCATGGCGTCGATCCGGTGGGGATTTTCCGTGCCGCCAGCGTCGCGCTGTTCTCTGGTCGTGCCTCTCAGGGGGCGAGTACCATCACGCAGCAGCTGGCGCGTAACTTCTTCCTGAGCCCGGAAAAAACCCTGACGCGTAAGATCAAAGAGGTGTTCCTTGCCATTCGCATCGAGCAACTGCTGAGCAAAGACGAGATCCTTGAGCTTTACCTCAACAAGATCTATCTGGGCTATCGCGCCTATGGCGTAGGTGCAGCAGCGCAGGTCTATTTCGGTAAACCTGTCGATCAGCTGACCTTAAGCGAGATGGCGACCATTGCCGGTCTGCCGAAAGCGCCGTCAACGTTCAACCCGCTCTACTCCCTCAACCGCGCCACTGCGCGTCGTAACGTGGTGTTGTCGCGCATGCTGAGCGAAGGCTACATCAGCCAGACTGAGTACGATCAGGCGCGCAACGACGCCATCGACGCCAACTATCACGCGCCGGAAATCGCCTTCTCCGCCCCCTATCTGACCGAAATGGTTCGACAGGAGATGGTCAGCCGTTACGGCGAGCAGGCGTATGAAGATGGCTACCGGATCACCACTACCATCACCCGCAAAGTGCAGCAGGCGGCACAGCAGGCGGTACGTAACAACGTGATGGATTACGACATGCGCCACGGCTACCGTGGCCCGTCGAACGTGCTGTGGAAAGTGGGCGAAAGTGCATGGGACAGCAAAAAAATCATCGACTCCCTGAAAACGCTGCCGACCTACGGGCCGCTGTTACCGGCTGTGGTCACCAGTGCCGATCCGCAGGAAGCCACCGCGATGATGGCCGACGGCACCTCCGTGTCGCTGCGCATGGACGGTATCCGCTGGGCGCGTCCGTATCGCTCTGATACAGCGCAAGGCCCGACGCCGCGTAAAGTGACCGATGCAGTGCAAACCGGACAGCAAATCTGGGTGCGTCAGGTGAACGACGCGTGGTGGCTGGCGCAGGTTCCCGACGTGAACTCCGCGCTAGTGTCGATCAATCCGCAAAACGGTGCCGTGATGGCGCTGGTTGGCGGCTTTGATTTCAACCAGAGCAAATTCAACCGTGCGACGCAGGCGCTGCGCCAGGTCGGCTCGAACATCAAACCGTTCCTGTATACCGCGGCGATGGATAAAGGTCTGACGCTGGCGAGTATTCTCAACGACGTACCGATTTCACGCTGGGATGCGGGTGCCGGTTCCGACTGGCAGCCGAAAAACTCCCCGCCGGAATATTCTGGCCCTATCCGTTTACGCCAGGGTCTTGGGCAGTCCAAAAACGTGGTGATGGTTCGCGCGATGCGCGCAATGGGCGTCGATTACGCGGCAGAGTACCTGCAGCGCTTCGGCTTCCCGGCGCAAAATATTGTGCATACGGAATCGCTGGCCCTCGGCTCCGCCTCCTTTACGCCATTACAGGTGGCACGCGGTTACTCGGTGATGGCTAACGGCGGCTTCCTGGTCGACCCGTATTTCATCAGTAAGATTGAAAACGATCAGGGCGGCGTGCTGTTTGAGGCGAAACCGAAAATCGCCTGCCCGGAGTGCGATATTCCGGTGATTTATGGCGATACGCCAAAATCAAACGTGCTGGATAACAAAGATATGGAAGACGTTGCTCAGTCGCAGGAGCAGCAAAACGCCGTCGTTCCGCAGCCGCAGCTTGAGCAGGCAAACCAGGCGCTGGTCGCCCAAAGCGGCGCGCAGGAGTATGCACCGCACGTGATCAACACGCCGCTGTCGTTCCTGATCAAAAGCGCGCTGAACACCAACATCTTTGGGGAACCGGGCTGGCAGGGTACGGGCTGGCGCGCGGGGCGTGATTTGCAGCGCCACGATATCGGCGGTAAAACCGGCACCACCAACAGCTCGAAAGACGCCTGGTTCTCAGGTTACGGCCCGGGCGTGGTGACCTCCGTGTGGATCGGTTTTGACGATCACCGCCGCGATTTAGGTCGCACGACGGCATCCGGCGCGATTAAAGATCAGATTTCGGGTTACGAAGGTGGAGCGAAGAGTGCGCAGCCAGCCTGGGATGCTTACATGAAAGCGGTTCTTGAGGGCGTACCAGAGCAGCCGCTTACCCCTCCGCCGGGTATCGTGACGGTGAATATCGATCGCAGCACCGGTCAGTTAGCGAACGGTGGCAACAGCCGGGCAGAGTATTTCATCGAAGGCACGCAGCCGACCACACAGGCAGTGCATGAGGTGGGAACCGAGCTTATCGATAACGGCGAGACGCACGAGTTGTTCTAAGAAGTAAAATGCAAAACGGCAGCCCTGGGGCTGCCGTTTTTAACAATCCAGGCCGGGTAAGCTTAATACCTCACCCGGTTTTTACGCGCTACAGCCGACCCTGTCCTTTCAGCCATTCCCTCACCAGGAACAGCGCACTCACGTTACGAGCTTCGTTAAAATCGGGTTCTTCCAGCAGATCCATCAGATGCGCCAGTGGCCAGCGCACCTGCGGCAGCGGCTCAGGCTCATCCCCTTCCAGCTTCTCCGGATAGAGATCTTCTGCCAGCACGATATTCATTTTGCTGGAGAAATAGGACGGCGCCATGCTCAGCTTTTTCAAAAACGTTAGATCTTTCGCGCCAAAACCCACTTCTTCTTTCAGCTCGCGATTCGCCGCTTCAAAAACGGTTTCACCGGGATCGATAAGCCCTTTCGAGAAACCCAGCTCATAGGATTCTGTGCCCACCGCATATTCGTGGATCAGGATCAGGTGATCGTCCACAATGGGGATGATCATCACCGCCTCGCGCGTGGAGGGCCGCATACGTTCATATACGCGACGCACGCCGTTGCTGAACTCCAGGTCGACACTTTCCACCGTAAACAGGCGTGATTTGGCGACGGTTTCAACATTCAGAATGGTGGGCTTTTGTAAGGGTTTGCTCATCTTGATGGGTCTTTGCTGTGTGAACTGAGTGCATTGTGCGATACGCCGCACGGTTTCGGCAATGTCAATCGCTCTTTATTTACATTTTTGCAACGTATCGTGAGTTAATCCTCATTTCACAACAAAAGTCAAGAGGTTGAAATAACTCCAGGAATTTGCTGATATCCCGCCTTCGCTGCCTTTGCTATTATCTCCGGTCACTGGGATGCGCTTCAAAACGCTCAAGTTCGACTCCATACTTGCCGATAGCCAACCACAGAGACTCATTCACGGTAAAGGGTGCAACTGACAACACCTGAAGATAAGTAAGATGGGGAAAGCATGAGCACCATTCTAATAATTTTCGTTGCTATGCTGGCCTGCGCATTGCTCGCAGGGTGGTTATTCAGGCGTCGGGCACAACGGCAATACCGTCTGCCTTTTTTAAACGCCTTTGCCGGAGCCACCACGCGTAAGCTCGCACCTGAAGAGCGCAGCGCGATTGAAAATTACCTTGATACGTTGAACCGTGTCCTGCAGACGCCAGGCCCGACCGGCGCCAGCACCCCGCCCATCTCCCTGACGCTGAACGCGCAAAGCGATACTGTGCTCTGCGTGACGCGCTCGATCACCCGCTACGGCATTAACACCGACGATCCCAATAAATGGCGCTACTATCTCGACTCCGTCGAGGTGCATCTGCCGCCGTTCTGGGAACAATATATTAATGACGAAAATAGCGTTGAGCTGATCCATACGGATTCCATCCCGCTGGTGATTGCCCTGAATGGTCATACACTGAGCGAATATGTTCAGGAAGCGCCGCGCTTTGCGCTGGAACGCACCAGCGGCACGCAGGCGTCCATTCGTGGCGAAGAGACCGAGCAGATCGAACTGCTGAATATTCGCCAGGAAACCCACGAAGAGTACGCCCTCAGCCGCCCGGACGGCATTCGTGAAGCGGTCCTTATTGTTGCCGCCTTCCTGCTCTTTTTCTTCTGCCTGATGACGCCCGACGTCTTCGCACCGTGGCTCGCAGGCGGCGCCGTTCTGCTGCTGGCCGCAGGCCTGTGGGGATTGTTCGCGAAACCGGCCAAAACCGCGCTGCGGGAAATCCACTGCCTGCGCGGTACGCCAAAGCGCTGGGGGCTGTTCGGCGAGAACGATCAGGAGCATATCAACAACATTTCGCTCGGGATTATCGACCTGATCTATCCCCGCCACTGGCAGCCGTGGATCGCTCAGGATTTAGGGCAGAAAACCGATATCGATATTTACCTCGACCGTCACGTCGTGCGTCAGGGCCGTTTCTTATCGCTTCATGATGAAGTGAAAAACTTCCCGCTGCAGCACTGGCTGCGCAGTACCGTCATCGCCGGTGGCGCTGCGCTGGTGCTGGCGATGCTGATTTTGCTGGTGCCGCTCGATATGCCGATCAAATTCACTCTTTCCTGGATCAAAGGCGCGCAAACCATTGAAGCCACCAGCGTTAATCAGCTGGAAGAGGCCGGTGTGCGCGTGGGTGATACGCTGAAGCTGAAAGGAACGGGCATGTGTAATATCCATGCGCCTGGCACCTGGAACACGCGGCAGAATTCACCGTTTACGCCGTTTGATTGCTCACAAATCATCTGGAACGACGCCCCACCGCTGCCGCTGCCGGAATCAGACACGGTCAGCAAAGCGACAGCCCTGACGCAGGCGCTGAGCCGCCAGCTTCATCCAAAGCCGGAAGACAACTCCCGTGTAAGCCAGTCCCTGCGCGCCGCGATTCAGAAATCCGGAATGGTGCTGCTGGATGATTTTGGCGACATCGTGATGAAAACCCAGGATTTATGCTCTGCGGAAGATGAGTGTGTACGTCTCAAAAACGCGCTGGTGAATCTCGGGAACAGCAAAGACTGGGAAGCGCTGGTGAAACGCGCTGACGCAGGGCGTCTCGATGGCGTGAACGTTCTGCTGCGCCCGGTGAGTGCCGAATCGCTTGAGAATCTGGTGACTACCTCCACCGCACCGTTTGTGATGCGGGAAACCACCCGCGCGGCACAGGCGTTAAACAGCCCGGCACCGGGTGGGTTTGTGATTGTCAGCGACGAGGGCAGCGATTTGGTCGACCAGCCTTATCCGCCGGTGGCCCTGTATGATTATCCGGCTCAGGATCAGTGGGGCGAATTCCAGCGCCTGGCGCAGATGCTGATGCAAACGCCGTTCAGTGCCGAAGGGATTGTGACGGGCATTTTCACGGACGCCAACGGCACGCGCCACGTTGACCTGCACCGTATGCCGGACAGCGCCGGATTGTGGCGTTATATCGGCACCACCCTGCTGATGCTGGCAATGCTGGTGTGCATTATCTGGAACGGGATTGCCGCCCTGCGCCGCTACCAGCGCTCGCGCACGCGTCTTGCCGAGATCCAGCAGTACTACGAGAACTGCCTCAACCCGCAGCTCATCCCCGCGCCTGACAGCCTGATCGGATAATACCGCTGCGCGACAGTTATGCTACCCTGTCGCGCACGTTTCTTCTGGCTGGAGAGTTCCCCTCATGCATCTTGATATTGCCTGGCAGGACGTTGATACCGTCCTGCTGGATATGGACGGCACGCTGCTCGATCTCGCATTTGATACCCACTTCTGGCAGAAACTGGTGCCTGAAACTTATGGCGCGCAGCAGGGCATCACTCCGGCAGAAGCGCAGGATTATATTCGCCAGCAGTATCACGCCGTGCAGCATACGCTAAACTGGTACTGCCTGGATTACTGGAGCGAAAAGCTCGGGCTGGATATCTGCGCCATGACCACCGCCCAGGGGCCGAACGCGGTGCTGCGCGACGATACGGTGCCATTTTTGGATGCACTAAAAGCGAGCGGCAAGCGACGCATTTTGCTGACCAACGCGCATCCGCACAATCTGGCGGTAAAGCTCGAACATACCGGGTTAGCGTCGCACCTTGATTTATTACTTTCCACCCACACATTTGGTTATCCGAAAGAGGATCAGCGATTGTGGCAGGCCGTGGCGGAAGAGACCGGTTTGCAGCCCGAAAGAACCTTGTTCATTGATGACAGTGAACCGATTCTGGATTCGGCGGCAAAATTTGGTATTCGCTATTGTCTGGGCGTGACGAATCCTGATTCCGGCCTGGCGGATAAAAGCTATCTGCGGCATCCGGCGCTGAACGACTATCGCCGAATGATCCCCTCACTCACCGTGAAGGAGACGCCATGAAAGAAAAACCCTCCGAAGGGGTAAGACTGGATAAGTGGCTATGGGCCGCCCGTTTTTATAAAACGCGCGCGCTGGCCCGTGAAATGGTCGACGGGGGAAAGGTGCACTACAACGGGCAGCGCAGCAAGCCAAGTAAACTTGTCGAACTGAATGCCACCCTGACCCTGCGCCAGGGAAACGATGAACGCACGGTGATCGTCAAAGCCGTTACCGAGCATCGTCGCCCGGCTGCCGAAGCGGTTCTGATGTATGAAGAGACGGCGGAAAGCGTTGAAAAGCGCGAGAAAGTGGCGCTGGCTCGCAAGATGAATGCCCTCACTATGCCGCATCCGGACAGGCGACCGGATAAAAAAGAACGTCGCGATCTGATGAAATTTAAACACGGCGAACACGAGTAATCGCCGTTTAAAGAGAGAAAATTATGTCCCAACACGACCAATTACATCGCTATCTGTTTGAGCAATTTGCCGTTCGCGGCGAGCTGGTGACGGTATCCGAAACCTGGAAACAGATCCTCGAAAACCACAGCTATCCTCAGCCCGTGAAAAACATCCTTGGCGAACTGCTGGTGGCGACCAGCCTGCTGACAGCGACGCTGAAGTTTGCAGGGGATATCACCGTGCAGCTGCAGGGCGACGGCCCGATGACCCTGGCGGTGATCAACGGCAATAACCAGCAGCAGATGCGCGGTGTGGCGCGCGTGCAGGGTGAGGTGCCGGAAGGTGCTGATTTGAAAACGCTGGTCGGCAACGGTTTCCTGGTGATTACCATTACGCCAGAAGAAGGCGAGCGCTATCAAGGCGTAGTGGGTCTGGAAGGCGATACGCTGGCCGCGTGCCTGGAAGATTACTTCCTGCGTTCCGAACAGCTGCCAACACGCCTGTTTATCCGCACCGGTGAAGTGGACGGTCAACTGGCGGCGGGCGGTATGCTCCTGCAGGTTCTGCCTGCCCAGAACGCACAGGGCAACGATTTCGAGCATCTGGCGACACTGACCGAAACCATCAAAGCAGAAGAGCTGTTTACGCTGCCTGCGAATGAAGTGCTGTGGCGTCTGTATCACGAAGAAGAGGTGACGCTTTACGATCCGCAGGACGTGGAGTTCAAATGCACCTGTTCCCGTGAACGTTGCGCAGGCGCGCTGCGTACTCTGCCGGACGAAGAGATCGACAGCATCATGGCTGAAGATGGCGAAATCGATATGAACTGTGATTACTGTGGTTCTCACTACGTGTTCAACTCGATGGATATCGCCGAGATCCGCAACAACGCCTCCCCGGCGGATCCGCAGGTTCATTGATGCCCTCCCCCCTCACGCCCGGTGAGGGGGAAAATTCCCTTTTAAGCTGAATCGTTTTTCGTAATGTAATCCTTACGTAACTTTCTTACATGTATGCGATTACATTCACATTCTTCCGGTTAAATACTCCATGTTTTAACCTTTTGAGAACATTTCCCCCCACAAAAAAGCGAATCCTGCGATAATCCGCCCTGCTTCGTGACAGGAGTCACAGCGTTTTCCGTCAGGAAGGGTTTTGTCCAGATACGTAAATCTATGAGCCCCGTCGCGGTTAACATCCTAAGAAAAACCCTACAATTTCAGGCAGTACATATTGGCTAAGGAGCAGTGACATGCGCGTTAAAGACTTAACCCCGCAAGATCTCAAGGCTTATGGTATCAACGACGTCCAGGAAATCGTCTACAACCCCGATTACGATACGCTGTATCAGGAAGAGCTCAATCCAGCACTGGAGGGATACGAGCGAGGTGTGTTGACGAACACTGGTGCTATCGCCGTGGACACCGGGATTTTTACCGGCCGTTCGCCGAAAGATAAGTATATCGTCCGTGACGACACTACCCGCGATACGCTGTGGTGGGCAGATAAGGGCAAAGGGAAGAACGACAACAAGCCGCTCTCCCAGGAAACCTGGCAGCATCTGAAAGGACTCGTCACGAATCAACTCTCCGGCAAGCGATTGTTTATTGTTGATGCCTTCTGTGGCGCCAATGCCGACACTCGCCTCTCCGTTCGCTTTATCACCGAAGTCGCCTGGCAGGCGCATTTCGTGAAGAACATGTTTATTCGCCCGACCGATGAAGAGTTACAGGATTTCGAGCCTGATTTCATCGTCATGAACGGCGCGAAATGCACCAACCCGCAGTGGAAAGAGCAGGGCCTGAACTCGGAAAACTTCATTGCCTTCAACCTGACCGAGCGCGTCCAGCTGATTGGCGGCACCTGGTACGGTGGCGAAATGAAGAAAGGGATGTTCTCGGTGATGAACTACCTGCTGCCGCTGCAGGGCATTGCCTCCATGCACTGCTCCGCTAACGTGGGCGAAGACGGGGACGTGGCCGTGTTCTTTGGTCTCTCCGGGACCGGGAAAACCACCCTCTCCACCGATCCTAAGCGCCGGTTAATTGGCGACGATGAACACGGCTGGGACGACGACGGCGTGTTCAACTTCGAAGGCGGCTGCTACGCCAAAACGATCCGTCTGTCGGCCGAAGCCGAGCCGGACATTTACGGCGCCATCCGCCGCGATGCGCTGCTGGAAAACGTCACCGTGCTCGCTGATGGCACCGTTGATTTTGACGATGCCTCGAAGACCGAAAACACCCGCGTGTCGTATCCGATCTATCACATCGATAACATCGTCAAACCGGTCTCCAAAGCGGGCCACGCCTCGAAGGTGATCTTCCTGACCGCCGATGCCTTTGGCGTGCTGCCACCGGTTTCTCGCCTGACGGCCAGCCAGACGCAGTATCACTTCCTGTCGGGCTTTACCGCGAAACTGGCGGGCACTGAGCGCGGTGTGACGGAGCCAACCCCAACCTTCTCCGCCTGTTTCGGCGCGGCGTTCCTGTCGCTGCACCCGACGCAGTACGCAGAAGTGCTGGTGAAACGCATGCAGGCTGCAGGCGCGCAAGCGTATCTGGTGAACACCGGCTGGAACGGAACGGGGAAACGTATTTCCATCAAAGATACGCGCGCCATTATCGACGCGATTATCGATGGCTCGCTGGACGATGCGGAAACCTTCACCCTGCCGATGTTCGATCTGGCAATCCCAACGGCGTTGCCGGGCGTAGATACCCATATCCTCGACCCGCGTAATACCTACGGCTCACCGGAACAGTGGCAGGAGAAGGCAGAAGCCCTTGCGAAGCTGTTTATTGAGAACTTTGAGAAGTACACCGATACGCCAGCAGGTGCGGCGTTGGTGAGTGCAGGACCGCAGCTGTAAGAAGCTGTAAATAGTGTCGGGTGGCGCTGCGCTCACCCGAACTATAAAGCATGAGAAGGCCGGGTAAGCGTAACGCCACCCGGCTTTTTTTAATTCTCTTTCACCTGCCCTCGCGTCACCGGGACTGGCAGCCACGCGCGGATGCTCAACCCACCCCGTTCGCTGGTACCAATCTCCAGCAGCCCGTTATGGTTATCCACAATACGCTGCACAATCGCCAGCCCTAATCCGGTGCCGCTGGTGCTGCGCGCGCTGTCGCCGCGTACAAACGGCTGGAACAGATGTTTACGCTGTTCAGGCTTGATCCCCGGACCGTCATCTTCCACCTGGAACCAGGCGCGATTCAGTTCGGAGCCACTACTGACTTTGATCCAGCCATTGCCGTAGCGCGCCGCGTTGACCACCATATTGGCGACCGCGCGCTTGATAGAGAGCGGGTGCATACGCACCTGAATTTCGCCCGGCTGCAGTGCCGTATCGATTTCACGCTCGTAACCACTCTCTGCGGCCACCACTTCGCCCAGCACCCCGTTGAGATCCGCCATCTCCATCGGCATCTCCTGACCGGTACGCAGGTAATCGATGAACTGCTCGATGATTGCGTTACACTCTTCGATGTCCTTGTTGATGGACTCCGCGAGATAACCGTCCTCTTCGCCCATCATCTCTGTCGCCAGGCGAATGCGCGTCAGCGGTGTGCGCAGATCGTGGCTCACGCCCGCCATCAGCAGCGTACGATCGTCTGCCAGCTGCTTCACCCCTGCCGCCATATGGTTGAACGCGCGCGTAACCGATCGCACTTCAGAAGCACCGTATTCACGCAGCGGCGGCGGAATAATACCTTTCCCCACCTGCAGGGCCGCATGCTCAAGATCGACCAAGGGTCGGTTTTGTATTCGGATAAACAGCCACGCGCCACCTATCGCCATCAGCATGATCGCCAGGGTGTAGCGGAACAGCGGCGAGAAATCGCCCTGATGGATTTCAGTCAGCGGGACGCGCACCCAGATATTGGGTGACAGCCAGGTTTTCAGCCAGACGACCGGCGAGCTTTTGTTGACCTCAACGCGCACTTCCGTTGGGCCGCCCAGCTGCTGCGCCATCTGCTGGCTTAAGAATTCGTAGTGTTGCGCCCAGCGCAGACCTGCGTCTTCCGCCGCCTCGTTTGAGTACAGCGAAATGCCCAGCTCACGATAAATCTCACGGCGGAACGCCGGAGGCACCACCAGCTGCGTGCCGTCCTCAAGCTGCAGTTTATCGGTCATCAGCATACGGACTTCGTAGGCTAACACCTTATTAAACTGCTGCAGGCTTGGCAGAATCGCGAAGTTCAGCACCACCAGATACGTCGTCACCAGGCTGACGAACAGCAGGGTGACGATCAGTAACAGGGTACGGGCAAACGAGCTGCGCGGTGAAAAGCGCATTCGCTTCATGCCTTAGAACCGTCCGGCACGAAGACGTAGCCCAGACCCCAGACGGTCTGAATATAACGAGGATGCGCAGGATCTTCTTCGACCATGCGGCGCAGACGGGAGATCTGTACGTCGATGGAACGCTCCATGGCGGAGTATTCGCGACCGCGTGCCAGGTTCATCAGTTTATCGCGGGACAGCGGCTCACGCGGATGGCTCACCAGCGCTTTCAGCACCGCAAATTCACCGCTGGTGAGTGGCATCGGCTCATCTTCGCGGAACATTTCGCGGGTGCCGAGGTTCAGCTTGAACTTACCGAAGGCAATCACCGCTTCTTCCTGAGACGGTGCGCCCGGCAGTTCGTTCGCCTGACGACGAAGTACAGCACGGATACGCGCCAGTAGCTCACGCGGGTTAAACGGTTTAGGAATGTAGTCGTCGGCGCCAATTTCCAGGCCCACGATACGGTCAACTTCTTCCCCTTTCGCCGTCACCATAATGATCGGCATCGGGTTGCTCTGGCTGCGCAGACGACGGCAGATGGAGAGCCCGTCTTCGCCAGGAAGCATTAAATCGAGCACCATCAGGTGGAACGATTCACGGGTAAGCAGGCGATCCATTTGCTCGGCGTTCGCCACGCTTCGAACCTGGAAGCCCTGCTCGGTCAGATAACGCTCCAGCAGCGCACGCAGGCGCATGTCGTCATCCACGACCAGAATTTTATAGTTCTCTTGCATTGTATGTACTCCCAAAGGCCCGGATAGTGTTTCAGTACGTATTCTAAAAAAGTGCACGTCTACGACCAGCTAAATCTGGTATAAATTCTAGTCGAAATTGTTACAAAGCATATTTAACAGGAGCTTATCTGCACATTTCATCACATAAATCATTATTAATCCTGTCTGGTAAGCTATGTGGTACGTAATGTGCGTAATGCCTGTCATTGAGTAGAGTCTTAAAGGTCATCCCATGAAAACGCCGCTGATCACCCGCGAAGGGTACGAAAAACTCAAAAAAGAGATGGATTACCTCTGGCGGGAAGAGCGCCCGGAAGTGACCAAAAAAGTGACCTGGGCAGCCAGTCTTGGCGACCGCAGCGAGAACGCTGACTATCAGTATAATAAAAAACGCCTGCGCGAGATTGATCGCCGGGTCCGTTATCTGACTAAATGCCTCGAGAACCTGCGAATCGTGGATTATTCACCGCAGCAGGAAGGCAAAGTCTTCTTCGGCGCATGGGTAGAGATCGAGAACGATGACGGCGCGACCCGGCGTTTTCGCATTGTCGGCTACGATGAAATTTTTGGTCGTAAGGATTACATCTCAATCGACTCGCCGATGGCCCGCGCGCTGCTGAAAAAGGAAGTCGGCGATTTAGCCGTCGTCCAGACACCTGCCGGGGAAGCCAGCTGGTACATCAACGAAATTGAGTACGTTAAATAGTCCGAGAGCGCCCTCCACGACTGGCATTTTGCCGTGCCAGTCCGTATAACTATCCCCTGTTTTTCGACAAACCAGATGACAAAGCCATGATGAAAGATTCGCTCTGCCGCATTATTGCGGGTGAACTTCAGGCCAGAGCCGAACAGGTAGAAGCTGCCGTTCGCCTGCTTGATGAAGGGAACACCGTGCCGTTTATTGCACGTTATCGTAAGGAAGTCACCGGCGGTCTGGATGACACGCAGCTGCGCAACCTGGAGACCCGTCTGGGCTACCTGCGTGAGCTGGAAGATCGTCGCCAGGCTATTCTCAAATCCATTGGCGAGCAGGGCAAACTGACCGATGCGCTGGCAGGTGCCATCAACGGCACAATGAGTAAAACCGAGCTGGAAGACCTCTATCTGCCGTACAAACCTAAGCGCCGCACCCGCGGGCAGATTGCGATTGAAGCAGGCCTCGAGCCGCTGGCCGATCTGCTGTGGACTACGCCGTCGCACGATCCCGAAACGGAAGCCGCGAAATTTATCGATGCAGAAAAAGGCGTGGCCGACACCAAAGCCGCCCTTGATGGCGCGCGCTACATTCTGATGGAGCGTTTTGCCGAAGACGCCGCGCTGCTCTCCAAAGTGCGTGATTACCTGTGGAAAAATGCCCACATCGTCTCTACCGTCGTGAGCGGTAAAGAAGAGGAAGGCGCGAAATTCCGCGACTACTTCGATCACCATGAACCGATTTCAACCGCCCCATCGCACCGCGCGCTGGCCATGTTCCGTGGCCGCAACGAAGGTGTGCTGCAACTCTCTCTCAATGCCGATCCGCAGTTCGACGAGCCGCCGAAAGAGAGCTACTGCGAGCAGATTATTACTGACCATCTCGGCCTGCGCCTGAATAACGCCCCGGCAGATAGCTGGCGCAAAGGCGTGGTGAGCTGGACCTGGCGCATCAAAGTGCTGATGCACCTCGAAACCGAACTGATGGGCACCGTGCGCGAGCGCGCAGAAGACGAAGCGATCAATGTTTTTGCCCGTAACTTGCATGATCTGCTGATGGCTGCCCCGGCGGGTCTGCGCGCAACGATGGGTCTCGATCCGGGCCTGCGTACCGGCGTGAAAGTGGCCGTCGTCGACGGCACCGGCAAACTGGTCGCGACTGATACCATCTATCCACATACCGGCCAGGCCGCGAAAGCCGCCGTTGTGGTTGCCGCCCTGTGTGAAAAATACAACGTTGAGCTGGTGGCGATTGGTAACGGCACCGCCTCCCGTGAAACTGAACGTTTCTTCCTCGATGTGCAGCAGCAGTTCCCGAAAGTGACCGCGCAGAAGGTGATCGTCAGCGAAGCCGGTGCGTCGGTCTATTCCGCGTCCGAACTGGCGGCGCTCGAGTTCCCGGATCTGGACGTTTCCCTGCGCGGCGCGGTCTCTATTGCCCGTCGACTGCAGGACCCGCTGGCCGAGCTGGTGAAAATCGATCCGAAATCCATCGGCGTGGGTCAGTATCAGCACGACGTCAGCCAGACTCAGCTGGCGCGTCGTCTGGATGCGGTGGTGGAAGACTGCGTGAACGCCGTCGGCGTGGACCTGAATACCGCCTCCGTAGCCCTGCTCACCCGCGTGGCGGGCTTAACCCGCATGATGGCACAGAACATCGTTGCCTGGCGCGATGAGAATGGCCAGTTCCAGAATCGTCAGCAACTGCTGAAAGTGAGCCGTCTGGGGCCGAAAGCCTTCGAACAGTGCGCGGGCTTCCTGCGTATCAACCACGGCGATAACCCGCTGGACGCCTCTACGGTTCACCCGGAAGCCTATCCGGTCGTGGAGCGTATTCTGGCCGCCACGCAGCAGGCTCTGAAAGATCTGATGGGCAACAGCACCAACCTGCGCGATCTGAAAGCTGTCGATTTCACCGACGACAAATTCGGTGTGCCGACCGTAACCGACATCATCAAAGAGCTGGAAAAACCAGGCCGCGACCCGCGCCCTGAGTTCAAAACGGCGAAATTCGCCGAAGGCGTGGAGACGATGAAGGATCTGCAGCCGGGCATGGTGCTGGAAGGCGCGGTCACCAACGTCACCAACTTTGGTGCCTTTGTCGACATCGGCGTCCATCAGGATGGCCTGGTGCATATCTCATCGCTGGCGGATAAGTTCGTGGAAGACCCGCACACCGTGGTCAAAGCGGGCGATATCGTGAAGGTAAAAGTGCTGGAAGTGGATATGCAGCGTAAGCGTATCGCGCTCACGATGCGTCTCGACGAGCAGCCAGGCGAAACCAACGCCCGCCGCAGCAACGGAGGTGGTGCGCGTGAGCAATCGCGTCCAAACGCGAAAGCCGCGAAACCTCGCCCTCAGGCGCAGCCTGCCGGTAACAGCGCGATGATGGATGCGCTGGCCGCCGCGATGGGCAAGAAGCGCTAACGTTAAATACATTTGCCCGGCCTGTGTATCCCCTGGCCGGGCAAACACGTTCCCGCCCGGCAATCAGACCCCACAACATTAAAATAAATAAGAATGTACTCACTCATTATTTATTAAATATGGAACCGATTGCATATCCATATTTAAACCATCGATTATCACTTAGTTAACAAATTAATTATTCATCCCTGACGCTCCATTTCAATAAATATTGAGCAAGGTCAAACAGTCCTCGATTTACCCCTCATATGAACATCCCGTCACATTTTAAATATTGCTGATAGAAACCATTCTCATTATCATGAACCTGTTGATTATTTAACCTTCGGTAAAAGTGGTCTCTATGCAATTCACACCAGACAGTGCCTGGAAAATTACCGGTTTTGCCCGCGAAATTAGCCCGGCGTATCGTCAAAAACTGCTGTCGTTAGGCATGCTGCCAGGATCATCATTCCAGGTGGTTCGCATTGCACCCTTGGGCGATCCCATTCATATCGAAACCCGTCGCGTCAATCTGGTATTGCGTAAGAAAGACCTCGCCTTATTAGAAGTCGAAGCTTTAGCCCGATAAACCGCCAGCAGTTATACCGAGTCTAAAACAATGAAAAAATTAACCATTGGCTTAATTGGTAATCCTAATTCCGGCAAGACAACCTTATTTAATCAGTTAACGGGTGCGCGTCAGCGTGTCGGTAACTGGGCGGGCGTCACGGTAGAACGTAAAGAAGGCCAGTTTTCAACAATCGATCATCAGGTCACCCTCGTTGACCTGCCTGGCACCTATTCACTCACCACCATTTCGTCCCAGACCTCTCTCGATGAGCAGATTGCCTGTCACTATATTCTGAGCGGCGATGCGGATTTACTGATTAACGTCGTCGATGCCTCCAATCTTGAGCGTAACCTCTACCTGACACTGCAACTGCTGGAGCTGGGCATTCCGTGCATCGTGGCGCTGAATATGCTCGATATCGCCGAGAAGCAAAAAATTCGCATTGATATCGATGCGCTTTCCGCCCGTCTCGGCTGCCCGGTCATTCCACTGGTCTCGACCCGTGCGCGCGGAATTGACGCCCTGAAGCTGGCGGTCGATCGCCATACGGGCAATACCGATCTGGAGCTGGTTCACTATCCGCAGCCGCTGGTGCGCGAGGCCAGCATTCTGGCCGGAGAGATGAACAACGCGATGCCACAAAAACAGCGCAACTGGCTTGGGCTACAAATGCTGGAAGGCGATATTTATAGCCGGGGCTACGCTGGCGACGCCGCAGAGAGTCTGGAGATGTCGCTGGCACGCCTGAGCGACGAGCTGGACGATCCGGCGCTGCATATCGCCGATGCGCGCTATCAGAGTATCGCGGCCATTTGCGAAGTGGTCAGCAATACCCTGACCGCCGAGCCGAGCCGTTTCACCGCGGCGGTGGATAAAATCATTCTGAACCGTTTCCTCGGTTTGCCGATCTTCCTGCTGGTGATGTATGTGATGTTCCTGCTCGCCATCAACATCGGCGGTGCGCTGCAGCCACTGTTCGATGTCGGCTCGGTTGCGATCTTCATTCACGGCCTGCAATGGCTGGGCTACACCCTGCATTTCCCGGAGTGGCTGACGATTTTCCTCGCCCAGGGGCTGGGCGGCGGGATAAACACTGTTCTGCCGCTGGTGCCGCAGATCGGCATGATGTACCTGTTCCTCTCCTTCCTTGAAGATTCCGGCTATATGGCCCGCGCGGCGTTCGTGATGGACCGCCTGATGCAGGCGCTCGGTTTGCCGGGCAAGTCCTTCGTCCCGCTGATTGTCGGCTTTGGCTGTAACGTGCCGTCGGTGATGGGCGCACGTACTCTGGATGCTCCGCGTGAGCGTCTGATGACCATCATGATGGCGCCGTTTATGTCCTGCGGGGCGCGTCTGGCGATCTTCGCGGTCTTTGCGGCGGCGTTCTTTGGTCAGGAAGGCGCACTGGCAGTCTTCTCCCTCTACCTGCTGGGGATTGTGATGGCGATTCTCACCGGCCTGATGCTTAAGCACACCATCATGCGCGGCGAAGCGTCGCCGTTTGTGATGGAGCTGCCGGTTTACCACGTGCCGCATATCAAAAGCCTGCTGATCCAGACCTGGCAGCGCCTGAAAGGCTTCGTTCTCCGTGCCGGTAAAGTGATCGTGATCGTCAGTATTTTCCTGAGCGCGCTGAACAGCTTTACCCTCAGCGGCCAGGCGGCAGATAACATCAACGACTCGGCGCTGGCTTCCGTGAGTCGCGTTATCACCCCGCTGTTCAAGCCGATTGGCGTTCACGAAGATAACTGGCAGGCCACCGTCGGGCTGTTTACCGGTGCGATGGCGAAAGAGGTGGTGGTCGGCACGCTCAACACGCTCTATACGGCGGAAAATATTCAGGAAGAGGAGTTTAACCCAGCTGAGTTCCATCTCGGTGACGAGCTGCTCAGCGCCGTGGACGAAACCTGGCAGAGCCTGAAAGACACCATCAGCCTGAGCGTACTGGCAAACCCTATCGAAGCCAGCAAAGGCGACGGCGAAATGGCCACCGGTGCGATGGGTGTGATGAGCCAAAAATTTGGCAGCCCTTCAGCGGCGTACAGCTATCTGATTTTCGTCCTGCTCTACATTCCGTGCATTTCGGTAATGGGGGCCATTGCCCGCGAATCCAGCCGCGGCTGGATGGGCTTCTCGGTCCTGTGGGGGCTGAACATCGCTTACTCGCTGGCAACCGTCTTCTACCAGGCGGCTAACTTCAGCCAGCATCCGCGCTACAGTCTGGTGTGCATTCTGGCGGTGGTGCTGTTCAACGTCGTGCTGATTGGCCTGTTGCGCCGCGCCCGTAGCCGCGTGAACGTCAACCTGCTGGCCACGAATAAAACCGCGGCGAACTGCTGTAACAGCCCTGCGGGCGACTGCCACTAAGAGGTGAGATGATGGCATCGATGATTCAGGTTCGTGATTTACTGGCACTTCAGGGGAGAATGGAGGCCAGACAGTTGAGCCTTTCCCTGCATACGCCGCAGCCGATGATCGATGCTATGCTCGAACGAATGGAAGCGATGGGTAAAGCCGTGCGGATTCAGGAAGATGCGGATAGTTGTTTGACGGGTAGCTGCAAAAGCTGTCCGGAAGGCAAAGCCTGCTTAAGGGAGTGGTGGGCGCTGCGCTAACACGATTTGCCGGGCAGCCTATGCCGCCCGGCAATACTGTTATTTATAGACTTCCGCCGTTGCATGAACGGTTTTCTCGCCTTTGTTCGCGCTGGTCACTACATAATACGTACCGCCCAGCTCATCAGCTTTTTTCGATAATTCTTTACGTGCATCCATTGGCGCAGTCGTTTTTGAGGTCGTAATCTCGCCAATTTTGGTCAGATTCATCTCTTTAACTTTGTCTTTTTCCAGCTCTTTCGCTGCAAATACGCCAAATGACAGAGACCCAATAACCAGTGATGTAACAATTCCCGTAACAAGTTTCATAACCATTACTCTCCATAGGTTTGTAGTTTTGATTATCGTAGGCTCAACTTCCGCAACGATATTTGAAGTATTGTTGCGGTATGAAACTTTTTCCAGGTGGATCAGTAAATAATCAGTTTAAACGCTGACTTAACGCCGTTAGCGCGTCGCAAAACGCCTCGGGGTGCGAGACGAAAGGCGCATGTGCGGCTTTGGCAATGACCTTCGACTCGCTGTTCGGCCATAGCGCATCCAGCATCGGCACCACTTTGCGCGGCACCAGGCCATCCAGATAACCGTAGATTCGCAGATGCGGCACTGAAAGCGCGGCCAGCGGTTCACGCAGGTCGACGGTTTTCAGAATTTCCAGCCCACCGTTAAGCACCTCAACCTCCGGCATGGGAAGTGCCAGCACCGCGTTTTTGAGCATTCGCGCATCCTGACGCGCCGTTTCGGTTCCCAGAGTTTGCAGCGCCAGAAAGCGCTCAACCGTCCGCTTGAAATCTTCGCTCAGCTGCTGCTGGAAACCGGCCAACACCTCCGGCTTGATACCCGGCCACTCATCCCGCGCCGCAAAGCAAGGCGATGATGCGACCGTCACCAGCGCCTGAACGCGCTCCGGGTGCGTCAGGGCTATCTGGCTCGCCACCAGCCCGCCCAGGCTCCAGCCGAGCCAGATCGCTTTTTGCGGCGCGCGTTCCAGAACATGCCGGGCCATCTCATCGAGGGGCATCGCGCCAAACCCGTGGCTGCGGCCAAATCCCGGCAGATCCACCAGATGCAGCGTAAACTGCGAGGCCAGTTCCTCCTGAATGCAATGCCAGACTTCAGCGTTCAGCCCCCATCCGTGCAGCAGCACAAGATCAACATTTCCCGTGCCCATGGTCTGCCACCAAAGATTGTTCATCGGTTAGGATTCTCTTTTTTAACAAGGAAGTTGCCCATGCTATCAGTGCCCGGCTTGTGCTGGCTATGCCGAATGCCGCTCAGGATGAGCCGCTGGGGGATCTGCTCCGTCTGCACGCGCGCCTTCGAGCGCCGCCCTCCCTGCTGTCCCCAGTGCGGTTTATCCGCAACGCGCGTCGATATCCCCTGCGGGCGATGCCTGCAAAAACCGCCGCCGTGGGGCGATCTGGTGGCGGTCGATAATTACGTTCAGCCCCTGAGCAGCCTGATCCACCAGTTTAAGTTTTCTCGCCAGACCCAGCTGGCGGGACCGCTGGCGCGCCTGCTGGTACTCGCCGTTTTGCAGGCCCGGCGCTCACGGGGGTTACCTGCCGTGGATCTTCTTATCAGCGTGCCGTTGCACCGTCGACGTCACTGGCGTCGCGGGTACAATCAGAGCGATCTGTTGTGTCGCCCTCTTTCCCGTTGGCTACGCTGTGACTGGCAACCGGCCGCGTTAAAACGCACACACGCAACGGCCGTTCAGCATCGGTTAAGCGCTCGGTTGCGCAAAAGAAATCTAAAAAATGCCTTTCGCCTTGATTTAGCGGTCAAGGGGCGCCATATCGCGATTGTGGATGATGTCGTCACAACCGGCAGCACCGTGGCGGAGCTTTCCCGACTGCTTTTGCAAAGCGGCGCAGCGACGGTTCAGGTATGGTGTTTGTGTCGTACCTTGTAGCCCTTTTCCGATGGGCGTATTATTATACCCAGGTAATTTAGTCAACTATTAGGCCAAAGCTATGATCCGTATTTCCGATTCTGCACAATCACACTTTGCCAAACTGCTGGCAAATCAGGAAGAAGGGACGCAGATCCGCGTGTTTGTGATTAATCCAGGCACTCCGAATGCAGAATGCGGTGTCTCTTATTGTCCTCCGGACGCTGTGGAAGCATCTGACACTGCCCTTAAATTTGAGCAGCTCACCGCCTATGTCGATGAGTTAAGCGCGCCATACCTTGATGACGCCGAGATCGATTTCGTCACCGATCAGCTGGGTTCTCAGCTGACGCTGAAAGCACCAAACGCCAAAATGCGTAAAGTGTCTGATGATGCGCCGCTGATGGAGCGCGTAGAATATCTGCTGCAATCCCAGATCAACCCGCAGCTGGCCGGCCACGGCGGTAAAGTCACGCTGATGGAGATCACCGAAGACGGTCTGGCGATCCTGCAATTCGGCGGCGGCTGTAACGGCTGTTCCATGGTCGACGTGACCCTGAAAGAAGGGATCGAGAAGCAGATGCTGAACGAGTTCCCGGAACTGAAAGGCGTGCGCGATCTCACCGAACACCAGCGCGGCGAGCACTCTTACTACTAAGTTCCCGTCTGTTTTTACCCGGTGCCGCGCAGCGAGCCGGGCCGTTAAATCAGATCCCAGGCCGGGTAAGGCGATTTCGCCCCCCGGCTTTTGTTTGCCTGTCGCTCCCCGCCCCATATGTTGACCTGCGTCTCATAATTCAAATTTTGCCTGCCTGGGTGATTCTCAATCCGCATATGTTACCCGTATCATTCGCGTGGGCACTAAGCATCCTCATAACAGCCGACTAAACTTATTAGTTTCGCAGGCAATCAGTATTAGTGCCGTTAATTCTCTGTTCCCGGTTGGGACAATCGGAAATTGTCGTTGAAACAATGACGTTACCCATAACAATTGAAAGGCCAGGTTAATCATGCCATTAGTTATTGTCGCTATCGGTGTTGTCTTATTACTGCTCTTGATGATCCGTTTCAAACTGAACGGCTTCATCGCTCTGGTTCTGGTGGCACTTGCAGTGGGTCTGATGCAAGGGATGCCGCTGGTGAAAGTCATCAGCTCAATTAAAGCAGGTGTGGGCGGAACGCTCGGCAGCCTGGCGCTAATCATGGGCTTCGGTGCCATGCTCGGTAAAATGCTGGCAGACTGCGGCGGTGCACAGCGCATCGCGACCACGCTGATTGCCAAATTTGGTAAGCAACACATTCAGTGGGCGGTGGTGTTAACCGGTTTTACCGTCGGTTTCGCGCTGTTCTATGAAGTCGGCTTCGTACTGATGCTGCCGCTGGTCTTCACCATCGCGGCTGCCGCCAACATTCCGCTGCTGTTCGTCGGCGTGCCGATGGCGGCTGCCCTGTCCGTTACGCACGGCTTCCTGCCGCCGCACCCGGGCCCAACCGCTATCGCGACCATCTTCCACGCAGATATGGGTAAAACCCTGCTGTTCGGTACGATTCTGGCGATCCCAACCGTTATTCTGGCAGGCCCAGTGTTTGCACGCTGCCTGAAAGGTATCGACAAGCCAATTCCGGAAGGTCTGTATAGCGCAAAAACCTTCACCGAAGCGGAAATGCCAAGCTTTGGCGTCAGCGTCTGGACCTCTCTGGTGCCGGTTGTGCTGATGGCGATGCGCGCAGTCGCCGAAATGGTGCTGCCAAAAGGTCACGCGTTCCTCTCCGTCGCTGAGTTCCTCGGTGACCCGGTGATGGCGACGCTGATTGCGGTTCTGATTGCCCTCTTCACCTTCGGTCTGAACCGTGGTCGTAGCATGGATCAGATCAACGAGACGCTTGGCTCTTCCATCAAAATCATCGCCATGATGCTGCTGATTATCGGCGGTGGCGGTGCGTTCAAGCAGGTTCTGGTCGACAGCGGCGTAGACAAATACATCGCCTCGATGATGCATGAAACCAACATTTCGCCAATCCTGATGGCCTGGTCGATTGCTGCGGTGCTGCGTATCGCGCTGGGTTCTGCAACCGTTGCGGCAATCACTGCCGGCGGTATTGTAGCGCCACTGATTGCCACCACGGGCGTTAGCCCTGAGCTGATGGTTATCGCAGTGGGTTCCGGTAGCGTCATCTTCTCCCACGTGAACGATCCAGGCTTCTGGCTGTTCAAGGAGTACTTCAACCTGACGATCGGCGAGACCATCAAGTCCTGGTCGATGCTGGAAACGATTATCTCAGTGTGCGGCCTGATTGGGTGTCTGCTGCTGGCGATGGTGGTTTAAGCACAAAAAGCCGGGTGGCGTTTACGCCTGACCCGGCCTAACACGTTAAAAGCCCGGCAAACTGATGATGTTTGCCGGGCTTTTTTATCACTTCTTCGCTTTTCTGCGCTTATCCAAATCCTTAATCAGCTTGTTCACACCGTCATCGGCAAACATCTTTTCAAGGGTGGTGGAGAGCTTGCGCCGCCAGTTTTTGTACTGATAGCTGGTGCCCGGAATGTTCACCGGCTCCGCCATTCCCAGCCAGTCCTCGGGTTGCAGGCCCAGCAGGGCGCTATTGCTGTCGGCGATATAGCGCTGCATGCCGCGATTCAGGGTTGCCGTCATCGCCATCAGCGAGGCTTTATGCCCGGCGCGTTTTGGCAGGCAGCCGTGCTTGTGCAGCGCATCCAGCAGCCCCTGTTTGGCCAGCTCGCGGTCCTGATACAGCCCGCGCAGCACCACTTCGTCTGGATATAACCCTAACGTTTTGCCGAGCGTGAGATCACCGCTCTCCCAGTAGCCTCGCAGCGTAGGAAGATCATGCGTTGTCGCGACAGCCATTGATTGTTGAGGGTACGCTTGCGGCGAACGGAACGTCTTCTCATGGTCACTTTCGAAATAGAGTACTTTGTATGAATAAACGCCACTCTCGCGTAATTTACTGACGATTTCAACCGGCACAGTGCCGAGATCTTCGCCAATCACCATGCAGTTGTGACGCTGACTTTCCAGCGCGAGGATCGACAGCAGATCGTCCACCGGATAATGCACATAGGCACCGTGATCCGCCGTTTCACCGTAAGGGATCCACCACAGGCGCAGCACGGACATCACGTGGTCGATACGCAGCGCGCCGCAGTTTTGCATATTGGCGCGCAGCAGATCGATAAACGGCTCGTACCCGCGCGCGACCATCACATGCGGGTCCATCGGCGGCAATCCCCAGTTCTGTCCCAGCGGGCCGAGGATATCCGGCGGGGCGCCGACGGAGGCTTTCAGGCAGTAAAGCTCGCGGTCGCACCAGGTTTCGGCTCCGCCTTCCGCCACGCCTACGGCCAGATCGCGATACAGACCAATCGGCATGTCGTAGCCCTGGCTCTCCTGCCAGCAGGCGGCAAACTGACTGTACGCCAGCCATTGCAGCCACAGGAAAAAGTCCACTTCATCGGCGTGTTGCTTGCAGAAGGCTTTCACTTCCGGCGAGTCCACCGACTGATAGGCTTCCGGCCACACCGGCCAGCCCCAGCGCATTTCGTCCTCTTTCACCTGATACGCATGCAGCGCGTCAAACGCCGCCTGCCAGTAGAGGCTTTCGCCTTCCTGGGCGACGAACTGACGGAACGCTTTCATCTGGTCGTCCGTGCGCTTTGCAAAGCCTTTCCAGGTCATACGCAGGGCTGCCATTTTCAGGGCCGTCACCGTCGCATAGTCGACCCAGTCGGCTTCACGCACCTGTTTCAGCGTCTGCTGCGTGGTGGTGAGATTCCACCACGCCTGGGCCTCTTTGCTTTTCCTGAAATCCTCCAGCGCGTTGACGTCGATATAAATCACATTCAGCCAACGGCGGGACGACGGGCTATACGGGCTGGCGCTTTCCGGGTTCGCCGGATAGAGGGCATGGATCGGGTTGAGGCCGATAAAGGCCCCTCCGCGCTTGCCCACCTCCGCCAGCATATTTTTCAGATCGCCGAAATCGCCGATCCCCCAGTTTTCATTAGAACGTAGCGTGTAAAGCTGCACGCAGGCGCCCCACAGCTTTTTTCCGTCGAGCAGCGCCTGCGGCTCGTAGCAGCGTTTTGGCGCGATGATCACCCGGCAGTGATAGCGCTTATCATCCTGCGTCAGCGTCAGGGTGTGGTAGCCGTGCGGCAGTTTTGCCGGAAGGGTGAGATTTTTCCCGCCCGTCGCATGGCCCTTATGCTGCTGGCCCTCTTCGGTGGTTAACAGCCAGCTGAATTCGTCGCGGCCTTCCACCAGCAGCGCCATCTTCTTACCGGCAGTGAACACTTTCACCACCGGCACCGGCGCTACCGCCGCTTTCGCGGCGGGCGTTGTTTTGTGCATGGCGTCCAGCAAACGTCGTTTGGTTTCAGCGCCAATTGACTGTGGTTTGCCGTGAGCATTGATGTAACTGGGGCTGATCCCCGCCGCCAGGGCGGCATTATCCAGACGTTTGCTGTCCATCGCGCTTCCTTAGCGTTTTGCCTGCCAGATACGGGCCTGATAATCACGGATTGAACGGTCAGAGCTGAACATCCCGCAGCGCGCGGTATTCAGAATACATGCGCGCGTCCAGGCGTCCTGATCGCGGTACAGCACATCCACCTGCTTCTGCGCTTCAACGTAGGCCGCGAAATCAGCCATTACCAGATACGGATCGCCGCCCTGTTTGCCGATGCTGTGCAGCATCTGGTCGAAGGCGTGTTTGTCGCCGTCGCTGTATTTGCCGCTTTCCAGCTCCTTCAGCACTGCATCCAGAACCTTGTCTTTCTTGCGCCATTTCACCGGATCGTAGCCTTTGGCTTTAAGGGCTTTCACCTCCTCGACCGTGTGACCGAAGATAAAGATATTCTCTTCACCCACCTGCTCAGCGATTTCAACGTTCGCGCCGTCCAGCGTACCGACGGTTAAGGCACCGTTCAGGGCCAGCTTCATGTTACCGGTGCCGGACGCCTCTTTGCCCGCAGTCGAAATCTGCTCGGAGATATCCGCCGCCGGGATCAGCATTTCCGCTGCGGACACGCAGTAATCCGGCAGGAACACCACTTTCAACTTGTCGCCCACCTGCGGATCGTTGTTCACCGCTTCAGCCACTTTGTTAATGGCGAGGATAATGTTCTTCGCCAGGTAGTAGCCCGGCGCCGCTTTGGCACCGAAGAGGAATACGCGCGGCACGCGGTTCGCGTTCGGGTTTTCGCGGATCTCTTTGTACAGCGCCAGAATGTGCAGCAGGTTCAGGTGCTGACGTTTGTACTCGTGCAGGCGTTTGATCTGGATATCAAAAATCGCGTTCGGGTTGATTTCAATCCCCGTGCGCACTTTCACGAACGCCGCGAGGCGCACTTTGTTCTCTTGTTTGATGGCCTGGTATTTCTGGCGGAATTTGGCATCGTCAGCCTGCTTTTCCAGGTTGATCAGCTGGTCGAGATCGTTGGCCCACTCTTTCTTCAGCGTTTTATCCAGCAGCGCGGCGAAAGCCGGGTTGCACTGTTTGATCCAGCGACGCGGCGTGATGCCGTTGGTGACGTTATGGAATTTGTTCGGCCAAAGCTGGTGATATTCCGGGAACAGATCTTTAACCACCAGATCCGAGTGCAGCGCCGCCACGCCGTTCACCGCAAAACCGCTGACCACGCACATGTTCGCCATGCGGACCTGTTTATCGTGCACCACCGCCAGTTTCGCCCAGACCGCTTTATCGCCCGGCCAGGTTTTCGTCACCAGCACTTTGAACCGATCGTTGATCTGATTGATGATCTGCATATGGCGCGGCAGCAGCGCTTTCACCAGTTTCTCATCCCAGCACTCCAGCGCTTCTGGCATCAGGGTGTGATTGGTGTAGGCGAAGGTTTTGCTGGTGATTGCCCAGGCCGCGTCCCAGCTCAGCTGGTGCTCATCCAGCAGCACGCGCAGCAGTTCAGGAATGGCGATGGTTGGGTGGGTATCGTTGAGCTGAATCACTTCGTAATCCGCCAACTCTGACAGCTTACGCCCCGCCAGATGATGGCGACGCAGGATATCCGCCACGGAACAGGCGCACTGGAAATACTGTTGCATCAGGCGCAGCTTTTTGCCCGCCAGATGGTTGTCGTTCGGGTAGAGCACTTTAGTCAGTTTTTCGGCGTCGATACCCTGCTGCTCGGCACGCAGAAAATCGCCGTCGTTAAATTTGGTCAGGTTGAACGGATGGGCGTGCTTCGCCTGCCACAGACGTAGCGGCTGCGCCACGCCGTTGCGATAGCCCAGCACCGGCAGATCCCAGGCTTCACCGGTGATCACAAAACCCGGCTCCCAGTGGCCCTGTTTAGACACTTTCCCGCCGATACCCACCTGCACATCGAGCTGTGCGTTGTGGCGGAACCACGGATAGCTGCCGCGATGCCAGTCGTCCGGCGCTTCAATCTGATTCCCGTCGTTAAAGGACTGACGGAACAGGCCGTACTGGTAGTTCAGACCATACCCGATAGCGGATTGCCCCACGGTTGCCATGGAATCCAGGAAACAGGCCGCCAGACGCCCTAACCCGCCGTTACCTAAACCGGGGTCGGTCTCTTCTTCCAGCAGATCGGTCAGGTTAACGCTGTGCTCGCTGAGCACGTCGCTCACCTCCTGATACCAGCCGAGGTTCAGCAGGTTGTTGCCGGTCAGACGACCGATCAGGAACTCCATGGAGATGTAGTTCACATGACGCTGGTTTTTCACCGGCTTCGCCGCAGGCTGAGCACTGAGCAGTTCGGCCAGCGCACCGCTCACGGCCTGCCACCACTGATGAGACGTCATGTCTTCGGCTGCAGACAAACCAAATCGCTGCCACTGACGCGTCAGGGCAGCCTGAAATTGAGCTTTGTTGAAGGTAGGCTGAGACATAGGGAATCGGCATCCTGTAGAGAAAGAAAAGATAATGGCGCTAGTGTGCCAGGCTCATTCCGGCTCTTCCTCCTCCTGCCAGGGATTAGACAGGGAGGAGTAGCGGGGATGAGCGCAAAAGTGTGATCAAGGCCACTCTGTGAGCATAGAACGAGTGTGCCAATACGGCGCGAGGATAAACGGGAAGAGTGTCAAAAAAATGAAATGCAGTTTCGGATGAAATTAATAACAGCAGAAATGATTGCTTACCAGGAATAATATTTCTTGCTTTTAGGCCTTTCTCAGAGGGTTATTTTCCAGGAATAACTATACCGGTTATTTATTAACTTCGTGATGAGAATCGCCTAATGAAACCAGTTTCAGGATAAGCGCACTAAATGCATACAAGCCAGCATCCATGCGGGATATAGGGCATCTAAGAAAGTTCCCGGTCAATGAGAAATAATTTTGTGACAGAGTGCAAATTAAGGGATAGAAAAGACGGACATAACTTGCAATAGTTCCTTTTCTGGCCGACCTTATATCTATTAATTACGAAGCGCAAAAAAAATCGATTTCCCTCGTTTCCCCACAGTGAAGTGAAAAACTTATGTTGATTCCGTCCAAATTAAGTCGCCCGGTTCGTCTTGACCATACTGTGGTCCGCGAACGTCTGCTGGCGAAACTTTCCGGCGCGAATAATTTCCGACTGGCGCTGGTTACGAGTCCTGCAGGTTATGGAAAAACAACGCTCATCTCACAGTGGGCCGCAGGCAAAAGCGATTTAGGCTGGTACTCCCTTGATGAGGGCGATAACCAGCAGGAGCGCTTTGCCAGCTACCTGATCGCCGCCATACAGCAGGCGACTAACGGGCATTGCGTCACCAGCGAAGTGATGGTGCAAAAACGCCAGTACGCCAGCCTCTCCTCCCTGTTCGCCCAACTGTTCATTGAGCTGGCCGAATGGCATCGCCCGCTGTTCCTGGTGATTGACGATTACCATCTGATCACCAATCCGGTGATCCACGAATCCATGCGTTTCTTCCTGCGCCATCAGCCGGAAAATCTGACCCTGGTGGTGTTGTCACGCAATCTGCCGCAGTTGGGAATTGCCAACCTGCGCGTGCGCGATCAGCTGCTCGAAGTGGGCAGCCAACAGCTGGCCTTTAACCATCAGGAAGCGAAACAGTTCTTTGACTGCCGCCTCAGCTCGCCGATTGAAGCCTCAGAAAGCAGCCGCCTGTGCGACGACGTAGCCGGCTGGGCAACCGCGTTGCAACTCATCGCCCTCTCAGCGCGTCAGAATAACAGCCCGACGCATCAGTCTGCGCGCCGCCTGGCGGGCATTAATGCCAGCCACCTGTCCGATTATCTGGTCGACGAAGTGCTGAACAGCGTTGACCCGGCGACCCGCCAGTTCCTGCTGAAAAGCTCGCTGCTGCGTTCCATGAACGATGCGCTGATTGTGCGCGTTACTGGCGAAGACAACGGCCAGATGCGCCTCGAAGAGATTGAACGTCAGGGGCTGTTCCTGCAACGCATGGACGACTCCGGCGAATGGTTCAGCTTCCACCCGCTGTTTGGCAATTTCCTGCGCCAGCGCTGTCAGTGGGAAATGGCCACCGAATTACCCGACGTCCACCGCTCCGCAGCAGAGAGCTGGATGGCACAAGGCTTCCCGAGCGAAGCGATCCACCACGCGCTTGCCGCCGGTGACGCCAACATGCTGCGCGATATCTTGCTCAACCACGCCTGGGGCCTGTTCAATCACAGCGAGCTGACCCTGCTCGAAGAGTCACTCCGCGCCCTGCCGTGGGAAAGCCTGCTGGAAAATCCGCGTCTTGTCCTGTTGCAGGCGTGGCTGATGCAGAGTCAGCACCGCTACAGCGAAGTGAATACCCTGCTGGCCCGCGCCGAACAAGAGATGAAAGGCGAGATGGATGGCACGCTGCACGGCGAATTTAACGCTCTGCGCGCGCAGGTGGCCATCAACGATGGTGACCAGGAAGAGGCCGAACGTCTGGCGATGATCGCCCTCGACGAGCTGCCGCTGGCGAACTATTACAGCCGCATTGTCGCCACCTCGGTCCACGGGGAAGTGCTGCACTGCAAAGGGGACCTCACCCGTTCTCTGTCGTTGATGCAGCAGACGGAGCAGATGTCCCGCCGTCATGACGTCTGGCATTACGCTCTGTGGAGCATGATCCAGCAGAGCGAAATCTTATTTGCTCAGGGGTTCTTGCAAGCCGCCTGGGAGACACAGGAAAAAGCGTTCCAGCTGATTCAGGATCAACATCTGGAACAGCTGCCGATGCACGAGTTCCTGCTGCGTATTCGCGCACAGCTGCTGTGGGCCTGGGCGCGTCTCGATGAGGCCGAAGCCTCTGCCCGTCATGGCGTTGACGTTCTCTCCACCTTCCAGCCGCAGCAGCAGCTGCAATGCCTGGCGCTGCTGGTGCAGTGCTCGCTGGCGCGCGGCGATCTGGATAACGCCCGCAACCATCTGAACCGTCTGGAAAACCTGCTGGGCAATGGTCAGTACCATAGCGACTGGGTTTCCAACGCCGATAAAGTCCGGGTGATTTACTGGCAAATGATCGGCGATAAGAAATCAGCCGCCAACTGGCTGCGTCAGACGCCAAAACCGGAATTTGCCAATAACCATTTCCTGCAAAGCCAGTGGCGCAACATCGCCCGCGCGCAGATCCTGCTCGGTGAATTTGAGCCTGCGGAAATTGTGCTCGAAGAGCTGAACGAAAACGCCCGCAGTCTGCGTCTGATGAGCGATCTGAACCGCAACCTGCTGCTGCTCAATCAGCTTTACTGGCAGGCAGGGCGGAAAAATGACGCGCAGCGCGTCTTGCTGGAAGCATTACAGCTGGCGAACCGCACCGGGTTTATCAGCCACTTTGTGATTGAAGGCGAAACGATGGCGCAGCAACTGCGTCAGCTGATTCAACTCAACACCCTGCCGGAGCTGGATCAGCACCGCGCCCAGCGTATTCTGCGGGAGATTAACCAGCATCATCGCCACAAGTTCGCGCATTTTGATGAGAACTTTGTCGAACGTCTGCTGAACCACCCGGAAGTGCCGGAGCTGATTCGCACCAGCCCGCTCACCCAGCGTGAATGGCAGGTTCTGGGGCTGATTTATTCGGGTTACAGCAACGAACAGATTGCGGGCGAGCTGGCGGTCGCGGCGACTACCATCAAAACCCATATTCGTAATTTGTATCAGAAACTCGGCGTGGCGCATCGTCAGGATGCGGTGCAGCATGCGCAGCAATTGCTGAAGATGATGGGTTACGGCGTGTAATGCAATGCCCGGCGGCGGGACGTTTGCCGGGCCTGAAGTTAAGTCAGTCGGGAGGCGCCACCGCCGCCCGCACCGGGATTAGCACAGCTCTAACTGAACGTTATTGTCCTTAATTACCTGCAACACCCCCGCTGGCGGCATTACGTCGGTGTACACGGCATTGACCATGCTGATGCTGCCCATATTTACCATCGCGTTACGGCCAAATTTCGAGTGATCCACCACCAGCATTACGTGGCGCGAGTTGTCGATAATCGCCCGTTTGGTGCGCACTTCATGGTAATCAAACTCCAGCAGAGAACCATCGCTGTCGATGCCGCTGATCCCAAGGATGCCGAAATCGAGGCGGAACTGGGAGATAAAATCGAGCGTCGCTTCACCAATGATTCCGCCGTCGCGGCTGCGCAGTTCGCCGCCCGCCAGGATGATGCGGAAATCTTCTTTCTGCATCAGGGTATTGGCGACGTTAAGGTTGTTGGTGACCACGCGCAGATTTTCATGGTTAAGCAACGCATGGGCCACCGCTTCCGGCGTCGTTCCGATATCAATAAACAGCGTCGCGCCGTTGGGGATCTGGCTCGCCACTTTGGCGGCAATACGCTCTTTCTCTGCGGTTTGCGTCGCCTTACGGTCATGCCATGAGGTATTCACCGAGCTGGACGGCAGGGCCGCGCCGCCGTGGTGGCGCAGAATACGGTTCTGATCGGCCAGATCGTTTAAATCACGACGAATTGTTTGCGGGCTGACGGCGAATTGCTCCACCAGCTCTTCGGTGCTGACATATCCCTGCTTTTTAACCAGTTCGATAATGGCGTCATGACGTTGCGTTTGTTTCATGAAATATCCCTGGGAATTATGTTCGTTTTCGCGCATTCAGCGTATCAGCAAAGGCCATCACCAGCCCCACGCCCAGCCCGGCAACGTGTGCGCCATTGGCGATAGACATACCAAACAGATCAAACCATCCGGCAATGAGCCATATTAAAGCAAAGGTGATTAACCCGCGTTGCAGATAGATGCCGCTTTGTGGGTCGCGCTCGCCGCGAAGCCAGACATAGCCCATTAACGCATACACCACGCCGGACAAACCGCCGAACCACGGGCCGCTAAACTTGTGCTGCACATAGCCGCTCAGCAGGGCGCTGATCACGGTGATGACGACAAGTTTACCGGTGCCGAGGCGCTTCTCAACAGCACCACCGAGATACCACCACCACAGCAGGTTAAAGAGGATGTGCAGCACCGAGAAGTGCATCAGGGCATGGCTGAAGTAGCGCCAGACGTCAAACTGCACCGAAGCGTCATACGGCCAGGCCAGAGCAATCATCACCTGCTGATCGCCCACCACGTTCATGATGATAAACACCAGAATACAGGCCGCCATCAGCAGCAGGGTAAACGGCCCGGCGCGCTCGCGCACGGTGGCTAAGAAAGGGAAACGCTGATAGTGCAGCCCGCTGTCCGTGTGGCCGGAGGTCCAGCTGGCCGCCAGATAGCGCGGGTCCGCAGGGTTTTCAAGAAAGCGCGCCAGCTCGGTGTTAACAAAATTCGCCTGGCTTTCATCAGCAAGCCAGACATCGGTTTGCGTATGCTGTTGAATCGTCAGGATCACACCCTGCGTCGCCATATAATCGACAAACGCCTGAGCGACGCGCGGGTTCGTAAAAGAGGTAATCATCAACATGGGCGGCAGTCGCTTATTTCCGTACAAAAGAGGACAGTATAACTGCGTCAGCCGCCAAAGGCGTGTTCTACTTCCGCCGGAAAATGACGATGCCAGGCGTCGAAGCCGCCATCGACGCTGTATACCGCGTCATAACCCTGCTGGAGCAGGTATTGCGCGGCACCTTTGCTGCTGTTGCCGTGGTAGCACATCACCATCACTGGCGTTTCAAAATCGTTATCGCGCATAAACGCGCCCAGGCTGTCGTTCGTCAGATGAAACGCGCCCGGCGTGTGGCCCATCGCAAAACTTTGCGGATCGCGGATATCCACCAGCACCGCCTTTCCCTGGTGCATCTTCTGATGGGCTTCTTCTACATTAATGCATTCAAACTGTTCCATTCGATTCTCTTCGTTTTTCAGGTTTGGTGCGCTCTCCCGCAGGAAGAGGGGAAAACTATTTTACCCCGTAGTGTACGTCCTGGCGGCGGCGAAACGCCATTATGTTATCTCTATCACTCAAAATTGTTTTTTTGATGTTACCAAAAGAGCGTTCCTTTGCTATTATGAGCGATATCGAACATTTCTGAGCTTTAACGAAAGTGCGTGAGGGTGATATGGAAACCAAAGATCTGATTGTGATAGGCGGTGGCATTAACGGTGCCGGTATTGCGGCGGATGCTGCAGGACGCGGATTATCTGTATTGATGCTGGAAGCCAACGATCTCGCCTGCGCGACGTCGTCCGCCAGCTCCAAACTGATCCACGGTGGCCTGCGCTACCTGGAGCACTACGAGTTCCGCCTGGTCAGCGAAGCGCTGGCGGAGCGTGAAGTGCTGCTGAAAATGGCCCCTCACCTGGCGATTCCGATGCGTTTCCGTCTGCCTCATCGCCCGCATCTTCGTCCGGCATGGATGATCCGAATTGGTCTGTTTATGTATGATCATCTGGGTAAACGTACCAGTCTGCCGGGATCGACCGGTTTGCGTTTTGGCTCAGAATCGGTTCTGAAACCGGAAATCGTGCGCGGATTCGAATATTCCGACTGCTGGGTAGACGATGCGCGTCTGGTGCTGGCGAACGCCCAGATGGTCGTGAAGAAAGACGGCGAGGTGAAAACCCGCACTCGCGCCACCGCTGCACGCCGTGAAAACGGGCTGTGGATTGTGGAAGCCGAAGATATCGATACCGGCGAGAAATTCAGCTGGCAGGCGCGCGGCCTGGTGAACGCCACTGGCCCGTGGGTGAAACAGTTCTTTGACGACGGCATGAAATTGCCTTCGCCGTACGGCATCCGCCTGATCAAGGGCAGCCATATCGTTGTTCCGCGCGTACACACCCAGAAGCAGGCCTACATCCTGCAAAACGAAGATAAGCGTATCGTGTTTGTAATCCCGTGGATGGATGAGTTTTCAATCATCGGCACCACCGACGTGGAGTACAAAGGCGATCCGAAGAACGTCGAAATCGACGAGAGCGAAATCGGCTACCTGCTGAAAGTCTATAACGCCCACTTTAAGAAACAGTTGGGCCGCGATGACGTGGTCTGGACTTACTCCGGCGTGCGCCCGCTGTGCGATGACGAATCTGATTCCCCGCAGGCGATCACCCGTGACTATACGCTCGATATTCATGACGTTGACGGCCAGGCGCCGCTGCTGTCGGTCTTTGGCGGCAAGCTGACGACCTACCGTAAGCTGGCGGAACATGCGCTGGAAAAACTGACGCCGTACTACAAAGGTATCGGCCCGGCGTGGACCAAAGGGGCGACGCTGCCTGGCGGTGATATCGGCAGCGACCGCGATGACTTTGCGGCAAAACTGCGCCGCCGTTATCCGTTTATTACCGAATCCATGGCACGCCATTACGCGCGCACTTACGGTAGCAATACCGAGTGGATTCTGGGGGAAGCGAAAACGCTCGCCGATCTCGGTGAACATTTTGGTCATGAGTTGTATGAAGCGGAGCTGCGTTACCTGGTTGAGCACGAGTGGGTGCGCCGTCTGGACGATGCCATCTGGCGTCGTACCAAAGAGGGGATGTGGCTGGATGCGGAGCAGCAATCGCGCGTGGCGCAGTGGCTGTCCCAACATGCGGGAAAGCGTAAATTGTCACTGGCATCGTAATGCCCCGCCCTCCCACACAGGGTGAGGGCGAAGACATAAAAAACGGCAACTTACGTTGCCGTTTTGCGTTTACAACCGTACCGGATCGATATGCCAAATGGTCTCGGCATACTCTTTGATGGTCCTGTCGGATGAGAAATAGCCCATGTTGGCGATATTGAGCATCGCTTTGGTGGCCCACTCCTCCTGATGGCGATATAGCTCGTCCACCTTGTCCTGACAATCCACATAGCTGCGATAATCCGCCAGCACCTGATAGTGATCGCCGAAGTTAATCAGGGAATCCACCAGATCGCGATAGCGGCCAGGCTCTTCCGGGTTAAACAGGCCGGTGGCGATCTGCGTCAGCACTTCGCGCAGCTCTTCATCCTGCTCGTAATACTCGCGTGGTTTGTAGCCCTGCTTGCGTAGCTCCTCCACCTCTTCCGCCGTATTCCCGAAGATAAAGATATTGTCCGCGCCGACGTGCTCCAGCATCTCGACGTTAGCACCGTCCAGCGTGCCAATGGTCAGCGCGCCGTTCAGGGCAAACTTCATGTTACTGGTCCCGGACGCCTCGGTCCCCGCGAGCGAAATCTGCTCAGAGAGATCCGCCGCCGGAATGATCAGCTGCGCCAGACTCACGCTGTAGTTGGGGATGAAGACGATCTTCAGTTTGTCGCCAATCTGCGGATCGTTGTTGATCACCTTCGCCACGTCGTTGATGAGGTGAATGATGTGCTTCGCCATGTAGTACGCCGAGGCGGCCTTACCGGCAAAAATGTTCACACGCGGCACCCACTCCGCCGTCGGATCGGCTTTGATGCGGTTGTAGCGGGTGATCACATGCAGCACGTTCATCAGCTGACGTTTGTACTCGTGAATACGTTTAATCTGCACGTCAAACAGCGCTTTCGGATTCGCGATCACGTTCAGGTGCTGAGCCATGTACACCGCGAGGCGTTTTTTGTTCAGCAGCTTGGCGTCGCGTACCGCTTTGTTCACCGTCGGGAAATCGGCGTGCTGTTCCAGTTCGCTCAGCTGACTGAGATCGGTGCGCCAGGTGCGACCGATGTTTTCGTCCAGCACTTCCGAGAGCGGCTGGTTCGCCAGCGCCAGCCAACGGCGAGGCGTGACGCCGTTAGTGACGTTGCAAAAGCGCATCGGGAAGATTTTCGCGAAGTCCGCAAACAACGACTGCACCATCAGGTTCGAGTGCAGCTCGGACACCCCGTTCACCTTGTGGCTGATCACCACCGCCAGCCACGCCATACGCACGCGACGGCCATTGGACTCATCGATAATCGACGTGCGGCTCAACAGCCCGGTGTCGTTCGGATATTGCTCCTGGAGCGTTTTCAGGAAGTAGTCGTTAATTTCAAAGATGATCTGCAGATGGCGCGGCAGGATCTTGCCGAGCATGTCGACCGGCCAGGTCTCCAGCGCTTCGCTCATCAGCGTATGGTTGGTGTAAGAGAACACCTGACAGGTCACTTCGAACGCCTCGTCCCAGCTGAACTTGTGCTCATCCATCAGCAGGCGCATCAGTTCGGGAATCGACAGCACCGGATGGGTGTCGTTGAGGTGAATCGCGGTCTTTTCGGCCAGGTTGTTGTAGGTTTTGTGCAGCTGATAGTGGCGGCTCAAAATGTCCTGGATCGTCGACGACACCAGGAAATACTCCTGACGCAGACGCAGTTCGCGCCCGGAGTAGGTGGAGTCATCCGGATACAGCACGCGCGACACGTTCTCGGAGTGGTTTTTGTCTTCCACCGCCGCGAAGTAGTCGCCCTGGTTGAATTTACCGAGGTTGATTTCGCTACTGGCCTGGGCGTTCCACAGACGCAATGTATTGGTGGCGTCCGTGTCATAGCCTGGGATAATCTGATCGTAAGCGACCGCCAGGATCTCTTCAGTCTCCAGCCAGCGGCTCTTTTTGCCTTCGAGCTGCACGCGGCCACCAAAGCGCACTTTGTAGCGCGTATTGTGGCGTTTAAATTCCCACGGATTGCCGTACTCCAGCCAGTAATCCGGCGACTCTTTCTGCCGCCCGTCGACGATGTTCTGCTTGAACATGCCGTAATCGTAGCGAATCCCGTAGCCGCGTCCCGGCAGGGCCAGCGTCGCCAGCGAATCGAGGAAACACGCCGCCAGACGGCCCAGACCACCGTTGCCTAAACCGGGGTCGTTCTCTTCATCAATCAGCTCTTCTAAATCTAACCCCATCTCTTCCAGTGCGTTTTTGACATCGTCGTAAATCCCGAGCGATAACAGCGCGTTGGAAAGGGTGCGGCCAATCAAAAACTCCATCGACAGGTAATAGACCTGACGGGTTTCCTGCGAGAGCTGGGCGCGGTTCGAGCGCAGCCAGCGTTCGACCAGACGGTCACGCACGGCAAACAGCGTGGCGTTCAGCCACTCGTGCTTGTTGGCGATCACCGGATCTTTCCCGATGGTAAACATCAGCTTATAGGCGATGGAATGCTTTAACGCCTCTACGCTAAGTGTCGGGGATGCATAACTAAAAGGTGCATTCATATCAGTGACTCCGCCTTATGACATCAAGCGTTGATAAAGATCGCGGTACGACTGCGCCGCAACGTGCCAGCTAAAGTCCATCGCCATCGCCTGGCGTTGCACGAAACGCCACAAAGAGGGACGCGACCACAGAACAAATGCCCGCCGAATCGCCCGCAGCAGCGACCAGGCATTGCTGTCTTCAAAGGCAAAACCGGTGGCGATGCCGTCCGCCAGATTCTCCAGCGACGTATCCGATACGGTATCAGCCAGCCCACCGGTGCGGCGCACCAGCGGCAGCGTGCCGTACTTGAGTCCATACAGCTGGGTTAAGCCGCATGGCTCAAAGCGGCTTGGCACCAGGATGACATCCGCGCCGCCCATAATGCGGTGCGAGAACGCCTCGTGATAACCAATCTGCACGCCTACCTGCCCCGGATGTTCGGCGGCAGCGGCAAGGAAACCTTCCTGCAACACCGGATCACCTGCCCCCAGCAGCGCCAGTTGACCGCCCTGCTCCAGCAGCCCCGGCAGCGCTTCCAGCACCAGATCCAGCCCTTTCTGGCTGGTCAGGCGGCTGACCACGGCGAACAGCGGCACTTTGTCGTTCACCTTCAGCCCCATCGCAATCTGCAGCTGGCGCTTGTTTTCCGCTTTGTCTTCCACCGAATCACGGTTGTAGCGCGAGGCCAACAAAAGGTCCGTTTCCGGACTCCAGATTTTTTCATCGACGCCGTTGAGGATTCCCGACAGGCGTCCTTCGCGATGTCGCTGGCGCAACAGCCCTTCCATGCCGTAGCCAAACTCCGGCTCGGTGATTTCGCGTGCGTAAGTCGGGCTGACCGCCGTGATGTGGTCGGCGTAGTACAGCCCCGCTTTCAGGAACGAAATCTGACCGTTAAACTCCAGCCCGTGCATGTTATAGAACGACCATGGCAGATCGATGTCATTCATATGATGGGCGTAGTACATGCCCTGATACGCCAGGTTGTGCACCGTAAAGACCGACTTTGCCGGGTGGCCGCGCGCCGCCAGATAGGCGGGAGCCAGCCCTGCGTGCCAGTCGTGCGCGTGGACGATCTCCGGGCGCCAGAAGGGATCGAGTCCGACCGCCATTTCAGCGCCCACCCACCCGAGCAACGCAAAACGCAGCACGTTGTCCGTATAGGCGAATAAGTTCGTGTCGTGGTACGGGCTCCCTGGTCGATCGTACAAATGCGGCGCATCAATCAGATAAATGCCGACGCCATTGTAATGGCCAAACAGCAGGGTGATGCGCCCGGCGAACGTGTCGCGACGGCTCACCACCTGCGCGTCGGGGATGCCACGGCGGAGATCAGGAAAAGCCGGCAGCAGCACGCGGGTGTCGATACCTTCCGCAATTTGCGCCGCCGGGAGTGCGCCCAGTACATCCGCCAGCCCGCCCGTTTTCAGCAGCGGGAACATCTCAGAACATACATGTAAAACCTGCATTATCGCTCCTGTTTGACCTGCAGTTTGCGCAGCATTTCGCGCGTGACCAGCACGATGCCTTCTTCTGAGCGGTAGAAGCGGCGAGCGTCTTCCTCCGCATTCTCTCCAATCACCATCCCTTCCGGGATCACACAGGCACGGTCGATAACACAGCGACGCAAACGACACGAGCGCCCCACCCACACATCCGGCAGCAGTACCGACGAATCGATATTGCAGAAGGAGTTCACCCGCACGCGCGGGAAGAGCACCGACTGCACCACTACTGAGCCAGAAATAATGCACCCGCCCGACACCAGCGAGTTCAGCGTCATGCCGTGGCTACCGGAACGGTCCTGCACAAATTTGGCCGGCGGCAGCGATTCCATGTGCGTGCGAATCGGCCAGTTCTGGTCGTACATATCCAGTTCCGGGGTGACGGAGGCTAAATCGAGGTTCGCCTTCCAGTACGCTTCAAGCGTACCCACGTCGCGCCAGTACGGTTCGGCATCCGGGTCAGACTGCACGCAGGACAGCGGGAAGGGATGTGCATAAGCCATGCCAGCTTTGGTGATTTTCGGGATGATATCTTTGCCGAAGTCGTGGCTAGAATTCTCGTCCTTGTCGTCCTCTTCCAGCAGTTCATAAAGGTAATCGGCATCAAAGATATAGATGCCCATACTGGCGAGGGATTTGGTGGCATCCGTCGGCATGGTCGGCGGGTTAGCCGGTTTCTCAACGAAATCGATAATCTTGTCGTTCTCGTCCACGTCCATGACGCCGAACGCCGTCGCTTCAGCAACGGGCACCGGCAGACACGCCACGGTGCAACGCGCCCCTTTTTCGACGTGGTCGATGAGCATGTGCGAGTAGTCTTGCTTATAAATATGGTCGCCCGCGAGGATCACGATGTATTCCGCGCCGTAGCGGCGAATGATGTCGAGGTTTTGCGTCACCGCATCGGCCGTGCCGCGATACCAGTTTTCACCGTGTACGCGCTGCTGCGCCGGAAGCAGATCGACAAACTCGTTCATCTCTTCGCTGAAAAATGACCAGCCGCGCTGGATGTGCTGCACCAGGGTGTGCGACTGATACTGAGTAATCACGCCGATACGGCGAATACCGGAGTTCAGGCAGTTGGATAATGCAAAATCGATAATACGGAACTTACCACCAAAGTGAACGGCAGGCTTAGCACGCTTGATTGTCAAATCTTTCAGACGGGTACCACGTCCACCAGCAAGTATCAGCGCGACCGTTTTTAAGGGTAACTGGCGCGCCAACATCAAGGGATCGTTCTTCTCTAATCTCACCATGACTAACTCCTTTTTTATCATCTTTGGAATACGCACACTCCGTGTGCAGGCCCGTGCCAGACAGCCATTACCACCGGATTATCCACTCCGGCAAAGGGGGAAATGGCGCGCCATTCCCCGTGAGGTAAAACAATCTCTGCGACATCGTTCGTCGCGTTTAACGTGATTAGCCAGTTATCCGAAAGCAGGATTTGCAGGCAGGGAATACCGTACTGCCACTCGTGCGCACTTAGCGGTTGTGCCTCTTTATTCAGCCAGCTGACGTTGCCGTCTCCCTCTTCCCACCAGCGATCCGCCGTGAGCGCTGGGATCTGTTGCCGAAGATGGATCAAGGCCGCTGCAAAGTGCGTTAACCCCGTGTTTGCCTGTTCCCAGTCGAGCCAGGTCAGCGCGTTATCCTGGCAATACGCATTGTTATTGCCGTGCTGGCTATGACCAAACTCATCACCCGCCAGCAGCATTGGCGTCCCTTGCGAAAGCAACAGCGAAGTCAGCAGCGCATGCACGCTGGCGCGGCGCCGCTCGATAACATCCTGACTGCCGCCTAACCCTTCTATACCATGATTAAAGCTATGGTTATTGTTAGTCCCATCGCGGTTTTCTTCGCCGTTTGCCTCATTGTGTTTCTGATTGAAACAAACACAGTCGCGAAGGGTAAACCCGTCGTGCGCCGTCACCAGATTGACGCTGGCCGACGGTGCTCTGCCACTCTTCCTGAACACATCACTGGACGCCGCAAACCGCCCGGCAAAGTCGCCAAGAGAGAGATTTTTTTCCAGCCAAAAACGGCGCGTGGCATCGCGGAAACGATCGTTCCACTCGGCAAACAGCGGCGGGAAGTTCCCCACCTGATAACCGCCGTCACCGATATCCCACGGCTCAGCAATCAGTTTGACGCGCGACAGCACCGGACAGTTTTTAATGGCTTCAAACAAGGGAGCCTGCTGGCTGAACGCAGGCGTTCGGCCCATCACAGACGCCAGATCGAAGCGGAAACCGTCGATATGGAAGGTCTCGACCCAGGATTTCAGGCAGTGATAAGCAAAGTCTGCCACCGCCGGATGACTGAGGTTGAGCGTGTTACCGCAACCGGTCCAGTTGTGATAATCACCATCCTCCCTAATCCAATAATAGCTACGGTTGTCGATTCCGCGCATTGAGAGCGTCGGTCCGTCGAGATCCAGCTCCGCGCTGTGGTTCAACACCACATCCAGAATCACTTCGATACCGGCCTGGTGCAGCGCTTTTACCGCATCGCGAAACTCATCTCTGGCGCGTTCCGGATGTGAGGCGTAGCGCGGATCGAGGGCAAACATCGCCAGCGGGTTGTAGCCCCAGTAGTTGGTCAGCCCCAGGCGCAGCAGGCGCGGCTCAGAGGCAAAATGGGCCACCGGGAGCAGCTCCAGCGCGGTGATGCCCAGGTGTTTGAGATAGGCAATCATCACCGGATGAGCGAGCGCCTTGTAGGTGCCACGGATCTCCTGCGGGATCGCCGGATGCAGATACGTCAGCCCTTTAACGTGGGCTTCGTAGATAACCGTTCTCCCCCACGGCGTCGCGGGCGGGGCGTCATCTTCCCAGTCATAAGCATCGCTCACCACCACGCTTTTTGGCGCAATCGCCGCGCTGTCGCGAGGCTCGGGTTCGTGGTCGCCATCAAAGTAGAGCGGGTTATCGGTGACCTCTCCCTCGACGCGCATGGCGCAAGGGTCGACGAGTAATTTGGCCGGATTAAATCGTAGCCCCTGCCCCGGCTCCCACGGGCCGTGCACGCGAAAACCGTAGCGCAGTCCGGGCCGCCCGTCGGCCAGATAGCCATGCCAGATGTCCCCGCTGCGTTCCGGCAGATCGTAGCGGTACTCATTACCCTCACCGTCAAACACACAGAGTTCCACCCGTTCTGCGTGGGCGGTAAAGAGGGTGAAATTCACCCCTTTGCCGTCAAACGTTGCCCCAAGCGGAGCGGGTTTGCCTGCCGTGAGTTGCGTCATTCGCCCTCCCGAACCAGCCAGATTGTCGACAGCGGTGGCAGCGTGAGGCTCAGAGAGTTCGGACGCCCGTGGCTTTCCCACTCATCGCTATGAACGCTGCCGCCGTTACCGGCGTTACTGCCGTGGTAGTGGCTGGAGTCGGTGTTGAGAATTTCGCGCCATCTGCCCGGCTGGTTGATGCCGAAGCGATAGTTCTGGCGCGGCACCGGCGTAAAGTTGCTGGCGATGATGATTTCATTCCCTTCCCGATCGCGGCGCACGAAGATAAACACCGAGCGCTCGTGGTCATCCACCACCAGCCACTCAAAGCCGTAGGAGTCAAAGTCCAGCTCGTGCAGGGCTTTATGATGGCGATAGGTCAGGTTGAGGTCGCGCACCAGGCGCTGAACGCCGTGATGCCAGTTGTCGCCGCCTTCCAGCAGATGCCAGTCGAGGCTCGCATCATGGTTCCACTCACGGCCCTGGGCGAATTCGTTGCCCATAAACAGCAGCTTTTTGCCCGGGAAGGCAAATAGCCAGCCGTAGTAGGCGCGCAGGTTGGCAAAGCGCTGCCACGCGTCGCCGGGCATGCGGTCGAGAATCGATTTTTTGCCGTGGACCACTTCGTCATGAGAGAGCGGCAGAACAAAGTTTTCGGTGTTGTTGTAGAGCATCCCGAAGGTCAGTTTGTCGTGGTGATACTGACGATAGACCGGATCGAGTTTGAAATAGTCGAGGGTGTCGTGCATCCAGCCCAGGTTCCACTTGTACCAGAAGCCCAGCCCGCCCATGGCAGGCGGACGCGATACGCCGGGGAAGTCGGTCGACTCTTCGGCCATCGTCACCGCGCCTTCGACCTGCTCGCCGAGAATGCGGTTAGTGCTGCGCAGGAATTCAATGGCTTCGAGGTTTTCGCGGCCCCCGTATTCGTTCGGAATCCACTCGCCCTCTTTGCGGCTGTAGTCGCGATAGATCATCGACGCCACGGCATCCACGCGCAGAGCGTCGATACCAAAACGTTCAATCCAGTACAGGGCGTTGCCCACCAGATAGTTCGCCACTTCGCGACGACCATAGTTGTAAATCAGGGTGTTCCAGTCCTGATGGAAGCCTTCGCGCGGATCGCTGTGCTCGTAAAGATTGGTGCCATCAAACTGAGAGAGACCAAAATCATCCGTCGGGAAATGGCCTGGCACCCAGTCGAGGATCACGCTGAGTCCGGCGGCATGGGCGGCGTTGATGAAATAGCGGAAGTCATCGCGGGTGCCGAAGCGGCGCGTCGGTGCGTAAAGGCCGGTCGGCTGATAGCCCCAACTGCCGTCGAACGGGTGCTCGTTAATCGGCAGCAACTCCAGATGGGTAAAGCCCATCCATTTGGCGTAGGGCACCAGCTGGTCCGCCAGTTCGCGATAGCTCAGCCAGAAATTGTTGTCCGTGTGGCGACGCCATGAGCCGAGGTGCACTTCATAAATAGAGATTGGCGCATCGAAGCGGTTAGCCTGTTTGCGCTCTTCGGTCTGCACGATTTTCTCCGGCAGACCGCAAATCAGCGACGCGGTGTCCGGGCGCATTTGCGCTTCGAAGGCGTAAGGATCGGCTTTGACCCGCAGCTGACCGTGGGCATCGATCATTTCGAATTTGTAGAGCTGGCCGTTGTGCGCGCCGGGGATAAACAGCTCCCAGATCCCCGATTCACGCCGCAGGCGCATCGGGTGGCGGCGACCGTCCCAGTAGTTGAACTGGCCAACCACCGACACGCGCTGCGCATTCGGTGCCCAGACGGAAAAACGGGTGCCGGTGATGCCATCCATCGTATCGGCATGCGCGCCCAGCGTTTCGTACGGGCGAAGGTGCGTGCCTTCGGAGAGCAGCCAGGCATCCATCTCTTGTAACAGCGGGCCAAAACTGTAGGGATCGTCAATCAGGTTTTCATGACCATGCCAGAGCACGGCGAGCTGATAACGGAACAGGTTTTTGCGACGCGGGATCGCGCCTGAGAAGAAACCGCGCGAATCAAGGCACTCCAGCTTGCCTACCTTGCGGCCGGTTTTAGGTTCAATGACCCACACTTCGGTGGCGTCGGGCAACAGTGCGCGGACTTCCAGTCCATCCTCCGTCCTGTGCATACCCAGCACAGAAAATGGGTCCGCAAAATGACCCGCAATTAGCGCATTTATCACGTCTCTATCAATACGATCGGACATGGTATTCATCCTGTTTTTTCTAATGTCGCCCTATTTAAGCGCTCCGGTGCGACTTTTAATGTGACCTGAACGACGCAGATATTGTTCATCCTCTCTGCGCCATCCCACCCTCAGGTAAGAAATGACTCTTCCTTAAAGCATAGCCAACGACGAAATGACTCCTGATAAAAATTGACGCTCTGCGCATGACTCCGTGTTACGCGCAAAAAAAAGGGGGTGAATATCACCCCCGGTATTAGCAAATTATTAGGCCAGTTGTCGCAACATGCGGCGAAGCGGCTCGGCGGCACCCCACAGGAGCTGGTCTCCGACGGTGAAGGCCGAGAGATACTCCGGCCCCATGTTCAGCTTACGCAGACGACCGACCGGCGTGGTCAGCGTGCCGGTAACGGCGGCCGGGGTCAGTTCACGCATGGTGATATCGCGATCGTTTGGCACCACTTTCGCCCACGGGTTGTGCGCAGCCAGCAGCTCTTCCACGGTCGGAATAGACACATCTTTTTTCAGTTTAAGGGTGAAGGCCTGGCTGTGGCAGCGCAGCGCGCCAACGCGCACGCACAGACCGTCAACCGGGATCACGGAAGAGGTGCTGAGGATTTTGTTGGTCTCGGCCTGGCCTTTCCACTCTTCGCGGCTCTGGCCGTTATCGAGCTGTTTGTCGATCCACGGGATCAGGCTGCCTGCCAGCGGAACGCCGAAGTTATCGACCGGCAGTTCGCCGGAGCGGGAAAGTTGGGTGACTTTGCGTTCGATATCCAGAATCGCCGAGGCCGGGTTCGCCAGCTCGTCAGCGACGTGACTGTGCAGTTGACCCATCTGTGCCAGCAGTTCGCGCATATGACGCGCGCCGCCGCCGGATGCGGCCTGATAGGTGGCAACGGAGACCCACTCCACCAGATCCTGCGCGAACAGGCCGCCCAGGGACATCAGCATCAGGCTGACGGTACAGTTACCGCCGACAAAGGTTTTCACGCCGTTGTTCAGGCCGTCGGTGATCACGCCCTGGTTCACCGGGTCGAGAATAATGATCGCGTCATCTTTCATACGCAGAGAAGACGCGGCGTCAATCCAGTAACCCTGCCAGCCGCTTTCACGAAGCTTTGGATAGATTTCGTTGGTATAATCGCCGCCCTGGCAGGTCACTATAATATCAAGTGCCTTCAGCGCTTCCAGATTAAAGGCGTCCTGAAGCGTGCCCGTAGAGGCACCGCCGAACGCGGGCGCTGCTTGCCCGAACTGGGAAGTGGAGAAGAAGACCGGGCGGATGGCGTCAAAATCGCGCTCTTCGATCATGCGTTGCATGAGGACAGAGCCGACCATACCGCGCCAGCCGATAAAACCAACGTTTTTCATAGCGTATGTTCCTGCAGAGGTGTGTGCTGTGTGTGTCAACCCGTATCCAACGGGCATAGCCTTCACATTACAAAATGCTGCCAAAGTCGCAAGTGAAATTAATCAATGATTGCGCTGCGATCAGTAATACCACTAATTACAATAGAAACCACAGGGTTTATCAGGGATAAATAACAATGACTGAAATCATTTCCGCAGCGGTGCTTTTGATCCTGATTATGGATCCGCTTGGGAACCTGCCCATTTTTATGTCGGTGCTGAAACACACCGAGCCGAAGCGCCGCCGGGCGATCATGATCCGCGAGCTGCTCATCGCGCTGCTGGTGATGTTTATCTTCCTGTTCGCGGGTGAAAAGATCCTCGCGTTCCTGAATTTACGCGCTGAGACGGTTTCCATCTCTGGCGGCATTATTCTGTTCCTGATCGCCATTAAAATGATTTTCCCAAGCGCCGAAGGCAGCAGCAGCGGCCTGCCTGCGGGCGAAGAGCCGTTTATCGTACCGCTGGCGATCCCGCTTGTCGCCGGGCCGACCATTCTGGCGACGCTGATGCTGCTCTCCCATCAGTATCCGAATCAGATGAGCCATCTGGTGATTGCTCTGCTGATCGCCTGGGGCGGGACCTTCATCATCCTGCTGCAGTCGTCGCTGTTCCTGCGCCTGTTGGGCGAAAAAGGGGTGAACGCGCTGGAACGCCTGATGGGGTTGATTCTGGTGATGATGGCGACGCAGATGTTCCTGGATGGAATTCGGGCGTGGATGAAGGGGTGAGGTTGAGGAGTATATCGGGTAAAGGCGTGGTTCCGTTGATCTTACGGACTGAAGAAGGTGTAGAGCCTCTGTAAAAAAGCCGGGTAGTGCTTGCGCTTACCCGGCCTTCATATCACCGTTTTATCGGTCGGGTAAGGCGTAGCCGCCTTCCCGACAAACATCGCACTTAACTCAGCAGCGAAAACGCAATCATCCCAACAATCGCCCCTGTCGTGCCGAGGATGGTTTCCATCAGCGTCCAGGTTTTCAGGGTTTGCGCTTCGGTCGCGCCGGTAAATTTACCGAACAGCCAGAAGCCTGCGTCGTTTACGTGGGAGACCACGATAGAGCCGCCCGCGATACAGATAGACAGGGCCGCCATTTGCGCACCGGAGTAGTTCAGCTGTTCAATCACCGGCATCACCAGGCCGACCGCAGTCAGACAAGCTACCGTGGCAGAACCCTGGATAATACGCACCGCTGCTGCCAGCACGAAACAGGTCACGGCAATCGGTAAGCCCATTCCGGTCAGCGCTTCGCCCAGAGCCGGGCCCACGCCGGAATCAACCAGCACCTGCTTGAACACACCGCCTGCGCCAATCACCAGCAGAATAATCCCCGCCGGTTGCAGCGCCGCGCCGCAGATCTCCATCACGCGGTCTTTCGGCATCCCCTGACGCATCGCCAGGCCGTAAATCGCCACCAGACACGCCACCAGAATCGCGGTGAACGGATGACCGATAAACTCGAACCATTCGTAAGCACTGGAACCGACCGGCACAAAGCGCGCGGCGATGGTTTTGAGGCCAACCAGCACCAGCGGCAGCAGAATCAGCGACAGGCTGAAGCCGAAGGACGGCATTTTGCCTTCGCCAAGGTGCGGCTCGGTGATGTCATCAGGAATGTGCAGCTCAACGTAGCGGCTGATAAAGTTGCCCCACAGCGGCCCGGCAATAATCATCCCCGGGATCGCGGCGCACAGGCCAATCAGAATCATCCAGCCAAAATCGGCGTGCATCTGAGACGCCAGCAGCATCGGCGCAGGCCCAGGCAGCAGGAACGCTGCGGCCGCCGCGACGCCCGCAAACAGCGGAATGACCAGCTTAACTAGGTTGGTGCCCGTGTGACGCGCCATGGAGAACGCGACGCTAATCAGCAGCACCACGGCCACTTCAAAGAACAGCGGCAGCGCGCAAATCAGACCGGCCAGACCAATCGCGTAGTGCGCGCGGCTGTGGCCGAAGGATTTGAGCATCTTGACGGCAATCTGATCGACCGCGCCCGTCTCATGCAAAATCTTGCCAAACATCGCGCCGAGCGCGACCACAATCGCCAGGAAGCCCAGCGTGCCTCCCATCCCTTTTTCCATCGTCGCTGCGATTTTATCGAGCGGCATACCGGAAAAGAGACCTGCACCAATAGAAACCACCATCAAAGCAACGAAGGCATGCATACGCGCCTTCATCACTAAAAACAGCAGCAGCAAAACGGAGCCGACGGCTGTCAAAACTAGCGTTAATGTACTCAAAACTTACTGCCTTTTTTTAATGACCTCAATGGTGCTGGCAACAACACCGTCCAGCGGCTGATCGATATCGACGATCAGAACATCGCTTTCGTCTGCACCCGGTTCCTGCAGCGCTTCAAACTGCGTGACCAGCATCTGAGTTTTGAAGAAGTGGCCTTTACGGGCTTTCAGACGGCTTTCGATCACGTCGAAATCGCCTTTCAGATAGATAAAGGAGAGGTTTGGGTTACCGTCACGCAGCAGATCGCGATAGGTCTTTTTCAGCGCGGAGCAGACAATCAGCGACACTTTGTTGGTGCGCTGCATCGCAAACGCGGCATCGTTCAGCGCCTGCAACCAGGGCTTACGATCGTCGTCGTTCAGCGGTTCGCCAGCGGCCATTTTAGTGATGTTGCTGCGCGGGTGGAGGAAGTCGCCATCAAGAAACGCTGCCTGAAGTTGATGCGCCACTTCGCTGGCGACGGCAGATTTACCGCTACCGGAAACGCCCATCAGGACGTAAACGTGGTGATCGAGATTTGTCGTGCTCAAAGGGTGCCCCTCAGTCAATTGTTACGGGTAACAGTTATCGGTAACATTGTCCTGCCGGGGCAATGGAGAAGCAATATCCATTCGTGCGAGAAGTGAATAAGTGTGAGCTACTTCAAATTTGTCAGACTAAATTGATCCACCCGGTGACAAGGTGAAACCTAAATCTAACATTTTAGGCGTGACCACTTCACCACGAATGCGCGCCAGCAGGCGTTCCGCACCGATGCGGCCCATGCGTTCGCGCGGCGTCAGAACGCTCGCCAGACGTGGCTCCATCACCTGTCCGATATCGTGGCCGTGGAAACCGGCAATCGCCATATCGTCAGGGATTTTCAGGCCAAGACGCTGACATTCAAAGGCTGCGCCGACCGCAAGGTCATCGTTGGTACAGAATATACCATCAAGCTGCGGATACTCTCGGCGGGCCTGGCGCATCAGCTCAATACCGGACGAATAGGAAGAGGATTGCTCCACCATCACGCTGTACGGCGTTAAGTTTGCGTCGAGCATCGCCTGCTCGTATCCCTTCTGTTTGATGATAGTACGTTCGTCGAGACGTGCGCCCAGATAGGCCACGTGGCGGTGACCGCGGGCGAGAATGGCGGCGGTCATCTGACGCGCGGCTTCGAAGTTATCGAACCCGACGGCAATATCCAGACAAGGCGACTGACTGTCCATCAGCTCCACCACCGGAATGCCGGCGACTTCAATCATCTTGAGCGTACGCGGCGTGTGAGTACGTTCCGTTAAGATCAGACCGTCGATGTTCCAGGAAAGCATCGATTCAAGACGTTCCTCTTCCAGTTCCGGTTTGTACCCGTAGTGCGCGAGCATGGTTTGATAACCGTAGGCGTCAGTAACGCTTTCGATTCCGCGCAGCACTTCGGCGAAAACCTGGTTGGTTAAGGAAGGAAGCAGAACACCGACCGCACGGCTGGTGGCATTGGAGAGAATATCGGGCGCGCGGTTGGGGATATAACCCAGTTCATCGAGAGCAGCGGCAATCTTGCCACGCAACGCCAGGGAAACCTGTTCCGGGTTACGCAAAAAGCGGCTGACCGTCATTTTGGTCACACCGACGCGATCGGCCACATCCTGAAGTACGGGTCGTTTCTTTTTCATCGTCCTGAGAGAAACCTGTAATGAGACATTCTCTCAGTTTATCACGGACAAAGGCCAACCTTCCCCTGTCAAATAGGGAAGGTTGGCCTTTTATTTACGATTAATCACACGGGCGGCAGATCGAAGAGCAGAATTTCGCTCGCGCTGTCAGCATGAACGGACAGCGCCTGCTCATCCCAAACCGCCAGACCGTCAGCGGTGGTGGCTTTGGTGCCGTTGATTGTCACGTCACCTTTGACCACCTGGATCCACACGCGGCGGTTCGCGGCAATCTGATGCACAGACTGTTCGTCTTTCGCCAGTGCCCAACGGTACAGTTCCATATCCTGATGCACTTTCAGGGAGCCATCACGCGCATCCGGGGAAAGCACCAGCTGTTTGCCCTGCAGGGCATCGAAGCGGCGCTGCTCGTAGCGCGGCGTGATGCCGGTTTCTTCTGGAATGATCCAGATTTGGTACAGGTGCAGTTTTTCCGTGTTGCTCGGGTTGTACTCCGAGTGACGAACCCCGGTACCGGCGCTCATAATCTGGAACTCACCGGCCGGAACCTGCTCTTCGTTACCCATGCTGTCTTTGTGCGCTACGGCGCCCTCCAGCACATAGGTCAGGATTTCCATGTCTTTGTGCGGATGGGTACCGAAGCCCTGGCCCGCGTCGATCACGTCATCGTTAATCACGCGCAGTGCCGAGAAGCCCATGAAGTTCGGGTCGTAATAGTCCGCGAACGAGAAGGTATGCCATGAGTCCAGCCAGCCATGATTTGCGTGACCACGATCGCCTGCTTTACGTAAAAAGATCATTGTTTTTCACCCCAGTTCGTTTCGATGAAGTAAGTGTGGACGCAATTGGCCTGGGATCATAGAGGGTGAAAATTGACTCCTCTGTTCAAAAATTATGAACAAGCACAGAGGAGTCGACAGAGCTTACTTCGCGAGGGTAATCGTGGCAGGAGAAGCCTGCTCGAACCCGCGCTCGAGGATCTCCAGATTAGTGAGAACTTCAGATTCCTTGACGTAATTCGGCGCCCCTTTAGTGAGGGTGTCATACAGCGCATCGTAGACGCGGCCATAATCGCCGGTTTCTGGGGTGAGCTGTTCTTTTACCGTCACGCCTTCGTCATTGACATACTCCAGCACGCCGACCGATTCATCCGCCGCAAATCCCGGCTCGCCCGGCATGATATTGGCCTTCAGACTGGTCTCCTGCTGGTCGATACCGTATTTGATAAACGAGCCGCGGGTGCCGTGAACGATAAATTTCGGGTAGTCCGTTTTCACCAGATGGCTAGTTTTGACGATCGCCTTTAAATCGCCGTAAAACAGCTGTGCTTCAAAGGTATCGTCCGGATTGGCTTTGTTGCGCAGGCTGCGGATATCGTAGGTCACGTGATCCGGGCGGCCCAACAGAGAGATAACCTGGTCCATGGTATGCACGCCCAGACCATAAAACGCGCCGTCCTGCGGCAGGCCGGGTTTGGTTTCCGCAACAGGACGATAGAGGTCGAAATGGCTTTCGATTTCAACGATATCGCCCAGCTTGCCGCTCTCGATAGCCTGTTTCGCCATCAGGAAGCAGGTATCAAAGCGACGGTTCTGGTACGGCGTGACGGTCAGCCCTTTGCTTTTTGCCAGCGCGAAGAGCTCTTTGGCCTCCGCAAGCGTCGGGGTGAAGGGTTTTTCCACCAGCACGTTTTTACCCGCTTCCAGCGCGCGTTTCGCGTAGTCAAAGTGGCTGTCGGCATGGGTACAGACGATCACCAGTTTGACCTGCGGATCGCTTAACACCTCATCCAGATCGCTGGTGAAATGAATATGGGAATACTGTGGGGACTGCTCTTCAGGTTTCGCGTGACGGCGGAAGATATGCGCCACGTGCCAGCTGTCTTTACGGTTGAGAACATACGGAAGGTGATAGCGAGTGGTGCTTTTACCAAATCCAATAAATGCGCAATGTAATGTCATGGCTCAGTCCTTGTTAAGGTTGTTGGGACAACCATAGCGCAAGTTAAATGCGCGCGCATCCGCCGGTGTGAGCTTCACGTAGGTGGGATGGCGAACACTTCCTGAGGGGAACGGGCAGGTCTGCCTGGCTGAAACAGGATAAAAAAAAGCCAGCGCGAGGCTGGCTAAAGTAATACTGGAAGCAATGTGAGCAATGTCGTGCTTTCAGGTTTCCGTAGAGGTCTTCCTGAACGCGAGACAATAATAATCATTCTCATTCGCACTTGTCCAATACTTTTTGCAAAAAAAAGGGAGTTGACTCGAATTTCAAAGTCAATGATGTTGAAAAGGATATCAACCCACCGAGGACAAAAGAATGAGTGAGATAGTGATACGCCACGCTGAACCGAAAGATGCCGAAGCCCTGCGCCAAAATTATATGCATCCAGAGGTGTATCACGACACGCTACAACTCCCTCATCCTTCCCTTGAGATGTGGCAGGAACGCCTTAATCCTAAAGCTGGCCAAAAACGTCTGGTCGCCTGCATGGATGAGATTATTGTCGGTGATCTGACGCTACAGGTCGAAGCCAGCCCGCGACGCAGCCATGTGGCAACCTTTGGTATCAGCGTTGCGGCGCATGCTCAGGGGCGAGGCGTCGGAAGTGCGCTCATGCGTGAGATGATCAACCTGTGCGACAACTGGATGCGCATCGAGCGTATCGAACTCACGGTTTTTGCCGATAATCCTCCTGCGCTGGCGCTGTACAAGAAGTTTGGCTTTGAAATCGAAGGAACCGGAAAGAAATTTGCCCTGCGTAATGGCGAGTTTGTGGATGCCTATTACATGGCGCGGATGAAGTGAAAAATCGCCCGGTAGCGCTGTGCTGCCGGGCGACAACGTATCAGTACCCTGCCGTCAAATCATCCACCGACCGTGGATCGGATGCCCCGGAAAGGGAACCGTCGGGCGCCACCACAATGCTCTGCGTGCTCCCCATCGCCTCTTTCACCACCACTTTCTGCCCGCGCTGTTCCAGCAGTTTGATAGTGTCCGGGCTAAAGCCTTTTTCCACGCGCAGTTCGTCCGGTAGCCACTGATGGTGGAAGCGCGGCGCGTTGGTCGCTTCGGCCACGTTCATTCCGAAATCGATACTGTTCACCACCATTTGCAGCACAGTGGTAATAATTCGGCTTCCGCCAGGGCTACCTGTCACCAGCCAGGTTTTGCCGTCTTTCACCACGATGGTCGGAGACATGGACGACAGCGGGCGCTTCTTCGGCCCAACGGCGTTAGCATCGCCGCCCACCAGCCCGTAAACGTTCGGCACGCCCGGTTTGGCGGAGAAGTCATCCATTTCGTTGTTCAGCAGAATGCCGCTGTTCCCCGCCACAATCCCGGTGCCAAACACCGTGTTCAGCGTGTACGTCACCGCCACCGCGTTACCGTCCTTATCCACCACCGAGAAATGGGTGGTCTGATTGCTCTCGTACGGCGCCAGTTTGCCGGGGCGGATCTGGCTGGACGGTTTCGCTTTGTTGATATCAATCTGATCCGCCAGCGATTTGGCATAGGCTTTGTTGGTTAGCGCCTGCCAGGGCACTTTGACAAAATCCGGATCGCCGAGATACTCCGAGCGGTCGGCATAGGCAAATTTTTCTGCCTCCGCCATCACCTGCATCGCATCGGCGCTACCGAAGCCAAATTTGTGCATATCGAAGTTTTCAAGAATATTGAGGATCTGCACGATGTGGATCCCGCCGGAGGACGGTGGCGGCATTGAGAACACCTGATACCCGCGATACTCACCGCTTATCGGTGTGCGCTCAATCGCTTTGTACTCCGCCAAATCCGCCTTGGTAATCAGCCCGCCGTTCTTTTGCATCTCGTCGGCAATCTGATCGGCAATCGCCCCTTTGTAGAAGGCATCCGGGCCGTTTTCCGCAATCAGCTCCAGGCTTTTCGCAAGATTTGTCTGCACCAGCTTGTCGCCCTTTTTCAGCGGCTCGCCGTCCTTCCAGAAGATCGCTTTACTGTTCTCATGGTTCGGAATCACTTCGCTGCCGTAAATTTTGAGATCGTCCGCCAGCGCGTCATTGACCACAAACCCGTCGCGCGCCAGCTTGATGGCTGGCTGCACCACTTTGTTCAGCGGCAAGGTCCCGTATTTTTCCAGCGCCAGAGAGAACCCGGCGACGGTGCCCGGCGTGCCGCTTGCCAGATGGGATGTGAGGGATTTTTTACTGTCCGGATTCCCCTGATCGTCGAGGAACATATCGCGCGATGCCTGATTTGGCGCCATTTCGCGGAAGTCGATGGCCGTGGTATTGCCGTCTTTGGTGCGCAGCAGCATAAAGCCCCCGCCGCCGAGATTCCCCGCCTGCGGATGGGTTACCGCCAGGGCATAACCCACGGCTACCGCCGCATCAACTGCATTACCGCCCTGCTTGAGAATATCCACGCCGACCTGCGTGGCCATCGCGTCCACGGACGCCACCATCCCCTGCTTCGCCCTGACGGGATGGAAGACATCCTCTTCCACGCCGTAGGAGACTGGCGGTGCGGCTGGCGGGTTCGCCGCCACGGTAAATGTCCCGCCGGCCATCAGCGCAGCGATCGCTACCCAGCGCAAAAACGTTGGTTTTATCATTGTTGTTCTCCAGGTGAGGGATCCAGATTCCCGTTTAAGCCTGGTTCACAACTCCTAAAAAATCATCGTTGTGGCAGATTCGGGGTAAACTTAAGAGAGGCCTCAGAAGGAGGAAATGAGAATGAAACGACTACTGATCTTAACGGCACTGCTCCCGTTCGCCGTGCTCGCACAGCCACTGAATACCCTGAATAACCCGAACCAGCCGGGCTATGAAATCCCCAGCCAGCAGCGCATGCAGACCCAGATGATGGGCCAACAGCAGCAGCAAAAAGGGATGCTCAATCAACAGCTGCACACCCAGACGCAGATTCAGCAGCAGCACCTGCAAACGCAGATGAACAACAATACGCAGATGATTCAGCAGGGCCAGGTGCGGGAGCAGCCGCTGCCGAATACCAGCGGCGGCATGTTAAGCGGGGGAACAAGCCCGAGCAGCGGTCAGCAGCATATGCTGCCGCCGCGTTCGAATGGCGATATGCTTAATAATCCGCAGAATTAAAGTTCGGGCCAATCACGTCAATCGCATCGGTACAGATGCAGTCCACGCCCCAGCGCAGCAGCTCTGCCGCTCGCTGGGGTTTGTTGACCGTATAAACCAGGATGTGCAGCCCGGCGTCTTTGAGCATCCTCACGCGCGCCTCATCCAGCAGGCGATGATTGAGATGGATCGACACACACCCTAAGTCAGTGGTCAGCTCGCGCCAGTCGTCACGCCACTCGTCCAGCAATAATCCCCGAGGCAGTTCCGGTGCGGCGGCTTGTGCGGCTTCCAGCGCGTCAATTTCAAACGACGACAGCAGCGGAGCGGTCATTCCTTCCCACAGTTCACGCGCGGCGAGGGCAATCACTTTTCCGGTGAGCGGCCCGGTGCCGGTCGTCGGTTTAATTTCGATATTGGCCATCATCCCGTGCTGGCGACAGCGATCGGCCACTTCCGCCAGCAGCGGCAACGGCTCGCCTTTGAATTCGCTGCTGAACCAGCTTCCGGCGTCTACGTTCAGCAGATCGCGCCACGGCAAGTCGCCCGCCACGCCCCAGCCGTTGCTGGTGCGCTCGAGGTTATCGTCATGCAGCAGGAAAATTTCGCCATCTTTCGACAGCTTGGCGTCGAATTCGATCATTGAATGACCATAAAACGCGCCCTTATCTATTGCCGCCAGGGTGTTTTCCGGTGCTCGTTTTCCGCCGCCACGGTGGGCGACGATGTGAGGATATGGCCAGTTACTCATACGCGTTGTCCTGTTTCACCATCAAATAAGTGCAGATGATTTTCCGGCAGATGCAGCCACAGCGTGCTGCCCGCCTTTGGGCGTTCCTGATGCGCCAGACGCACCACCAGCTTTTGATCGCCCCAGCGTCCGTGCGCCAGGTTGTCCGCGCCCAGCATCTCCAGCGTGTCCATCACCAGCGGCACGCCGCCTTCCGCCTGCGAGCTTAGCGCAATATGTTCCGGGCGGATACCGAGCGTCATTTTACGCCCGGCGTAGCCGCGATAAAACCAGTTCACCGGCAGCGCCATGCCGCTCTCCAGCTCAAAATGCGTGCCCGCGTTGCTGATGCGCCCTTCCAGCAGGTTCATCGCCGGGCTGCCGATAAAGCTGGCGACAAAGCGGCTGGCGGGTTTTTCATACACCTCTACCGGCGTGCCGATCTGCTCGGCGATACCTTTGTTCATCACCATCACGCGCTGCGCCAGGGTCATTGCTTCCACCTGATCGTGGGTGACGTAAAGGGAGGTGGTTTTCAGGCGGCGATGCAGATGTTGCAGCTCAAGACGCATCTGCACGCGCAGTTTGGCGTCGAGGTTAGAGAGCGGTTCGTCGAACAGGAACACCGCCGGATCGCGCACGATGGCGCGGCCCATCGCCACGCGCTGACGCTGGCCGCCGGAAAGCTCACGCGGACGGCGTTTTAACAGACCGTCCAGCTCCAGAATGCGCGCCGCCTCTTTCACCCGTTCGTCGATATGGCCTTTACCCATCCCGCGAATTTTCAGGCCCCAGGCCATGTTCTCTTCCACGCTCATGTGCGGATAGAGGGCGTAGTTCTGGAATACCATCGCGATGCCGCGATCTTTCGGCTCCATCTCGGTAACGCGCTGGCGGTCAATCCAGATGTCGCCGCTGGTCACGCGCTCAAGCCCCGCCACCATGCGCAGCAGCGTCGATTTCCCGCAGCCAGACGGGCCGACCATCACGATAAATTCGCCGTCTGCCACGTCGAGGGTCAGGGGTTGAATCACCTGGGTTTTGCCGTCCCAGCTTTTGGTTACTGCCTGTAATTTTAATCCTGCCATCTTATTTCTCACTGTCTACTAAACCACGCACGAACGCGCGCTGCATGGCTAAAACGATAACGACCGGAGGGATCAGCGTGAGCAGCATCGCCGCCATCACCTGATTCCAGAGGGTGGTGCCTTCGCCGGTGGCGATCATCCCTTTGATGCCCGCCACGGCGGTGCCGAGATTCACGTCCTGCACAATCAGCAGCGGCCACAGATACTGGTTCCAGCCGTAGATAAAGGTGATCACGAACAGCGCGGCGAGGTTGGTTCTGGAGAGCGGCAGCACGATATCGCGGAAAAAACGCATCGGCGATGCGCCGTCGATGCGCGCCGCTTCAATCAGTTCGTCCGGCAGGGTCATAAAGAACTGGCGGAACAGGAACGTCGCGGTGGCCGACGCCATCAGCGGTAACGTCAGGCCCGCGTAGCTGTCTAGCATCCCGAGATTGGCGATCACCTCGACGGTCGGGAAAATACGCACTTCGACCGGCAGCATCAGGGTGATAAAGATCATCCAGAAGAAGAGGTTACGCAGGGGAAAACGGAACCAGACGATAGCGAAGGCCGAGAGCATCGACACCACGATCTTCCCCACCGTAATGCCAAAGGCCATGATGAAACTGTTGAGCATCATCAGCCAGAACGGCGCGCTGTTGGCCCCTACGCCCTGGGTCCAGATAGTCGCCATGTTTTCGAAAAGGTGGCCGCCAGGCACCAGCGTCATCGGCGTGTCGAACACGGCTTTGGTATCCAGCGTGGCGGCAACAAAGGCCACGTACAGCGGGAACAGGATGACGATGATCCCGAGAATTAACAGGGTGTGGCTGAAAATCGTCAGCCCCGGACGGTTCTCAATCATTGGTAGCGCACCTTACTTTCGACATAGCGGAACTGAACCACCGTCAGCACAATCACCAGCCCCATCAGCACCACGGACTGCGCGGCAGAGGCCGACAGATCCAGCCCCGCAAAGCCTTCGCGATAGATTTTGTAGATAAGCGTGGTGGTCGCCTGTACCGGCCCACCGGCGGTGGCGGCGTCGATCACCGGGAAGGTGTCGAAGAAGGCGTAGACCAGGTTAACCACCAGCAGGAAGAAACTCACCGGCGCAATCAGCGGCAGCGCCAGTTTGAAGAAGCGGCGAATCGGCCCTGCGCCGTCAATCGCGGCGGCTTCGACCAGCGAGCGCGGAATGGATTGCAGCGCGGCGAAAAAGAACAGGAAGTTGTAGCTGATCTGCTTCCAGACCGAGGCAAACACCACCAGGAACATCGCCTGACCGCTGTTTTGCGCGTGGTTCCAGTCGTAGCCGAATTCGCCGAGGAAATGGGTAATCAGCCCACGCCCTGGGTTAAACAGGAAGATCCACAGCACGGCGGCGACGGCAGGCGCGACGGCGTAGGGTAGCAGCATCAGCGTCTGATAGAGACGGCTGCCGCGCACCACGTAATCCACCAGCGCCGCAAAAAACAGGGACACGACGAGGCCGCTGACTGTCACCATGGCGCTGAATTTGATCGTCGTCCAGAAGGAGTCGAGGTAATAGCTGTCGTGGAACAGCGCGGTAAAGTTATCCAGGCCGACAAACTGGCTGGAAAGCCCGAACGGATCGACGCTTTGTACCGAGTACCAGAGCGCTTCGCCCGTAGGCCAGATAAAAAAGATGACGGTGATAATCAGCTGCGGGGCGACCAGCAAATAGGGCAGCCAGCGCGAACGGAATACCGGACGGGAGGATGACATTGAGTTTGGATTCCTGAACAGTGCCGGATGACCCGGCCAACGAAGAGAATGCCCCCCTCGCAGGCCGGGTAAGCCGGCATAAAAACATTAAGACTTCGTCGACTGCTCAAAGCGGCGCAGCAGCTGATTTCCGCGTTCTACCGCTGAATCCAGCGCCTGCTGTGGCGTTTTCTTACCGGTCCATACGCTTTCAAGCTCTTCATCCACGATGGTCCTAATCTGCGGCATGTTGCCCAGACGCAGACCTTTGGTGAACGGTAACGGCGGCTTGTTCAGCATCTGGCGCGTCGCGATATCCGCCCCTGGGTTTTTGTCATAGAAGCCCTGCTCGCGCGTCAGGTCGTAAGCGGCTTTGGTGATCGGCAGGTAGCCGGTCTTCTGGTGCCACTCGGCGGCGTTTTCAGGTTTCGCGAGGAAGTCGAGGAACTCCGCCACGCCTTTGTAGGTGCCGTTGTCTTTGCCCTGCATTACCCACAGGCTCGCTCCGCCGATGATGGCGTTCTGTGGCGCGCCTTTGGCATCGGCGTCATAAGGCATCATGCCCACGCCGTAGTTGAATTTGGCGTAATGACGGATATCCGCCAGCGAACCGGAAGAGGCGGTGGTGATCGCACAGTCGCCGTTGTAAAACTTCTCGGTAGATTCGTCTTTACGGCCGAAGTAGCTGAAATCGCCCTTCTTATTCAGCGCTTCCAGCAGCGCGATGTGTTTCACCTGCTCGGGTTTGTTGAACTCCAGCACGGCGTCGGTGCCGTCAAAGCCGTTGTTCTTCGTGGCGACCGGCAGACCGTGCCAGGCGCTGAAGTTTTCAATCTGAATCCAGCCCTGCCAGCCGCTCGCGTAGCCACACTTCATGCCTGCCGCTTTCAGTTTGGCGGTGTACTCCGCCAGGTCCTGCCAGGTTTTCGGCGGCTGATCCGGGTTTAAACCGGCTTTTTTGAAGGCGTCTTTGTTGTAATAGAGCACCGGCGTGGAGCTGTTAAACGGCTGAGACAGCAGATGCCCGGTTTTGGAATCGGTGTAGTAACCGGAAACCGTCGGCACAAACTGGGATTCATCGAAGTTAATGCCCGCGTCTTTAAACACTTCATAGACCGGTTTGATCGCTTTGGAGGCCATCATGGTCGCGGTGCCGACTTCATACACCTGCAGCAGCGCCGGTGCATTCCCGGTGCGGAACGCGGCGATGCCCGCGCTCAGGCTCTGCTCGTAGTTACCTTTGTACACCGGCACAATTTTGTAATCCGGATGGGTGTCGTTGAAACGCTGCGCCAGAGAATCAACCTCTTTGCCCAACTCCCCTTCCATGGAATGCCAGAACGGAATGGTCGTGACAGCCATTGCGTTCGTCGCAAAAGCCAGACCGATTGCCAGACCCAAAGCTGTGTGTCGTAACGATGTCATTGTCATCTCTCTTTTTTGTGCCGGATGCGCGATATCACGCGTTTTATGCTCGCGAGGTAACATGACATGCTCGAATGACAGAAAAATAACTGTTTATTTACAGAATGATGACAGACCGGGGTCAGGGGGATGATGGAATGGTGACGATAGCATGGCAAAAAAAAGCCGGGAGGCATCGCCCTACCCGGCCTGTGATTCAGGTTTTACTGTCCCGGTAAGCGCAGCGCCACCGGGCAACAGACAGCTTAACCGCCTAAATATGCACTTCGCACCGCTTCGTTCGCCAGCAACGCTTCGCCGGTATCGGACAGCACAACGTGACCGTTCTCCAGCACGTAGCCGCGATCCGCGAGTTTCAGCGCCTGGTTGGCGTTTTGCTCCACGAGGAAGATAGTCATCCCCTCTTTACGCAGTTGCTCAATGGTGTCGAAAATCTGCTGAATGATGATCGGCGCAAGGCCGAGGGACGGCTCATCGAGCAGCAGCAGACGCGGCTGGCTCATCAGCGCACGACCAATTGCCAGCATCTGCTGTTCACCGCCTGACATGGTGCCCGCACGCTGAATACGGCGCTCATACAGGCGCGGGAAGAGTTCATACACGCGCTTAATGCGGGTCTGATACTGTTCGCGCTCGGCAAAGAAGCCGCCCATCGCCAGGTTCTCTTCCACCGTCATACGGGAAAACACGCGGCGGCCTTCCGGCACTATCGCCACGGCTTCGCGCATGATTTTCGCGGTCTGCCAGTCGGTAATGTCTTTACCGTCAAAGATGATACGCCCGCTGGAAGCACGCGGATCGCCGCACAGGGTGCCGAGCAGCGTGGTTTTCCCCGCGCCGTTGGCCCCGATGAGCGTCACGATCTCACCCTGATTGATATGCAGGCTGACATCATGCAGCGCCTGAATCTTGCCGTAGTGGGCATTCACCTTGTCAAAAGATAACATCGCTTTTTCCATATTATGACTCGCCCCCATCATGCTTCACCTAAGTAGGCGCGGATCACGTCCGGGTTATGTCGAATTTCTTCAGGCGTGCCGTTCGCCAGCGGCGTCCCCTGGTTGACGACGTAGATCCGATCCGAGATGCCCATCACCAGCTTCATATCGTGCTCAATCAGCAAAATGGTGGTGTCATGATGGTTACGCAGCTCGACGATCAGCTCGTCCAGCTCTTTGGTCTCTTTCGGGTTCAGACCGGCAGCAGGCTCATCGAGCATCAGGATTTCCGGCTGCGTGACCATGCAGCGGACAATTTCCAGACGACGCTGGTCGCCATAGGCCAGATTGCTGGCCTGACGGTTTGCGTGCTGCAACAGCCCGATACGATCCAGCCAGGTTGCGGCGCGGTCCAGGGCTTCGCTCTGCGCGCGACGGAAGGCCGGGGTTTTCAGCAGGCCGGAGAACACCCCGCTCTTCAACTGCTGATGTTGCGCCACCAGCAGGTTTTCAATCACCGTCATTTCACGGAACAGGCGCACGTGCTGGAAAGTACGCACCACGCCCATACGGGCGATCTGTTGGCCCGGCAGCCCTTCGAGATGCTGATCGCGCAGCATGATGGTCCCGCCCGTCGGCTTGTAGAAACCGGTCAGGCAGTTGAACACCGTGGTTTTCCCTGCGCCGTTCGGGCCGATCAGGGAGACAATCTCTTTCGGGAACAGGTCCAGTGAGACGTTATTGACCGCCAGCAGGCCGCCAAAACGCATCATCAGGCCGTTCACGGATAATAATGGCTGACTCATGCCTGCTCTCCTTTCGCTTGCCCGTTCTTCAGCTTCAACTGTGGACGGGTCATCGGCAGCAAGCCCTGCGGACGCCAGATCATCATCAGTACCATCAAACCACCCAGCATCAACATGCTGTATTCGTTAAAGTCGCGCATCAGCTCGCGGGAGACCACCAGCAGAATTGCCGCGAGGATCACCGCAAACTGGGAGCCCATCCCGCCGAGTACCACGATGGCCAGCACAAAGGCTGATTCGGCAAAGGTGAAGGATTCCGGGCTGACGAAGCCCTGACGCGCGGCAAACAGCGTTCCGGCAAAACCGGCAAACGCGGCGCTGATGGTGAACGCGGTCAGTTTAATGCGCGTCGGGTTCAGCCCCAGGGAGCGGCAGGCGATTTCGTCTTCACGCAGCGCTTCCCACGCGCGGCCCAGCGGCATGCGCAGCAGACGGTTGATCACGAACAGGGTGATCACCACCAGCAGCAGCGCCACCAGATAGAGCCAGATAACGCGGTCGGAGGGATCGTACTTCACGCCGAAGAAGTTGCTGAAAGTATCCCAGCCGCCTTCGCGCGCCGTGCGGCTAAACTCCAGGCCGAAGAAGGTCGGTTTCGGGATCTGGCTGATGCCGTTCGGACCGCCGGTCACTTCGGTGTTGTTGAGCAGCAGGATACGGACGATCTCGCCAAAGCCTAAGGTCACAATCGCCAGATAGTCACCGCGCAGACGCAGCACCGGGAAGCCGAGCAGGAAACCTGCGGCGGCAGACACCAGGCCCGCCAGCGGCAGACAGGTCCAGAAGCCCAGCCCGTAATAGTGGTTCAGCAACGCAAAGGTGTAGGCACCGATGGCGTAAAATCCGCCATAGCCCAGCACCAGCAGGCCAGACAGACCGACCACCACGTTCAAGCCCAGACCCAGAATCACGTAGATCATGGTCAGGGTGGCAATATCCACCGTCCCGCGCGACACCATGAACGGCCACGCAACAGCGGCCACCAGCAGCGCCACCAGGAACAGTTTCTGCTTAACGGTCGAGCCATCAATGGCTGGCAGCACGAATTTCGGGCCAGAAACGTTTTTCATCGTCTTCTGGAACACAGGGCGCAGCAGCTGGAACAGGAACACCACAGCCGTGCCGACAAACACCCACTGCCAGCGGATATCCGCGGCGGTATCGACCACCAGTCGGGTGCCATCCAGTTCTAACTGCACACCCATAAAGACGCCCGCGAGGACGAAGAACATGGCGGCAGAGAGCAGCGCCATCGCAAAATGCATCGGTTTCATACTTTCTCTACCTCCGGACGACCCAGAATCCCGGTAGGCATCACCAGCAGCACCAGAATCAGCAGTGCAAAGGAGACGACGTCTTTATATTCGGTACTCAGATACGCCGAGGAGAGCGCTTCAGCAACGCCCAGAATCAGGCCGCCGATCATCGCACCAGGAATACTGCCGATCCCGCCGAGCACCGCAGCGGTAAAGGCTTTCATCCCGGCCATAAAGCCGATGTATGGGTTGATAACGCCGTAGAACTGACCGAGCAGCACACCCGCCACCGCCGCCATCGCAGCACCAATCACAAAGGTCAGGGCGATCACGCGGTCGGTGTTAATGCCCAGCAGGCTGGCCATTTTCAGGTCTTCTGCACAGGCGCGGCAGGCACGGCCCATGCGGGAGTAACGGATGAAAATGGTCAACGCCAGCATCGCCAGGAAGGTCACAACCCAGATCACCAGCTGCATGGTAGTGATAGAAGCCGAGAAGTTTTCGCTGGCCCCGATAATCCACTGGCCGTTAAACAGGCTTGGCAGCGCCACATCGCGCGAGCCTTCCGTCAGGCTGACGTAGTTTTGCAGGAAGATGGACATCCCGATGGCGGAGATGAGCGCAATCAGACGTTTAGAGCTGCGCACAGGCCGATAGGCCACGCGCTCGATGCTCCAGCCGTAGGCGCTGGCAATCACAATCGCACCGACAAAACCGGCCCCCACCAGCAGCCAGCTGCTGTCGATACCCATCATCATCAGTGCGGCAATGATCATAAAGGAGACATAGCTGCCGATCATATAGACCTCGCCGTGGGCGAAGTTGATCATGCCGATAATGCCGTAAACCATCGTGTAACCGATGGCGATCAGCGCATAGGTGCTTCCCAGCGTGACGCCGTTAAACATCTGCTGCAAGAAATAGAGAAACTGCTCGGACATAAGAAAACCTTTTTATAACCGCCCGTTTTGCGCGGGCGGCGGGATGATTATTTGGCTACCGAAGAAGAACCATCGGCGTGCCATTGGAAGACACCAAATTCAAATCCCTTTAGATCGCCTTTCTCATCCCAGTTCAGCGGCCCAATCACGGTGTTTGCACCGTGTGCTTTTAAATCTTTCACTAAGTCCAGCGGCTCTTTGCTGCCGGTGCGCTCCATGGCAGTCGCCAGAGACTGCACCGCCGCGTAGGTGATCCAGACGTACGGACCGCTCGGATCTTTCTTCTGCGCTTTGAGCGCCTCTACGATAGCCTTGTTCGCCGGTTCCTGGTCATAGCGTTTTGGCATTGTCACCAGCATGCCTTCGCCCGCATCGCCTGCGATATTGGACAGGGACGCGTTACCCACGCCTTCCGGGCCCATAAACTGCGTTTTCAGACCGGTCGCGCGCGCCTGGCGCAGCATCTGGCCCATCTCCGGGTAGTAACCGCCGTAGTACACGAAGTCGATGTTCTCTTTTTGCAGGCGTGCCAGCAGGGCAGAGAAATCTTTCTCACCTGCGGTGATGCCGTCGAAGAAGACCACGTTCGCGCCGCCTTTTTTCAGGCCGTCCTGTACGGAACGCGCGAGGCCTTCGCCGTATTGCTGTTTATCGTGAATGATCGCGATGCGCTGCGGCTTCACTTTCTCGAGGATGTACTTCGCGGCAGTCGGCCCCTGAGAAGAGTCCAGACCGGCGGTACGCATGATGTGCTGATAGCCACGCTGCGTCAGCTCCGGGTTGGTAGCGCCTGGCGTGATCATCAGAATGCCTTCGTCTTCATAGATATCTGAAGCGGGCTGCGTGGAAGAGGAGCACAGGTGGCCGATAACGTACTGAATACCGTCGTTAACGATTTTGTTCGCCACGGCGACGGCTTGTTTCGGATCGCAGGCGTCGTCATATTCCACGCCAACCAGCTTATCCCCTTTGATCCCACCTTTGGCGTTGATGTCTTTGATCGCCTGACGCGCGCCGTTGAACTCCATATCACCCCACTGGGCAACCGGACCGGACATCGCACCGACGACGGCAACTTTAATCTCTTCCGCCATGGCTGCCTGCGAAATCGCTAATGCAACCATTCCCGCGATCAATGCTTTCGCGTTCCTTTTCATCTGTGAATCCCCATTCGTGACGTGATGTATATATTTTGTTTTATTATGGTTAAAAAGCATTCTGTACTTTTAATGAACAACGCTATTTTTACCAGTGCCTTTAATGGTTTAGCGCAGTTTTTTGATAAAAACCAGACTAAAATCTCTATTTTTCAGGCGATTAAGCAAAGATAATATTCTGAAATCAGACAGAGATAAACAAATAAAAGTGCAGTTTGCAGCATAAAATAACGGTACAAAGCGCCGAATAAAACACTGCCTTTTAGAGTAAAATTCTGCTTAATTTTCGATCCCTGCTCTTTCTCGCTACACATCGCGCTGCTAAAAAAGTAATCAGCTGGAGAATGGTTCAAAAAAGGGGAAGCCGCTGAAGAGATAAATTGAGTACACTGCCTTTACTCTTTTTGATTTGGACAAGCAGCTAATGAAACTGACCATCCTTCGTCTGGTGTCCTTTAGCGACCAGGATCATATCGACCTGGGCAAGATCTGGCCGGAATATTCTCCTTCCTCCCTGACCGTGGATGAAACCCATCGAATTTATGCCGCCCGCTTTAACGAGCGTCTGCTGGGCGCAGTGCGCGTGACCCTGAGCGGAACCGATGGCGCGCTGGACTCCCTGCGCGTGCGGGAAATCACCCGCCGTCGCGGCGTGGGGCAGTATTTGATTGAAGAGGTGATTCGCGATAATCCGGACGTGTCAGCCTGGTGGATGTCCGATATCGGCGTGGAAGACCGCAGCGTGATGTCCGCCTTTATGCAGGCGACAGGGTTTGCAGAGCGGGAAAATGGGTGGGAGCGGCGGTAAAAAAAGCCGGGTGGCGACTGCGCCTTACCCGGCCTGGAACTCAGGTTTTGTAGGCCCGGAGAGCATAGCGCCACCGGGCATTTTTTTACTTAGCGTCGGTCGCTGAACCGTCTGCATGCCAGGTAAAGACACCGAACTCAAAACCTTTCAGATCGCCCTTCTCGTCCCAGGACAGCGGCCCCATGACGGTATCGACGGAGTTCGCTTTCAGCCAGGTCGCAATCTCAGCCGGATCGGCTGACTGGTTCAGGCCTGCCTGCAGGGATTGCAGCGCAGCGTAGGTGGTCCACACGAACGCGCCGCTTGGATCTTGTTTCTTGGCCTTGATGGCATCCACAATCGGTTTGTTCGCAGGAACCTGATCGTAGTTCTTCGGCTTGGTGACCAGCATCCCTTCAGCCGAGTCGCCCGCGATGTTAGACAGGGAAACGTTCGCCACACCCTCTGGCCCCATGAACTGCGTTTTCAGACCGGCCGCGCGCGCCTGGCGCAGAATCTGGCCCATTTCCGGGTGATAACCGCCGTAGTATACGAAGTCGATGTTCTCTTTCTTCAGACGCGCTACCAGCGTGGAGAAGTCTTTTTCACCGGCGGTGATGCCGTCGAAGAACACCACTTTCGCATTGGCTTTTTTCAGGCTGTCCTGCACGGAGCGCGCCAGGCCTTCGCCGTACTGCTGTTTATCGTGAACAATCGCGATGCGCTGCGGCTTCACTTTCTCAAGAATGTATTTCGCGGCCGTTGGGCCCTGGTCGGAGTCCAGACCGGTGGTACGCAGAATCAGTTTATACCCACGCGCGGTCAGCTCTGGTGCGGTCGCCGCCGGGGTGATCATCAGAATGCCTTCGTCTTCGTAGATATCAGACGCAGGCTGGGTGGATGAGGAGCACAGGTGACCGATAACGTATTTGATCCCGTCGTTCACCACTTTGTTCGCCACTGCTACCGCTTGTTTCGGGTCGCAGGCATCGTCATATTTTACGATCTGCAGTTTTTCGCCTTTGATGCCGCCCTTGGCATTAATGTCTGCAACCGCTTGTTCTGCGCCGGTAAATTCCTGGTCGCCGTATTGCGCTACCGGACCGGACATCGCACCGACAACAGCCACTTTAATATCAGCCTGAGCCATAGTGCTGAATGCCAACGCGATACATCCTGCCAGTAACGCTTTACCCTTCATATTCATCCTGAGATTCCCCATTATTATGGTTATTACGATTGTTGTGATGTTGTTGTGTAGCGCTTTATTTCAATTATAGGTCTGCCGTCCGCGCTTTTTCAGCACACTCTGCTAAAACATACCCCATTTTTATGATTTTGGAATAGCTAATTTGAAATGTAACTATGCCAGCCCGGTGCAGTTTTGCGACCGGGCTCGGGCTTTATCGAGTCAGCGAGGCAGAGATGATATCCAGCGCTTTGCGGAACTGCGCGTCGGGAATGGTGAGTGGATAGAGAAAACGAATGACGTTGCCGTACACGCCGCAGCTGAGCAGCAACAGCCCTTCCGCCAGCGCGCGCTCCTGAACCTGGCGGGTAAATTCCGGTGAGGGCTGCCCGGTCTCGGGATCGTTGAACTCCACCGCCACCATCGAGCCTTGCGCGCGGATATCTGCAATATATGGGCAACCAGATTTGGCCTTGCTCAGCACTTCCACCAGATGATGGCCCAGGTGCGAGGCGCGAGCGCACAGATCCTCTTCGTCGATCACTTCCAGCACCGCCAGTGCCGCCGCAATCGCCAGCGGGTTCCCGGCGTAGGTGCCGCCCAGCCCGCCCGGTGCGGGGGCGTCCATCACCTCGGCGCGGCCCGACACTGCCGAGAGCGGCATACCGCCCGCCAGGCTTTTCGCCATGGTGATCAGATCCGGTTTAACGCAGTGATGCTCCATCGAGAACAGTTTCCCGGTACGGGCAAAGCCGGTCTGCACTTCGTCAGCGATCAGCAAAATTCCGTGGGTGTCGCACAGGGCGCGCAGCCCTTGCATAAAATCGGGCGGCGCGACGTTGAATCCGCCTTCACCCTGAACCGGTTCGAGGATAATCGCTGCCACCTGATCCGGGGCGATATCGGCTTTAAAGATGCGCTCCAGGCTTTTCAGGGCGTCCTGAGAACTCACGCCGTGCAGCGTGTTGGGATATTGCGCGTGATAGACCGAGCCAGGGAACGGGCCGAAGCCGAGTTTGTACGGTGCCACTTTGCCGGTGAGGGCCATGGTCATAAAGGTACGCCCGTGGAAGGCACCACCGAACGTGATAAGACCGGGTCGTTTGGTGTAGGCGCGGGCGATTTTGACCGCGTTTTCGACCGCTTCGGCGCCCGTCGAGAAGAAGGCGGTTTTGGCAGGCCCTTCAATCGGCACGCGGGCATTGATGCGCTCTGCGAGGGCGATATAGCCTTCGTACGGCACAATCTGGTACGCCGTGTGGGTAAACGATTGAAGCTGCTTTTCGATGGCGGCGATCACTTTGGGATGGCGATGGCCTGTATTCAAAACCGCAATCCCGGCGGCGAAGTCGATCACTTCGTTGCCTTCGATATCCCACAGCGTGGCGTTTTCCGCTTTATCGGCGTAGAAACCGCACATCACCCCGATGCCGCGCGGCGTTGCCTGCAAACGCCGTTCATTTAACTCGTGATTGTTCACCCTGTCCCCCTAAGATTCGCATGCGTAGCGCATCTGTAAGTGTTTGCCAGGGGGGAGGAATTCGCCAGAGCGGTCGTTAAAAAAACAAAACCCCCAGATTTTCATCCAGGGGTTATCGGGGAACTTCGCGGGAATTACGCTTCGATAGCGGCGCGAAGTTTTTTCATGGCGTTCTTTTCAAGCTGACGCACACGCTCTGCTGAGACGCCGTAGCGGTCGGCCAGCTCCTGCAGGGTGGACTTGTTGTCTTCGTCCAGCCAGCGGGCGCGTATAATCGCCTGGCTACGCTCGTCGAGACCTTCCATCGCGTGGGTGAGTTTGTTTGCAGCCTGATCTTCCCAGTTATCCTCTTCGATGCCGTCGGCAAAGTTAGAGGTTTTATCCTGCAGATACAGAACCGGTGCCATCGGCTGGCTATCCTGCGCATCGTCGTCAGAAGACATATCGAATGTCATATCCTGAGCGGCCATACGGGATTCCATCTCACGCACATCTTTGCTGGAAACGCCCAGCTCACGCGCTACCATTTCGACTTCATCCTGATTGAACCAGCCCAGACGCTGCTTGGCTTTACGCAGGTTGAAGAACAGTTTGCGCTGTGCTTTGGTCGTAGCGACTTTCACAATACGCCAGTTACGCAGCACGTATTCGTGAATTTCCGCTTTGATCCAGTGAACGGCGAAGGAGACCAGTCGCACACCCACTTCCGGGTTGAAGCGACGTACAGCCTTCATCAGACCGATGTTACCTTCCTGAATCAAGTCCGCCTGCGGCAGACCGTAACCCGAGTAATTACGAGCAACGTGAACAACAAAGCGCAGGTGAGACAGGATCAGCGTCTTAGCTGCTTCCAGATCGCCCTGGTAATGCAGCTTTTCAGCAAGCTCCTTTTCTTCCTCAGCCGTCAACATCGGCCAGGTGTTCGCAGCCCGGATATAAGATTCCAGGTTACCAACAGGGGCTAAAGCTAAAGTTTGCATTTCTTTGGTCATTCATTCCTCTCAATTTAGTGTCTTCTGGCGTTTGTTTGTCCCCATCAGGCAACAAGCATGCCAAAGCATTTGAGCAGTGAGACTAACATTCACATTTTTATCAGACCGTGATTTTATCCACAAGTTCCATGTAATGCTGTGAATAAATTACGCACAAATTGTGACATGGACAACTGATTGCGGGGGAGAGCCAACAGGGACTCTTTCCCTGCAGAGTGAAGTACTCATTGCAGGGAAAGATTATACCAGAGATTTTTTACTGCGGGGTAAAGTGACGTAAATGTTGTACGGTGGCAAGCCAGGCGGCCACCCAGCCAATCATCGAGCACACCAGCAGTAATAACAGGCACTCATCGAAGGATAAGCCGCTGATATCAAACTTAGTTCCGAAAACCTGCGCCACTTCAGTGACGGCGGAAGAGAGCCGCATCACCAAAATTTCTGACAGAATCAGTGAAAGAAATGCGCCGGAAAAACCGAGCAATGCGCCGCCATATAGGAACGGGCGCAGGATGAATCCATCCGTCGCACCTATCAGTTTCTGCACGTTAATCGTATCGCGACGGGCGAAGATGCTCAGACGCACACTGTTACCGATGACGAGGAAGACCGCCGCCACCATCAGCACGCCAATCATCGCCGCCACGCGCCCTACCAGCCCCGTCAGGGAGGCCAAACGCGCAAACCAGCTGTCGTCCATACGCACTTCATCAATGCCGTTGATACGGGTGATGCGATCGCGCAGGGTGTTCAGCGAATCCGTGCCCTGGAAGTCCAGTTTCGGAATCACCACCGCCACGGCGGGCAGTGGGTTCTCTTCGAGCATATCCAGCGCGCCGCCAAACCCGGACCAGTTGCGGAACTCGCCCAGCGCTTCGTCGCGCGACAGGTAGTTCACCTTTTCGACGCCCTGCTCCGCCTGGAGTTGCCCCACCACCTGCGCGGCGGCGCTGTCATCCAGCGCCTTATCCAGATACACCGTGATTTGCGGTGACGGATAGTACTGGGAGGCCGCCTCATTGACGTTTTTGTAGACCATATAGCAGACGCTCGGCAGCGTCAGGGAGATGGCGATCACCATCACCGTCAGGAACGTCGCCAGCGGTTTGCTTTTCAGATCCTGCACCGCGCCGTGGAAGGCGTAGCGCACCTGTTCGTTAAAGACGTTGGTCTTGCGAGAGTTTGGCTTCGGCGCCGCTTTCGCACGCTTTGGCGTGTTACGGTTACCCTCTCCGCCGCCCTGCGGCTTGCGGAAGCGGTCGAATCGATTACCAAACTGCCGAATCTGGTTTATTGCGTCGCGCTTATTCAACGTGGCCTCCGTGCAAATGACCTTCGCTCAGGGTCAGCATGCGGTACGAACGACGGGAAATCAGCCCGATGTCGTGCGTCGCCATCAGGACTGTTACCCCAACGCGGTTAAATTCCTCAAACAGCCGCAGGATCCCTTCCGAGAGCGCATCGTCCAGGTTACCGGTCGGTTCATCCGCCAGCAGGACGGCGGGTTTGTTCACCACCGCACGGGCAATACCCACGCGCTGCTGTTCACCGCCGGAAAGCTGAATCGGGAAGTTCTTCGCTTTGTCCAGCAGCCCGACTTTATCCAGCGCCGCCGAAACACGACGGCGGATATCGTCATAGCTGGCACCCGCAATGATCAGCGGGATCGCCACGTTATCAAAGACGGTGCGATCCATCAGCAGGTGGTGATCCTGGAAAATCATGCCGATCTGGCGACGCAGAAACGGCACCTCACGGTTTTTCAGGCGGCTGATATCATGCCCGCTAAAAAAGATGTTCCCGGCGCTTGGCCGCTCGATCCCACAGATAAGCTTGAGCAGGGTACTTTTCCCCGCGCCGGAGTGGCCGGTCAGGAATGCCATCTCGCCCGGTTGCAGGTGGAATGTCACCCCCTGCAACGCTTGTCTCCCACCGAGATAGGCCTTGCTGACGTGTTCAAAGCGAATCATTGTTAATCCTCTCGGGCAAATAGTGCCTCAATAAAGTCGTCCGATTTAAACGGACGCAAATCCTCGATACGTTCGCCGACACCGATGTAACGGATTGGAATGCCGAACTGATCCGCCACGGAGAAGATCACTCCCCCCTTGGCGGTGCCGTCCAGTTTGGTCAGCGTAATCCCGGTCAGCCCGACCGCTTCATCAAACAGCTTCGCCTGGCTGATGGCGTTCTGTCCGGTGCTGGCATCAATGGTCAGCATAATTTCATGCGGCGCATCTTCGTCCAGCTTCTTCATCACGCGGACGATTTTCTTCAGCTCTTCCATCAGGTGCGATTTATTCTGCAAACGCCCTGCGGTATCCGCAATCAGCACATCGATATTTCGCGCTTTCGCCGCCTGGATGGCATCGAAAATCACGGACGCAGAATCTGCGCCGGTGTGCTGCGCAACCACCGGAATGTTGTTGCGCTGACCCCAGACCTGCAGCTGCTCGACGGCCGCTGCACGGAAGGTATCGCCCGCCGCCAGCATCACCGATTTGCCCTGCTGCTCAAACTGACGCGCCAGCTTACCGATAGTGGTGGTTTTCCCGACGCCGTTAACGCCCACCATCAGAATAACAAAGGGCGTTTTGCCTTCAATATTAAGCGGTTCGTCAACTTTTGCGAGAATTTCGCCCATCTCGTCTTTCAGCAGGCCGTACAGCGCCTCGGCATCACGCAGCTGTTTACGGCTCGCGCTTTCCGTCAGTTTCGCGATAATTTTGCGCGTGGTTTCCACGCCGACATCGGCAATCAGCAGCTGCTCTTCCAGCTCTTCAAACAGATCATCGTCGATTTTTTTGCCACGGAACAGACTGATAAATCCGGAACCGAGGTTTTCTTTGGTTCTGACCAGGCTGCGTTTCAGACGCGCGAAGAAACCTTCTTTGGTCGGTTTTTCCTGCTCCTGAACGATCTCTTCCGCCGGGGCCTCATCTTCCGTCTCTTCGACCGGCACCACGATCACCGCTTCTTCTGCGGCTTCGGCGGCCAGCGCCTGGGCTTCCAGCTCTTCATCGGTGATTTCAGGCGCGTTTTCCGCCTCTTCTTCAACGGCTTCAACGATCTCTACGGTTTCCGCTTCTGCCTGCCACTCTTCTGGCGCGATCGCTTCGGCTTTGACCTCTTCCGGCAGCGGCAGCTCTTCGTGCTCAATCACGGCCTGAGGCGCTTCTTCAACAACCGGCTCAACGACAACCTCGTCCGCCTGAGGAACAATCACCGGCTCCGGTTTCTCGATCTCCTGAATCTGTTCGGTCACCTCAACCACGTCTTCAGCGAAGGAGTCGATCTCTTCTTTGCTGTGCGCGGGCTCTTCCGCTTCTACAACCGCGGCGGTTTCAACAGGCGTTTCGGGCTGTGACTGCTCTTCAACCGCTTGCTGTTCTTCGATTTTCTGTTCTGTTTCTTGCTCTTTTTCGCCGAAGCCCAGCCAGGAAAAGAAGCCACGTTTTTTTTGTTTTGCCATCTGCGACGACACTCCTCGCGGTGCTATATACATGGAAGCTATAAAAATGATGAAATAGTCTAACACTTTACCTAATTAACATCACCGCCTGGAATCGCAGGCCAATTGTTAGCAGAGCTTTCCTGAAATGAAGAAAACGAACCGCCCGGCCGGACAAATTCGCATTATTGGCGGCCAGTGGCGAGGCCGCAAACTGCCTGTACCCGACAGCCCTGGGCTGCGCCCGACAACCGATCGCGTCCGCGAGACGCTATTTAACTGGCTGGCTCCGTCGATGGTTGACGCTCGCTGCCTGGACTGTTTTGCCGGAAGCGGCGCGCTCGGCCTTGAAGCGCTGTCGCGTTATGCCGCAAGCGCTACCCTGCTGGAAATGGAGCGCGGCGTTGCGCAGCAGTTGCAGCAAAATCTGGCGACCCTCAAAGCGACCAACGGCAACGTGGTGAATACCAATACTCTGTCGTTCCTCGCGCAAAAGGGCACGCCGCACGACGTGGTATTTATCGACCCGCCGTTCCGCAAGGGGCTGCTGGAAGAGACGCTGACGCTGCTGGAAAACAACGGCTGGCTGGCGGATGACGCGCTTATTTATGTCGAAAGTGAAGTGGAAAATGGCCTTCCGCCGGTTCCCGTTCACTGGGATCTGCACCGCGAACAGGTCGCAGGGCAGGTCGCCTATCGTTTGTATCACCGTGAAGTAGAAGGAGAGCCTGATGCCAGTTCTGATTAATCTTGGCCGTTTGCTGATGTTGGGCGTCTGGGCGTTTCTGCTCCTGAACCTCGTCCACCCGTTCCCACGTCCGATGAACATTTTCGTTAACGTGGCACTGATTTTCACCGCCTTTATGCACGCCCTGCAGATGGTGATGCTGAAAAACGGTCTGCCGAAAGACGGGCCGCCGATGACCGGCTGGCAGCAACTGCGCGTCTTTATTTTCGGCGTGTTCGAGCTGCTGGTGTGGATGAAAAAGTTTAAAGCACAGGCGAAGAAATAAGTCATATGCAGCCCGGTGTACAGCTTTTGTAGACCGGGCCACCCGGCGAGTTACGGCTCGACCGCAAACCCTTCAAACCGCGATCCCTTATAGCTCAACAGCCCGCGATCCCCCACCGTCAGCTGATGGTACTGCTTCTCGTCGAGACGAAACGTCATCTCCAGCCCACCGCTCTGCGGCTTAAAGCTCGCCTCATAGCGCATTAACGCCCCTGCTGGCGTCACCTGTTGCTGCCGGGAACGGCGCTCATTAAGCGCTTTCTCGCGCTTATTGCTCACCACCACCCGTTTTTGTAAGAGCGGCGTGGCGTCATTATCGGCTTTTTCACGGCGCTGCTGCACAAAGCGAAACGAAGCGGCGATGACGATGATGGCCACCACCACCACGAAGAAAAGCGGCATTTTACTCATTGTTGAATCCCATCAGATTATGCGGAAATCAGGATACCGCGGCTTATCCGGCATTGCCAAACGCCTGCTCGCGTCACTACACTGAATCAGAATGTATGATTCAAAAATAACAGATACAGGGAGTTAATATGCTTTGGTCATTTATCGCTGTCTGTTTTTCCGCATGGCTTTATGTCGATGCGTCGTATCGCGGTCCGACGTGGCAGCGCTGGCTGTTTAAACCGGTGACACTGCTGCTCCTGCTGCTGCTCGCCTGGCAGGCGCCAATGTTCAACGCCGTCAGCTATCTGGTGCTCGCAGGTCTGTGCGCCTCGCTGATTGGTGACGCGCTTACCCTCCTGCCGCGCCAGCGTTTGCTGTATGCCATCGGGGCATTTTTCCTTTCCCATCTGCTCTATACCATCTACTTCGCCAGCCAAATGACCCTCTCCTTCTTCTGGCCGCTGCCGCTGATCTTACTGGTCATGGGCGCGCTGCTGGTGGCGGTGATCTGGACACGGCTGGAGGAGATGCGCTGGCCGGTCTGTACCTTTATCGCCATGACGCTGGTGATGGTCTGGCTGGCCGGTGAACTGTGGTTCTTCCGCCCAACCTCGCCTGCGATGTCGGCGTTCTTCGGTGCCGCCCTGCTGCTGATTGGGAATATTGTCTGGCTGGGAAGTCACTACCGCCGTCGCTTCCGCGCGGATAACGCTATCGCCGCCGCCTGCTACTTCGCCGGGCATTTCCTGATAGTCCGCTCGCTGTATATTTAATAGTGCTTGACTCTGGAGTCGACTCCAGAGTGTATGCTGCGGTTAATGAGAATATTATCATTACCGGAGAGTGCCATGTCGACTCCAGAAACACCGAAAAAAGTGCCGCAATTCTCGGCGCTGAAACTCAGCCCCGCGCCTGCGAAAGACGACTGCTGCTGCGACAGCGGATGCGAAACCCAGACGGCACCCGTGCTGCCTGAAAACGGCGAGCGCTACACCTGGATCGTCAACGGGATGGACTGCGCCGCCTGCGCGCGCAAAGTCGAAAACGCTGTCAAACAGGTGGCTGGCGTTAACCACGTTCAGGTGCTGTTCGCGACCGAAAAGCTGCTGATCAGCGCTGAAAAAGATGTCAGTGCGCAAGTCGAAGCGGCCGTCACCCGCGCGGGCTATTCCCTGCGCAGCGAGCAGACGCCTGCCGAAAAAACCTCTCCCCTGCGGGAAAATCTGCCGCTCATTACGCTGATTATCATGATGGCGCTGAGCTGGACGCTGGAACACTTTAATCATCCGTTCGGCAATCTGGCGTTTATCGCAACGACCCTGGTCGGCCTGTTCCCGATTGCCCGTCAGGCCCTGCGCCTGATGAAAAGCGGCAGCTGGTTCGCCATTGAAACACTGATGAGCGTCGCGGCGATTGGCGCGCTGTTTATTGGTGCGACGGCAGAAGCGGCGATGGTCCTGCTGCTGTTCCTGATTGGCGAACGCCTTGAAGGCTGGGCGGCGAGCCGCGCACGCAAAGGGGTCAGCGCGTTAATGGCGTTGAAACCGGAAACGGCAACGGTCGTGGTCGACGGAGAACGAAAAACTGTCGCCATCACCACACTTCGCCCCGGCGATGTAATGGAAGTGGCTGCCGGGGGCCGTCTGCCTGCGGACGGTACGCTCATCACCGCAAACGCCAGTTTCGATGAAAGCGCCCTGACCGGGGAATCAATTCCTGTCGAACGTGAGACGGGCGAGAAAGTCCCTGCCGGGGCCACCAGCGTGGACCGTCTGGTGCAGCTCACGGTGCTGTCCGAACCGGGCGACAGCGCCATTGACCGGATTCTGAAGCTCATCGAAGAAGCCGAAGAGCGCCGCGCGCCCGTCGAGCGCTTTATCGATCGCTTCAGCCGCATTTACACGCCAGTGATTATGCTGATTGCCCTGCTGGTGGCGGTGGTTCCGCCGCTGCTGTTCAGCGCCCCGTGGGAGGCCTGGATTTATAAAGGGCTGACGCTGCTGCTGATCGGCTGTCCGTGTGCGCTGGTCATCTCAACACCTGCGGCCATTACCTCAGGTCTGGCGGCAGCCGCGCGACGCGGAGCGCTGATTAAAGGCGGTGCCGCGCTGGAGCAGCTCAGCCAGGTTCAGCAGATTGCCTTCGATAAAACCGGGACCCTGACGGTTGGCAAACCGCAGGTTACCGGGATCTACCCTGCCGACGACGCATTGCTGTCACTGGCCGCCGCCGTCGAGCAGGGATCGACCCATCCCCTGGCGCAGGCGATTGTGCGTGAGGCGCAGTCGCGCGGGCTGCCTATCCCCGCAGCCAGTGCGCAGCGCGCGCTGATGGGGTCAGGGATCGAAGCGGTGGTCGAAGGACGCCAGGTGCTGATCTGTGCCGCCGATAAATTCCCCGCTGACGCCTTCAGCCAGCAGATCCGCGAGCTGGAACAGGCCGGGCAGACGGTGGTGATCGTCGTTGTCGACGGCCTGGCGAAAGGGGTTCTGGCCCTGCGCGATACCCTGCGTGACGATGCCAAAGAGGCCGTGGCGGCACTGCATAAGCTCGGTATTCAGGGTGTGATTTTGACCGGCGATAACCCACGTGCAGCGGCAGCGATTGCCAGTGAGCTTGATCTGGAATACCGGGCAGGATTGTTGCCAGCAGATAAAGTGCAGGCTGTTACCGGGCTGAACGCTCAGGCACCGCTGGCAATGGTCGGCGACGGCATTAACGACGCCCCGGCGATGAAAGCCGCAACGATTGGGATTGCGATGGGCAGCGGCACCGACGTGGCGCTGGAAACCGCCGATGCAGCGCTTACCCATAACCGTCTGACCGGGCTTGCGCAGATGATATCTCTGGCGCGCGCCACCCGTACCAATATTCGTCAGAACATTACGATTGCGCTGGGGCTGAAGGGGATCTTCCTGGTGACAACGCTGCTAGGGATAACAGGTCTGTGGCTGGCGGTGCTGGCGGATACGGGGGCGACGGTGCTGGTGACAGCGAACGCCCTGCGGTTGTTGCGGCGGAAGTCATAACCGCCGGGCAAAGGCGATAATGTTGTAGGCCGGGTAAGGCGTCGTCGCCACCCGGCAACCGCGATTATCCTTTGCGCAGCAGATACCGGTACGGCAGCGATTGCGTCTCTTGCGCCACCAGCTCGTGTTCCATAAAGGTACAAAAGCCCGGAATATCGCGGGTGGTGGCAGGATCGTCAGCAATGATCAGCAGCGTCTCGCCGGTCTGCATGTTGCGCACGGTTTTACGCACCATCATTACCGGCTCCGGGCAGCGGAGGCCTTGTGCATCAAGCGTGTGGTCAGGGCTGGAAAACAGGTTGGTCATCATCTTCTCATTCACATCAAAAACGGCTGTAGTTTACGCCGCGTTTTCGGCAAAGCAAACCAGGTTAACGATTGCGCGAAAATTAGCCATTGCAATACCCTCCAAAAGCAGTATTATGCGGCGGCTTTAAACCCTACCCCGGTAGGTTTTTATTGGGTTCCCTCACCCCAAATCATAAAAAGGTCACAATATGACGCAGTTCTCTCAATCGCAGCGCGTAAAAGCGTTGTTCTGGCTATCGCTATTTCATCTGCTGGTGATCACCTCCAGTAACTATCTGGTGCAGTTGCCCATCTCTATTTTTGGTTTCCATACCACCTGGGGCGCGTTCAGTTTCCCGTTTATCTTCCTTGCGACAGATTTGACCGTGCGCATCTTCGGCGCGCCGCTGGCCCGACGCATTATTTTTGCGGTGATGCTGCCCGCGCTGTTCATCTCCTACGTCATCTCTTCCCTGTTCTATATGGGAAGCTGGCAGGGCTTTGAAGCGCTGACGCACTTCAATCTGTTTGTCGCCCGTATCGCCGCCGCCAGCTTTATGGCCTATGCGTTGGGGCAGATCCTCGACGTCCACGTCTTTAACCGCCTGCGACAGAACCACCGCTGGTGGATGGCACCGACGGCGTCCACGCTGTTCGGTAACGTCAGCGATACCCTCGCCTTCTTCTTTATCGCCTTCTGGCGCAGCCCGGATGCCTTTATGGCCGCCCACTGGATGGAGATCGCGCTGGTGGACTACTGCTTCAAAGTGTTGATCAGCATTGTGTTCTTCCTGCCGATGTACGGCGTGCTGCTGAATATGCTGCTGAAAAGGCTGGCGGATAAATCCGAAATGTCTGCATTACAGGCTGGTTAAAGGTTCGCTTTATCAGTTGTGATAAGATGGACAAATGAGCCGTTATGGCCGTTTATCGAAAGGAAGAAGTCAATGCGCAATCTGGTTAAATATGTCGGGATTGGCCTGCTGGTTGTGGGTCTTGCGGCCTGTGATAACAGCGATACGAAGACCCCTGCTCAGGGCGCGTCTGCTGAAAGTAACGCCACCGGACAACCGGTGAATTTGATGGATGGCAAACTCAGTTTCTCTCTGCCGGCGGATATGACCGATCAGAGCGGCAAGCTGGGTACCCAGGCGAACAACATGCACGTCTATTCAGACGCCACCGGGCAGAAAGCGGTGATCGTGATTGTCGGTGACGACACCAGCGAAGACCTGGCCGTGCTGACCAAGCGTCTGGAAGATCAACAGCGTAGCCGCGATCCGCAGCTGCAGGTCGTGACCAACAAGTCCATCGAACTGAAAGGCCACACCCTGCAACAGCTGGACAGCATTATCTCTGCCAAAGGCCAGACCGCTTACTCCTCCGTGGTGCTGGGTAAAGTGGACGGCAAACTGCTGACCATGCAAATCACCCTGCCTGCTGACGATCAGCAGAAGGCACAAACCGCTGCGGAAAACATCATTAATACCGTCGTGATCAAGTAATTTTCATCACGATTCAACGGCCTCCGTCGCTTGCGCCGAGGGCCGTTTTTTTAGGCGCCAGGTCAACAACAGCGCCACGCCCACCAGCCCCGCCGCCGCCAGATAGATCATCGGAACGCCCGCCCATGCCATCAGCAGCCCGGCCAGTGGACCGGTCACGCCCAAGGACATATCCATAAATACCGTATAGGTCGCCAGTGCAGAGCCCTGGTTTTGCTGTGGCACAGCTTTCACCGCCACCACGCCCAGCGCCGGGAAGACCAGCGAGAAGCCCGCGCCCGCGAGGAACACGCCGATTTTCGCCACCCACGGCTCGCTGGCAATGCCTGTCAGCAGCAGGCCAACAATCTCCACGGCAAAGCAGATCATGGCCACGTTCAGCCCGCCGAGGCGGTTGATGCCGTTCGGGAAGAGTAACCGCGTGCCAACGAAGGCACAGCTAAACAACGTCAGGGCGAACGCTGCGCCGTCCCAGCCTTTGGCATCGTAAAAGAGGGTGATGAAGGTGGCGATCACACCGAAACCGGCGGAGGCCAGCGCTAGTGCCATGCCGTAAGGCCAGACGCGCCCGAGCACCGCGCGAAACGGCAGCGGTTTACCTTTGTTGGCTTTCACTTTCGGACGCGGCAGCGCCAGTAAAATTGCAATCAGCGCCACCACCATAATGGTGATGGCCAGCCCGTGCAGCCCGCCCCACGCGTAACACACCACGCCAAGCGGCGCACCGAGAGCCATCGCGCCGTAGGTGACAATCCCGTTCCACGAAATCACGCGCCCGATATGCGGCGTGCCGACGACGCCCACGCCCCACAGAGTCGAGCCGGTGCCCGCCAGGCTTTGGCCGATGCCCAGAATCACACGCCCGAGACACAGCAGCGCCAGGCTAACCATCGGCCAGCCGCTGGTGGTCGCCGCCAGCAGATAGCTCAGGCCACTGAGGAAACAGCCGCACAACCCCACCACGACAATACTTTTCGGGCCAAACAGATCCGCGTAGCGCCCCGACTGCGGGCGACTCATCAGCGTGGCGAAATACTGGAGGCTAATCACCAGCCCCGCCCAGAAGGCGCTAAATCCCATCACGTCATGGACGTAACCGGGCAAAACCGCCAGCGGCAGCCCAATGGTGAGATAACTGGCGAAGTTAAACATGACAACAGAAACAATGCGCAGATTGAGGCGCAATCCGCTCAGCGCCGGTTCGGCGGCAGGTACGGGCATGAGGTTCTACCTGGAATTTTGCAACAGTGTTTCACTATTACCACGTCATGGGGCGAAAAGCAGCAGTGACTTTCAGATTAACGGCGTCAAACGCAGCGGTCTCCAGGCGCTACACTTAACGGGCACACAACAAAAGGAATCAGCATGACAACCCCCCAGCCCGACAAGACGGGCCTCCACATTTTATTAAAGCTCGCCTGTCTGGTGGTGATCCTCGCTGGCATTCACGCGGCGGCGGATATTATCGTTCAGCTGTTGCTGGCGCTTTTTTTTGCCATTGTTCTCAATCCGTTAGTTACCTGGTTTATTCGACGTGGCGTGCGGCGTCCGCTTGCCATCACCATCGTAGTCATTGTGATGCTCATCGTGCTGACCGCGCTGTTTGGCGTGCTGGCGGCGTCGCTGAGTGAGTTCTCCACCCTGCTGCCGAAATACAATAAAGAGCTGACGCGCAAGATTGTCGATCTGCAGCAGATGCTGCCGTTCCTCAACTTGCACATCTCCCCTGAACGCATGCTGAGACGCATGGACTCCGAAAAAGTCATGACCTTCGCCACCACCCTGATGACCGGGCTTTCTGGCGCGATGGCCAGCATTTTACTGCTGGTGATGACGGTGGTGTTTATGCTGTTCGAAGTGCGCCACGTACCGTACAAACTGCGTTTCGCCCTGAACAATCCGCAAATCCACATCGCCGGGCTGCACCGCGCCCTGAAGGGTGTTTCACACTATCTGGCGCTGAAAACGCTGCTGAGCCTGTGGACCGGGGCGATTGTCTGGCTGGGGCTGGCGCTGATGGGCGTGCAGTTCGCGCTTATGTGGGGCGTGCTGGCGTTTCTGCTCAACTACGTGCCTAACATCGGCGCGGTGCTCTCTGCCGTGCCGCCGATGATTCAGGCGTTTCTGTTCAACGGCTTTTACGAATGTATGCTGGTGGGCGCGCTATTTCTGGCGGTGCATATGGTGCTCGGGAATATCGTCGAGCCGCGCATGATGGGCCACCGTCTGGGTATGTCGACAATGGTGGTCTTTTTGTCATTATTAATATGGGGATGGCTACTTGGCCCCGTGGGAATGCTCCTTTCGGTGCCGCTGACCAGCGTCTGTAAAATATGGATGGAGACCACGAAAGGCGGCGGGAAACTGGCGATTCTTCTCGGACCAGGACGTCCGAAAAGCCGACTCCCCGGATAACGTTTTCAGCATAAACCTACCAACCGGGGTAGGTTTACGTTCCTCATCAGGTCTATACACTCTATGCCGATTTTTTTAAATCGGCATAATTGTTATATTTAAGTGAATATTCTCTTAGCAAAGCCGATAACAAAATCGTTGTCTACATTGCTATCGCGTTAATTAAAGTTAAATTGGCAATGAAAAAAAAGAAATAACGCAAGAATGATATTTATCGCAATGGTTTCAATTTATCTTAAGGATTATATTGCGTGAATATCGCGGACGAAATCACTATTATTGATACGGAGTTGTTGATGAAGAAGATTGTGAAATGGTGTGCGGCGTTTGCCATTATGGGTGCGCTGGCAGGCTGTGCGCGTACTGCCCCGGTTGATCAGGTTCATTCTACTGTCAGCGCGGGCCATTCTGCGGAGCAGGTTAAGTCGGCGATTCTGAAAGCCGGTCTTCAGCGCGACTGGATTATGACCGAAGTCAGCCCGGGTGTGATCAAAGGCCGCCTGCAGGCACGCGACCATAGCGCCGAAGTGCGCATCCCGTACACGGCCACAAGCTATTCAATTAATTACGAAAATAGCCTAAACCTGAAAGCCAGCGACGGTAAGATTCATAAAAATTACAACCGTTGGGTTCGCAATCTCGACAAAGATATTCAGCTGAATCTCGCCAGAAGCGCCGCGCAGTAAATTTGTTTAAAGTCGGGCCGCTATCGGCCCGATAACGTATTTCTCTGACCAGTTAAAGGTTACGCAATAATGTACGAAACGGATTCGCTCAGTGCGCTGGATGCCATTACAGAAGCACAACGTATCGCTTTTGCTCCGATGTTGTTTCAAACCGCGCTCTGTCTGCGTAACTCTGGCGTTTTAGCCTGGCTGGATAAACAGGGAAAACAGGGTGCATGCCTGGATGAGATTGTTGAAAATAGCACACTGAATGAATATGCAGTGAGCGTCCTGCTGGATATGGGATTAAGCGGACGGATCGTTACCCATAAAGAGGGGCTGTACTACCTGGCAAAAATAGGCCATTTTCTTCTGCATGACACCATGACGCGCGTAAATATGGATTTTACCCAGGACGTTTGTTATCAGGGTTTATTCCACCTCTCCGATTCCCTTAAACAGGAAAAACCCGCGGGATTATCGGTATTTGGCGAATGGCCGACTATCTATCCTGCATTGTCGCAATTACCGGCGCAGGCGAAAGAGAGTTGGTTTGCGTTTGATCATTACTATTCTGACGCCGCTTTTGATGCCGCTTTGCCATATATATTCGCAAGCAAGCCGACAAAATTGTACGATGTAGGCGGAAATACCGGTAAATGGGCATTACGCTGTTGCCGCTATGATGAAAATGTCGCCATTACGATCCTCGACCTCCCGCAGCAAATAGCGCTGGCGCAGGAAAATATCGCAATTGCAGGATTATCTCATCGCATTGGGTTCCATGCTGTCGATATGCTTAGCAACGCGGCACTGCCGGGCGAAGCTGACGTGTGGTGGATGAGCCAGTTCCTCGACTGCTTCTCTCCCGATCAGATTGTCACCATGCTGGGAAACGTGGCTCAGGTCATGAAGCCGGGCGCACGGTTATGCATTATGGAGCTGTTCTGGGATGCCCAGAAATTCGAAGCGGCCTCGTTCAGCCTGAACGCGACCTCGCTCTATTTCACCTGCATGGCGAATGGCAATAGTCGCTTTTATAGCGCCGAGAAATTTTATCACTACCTGGAGCAGGCGGGTTTCCACGTAGAGCAACGACTGGACAATTTAGGGTTAGGGCATACCTTACTGATTTGTCAAAAAAACGAACAATAAATTCTGTGAAATACCTGACGGCTGACGCCGTTATTTAATGACGATAGATCGCGGACGCGCGTAGATGAAATTTGCACTTAACATTATCGACTGGCAGGCCAGAGCACCGGGTCTCAGTGATGCCGAACAATGGCAGGCGTGGTCACGCGATTCGATCGCCATTGATCCCACTGCGCCACAGGCAAAACTCACTGATTTGCCGATGATGACCGCGCGTCGCCTCAACTCTGGCAGCAAGCTGGCCGTCGATTGCGGCCTGTCGATGCTGCGCAAGCACGCCATCGACGCCGTGGTCTACACCAGCCGTCACGGCGAGCTGGAGCGCAACTACCGCATTCTGCATGCCCTGGCGACGGATCAGGCCGTGTCGCCCACCGATTTCGCCATGTCTGTGCACAACTCTTCCGTGGGTAATCTCACCATCGCCGCGCGCCAGCCGATTGTCTCCTCTTCCCTCTCCGCCGGGCTGGACACCTTCCAGCAGGGCTTATGTGAAGTGCTGTGCATGTTGCAGGCGGGTTACGCCCGCGTTCTGCTGGTCGATTTCGACGGTTCACTGCCGGTGTTTTACCACCCTCATTTACCCGCACACATGCCCACCTGGCCGTATGCGATGGCGTTAGTCATCGAAGCCGGTAATGCGCTGCGCTGCGAAACCCGTTCTGGCAGCCTCGGCGAAGAGCCGCCGTTGCCGCAAAGCCTGATGTTCCTGCAACGTTATCTTACTGGCGAGCCGCAGTTTGTGGTTTCCGGTGAGCGCCTGCTGTGGCAGTGGTCCCGCGCATGAACGCGTTAGCCAGCACGATTAATCGGCTATGGCGTCTGGTCATGACCGGATTCTGCTTCGCGCTGTTTGGCGTGGGCGGTCTGCTGCTGTCGCTGGTCTGGTTTAATCTCCTGCTGATTGTTCAGCGCGATCGCGTCAAACGCCGTCGGCTGGCACGCCGCAGTATCGCCGCCAGCTTTCGTTTCTTCATGAACGTCATGCGCCTGACGGGCGTGCTGGATTACCGCATTGATAACCTTGAGACCCTGCGCAGCGAGCGCGGTTGCCTTGTCATCGCCAACCATCCGACGCTGATTGATTACGTAATCCTCGCCTCGGTCATGCCAGAAACCGACTGCCTGGTGAAAAGCGCCCTGCTGCGTAACCCCTTCGTCAGCGGCGTGATTCGGGCAGCGGATTATCTGATCAACAGTGAAGCAGATACCCTGCTCGCCGCCAGCCAGCGACGTCTGGCACAGGGCGATACCTTACTGATTTTCCCCGAAGGCACGCGCACCCGCGTCGGGGAAGCGATGACGCTGCAACGCGGTGCGGCCAATATCGCCGTGCGCTGCGGCAGCGATCTGCGGGTGGTGGTGATCCACTGCAGCGAGCACCTGCTCGATAAAAAAAGCCGCTGGTACGACGTACCGCCGCGCAAGCCCTTCTTCACGGTTGATGTCCGTGAACGGGTCAATATTCATGATTTTTACGATGCAACAGAACAAGAACCGGCTCTGGCAGCGCGCCAGCTGAACCGGCATCTGCAGCATCGCTTAACATCAGGCCTTCAATCTTTGTCAGGAATTAATGATGCAAGCGCTTTATCTTGAAATTAAAAATCTTATTATCTCTACGCTGAATCTGGACGAACTTACCGCCGACGATATCGAAACGGATGCGGCGCTGTTTGGTGATGGCCTGGGCCTCGATTCCATCGACGCGCTGGAGCTTGGCCTGGCAGTGAAAAACCAGTACGGGGTTGTGCTCTCTGCGGAAAGCGAAGAGATGCGTCAGCACTTCTATTCCGTCGCCACGCTGGCATCATTTATCCATGCCCAACGCGCCTGAGAACGAATTTGCTATGACAGAACAAAATGCCATTTATCAGGAAGTCTGCGGACTCCTGACCAAACTGTTTGAAATCGAACCGGACGCGATCTCTCCCGAGGCGCGCCTGTACGAAGATCTGGAGCTGGACAGCATCGACGCCGTCGACATGATTGTTCACCTGCAGAAGAAAACAGGCAAAAAAATCAAACCTGAAACCTTCAAATCGGTGCGTACCGTTCAGGACGTGGTGGACGCTGTAGAACAGCTTCTGCGCGAAGAGTAAGACGCCATGCGTGGCGGACGATCTTTTCCGGCCATCCCGCTGCTGACGGGGCTGATGCTGCTCGCCTGGCCATTTCTGATTGGCTTTGGGCTGACGCACAACAGCCTGCACTGGCTGCTGCCGCTGATGGCGCTGCTGGTCTGTCGCCTGCGTCAGGCGCGGCATAACGCCGGGCCGATGCGCTTTGTGGTGCAAAGCGTGGCGCTGGCGGGCATTGCCCTCTGCACGGCGAGCTATCTGCTGAAAGCGCACCAGTGGCTACTGCTCTATCCCGTGGTGGTGAATCTGGTGATGCTGGCCGTGTTTGGCGGTTCTCTGTGGACGGCTATGCCGCTGGTCGAACGGCTGGCGCGTTTGCGCGATCCCCAACTGCCGCCGGAAGGCGTTCGCTACACCCGCAATGTCACCCGCGTGTGGTGCGGATTTTTCATTGTGAACGGTTCGGTGGCGTTGTTTACCGTCATCCACGGCGATATGCGGCTCTGGACGCTGTGGAACGGCATGATCGCGTACATCCTGATGGGGACGCTCATGGCGACGGAGTGGCTGGTGCGTCAACGGGTGATTAAAAAAAGTGAAGCACATGACTAAACCCCTTCCTCTGGGGCAGTGGCTGAACGCGCCGCGCCCGGATGATACGCCGATCGCCTGGCTTGACGATCACACCTGGACACTCGGGCAGCTCCGTCACGACGTCTCCTCCCTGACCAACATGCTCCGTCAGCAGGAGGGCGAGCGCTGGGCGCTGTGCTTTGAAAACAGCTACCTGTTTATCGTCGCCCTGCTCTCGACGCTGCATGCGGGAAAAACGCCGGTGATCCCCGGTCATAGCCGCGTGTCGCTGCTTGAAGAGCAGCGCGCACTGTTCAGCGGCGTGCTGAGCGATCAAACCCTGAGCTATCAGGGCCGTCTGATCGTGGTGAATTCAGCCCGTCGCAGCGCAGACGCCTTTACGCCGTTGCCGCCGATTGGCGAAGACAGTTTTGTCGAGCTGTTCACCTCCGGCTCGACCGGCGCACCGCGGCGCATCATAAAGCCTGTCGCCCGCCTCGATCGCGAAGCCAGCCTGCTGGCCGACCGTTTTGGCGAGCGTCTGACGGGCTGCAGTATTGTCGCCTCCGTGGTGCCGCAGCACTTGTACGGCCTGACGTTCCGCATCTTTTTACCCCTGTCGCAGGGGCTGCCGCTGCACGCGGCAATGCTCTACTACGCCGAACAGCTGGCGGCGCTGCCCCATGACCGGCGCTACGTATTTATCAGCAGTCCGGCGTTTCTGAAGCGTCTCGACACCCAGCTTGCGCCGCCTCCCGTGGCAATGCTGCTCTCTGCGGGCGGTATGCTGCCGTGGGATGATGTCACCGCCACGCATCGCTGGATGAACGTCTGGCCGGATGAAATTTACGGCAGCACTGAGACCGGCATTCTGGCCTGGCGGCATCGTCAGGAGGCGTCGATTCCGTGGCTTCCGTTCCCCGGCGTGCATTTCCGTCACGAAGGGGAGACCTGCCATGTCACCTCGCCGCTGATCCACGAGGCCGAAGGCTTACCGCTCGACGATATCCTGCACTTTGAGGATAACGGAACGTTCAGCATCGCCGGTCGCCGTGGCCGGGTGGTCAAAATCGAAGAGAAGCGCGTTTCGCTCAATGAAATTGAGCAGCGTCTGCTGACGCTGGACGGCATTCGCGAAGTCGCCGCCCTGCCCGTCACACGCGGGGGTCGCCAGGGTATCGGCGTGCTGCTGGTGCTGAACGACGACGCGCGTCAGCGTCTGCATCAGCAAGGTAATAAAGCGCAGGAGTTTGCCTGGCGCCGCGCCCTGCTGCCGTGGCTTGAGCCGGTCGCCGTGCCGCGCTACTGGCGGATCATCGATGAGATGCCCGTCAACAGCATGAACAAGCGTGTCTATGCGCAGTTACAGGAGTTATTTCATGAAAATCCATGAAATCGAGCGCCACCAGTCGCAGCCACAGAATCTTGAGATTGTCCTGCATCTCGACCCGATGCTGTTCTGGTTCCAGGGCCATTTTGCCGTGCAGCCGCTGCTGCCGGGCGTCGCACAGCTCGACTGGGTGATGCACTACGCCACCACGCTGCTGGCTCCGGAATACCGTTTTCACAGCATTCAGAATGTAAAGTTCCAGGCGCCGCTGCTGCCGGATGCCACCGTCACGCTGACGCTCAACTGGAATGCCGAACGCCAGATCCTCACCTTTAGCTATCAGCGTCACGACGGCGACGCGCGCCACACCGCCAGCAGCGGGAAGATCCGGTTATGTCGCTGACGTTCCGCCCCTGCGTGCTGATCCCCTGCTACAACCACGGCGCGATGATGGCGAGCGTGCTGTCGCGGCTGGAATCGTGTGCACTGCCGTGCCTGATCGTCGATGACGGCAGTGACGAGCGCACCCGTCTGGAGCTGGAACGCCTGGCGGGTGCCTATCCGCAGGTCACACTCATCCGGCTGCCGGAAAATGCCGGCAAAGGCACGGCAGTTATTCATGGGCTGGAGGCGGCTTCCCGCGCAGGGTTTACCCACGCGGTGCAGGTGGATGCCGACGGACAGCACGCCATTGAAGATATTCCGCAACTGTTAGCGCTGGCCGAACGCCACCCGGCTGCGCTGATCTCCGGCCAGCCCATTTATGATGATTCGATCCCCCGCTCGCGCCTCTATGGCCGCTGGATCACCCACGTCTGGGTGTGGATCGAAACCCTGTCGCTGCAGCTGAAAGATAGCATGTGCGGGTTCCGCGTTTATCCTGTGGCCCCCACGCTGAAACTGGCAGAACACGCCACCCTCGGCAAGCGGATGGATTTTGATACGGAAGTGATGGTCCGCCTCTACTGGCAGGGCAACACCAGCTATTTTGTGCCGACGCGGGTGACCTATCCCCACGATGGCCTGTCTCATTTCGATGCCCTGAAAGACAACGTCCGCATCTCCCTGATGCACACCCGCCTGTTCTTCGGCATGCTGCCGCGTATGCCTTCGCTTCTGCTGCGTCGCCGTCGCGAGCATTGGGCCGAGCAGCAGGAAGTAAAAGGGCTGTGGGGCATGCGCCTGATGCTGCGCGTCTGGCAGCTTTTTGGACGCCACGCCTTCAGCCTGCTGCTGTGGCCGGTGATCGGCGTTTACTGGCTGATCGCCCGCCCGGCGCGACAGGCGTCGCAGCAGTGGCTGGCGCGCGTGACTGACGTACTTCACGCACAACATCGCCCGCTGCCGCCGCGCTGTAACAGCTTTTTCCACTTTATGCGCTTTGGCAATTCGATGCTGGATAAAGTCGCGGGCTGGCGCGGCGAGTTGAAGATGAACCGGGATGTGGTCTTTGCGCCCGGCGCGCGCGAAGCGCTGAACGTTGAGGCCCCACAGGGCAAGCTGCTGCTGGCCTCGCATCTCGGCGATGTCGAGGCCTGCCGCGCGCTGGCCCAACTCGACGGCAGCAAAACCATCAACGCGCTGGTGTTCAGCGATAACGCCCAGCGCTTTAAACAGATCATGCAGGAGATGGCCCCCCAGGCCGGGCTAAACCTGATGCCCGTCACCGATATCGGGCCGGAAACCGCCATCGCCCTGAAAGAGAAGCTCGATCGCGGTGAATGGGTGGCGATCGTCGGCGATCGCATCGCCGTCAATCCTCAGCGCGGCGGCGAGTGGCGCGTGATCTGGAGTGAGTTTTTGGGAAAACAGGCTCCGTTCCCGCAGGGGCCATTTATTCTCGCCTCTATTCTGCGCTGCCCGGTGGCACTGATTTTCGCGCTGCGCCAGCAGGACAAGCTGCATATTCACTGCGAAACCTTTGCCGATCCGCTGCTACTGCCGCGCGGCGAGCGCCAGCAGGCGTTGCAGCAGGCCGTTGATCGCTATGCACAACGCCTCGAGCATTACGCGCTCATGTCGCCGCTCGACTGGTTTAATTTTTTCGATTTCTGGCATCTGCCGGATGCCAAAGAGAAGGAGTAAAGGGTGCTGACCGATCCCCGTTTTACGACTGACGTCGAGCTGACCGTCCCTTTCCACGACGTGGATATGATGGGCGTGGTCTGGCACGGTAACTATTTCCGCTACTTTGAGATCGCCCGCGAGGCGCTACTCAACCAGTTTAATTATGGCTATCGGCAGATGAAGGAATCCGGCTACGTCTGGCCGGTGGTCGATACGCGGGTGAAGTACCGCGATGCGGTGAAATTCGAACAGCGCATCCGCGTCCGGGCGCACATCGAAGAGTTTGAAAACCGTCTGCGTATCGCCTACCAGATTTTCGACGCCGAAACCGGAAAGCGAACCACCACCGGGTACACCATCCAGGTGGCCGTGGAAGAGAGCAGCCAGGAGTTGTGTTTCGTCAGCCCGGCAATTTTGTTTGAACGAATGGGAGTTACGCCATGAAATGGTTGCCATTGCTGGCGCTGCTGGTCAGCCCGCTGGTCAGCGCGGTTACGCTCGATGAACTGCAGCAACGCTTTACCGAGCAGCCCGTAGTGCGCGCGCATTTCGAGCAGACCCGCACCATCAAAGACCTGCCGCAGCCGTTGCGCTCGCAGGGCGAAATGCTGATCGCCCGCGACGACGGTCTGCTGTGGGATCAGAAAGCCCCGTTCCCGATGACCCTGCTGCTGGACGACAAACGCATGGTGCAGGCGATCAACGGCCAGCCGCCGCAGACGATCACCGCCGAGAACAACCCGCAGATGTTCCAGTTTAACCATCTGCTGCGCGCCCTGTTCCAGGCCGATCGCCACGTGCTGGAAGAGAACTTCCGCATAGATTTTAAGGATCTCGGCGCGGGCCGCTGGTCGCTGGTGCTCACGCCCATCACCACGCCGCTGGACAAGATTTTCGCCACTATGAATCTGGGTGGCGCGACCTATCTCGAGTCGATCCAGCTCAACGACAAGCAGGGCGACCGCACGGATATCGTCCTTTCCCGCCATCAACTGACGCCCGCCAGCCTGACTCATGACGAACGCCAACGCTTTGCCGCACCGTAACACCCGGCACCCGGCGCTGCTCTGGGGTGTGGTATGCCTGGTTCTGTTGGGCGTCCTGCTGTCGCTGCTGCCCGGCGCGCGACTCAACAGCAGCGTGCTGGCGATGCTGCCCAAGCAGACGCTCGGGGCGATCCCGCCTGCGCTCAACGACGGATTTATGCAGCGTCTGGACCGTCAGCTGGTGTGGCTGGTCAGCCCCGGCAAAACGCCGGACCCGCGCGTGGCTCAACGGTGGTTAACCCTGCTGCAAAAATCGGACGCCCTCAGCCAGGTCAAAGGCCCGATGGATGCCAACAGCCAAAAAGCCTGGGGCGAATTTTTCTGGCAGCACCGTAACGGCCTGCTCGACAGCGCCACCCGCGCCCGCCTGCAAAACGGCGGTGAGGCCCAGGCCCAGTGGATCTTATCTCAGCTGTACTCGGCCTTCTCCGGCGTCAGCGGCAAAGAGCTGCAAAACGACCCGCTGATGCTGATGCGCGGTTCGCAGCTGGCGCTGGCGCAAAACAGCCAAAAACTGCGGCTGATGGACGGCTGGCTGGTGACCCAGGACGCCGCCGGAAACAACTGGTATCTGCTCCACGGCGAGCTGGCGGGGGAGTCGTTCGATATGCAGCAAACGCACCATCTGGTGACAACGCTGCAGGGTCTGGAAAGTGAGCTGAAAACGGCTTTCCCGCAGGCTCAGCTGTTATCGCGCGGCACCGTGTTTTACAGCGACTACGCCAGCCAGCAGGCAAAACAGGATATTTCGACTCTCGGCGTCGCCACCCTTCTGGGGGTGATTTTGCTGATTGTGGCGGTGTTCCGCTCCCTGCGCCCGCTGCTGTTATGCCTGATTTCCATCGGCATCGGCGCGCTGGCCGGAACCGTCGCCACGCTGACAATCTTTGGCGAATTGCATCTGATGACGCTGGTGATGAGCATGAGCATCATCGGGATTTCAGCGGATTACACGCTTTATTACCTGACCGAACGGATGGTCCACGGCGCGCAGGATTCGCCGTGGCAAAGCCTGGCGAAAGTGCGTAACGCCCTGCTGCTGGCCCTGCTGACCACCGTGGCGGCTTACTTCATCATGATGCTCGCCCCGTTCCCTGGCATTCGTCAGATGGCGGTGTTTGCCGCCGTGGGGCTGAGCGCCTCCTGCCTGACAGTGATTTTCTGGCATCCATGGCTGTGCCGTGGGCTGCCTGTTCGCCCGGTGCCAGCGATGGTGCTGATGCTGCGCTGGCTGGCCGCCTGGCGGCGCAACAAGGCTCTCTCCGTCGGGCTGCCGGTCATGCTGGCCGTGGTCTCCGTGGTCGGGATCGCCAGCCTGCGGGTGGATGACGATATCGCCCAGCTCCAGGCGCTCCCGAAAGCGATTCTGGCGCAGGAAAAAACCATTACCGCCCTCACCGGGCAGAGCGTCGATCAGAAATGGTTTGTGGTCTACGGTGATTCCGCCCAGCAAACGCTGGAGCGGCTGGAAGCCTTCACCCCTGCCCTGTCGCAGGTGCAAAAAGCCGGTGAAATAAAAGCGTTCCGCCCCCTTCCCCTGAACTCGCTGACGCGACAGAAAAGCGATTTGGCCTTGCTGCACAAGGCCGCGCCGGCAGTGACGAAAGTCTTACATGGCGCGGGGCTGACGAGCGTATCACCCGATCTGAACGCCATGCGCGTGACCACAGACGCCTGGCTCGCCAGCCCGGCGAGTGAAGGCTGGCGTCTGCTGTGGCTGACGCTGCCCGACGGTCACAGCGGCGTGCTGGTGCCGGTCGACGGCGTGAAAAACAGCGCGGCGCTGAGTCAACTGGCGGCAGCGCATCCGGGTGTGGCGTGGGTGGATCGCAAAGCGAGCTTCGACAGCCTGTTTTCCCTGTACCGCAACGTACTGACGGGCCTGCTGTTGGTCGCGCTGGCGGTGATCGCCTGCGGAGCGATGGTGCGTCTCGGCTGGCGCAAGGGGCTGATAAGCCTGGTGCCATCCGTGCTGTCGCTGGGCTGTGGTCTGGCAGCGCTGGCGGCAACCGGCCATCCGGTGAATCTGTTTTCGCTGCTGGCCCTCGTGCTGGTGCTGGGGATTGGCATTAACTACACCCTGTTCTTCAGCAATCCGCGCGGTACACCGCTTACTTCCATGCTGGCGATTACGCTGGCGATGATGACCACGTTACTGACCCTCGGCATGTTGGTCTTTAGCGCCACGCAGGCGATCAGCAGCTTCGGCATTGTGCTGGTCAGCGGTATTTTCACCGCCTTCCTGCTGGCTCCGCTGGCGATGCCAGCTATAAGAGAGAGAAAACGATGATGATCCCGTTTGGTCACGCGCTCGCCCTGATGGCGACTCTGCTGCTGGCAGGCTGTAGCCACTCTACGCAAAACAGTGACGGCACGCGCCCGCAGGCCTGGCTGCAGCCGGGCACCAAAGTGACGCTGCCTGCGCCGGGGATTTCTCCGGCGGTCAGTTCTCAGCAGTTGCTGACCGGCAGCTTCAACGGCCAGACGCAATCGCTGCTGGTGATGCTCAACGCCGACGCGGATAAAATCACGCTGGCCGGGCTGTCGTCGGTAGGGATCCGCCTGTTTCTCGCCACCTATGACAAGACAGGTATTCACACCGAGCAGTCGATTATCGTGCCGCAACTACCGCCCGCCAGTCAGGTACTGGCCGACGTGATGCTCAGCCACTGGCCGATCGGCGCCTGGCTGCCGCAGCTGCCGAAGGGCTGGACGCTTGCGGATAAGGGCGATCGCCGCGAGCTGCGCAACGCCAGCGGCACGCTGGTGACCGAGATTGTCTATCTGCAGCGCAAAGGCAAACGCGAGCCGATCAGCATCCAACAGCACGTCTTTAACTACCACATCACCATTCAATATCTGGGTGACTAAGATGATCTATATTTCTGCCGTGGGCATGGTGAATGCGCTGGGTAATTCGGCCAACGAGATCGCCGAAAACCTGGCGCGTGGCGTCGCACCGGGCATGCACAGCCGCACAGGCTGGCTTCAGGGCGGTGAGGAGATCGTGCTCGGCGGCGTCGAGGGCGAACTGCCGCCGATTCCGGACCACGCCGCCGCTCACCGCACGCGCAATAATCAGCTGCTGCTGGCTGCCCTGGCGCAGATCCAGCGCGCCGTTGACGAGGCGATTGCCCGTTTCGGCCATGACCGCGTGGCCGTGGTGCTCGGCACCAGCACCTCGGGGCTGGATGAGGGCGATGAGCATGTGCGTCGGTCCCTGAACGGCGAAGCGAGCACGCGCTGGCAGTACCCGCAGCAGGAGCTGGGCGATCCGTCGCGCTTTCTCGCCAACTGGCTGAAGCTCGAAGGCCCGGCGTTTACGCTCTCTACAGCCTGTTCCTCAAGTGCGCGCGCAATCATCAGCGGCCGCCGTCTGATTGACGCGGGGCTGGCGGATATCGCCATCGTTGGTGGTGCGGATACACTGAGCCGGATGCCGGTCAACGGATTCCACAGCCTCGAATCCCTCTCCACCACATTGTGCGAGCCGTTTGGCCGCGACCGTCGCGGGATCACCATCGGCGAAGGCGCAGCGCTGATGATTCTGACCCGCGAACCGCAGCCCGTCGCGCTGCTGGGCACCGGCGAATCAAGCGATGCCTACCACATCTCCGCCCCCCATCCGCAGGGCGAAGGGGCGATTCGCGCCATCACCCAGGCGCTTAACGAAGCGGGCCAGAAGCCGGATGAGATTGGCTATATCAACCTGCACGGCACGGCGACGCCGCTGAACGACCAGATTGAGTCGCAGGTGGTACATGACCTCTTCGGCGAGGCGGTTCCGTGCAGTTCAACCAAACATTTGACCGGCCACACGCTGGGCGCGGCGGGGATTACGGAAGCCGCACTCAGCTGGCTGCTCCTGACCCGCGATCTGCCGCTGCCGGCGCAGGATTTTACCCGCTATGCACCCGATCCGAGCCTGCCGCCCTGCGGCGTGCTGCATCAGCCCGTCGCGCTGGAAAAACCGGTGATTTTGTCTAATTCGTTCGCGTTTGGCGGCAACAACGCCAGCATTTTGCTGGGGAGAGTGTCATGAGTTATTTATCACCCGTGGACTATTTACCCCACGATGCACCGATGCTGCTGCTGGAAACGGTGGAAAACGTCACGGAAGAGAGCGCCGCGTGTGGCGTGCGTGTCAGCCCTCAGAGCGTGCTGGCGCCCTTTCTCACTGCCGATGGCGATCTGCCCGGCTGGTATGCCCTTGAGCTGATGGCGCAGACCGTCGGCGTCTGGTCCGGCTGGCATCGCCACCAGCAGGGGCAAAGCAGTATCGCGCTGGGTATGGTGCTGGGCGCGCGTGAGCTGGTGTGCGCCGAAGGGCGCTTCCCGGCGGGTTCCGCGCTGACAATCAGTGTGAAGCTGCTGATGCAGGACGAACGTTTTGGCAGCTTCGAATGCACCATTGCCGCAGACGGCACCACGCTGGCAACAGGCCGTGTCAATACCTTCCAGCCGAGCGCGGAAGAGTTAACTTCGCTTTTTAATCAGGAATCATCCACATGAATCGTTCCGTTCTGGTCACCGGAGCCAGCAAAGGCATCGGACGCGCTATCGCCCGACAACTCGCCGCTGACGGGTTTATCGTGGGCGTGCATTATCACCGCGACGCCGAGGGCGCGCAGCAGACGCTGGAGTCTATCCAGCAGGCAGGCGGCCAGGGCCGTTTACTCTCTTTTGACGTCGGCAATCGCGAGCAGTGCCGCGAGGTGCTGGAGCAGGAGATCGAGACCCACGGCGCGTGGTATGGCGTGGTCAGCAACGCCGGTATCACCCGCGACGGCGCGTTCCCGGCCCTTAGCGAGGATGACTGGGACAGCGTGATCCACACCAATCTCGACAGTTTTTACAACGTCATTCACCCGTGCATCATGCCGATGATTGGCCTGCGCAAAGGCGGGCGAATTATCACGCTCTCCTCCGTATCAGGCGTGATGGGCAACCGTGGACAGGTGAACTACAGCGCGGCAAAAGCCGGAATCATCGGCGCCACCAAAGCGCTGGCGATTGAGCTGGCGAAGCGCAAAATCACCGTCAACTGTATTGCACCAGGGTTGATTGACACCGGAATGATCGAAATGGAAGAGACCGCCCTGAAAGAGGCGATGTCCATTATCCCAATGAAACGTATGGGGCAGGCTGACGAAGTGGCTGGCCTGGCCAGTTACCTGATGTCAGACATTGCGGGCTATGTGACCCGCCAGGTCATTTCCATTAATGGAGGAATGCTATGACACGTCGTGTGGTCATTACAGGCATGGGCGGCGTCACCGCCTTTGGAGAGGACTGGCAGTCGGTTTCGGCGGGACTTCTTGCCGGTGAAAATGCGGTGCGCAAAATGCCCGAATGGCAGGTCTATGACGGGCTGCACACTCTGCTTGGCGCACCGATTGATAATTTCACCCTGCCGGAGCACTACACCCGCAAACGCATCCGCGCGATGGGGCGTGTGTCGCTGATGTCGACGCGCGCCACCGAAAAAGCGCTGGAGCAGGCCGGGCTGATTGGCGAAGCGGTACTGACTAACGGCGAAACCGGGATCGCTTACGGCTCGTCCACCGGCAGTACCGGCCCGGTAAGCGAATTCGCCACCATGCTGACGGAAAAGCATACCAACAACATCACCGGCACGACCTATGTGCAGATGATGCCGCACACCACGGCGGTCAACACCGGTCTGTTCTTCGGCCTGCGCGGGCGCGTGATTCCGACCTCCAGCGCCTGCACTTCCGGCAGCCAGGCGATTGGCTACGCGTGGGAAGCCATTCGCCACGGTTATCAGACGGTGATGGTCGCGGGCGGCGCGGAAGAGCTTTGCCCGTCAGAAGCGGCGGTGTTTGATACCCTGTTTGCCACCAGCCAGCGCAACGACGCGCCGAAAACCACCCCGTCACCGTTCGATAAACAGCGCGACGGTCTGGTGATTGGCGAAGGCGCAGGCACGCTGATTCTGGAAGAGCTGGAGCACGCCAAAGCGCGCGGCGCGACCATCTACGGGGAGATCGTCGGCTTCGCCACCAACTGCGACGCCGCCCACATCACCCAGCCGCAGCGTGAAACCATGCAAATTTGCATGGAAAAGTCGCTGAAAATGGCGGGACTGAGCGCGATGGATATGGGTTACATCTCCGCCCACGGTACGGCGACGGATCGCGGTGATATGGCTGAAAGCCTGGCGACGGCGGCGATCTATGGCGATAACGTGCCGATTTCGTCGTTAAAGAGCTATTTCGGTCATACGCTCGGCGCCTGCGGCGCGCTGGAGGCGTGGATGAGCCTGCAAATGATGCGCGAAGGCTGGTTCGCCCCGACCCTCAATTTAAGACAACCGGATGAGCAATGCGGTGCTTTAGATTATATTATGGGGGAAGCCCGCCGGATTGATTGTGAATATCTGCAAAGCAATAACTTCGCATTTGGCGGCATCAATACTTCGATCATCATCAAACGCTGGGCGTGACTATGTACCAGTTTGTACTGGGAAAAATTTCCACTCTTAACGCTGATCCTTATGCATCAGCGCTGGCAGACAGGGCGCCCGAAGGTGCCCGACGCGCCCGCTGGTTAGCGGGCCGGACGCTGCTCACCCGCGCGTTGTCGCCCGCCCCGTTGCCGGAAATCGTCTTTGGCGAACAGGGAAAACCGGCGTTTGTGGGCGATCGTCCTCTGTGGTTTAACCTGAGCCACAGCGGCGATGATATTGCCCTGCTGCTGAGCGATGAAGGCGAAGTGGGGTGCGATATCGAAGTGATTCGCCCGCGTGATAACTGGCAGGCGCTGGCCAACGCCGTGTTCAGTGTGGCCGAACATCATGAGCTGGAGCGCGAAACGCCCGAGGAAAAACTGCAGGCATTCTGGCGCATCTGGACGCGCAAAGAAGCGATCGTTAAACAACGCGGCGGCAGCGCCTGGCAGATCGTCAGCATCGACAGCGCGGCAAAGCAGCCGCACTCCGTGAGTCAGCTTCAGTTTGGGTCCCTGAGTCTGGCGGTCTGTACACCAACGCCTTTTACGCTGACACCTGAATCTATTTCGCCTTTTGCACCGCTGGCCAAAAAATAACCAATACCCCTGCGATAATCAGCCCAACACCCGCCAGCCCGGCCCAGGAGAACGAGTCATTCCAGCCGGGTAGCGCGATAGCGGCAATCCACACCAGAATGTAGCTCAGGCTGAGCAGCGCATAAGCCTTGCTTAGCGCCATGCGGTGCAGCGCCAGATACCAACAGCCCATCGACGCGACATAACCGCTTAAGCCCAGCAGCAACATGCCGCTGCCGGGGGCAAAGTGCTGCAATGCCCTAAGCAATGCGATCGGCTCAGCGACCGGCGGCAAAGCCATCATCGCCGAGCGCAGCAGGAGTTGCGCCCCGCTCACCAGCACGACGCTGCACAGCGCCCAGAATGCCCCCTTCACAGGCTACCTCCCAGCAGCACAATGCCGGCCATGATCAGCCCCACGCCCATCCAGTGATGAAACGCGATCTTCTCGCGCCAGAACGCTTTCGCTGCCAGCGTCACCCAGACAAAATTCAGGCTCAGCATTGGGTAGGCAATCCCTACCGGCAAACGCTGGAGCACCATCAGCCACAGCACCATGCCGACGCCCAGCGCCAGCAGCGCCAGGCCGAGCCAGAAGACGATATGCCTCCCTCGCCCGCCGTCTTTTGCCGGGCGCGTGGCCTGTTTCTGGCAGAGTTGGCCCGCACAGCTCAGCAGGCTTGCCAGTCCCAGCCAGATCCAGACCGTCATTGCGGGAGATACTGCAGGTAAGCCAGACGTCCCTGAATATAGAGACTGTCCGGTTTCGGCAGATCGGCGCGCGCGAGGTCATCGTTTTTCGACAGCAGAATCACCAGCGAAATTTTCCCCTGCGCGCGATGTTCCGCCAGCCAGCGACGGAAATCATCTTTGCCCACGTAGCGTCCTTGCACGTCAGGATAATCCAGGCCGTATTTCAGCTCGCCACTCTGACCAAACATGATGATATCGCTGCGTTTCAGGTCCCACGCCAGCCCGGAGGCAATGCCGACGTTGTTCGCCAGCACAAAGCGGCTCTCCGTTAATGGTTGTCGCACGGTCTCCACCAGCGACTGCGGCTGTTTGGAGTCCACCACCCGATTCGGCACCACAAACCCGAGCAACAGTCCCAGCCCCAGCGGACAGAGCGCCGCCAGCCACCAGCGCTGCTGCGCCCGGCGTAATGTCCACAAACCGACCAGCGCCCAGACCAGAAACGCCACTACCGCGCAGAAGACTTTGTACAGCTCGACGGAAGTCCAGACCGGATGTCTGGTCGGTCCCCACGGCGAAACGATCAGCGCCGCGACGACGCCCAGCACGCCAAACGCCAGGTTGATGATCGCGTTGACACGCAGGACCTTGACCCCGCTTCCGACAAGCGACCAGGCATAGCGCGCCATCAGCATCGCCAGCGGCGCGAAGCACGGCAGAATGTAGGTCGGCAGTTTGCCTTTCGCGATGCTGAAAAACAGCAGCGGCATCACCACCCAGCCTAACAAGTAGAACCCACCGCGCGCCTCTTTCACATCACGCCAGCCGAGGCGCAATGCGCCAGGCAACAGCGCCAGCCACGGTAAGCTCCCGGCCATCAGGAACGGCAGGTAGTACCAGAACGGGGCTTTATGTTGGGCGTCGCTGCTGGCGAAACGCTGGACATGCTCGACCCAGAAAAAGTAGCGCCAGAAATCCGGCTCGCGTTGGGCAATCGCCAGCGCCCACGGCAGGACGATCGCTACGCAACTCAGAACTGCCAGCCAACCGTACAACAGCACCTCTTTCCAGCGTTTCTGCACGATGACCCACGGCAGCACGGCGACAACCGGCACCGCCAGCGCCAGAAAACCTTTGGTCATCACCCCCATGCCGCAGGCCAGCCCCAGGAGCAGGTAACCGCCGATTTTGCCTGCGCGGGTATTCGCTTGCGCCGCCATCCAGAAGCTGCACATCGCGGCGACCAGCCAAAGGGTGATCATCGGGTCCAGCACCGCGTACGAGCCTACGCCGTAGACCAGCAGCAGAGTCAGGAAAATCACACCCGAGGTCAGCGCCACGCGTTTATCGCGCCAGATCCGCCAGGCCAGCCAGATAACCAGAAGCGCGGTCAGCCCCGTAGAGAAGATCGCCCCGGCGCGCACGGCAAAGTTCGAATCGCCAAACAGCATCTGACCGAGACTGTTTATCCAGTACCCGGCAATCGGTTTTTCAAAATAACGCAGCCCAAGGAAATGCGGCACCACCCAGTTTCCAGTGGCCAGCATTTCACGGCTGATCTCCGCATAGCGCGTCTCATCCGGCTGCCAGAGCAGACGAATATCGACGGGCAGAAGATAGTAAAGCGCAAACAGAACGAAAAGAGCGACACTAAAACGCGCAGATTTCATGGCGCTGGGCTCACGGTTTGTTGATAACCAAGCCAGCCTTCGCGGCCAGCCAATTCATCACGGACGATTTTCCCGACGGGCAAGGTGCTGAGATCGTCGGGTAACATCTCGCTTAACGGGCAAAACTGAATGCCTTCCTGGGCGGCCAGTTGCAGCAGCGCGGCGAAATCCTGCTGATACGCAATCCCTTCCACTTCGGCGTGAATGGTATAGACCGGCGTGCCGGTATCACGATGGATGCAGTCGAGAATAAAACGGTTAAAATTCTCCGCCGTGACTTCCCGCCCGACCACTTCATCCCAGGTCGGAAGCGTCACCGGGATTTGCACGGTGCCGAGCCGGGTCTCGCCGAGCTGCGGTAAAAACGGCCCACTGCCCCGGCAGTCGCTGTTATAGCGAAATGAAAACGGCTCTTTGGCTCGCACCACACGCTGATCTGCGCGCCAGCCCGCCACCGCAGAGCAGTGAACCGGCTGGCCGAGGATCGCTTCCAGCTCCATCAGACCACGCTCCACTTCGCGGGTCAGACGGGGAATTTTCCACACGCCACTCCAGGCCTGCCAGGCGTGATGATCCCAGGCGTGTAACCCTACCTCATGGCTCAGGGCAGCGGCGCGGATCACCTCTTCGTTACCCGCACCAATGCGCTTGCCAGGCCAGGCGGTGCCCGCCAGCAGGATATCCCAGCCGTAGAGGGAAGCCGCGCGTGAACGCAGCATTTTCATCAGAAAGGTCGGTTTAAACAGGCGCCACAGATGACGCCCCATGTTGTCAGGCCCGACGCTGAAGAAAAAGCTGGCGCGCACCTGGTGCTCGCTCAGCAGTTCCAGCAGTCGTGGCACACCGTCGCGGGTGCCACGAAAGGTATCGACATCAATGCGTAAACCGACTTTTTTCATGATGCCTGTTCCGACAGCTCCACGGTGCGCAGGAAGAAATCGAGGGTTTCGTCGATGGTCTGAACCATATCCACCGTCGGCGTCCAGTTCAGGCAGCGCTTCGCATTGCGGATGCTCGGCTTACGGTGCTCAACGTCCTGATACCCTTTGCCATAATAGCTGCTGCTTTCCACTTCGCTGAAACCAGCGAACGGCGGGAAGCGGTCGCGCAGCGGGTGGCGTTCGAAGCTTGCAAGCAGCATTTCGGCCAGTTCGCGGATGCTCGCTTCGTTCTCCGGGTTGCCGATATTGATAATTTCCCCATCGCAGAGTCCGTCTTTGTTCTCGATGATGCGGAACAGCGCTTCGATGCCGTCGCTGATATCGGTGAAGCAACGTTTCTGTTTGCCGCCTTCAATAAGCTTAATCGGCGAACCTTCCACCAGATTAAGGATCAGCTGGGTGATGGCGCGAGAGCTGCCAATGCGTGCCGCGTTCAGGTTATCGAGGCGCGGCCCCATCCAGTTAAACGGACGGAACAGGGTGAAGCGCAGATTCTCTTTTTCGCCATAGGCCCAGATCACACGGTCCAGCAGCTGTTTTGAGACGGAGTAAATCCAGCGCTGTTTGTTGATCGGCCCCACCACCAGGTTCGAGGTATCTTCGTCGAACACGCTATCGGTGCACATGCCGTACACTTCCGAGGTGGACGGGAAGATGATGCGCTTGTTGTACTTCACGCAGTCGCGGATGATCTTCAGGTTCTCTTCAAAATCGAGTTCAAAGACACGCAGCGGATTACGGGTATATTCGATTGGCGTAGCGATGGCCACCAGCGGCAGCACCACGTCGCATTTCTTGATGTGGTATTCGATCCACTCGGAGTGAATGCTGATATCCCCTTCCACGAAATGGAAGCGCGGACAGTCGAGGAAACGGCTGATCGCATCCGAGCCAATATCGAGACCATAGATTTCGTAGTTGTCGTCTTTCAGCAGACGTTCGGTCAGATGGTTACCGATAAAACCGTTCACGCCGAGGATCAGCACGCGGGTACGACGCTTCACGGCAACATACGGCGCGCTGGTCACCAGTGCGCCATTCACCAGCCCTAAGGACTGCGCCAGCTGTGTGCCCGGCATATATACGCCGTTTTCCGTCTGTCCGGTGACAATCTCCAGCGCCTGTTCACCGCAGGCGATAATCAGCGGGGAAGCCGAAATGACCGTCCCCGGTCTGGCTGCCGGAATGTCCGCGCGCACGCGGGATTTCCAGACGATAAATTTACTCGCCCCCACATAAGCCACGGCACCCGGCCACGGGTCAGTCACCGCGCGCACCAGGTTGTGCAGCTGTGCTGCCGGTCTGGTCCAGTCGAGACGCCCGTCTTCCGGGGTACGACGGCCATAACAGGTGGCTTCACTGTGATTCTGTTCGGTCTCTTTGAGAATGCCCTGACGCAGCGCAGGCAGTGCATCATTCAACAGCGTCTGTGCCGCCCTACAAAGTTTATGATGCAGGGTCAGCGCCGTATCATCCGCTTCAATGCTCACGCGCTGCTGGGCGGCAATCGCCCCGGCATCCGCGCGCTTCACCATGCGGTGCAGCGTCACGCCCGTTTCCGTTTCGCCGTTCACCAGCACCCAGTTCAGCGGCGCACGACCGCGATATTTTGGCAGCAGGGAACCGTGCAGATTGTATGCCCCGACGGTCGCGGCGCTGAGGATCTCATCGCACAGCAGGTTGCGGTAGTAGAAAGAGAAAATCACATCAGGCGCGAGCTTCTGAATACGGTCCACCCACAGCGGATGGTTTACGTCATCGGGAGCATACACCGGGATTTCGCGTTCAGCGGCGATACGTGCCACAGAGCTAAAGAAGTGGTTCTCGCCTGCGGTATCCGGGTGAGTGAAAATCGCGGCGATGTCATAACCCGCTTCCAGAAGGGCTAATGTCCCCGTACATCCCATATCGTGATAGGCAAAAACAACGGCTTTCATGGGTGATTTCCTTCCTGAGAGGAGGTGTGTTCCTGACGAACAACACGTTGAATAAAGTAGCGCGGACGTGCGCGGACATCGTTATAGATTCGGCCGATGTACTCACCGAGTAACCCCATGCCGACAAACTGCGCGCCGATAAACATGAACAGTACGGCGAAGAGCATAAAGACCCCTTCCGCGGCCCACTGCGGCCCATAGGCCAGACGCAGCACAACCAGCAGAACGGAGAGCGCAAAGCCCATCAGCGCAATGATGCTGCCGAAGACGCTGAGCAGACGCAGCGGCGTGGTGGTCAGGCAGGTGATCAGGTCGTACATCAGATTGATCAGGCGCATGAAGCTGTATTTGGATTCCCCGTGCTCGCGCTCGGCGTGCAGCACAGGGATCTCCGTGGCTTTGCGCGCAAAGGTATTGGCGAGAATCGGAATGAACGTGCTGCGCTCGTGGCAGTGCAGCATTGCATCGACAATGTGGCGACGATAGGCGCGAAGCATGCAGCCGTAATCGCCCATCGCTTTGCCCGTGGTGCGCTGGATCAGGCGGTTGATGGTGCGTGAGGCCAGCTTGCGGAATACGCTGTCCTGGCGATTCTGGCGCACAGTCCCGACTACGTCATAACCTTCGTCGGCGGTCGCCACCAGACGCGGGATCTCCTCCGGTGGGTTCTGCAGATCGGCGTCGAGGGTGATGATCAGATCGCCCGTCACATGGCTGAAACCGGCCATGATCGCCGAATGTTGCCCGTAGTTGCGGTTCAGTAGCACCGCGACGATAGGGCTGCCGTCAGCCTGTGCGGCGTCGGTGAGCATCATCGCGGAGTCGTCACTGCTGCCGTCATCGACCAGCAGGATTTCATACTCCTTGCCCAGGGTGTCGCAGGCGGCTGTGGTCCGGCGAATCAGCTCCGGCAGACTCTCCTGCTCGTTATAAACCGGGATCACCACCGAGACTTTTTTTACAGGCGGTGTGCTAAACATGTCCATGTCCTGCAAGCTGATGGAGCGCGGCAATGACGCGGGTTGTGTCGTCATGAGTCATATCCGGGAAAAGAGGGAGTGAACAGATACGCGCGCTGTTCCATTCAGTGTTCGGTAAGGACACATCCGGGAAGCGCTCGCGGTAGTATTTTTGCGTGTGGGCGGCGCGAAAATGGAGACCAGTGCCAATGCCCTGAGCTTTCAGGGCTTCCATCAGCGCGTCGCGGGTAATGCCGCATTGGGCTTCGTCCACGCGAATGATGAACAGATGCCAGGCGTGCAGGTGTGGCCAGGCGGGTACGCTCAGGGGCATGAACGGCGTGTCGGCAAGTTCCAGCAAATAGCGGCTGGCGATCTCCGTGCGACGGTGGTTGGCATTGCCCAGTTTACCGAGCTGCACCAGGGCCAGCGCGGCGTTGATATCCGCGAGGTTGTATTTAAACCCCGGAGAGATCACTTCCGCCTGCGGCGCGCGGCCAAGCGTCTGACGGTCGAACGCATCGACGCCAAGACCGTGAAATTTAAGGCTGCGAATGCGCTGCGCCAGCTGTTCGTCATCCGTCACCACTAACCCGCCTTCTGCGCAGGTCATATTTTTGATGGCGTGGAAGGAGAAGATCGCCGTCCCCTGCCAGCCGACGTGATGGCCTTTGTAGTAAGTTCCGGCGGCGTGGGCGGCATCTTCGATCACCGGAATCCCGTAGCGCTCGCCAAGGGTGTGGATGGCGTCAATGTCCGCCGGGGCGCCGGCATAATGCACCGGGATAATGGCTTTGGTGCGCGGCGTGATGGCTGCTTCGATCGCATCTGGCGTGACCATCAGGTTATCGCGATCGACGTCGATCATCACCGGCGTGGCGCCCAACAGCACGATCATATTCAGCGTCGACACCCAGGTCATGGACGGGGTGATCACTTCATCGCCGGGACCAATACCCAGCGCCATCAGCGTGACGTGCATTCCGCCCGTGGCTGAGCTAACGGCAATCGCGTGACGGTTTCCTGTCAGGGTGCAAAATACCTCTTCCAGCGCCTGGTTTTTTGGCCCGGTGGTGATCCAGCCTGACGCCAGAACATCCTGCAGGGCTGCTATTTCTTCCGCACCCATCGACGGGCGTGAAAAAGGCAGAAAATCACTCATTATTAATTTCCTTGCGGTATTAAAGGCATCATCAACTGACTGTCTTTACAGGCAACTCACCGAAATAGTGCGGGATGTTTTTTAAATAAAGTTGAAATAAAATCCAGTCGGACCTTCATTAATGTCAACAAAGCCTCAACTAACCCCAAAGTAACGTTCTTTTATTAGGAAAAAATTAAGAGAGGAATAATAAAAAAAGGATTACAAGCGAAGGGATCACATAAAATAACTTCAATAACATAACGTTACATGACAGGCCATTGAGGATTAATTATGTGACCCTGCTCACGCCATGTTAAAGATATATTTCAGTACGCGACGAACAGAAATAGTAAACGAATGCTTAACCAAAGCGAAAAAGGGCGTTTTCTTTAATTAAAAGGATAAATTCTGGGGAACTTTTCTTTGCAGCGCATTGTCGCTTCTATTTAATATTAACGGCCAAAACTGCGCGTGTTTGAAATCCCCCTTCTCTCTGAACTGCTACGCTTTATGGTCTGAACTTTTATCATCATAAGGAACAGACCATGAAAATCGATCTGACGGGGAAAGTCGCGCTGGTCACCGCTTCAACGGGCGGGATTGGGCTTGCCATCGCTCGCGGACTGGCGGAAAGCGGTGCCGAAGTGATCATTAACGGGCGCAGCGCGGAATCGGTCAATAACGGTATTCAGCAGCTTCAGCAGGCGGTGCCTGGCGTGCAGGTGCGGGCGACAATCGCCGATCTCAGCACATCTGAAGGCGTGGAATCGGTGCTGAAGGTGGCGTCGAACGTCGATATCCTGGTGAACAACGCCGGGGTTTACGGGCCGGAAGATTTTTACACCACCGATGATGACACCTGGAATCGCTACTGGCAGACCAACGTGATGTCCGGCGTGCGTCTGTCGCGCGCCCTGCTGCCGGGCATGGTACAAAAAGGCTGGGGTCGGGTGGTGTTTATCTCATCCGAATCGGCCTGCAACATTCCTGCGGATATGATCCACTACGGCGTGACGAAGACCGCGCAGCTGTCGCTGGCGCGCGGCCTGGCGAAATTCGTGGCGGGTAGCGGCGTGACGGTGAACAGCGTCCTGCCGGGGCCGACGATGTCGGATGGGTTTGCGGCGATGATGAAAGATGAAATGGAGAAAACCGGCAAACCGCTTGAGCAGCTGGCGAAAGAGTTTGTCATGGCCAATCGCCCAACGTCGGTGATTCAGCGCGCATCGACTGTGGAAGAGGTCGCCAATATGGTGGTTTATGTCTGTTCCACTCAGGCGTCCGCCACCTCTGGCGCTGCACTGCGCGTGGATGGCGGCGTCGTGGACGATATTATTTAGGCATCACTGCCCGTCACCCGGCGGGCGGTAATAAAGTGCGTCTGCCAGTAGCGGTTCGCCAGCGTTGAGACCGTCACCCCCTCGCTGGTTGAGGCATGGATAAATTGCTGATCGCCGATATACACACCGACGTGACGGCGGTGCGGCCCCGTCTGGAAGAAAATCAGATCCCCGGCTTTAAGGCGGTATTCCGCCACCTGCACGCCACGGTTGATCTGTTCGCCTGTGGTACGCGGCAGCGAGAGGTCAGCGGCATCGCTAAACAGATGTTGCATCAGGGCCGAGCAGTCAACGCCGTGATGCGTAGACCCACCCCAGAGGTAGCGCGTCCCTTTCCATTTTTGGTATTGCGTCAACATACGGCCACGCAGCGGGTCAGTATCCTGACGCTCAAGCGACGTTTTTGCCGGCGAAAACGACAGCTCATGTTGTTGCGATAACATCGAGGCAGGCAGTTCAAAACTCATTGCGGAAAACGAAGCAACACTTAACAGCAGGGTTGAAATTAGCAGTCTAAACATCATAAAGGTTCTAAGAAGTGAGTGAATTCTTCCTTACGCGTGAGGGGGCAATATTCCCTCGAATCAGCTTTCGAGGTGGCGATAATATAGGCAGCTCACTTTTCATCCAATCACAGCGAGGTCCAAAAACGGACTTTGCCGCCGGGTCGCAACTTTGTGAAAAAAAAGTACGTGATTGCGGGACTGTGAAGGTAAAGCAGGTAAACTAATGTGCAGAATGTGTATTTCAGCAAAGACCTATTTATGACCAATATGATTGCCGATGAGGCAGTGGCAAAATCCAGCGTGCTTTCCGTTTTCGACTTTGACGGAACGCTAACGCATCACGACAGCTTTATCCCCTTTCTGCGCTTTGCCTTTGGTAAACGCTACTTTGCCGGGCGTCTGGTGCGTATGGCGCTGCCCACCATCAACTGCGTACGCCGCAAACTGACGCGCGACGAGCTGAAAGAGGTGCTGGTGAGGACGTTCCTGACGGGCGTGGACGAGCACTGGCTGCGCCAGCAGGCCGAGCTGTTTTGCGAGAAATACTGGAGCAAGCTGATGCGCCCGGCAGGCGTGATGGCCGTGGCGGCGGAGGTCAATTCCGGCGCGGAAGTGACGATCTGTTCAGCCTCTCCGGCGCTGGTATTGCAGCCGTGGGCCGATAAGCTCGGCATTAAACTGATTGGTACGCAGCTGGAAGTGGTGGACGGGAAACTGACCGGCCGCATCACCGGCCATAACTGTCGCTGTGCGCAGAAAGTGGCGCGGCTGGAGCGGGTTTACGGCAATCTGAACGATTACCACCTGCGCGCCTGGGGCGATACGCGTGGCGATCATGAACTGCTGGCCGCAGCGCAGGACCCGCACTGGCGGCATTTCCATCCGCCAAGAGCGCGACGTCATTCGCCTATTAAATAAATGCAAAACGGCAACCCAGGGTTGCCGTTTTAGTTTTTGTCCCCTCTCACTGGGGAGAGAGCCGGGATAAGGGCGTCAGGCCGCTCGTTTCCCGGGGAACACCACGCTCGCGATAATCCCTAACGCCAGCACGCCCAACACCACAAACAGGCTCATGTTCGCGGTGATGTTATAGCCGTGATGCCAGAAGTGGTCGGTCGCATTTAGCCCCAGCTTGAACGCCACGAAGAACAGCAGCAGTACCACCGATTTCTCCAGATGGACCAGATACTGCTTCATCGCTTCCAGCACGAAATAGAGCGTACGCAGGCCGAGGATCGCAAACATCATGGCGCTGTAAATAATCAGCGGTTCACGGCTGACGGCGATAATCGCGGGCACGGAGTCGAAGGCAAACATCACGTCCGACAGCTCCACCACCGCCACACACAGCAGCAGCGGCGTGGCGTAGCGCTTCGCTTTCTTCACGCGGCCCACCATCACATCCTGGTTTTCGGGTTTTTCCAGCTCGGCGTCCACCTCTTTCTGGGTCAGCAGAAACGCGTTGCTGCTGATCTTCGGCCAGACCGGATAAAAGCGTTTCACCAGCCGATAGGCCAGATGGTGAGAATAGTCCTCAACCTCGTCGCTCTCTTCGTTACGACGGAGCATCATCAGCGCGGTCCAGCCTACCACCAGCGCAAAAATCACTTCGACGTACGGCCCAAGGCTCAACAGGCTAGTACCGATCGCCACGAAAATCCCCCGGAAGACAATCGCCCCGAGCACGCCCCAGTAGAGCACGCGGTGACGGTATTTATCCGGTACACCGAACCAGGCGAAAATCGCCATCATCACGAACAGGTTATCGACGGACAGCACCTCTTCCAGCGCATAACCCGTGAGGAACAGGCTCGCCATTTCGGCGCCGTGGTGAACGTACAGGAACCCGGCAAACGCCATTGCTAACATGAGCCAGAAAATGGACCACATTACGGCGCTTTTCAGCGAGACCGGTTTGTCGTGGCGATGCATGAAGAGATCGATAAACATCGCCCCCACCGCCATCACTACGAATACAACAACGGTTTCCGTCGGGAAACCGAGATGAGCAGATGTCATTACACAACCCTTTTTAAGAACAAAACACACACCATGCAGAATTCAAAAAACAGACAAAATGAAAAGTGGGCCGTTGCCAGCCCTGAAGAAGTTTATCACCGTCAGGCTGCGACGGGATAAATGAGAGTTTACGCCTCTTCCACTGGCGTGATTTTATGCGGCTGCTCCAGCACCATCGTTTGAGTCTGGCTCAGACTAATGCCCGCCGCACGCAGCATTTTGAGGATCTCATACAGCAAATCGCTGCGCGTGGAACTGACCATACGCGGGCTGTTTACATACCCCGTCACGCTGAGCACAATCCCGTTCGGCCCCAGCTCCTTGAAACTGACCGACGGCGCAGGCGCTTCCAGAATCGACTCATGCAGGGTATAGGCATCCAGCAGCAAATTGCGCACCTGCTCCGGATCGATATCCAGCGGGAAGGTCAGCGTGATAGTCGCGACGCCCTGCGCATTGCCCATGGTAGCGTTACGCACGTTCTGGGAAATCAGCTGCGAGTTCGGCACGATCACCGTTGATTTATCGCCGAGCTGAATCTCTGTCGCACGAACGTTGATGCGGCGAATATCCCCTTCGACGCCGCTGATACTCACCAGATCCCCCACTTTCACCGGGCGTTCCGTCAGCAGAATCAGGCCGGAGATAAAGTTCTTAACAATCTCCTGCAGGCCAAAACCGATACCGACCGACAGGGCGCTGACGATCCACGCCAGACGGTTCCACTCAATGCCGAGCATCGAGAGGGTGAGCATAATGAGGAGCACGTAGCCGACGTTGGTAAAGAGCGTCACCAGCGAGGCGCGAAGCCCTCTGTCCATCGTGGTTTTCGGCAGGAAATCGTGATCCAGCCAGCGGCGCGAGGAGCGCAGGATATACCACCCGACCACCAGGCACACCACGGCATTCACCGCGTGCGCCGGGATAATATTCATACTCTCGAGGCCCTTACCGCCCCAGATATCCGCGATTTTGCTGACTAATTCGAGCGGCGTGGTGGTGCCAAAGGTACCGTTCAGCAGCGCCACGACGGCCATCAGCAGCAGCGTGGTTTTACCCAGCGCAGAAAACAGCGTGGAGGCCAGCGACAGATGGCGCTCATTGAGGCTGAGGGTGCTTTGTAAAATCTTGCCGCTGTGGGTCGTGGGCGAGAACACCGCCTCGCACAAATCCACCACGAAATGAATCAACAGGTACAGGCAGCTGACCACCAGGCCAATCCACAGCAGTTCGAAGGTAACAAATCGCGCCAACGGGATGTAGCCGATCAGCAGGGCAATCAGAATGACAAACGCCGTCAGGCTGATCACCAGGTGGATCAGCCCCGCCATCGTCGAGCGCGCCTCGGTTTGCTCGCCTTCGGCGCGCATTTTACGGCGCATACGATTAACGCGGATGGGGGCGATCAGGCAGTTGAGCGCCACCAGCAGCGCTGACAAGCCGTTGCCGAACAGCGTTGCATCAATGCTCGATCCGACCAGCCCGTTGAGCTGCTCGATAATGCCGAAGATAAAGATAAACGCCGCCAGCAGGATCGGGAACGAGGCGAGCGTTTTCGCCAGCGAGTCGGCGATGCCCGGCAGACGCCACGACGGATGGCTGTTCGACAGCAGCGCGATACCCAGCCCGGCAATCACCGCCGAGAAATAGGTCAGCTCAACCAGCTGATCGGCAAAATCCAGCACCAGACGGGACGTGTCTGGCAAACGTGTGAAGATATAGCACAGCAGCTGCATGCTGATGCCGAGCGTCACCGTGGTGCTCAGCGTCGTGAAACAGGCCAGGAAGCTGCGGCGAAAACGTCCCTGCGGCAGCCAGCGCGGCAAGATCCAGTTCATCGGTTTGTCCAGCGCCTTGCGCCCGAACAGGCCGATGATCAGCGCTAACAGCAGATAGAAGCCGGAACCGATATACCAGTCTTCGCTCCAGGCCTGATCCCAGGCATCGCCGATCTGCGAGCCGAATTCGTCAAACCGCAGCGTGTCTTTTTCGTTAGGGGAAATCAAAGGCGACCAGAATTTCTCACCCAGAATGCTGCCAGTATTCAGGGCGATCTGCGTTTTCAGTGCATCACGGCGCAGCCCGTAGATTTGGCTGGAGAGATTCTGGGCGTTAACGGCGATGGCTTTGATCTGTTCAATCTGGGTCGTTAGCAGCGTTTTACTGTTATTGAGCTGCTTACGCTGGCCAACCACCTGCGCCGTTTCGGTAACGGTGCCCGGAGCGGGCGCTGGGCCGAGTACGTCGAGCTGCGCCTGAATCTGCGTCAGCTGCGGCGCAAGGATAACCGCCAGTTTGTTCGCGTCTTCGGCAAGCTTAAGGGCATCGTCATTCAGGGCGGTGAATTTTTTGTCGGTTTTAACCGCAGAGACCTGCTGCTTGAGGGTATCCAGGCGCTTTTGCAGCGCAGGCAGCGCCGTGCTGACGTTGACCTTTACAGGCTGCTCCGCCTCGGTTTGCGTTGGCGCGTCGTCTGCATGAGAGAAAAAGGGCGTCAGTATCAGACACGACAACAATGCCAGTAGCAGCGGCATTCTTAACATTTTTTGCATAGTGTGGTGAGATCCGCGAAATCGAAAAATGAACGACCAACAACAGATCCCTAAGGATACCTGCTAATTGCAGGAAGAGTAGCGGGAAAGTCCGTATTCTCACGATATCAGCCCGAATGGCTTCGGGCTTTTTCAGTGCCGCTTATTCCGCCAGTGCCTGCGCACAGGCCCAGGCGCTCGCCCAGGCCCACTGGAAGTTATATCCGCCCAGCCAGCCCGTCACATCCATCACTTCACCAATAAAATAGAGCCCAGGGACGTTACGGGCCTCCATCGTACGGGACGAGAGTTCATCCGTGTCCACGCCGCCAAGCGTCACTTCCGCCGTGCGATAGCCTTCGGTGCCGTTTGGCTGAACGCGCCAGTGGGTCAGCGTCTCGACCAGCGCCTGCTGATCGCGCACGTTGAGCTGCTTGAGGGTGACGTCCGGGATCTGCCCCAGCAGTTGCAGGCACTCAATCAGACGCTTCGGCAGCTGCATCGCCAGCGTGTTTTTCAGGCTTTGATTCGGATGCGCGGCGCGTTGTTCATCGAGGAAAGCGGCCAGATCGCAGTCCGGGACTAAATTCACCGTCACAAATTCCCCCGGCTGCCAGTAGCTGGAGATTTGCAGCACGGCCGGGCCTGACAGGCCGCGGTGCGTGAACAGCAGGTTTTCGCGGAAAAGGGTGCCGTCTTCGGCGGTAATGGTCGATGCCACCGACACGCCGGAAAGGGTCTGAAGCTGCTCCAGCAGCGGTTTGTGCAGGGTGAACGGCACCAGACCGGCGCGGGTCGGCAGAACTTTCAGGCCAAACTGTTCGGCGATTTTATAGCCGAACGGCGTTGCGCCCAGCCCCGGCATCGACAGACCACCGCTCGCGATCACTAGTTTGTCCGCGCTGACCGTGTCACCGTTCAGTTCAAGCGTGTAGCCGCTGTCATCACGCGAGACGCTCAGCACCTCGGTACGCAGGCGTGTGGTCACACCGCCCTTCTCGCATTCGGCCACCAGCATATCGACAATCTGCTGCGCGGAGTCATCGCAGAACAGCTGACCGAGCGTCTTTTCGTGCCACGCAATGCCGTGTTTACCGACCAGATCGATAAAGTCCCATTGGGTATAGCGCGCCAGAGCAGATTTGCAAAAATGACGGTTTTGACTCAAATACGCGGCGGGTTCGACATATAAATTAGTAAAGTTACAGCGACCCCCGCCAGACATCAGGATCTTGCGGCCGGGTTTCTTGCCATTATCCAGCAACAGCACACGACGACCCGCCTGTCCGGCCATGGCCGCACAGAACATTCCCGCCGCACCGGCGCCAATAATTACGGCATCAAACCTTTCCACGTCGAAATCCTCTTGTTTAACAGGCTCGAATTGTAAAGTTTCCTATGTGGTCGCACCAGCGCAAAAAACCGATATGTCAGTCATTTAATTGAAATATAAAATATATTTCTTTACCAGACGCAAACAAAGCAGAAGGTATATCAAAAAAAAGCTATATTTCACTTTGCCCGTTGCGCATTTGTCCTGGATAATGCGCCGCGTTCATGTCCTCCAAAATGGCGTAACGTCCTATGCTACATTTGTTTGCTGGTCTGGATTTACATACCGGGCTTTTACTATTGCTTGCTCTGGCATTTGTACTGTTTTACGAAGCTATCAATGGCTTCCACGACACTGCGAACGCAGTCGCAACGGTTATCTACACTCGCGCAATGCGATCGCAAGTAGCGGTTGTTATGGCGGCTGTATTTAACTTCTTTGGTGTTCTCCTCGGAGGTCTCAGCGTAGCCTATGCCATTGTGCACATGCTACCAACGGACCTGTTACTGAACGTGAGTTCAGGCCATGGTCTCGCCATGGTGTTTTCAATGCTGCTTGCCGCCATTATCTGGAACCTCGGTACCTGGTATTTCGGCCTGCCTGCATCCAGTTCTCATACGCTGATTGGCGCGATTATCGGTATCGGTTTAACCAATGCCCTCATGACCGGTACGTCTGTGGTTGATGCGCTGAACATTCCTAAAGTTGTCGGGATCTTCGGTTCCCTGATTATCTCCCCTATTGTGGGTCTGGTCGTGGCAGGTGGATTGATTTTCATCCTGCGTCGTTACTGGAGCGGTACCAAAAAACGCGCCCGTATTCACCTGACACCCGCAGAGCGTGAAAAGAAAGATGGCAAGAAGAAGCCACCGTTCTGGACCCGTATTGCACTGATTATTTCCGCTATCGGCGTCGCCTTCTCTCACGGCGCAAACGACGGTCAGAAAGGCATTGGCCTGGTCATGCTGGTTCTGATTGGCGTGGCTCCGGCAGGTTTCGTGGTTAACATGAATGCCACCGGATACGAAATCACCCGTACTCGTGACGCCGTCAACAACGTCGAAGTTTACTTCCAGCAGCACCCTGATCTGCTGAAGAAAGCGACCGGCGTTGATCAGCTGATTCCTTCTCCAGAGCCAGGCGCTGCAACCGCACCGGGCGAGTTCCACTGCCACCCGGCCAACGCGATTAACGCGCTGGAACGTGCGAAAGGGATGCTGGGCGATATCGAAAGCTATGACAAACTGACCGTAGAACAACGTGGTCAGATGCGTCGCATTATGCTGTGCATCTCTGATGTGACCGATAAAGTGGCGAAGCTGCCGGAAGTGAACGCTGATGACCAGCGTCTGCTGAAGAAACTGAAAAGCGATATGCTCAATACCATTGAGTACGCGCCTATCTGGATCATCATGGCGGTCGCGCTGGCACTGGGTATCGGCACCATGATTGGCTGGCGTCGTGTGGCGACCACCATCGGCGAGAAGATTGGTAAGAAAGGCATGACGTATGCGCAGGGTATGTCCGCGCAGATGACAGCGGCTGTTTCTATCGGTCTGGCGAGCTACACCGGTATGCCGGTTTCAACGACCCACGTTCTGTCTTCTTCGGTTGCCGGTACGATGATTGTTGATGGCGGCGGTTTGCAGCGTAAAACCGTGACCAACATCCTGATGGCCTGGGTCTTCACCCTCCCGGCGTCCATTCTGCTTTCAGGCGGTCTGTACTGGATCTCGCTGAAACTGATTTAATGCAGGATAAGCAATGAAAAAGCGGGTCAGGAAACTGACCCGCTTTTTTTTGGCTTAATGCCAGATGACCAGCGCCACCATACTCACCACCACCAGCCCGCAAAGGGCGCTGGTTAAAATGAACTGACGACGCAAGCGCTCACAGCGACGGATAAATTCGTCGTCATGATGATCGCGATAGCGCTGGGCGTAGATATACCACACCAGACGCATCTGTTTGCTGGGCTGTCCATGCGACGTGAAGAAGCCTCCACCATCCACATACTGATAAAGCAACGGATCGCAACCACGAAGTACCACTAACAGCGCGCGTAACGATGAGAAATAACGCGCCATATTCACTATGCAAACCACACATAACGCCCAAAACAATGCGACGGTGCTAATCATACTTCCTCCCCGGCGCCCGCCCACGAAGCAAGGCCTCTGGACAACCGCACCCCAATGCCCTGACAGACAGATCAGTGAAAGAATGACGAAAGTCGATCGGGTTCACGTTTTAATATCCGAACGGCTCATTAAATAGTGTAGGAGATCCGTTAATTTTTTTGCCACAAGGTTAATCGTTATCAACACCAAAGCTTGAAAAATTTGTTGAACTGGGCCGTAATGAAGACATAAAGGCGACGGCTTACCTGATAGTCATCGATAACTTAAGGAAGGAGTAACACTATGGCTTACAAACACATTCTCATCGCGGTAGACCTCTCCCCGGAGAGCAAAGTGCTGGTTGATAAAGCGGTATCCATGGCACGCCCATACAACGCGAAAGTTTCTTTGATTCACGTTGATGTGAATTACTCCGATCTCTACACCGGTCTTATCGACGTCAATCTTGGCGATATGCAAAAACGCATCTCCGAAGAGACTCACCACGCGCTGTCTGAGCTCTCCACCAACGCAGGCTATCCGATCACCGAAACCCTCAGCGGCAGCGGCGATCTGGGTCAGGTGCTGGTCGATGCGATTAAGAAATACGATATGGACCTGGTCGTATGCGGCCATCACCAGGATTTCTGGAGCAAACTGATGTCCTCCGCGCGCCAGCTGATCAACACCGTCCACGTGGATATGCTGATTGTTCCGCTGCGAGATGAAGAAGACGAGTAAGTTTGACATTGCCGGGCGGCGCTAGCGTTTGCCCGGCCGATGATCAGATGTGTAGCCCGGTGAGCGTAAACGTCACCGGGCTTTGTTATTCTGGCGTGCCCGAATAAATATCAAACCGATGCCCCTTCGTGACCACCGCGTTGGTGGTTGCCACATCCGCCAGCGGCGGTGCGTAGTCCGGGCGCTTCACCACCACCCGTTTGGTCGCCAGCAGGCGTGCGGGTTCAAGCAATCCATCCGCATCCAGATCCGGTCCCACCAGCGACTGAAACACGCGCATCTCTTTCTTTACCAGCGCACTCTTCTGCTTATGCGGGAACATCGGATCGAGATAGACCACCTGCGGGCGCGGCGTGATATCTGTAAGCGCCGTCAGGCTGGAGGCGTGGATCAGCTGCAGGCGCTCCTGCAACCATGGGCCTATCTCCGGGTCGGCATAGCCACGCGCCAGTCCATCGTCAAGGAGTGCAGCGACCACCGGGTTTCGCTCAAGCATCCGCACACGGCAGCCAATAGACGCCAGCACAAAGGCATCGCGCCCCAGCCCTGCCGTCGCGTCCACCACATCCGGCAGATAGCTGCCCTTCACGCCGACCGCCTTCGCCACCGCTTCACCGCGACCGCCGCCAAACTTGCGGCGATGCGCCATCGCACCGCCAACAAAATCGACAAAGATCCCGCCAAGCTTTGGCTCATCGCATTTGCGCAGTTCCAGATGTTCCGGCGTCATCACCAGCGCCATCAGATTATCGGCATCGTGTTCAAGCCCCCAGCGGGCGGTCAGAACAGATAAGGCGCCGTCTCCGGCGCCTGTTTCATCTATTAAACAAATTTTCACGAACGCGATTAGCCTTTGATTCCGTAATGTTCCAGCATCGCATCGAGCTGCGGCTCGCGGCCACGGAAGCGTTTGAACAGCTCCATCGGCTCTTCGGAACCGCCGCGCGTCAGGATGTTATCCAGGAACGACTGACCGGTATCGCGGTTGAAAATCCCCTCTTCTTCGAAGCGAGAGAACGCATCGGCTGCCAGAACGTCGGCCCACAGGTAGCTGTAGTAACCCGCCGCATAACCGCCCGCGAAGATATGGCTGAAGGCATGCGGGAAACGGCCCCACGATGGACCCGGAATGAGCGCCACCTGCTTCTTGATTTCGCCGAGGGTTTCGAGGATTTTCGCGCCCTGCTCCGGGCTGAACTCGGCGTGCAGACGGAAATCGAACAGACCGAACTCTAGCTGACGCAGGATAAACATCGCTGCCTGGTAGTTTTTCGCCGCCAGCATTTTATCCAGCAACGCTTTCGGCAGCGGTTCGCCGGTTTCGTAGTGACCGGAGATAAACGCCAGTGCGTCCGGCTCCCAGCACCAGTTTTCCATGAACTGGCTCGGCAGCTCGACGGCATCCCACGGCACACCGCTGATGCCAGAAACGCCCGCTGCTTCGATACGGGTCAGCATATGGTGCAGGCCGTGACCGAATTCATGGAACAGAGTGATCACTTCGTCATGCGTGAACAGCGCCGGTTTACCGTTTACCGGACGGTTGAAGTTACAGGTCAGGTAGGCGACCGGTTTTTGCAGCGAGCCGTCCGCTTTACGCATCTGGCCGACGCAGTCGTCCATCCACGCGCCGCCACGTTTGTTTTCTCGCGCATACAGATCCAGATAGAAACTACCGCGCAGCTCGTTTTTCTCATCGTACAGCTCGAAGAACCGCACTTCCGGGTGCCACACTTCCACGTCGTGACGCTCTTTTGCGGTAATGCCGTAAATGCGTTTCACCACTTCGAACAGGCCGTTCACGGCTTTGCTTTCCGGGAAGTACGGGCGCAGCTGCTCGTCGCTGATGCTGTAGAGGTGCTGTTTCTGTTTTTCGCTGTAGTAGGCGATATCCCACGGCTGCAGCTCATCAACGCCGCACTCCGCTTTAGCGAATGCGCGCAGCTGGGCCAGCTCTTTTTCACCCTGTGGACGCGCGCGTTTTGCCAGATCGGTTAAGAAATCAAGTACCTGCTGTGGGTTTTCCGCCATTTTGGTGGCGAGGGATTTTTCGGCGTAGCTGTCGAAGCCCAGCAGTTGCGCCAGCTCGTGGCGCAGGGCGAGGATTTCGGCCATTACCGGGCTGTTATCCCATTTACCGGCGTTCGGCCCCTGGTCAGAGGCGCGGGTGCTGTACGCGCGGTAGAGCTCTTCACGCAGCGCCTGGTTATCGCAGTACGTCATCACCGGCAGATAGCTCGGGATATCCAGCGTCAGCAGATAGCCTTCCTGCTCTTTCGCTTCGGCCTGCGCTTTGGCGGCGGCCAGCGCGCTTTCCGGCATACCTGCCAGCTCGGCTTCATCGGTGATCAGTTTTGACCAGCCCATGGTGGCGTCGAGTACGTTGTTGCTGTACTGGTTGCCTAGCTCAGACAGACGCGCAGCGATTTCGCCGTAGCGCTGCTGTTTCTCTTTTGGCAGGCCAATGCCTGACAGCTCAAAATCACGCAGCGCGTTATCGACCGCTTTCTTCTGGGCAGTATCCAGTTTTGCGTAGTTTTCGCCGTCGCGCAGATCGCGATAGGCGTTATACAACCCTTCGTGCTGGCCGACCCAGGTGCTGTACTCAGAGAGCAGCGGCAGGGTTTGTTCATAGGCTTCGCGCAGTTCCGGGCTGTTTTTCACCGAATTAAGATGGCTCACCGGCGAGAAAATGCGACCCAGTACGTCATCCACTTCCGCCAGGCGCTGGCACAGGTTATCCCAGGTGTACGGCGCGCCCTGCGCGACCACTCGCTCTACCGCCTCGCGACAATTATCCAGCGACTGAGTTACAGCCGGGACAACGTGTTCAGGGAGGATTTTAGAAAAGGGCGGCAACGAAAAAGGCGTGAGTAATGGATTGGTCATAAGCGCTGTCCTGTTGAATGAGGTGAATGAAGCGCGCATCCGGCGCTGGGCATATTGTTTCTGTAATGGGGATAAGTGTAGTGAATTTCAATGCCAGGCGCTGCACTTACCGGGCCTACGGGTAATCTGCAGCGTTCTGCTGTAAACTGTGGCAAATCGTTTATTACCTGGAACACCTTTACCCATGCTCAGTTATCGCCACAGCTTCCACGCGGGCAACCACGCCGATGTCCTCAAGCACACTGTTCAGAGTCTGATTATTGAATCTCTGAAAGAGAAAGATAAGCCGTTTCTCTATCTGGACACCCACGCGGGCGCGGGCCGCTACCAGCTCAGCAGCCAGCACGCGGAGCGCACCGGGGAATATCTGGAAGGTATCGCCCGCATCTGGCAGCAGGACGATCTTCCGGCTGAGCTGGAGCCGTACATCAGCGTGGTGAACCATTTCAACCGCAGCGGCCAGCTGCGCTACTACCCTGGCTCGCCGCTGATTGCGCGCCAGCTGCTGCGCGAGCAGGACAGCCTCCAGCTGACTGAGCTGCACCCGAGCGATTTCCCGCTGCTGCGTTCCGAGTTCCAGAAGGATGACCGCGCACGCGTGGAAAAAGCCGACGGCTACCAGCAGCTGAAATCCAAACTGCCGCCGGTCTCCCGTCGCGGTTTGGTGCTCATCGACCCGCCGTATGAAATTAAAACCGACTATCAGGCCGTTGTGACCGGCATCAACGAAGGCTACAAACGCTTCGCGACCGGCACCTATGCCCTGTGGTATCCGGTGGTCCTGCGCGCACAAATCAAACGTATGATCAAAGAGCTGGAAGCGACCGGTATCCGCAAAATCATGCAGATCGAACTGGCGGTGCGTCCGGACAGCGATCAGCGCGGCATGACCGCGTCCGGGATGATCGTGATCAACCCGCCGTGGAAGCTCGAAGCGCAAATGAACAACGTGCTGCCGTGGCTGCACAAAACGCTGGTGCCGAGTGGTCATGGCCACGCGACCGTCAGCTGGATCGTGCCTGAGTAATCGCAGCCATCGGTGGAACCTATTGATTTCAGGTATACAATCGCGGCAATCAGAAATTAAGGATATGACCCATGAGCAAGCATTATGACTACATCGCCATTGGCGGCGGCAGTGGCGGTATCGCCTCTATTAACCGTGCAGCCATGTACGGCCAAAAATGTGCGCTGATTGAAGCCAAAGAGCTGGGCGGCACCTGCGTGAACGTCGGTTGTGTACCGAAAAAAGTGATGTGGCACGCCGCGCAAATCCGCGAGGCCATCCATATGTACGGCCCGGATTACGGTTTCGACACCACCCTCAATCATTTCGACTGGGACAAGCTGATTGCCAGCCGTACCGCCTACATTGACCGCATCCATACTTCGTATGACAACGTGCTGGGCAAAAACAATGTCGATGTGATCCGTGGCTTTGCGCGTTTCGTCGATGCAAAAACGATCGAAGTGAACGGCGAGACGATCACTGCCGATCATATCCTGATCGCCACCGGCGGCCGTCCGAGCCACCCGGACATTCCGGGCGTGGAATACGGTATCGACTCCGACGGTTTCTTCGAACTGCCTGCGCTGCCAAAACGCGTGGCAGTTGTGGGTGCGGGTTACATCGCCGTTGAACTGGCAGGCGTGATTAACGGCCTGGGCGCCGAAGCGCACCTGTTCGTGCGTAAACACGCGCCGCTGCGCAGCTTTGATCCGCTGATCGTAGAGACGCTGGTTGAAGTGATGAACGCCGAAGGGCCAAAACTGCACACCAACGCCGTGCCAAAAGCGGTGGTGAAAAACGCCGACGGCAGCCTGACGCTGGAGCTGGAAGATGGCCGCAGCCAGACCGTCGACTGCCTGATCTGGGCGATTGGCCGTGAACCGGCGAATGACAATTTCAACCTGGCCGTGACCGGCGTGAAAACCAACGACAAAGGCTACATCGTTGTCGATAAGTTCCAGAACACCAGTGTTCCAGGAATTTATGCGGTCGGTGATAACACCGGTGCGGTCGAGCTGACGCCGGTTGCCGTCGCCGCTGGCCGTCGCCTGTCCGAGCGTCTGTTCAACAACAAGCCGGACGAGCATCTGGATTACAGCAATATCCCGACCGTGGTCTTCAGCCACCCGCCAATCGGCACCGTCGGTTTAACCGAGCCGCAGGCGCGCGAGCTGCACGGCGACGACCAGGTGAAAGTGTATAAATCGTCCTTTACGGCGATGTACACCGCAGTCACCTCTCACCGCCAGCCGTGCCGCATGAAACTGGTGTGCGTCGGCCCGGAAGAGAAAATCGTCGGGATCCACGGCATCGGCTTCGGCATGGATGAAATCCTGCAGGGCTTCGCGGTGGCGCTGAAAATGGGTGCTACCAAGAAAGACTTCGACAATACCGTAGCGATCCACCCGACCGCGGCGGAAGAGTTTGTCACCATGCGTTAATCCCCAATGCCCCTCTCCCGAGGGGCATTTTGTTTGATCATTCATAAATCGTTGCAAAACGAATGCTCTGAATTTCTCTGGCGCCTCTCGCGATTATCAGTGCGATTAAAAACCGAAAAATCAAACAGATATCCCTGATTTACTCAAACCAGGCGATAAAGCAAAACGTGATCCACCGCACACTTCGTCCTTCACACACCGAAGCGAGTGTCTAAGCTTAGAAGATGCCCGGGAAACACCCGTATGTGTGACGACGCAAACCGGAGGTCCTAACCACCATGTTCAACCAGAAATTACACGCTGCAGATATCGTCGAGTTCGAGATTGCGGAAGAGATTCGCTACGAAACCGATCCCTGCGAGTTGAAACTGGATGAGATGATCGAGGCGGAACCGGAACCCGAAATGATCGAAGGGCTGCCCGCGTCTGACGCGCTCACGCCTGCCGATCGCTATCTAGAACTCTTTGAACACGTTCAGTCGACGCGTCTGTTTGCTGATAGCAAAACCTTCCCCGACTGCGCGCCAAAAATGGATCCGCTCGATATCCTTATTCGCTACCGTAAGGTGCGACGCCACCGGGATTTCGACCTGAAGCGCTTTGTCGAAAACCACTTCTGGATGCCCGAGTCGCTGACCACTGAGTATGTCTCCGACCCGAGTCTTTCGCTGAAAGAGCACATTGATAATCTGTGGCCCGTGTTGACGCGCGAGCCGCAGGACCATATTCCGTGGTCGTCCCTGCTGGCGCTGCCACAGGCGTACATCGTCCCCGGCGGGCGTTTTAGCGAGACCTACTATTGGGACTCCTATTTCACCATGCTCGGGCTGGCGGAGAGCGGGCGCAACGACCTGCTCAAGTGTATGGCCGACAACTTTGCGTGGATGATTGAACGTTACGGCCATATTCCTAACGGGAATCGCACCTATTATCTCAGCCGCTCGCAGCCGCCGGTCTTTGCCCTGATGGTTGAGCTGTTCGAAGAGGACGGCGTGCGCGGGGCGAAACGTTATCTGGACCACCTGCTGATGGAGTATGCCTTCTGGATGGATGGCTCGGAATCGCTGGTGCTGAATCAGGCCTATCGCCACGTGGTGCGCATGCCGGACGGCTCGCTGCTCAACCGCTACTGGGACGACCGCGACACGCCGCGTGACGAGTCCTGGATAGAAGACGTGGAAACGGCCAAACATTCGGGGCGACCACCAAACGAAGTCTATCGGGATCTGCGCGCAGGCGCGGCGTCGGGCTGGGACTACTCCTCCCGCTGGCTGCGCGATGCAGGGCGTCTCGCCAGCATTCGCACCACACAGTTTATCCCTATCGATCTGAATGCGTTCCTGTTCAAGCTGGAAAGCGCTATCGCCAACATCTCCGCCGCAAAAGGCGACAAAGAGACCGAAACCGCCTTCCGCCAGAAAGCGAATGACCGCCGCGCCGCCGTGAACCGCTTCCTGTGGGACGACGAAAACGGCTGTTATCGCGATTACGACTGGCGTCGGGAAGAGATGGGGCTGTTCTCTGCCGCCAGCATTGTGCCGTTGTACGTTGGGATGTCTACCCACGAACAGGCCGACCGGCTGGCCGATACGGTGAAAGCGCGCCTGCTGACGCCGGGCGGGATACTCGCCACTGAACACGAAACGGGCGAGCAGTGGGATAAACCGAACGGCTGGGCGCCGCTACAGTGGATGGCGATTCAGGGATTTAAGCAGTACGGCAATGATTCGCTTGGCGATGAGATCGCCTGGAGCTGGCTGCAAACGGTGAATCATTTCTATAAAACGCACCACAAGCTGATCGAGAAATATCACATCGCCAGCAGCACCCCGCGCGAAGGTGGCGGGGGCGAATATCCGTTGCAGGATGGTTTTGGCTGGACCAACGGCGTGGTGAGACGGTTGATTGGGTTGTACGGCGAACCGTGATTTCCCCTCCCCCTTTCGGGAGAGGGCCGCAGGAGCCGGTTTACCGAATCACATCATAAATGGCGGTCTGAATAGACTGCCATTTTTTGCTGCTGGCATCCGGCTGCGCCTGAGCACGTCGCTTAGCCTGGTCGGCTTCATATTTCTGACGCTGCACGACTGCGGGCACCGTACAGAACGCCTGAAGATATTGCTTGCGCATAGAGGTCATCGCCTCCCCGTTCGACATCGCATGGCTAAGCGTGGCAATAAACCGACGGCACGGTTTCTGCTCTACCATTTGCAGGCGATAGCGCAGCAATACCTCAAGCACATCATCGTACCCGGCGGACATCGCCTGCTCGGTCCAGGCCAGCTTCCAGTCCATCCCGCCCTGCAGGAACAGCAGCGCCGCACGCGTGTCGTTGCGATCGATGGCCGAGCGGAAATTGTTCTCATCCCAGGTCACGCCCATACGGGTCAATTTTTCCCGTGAGGACGGGGCTTCGCGCATCTCTTTCGCCACCTGCTGCGGCTCGGGGCTGACATTCGCCGCCGCCGACGAAGGTGTGCCGCTGGTCACCAGCCACACTCCGCCTGCAATAATCGCGAGCACCATCACCCCCACAGCGCCCCACAGCGCGCTAGAGATCAGCTGATCGCGCTGTTCAGGCGTGCGCGGCGTGCGTTGCGTCGGTTTTTCAATGCTGTCGCGAATTTCAAACAGATCGCCGCCGGTCTGCCGATCCATTTTCTGCGCATTTTCCCAGAAGCTGTGCAGTTCGCTGGCATCGACCGCCATCAGCCCTGTCGGGTTGATGCGCGTGCGCCCCTCTTCAAACGCCCGCTGAATCGGCCCCGCTATCTGGGCATAGTAATTATCGAGCAGCAGAAGTTGCGCCGAGCTGAGCGCCTGCTGCACGGTCAGCATATTGCGGATCTGGCGGATATCATCGAGGAAAGTCTGCAGGGTTTTACGCGGCTCAACGAGCAACGTCAGATTCGTGCGGTCATTAAACAGCGACGAGTAGTAGCGGCTAAATTCTTTCTTATCCACCAGCATCTGCGCCATTTCGCTGAACAGCATACCGCTCAGCACATCGTTGCGTTCGCTGTTCTTCAGCCAGCGCCGGACCCGGTCGGCATTGAAGAGGGTTTTCAGATGGTTATTGAGCCGCACCGGATCGGGCCACGCCTGCATAATCAAGGATTTAATCATCAGCTCAAGAGCGCGCACCTGCTTATGCGCCTGCAATTGCAGGGATTCATTGCCTGGCGCCAGGTCGGTGTTGTAGCCCAGCAGCGGCTGCTGCAACCGCAGATGCTCCAGCGCCGTGACGAAACGCATGGCGGCAATTAGCTGGTTCTGGCTGACGTCCTGGCCGCTTTCATATTGCGGAACGCGCTGCTGCAAAAGGCGTAACTGGAGCGTGAATTCCGACATTTCGGCGTCATTCAGATTCAGCCGTTTTGCTACCGGTCCCCATCCGCCCAGACCCAGGCGGGCATTATCGAGCTGTTCCAGGAACCAGCGTGGATCTTTCCCTTCAGAGACGTGAACATCCAGCAGCAGCAAGATCTCCACGGAGGCGTGGCGAATAATGCCAATACACTGTTCAAATTGTTCACGGATGTGGTGTGAAGTACCCGATGTCATCATTTTCCTTAACGTACTACAAAGCAGAATAAGCTGGCCTTAAAGGCAATTTTTTCTTTTATTTATGTGCTGTTAAACCATAACTGAGATTATGGAGAAATAAAGTGACAGCTCTATAATCATTGAAAATAGTTATGGGAGAATTCGAATGCCGGTACTCACCACTTCGCGTCTGACATGCTCGCCCGTTGAGGAGCAGGACTGGCCGTTTTACCTGTCGCTGCAACAAAACCCCGATGTGATGCGATTTATCGCCGAAAAGCGCCCTATTGCGGTGATCCGTGAGGCTTTTGAGCCACGCCTCCAGCCGTGGGAACCAGGCAGCGCGCACTGGATGTGCCTTATCGTGCGCGACACCGCCAGCCAAACGCCGCTGGGCGCCACCGGATATATTCACAGAGATAATGATTGCGCCGAAGTGGGATTTATTTTCGACCCACACGCACAGGGGAAAGGCTACGGATATGAGTCGCTGCGCGCCGTGTGTGATTACGCGTTTAATGAGGGGGGAATTCGCCGTCTCACCGCCACGGTGACGGTGGGCAACCTCGCCTCCCGCGCCCTGCTGGAAAAAACGGGCTTTGTGCTGGAAGGCGAGTTGCGTGAAAACTACTGGCTTGCTGAGCGCTGGCAAAACGACTGGATATTCAGTCTCTTAAAACATGAATATTCCGCTCAGCGCCGTTAACGATTTACAGGAACATCCCGCCTGAAACTTCGATGCGCTGCGCGTTCATCCAGCCCAGCTCATCGCTCAGCAACGCGGCGATAGCATCACCGATGTCATCCGGCAGCCCGACGCGTCCAAGGGCGGTGTTCGACGCCACCATCTGATTGATTTGGGCATTATCGCGCACTCGCCCGCCGCCAAAATCGGTTTCAATCGCACCCGGCGCGATAATATTGGCCGTGATTTTATGCGCGCCTAACTCTTTGGCCTGATAGCGCGTCAGCACTTCCATCGCCCCTTTCATTGCCGCATAGGTGCTGGAGCCAGGCTGCGCAAAGCGCGCCAGGCCGCTGGAGACGTTCAGGATGCGCCCGCCGTCTTTAATCAGCGGCAACAAGCGCTGGGTCAGGAAGAACGGGCCTTTGAAATGGACGTTCAGGGCGTCATCAAACTGCGCTTCGGTGGTCTCTGCAAACGGGGCATATAACCCGGTTCCGGCGTTGTTTAATAAATAATCGAAGGTATCGCGCTGCCACACATGTTTAAGCTGGGAGCGGACTTCAGCGACAAAACGTTCGAAGGTCGAGGTATCCCCGACGTTCAGCTGCAATGCCACCGCTTTCACCCCTTTTAATTCAATTTCGCGCACAACATCCTGCGCCTCTTTCTGGCTGCTCTGGTAAGTCAGGATGATTCCGGTTCCCTTCGCAGCCAGCTTCAGCGCCGCGTTTTTCCCCAGCCCACGGCTGCCACCTGTCACTAATGCAATACGTTCACTCATGAGAAACCTCGTTTCGTTTGATATGGCGATTGAGAAAGAGCTTATTAGGTGATAGAAAATCAATAAAGAGGGTCAAAAACGCTTCACTGTTTCATTAATAACAATAATGAGCGCAGCCTATGGATAAAATTCACGCAATGCAGCTTTTCATCCGCGTGGCGGAACTGGAGAGTTTTTCTCGCGCCGCGGACACACTGGGTCTTCCTAAAGGTAGCGTATCGCGCCAGATTCAGGCACTGGAGAACCTGCTCGGTACTCAGCTTTTGCACCGCACGACACGCCGCGTCAGCCTTACGCAGGACGGCATGGTCTATTACGAACGGGCAAAAGATCTGCTGGCAAACCTCGACGAACTGGACGGTCTTTTCCAGCATGATCCCACCAGCATCAGCGGACGATTGCGCGTCGATATGCCCGTTGGCGTTGCGCGAAATTTAGTCATCCCAAAACTGCCCGCTTTTTTACAGCAGTACCCCGGCATTGAGCTGGAATTAAGCAGCAGCGATCGGATGGTCGATGTCATCCGTGAAGGATTTGACTGCGTGGTACGCGTCGGCACGCTGAAGGATTCGGGCTTAATCGCCCGCTCGCTGGGTAAACTGTCGATCATTAACTGCGCCAGCCCGGACTATCTGGCGCGTTTTGGCTATCCGGAGACGCTGGACGATCTGGCTTCCCACGCGGTGATTCATTACGCGCTGAATCTGGGTACCCGCCCGCAAGGTTTCGAGTTTTATAACGGCGATGCCACTCAGTGGGTGAAGACCGGCGGCATTTTAACGGTTAACAGCACCGAGACCTACCACGCGGCTTGTCTTGCCGGACTGGGGATTATTCAAGTGCCGCGCGTCGGCGTGCGCGAGGCGCTAAAGGCCAAAAAAATGGTCGAGATCCTGCCGCAATATCGCGCCGAACCGATGCCGGTTTCGCTGATTTACCCGCATCGTCGCAATCTCTCGCGGCGGGTTCATCTGTTCATGGAATGGCTGACGACGATAATGAAAGCTTACGTTGATTAGTCGCGAGCTATAATTCAATAAATTCCCGCCAAACGAAAAAAGGAAAATGCGCGTGACGCCGGAAAACAACCCGCAACGACCCACTCAAGAACTGGAATACGAACCCATCAAAAAGATGGAATCTGAGCCGCAAAAAAGCCCCTCAGCTGCTAAAGCCACCAAAGCGCTGGAGACCGTCACCGGAACCGCGCAAAAGATTCAGCGCCGTCCGATGGTTGCGCACCTGATCCGCGCCGCAGAGCGCTTCAACGACCGCATGGGCAACCAGTTTGGTGCGGCCATTACCTACTTCTCCTTCCTGTCGATGATCCCGATTATGATGGTGTCATTTGCGGCGGCGGGTTTTGTCCTCGCCTCGCACCCGACGCTCTTGCAGGACATCTTCAACAAGATTCTGGTTAACGTGAGCGACCCGACGCTGGCCGGCACCCTGAAAAGCACCATCAACACTGCGGTGCAGCAGCGTACCACCGTGGGGATTGTCGGGCTGCTGATTGCCCTCTATTCCGGTATCAACTGGATGGGGAATCTGCGCGAGGCGATTCGCGCCCAGTCGCGCGACGTCTGGGAGCGCAAGCCGCAGGATCAGGAGAAAATCTGGATTAAGTATTTCCGCGATTTCGTGTCGCTGATTGGCCTGCTGGTTGCCCTCGTTGTGACGCTGTCGATCACCTCTGTCGCCGGTTCCGCGCAGCAGATGATCATTTCAGCGCTCTATCTGGATTACATCGACTGGCTGAAACCCGCCTGGCGGCTGATTGGTCTGGCGATCTCCATTTTTGCCAACTATCTGCTGTTCTTCTGGATCTTCTGGCGATTACCGCGCCACCGTCCGCGCAAGAAAGCGCTGATCCGTGGGACCTTTATCGCCGCGATTGGCTTTGAAGTGATTAAGATCGTGATGACTTACACCCTGCCGTCGCTGGTGAAATCCCCGTCTGGCGCGGCGTTTGGCTCGGTCCTCGGTCTTATGGCGTTCTTCTACTTCTTCGCCCGTCTGACGCTGTTCTGCGCCGCGTGGATTGCCACTGCCGAATACAAAGACGACCCGCGAATGCCGGGCAAAACTCACCGCTAAACGGCGTATCGGGCTGAATAAGAATGCAAAGTTTCAGCCCGATTCACCATTTCAGCATATAAATCCAGCCTGTAACTTTTATTTAACCAAAAACCAGTTTTATCGACTGATATTTGAATTCTGTGAAGCATTTCATGGAAGGTATTTCGTCAGCCTGAATATTATCCGCTTTTTGCTGCTTTTCTCACCGCGTCGCGCCCTTGTTACAGATTGAAATGTCGCTTTTGCTATGCGTAATATGGCCTTTCGTCAGACCAAACAATAAGAAAATTTTATGCAAGCCACAGCCACAACTCTCGATTCAGAACCGGAAAGCACGCCGGTAAACTCGCGTAATAAAGTCGTCGTTGCCTCTCTGATTGGCACCGCTATCGAATTCTTCGATTTCTATATTTACGCGACCGCCGCGGTCATCGTTTTTCCGCATATCTTCTTCCCGCAGGGTGATCCGACGGCTGCAACGCTGCAATCGCTGGCTACGTTCGCCATCGCCTTTATCGCCCGCCCGATTGGTTCGGCGGTCTTCGGACACTTTGGCGACCGCGTCGGGCGTAAAGTGACGCTGGTAGCGTCGCTGCTGACGATGGGGATTTCTACCGTAGCGATTGGCCTGCTGCCGACCTACGAAACAATCGGTATTCTGGCACCGATGCTGCTGGCGCTGGCGCGTTTTGGTCAGGGCCTGGGGCTTGGCGGTGAGTGGGGCGGCGCGGCGCTGCTGGCGACAGAAAATGCGCCACCGCGTAAACGCGCGCTGTACGGCTCTTTCCCACAATTGGGCGCGCCGATTGGCTTCTTCTTCGCGAACGGCACCTTCCTGCTGCTCTCCTGGCTGCTGACCGACGAGCAGTTCATGAGCTGGGGCTGGCGTATTCCGTTTATCTTCTCGGCAGTGCTGGTGCTGATCGGCCTGTATGTGCGCGTTTCCCTGCATGAGACGCCGGTGTTCGCCAAAGTCGCGGCGGCGAAAAAGCAGGTAAAAATCCCGCTGGGCACGCTGCTGACCAAACACCTTCGCGTGACGGTACTCGGCACCTTCATTATGCTGGCGACCTATACGCTGTTTTATATTATGACGGTCTACTCCATGACCTTCAGTACCGCAGCAGCCCCCGTGGGCCTTGGTCTGCCGCGCAATGAAGTGCTGTGGATGCTGATGATGGCGGTGATCGGTTTCGGCGTGATGGTGCCGATCGCCGGGCTGCTGGCGGATAAATTTGGCCGTCGCTCGAGCATGATCGTGATTACGTCGCTGATTATTCTCTTCGCACTGTTCGTCTTCCCACCGCTGCTGGGTTCCGGTAGTCCGGCGCTGGTGATGGCTTACTTACTGATTGGTTTGAGCCTGATGGGGCTGACCTTTGGCCCGATGGGGGCGCTGCTGCCGGAGCTTTTCCCGACCGAAGTGCGTTACACCGGCGCGTCGTTCTCCTATAACGTGTCATCGATTCTGGGTGCCTCTGTCGCGCCGTATATCGCCACCTGGCTGCAGGCGAACTATGGGCTGTTCTACGTGGGCGTATATCTGGCGGCGATGGCAGGGCTAACGCTGATTGCGCTGCTGTTGACGCACGAAACGCGGCATCAGTCGTTATAAATAAAAACGGCAACCTCGGGTTGCCGTTTTTTTCTGTTCACCCTCTCTTATTCGGGAGAGGGCTGGTTGAGAACATCACACGCCTCGTTACTTTTTCATCTGCGACAAAATCGTCCGACACTGATTGGTGTCACCTTCTGACGGCGAAATCAGTGCCAGCAGAGCCGCCGCTGGCGTGACAAGCGTTGCCAGCGCTGCCGCGACAGCGCCGCGCGCAATCAACGGCCCGGCTTTGACACCCGCCTGTGGATTTTTGAACGAACCGCGCACATAAAGCGGTGAACGCAGGGTAATAATACGGAAGCCTTTACTCTCCGGATCGATGGTTAAATCCAGCTGCTCCGAGGCCATGCTCGCCGTCCCCGTTACGTTGATCACCGCATTTTCCGTATCGAAGGCAAATATCTGCGGACGCGCCACGCCGTTGACCAGATCCAGATTGGCCGCCGCGCAGTTCACCCGCACTTCATCATCACCAAAAATCTGCCCGATGATAAAGTTACCGACGTTCAGCCCGAGGATCTCCATCAGGTTGCGGCTCACCAGGCCGTCATTCATCAGCAGTTTGAGATTCCCGTTGCTGCTGCCGAGCAGCGCCGCGATGGAGTTCCCCACCCCACGAATATCCGCATCACCGTTCATTTCACCGAGGGTTTTCTGCATCAGCTCCACGTTCGGCATCAGCTGTTTCAGCTTCAGCCTGCGCGCCTGAATATCGGCCCGCCCCTGCATCGGCTTTTTATCGCCTTCGAGGTGAATGTTGGAGGAGATGGTCCCGCCCGCCAGCCCGAATTTCAGCGGCTGCAGGCGCAGATCGGCGTTTTTAAGGATGATATGGGTCGAGAGGTCGCTTATCGGCAGCGTGCTGCCGTGCTCAATTTTGCGCCCTTTGAAGCGCACATCGGCGTCCATAACGTCCCATTTGTCGGTTTCAAAGCGGTCGTACGGCAGCACTTTGTCCGACGGCTGAATGTCTTTCTCGCCTTTCTTCTGCTCAGAGCGTTTGGATTGCTGAGCGCCTTTACCCGAATCGACGCCAATCAGCGGCCCGAGATCGGCGAGGCGCAGCTGGCGCGATTCCACGTCACCTTCCAGTTTCGGGCGCGGTTTGCCAGTGGTATAAGCGAGCGAGCCGTGAATGTCGCTGTCACCGATACGGCCATTAAAATTGCGGTAATCAAAGACCGACGATTTTTCCGTATCGATTTTGGCGACCAGCCGCCCGTCCGTCTCAAACGGTGGCGTATCCGGGAGCAGGACGCCGGTTAAGTCGTACAGCTCGCCGAGCGAATCACCGGAGAATTTGAGCTGCAAATCGACGCCGCCCATTTTCATCGGGTCATGTACCGTGCCGACAAACGCCACACGGGTGTTGCCCGAGCGGAAATCCGCCTGCACCGGGAACGGTGTTCCTTCACTGCGCAGCGCCAGTACGCCGCCAATTTTGCCGGTCCCGGTGAGAGGTTGCTCGTTGTAGCGCCCTTTCGCCTTCAGGCCAAAGACGTAATCGCCCACGCGGGTTTTCTCGTCTTTGCCTTTGGTGCCGGTGACTTCGCTGAACGGCAGCGGTTTGCCCAGCGGATCGACAAGGATCTCAATATCCGCTTTGCTGACTTTGTCATCGATGGCGATCCGACCGCGATCGAACAGAATATTATCCAGCCGGAAAGACCAGGCCGACGGCGGCGCATTGGGATCTTTCTCACCGCTGCTGGCCAGATTAAAGGTCCAGTTGTTGTTCTTCTCTGACAGGCGAATCAGCCGCGCGTCGGGCTGTTGCAGTTTGATCCACGGGAGATAGACGGTTTTCGTCAGCAGCGCTAACGGTGCCAGCGTCGCTTCCACGCGCGGCAGGTGGACCATGGTGACTTCCGGAATATCGGGCGGGTTGCCGAGAATAATATCGTTGGCATGAACGTGCGGCCAGGGCACCCAGCTGCGCCAGCCCGTTTCGTCTTTCTGACGCTCCCAGACCACACCGAGATCGCCGCGAATGGCGAAAGGCCGGTTCAGTTCAGTGGAGACTTTCTGGTTGATGGTCGGTTTGAGGCGGTTCCAGTCGAACGTCGCGATGATGATGATGGCGACCACAATCAACAACAAGAAGATCCCTGCTACCCAGGTGACGATCCTGGTGGTTTTGGACATCGTTATCCCCTTTTTTATTACCTTGCCTTTCATGAATATAGCTCAGGCATGGGAAAAAAGGGGGACGCTGCTTCCGGGAATAGCGCGTGTTCGCCACGCGCTATTCTGGGAAACAGCAGAGGTTACAACGTGATAATGACGTTATCGAGCGTATCCATTGGTACCGGACGTGAGAGGAAATACCCCTGTGCGGCCGCTGCGGGAGAGTTCTGCACATCCCGCCACTCTTCGAGCGTTTCGACGCCTTCGACAATCACGCCCTGGCAATAGCGATTCATCAGCTGCAATAGCAGCGTGAACAAATTGCGGCCTTCCTGGGTCTGGCGCAGCATGATGAACAGGTCGCGGGCCACTTTGATGTAGTCGTAGCGTACTTCGCTTAACGCAGAGAAGTTCGCCATGCCCGTGCCGAAATCATCCAGCCACAGGGGGCCAAACTCGCACATCGAGGCAAAGGAAGAGTCCTGCGGCAGGCGCACGTGCTCGACCAGCTCAAAGCGCATCCACGGCAGCGAGGCGACCAGTTTCTGCAGTTGCGGGTTCTGACGCAGCGCGATCAGCGTCGGGCCGTCGACGTTCACCGACGCCAGAATGTCGTGGCGAGCGAAAAAGTCCCGTTTCGTCCCCAGCATTTCGAGCTGCTCTTCCAGCACATCCAGACGCTGACGTACGCTCACCTCGGCGAAATAGCGATCCGGGGCGATGCGCTGCGTGGGATTCGACGGGTGGGTCACGACAGTTAAGATTTCAATTGCCATGAGTCTGCCGTCAATGCGGTAAATCGGCTGATAAGTATAAGCACGCTCACATTGCAGCCAATAGCGATGCTCCTGCAAGCTTTCAATACTTGCTTCCGGAGTGGTGCATAGCCGCTGGATAACCTGCTCTGACTTCATTTCAGATGTCCTGTTGAAAAGAGATGACGTGTCTGGACTCGTCAAAAGGTTATCGGCCCGGGATGTGAGAACTTTATGTTCAGCTGGCGGGGAAAATGAAATTAAGATGACAGAATCTGCCCGGAACGCGCGCTGGCTCAAAAAAAAATTTGGAACGACGTTTTAATATAGTTGACCATAAAATCCCCACAGCGCACACTTACATTAATTTATCGGTTCAGGTTCACGACTATGTCTAAAAAAATTGCCGTGATTGGCGAATGCATGATTGAGCTGTCACAAAAAGGTGCGGACGTTAGCCGCGGTTTTGGTGGCGATACGTTGAATACTTCGGTCTATATTGCCCGTCAGGTCGCCCCTGACGCGCTGACAGTCAACTATGTGACCGCACTCGGTACCGACAGCTTCAGCCAGCAGATGCTGGAAGCCTGGCAGAGTGAAAACGTCCAGACGTCGCTGATTCAGCGTATGGAAAACCGTCTTCCGGGGCTGTACTACATCGAGACCGACAGCACCGGCGAGCGCACGTTCTACTACTGGCGCAACGAAGCCGCAGCCAAATTCTGGCTGGAGAGCGACGAATCTGCGGCCATCTGCGAAGAGCTGGCGACCTATGATTATCTCTACCTGAGCGGAATCAGCCTTGCGATCTTAAGCCCATCCAGCCGCGAAAAACTGCTCTCCCTGCTCCACGAATGCCGCGCGAACGGCGGGAAAGTCATTTTCGATAACAACTACCGTCCGCGCCTGTGGGCGAGTCGCGAAGAGACGCAGCAGGTTTATCAGCAGATGCTGAACTGCACCGATATCGCGTTCTTAACCCTCGATGACGAAGATGCCCTGTGGGGCGAAAAGCCGGTCGACGACGTGATTGCTCGTACGCATCAGGCCGGTGTGTCGGAAGTGGTGATTAAGCGTGGCGCAGATTCCTGCCTGGTCTCTGTGGCAGGTGCTGCCGTGGTGGACGTCCCTGCGGTGAAACTGGCGAAAGAAAAAGTGGTGGATACCACGGCGGCGGGCGATTCGTTCAGCGCCGGATATCTGGCCGTGCGCCTGACGGGTGGTACCCCTTCGGAAGCCGCAAAACGCGGACATCTGACGGCCAGTACAGTGATTCAGTATCGCGGGGCGATTATCCCGCGCGAGGCGATGCCTGACTGAGTTCGTGCACGACACCCGGCTGACAAACAAAAAAAACGGCAACCCTGGGTTGCCGTTTTATTATCTTTTCGCCATTACTGCGCTTGCGGAATATCCGTCGCATCCTGATGCAAATCATCGGCCGCAGGCTGAGCCGTACGCTCTTCGTGCGACATGATCTCATCCCAGGTGGCCTGTAGCTCTTTCATGTTGTATTCCGGCTCGCCTTTCGGCTGCAGCAGAACAAGCGCCATATCTTGCGACAACTGCTGACGCAGATCCTGATTAATCATCTCAACGGTCAGGCTGTTCAGGAAGTCCTGGCGCAGTTTCTGATACTGCTCCGGCGCGATATCCACCACCTGATTTTGCAGGGAGCGAATGCGCTGGCTGATCAGGATATCCGTGTCAGTGCGGGCGTAGGTTGCAAACAGTTTTTGCAGCTCCAGATTCTTCTGCGCCACCAGCGCGTTGAACTCTTCTTCGCCCAGGCCATCTTTACGCACTTTGGCCAGCTCTTTGGCGACAACGCTGAGATTCGTGTTCAGTTTGTCGTTTGGCGACTCCACGTTGATCGCACACTGTCCGCGCTGGAACAGCACGCGGCAGTCGAAGCCAATCCCGATATCCTTCGCATTGTTTTTGCTCAGGGTCTGCTGAACATGCCAGAACAGCGCTTCACGGGCGAGATCGGCACGCCAGTAGCGCAGCAGCGCGGCGGATTCACGAATCGGCTGCCATGGTGTGTCCCACATCAGCGACAGACGGTCCTGACGCACGGAGTCGGTCATGATGCTCACCGGCTCGGCACGCAGCGGGGCCAGCGTTGAAACCGGCGCAGGCACTTCGCGCTTACCCTTCAGATCGCCAAAGGTTTTGCCAATCTGTTCGATCACCGCGCGGCTGTCGACGTTGCCGACCACAATCAGGGTCATCGCATCCGGGGTGTACCATTTTTGATAAAACGATTTAACCTGCTCGATATCCACCGGCTGTTTGACCGGCTCTGCCGGATCGTGTCCCAGCAGCGATGAGCCTTTCAGGCGGTAACGCCACCAGCCGTCTTTGGTATCCGCAGGCCAGGTCGCCACCATGTCGCTGTTGCTCAGGGCATAGTTGACCGTATCGGGGGTGATCGCCACTTTACCGGCGGTATCGCCCAGCCACGTCAGGGCCTCTTTCAGAAGGTCGTTACGGTTGTTGGGCAGGCTGAGATTAAACATGGTGTAGTCGTAGGAGACAACTGCAGGTGGAAGGGGACGTTTCGGGTCGATGCCCTGCTGCCACAGTGAACGCACCTGCACGGCTTGCAAACTGCCGCTTTGGGTCAGCGCCAGTCGAGGAATAAAATGGCTAAGCCCGCTCTGCTGCGTGCTCTCGGTTAATGAACCGGTATTGACGGAAAGACGAATTTCGATGCGGTCACTGGGACGTTGCGGAGTGGCTAAAACCTGCCACTGAAAACCATTCGCCAGTGTGCCCTGCTGCCAGGCTGGGTCGGGCTGGAGCGTATCTGCCTGCACATAACTGGCTGCTGCCATCATCAGCAAACCGCCGGTTAAGAGTCGAATTTTTGTGCCCTGCATGTAAACCCCTGATCAACATTCCTGGTTAAAAAGAGTGTCTCACTACATTGAGCACTCTGAAGATAACGTTCAAACACTTCGATTAGACCGCGTGTTCTGCGAAACGTCACGGCGAGAAGTGAAATATACCCGAAAAAAATCTTGTCGAAGTATGACAGGTATGAGCAGTTATTATGCGCAGGAGCCCGCTCCCCGACAAGGGTGAGCGGGCATAAGTGCTGAATTTATGAGGATAAACCGTGGGATTTGCTCTCTGGCACGCGATTATTCAGCGTATCGTCGAGTTTTTTATGGTCCAGCTCTTTCACCCATTTCGCCACCACCACCGTGGCAACACCGTTACCCACCAGGTTAGTCAGGGCGCGGGCTTCGGACATAAAGCGGTCGATGCCGAGAATGAGCGCCAGGCCCGCCACCGGAAGATGCCCTACCGCCGAGATGGTCGCCGCCAGCACGATAAACCCGCTGCCCGTCACGCCCGCCGCCCCTTTCGAGGAGAGCAGTAGCACCACCAGCAAGGTGATCTGATGGAAGATATCCATGTGGCTGTTGGTCGCCTGGGCGATAAACACCGCCGCCATAGTCAGGTATATCGACGTTCCGTCGAGGTTAAACGAGTACCCCGTCGGAATGACCAGCCCCACCACCGATTTACGGCAGCCCAGTTTTTCCATTTTATCGAGCATACGCGGCAGTGCGGATTCGGAGGACGATGTCCCCAGCACAATCAGCAGCTCTTCGCGGATGTAGCGGATAAATTTGAAAATACTGAAGCCCGTCGCGCGCGCAATACTGCCCAGCACCACGACCACAAACAGAATACAGGTGATATAGAAGCAGATGATCAACTGGCCGAGCTGCACCAGGGTGCCGACGCCATATTTACCGATGGTAAAGGCCATCGCCCCGAACGCCCCGATGGGTGCCAGGCGCATGATCATATTGATGATGCCGAAAATCACCTGCGAGAAGCTTTCGATTACGTTGAAAATCAGCTGCCCTTTGCTGCCCAGGCGATGCAGGGCAAAACCAAACAGCACGGCGAACAGCAGCACCTGCAGGATATTCCCGCTGGCGAAGGCGCCAATCACGCTGCCGGGAATGACATCCAGCAGGAAGGCGACGATGCCCTGGTCTTTGGCCTGCTCGGCGTAAACGGCGACCGCTTTCGCATCCAGCGTCGAAGGATCGACGTTCATCCCCGCGCCCGGCTGCACGACGTTGACAATAATCAGGCCGATAATCAGCGCAATCGTACTGACCACTTCAAAGTACAGCAGCGCCACCGCACCGGTCCGGCCTACCGCCTTCATGCTTTCCATGCCAGCGATACCGGTCACCACGGTACAGAAGATAACGGGCGCGATGATCATTTTAATGAGCTTAACGAACGCGTCGCCAAGCGGTTTCATTTGAGCGCCCAGTTCAGGGTAGAAATGGCCAAGCAGAATACCGATGGCAATCGCTGTCAGGACCTGAAAGTAAAGGCTTTTAAAGAGAGAGGTTTTCATAGGGTGTCCTTGGAAAGAAAAACCACAGGATTCTTATGGGTACAACTTTCCTGCGGCTTTAAAATAACACCCGTAAAACATGACAGAAATGAACTTAGATCAAATATGAAACATGAATGTTAAAAACTGTGTGCTGACTCGAACAAGCCAGCAACAAAGTTAGACATTTACGTAAGAATTGTCGCCCGTAAAGTAGCGTTTTTCGAACTCTTCCGCCGGAACGGCTCGGGCAAACAGGAAACCTTGTCCACTTTCGACACCCGCCTGCGCCAGCCAGTCGCGCTGGGCTTCGGTTTCGACCCCTTCGGCAATGACGTGCAGATTCAGGCTGCGCGCCATCTGGATAATGGCTTCCACCATGCTGCTGTCGTCCGGCAGGCCGTCAACGAAGGTTTTATCGATCTTCAGGACATCGACCGGCAGCGTTTTCATGTGCTGGAGCTGACGCAGACCGGCGTAGCCCATGCCGAAATCATCCAGCGCAATGCGGATACCGGCGTTGCGCAGCGGTTTCAGAATCGCCACCGCTTCGTTCGGATCGTCGATGCGACGGCTCTCCGTCACCTCCAGAATCAGGGTGTCCGGCTTGATGCGGTAGCGGTTGATCAGCTCCAGCATCTCCGAAACCATCGTCGGATGCATCAGCTGTAGCGCCGACAGATTCACCGACAGCGGCATATTGATACCGCGCTCCTGCCAGGCCGAAAGCTGGCGGCATGACTCTTCCAGCACCCAGTAGCCGACCGTCACCATCAGGCCACAGGATTCGATGCGCTCAATAAGCCCCTCTGGCAGCTCCCATGAGCCATCTGGCTGCATGACGCGCAGCAACGCTTCCGCGCTGGTGACGTCGCCCGTGGCCAGATTCACCTGCGGCTGGAGCCAGATCGCAAAGTGGTGATTATCGAGCGCCGTGAGGATATCGCTCTCTTCCGTCAGGCGCTGCTGCGCCTTTTCCATCTGCTCTGGCTCGAAGAACTGGATCTGATTTTTGCCTTTACGACGGGCGGTAAAGGCCGCCGAGAAGGCGCGGCGATAGAGTTGTTCCGCCGTCAGATCGCCATAATACATCGCCAGGCCAATGCTGGCGCTTGGGCGCAGCTGGATACCCTGGATGGGCAGCCGCTCATTAATGACAGTGAGCACTTGCTGACCTAATGTGATGGCGTGCCACGGCTCTTTCACACCGTGGGCCAGAATCACAAAGTCGTAGCCGCTGACCTGCGTCAGTACCATGCGAGGCGCCAGCACCGATTTGATCTTCTCCACCAGCGTTAAGAGAAGCATTTCACGCTGGCTCTCTTTCAGCACGCCCGCCGTGTCCTGCAGGGTTTCACAGGCCACTGCCATCAGCGCGGTGGTCTGCTGGCGCGCAACGGTCTGCTCCAGCAGGGCCATCAGGAACGCCTTATTCGGCAAATCCGAGACCGGGAAGCGGGTCGCGTTACTGTTGATTTCATCATGCTGGCGCATCAGGCGCTGCTGATTGATGTTATAGCTCCGCACCAGCATGCCGATTTCATCGTCGTGGTGCAGGCGCGGCAGGGCCAGCTGGTGCCCGACCTGGTCCTGCGGGGCGAGATTGTCTAGCTCACGGGCAATTTTACGCAGCGGATGGACGATCAGCCGGTTGATGCACCAGGTGAGCGCCACGGTCAGGATCAGCGTCAAAAGTAAGTAAGTGGTCACTAACGTGGAGGTCCAGCTCATGACAAACTTATGCATGCGATAGGCATCTGCCTGCAACACCAGATAGGCCAACGGCTGCGGGTTCGCAGGGCGTTCGAGAGAATAGAGCGGGAGCGAAATCTGCACCGGCAGCTCAAACATCCGCATGATCATCATCGGCACCGGACGTTCGGGAATAAAGCTCATCCGCAACGCCTGGAATTGATTGGGTAATACCACATCCGCGCGGCTGACGATCCCCGCAGGCTGAATGCGCTTGATGATGGTTTCTGCTTCGGGGATATCCCCTTTGAGAATGGCGGCGGAAAGCGGTTCACGAACCGAGCGGGCAATACTTTCCAGTTGCGAAGCCGTGTTGTAGCGATTCTGCTGTACGGAATGAAACAGCAAAATGACGCAAAAGATGAATACAAACACCATAGTGACGGCTGAGACCATCGCCATTTGTTTGATAGTTAAAGAACGGCTGACACGCAAATTGACTCTCCACAAAACCCGAAGCATAGGGTAACAAAGTGTTACCCTATTCCCGGCAGAGTATACCCGATCGCGACGATTTTAAGAGAGCCTAAGAGGTGGATTAAAGATAAATCCGGTTACCAGTCCGCGTAAGGGATCAGCGGTTGCGGAGGCAGGTCCATATCGCCCTGCCAGCCCTCAGCCGAGTAGCGTACGTAAATTAACGCATGACTCGGGGTGTAATCTTTCGCCTCCTGAATATCAACGCCCAGACCGACAAACCAGTTTGAGGTCACGCGACGTTCGATAATCGCCCGCGCGGTATAACCGGTACCGGACGAGCTGCTGCCATTTTCCGGCTCTTTTTTGTCGGAATACATCAGGTTGTCATCGATATCGTAGTGATTATCTGGAATCAGCCCCTGAATCGGGTAACGCATCCCGTCTTTGGTTTTGGAATGCGACCAGGAGACCGACCCGCCCAGCTCCCATGACCAGTTTTCGGTGCGTTTACGCCAGGTAACCGGCAGCGCGAAGGAGACATACTCCTGCGGGCTGTAGTAGCCGCCCTGTCCCAGAGAATAGGCACTCAAATCTTTGTCGTAATGCCAGAGCATATTCGACACGCCCACCGTCAGACGCTCGTTGTTGTCGTTGATAAGCTTATAGTAATAGCCGGTCATCCAGCGAATACGCCAGTTATCCTCGACGTTTTTGCCCTGCAAAGCGTCCATATTCAGGCTTGACCAGACGCCGTTCGCTTCGCCTTTGTCGTAACTGACGCTGACGCCACCGCCGGTTGCGCGCACGCCGCCCCAGGTGGTTCCCGTGTTCGGGTCTTTTTGTCCGGCGAAGGCCAGCAGTGAGCTGGAGATCGGGCGACGATGGGCATTCAGGGTGTAACCGATCGGGCCGAGATCGTTGCTGTAGCTCAGGCCGCCGACCACATCGACGACGTCAAAGCCCATCGGCGTGGTGCCGATGTCCATCTCCCAGGTTTTGTTCTGCCAGCCAACGGCCACGCTGGCGCCGTTTTGTTTCTGGCTGGTGTTGCCGCTACACGGCGTCTCGTAACAGGTACCCCATTTCGGGTCGTAGGTGCCACCGTTGGTATCGAAGGAACCCGCGTCCATGTTCACCATGTCGCTTCGGAAGAACATCCGTCCGTCCGACAACGGCGCATCCACGTGCAGCATGGTGGTGTGCGCTTTCAGGTCGGAATACCCGCCCGTACCGCTGGAACCCCAGTAGTCATGCTGCAGCGTGACGTTCACATCCTGCTGCTTATAGAGATCCGCCGCATCGCTGCGCACGCCGCGTTTCAGCCAGTCGTCTTTTTCGTCATTGCGCGTCAGACGGGTGAAGCTGTCGTTATCTTCAGGGCGCGACGGGGTGACGCCGGAGGCCACCATTGCATCTTTGTAGGTTTCCAGCGCCTGCTGCGGCTGGCCGCTTTGAGCCTGGAAGTTAGCCGCATCGCGCAGCACCAGCGCGCTTTCCATCGACGGCGGCTGCGATTTGGCCTGCGGAAGGATTTTGCTGTAGGTCTGCTGTGCGGCAGTCGTATCACCGAGATCGGCCTGCACCCGCGCGATGCGACGCTGCGTGTTGATCGACGGCGCCTCACCGTTCTGCCCGGCGGGCAGTTTGGCAAGCTCAGCGCGGGCAGCGTCTTTATTGCCTTGCGCGATATAGACTTCCGTCAGGCCGAGCAGGGCGTCAACATTTTGCGGTTCGCGCTGCAGGACAGTGTTGTAGGCCGCAATGGCCGACGTGTTATCCCCGCGCTGCTGCGCCCAGTCGGCCAGCGTTAAATCGATACGTGAGGAGGCAGGCTGCTGGCGCAGTAACGTTTCGGCATCCCGCTCCTGGCCGCTTTCACGCAGGCGATTGGCGGTTTCCAGCACCTGATCGCTTTGCAGGCGGTTAGCCAGTTCCTCAATGTTGCCGTTCCACTGCGCGCGCGGCAGAGTGTTCAGGTGCGCAAGGGCCGCGCGATCCTGATTGTTACCCGAAAGATATAAGCCGTAGGCATACACCTGCTCCGGATCGGCCGGTTTTAGGCTGGCCAGCTGGCGCATAAGCGTATCCGCCTGGCTGTGCTGTCCGGCACTGTAGAGATCGCGCGACAGGCGATAGGTAATCCACACATCGCCCGGCGAGAGCGCCAGACGGCGGCGCTGAATTTCCGCTGCCTGTGCAAATTTGCCCTCATTTTCCAGCTGTTCTGCCTGCTGAGATAATCTGTCGTTGGTGAGGCTGCGTTCGATATCGTCGATACTGCGACGCTGGCTGGCAGAGAGCGAACGGATAAACTGGTCGGCTTTTTCCGGCGATTCCGCACGGTAGATATTCGCCAGCCCGCGCACCGCGTTGCTGTTGCCGCTGTCCATCCGCAGGGCCTGGCGGTAGAAACGCTCGGCGGCGGCGTTGTCTTTGCGCGCGACGGCGGCATCACCCAGCCCGAGCACCGCGTAACTGTCGGTGTTATCGACAGTGCGCGCCTGCTGGTAGTAACGTTCTGCCTGCGCGACATTGTTGGCTTTCAGCGCGGCATCGCCCTGCTGGATCAGCAGCCAGTAACGGTTCACTTTCAGCAGGCTGTCCCATTTCCCACGGTTATCACTCTGTGGATCGAGGGCAATGGCTTTTTCAAACTGTGCAACGGCGCGGGCACGATCGCCGCGCTGGGAGTAGGCCTGGCCCAGCGCGCCTACGGCTTCGCTGTCGGTGTGATTGGCATTTACCGCCTGCTGCAGGTCTGATACTGCTTTATTGCCCTGTCCTGCCTCCACGGCGGCCAGCCCTTCGGCTTTGGCGCGGAACGCCGGATCGGCCAGCTGTTTTTGCTGGGCTTCCAGCTGCGAGCGGGCGGCAGTAACGTTATCGCCCGCGCTGAACACCTGCAGATAATCCTGGAGCGCTTTTACGCTGCCGGCGCTGACCGGCAGGTCTTTGATCTGCTGATACCAGATATCAGAGGCCGCATCGCGCCCGGCGTTCGATCTCGCCATCTGCCTGAGGACGGCAAAGCCCTCATCGCGGCGTCCGTTTTTAAATAACAGCTGGGATAACGAGTTCTGCAGCTCGGTGTTGCCAGGGCTGCTGAGGTTAATTTTTTTAAGCTGATTAATAGCCTCGTTGCTGCGGGCGGGATTTTTAGCCACCACGGTCCAGTATTCCGCCGCCAGAACGTCGTTCGGCGGATCGCCAGCGAAGATTTTATCGTAGGCGGCAATCGCTTCCTGGGTATGGCCCGTTGTGGCCAGCAGGCGCGCCTGCTGCAGATCCTGACGCCCTTCTGGGGTCGAGAGCAGCATCGCGTTGCGCGACGATTTATAGGCGCTGGAGCTGGGCGCAAGTCCTTTGAGACGGTCTAACTCTTTTTGCGCCCCGGCGTTATCACCCTGACGCAGCAAATAGCGGAAACGCGCGGCGACCACATCCGGATTGTTGGGGTCGATCAGTTCAAGACGATACAACGACTGGCGAACCAAATCCTCGCGGTTGGTCGATTCGCCCAGGCGCACCTGTTCCAGCAGTTGTTGCTGCTGCGGAGAATTGGCGGCCTGCGCCAGCGGCATCAGCGTCAATCCAAGGGATAAACTGAGTAAACTTAATGAGAACTTGCGCATTCCTGGCCCCAGTCAGGGTGTAATTCACCCTTTGCGGTGAAACGAAAACGGTGCTGATCCCATCCTTGTCCAAACAGGGTCAGTACGTAGCTGTAATAGGCGTCGTTACCGGGAAAATGGTCGGCGACACGCTGACGTTGTACCGCTTGTGCATCGCGGTTTTGTAAAAACGGCAGCAGTGAGGCGGAGAAACCAACCGGGCCATTACCCGTGGTTTTACCGCTGGCGACATCGACTTTCTCAGGGGGAACGCCTTTTTTTGTTGTTAGCGTCGCCATGGGTTTAAAACGCGCCAGCAGCCGTGCTTTCTGCGGGTCCCGGTCGTGCAACATGCCCGCCCAGAGATAGACGCGGATCGCATCGTAACTGCCGATAAACGTTTTTTCTGGCTTCAGTTGCCAGCCCTTATTTTTTTGATATTGCACCCAGTCCGGTGAGAACCCTTTTGGCGCGGTTTCCAGCAGCAGGCGCAAATTGGTTTCACGAAGCGTAGTCCAGGGTGCGCCAAAGCGGGTGAAATAGTTCGCCAGCTGCGGCGGGAGATAGCTTGGGTTGAAGCGCCAGGATTTCTCTTCGGCAAAGCCGACTTTGCCAGGCAGCAGCATCAGCCCCAGGCCCGGTACTTTAACCACCTCTTCACTGGCGATGCGCTTGAGCAGCGCTTTCCCGGTGGCGGTGTACTCTGGCGCTTTCCACAGACGCCCCGCCTCCAGCAGCGACCAGGCAATCCAGATATCGGCATCCGACGCTGAATTGCTGTCGATCACCGCCCAGGTGTCTTTCTCTTTCATTCCCCACAGCCAGGCGGGGAGATGCTGGCTCAAATCGCCCTGCGCGAGGTTGTCGCGCGTCCAGCCGAGCAGGCGATCAAAGGTCTGGCGATCGTTCGCCGCGAGGGCAAAAAACAGCGCGTAGCTTTGCCCTTCCGACGTACTGATTTTGCGCGCGTCACTGGGATCAATGACGCGCCCGCCTTCGCTGATATAGTCCTTTTTAAACTGCTCCCATGCAGGCCAGGTGCAGGCGGCGCGAACGTTCGACGCCGCCATTACCACCATAGCCATTACGCACCAGCGAAACCCTTTCATCACCGGTTACTCACGATCCGAATGCAGACGACGACGGCTGATAATACGCAGCAGACGCCACATCACCCACGCGAGCAGCACGACGCTTATCGCCGCGAAGACTGCCAGCAGCACCGGATGGTTTGCCAGGGCATACCACATGCGCTCGAACCACGGCAGATGACCGACGTAGTAGACGTCACCCACGCGCAGGCTATTCACGCCGGACTCACGGATCACCGCGACCGAACCAAACATCGCGGCGCGCTTACCGCTGTCATTCATCGCGCCATTCAGCAGCTCATACCCGCGCGGGCTGTCTGCCAGCAGGGCGATGACGCTGCGCTGATCGTTGTAAGGAGACTGGAAGCCGACAATCGCTGCCATCGGTCCCTGGGAGCTGATGTTGGTCTGAACGCTCGCTTCGCGATCGGCCATATCCGGCATGATGCTCGGGAAGGAGGTCTGGCGCAGCGGTGTGTTCACCCAGGACTCGGTCGCATGGACCAGCAGGTCGATACGTTTATCGTCTTTCAGCTTATCCGGGATGGTGCCAATGAGCATGATATCGGCGTCTTTACCCTGAATCTGGCTGCCATCATCCGTCAACGTGACGTTCAGCGCCGGTAAACCGGTTTGTGCGCCGACGGACGCCATCGCATCGAGCAGCGTCGCCACCTGGCCTTCGTTAGGTGTTTTTGGCATCACAACGATGGTTTCAGAGAGGTCGGCCATGCGGCTGAACGGGAAGCTGGCGTTAGCAAACGCGCGCAGATCCGGCAGGGCGATAAAGTGATAATACTTCGAGAAGTCGATGGTGGAGTCGTCGCCGATGACCACATGATTCGCGACCGGCTGGAAGGTGATGCAGTTATCCACCGAGCCGCCAGGCATTGGGTTCATGTACTGGAAATCAAAGCGTAACTGGTTCACCGCCCCGAGTTTCAGCGCCGGAATGGAGACGTCTGTTTTGCCGTCCAGCAGACCCTGGAGTACCGGCAGACGCAGCAACAGCTTGTTGGTATCCTGGCTGCTGGTCAGCGGGAAGGATTGCAGGAACTGGTTGTTCAGGCTGATATCCATGCGCGAGCTGTCTTTCGTTGGCGGCGCGGTATAGCGATAGTTCAGATTGATGTCGATCCCGTTGCTGCGCAGCAGATAGAGATCCGGCGGCAGGTTCAGGGAGACGTTAATGGCGGATGGCTCAAGCCCGGTAGACTGGAGCTGCTCTTCATAGGTTTTCAGTTCGCCGAAGGTCACCGCGCGATCGGTACGGATCCAGTTTGGCGCATCGTAAGGTTTACGCGCCAGCAGCGGTTTCACGTCCCCAATGGCGACGCTATTGCCACGGAACAGCACGTTCCCCTGGGCAATGCCTTTCGCCGCCTGCACCAGATCTTTATCATCGCGACCAAATACCACTAACAATTTCACATACGGCTTATCCGGATGATTCATCATTTCGACGGTCGGGCCTTTCACCTCAGGGTGATCGCGGAGGAACGCCGGGCGTTTGTCGTTGGTGGCAAACACGATAGCGTTTCTTTCCGGCAGCTTATCAAACAGTACCGGGAAGCTCTGCCCGCGCCAGCCAGAGCGGGAGCCAAACCACGAGGTGACGATGGTCGCCGCCTGCTGTTGCGCCACGTCCGGTGAACCGGCAAACACCACCGGCAGGTTCAGCTCGCGGTTATCGCGTGGATCAAAGAACGGAATCGGGAACGCGGAAAGGTCATTTTTGACCGCCAGCGTCTGGTAAGTCATGTTCAGGGAGGAGTTACGACCGACGTCCATCCACAGGGTGCTGCTGGCCGGGTTTTCGCAGACGTCGCGATAGTGGCCGACAAATTCGAGGCGCACGCGGTTAAAGTCGGTGATAAACAGCGGGTTGATCGGCACCTGCGCCAGGGTTTTCTTGCCCAGTTGCTCTTTGGTGACCGGCAGTACGCCCATCAGCTCGTCATTGAGGTAGACCTTCAGCTGGGACTGAACCGGCAGCAGGGACGGCGATGGGGTGTATTCCAGATTCAGCAGCGCGCTGGAGACCACTTCATCACTGCGTATGCCAAATTCAACGCCACCGTTCGGGTTGATCCCGCGCAGGATCATGCTGCCCGGAGGCGGCGCAATCTGCGCAAACGTCAGCTTCACGTCACGCGACGGAACGTTATCCGCAACGATAGGTGCATTCGCACCGTTCACGCCTGGCATCACCTGACCAACCGCCTGCGCGCCCGTCGGCGTTCCCGGCAGGGTGTTCCCCTCCGTTGGCTGATTAGGCACCACGTTTTCGGTTTGCCCAGGTGCTGCGGTCACCACCGGATCCGTCGCTTGCGCCACGACAGGCACGGTCGGCGCAGGGGTTTGCGTCGAATTTTCAGGCGCCGCCTGAGCCATCATTGCGGGCAGCGAACTCATCCCAACCGCCACAGCACATATCCAGGAAAGTTTTCTTTTCATCGCGTTATCATCATTGTTGAGCCATAACCGGGTCCGGTTGTTGTTTCGCCTCATCCCGCTCAGGGCGACGAGGGATAAACGACACCACCCAGGAAACCAGCGAGGTAAGTGAACGGAAAATTATTTTCACTGACGGCGGAGCGAATTCTGCAAGGTGGCGATAACCACGGAACCCCAACTTCAGAATATCCAGCAGACTTTCCAGCGGCTTATCTTCCGGGAAGCTATCCTGCCAGAGTGCCCACGTATCCGCGCGGGCAAAGGTACACTGAACAAAATCAATATGTTGCTTCTTGGTGAGCGGCATCAGCTGCAGCCCGACTTCATTGCCCAACACACGCACAACCTGCGTCGGGAATACGTACTCCTGCTGGCCGCGCTTGAGCAGTAATTTCACCTTCTGCCCTTCAAGCACTTTCGCCTGGCCGTTAATCTTGATGCCTAACCCCCCGTCGGAGAAGTCGTGGACGGTACAGGAGAAGAGATGGCCATCTTCACGGGCAATCGCCGCAGGCATGGAGATTTCAACGCGATGGGAGCGACGAACCTGTTTGCTCTCCACCGATACCGCCACCGCGCCGCCGAGAATGATCAGGTTGTAGAAGACCCATGCGAGGCTGACGAAGACCGTCAGCACTTCGTTTTCCGGGCCGTAGAAGTAGCGCCAGATCCCCACCATCACGCCGAAGATATTCAGCAGGACGAGGAAAATGTACGGGCGGGAGATCACCCAGTCGACGTACTCCTCTTCCACCAGCCCGCCTTTCGCGGTGACGTTGAATTTGCCTTTATGCGGGTTAATCAGCGCCACCAGCGTTGGCGGTGCGATGTACCAGGCCAGCACCGTTTCGTAGATTTCACTCCAGAACGAATGGCGGTATTTCCCCTGAATTTTCGAGTTGGTCAGGCTGGCGTGGATCATGTGCGGCAGAACGAACAGGGCAATCATCAGCGCCGGGGCAAAGATGATGTACGCGTGCAGCAGCAGGAAGGCCAGCGGTGCCGTCAGGAAGATCAGCCGTGGGATACCGGACAGAAAGTGGAACATGGCGTTGACGTAGCAGAGACGCTGCGCGAGCTTCAGCCCTTTACCCGTCAGCGGGTTATCGAGGCGGAAAATCTGCACCATTCCGCGCGCCCAGCGAATACGCTGGCCAATGTGGGCGGATAACGATTCCGTCGCCAGCCCCGCCGCCTGCGGAATACGCATGTACGCCGAGGTGTAGCCGCGACGGTGCAAGCGCAGAGAGGTGTGCGCATCTTCGGTGACGGTTTCCACGGCGATACCGCCAATCTCATCCAGCGGTTTACGGCGAATCACCGCACAAGAGCCGCAGAAGAAGGTGGCATCCCACATGTCGTTCCCGTCCTGCACCAGCCCGTAGAACAGCGTGCCTTCGTTAGGCGTTTTACGAAAACGCCCGAGGTTGCGTTCAAACGGGTCCGGCGAGAAGAAGTGGTGCGGCGTCTGCATCATCGCCAGCTGTTTCTCTTTCAGGAACCAGCCCATGGTCATCTGCAGGAACGAGCGCGTCGGGACGTGGTCGCAGTCAAAAATCGACACGAATTCGCCCGTGGCATACTTCAGCGCGTTGTTGATGTTCCCGGCTTTGGCGTGCTCGTGTGTAGTACGGGCGATGTATTTCACCCCCACGCTGTCGGCGAACTGGCGAAACTCTTCGCGCCCGCCGTCGTCCAGAATCCAGATAGTGAGCTTGTCTTTCGGCCAGTCGATACCGAGAGAGGCGTAAATGGTGTTTTTCACCACATTCAGATCTTCGTTATAGGTCGGAACGAAAATATCCACCGTCGGCCACTGAGCGGTGTCTTTCGGCAGCGGAACCGGCTGGCGATTCAGCGGCCAGACTACCTGGAAATACCCCAGCACCAGCACCACCCACGCGTAGGTTTCCGCAAACAGCAGGACCAAACCGCAGGTCAGGCTCACCGGGTCATCCCAGTTCAGCGTCGAGGTATAGCGCCACCAGATGTAGCGGCAGGAGACGGTCAGGGAGAGCACAATCAGCATCAGCGCCGAGAAGCGCCCTGGAATTCGCCGCACCAGCAGGGCCACGCCCCACAGCAGAATCAGGAAGATAAACTGCGCCAGCGGGTTAAACGGCTGAGTGATACAGAGCAGCGCCAGAATGAGCGAGAAAACGACGATCACCCCGAGAATAAACCGCCGCAAGCCGGGATGCAGATGCCCCAGCTCTTTATGCGAATCGAGATGGCTGGTCTGGTCGCTGAAGCGCTCAGGCAGTGTTTCCAGCCACTGATGGTAACGCCCGCGCACGTTCTTAAAGCGACTGTACGTGCGCCAGCGCGGTTCGGTTTTTTCGCGTTTCGCCTGACTGACGATAAGCCATAACGCCTGAATCGCGTAGCGCGCCGGATCGAGAGGGCGCGGGCGATCAGGGTCGAGATGCGGATAAAGCTCGCGATGGCGTGCACGAATACGCTGCCAGCGTGGATGTTCGAGTGGGATGAACATCCAGGCCAAAATCACCCAGAAGCAGCCCAGCGCGGCGCTAAAGGCAGACGCACCGTGACGGCGATAATTCCGGTATCGCTCGCTTAAGCGCGCGCTAACGGGCGGGATGAGGAGCGCGTTGGACAGCCGGCTCATAGGCCTCTCCCGGCAGGCTCCGGGCGTCCGGTATAGTGCAACAGGCACCAGTTCGCCAGAGTGAGGATCTCTTCCGCCGCCAGAGAATCGCTACGGTATTCGCCGAGCGGCTGTTTGGATGCCATGCACTCGGCGATGGCTTCATCGCGATGAATGACCATCGGCAGCAGACGACGCTGGCTTTGCAGCCAGACCTGGTAGAGATCGTCCTGAATTTGGCTGTTCAGGCGTAAATCGTTGATCAGAATATGCGCTCCGTTCGGGAGCACCTGCTGATGCAGGCGAACATGGCAATTGGCATCCGCGTTCACAATCGTCAGCGTGTGATCGCAGTGTTCGATTAACTGGCGGGTGAGCGGTGAGAAGCCGCTTGGGAGATCGAGCAAAATCCACTGGTAGTGGCTTTTTTCCTGTAGCAGCTGCAATGCATCGGCAAAATAGCCCAGCGTGCCATAGCGGGTGTAAATGGACTCTTTTTCGCTCGCGGTCAGCTGGCCGAACGGCAGGATATCGAGCTGCGAGGTGTAACGTTGTGCGGTGTCTCGCCAGTCGCGACCGTCGAGCAACGCCCGCGCCCAGCCATCAGAAGTGTCAAAGTCAACGTTAAAAGACATCCGCAGCAAATTATCGGGACAGGCATCAATAACCAGTACCGATTCGCCTAATATCTGTAATGACCATCCCAGCGCTGCTGTTATTGACGTCGTGCCAACACCGCCACGAATGCCCTGTAATCCAAGTATGGCCATCAATGGCTCCCTTATTGTTGACGGGCAAATTCAGCTAATAATGGCCAGCGTTTAATCGCCGCTGCCAGCTGTTCTCGCTGTGAAATATCGGTGTAGTCTATTTCAGGCAATGAGAAAGCCTGGCTTAACGCCAAAAAATCATTTTGGAATGTGTACCCAAGGCCAGAATCAACCGGCGTTGTTGGTTCGTTATTATGCATTTTAGTTTCATTCCTTTATTAATTCTCAACGAACAACAGAGGTAGTTGCACGGCTTCCTGCCTGCGAAAATTCATTCATATGCTAAATCTGATGGTCTTTAATTTCAATGTTAGGTTTATTTCTGAGCTTTCGCTAGTAAACTGAGATACAGGTAAATTAGTCGCGAAGAGGGACACCGTGAACCCCATATTTTCAGTTGGTATCCAGTCATTATGGGATGAATTGCGCCACATGCCAGCCGGCGGAGTCTGGTGGATCAGTACGGACCGCAATGAAGACGCTATTAGTCTTGTGAATCAAACAATTGCAGCGCAAGAGAAAAGTGCCCACATTGCTGTGGTGACCATGGGCGAGGACCCTAAAGATATCATCAGCCTGAGTAATGAACAGGGGCCGGATAAAGTGCGTCTGTTTTCCATGCCAAACCAGGAAGATGGTCTATACTTTTTGCCCCGCGACATTCAATGCACCATCGATCCTCATCATTATTTACTGGTGCTTAAATGCGCGAACAATACCTGGCAAAATATACCCACAGAAAAATTGCGAGTCTGGCTGGAAAAAATCAATAAATGGGTGCGCGATCAAAATTGCACGCTGCTGGTGATCAGTCCTGGTAGTAATAATGATAAGCAGTTCTCATTTTTAATGAGTGAATATCGTTCCCTGTTTGGTTTGGCCAGTACGCGCCATCAGGCCGACAGCCATCTTTACGATATTGCGTTCTGGTGCAATGAAAAAGGGGTGAGCGCCCGACAACAGCTGACGCTGAAGCATATTGCGGGTGAGTGGCATGTCGCCCAGCAGGAAGAAACCGTCGTTCAGCCACGAAACGATGAAAAACGCATTCTGAGCCACATCGCTGTATTAGAAGGCGCCCCTGCCCTCTCTGAATATTGGTCTTTGTTCGAAACCAACGAATCGCTGTTTAATGAAGCCCGCACCACGCAGGCCGCGACGATTGTCTTTTCACTGACGCAGAATAATCAGATTGAGTCGATAGCCCGACAGATCCACACCCTGCGTCGCCAGCGCGGCAGCGCACTGAAAATCGTGGTCCGTGAGAACAACACCAGCCTGCGCGCCACGGATGAACGCCTGCTGCTCGGCTGCGGCGCGAACATGGTGATCCCGTGGAACGCCCCGCTTTCTCGCTGCCTGACTCTCATTGAAAGCCTTCAGGGCCAGCAGTTTAATCGCCACGTCCCGGAAGAGATCTCAACGCTGCTCTCCATGACCCAGCCGATGAAGCTGCGCGGCTACCAGAAATGGGATACGTTCTGCGACGCGGTGAGCAACATGATGAGCAACACGCTGCTGCCGGCAGACGGTAAAGGCGTGATGGTCGCGCTGCGTCCGGTTCCGGGTATCCGTATCGAGCAGGCGCTGACGTTGTGCCGCCCGAACCGTACCGGGGATATCATGACCATTGGCGATAATCGCCTGGTGCTGTTTTTATCCTTCTGTCGCATCAACGACCTGGATACCGCCCTTAACCACATTTTCCCGCTGCCAACCGGAGATATCTTTTCCAACCGCATGGTCTGGTTTGAAGACAATTTGATCAGCGCCGAAATTGTGCAGATGAAACAGCTGCAGCCGGAACAATGGGGCAAACCGCTGCTGGTCGCGAGCGACAGCAAGCCGGTGCTGAACGCCACCCACGACGGACACGTTTGGCGTCGCGTCCCTGAGCCGCTGCGTTTGCTGAGTGATGCAGAGGAGAGAGCATCATCATGAACAACACTGACATTATTCAGCTCGTGATCTTGTGCGCGATCATCTTCTTCCCACTTGGCTACTATGCGCGCCATTCGTTACGCCGTACCCGCGATACGGTAAGACTGCTGTTTGCAAAACCTCGCTATGTAAAACCAGCTGGAACACTGAAACGGGCTTCACACGTCAAGGCAAACCGAAAACATGACTAATTCTACCTATACTGCTTCGGCACCTTCGCCGCTTTGGCAATACTGGCGCGGCCTGTCCGGCTGGAACTTCTATTTTCTGGTGAAATTCGGCCTGCTCTGGGCGGGCTATTTGAATTTCCATCCGCTGCTTAACCTGGTGTTTATGGCATTTTTGCTGATGCCCATTCCGAACCTGAAGCTTCATCGCCTGCGCCACTGGGTAGCGATACCGATTGGTTTCGGGCTGTTCTGGCATGACACCTGGCTTCCAGGCCCGGATAGCATCATGAGCCAGGGCTCGCAGGTGGCGGGCTTTAGCAGCGATTATCTTCTCGATCTGACCGAACGTTTTATCAACTGGCAGATGATTGGCGCCATTTTTGTGATGCTGATTGCATGGCTGTTCCTCTCCCAGTGGATCCGCATCACGGTGTTCGTGGTGGCAATTATGATCTGGCTGAACGTCCTGACGCTGGCAGGCCCGAGCTTCTCCCTGTGGCCAGCCGGTCAGCCGACAGAAACCGTGACTACCACGGGCGGCAGCGCCGCGCCGACAGTTGCTACCGCTGGCGATACGGCCGTGATCGGGGATATCCCGGCGCAAACCGCGCCACCGACCTCCACCAACCTTAACGCCTGGCTGTCCAGCTTCTATAACGCGGAAGCCAAGCGTCAGACGAAATTCCCGGCGTCACTGCCTGCCGATGCGCAGCCGTTTGAACTGCTGGTGATCAACATCTGCTCCCTCTCCTGGGCCGATGTGGAGGCTGCAGGTCTGTCGTCGCACCCGCTGTGGTCGCATTTCGATATTCAGTTCAAAGATTTTAACTCGGCCACCTCGTACAGCGGCCCGGCGGCGATTCGTCTGCTGCGCGCCAGCTGCGGTCAGCCGTCGCATAAAAATCTGTATCAGCCTGCGGGCAATCAGTGCTACCTGTTCGATAACCTCGAAAAACTGGGCTTTACCCAGCACCTGATGCTCGGCCATAACGGTATCTTTGGCGGCTTCCTGAAAGAAGTGCGCGAGAACGGCGGGATGCATGCGCCGCTGATGGACCAAACCGGTCTGCCGGTGCCGCTGCTGGGCTTTGACGGTTCACCGGTGTATGACGACACCGCCACGCTGCAACGCTGGCTGCAAACGGTCGGGAAAGAGGAAAACACCCGAAGCGCGACCTTCTACAACACCCTGCCGCTGCACGACGGTAACCACTATCCTGGCGTGAGCAAAACGGCGGATTACAAAGTTCGTGCGCAGAAGTTCTTCGATGAGCTGGATGCGTTCTTTACCGAACTGGAAAAATCAGGCCGTCGGGTGATGGTGGTTGTGGTGCCAGAGCACGGTGGCGCGCTGAAAGGCGACAGAATGCAGGTTTCCGGCTTGCGCGATATCCCAAGCCCGTCCATCACCAACGTGCCCGCCGGGATTAAGTTCTTCGGTATGAAAGCACCGCATCAGGGTGCGCCAATCGAAATCACCCAGCCGAGCAGCTATCTGGCAATTTCCGAGCTGGTTGCGCGTGCGGTAGACGGGAAGTTGTTTGTGGAAGACAGCGTGAACTGGAATCAGCTCACCAGCGGTCTGCCGCAGACGGCGGAAGTGTCTGAGAACGCGAATGCGGTGGTGATTCAGTACCAGAATAAGCCGTATGTACGGTTGAACGGTGGTGATTGGGTGCCATACCCGCAGTAAGGTTCAGTAACTCCCCCACCCTGACGACTCTCCACACAGGAGAGCTGCCGGGGTGGGGAGATACGTTCTACTGTCCCGCCACCCACACCAGCATCTTCAGGCTCGCCGAATAATAGTCATCCTTCGCCGTAATCTCCGGCTCACTCATCGCCTGCCCCATCGTTAAATCCCTTACCGCCAGCAGGCCACCTTCCATCATGTACGGCGCATAGTCGTTGGTCGTGACATTGACCCAGGCCGGGGTTTGCTCCCGACTGAACTGACCGAACCAGCTGCGCCACGGCGTGAGCTGCGGGCTTTGTGGATTAAACCAGTGTACATACAGCGGAATACGGATCGCATCGTAGCTCATGCGCGGTGGCCACGCTTTCGCGGGCGTCAGCGTGCCGTCTGCGGCCAGAGAAACCCAGTCGGTCGGCAGATTGGCCTTACCGCTTCCCATTTTCCCGAGCAGCGTTTGCCCGTCTTTGATCAGCTCGCGCCACACCTGCAAATGGCTGCGGTCAGCGAACGCCTGCCAGGCGGGGAAGATAAAGTACGACGGATTGAGAACCACTTCACTGTTGAGGTTAAACCCCTGCGCGCCCGGCAACATCACGCGCTGGCCCGCGTAGCGAATCACCGTGTGGGCCACCAGCGCTTTGGTAATGGCATCCGAGGCGGTGCTGTAGCCTTTGTCATGCCAGCGGGCGTCGGCTTTTAACAACGCCCAGGCGATCATCGTATCGCCATCGGTGGCGTCATTTTTGTCGGCAATCGGGTCCGGCTCGACGGGGTTGTAGCGCCAGTAAAACAGGCCGTTCTCTTTATTCTTCAGAGTACTGTCGGTCCACTGCCAAAGCTTATCAAACGCCGCTTTGTCGTCGCTTGCCACCGCCATCAGCATGGCGAAACCTTGCCCTTCCGTATGGGAAACGTTGCCGTTTCCGGTATCGACAATGCGGCCATCCGGCATTAAAAAGCGCGCCTTATAACTCTCCCAGGCCTGGCCGGCCTGAGAAAATGGCGTAAAACAGAGACTCATCATGACCGCCAGTGCGGCGCATGCAGGCTTTCTCATCATTTACTCACTGTGGGTTGTGATAACGGAACTGCACGTCCGAAAGGGAATAGAGACGCTCGCGACTCACCGTCACATGCGCTTTCCCGCCCTGGTCCTGCATCCAGCGGACATACAGCCCTTCCAGTATTGCACAGAAGGCGTGACACCAGCGGCTTTGCTGGTCCTCACGGCGGCTTACGGGCAGCGCCAGATGGCGCAGGGTGAGGTCGGTGTCGGTGGTGTTGATCTCCACGCAGCCCCAACCAAAACGCGCCAGCTGGGCGTTGATGTTGGCTTCCAGTTCGCCCACCGTTTCTGACGGCGGCAACGGGAACTGTTCGGCCAGCGCCACCCCCATCTGATGCAGGAACGGCTGGCTCTCCAGCTCACCGACGTTACGCACCATGCCGTCAACGATCAGCGCCAGTAGGTCAAACCAGCCTTCCGGCGTTTGCTGCGCGCGAAACCAGCTCAGGATCGCAGGGTTTTCCAGCGTCGTTGTCATTATTTATCTCCCAGCATGTAGCGGAAATAGAGTCCCGCCGTACTTTCGTTATAGCTGCCAAAGGTGTCATAACCGACCTTGCCGCCGATGGTCATGTCTTTGTTGACGTTGTAATCGACCCCGGCGCGGACGGTGTAGCCAATGCCGTTTTCAGAGGTGCCTTTGTAGGTCGCTTCTTTCGCAAAGCCGCTCTCGACGGCCCCTTCCAGCAGTTGCTGCCAGCTGTCGTTAGTCGGGAAGTAGTCGCTGCTGTCCTGGCTGTAAGACTGGTAGCCCACCGAGCCGCCCAGTTTCAGCTTCCAGGTATCGATTTTTTGCGCGTAGTCGATCGGCAGCGAGACGCTGACGTAGTTCTGCGGGCTGAAGTATCCGCCCTGGCCGAAGGTAAACTGGCTGAGATTTTTTGAGAAATCCATCCAGCTCATGCTTAGCCCGGTTTTCACTTCGCGGAAGTCGTCGTGATAAGGACGCAGATAGACCCCGGCGTTCGCATTGATGCTGGTATTGCTCGCCACGTTTTCACCGAGATAGCTGTAACCACCGCCGCCCGCGTAGAAACCGGCATCGCCGTCGTCATAACTCAGCTGCAGGCTGCCGCCGTTTTTAGTGACGCGCCCCCAGCGTTTGCCGGAATATTTGTCTTCCAGCCCCACGTAAGATAACAGGCTGTCTGTTACCGCGCGGCGCTCTCCGGTCATGATCAGCGACAGGTAATTGGTCAGTTTTGGCGACCATTTCACGCCGCCCACCAGCGTGCTCAGATCCTGTCCCAGCGGCGTGCTGCCGACATCAAGACGATAATCCTTCCCGCTCAGCGCCATGTTCAGCTCCACGCCATTCGCTTTTTGCGCATCCGTAGAGACATCCCCTGGCTGATTAACGTTGGCCTTCAGGTTCGAGGCTTCAAGGTATTCCCCGACCTTACCACCGTCGTAGGCTCCAAGTTTCGCCAGATTCAGCTGGCCGTCGGAACTCGTCAGGTTAAAGTCGTTGCTGTCCAGATCGCCTAAGCCCACCAGCGATGCAGCCCCCGGGTGCGCGGCAAGATAAGTTGCACGCTCCGTGGCATTCATGGCTGCAATGGCTTTCTGCTCGTTGGTCGCCGTTGCCACCATGTTCGACGCGGCGTTTGCCAGCGGATTAGAGCCGAAGCGGCGCCACGCGTCACCGCTGGCACTGCCCGCGCTGAGCGTAATGGGCGTCGCGGTGAATTCGAAGCGAGACTCACCAAACGGCGAGCTGGACCAGGTGAGCGGTGCTTTGGCTTCCGTCAGCTTGCTGGTGCCCGATTCGCCATCGCGTCCGCGAACGTCCACCCCGCCCTGCAGCCACATACCGGTCTGCTCGTTCATCTGCTGCATCATCTCATCGACCTGACGCAAGGTGCGGCTCTGGGCCGTCTCCTGCGGCAGATCGGGACGCGTGGTGCCCGGCAGCGTCGAGCCTGGCTCGCGTGCCGTTTGCGCCAGTTGCCACGGCAGCCCGTTATCACTGGAGGCCGTGGCGCCGACCGCCTGAGCAGTGCGGCTGGTACTCACGAACGGGTTATCCGCCAGCAACAAGCCGCCCATCGTCGGCGTCGCCGCGCTGTTGGTGGATTGCAGACCCAGCAGTTTGCCGCGCGCGCTGCGCAGATAGGTCATCGCCTGCTGATGGTTGCCCTGGGCTTCTTCCAGACGCGCCAGTAACACCAGGCGCTCCGGCGAGCTGTTATTTTGCAGCCCGTTGGCGAGCTGCTTCGCTTTCACCACGTTGTCTTCAGCCAGCGCCACGTCGATGGCGCCCGCGCGGGCATCCTGATCCGGCGTATCCCGCGTCATCAGGTAGTCGTAGACCACACCCGCCTCTTTGTTCATTTTGCCGGTCTGATACAGACGCGCCATCGCAAACATCAGGTCGGTATTTTGCGGATCGCTTTGCAGGGCGCGGATCAGTTTGTCATACGCTGCCGCATAGTTGCCCTGCTCGCGCAGCTGGTCGGCTTCGTTGATCACATACCCGTTACGCACGCCCGCCAGCTGAGTCGGCGTACTGCGCGCCAGCAGTTCAGGATTCGCGAGGAATCTCTGGGCTTCGCCGCTCAGCCCGGCCTGATTGAGCACTGACACCTGATCGGCGTAATCGCCCGCGTTACCCTGCACACCCTCACGCATATTGCTGCGCACCACCGCCACCGCGCCCGTCAGATCGCCACTTTGCGCCAGCATTCGCGCCAGTTTCCCCGCATCGGCCGGGTTTTCCGGTGGGCGCGTTGAGAGGGTTTTCAGGGTATTGGCCGCCGCGACGGAATTACCCTGCGCCAGATAACGCTCTGCCGTCGCCATTTGCAGGTTGTAGTTCACGCGCTGAGCCAGCTCGCGCATTTGCGGCGTTTGGCTGGCGGGCGAGATGCGCGACAGAATGGTTTGCGACTGCTGCCACGCTCCGTTTTCGCTGGCGAACAGCGCCGCCGCATACAGCGAACTGGCCCCCGCCCCCTGACGAAACGCGGGCTGCATCACCGAAGCGGCTTCGCCGTCGGCACCGGATTTTTGCAGCAAACGCGCCAGATCGAGGCGGAGCCACGGATCGTCCGGTAGACGGGCAATCCCCTCGCGCAAAACCGCGATCGCCTGCTGAGTGTTCCCGCTTGCCGCCGCCTGCTGCGCCTGACGACGAATCGGATCGCCCGGTAAACCGGTTACCACGCGCGGCTGAAGTTTCGCCTGCAAACCGGCGGGCAGCGTGCGCAGCATCGCCTGGGCTTCTGCGGTTTTGTTCTGCTCTTTCAGGACGTAATAGAGATTTTCCCGCGCGGCACCGTTGTTTGGCTGCTGATTCAGCAGCTCGCGCAGGGTCTGTTCGGCCTGCGGATAATCTTTGTTGTGACGCAACACATCGGCGCGGAACAGGCGAGCCGCCGTGCCGCGCTCACCGCTCTGTTGCACCAGCGGAGCCGAAAGTGCCAGCGCCTGGCTGACGTTGCCCTCTTTTAGCGCTTGCTGCGCCTGAGCGAGCTGACCGTAAAAGGCGGCGTCGTCGGCCTGCTGCTGACGTTCAGTGGAGGCGTCGCCGCCCTGGCTGGCTGCGCGTCCGAGATACTGCGCGGCAGCCTGATAGTCACCGCTGCGCTGCGCGATGTAGCCCATCCCGGCCAGCGCGTCGGCGTCCTGCGGATTGGTTTGCAGCACCTGCTCAAACTGACGTTTGGCGGCATCGGTGTTGCCGCTGTTGAGCGCGGTGAAGCCTTCGCCTTTCGCCGCACCGCCCACGTTTTTGCGGTAGTAGGCCTGCACTTCGCTGTCCTGCGGATGGCGTTGCAGCCAGGTGTCGTAGAACTGCTCGTCACCTGCTTTTGGCCCTAACCACAGCAGGGCCTGACGCAGGCCTGCATCCGCGTCTTTGCTGCCGCTCGCCATCTGCTGCAGTTGAATGATCCCGTCGCGGCGCGTGCTCTCCTGCCAGGTAAGCATTTTGCCCAGCGCCACGCGTGCGGCATTGTCCTGCGGATTTTGTGCCGCAAAACGCTGCAGCTCAGACAGAGCCTGGGGATAAAGGGATTTGTCGCTGCCCATCGTCTGGTAATACTCCGGCGCGAGGCTCGCGGGCGGTGTGTCGCCGTTGAACAGCGTTTTCCAGGTCGCCAGCGCCGCCGGAATGTTTCCGCTGCGCGCCTGCTGGCGAGCCAGCGTCAGCGTGCTCTGCGGAACCTGGGTCATCTGTTTGGCATTATCCAGCGCCTGCAGGCCGCCATCATTTGGCGAGACGTTTGCCAGCCGTGCGCGCCACTGCGCCGCCGCCTGCAAATCACCGTTTTGCTGCGCCCAAAGGGCCATCAGATAGAGCGCCTGGGTGTTGTTGGCATCGACCATCAACACCTTTTTCAGCGACTCGCTCGCCAGAGCGTCGTGGGATTTTTCGTGCCAGTAGTTGGCCTGGTCAAACAGCGCCTTCAGCGCCGCCTCGTTTTGCGCCGCCTGCGCGGTGCCGCCAAAGGCCAGCACACCGGAAAGACAGAGGACCGATTGTAAGCTGTTTTTTTTCACTTTCCGCTCTCCGGATTCAGGCGCTTACGCGCACGCTTTTTCAGCCAGGCGTACAAGCCCAGACCGGTCAGCGAACTCATGATCAGACCCAGGATCGCCAGCAGCGCCGAGTGCTGGTTGGCATACCAGACAATCATCATGTAGGCAGGCATTTCACCGCTCGGGAACTGCGAGCCGACGCGGAAGCTGCGCACACCGTTTTCGTTGGTAATGATTGCCGCGTCGCCACGAATTCCGGCGTTAATGCGCGCGGAGGTTAAGTCGTCATGCAGGCGCGAGAGCTGGTCGTCGGTGCTGCCCAGCGCCATCACCACCAGGCGGTCGCTGCTCCACGGCGAGCGGAAGCTGACAAATCCGCGCCACGCTTCGTTGGAGGAGAAATAGCGGTCTGCTTCGACGCCGTCGGAGGTCCAGTCGCCCGCCAGCCAGCGCTGCAGTTTTTGCCAGGTCGATGGCGTACGCACGCCCAGCGTGTTGTCGTGAGAGGTAAACGGCGATGCGTTCAGCAGGGCCTGGTTAAAGTCGTGCTGCGCCATACCGCTGACCGCCAGCACATCGCGCGTGCGCAGAAGCTCAAGATTGCCGCCTGCCGTGGGCACGCCGAGCACCACGCGGTTGTTGTACAGCGCGGTGCCGGTGGCGTTGCCGGATCGCGCTGCCATATCCAGCAGCGTGGCGATTTGCGTCTCCGTTGGCTGTTCAGGCAGCAGCAGCACCGTCTGGGAGTAGTCCGCCAGACGCGTGAAGGGGAACGACGCGCCGACAAAGTAAGAGAGATTCGGCAGGAGCGAGAAGTGACGCGTGTGGCTCAGATCGATCCACGAGTCTTCATCAATGCGGCTCTTGATGTTGTTGTTCAGCAGCACGCTGCACGGCGCGTTCTCTTTCGCCGTGATGTTGAAATAGAGCGAGAGCTGGTTGTCGCCGTAAATCATGTACGGCTCAAGCGGCATATCAAACTTCTCCTGCCGCGCGTCGCCGCCCACTTTGTGCCATAAGGTTTCCAGCGCGCCCTGTTTGTTCACCGGCAGATTGTGCAGGAAGGTGTCGTTCAGGGTCATGCTGAGCCAGGACCGGTTTTCGTCAATCCAGCTCTCCGTCGGGAAACGGTAGCCGATGTGCAGCGGAATGGTTTCCCCGTCCCAGAGGAAAAGGTCCGGCGCGGCGCGGAAAGCCACCCGCAGCGGCGCATGCCAGATCCCGGTGACGGTCAGGCTTTGATCCTTGCGGATCAGCTCCGAGAGCTTCACCGGACGATCCGTTGGGATCCAGCGCGGCGCATCGTAAGGCTTGTTCGCTGGGATCGTCTGCGCGGGGATCGAAATGGTGGCGGTTTGCAGGGCAAAGTTGCCGCGCGTCAGTCGCCATGCCGCCGTGCGCAGCGCCGCGTCGTCCTTCCCGACGACCAGCAGCAGTTTGTACACCGGGTTCGCCGGGTTATCGATCACCTGCAGCATTGGCTCGGTGGATTGCGGCAGCGTCAGGCCGCCGATTTTGTCACCCGGATGGCCAATCAGAATGCCGTTTTTCTCCGGCAGGGTGTCGTGCAACGCCGCGAAAGAGACGCCGCGATAATCAGCCTGAATACCCAGCCAGGAGGAGATAAGCGCCGCTGCGCTGAGTGCGTCGCTGCTGAGCGTGGGAGCGAAGGCAAAAGCGATGGCCGCAGGCGTCATCTGCATACTGTCGAAGAACGGGCGCGGGAAATGGCTCAGGTCCGAGCCGATATCCAGCTGCTGCCCTTCCAGCTCAAAGCGGGAATCCGGCAGGATGGTGACGCGATATTTATCCGACAGATCGCGCTGGCACTGCATCGCGTCGCCGTCGTTGATCTGCAGGCTCAGGTTATTGCTGGAGACCAGCAGCGCCGCCGGAATATCCAGCTGGAAGCGGGAGATATCGCTGTCCGCCGCGCCCAGAGGCACGGTACCCAGCGGCTGTCCGTTGAGCATCAGCTGCAGGGTGGCGTTACGTGTCGCCATCGCTGGCGAGACTTTCAGGTTCAGCGAGAGCTGAGCATTCGTGATCACCTGATCGACCGGCAGGGTGAAGTTCATTCCCCCCTGAAGCTGGCCGCCGCTCAAGACCAGCCCCTGCGGCTGGCCCATCTGTGCCACGCTGATGCTGTTCACCGTCGAAGGGACAAAAGTCGGAAGCGCGGCCGCCGTTGGCGCAGGCATCTCGACCGGTAGCAGCGAGGCGACGGTGGTCTCTTCACTGTGGAGCGGCAACGCGAACAGGGATGCCGCAAGCAAGGTGAGTTTTGTCAGCTGTTTCATGCGTTGCCGTCCTCCTGCACCTGCGCTTGCGCACGCCGGTTTTCCCGACGCGTTTTCCACGTCAGCCAGAAGAGATCAAACACGCAGCGCACAATGGTGAACAGCGAACGGAATGGGTTGTCCTGCGGTTTCGGTGGCTGGATCCACGCATCTGCACGCGCGAGCACCACGCGCACCAGCTCACGGCGGCGCGCCAAAGGAATATCTTCGAACATCAGGCGTATAAAGTGTTCGTCCGTCGCGACAACGTTGACGGGAATGCTGATTGCACCTGATTGCAGCAGCAGCTCGACCTCTTCGATGTCGTCTGTCAGATGGCGATCGTCCGGCAGCTCAACGCGACAGCCGCCCATCGACAGGTCGGCGGTCTGGCTGCGGGAGGAAATCCCGCTGGCGTAGTGGATCAGCACCGGGATTTTGACCTCGATGCGGATGGTTTTGCGCGTCTGGCGCGTTTCCCGGGCGACGGCAATCGCCGCCAGCAGGAAGATCAGGCTGTAGAGTCCCCAGCCGACGTTCAGGGCGATCACGCTCGGATCAACGCCGTAGTAGTCGTGAACGCAGGCGCGGACGATACCGGCGATGACGCCAATGCCCAGCAGGATCGCAATCACCAGGTGCGGGCGAACGACGCGGAAATCGAAATAACCGACGTTAAGCAGTGCCCCTTTGTCCGTTACGTTGAACTTGCCACGCTTCGGGAAAACCATGGTAACGACGGTGGGCAGTACCAAATGGAACGCCAGCACCAGGTCATAGATTTCGCCCCAGAAGCTGTAGCGATAGCGACCGTTCATGCGCGAGTTTAGGTAAATCGCCAGGAACAGATGCGGCAGCGCGTAGGCAAAGACCAGCCCCGCCGAGGAGTGGATGATGTTGAGGTTAAACAGCAGATAGGCCAGCGGCGCAGTCAGGAAGGCGATGCGCGGCAGGGCAAACTGGTAGTAAAGCATGGCGCTGAGGTAGCACAGACGCTGCTGGATGGTCAGCCCGCGGCCAAAGAGCGGGTTGTCCAGACGGAAAATCTGCGTCATACCGCGCGCCCAGCGCGTACGCTGAATGACGTGTAGCACCAGACGTTCGGTTGCGAGGCCTGCTGCCAGTGGAATATCGAGAAACGCGGATTTCCAGCCGAGACGCTGCATTTTCAGCGCGGTGTGGGCATCTTCCGTGACCGTTTCTACCGCGAAGCCGCCGATCTCCTCCAGCGCGCTGCGACGAATCACGGCACACGAACCGCAGAAGAAAGTAGCGTTCCAGTTGTCGTTGCCCTGCTGAATCGGGCCGTAGAACAGCGTCCCTTCATTCGGGATATTGCACCCGACGGAGAGATTACGCTCGAACGGATCGGGTGAGTAGAAGTAGTGCGGCGTCTGCACCAGCGCCAGTTTCGGATCTTTCAGGAACCCGCCCACGGTGGCCTGCAGGAAAATGCGCGTGGCGACGTGGTCGCAGTCAAAAACGGTGATCAGCTCGCCCTGGGTGAGTTTCATCGCGTGGTTGAGGTTGCCCGCTTTCGCATGGGAATTGTCATTACGCGTGATGTACCCCACGCCGACATCTGCCGCAAAGACGGCAAACTCGCGACGCTTGCCGTCATCGAGCAGGTAGATCTTCATTTTGTCGCGCGGGTAGTCGATACATTGCGCGGCAAGGACCGTATCGCGCACTACATCCAGCGATTCGTTATAGGTGGGGATATAGACGTCGACCGTCGGCCAGAGCGACATGTCATCCGGCAGCGGCACGATCTCCCGCTTGAGCGGCCAGATGGTTTGCAGATAATTCAACAGGAGCAGGACCCAGACGTAGACCTCTGCCAGAAAAAGCCCCATCCCGAGAATGGTCTCAATCTCAGAATTAAAATGCAGGGTTTGCGTCAGGCGGAAATACATATAGCGGGTCGACATCAATAATGACATCACCACCATAATCACGGAGATACTGCGTCTTTTGCTGAAGCCCATTAAAAACAGCAGGCCAATGCTAATAAAGCCAAAGATATATTGTTTCTGGCTGTCCATTGGCGTGATGACGATCAGCAGCGCGACGGGAAGCATTGCTAACGTCAGCAAAATATAAAGAAACTTTTTCATAGGTCGTCCTGGGTGGATTTAAAACCCTGACTTACGCGGAAGGGTATGGACAGTGCCGTCGCCCACTTTTACGCCAAGAATACCTGCGACTTTTTTGGCAATAAGCTCAATGTCGAAGGCGGCGGCTGACGCCGGGCTAAAGTCGAATATGGACTGTTGAGAGGCATTGGCTTCTCCGACGCTTTCATCGCGGTGAACCACACCCAGCAGCTTGTCGCCGAGTTTATTCTCCACGAAGGTGGTGACATCGCGGCTGATCTGACGGCGGTTGTCACTTTGGTTGAGGACGAAATAGTGTCCGGCTTTGTGGTTGAGCACTCCACCCGTCAGGCGCTGATTATCAATTTGCGGCAGCAGTGAGAGTGAAGCGGTGTCTGCCAGCAGCGTGATCAGATGCAGATCGGCCAGGCGCGACATCGCTTTTAGCGCCGGTGACGGGCCAGGAGGAAAGTCAGCAACAATAATCAGGCCCGGATAGTTGAGCAGCGTACTCAGCCCACGCGTGAGGAAATGCTCATCGTTCTTGAGTCGCTCTTCAAACGCCATGCGCTGATCTTCGCTGGCGTCGCCGTACGGCAGCACGAACAGGTTTCCGCCCGCCGTGAGGACAAACTGGCTCCAGTCGGAGGATTCCGCGGCTTTGGCAACGTAACCCCGGCTGTCGGCAAGCGGCACGCCGAAGTGCAGACGCAGCGCGTTTTGCACATCAAAATCCAGCGCTAATACTTTGCTGCCCGAGCGCGCCAGCGCATAAGCCAGGTTTGCGGTCATGGTCGTTTTCCCCACGCCGCCCTTCGGCGAGCAAACGCAAACTAACGGCATGTGGCGATCCTTTCCAGCAGGGAATTGAGTGGCTGATTCTTTTCAGCCGCGGGTTTTGGCGCACTTGCGGCAGGCGCAAACAGACGTGAAAAATTCACCTCTGTCGGGGCATGGACGGGTGCCGCGACGTGAACCGGAGCGGATGCGGGCATCGGGAGGCTTTCTGCTTGAGTAGCAAGTTGCTCAGCAACGCCCTGAAAAATCGACGAGGCATTGGATGGAATAATATCGACAGCAGCAACATCGGGTAATGGCGTTGTCTCAGCCTGGGTGAAGGTCTCTGCACTGACAGGCTGCGGCGCGGCTAGAGAAACATGCCCCCCGTGCGCGAAAGTATCGTTTTCAGCCTGTGGCTGAAGCTGGTTGAGAATGGCCCAACTCCCTTGATCGCTCACCTGGTTTTGTCCTGAAAAGTCTTTGAAATCGAGCGCTTGATTGCGCGTTTTATCCTTAAATCGCTGCAAATCATCATAATGATTCATAGTTATACTCATGATTTACAAATAAATAATGTACACACCACGTTTTGACTTCAGTGGCCATTCACGATCAACAGACGTGTTTTATTCAGGCGCAGGCGTACATTCACGTTTCGGTTTAAACCGAACGCTTATTTTTGGCATGTTTAAATTATGGGTTTATTACCGATTTGCTTATTTACGGCATAAGCTTAAACATCGACTCGACACATGCTAACTGTTTTTAACACATAAAAATATCGAAGTGTTTTTGGTTTAAACTAACCAAAACTGTGGCGATTTAAGAGGGATAATAACAATAAAAGCAGCGTGATAAATTGCTAACTTGAAAATACTAAGAATTAAAAACCAACCAGGATGAATCTCATTTTAATAAAAAGTTACTCTGTGAAATATTTAGAAATACTTTTATGTCGTTATTATTTTGAGAAAATCAGTAACCCCTTCTTCTCATTACTGATCTTTGAAACCTACCCGTTTAGGTAGGGCGCGTTAAATGGAGATTAAAAAAGGGAGCCAGTGGCTCCCTTTGATTATTCCGCGCTTCTGAGGGAGATTTCCCCCCCCACCCACGGCTTCAGAATGCCATCCTGCTCCAGCATGAGTGCGCCCTGGGCGTTAATACCGCGTGAAATCCCGAAGATTTCTTTGTCGCCAATGATCAGTTTTACGGGACGATGAATAAAGTTATCCAGTTTCTCCCAGCGGGAGAGGAAAGGTGCAAGTCCGTCCTGCTCAAAGAGCGTCAACGCCTCACGCAGCTCTTTAATCAGACGAACGGCGAGCGTGTTACGGTCCATAGTGATGCCCGCTTCCTGCAGCGTAATCCAGCCCTGGTTAACGATATCTGCCTGGACTTGTCGCATGACCATATTGAGACCTGCGCCGATCACGATTTGCGCGGCATCGCCGGTTTTGCCTGTCAGTTCCACTAATATGCCTGCAAGTTTACGATCGTTCAGGTAGAGATCGTTCGGCCATTTTACGCGGACTTTATCGGCACCGAGGTCATGTAACACTTCGGCCATCACAATGCCGATCACCAGACTTAAGCCAATTGCCGCCGCCGGGCCTTGCTCAAGGCGCCAGAACATCGACAGGTAAAGGTTGGCACCAAAGGGTGAGAACCATTTGCGGCCACGACGACCACGACCGGCTTGCTGGTATTCCGCGACGCAGCAGTCGCCGGAGTTGAGGGTGCTGATACGGTCGAGCAGATACTGATTCGTGGAATCGATAACCGGCAAGACCGTCACCTTACCCTGATCAAGCTGGCGGCAAATCACTGATTCATCCAGTAACTGGATAGGTTCGGGCAGGCTGTACCCTTTTCCCGGAACAGTGAAAACATCTACACCCCAGTCGCGAAGGGTCTGAATATGTTTGTTAATGGCGGCACGACTCATCCCGAGATGTTCACCCAGCTGCTCGCCAGAGTGAAATTCCCCATCAGACAGGATGCTAATCAGCGTTAAGGGTACGGTGTTATCTTTCACGCAATTGTCTCCACGGCGTTCACCTCACCTGTACGACCGATAAAACGAACTTCCGGCTCAAGCCAGACGTTGAATTTATCGCCTACGCACTGGCGAACGTGGTGCGCCAGACGCACAACATCTTCACTGGTCGCATTATTTTCATTGATTAACACCAGGGCTTGCTGGCGATGCACCGCTGCCCCCCCTTCAACCGCACCTTTTAACTGACATTGATCGATAAGCCAGCCTGCAGCCAGTTTTACACTGCCATCAGCCTGCGGATAGTGTGGCGCGTTTGGCCATTGGGCGAGCAGCGTTTGCGCTGTTTCGCTGCTGATCACCGGGTTTTTGAAGAAGCTGCCGGCGTTTCCATTCACTTTTGGATCGGGCAGTTTTGTCATGCGCATGTGGCAGACGGCGTCGAACACTTCGCGAGGCGTTACGGTCCGCGGATCAAGGCGCGTCAAATCACCGTACGTTAATACTGGCTGCCACTGTTTTGCCAGGCGTAGCCCTACAGAAACAATGACATAACGATCCTGATACTCATGCTTGAAGATGCTGTCGCGGTAGCCAAAACGGCACTGTTCAGTGGTCAACCGGCTGGCTTTGCCCGTCGCCAGCTCAATGCAATCGACATATTCACAAACGTGTTTTAACTCGATGCCGTAGGCACCGATATTTTGAATGGGGGATGATCCTGCACAGCCGGGAATGAGCGCCAGATTTTCCAGGCCAGCCATTCCGTGTTCCAGGGTGAATTGCACCAGATTGTGCCAGTTTTCACCTGCCCCAACGTGCAAATGCCAGCTGTCGTCTGTCTCGGTGACATCGATGCCTGAAATGCGGTTAACAATAACCGTACCGGCAAAATCATCAAGAAAGAGAACGTTACTTCCCTCACCAAGAATCAGGACAGGCTGGTGATTTTCAGTGGCGTTTTTCCACGCATCGAGCAGTTGCTGAGCGTTTTCTGCACGCACGATATTGTTAGCATTACGTTGAATGCCAAAGGTATTCCAGGGCTTAAGGGAGTGGTTCATAGATGCTATCCTGATGCAAAATCAGGGATAGTTTACCGTATATGTGGGGGGATGGGTGATTAGTTTGACGCGTAGTAAAGGGGATAAGATGTACGACAAAAACGCAAAAAGGCCATCCTTTCGGATGGCCTTTTCACTTGTTTGATGCCTGGCAGTTCCCTACTCTCACATGGGGAGACCCCACACTACCATCGGCGCTACGGCGTTTCACTTCTGAGTTCGGCATG
>NZ_JBNDLC010000005.1:0-250279 GCF_050435885.1 Lelliottia sp. 489 | reverse complement strand
CCAGTACAGGTAGACTTAGCAGTCTCTTTGATACCAACGATTTCAACTTCTTCGCCAACTTTAACGATACCGCGCTCTACACGACCGGTAACAACGGTACCACGGCCGGAGATGGAGAATACGTCTTCGATTGGCAGCAGGAACGGCTTGTCAATCGCACGCTCTGGTTCTGGGATGTAAGAATCCAGGAAGCCAGCCAGCTCAACGATTTTAGCTTCCCACTCTGCTTCGCCTTCCAGCGCTTTCAGAGCAGAACCACGGATGATTGGAGTATCATCACCTGGGAAGTCGTACTGGGACAGAAGTTCACGAACTTCCATTTCAACCAGTTCCAGCAGCTCTTCGTCATCAACCATGTCACATTTGTTCAGGAACACGATGATGTAAGGAACGCCAACCTGACGACCCAGCAGGATGTGCTCACGAGTCTGAGGCATAGGGCCGTCAGTCGCAGCAACAACCAGGATTGCGCCATCCATCTGAGCAGCACCGGTGATCATGTTTTTAACATAGTCGGCGTGGCCCGGGCAGTCTACGTGTGCGTAGTGGCGAGTCGGGGTGTCATATTCAACGTGGGAAGTGTTGATGGTGATACCACGAGCTTTTTCTTCTGGTGCGTTATCGATCTGATCGAATGCACGAGCAGAACCACCGTAGGTTTTAGCCAGAACGGTAGTGATTGCAGCGGTCAGCGTTGTTTTACCATGGTCAACGTGGCCGATAGTACCGACGTTAACGTGCGGTTTTGTACGTTCAAACTTTTCTTTAGACATCGATTGTCCCTCTAAGACACGGATAAATCGGTGATATCACCACATCAACCAGGCAATATGCCTGAACTGTTGAATGCTTTTTAAAGGTTAACAGAGAGAAACAGGGAGGAGAAGTGAAGTGGTGCTGATACCCAGAGTCGAACTGGGGACCTCACCCTTACCAAGGGTGCGCTCTACCAACTGAGCCATATCAGCACGTCTTGGAGCGGGCAGCGGGAATCGAACCCGCATCATCAGCTTGGAAGGCTGAGGTAATAGCCATTATACGATGCCCGCATCCTGAAACTCGGCTACCCAGTTCTTTCTGTAACAAAAAAGAGATTTCTCTCTTTTTATGTTTTGAGCTGATTAATGTTTTAGCCAGCTCAGGCGGCGATAACGCTGCCAGAAAGTGGTGGTGGGGGAAGGATTCGAACCTTCGAAGTCTGTGACGGCAGATTTACAGTCTGCTCCCTTTGGCCGCTCGGGAACCCCACCGGACTTGATGGTGCCGACTACCGGAATCGAACTGGTGACCTACTGATTACAAGTCAGTTGCTCTACCTACTGAGCTAAGTCGGCATCAAGTAGCGCGCATTCTATGGGGGCATGAGCAGTCATGCAACTAAAAAATTGCATAAAATGTTCTTTCGCTCAGATTTTGTGCGCCAGAAGGGAAAAACGCTGATATTTCGCTCATTGCCGTTCAAATATTCAGCATAAGCACCGCAAATAACCCACCTATAGCGTATCGTGATGCCCTCCGCGTAAAGCATCACTTGTCTATATTTTTTCTTATTATTCCCGCCATCTGGTGTTAACCTCCTGCCCATTGTCCAAATTTAACTACTAAGTGATGAACCGCTGCCGCCACGAACGCGTTGTCGCGCAGACAAAGGGTTCACTGAACACGCTTATGAGCAAAAAAGAGCAATCGTTAATGACACCCTATCTTCAGTTTAACCGCAGCCAGTGGGCCGCTCTGCGTGACTCCGTCCCCATGACCTTAACGGAAGGGGAAATTGCGCGGTTAAAGGGGATCAACGAAGACCTGTCGCTGGAGGAGGTTGCAGAGATCTATCTGCCACTGTCCCGCTTGCTTAACTTCTATATAAGCTCCAACCTGCGTCGCCAGGCGGTACTGGAGCAGTTCCTTGGCACTAACGGCCAGCGTATTCCTTATATCATCAGCATCGCGGGCAGCGTGGCGGTCGGTAAAAGTACCACTGCACGTGTTCTGCAAGCGCTGTTGAGCCGCTGGCCTGAACACCGTAGCGTTGAGCTGATCACCACAGACGGCTTCCTGCATCCGAACGAGGTGCTGAAAGAGCGCGGCCTGATGAAGAAAAAAGGCTTTCCTCTTTCATACGATATGCACCGCCTGGTGAAATTCGTTTCAGACCTGAAATCTGGCGCACCAAACGTCACGGCGCCGGTCTATTCCCATCTGATTTACGACCGCATCCCAGATGGCGATAAAACGGTGGCGCAACCAGATATTCTGATCCTCGAAGGGCTGAACGTGCTGCAAAGCGGCATGGATTACCCGCACGACCCACATCATGTGTTTGTCTCCGACTTCGTCGACTTCTCTATATATGTCGATGCGCCGGAAGATCTGCTGCAAAACTGGTATATCAACCGTTTCCTGAAGTTCCGTGAAGGGGCGTTTACCGACCCTGACTCTTACTTCCATAACTACGCCCAGCTTTCTGAAGAGGAAGCGGTCAATGTGGCGACATCGCTCTGGAATGAGATTAACTACGTGAACCTGAAAGAGAACATCCTGCCGACGCGCGAGCGCGCGAGCCTGATTCTAACGAAAAGTGAAAACCACGCCGTAGACCAGATTCGCCTGCGAAAATAGTGGATTAGCAGACATAAAAAAACCGGCGATAATCGCCGGTTTTTTTGTTTACGCATTATGCGTGCGGTTTCTCACCGTTTTCATCCTGATCGACCGCAAAGCAGGCCACCAGTTGACCACCGTAGTCTTTCAACTGCGGCTGTAACTGAGTACAAGGACCAAAGCGGCGACGGCAGCGGGCGTTGAACGCACAACCCGGCGGTGGATTCAGCGGGCTTGGCAGCTCGCCCGTCAGCTTAATACGCTCACGGCGATCGTCCGGATTCAGACGCGGCGTGGCCGACAGCAGCGCTTGCGTATACGGATGACGAGGATTATTAAAGATCTGGTCTTTGGTCCCCTTCTCCACGCAGCGCCCCAGATACATCACCATCACTTCGTCAGCAATGTGCTCCACCACGGACAGGTCGTGGGAGATAAACACATACGACAGCCCCAGATCCTGCTGCAAATCCATCATCAGGTTCAGCACCTGCGCGCGCACGGACACGTCGAGCGCAGAGACCGGTTCGTCCGCAATCACCACGTCCGGATCCAGCATCAGACCACGCGCGATAGCGATACGCTGACGCTGACCGCCAGAGAACATGTGCGGATAGCGATCGTAGTGCTCGGTTTTAAGACCCACTTTCGCCATCATCGCCAGCGCTTTTTCACGGCGCTGCTCTTTGTTGAGATCGCTGTTAATTTGCAGCGGCTCTTCCAGAATCTGTCCCACTTTTTTACGCGGGTTCAGAGAACCGTACGGGTTCTGGAACACAATCTGGATTTTCTGACGGCGCAGTTTCTGTGCCTGCGGATCGTGCTTGAGCAGATCCTGGCCCTGATAGTACAGCTCGCCACCGGTCGGGGTTTCAATCATCGTCAGCAGACGACCCAGCGTGGATTTACCACAGCCCGATTCACCGACCACAGCCAGCGTTTTGCCGCGTTCCAGGGTGAACGACACCCCATCCAGCGCTTTCACCAGGCGTTCCGGGGCGAAAATCCCCTTCTTCACCGGATAGTGTTTTTTCAGATCGATGGCCTGCAACAGCGGCTGTTGTTTGGCGGCCTCTTGCGTACTCATAGTGTTGGCCTCCCGGCATCATCAAGTGGGTAGTGACATTTAGACTGACGACCACCTGGGAGGGTGTTCAGTTCTGGCTCTTCAGCACGACACTTATCTGTTGCATACGGGCAGCGCGGATTCAGCAGACAGCCCGTCGGGCGGTCATATTTACCTGGGACGACGCCCGGCAACGACGCCAGACGCGCTTTATCCTGGGCAAACTCCGGCAGCGCACGCAGCAGTGCCTGGGTATACGGGTGACGCGGCGCGCGGAAAATATCGTGCGAGCTTCCGGCTTCCACGACTTGTCCGGCATACATCACGATAATTTTGTGGGCGGCTTCGGCCACCAGCGCCAGATCGTGGGTAATCAGCACCAGCGCCATGTTCTCTTTCTGCTGCAATTCCAGCAGCAGCTCGATGATCTGCGCCTGAATGGTCACGTCCAGCGCCGTGGTCGGTTCATCCGCAATCAGCAGCTTCGGTCGACAGGCAATCGCCATAGCGATCATCACGCGCTGGCTCATCCCACCAGACAGCTGGTGCGGATAAACATCCAGACGTGATGCCGGATCGGGAATCCCCACCTGCGTGAGCAGGTCGATCGCGCGCTGGCGACGGGTTTTTTTATTCCCACCCTGATGCACTTTGATCGCTTCCATAATCTGGAAACCGACGGTATAGCACGGGTTCAGACTGGTCATTGGGTCCTGGAAGATCATCGCCACTTCAGCGCCCACCAGCTGGCGGCGCTGCTTCTCGGAGATGCGCTTCAGATCCTGGCCGTTGAACTCCAGGCTTTCCGCCATCACGCGGCCCGGATAATCAATCAGACCCATGATCGCCAGTGAGCTAACAGATTTACCCGAGCCAGACTCACCCACAATGCCAACCACTTCACCCTGATTCACGCTGTAGCTGATACGGTCTACGGCACGAAACTCGGAGCCCACGTCACCGAAGTGCACCGATAATTTATCTACATTTAATAACGCCATCTCGTGCCTCTTACTGCTTCAGTTTGGGATCAAGTGCATCACGCAGACCATCACCCATCAGGTTAAATGCCAGCACCGTCAGCAGAATCGCCAGACCCGGGAAGGTCACGACCCACCATGCGCTTTGCGCGAACTGCAACACATCGGCGAGCATTGTGCCCCACTCCGGTGTTGGCGGTTGCGCACCCATGCCAAGGAAGCCAAGAGCAGCCATATCGAGAATGGCGTTAGAGAAACCGAGCGACGCCTGAACGATCAGCGGCGCAAGGCAGTTCGGGAGAATATTGACGAACATCTGGCGCAGCGCGCCCGCGCCTGCCACACGTGAAGCGGTGACATAATCGCGGTTCACTTCCACCAGCACCGCCGCACGTGTTAATCGTACGTAGTGAGGGAGTGCCACGAACGTCAGGGCCAGCGCCGCGTTACCTATCGACGGCCCAAACACCGCTACAAGGACCAGCGCCAACAGCAGGCTTGGCAGGGCCAGCATGATGTCGACCACACGCATAATGATGTTGTCGATCAGACCACCGAAATAGCCGGCAACCAGTCCGAGGATAACCCCGAGGATCAGCGACAGTACCACCACCAGGCACCCTACCAGCAGCGACAGACGCGCACCGTACATCAGACGCGATAACACATCGCGGCCCACGTCATCCGTGCCGAGCAGATGGGCGAAGGTCCCGCCATCCTGCCAGGCTGGCGGAGCCAGCAGCACGTCGCGGAACTGATCCGCCGGGTTGTACGGCGCCAGCACGTTCGCAAACACGGCGATAATGATCATGATGGTGACATACACCAGCCCGACCACGGCGCCTTTGTTGCGTTTGAAGTAATGCCAGAACTCCTGCATCGGCGTCATTGGCACCGGGGCAGCAACAGCTTTATTTTGAGTAACTTGTGACATGATGGCCCCTTACTTCTTATGACGAATACGCGGGTTCACCACGCCGTACAGCAAATCGACCAGCAGGTTGACGAGGATAATCATCGTCGCCACCAGCAGTACACCGCCCTGCACAACCGGATAGTCACGGCGTTGCAGCGCATCGATCAGCCAACGTCCCAGGCCCGGCCAGGAGAAGATGGTTTCAGTCAGGATCGCCCCGGCCAGCAATGTCCCCACCTGCAAGCCGATCACCGTCACGACAGGCAGCATCGCGTTACGCAACGCATGGACGATGATGACGCGCATACGGGTCAGACCTTTGGCGCGGGCGGTACGGATGTAATCCTCCCCCAGCACTTCCAGCATCGACGAGCGCGTCATACGTACAATTACCGCCAGAGGAATTGTCCCGAGTACCATCGCAGGCAGGATCATATGCGCCAGCGCATCAATGAAGTTGCCCTCTTCTCCCCAGATGGCCGTATCAATCAGCATAAAGCCGGTGAGCGGGTTGGAATCATCAAGGAACACCATGTCGCTCACCCGTCCAGAGACCGGTGTCAGGTTGAGTTGCACGGAGACCAGCATGATCAGCATCATGCCCCACCAGAAGATAGGCATGGAGTAACCGGTCAGCGCCAAGCCAACCGCGGTGTGATCGAAGATTGAACCGCGCTTAACGGCAGCCAGGACACCGACGGGGATACCGACAGCAACGGCAAAAATCATGGCGCAGATACCGAGTTCCAGCGTCGCTTTAAAACGCGGCACAAACTCGTCCCACACCGGAAGACGGCTTTTCAGCGAAATCCCTAAATCACCGTGCAGGACGCCCCAAATGTAATGGAGATACTGCTGCCACATCGGCTTATCGAGGCCGAGTTCGGCCAGCAGCTGCGCATGGCGTTCAGGGGAGATACCACGCTCACCCGCCATAATCATTACCGGGTCGCCGGGGATCATATGGACGAAGGCAAAAGTGAGAAGGGTGATACCGATAAACGTGGGGATGACAAGTCCCAGACGTCGGAGGATGAACTGCAACATATCCCGGATTCTCTCTAATGACGTACTGCCCGCAGGCGGTGACGTCTGTATTGCTCACAAATCTTATTCCCTCCGCGAAGAGGGAATAAAGCACTGCTGCCGGAGGGCGCTGCGCTGACCCGGCCTACCGCTGTAGGTCCGCGCTCGCACAGCGCCGCCGGCACGGGGTGCTCATGCACCCCTGACGCTTTTAATTATTCAACAGAGACGTTTTCGAAGTGGTGTTTGCCCAGCGGATCAACCACATAGCCTTTAACTTCTTTACGCACTGGCTCGTAAACGGTGGAGTGAGCCACGATCAGCGCCGGAGCCTGGTCATGCATCACTACCTGAGCCTGTTTGTAGAGTTCAATACGCTTGTTGTGGTCGTCCGTTGCGCGCGCCGGCTGAATCAGATCTTCAAACGGCTTGTAGCACCAGCGAGAGTAGTTAGAACCATCTTTCGCAGCCGCGCAGCTGAACAGGGTGGCGAAGAAGTTGTCCGGATCCCCATTGTCCCCGGTCCAGCCCATCATCACCGCCTGGTGTTCGCCAGCTTTAGCACGCTTCAGGTACTCGCCCCACTCGTAAGTGACGATCTTGGCCTGAACGCCTACCTTAGCCCAGTCAGCCTGAACCATCTCAGCCATACGGCGAGCGTTCGGGTTGTATGGACGCTGAACAGGCATTGCCCATAGCTCAACGGTAAAGCCTTTATCCTGGCCCGCTTCTTTCAGCAGCGCTTTCGCTTTCTCAGGATCGTAGGTGTAGTCTTTAACGTCGTCGTTGTAGCCCCACATGGTTGGTGGGATCAGGTTCTTGGCAGCAATACCTGCACCCTGGTAAACCGCTTTAATGATCGCTTCTTTGTTCACCGCGTAAGTCAGCGCCTGACGCACTTTCACGTCATCAAACGGTTTCTTCTCGGTGTTGAAGGAGAGGTAACCCACGTTCAGGCCCGCCTGCTCCAGCAGGTTGATATTTTTGTCCTGCTTCATGCGAGCGATATCAGCCGGGTTCGGGTACGGCATCACCTGGCACTCGTTTTTCTGCAGTTTCGCGTAACGCACGGACGCGTCAGGCGTGATGGAGAAGACCAGACGGTCGATCTGCGGTTTGGTACCCCAGTAACCTTCGAATGCTTTGTACAGAATACGGGAGTCTTTCTGGTACTGCTGCAGCTGGAATGGACCGGTACCGATTGGGTTCAGATCCACTTTTTCCGGGGTGCCTGCTTTCAGCATGTTGTCCGCATACTCTTTTGACAGAATAGAGGCGAAGTCCATAGCCAGGTCAGCCAGGAATGGCGCTTCGGGACGGCTCAGAACGAACTGAACGGTTTTGTCGTCCACTTTTTTCACTTCGGTGATCAGGTCCGGCAGACCCATCCCTTCGAAGTATTCGTAGCTGCCGCCAGAAACTTTATGGTACGGGTTCTGTGCGTTTTTCTGACGGTCGAAGGAGAACACAACGTCATCCGCAGTCAGTTCACGCGTTGGTTTGAAATCTTTATTGTCCTGCCACTTCACGCCCTGGCGTAAGTGGAAGGTATAGGTTTTGCCGTCTTCGCTGATTTCCCACTTCTCAGCCAGACCCGGAATAACTTCCGTGGTACCGATTTTGAATTCAACCAGACGGTTATAGATAGGTACAGAGCTAGCGTCGTAGGTTGTACCAGAGGTGAACAGCTGTGGGTTAAAGCCTTCCGGCGAGCCTTCAGAACAGTAAACCAGGGTTTTTGCCTGCACGCTTGCCGCGACGGTGAGAGCGACCAGGCTCAGACCAAGCTTCAGCATCCCTGACTTCTTCAAGGAAATACTCATTATTCTGCTCCAATGTGATGTTTTGCTTTGTTGTGTTACGCCGCCTGACCTTTATTTATTTTTTACCCGGTCCGGTCGGTGATGCCCGAAGGCGTGATAAGGGATGGAGATTCCTTTCAGAAGAGCGTCGGAGTTGCAGCGCAGATCCTCCCTGAAATGCCCCTCGTGCCCTACAATCTGTCAACAGAATGTGAAAACGTCAATACAGGTGACGGGGATTTACGTTGAGGGTGAGAAACGGCAAACAAAGATTAAAAAAACTTTAGTCACCTATTTTCAGCAGGGAAATTTATGCTACTCGCCATCTTGCAGCACAAATCTCTTCATATTTCGCAACAATCAGTGATTAACATTTATTCAGATCGCGTAAATTTTCTTACAGAATGGTGATTATCTGAGCAGTAAATGCCGCGAACGTTAAAACGCACAGCGGAAAATGCTGAGGTTATCCATAAGCAACGCGAAAAAAGATCAATCCATATATAAAAAAATACAATGGATTATGTCACAAAATCGTTAACAGGCAGGGTAAACCGGGGATAAGGAGCGTTTTGGAGAGTCGGCGTGGATAAATCCATAATGCAAAAAGGGCCAACCTTGCGGTTAGCCCTTTTTTAAATGTGGTCGGCGAGAGAGGATTCGAACCTCCGACCCACTGGTCCCAAACCAGTTGCGCTACCAAGCTGCGCTACTCGCCGAATGCGGAGCGCATCTTACTGCTGGGGTGCGCCCTCGTCAATCCCTTATCTTCAAAAAGCCATTCGACTGGCGAGAAACTCGCCAGCTCGGTTACTTAGTGGCTTTCGCCGGGCCATCAGGGACATGGCACCAGTTGTTGTTCTCATTAATCCCGCCGTCTGGCGAGGTATAGCCGAGACAACCCATGATGGTGTCATACAGCTCAACGTGACGGCGAGGCACCTTCATCTCAGCCTGCTGTTTCAGGTGCTGGAACATCTTCTCTTTATCCGGGTTTTCCAGATATTTATCCGACATCCACACCATCATCGGCACGCGGAACTGCTCCGGTGGCGCCATCTTGCGCGGCGTACCGTGCAGGTGCTCATACTCGTTGATCGACTCACCGTGGTCGGCGGCATAGAAAACAATCGCTTTCTTGTCGCGCACCTGGTCGATCACGCTCTCGATAAAGTGATCCACATACATCACCGAGTTATCGTAAGAGTTAATCAGCTGCTCTTTGGTGCAGTCCTTATCTACCCCCACACACTCCGGCGTCCATTTGGCAAAGCTGCGCGGGTAACGCTGGGTGTAGTTAAAGTGCGAACCTTTGGTATGCAGGATGATCATATGCTTCCCATCCTGATTGTTGCTCAGCGAGCCTTTCATCTCATCGATCAGCAGCATATCGTCAACGCTCTTCCCGCGGTTACGCGGCTCAGCACCGATCTGCTCACGATAGGCAATGTTCTGCGCCATCGTATTGCTGTAAAACCACATCTCGCTCTGCATCGCGTAGAGATCAGAACTGAATCCAAGCTGATGCAGCACCGAGAAGACGTTCTGCTCTTTCAGGGTACGCTGCGGGTTGTCATCCGCCCCGCCCTCGCGAACAAACATGCAGCGCAGAGACAGCTTGGTCGCCGTATCACATGAGTAGCCCCGATAAGCGATCAGGTTCTTCTCCTGCGCCAGTTTCGGCGTCGTATCGCGGTCGTAGCCTAAAATCCCCATATGATCCCAGCGCGTCGTTTCACCGATGATAAAGACCACATAGGTATCGTCGATATCTTTAGGCGCTTCATAGGTGAACTGCTTCGCCGGATTGAGCAGAGATTTATTATCGGAAGACTCATCCACCTGCGCCCAGGCGTAGAGGCCCAGCGCGGAAATCCAGTTAGAGGGCAGATAGGAGTTCGCCACCACGCCGCCGTAGCTCGGCAAATCCACGCCAGAAGTACGTTCGTCACTCTTCTGCTTCACTTCAAGCAGACGAATCGGGCCCCAGACCATCAGCCCCGCCAGCAGTACCACCGCGACGCTTCGGACGCGTTGCCCTGGCGTGCGCATCTGACGCAGCAGGGTATAGCGGCAGCGATTACTCCAGATGAGCAGCAGCGGCAGCGCACTGACGCCCACCAGCCACAGGATAAAGTGCAGGCCGACCACCTCTTTCGAGAGATCGATATCCGTCGTCATGACTGAGGCAATAATGCCGTAGCCAATAACCACGTTCATAAAAGTCATGTAATAGCTGGCACCTGCCGAGCAGAGCACCACCAGAGATGCCAGAACGCGCCAGATGCGGCGTCCAAACAGTGAGAGGAGACGTAATAAGAAAAAGGTAACCAGAACGGTACCAACCAACTCAACAACCGCTGCGATTCCTTTCCAGGCGGTAAAGTCTTGCGCGAACCCGTCAAACCGACGGAAAAAAACAGCGCCATTCATAAACAGGCCGATGTACAACGCCAGCAAAAAGCTCAGCTTTTGTTGCGTCATCGATTTAATGTATTTCATGCAGGCTACCCGAAAAAAGGGACAGTCACGCCATCCACTTTTAGCTGAAAAAGTGAACAGAGTAGATATTCGCTCAGGGGATCGTTATCAGAAACGTCTAAAGCGTGGTAAGTAGACCACAGTGACAGGAAAAAGTGGCAGCAGAGAGTGTGATTGCAGTAGATATTTACAAAAAATCAAGTTCGGAAGCAGATTGGGTCAAAGAACGCTCAGCATGTTGATAAAAGAAAAGGCCGGAAAATCCAGCCTTTTCAGTCAGTCATCACGCATGCGCTTCGTTAAATACCTGCCGCTGCGGCTGGCGAATCGTAGTGGAGAGCGCCAGTGAGATAATCAGCAGAGCGAAGATGACACAGAAGGTGACATAGAAGCCGCCGAACAGCGAGGCGATGAGGGACCCGCAGATGCTGCCAATACCGAAACCTAAGTAAATCACCCCATAATTCTTCGCCAGATTATTCAGGCCAAAGAACTCGCTCACCAGTGACGGGAACACGGTAATGGTGCCGCCAAAATTGAAGGCCACGCAGGCAATCGCCGCGAAAAAGGTCATCTCATTCAGTGGCGCAAACAGCAGGGCCGCCATACCGACCAGGGAGATCACCTGCCCCAGCGTAATCACACGGATACGGGCGATTTTGTCGGAGAGAATACCCAGCACCAGACGACCAGACAGGTTGGCAATGGAAATCACGGTTACCGCATTCGCCGCGGTCATCGCATCCAGTTTCACCATTCCCTGAGCGATATCTTTCGCCACGCCAATCACATACAGACCGCTCATGCAGGCTGTCAGGAACATAACCGCCAGCATCCAGTACTGTGGTTTACGCATGGACTGCGCCAGCGTGAAGTCATTTTCCACTACGCCGTTAACGGTTTTCACTTCCTGCATCGGGGCATCTTTCATTAGCGTCGCGCCGAACAGAATCATCACCAGCACGATAGCGCCCCAGATCATAAAGGTCTTTTCCAGGCCCACGGAGGCAAGCAGGTGCGAATCAATAAATTTAAACCCGAGACTACCCAGACCATAAGAGCCAATGGAGAAAGCTGAGATTAAGCCTTTACGCTCCGGGAACCACTTCACGCAGTTCGACAGGGTCAGCAGGTAGCCCGCGCCATCTGCCAGCCCCACCAGCACCCCGGCGCTCAGCCAGAGCATCATCAGGTTACTGGAGTGCGCCGTCAGGAAAAAGCCGACACCCAGCAGGATGCCCGAAGCCATGGTCACGCGTTTCACGCCAAAACGTTCCTGCAATTTCCCGGCGATGGACGAGGACAACGCCAGCCCCAGGCTCAGCAAGCCGAACGAGAACGCCACCTGGCTCACCGGCGCGCCGAGTTTGTCAGAGAGCGCGCTGTTAAACAGGCTCCAGGTATAAACCGATCCCAACGCAAATTGCGTCACGATGGTGCCAAATAGGGTCAGCCAACGAGTGCGGTTGTATGTTGATGTGTTCATGGCAGTTGTCCTGCAAGAGAAATTAAAGGAATTCGCTGCAGACAACGATAAACAAAACCTCAAAAGGCCTGGGGGAAAACGGCATGAAATGCAGTGGAGACGGAATGAAATGCCTGGAATCAGGAATGAATGACCTTGCCGGGCGAAGGATCACGAGTTTGTTAGTGCCCGCTATCGCCACAAGCACGGCCATTCTTGTATTTAAGATGTTACAGCAAGGTTGAATTAAATAACAATATTAAAATCTGGCGCTCACACCCAGGGTATATAAATAATCTGCACCGGTCATGGTGTTATCCGCCTGAGACAAAGAAGCGTACGCGGCCATATGCGGGTAAAGCAGCACGTCGGCACCCACGGTCACATCCATCCAGTTGTCGTACTGCATGGAGGCCGGCAGGCGGCTCATCCCCGATTGCGGCTTCCATTGATTATCGCCAAACTGCTGGTTGTAGCTAATCTGCGCCCACGGTCGGAGACCGCCCACACGCGTGTCGACGCGCCAGCCGAGCGTACTCACGCTGGCATGCCACAGCGGGTCGGTAAGCGACTGGCTGCCATTGTCACCGTATTCGTTGTACGCCATGGGCGACGAACCGTCGTAATGCCACGCGGCAACCGGCCCCGTGGTCACCTTCTGCGTCACCGGAATCGTCAGGCTCAGCGAAAGGGTACTGTCAGATTCCGCAGGATAATTTTCCGGCATGTTCAACGCCAGCCCCGGAACGTTCTGGGAAGAACGAATACGCTCCGCGAGAATATCGTCATAACGCGGTTGGTGATCGGCGTCCCATGTATAGCGTTCGGTCGTATTATTTTGCGCATCCGAAACGATATATTCCTGTTGCCAGGCGTAAGCTGTGCTACAAAAAAACAAACAGACAGAGACTCCCGCCAGGCCAGTAACAGCATGGCGACCACTGATTATTTTTATCATCATCAAAGCGACTCCAGAAAGAGCCGAATTCGGCGATATTTGTCATTGTTAGAAAGAGGTATGAGGGCAAAGCCCTTAATTAAATATTGTCTTTTTGAGGCACACGTCAAGCCAGGTGGGTTGATTTTTTTACGGGTTAAATCATTAAGGATGAAAACCAATGCAACGTTGCGGATGGGTAAGCCAGGATCAGCTCTATATCGACTATCACGATAAAGAATGGGGCGTGCCGGAGACCGACGGTAAAAAGCTCTTTGAGATGATCTGCCTGGAAGGCCAGCAGGCGGGTTTATCGTGGATTACGGTGCTAAAAAAACGGGAAAACTATCGCAACGCCTTCCATCAGTTCGATCCCGTTGCGGTGGCCGCTATGACTGAGGAAGACGTCGAACGGCTGGTGCTGGATGCCAGTATTATCCGGCATCGCGGGAAAATTCAGGCCATTATTGGCAACGCAAAAGCGTACCTGGCGATGGCCGAAAGTGGCGAGCCTTTCTCCGATTTTGTCTGGTCGTTTGTCGACAACACGCCGCAGGTGACACAGGCCGCGACAATGGGTGAAATCCCCACCTCCACGTCCGCCTCTGATGCCCTGTCTAAAGCACTGAAAAAGCGTGGTTTCAAATTTGTTGGCACCACGATTTGCTACTCATTTATGCAGGCCTGCGGTCTGGTGAACGATCATATCACGGGCTGTTTTTGCCACCCAGGAGGCCAACATGATTCGCAAATGGCAAAGTGAAAACACTGCGCCGCTGCTCAGTTTATGGCTTGAAAGCACCACCGAGGCGCACCCGTTTATCGACGCGCAATACTGGATAGAAAGTGAACCGCTGGTACGCGACACCTATCTCCCCGGTGCAGAAACCTGGGTATGGGAAGAGAAAGGCGAGGTGCGTGGTTTTATCAGCGTGATGGAGTCGCAGTTTATCGGCGCGCTCTTTGTCGCCACCGCTCATGCGGGGAGAGGGATCGGCCACGCGCTGATCCACCACGTGCAGCAGCAGTTCCCCTATCTCAGTCTTGAGGTTTACCAGAAAAACAGTCGGGCGGTGAATTTCTACCATGCTCAGGGTTTTCGCATTGAAGACAGCGCCTGGCAGGAAGAGACTCAACACCCGACGTGGATTATGAGCTGGCAGGCGGATCAAACGCCGTAAGCGTCAGCTCAGGGCCCTGATATTTCTCCACCCACGCCAGCGCCGTGTTCCCCGCGCACCCGTTCCCCAGCTTCGAGCTGGGGAGATCTTTGGTGAGCACGTTCACCGCGCCGTTTTTGCAAATCCCGCCTGCCGTGAGTTCCAGATCCGGCCACGCCCCCTGGTGGATACAGATCACGCCCGGTTTAATGCCCTCACTCACCACCGCCCCGGCCAGCACCTGCCCGCGAGCGTTCCAGACACGCACCACATCGCCATTGGCAATTCCGCGCGCTTTCGCATCAAGGGTATGCAGCGTGATCGGCTCGCGTCCGGCCACGGCGTACTGTTCGCGCAGGGACGAATAGTTCAGCTGGCTGTGCAGACGGTGCGCCGGGTGCGCAGAGAGCACCTGCAACTGTGTTGGCTGCGCATTGCCGTGCCACTCGTCCGGCTCCAGCCACATCGGGTGCGGCGGGCAGTCGGCATAGTTAAAGCTGGCGATACGTTGCGAGTAGATCTCAATTTTGCCGCTTTCGGTTTTCAGCGGATGCGATTGTGGGTCGCGGCGGAAGTCCGCGAAGCGAACAAACTGCGCATTCTGCTCACTCTCCGGCATTTCGACGATCTCATTCGCTTCCCAGAACTGGGCAAACGGCGGCAATGTTACCCCCTGAGCGGCACCGCGCTGCGCCGCAATCTGGTAAAACGTCTCCAGCCACTCGAGATCGGATTTCCCTTCGGTGAAACGCTCGCGACCGCCCTCTTCCCAGCGTTCGCTCAGCTCCGCAAACACCTCAAAGTCATCACGTGCTTCATCGCGCGGCGCAACGACGCGCTTCATCGGCACCATGTGCTGATTGCTGTAGTCGCCGGTCATGGTGAGATCGTTACGCTCAAAGGAGGTGGTCGCTGGCAGAACGATATCGGCGTGTTTGGCTGCCGCTGTCCAGAAGCATTCGGAAATCACCACCAGCTCCGGCTTTTGCCAGGCGCGGATCAGTCGGTTGGTATCCTGATGATGGGTGAAGTTTGCGCCGCCCGCCCACCAGACAAAACGGATATCGGGGAAGTGGCGATCCAGGCCGTTGTGCTGGTAGAAACCACCGGGATTTTCCAGCGCTTCGACGATGCGCGCCACCGGGATTTTATCTACCGCATCAATCCCGTCCTGCACGGAACCCTGCATCGAGGCCAGAACCGCAGCGCGACGGGTCGGGTTTCCACCGTTAGCAAAGTGATACGACAAACCAAAGCCGCCGCCCGGCGTACCAATCTGACCCAGCATCGCCGCAAGAGTCACCAGCATCCAGTGTTTCTGCTCGCCAAACTGCTGGCGCTGCATTCCCCAGCCGGACATCAGCATAGTGGTATTTTCGTGGAACAGTGCCGACAGTTCGCGGATTTTCGCCGCATCAATGCCGCAAATGTCCGCCGCCCACTCGGCGGTTTTGGCGATCCCGTCGGTTTTGCCCGTCAGGTAGTCAGCGAATTTGTCATACCCTGTAGTGCAGCGGGCGAGAAACGCCTGGTCGTGCCAGCCGTTTTCCACCAGCGTATGGGCGATACCCAGCATCATCGCGACGTCGGTCCCCATGTGCGGGGCCAGCCACTCAACGCTATCGCCGAAGAAATCGACGGTTTCGGAGCGCATCGGGTCAATACAGATCAGGCGTTTACCGCTTTTACGCAGCGCATCGAAATAGGGAATCCCCTGCTCATCGCTCGCGTTCCACGCGATTTTGAGCGTGTTGAGCGGATTGGCGCTCCACAGCACCACCACATCCGTGTGCTCCAGCACCAGCGGCCAGCTGGTCTGCTGCTGATAAACTTCATTTCCGCCGACAACGTACGGCATGATCGCCTGCGCTGCGCCGGTTGAGTAGTCACCAAGGTGCCCGGTGTAGCCCCCCGCCAGGCTCATATAGCGCTGCAGGAGCGTCGCCGCTTTGTGCAGCACACCGTTCGAACGCCAGCCATAAGAACCCGCAAATATAGACGCCGGGCCATGGGTCTCACGAATACGTTTGTGCTGCGTATGGATCAACGCCAGCGCATCATCCCAGCTCACCCGAACGAACTCATCCTGTCCGCGCGTACCCTGCGGATTATCCGGCGAGGCCAGAAAACCCTTACGCACCATCGGCCAGCGCACGCGGGTTTTACTGTGCACCTGATCGCGCACCACAGTTTGTAACGAATTAGGGTGCTGCGTTGGCAGCGCCCCGCGCGAGGACAGGACATTCTCGCCATCGGTTTCAACCAGCATCGGGCCCCAGTGGGCGGCGGTCAGAATCGTTTTTATTGAAGTGGTCAAGCGTGCGCTCCTGGGTTTGTCTGTTGCAGGTGTGACGGCCTTCTTTGAGGCTATTTAAGATTTGGACACAAATTTCAGAGTTAGCCCTGGAATTTTCTTCCTCTTAGGGCGTCATAATCAACCGCCACACGCTTCGTGGCAAAGAATAAAAAGGATTAAGGAAATAAGATGAATAAACGCGTACTTGTCATTGCGGCTCTGGTCAGTGGAGCACTGGCGGTTTCTGGCTGCACAACCAACCCTTACACCGGCGAACGTGAAGCGGGCAAATCCGGCATTGGCGCGGGTATTGGCTCATTGGTCGGCGCAGGCGTTGGCGCACTCTCTTCCTCGAAGAAAGATCGCGGCAAAGGCGCGCTGATCGGGGCTGCAGCGGGTGCCGCATTGGGCGGCGGCGTAGGATATTACATGGATGTGCAAGAAGCTAAACTGCGCGACAAAATGCAGGGAACGGGCGTGAGCGTGACGCGAAGTGGCGACAACATCATTCTGAACATGCCGAACAACGTGACCTTCGACAGCAGCAGCGCAACGCTGAAACCGGCGGGTGCCAACACGCTGACCGGTGTGGCAACGGTGCTCAAAGAGTACAGCAAAACAGCCGTTAACGTTATTGGCTACACCGACAGCACCGGGAGCCAGGATCTGAACATGCGTCTGTCTCAGCAGCGCGCGGATTCCGTCGCCAGCTCGCTGATCACTCAGGGCGTTGCCGCAAACCGCATCCGCACCAGCGGCATGGGCCCGGCGAATCCAATTGCCAGCAACAGCACGGCAGAAGGCAAAGCGCAGAACCGCCGCGTTGAGATCACATTAAGCCCCATTCAGTAAATGAAATGCCGGGTGGCGGCTGCGCCATCCGGCATGAAGCGCTTGCCATCGTTGATTTTCCCGCTAAGGTGTTCTCACTAATCTTAAGGGAATCAGCGATGAGCAAATCAGCACGGCCCACCATCAGTGACGTGGCGAAAGCCGCCAAAACCGGAAAAACCAGTATTTCGCGCTATCTTAATGGCGAGAAACATCTGCTTTCCGACGCGCTGCTGGCCCGTATTGAACAAGCCATCGCCGAACTGGATTACCGCCCAAGCCTGATGGCTCGCGGCCTGAAGCATGGTCGCACTCGCCTCATCGGTCTGATCATCGCCGACATTACCAACCCCTACTCCGTCAACGTGCTCAGTGGCATCGAAGCCGCGTGCCGCGAAAAGGGCTTCACCCCGCTGGTGTGTAACACCAACAACGAAGTGGACCAGGAGCTGCACTACCTTGACCTGCTGCGCAGCTATCAGGTCGAAGGCATAGTGGTCAATGCCGTGGGGATGCGCGAAGAGGGGCTTAACCGCCTGCAACAGTCGTCCCTGCCGATGGTGCTGATTGATCGCAAAATCCCGGAATTCGCCTGCGACGTGGTAGGACTGGACAACACTCAGGCCGCCACAACGGCAACAGAGCACCTGATCGAGCAAGGTTTCGAAGCGATTTTGTTCATGAGCGAGCCGTTGGGCATGGTGAATACCCGTCGCGACCGTCTCAGCGCATTTCGCGCCACCCTGGCGCGTTATCCTGGCGTGATCGCCGAGAATGCCGAAATTCCGCTGCACGAAGCCGATCAAATGGATAATACCCTGCGCCAGTTCCATACCCGTCATCGCGGGATGCGCAAAGCGGTCATTTCCGCCAACGGCGCGCTCACGCTGCAGGTGGCCCGCTCCCTCAAACGTATTGGCCTGAACTGGGGCAGCGATATTGGCCTGCTCGGATTCGATGAACTCGAATGGGCCGAGCTGGCAGGCGTTGGCATTACCACTCTCAAACAGCCGACCTGGCAGATTGGCTACGCCGCGGTCGAGCAGGTCGTGCGCCGCATCGAAGGCATTACCGACACCGTGCGCGAGCAGGTCTTCTCCGGTGAGCTGATCGTGCGCGGCTCGACGTCGCGTTAACCCCCCTTCGTGATGACGATCATAAATTCAACATCCTGACCTTTTCTTTGGAACCGGTTCCATCTAGCGTAATACCTATCAGCTATGAATGGGAGTCAGCCAATGGGCAGGAAAATCATCGTCGTCACCGCCGCGTATGGCGCAGATCACGTCCGTCAGGTGGGCGGCCAGCGGGCCATATTACCGGTCATTGCCGCCGGGGGAGCCGACGGCGTCGAGATCCGCCGGGAGCTATTTAATGATGAGGAGCTACAGGCGTTGCCGACATTGGCTCAGTCTATTGAACTGCTCGGTTTGTTCGCCTGTTACTCCGCCCCCGCCGCGTTACTGATGCCAGACGGCACACTGAACCCGGATCTGCCGCGCTATCTCGCAGAAGCCAGCACCCTCAATGCCCTGTGGCTGAAGGTCTCGCTGGGTCATTTCCGCGATAAACAGCCCCTTGTAGCCTTACGCGAACTGCTGCTGGAAAGCGGGATGACGCTGGTAGTAGAAAATGATCAGACCGACTGCGGGCAGCTTGCGCCAATGCAGCGTTTCAAGGCGGCCTGCCGGGTGATGGAACTGCCTGTCCCCCTCACCTTCGATACCGGAAACTGGCTGTGGGTTGGTGAATCGCCGGAAGAAGCTGCGCGCCATCTGGCCCCGGCGGTGAGTTATATCCATGTCAAAGCCGCTGTCCCGCATCACCAACACTTCCGCGCTATCCCACCGGATAACGCCGATGCCCGCTGGATGGATCTGCTGAACCAGCTTCCGACCGACGCCCCTCGAGGCATTGAATTCCCGCTGGAAGGGCCAGATTTAGCGGCGGTAACTCGCCATTACGTCAATCTGCTGCGTGAGGAGACACGGCATGTCTGATTCTCTGGACGTCATCACCATCGGTGAAGCCATGGCCATGTTTGTGGCCACGGAAACGGGCGAGCTGCGCTCGGTTGAACACTTTATCAAACGTGTCGCGGGCGCAGAGCTGAACGTAGCAACCGGCCTGGCGCGCCTGGGACTCAACGTTGGCTGGGTCAGCCGCGTGGGCGACGACAGTTTTGGCCACTTTGTGTTGGATTCGCTGAAAAAAGAGGGGATCGACGCGGCGGGCGTCACTCTCGACAACCGTTTCGCGACCGGCTTTCAGCTCAAATCTAAAGTCGAAAATGGAACCGATCCCATTGTGGAGTATTTCCGCAAAGGTTCTGCCGCCAGCCATCTTTCCACGCAAGATTTTCATCCTGCTTACTTTTCTTCAGCGCGTCACCTGCATTTGAGTGGCGTCGCAGCGGCGCTATCGGCCAGTTCATACGATCTGCTCGATCACGCGGCCAGTTCCCTGAAAGCCCAGGGTAAGACGATCTCTTTCGATCCGAACCTGCGCCCGGTGCTGTGGAAAAGCGAAGCCGAGATGGTTGAAAAGCTCAATCACCTGGCCTTCCAGGCAAACTGGGTTCTGCCCGGTCTGAAAGAGGGCATGATCCTCACCGGGCAGAAAACCCCGGAAGGGATCGCCGATTTTTATCTGGCGCACGGCGTGCAGGCCGTGGTGCTGAAAACAGGCGCTGACGGAGCATGGTTCAAAACCGCCAGCGGCGAGAAAGGTGCTGTCGCTGCGGTGAAAGTCGATAACGTTGTCGACACCGTCGGCGCAGGAGATGGATTCGCAGTCGGGGTGATTAGCGCCCTGCTGGAAGGCAAAACGCTACAACAGGCCGTCGCACGCGGGAATAAGATCGGATCGCTGGCCATTCAGGTGCAAGGCGACAGCGAAGGATTGCCGACCCGCGCACAACTGTCCGAGTAACAATAATCAGCCACCGTGTACCCTACAGACAACGGCGGTATAAACCTCAACAACAGAGGCAAGCCCATGAACACATCGACCAATGCAGTTAAACGCTGGTGGTACATCATGCCTATCGTGTTTATCACGTACAGCCTGGCGTACCTTGATCGCGCGAACTTCAGCTTCGCGTCTGCCGCAGGGATCACCGAAGATTTGGGGATCACCAAAGGCGTTTCGTCCCTGTTAGGCGCCCTGTTCTTCCTTGGCTATTTCTTCTTCCAGATCCCTGGAGCGATTTACGCCGAACGCCGCAGCGTGCGCAAACTGATCTTTGTCTGCCTGATTTTGTGGGGCGCCTGCGCATCCCTCACCGGGATGGTCAATAATATCCCCGCACTGGCCGCCATTCGCTTTATTCTCGGGGTCGTTGAAGCCGCCGTGATGCCTGCGATGCTGATTTACATCAGCAACTGGTTTACCAAATCTGAACGCTCACGCGCCAATACGTTCCTGATCCTCGGTAACCCGGTGACGGTCCTGTGGATGTCCGTGGTTTCGGGTTATCTGATTCAGTCATTCGGCTGGCGTCACATGTTCATCATCGAAGGATTCCCGGCGATCATCTGGGCATTCTGCTGGTGGGTGCTGGTGAAAGATAAACCGTCGCAGGCGACCTGGCTTTCCACCAGTGAAAAAGCCGCTCTGCAGGCCGAGCTGGATAAAGAACAGCAGGGGCTGAAAGCGGTGCGTAACTACGGTGAGGCTTTCCGTTCGCGCAACGTTATCCTGCTGTGTATGCAATATTTCGCGTGGAGCATCGGGGTGTACGGTTTTGTGCTGTGGCTGCCGTCGATTATTCGCAGCGGTGGCGAAAACCTCGGCATGGTGGAAGTGGGCTGGCTGTCGTCGGTGCCGTATCTGGCGGCAACGATCGCGATGATCGTGGTGTCGTGGGCCTCGGATAAGCTGCAAAACCGTAAATTATTCGTCTGGCCGCTGCTGTTGATTGCCGCTTTCGCCTTTATCGGTTCATGGGCGGTAGGCGCAAACCATTTCTGGGTCTCTTACACGCTGCTGGTGATCGCTGGTGCGGCCATGTACGCGCCATATGGTCCGTTCTTTGCCATCATCCCGGAAATGCTGCCGCGTAACGTAGCCGGTGGCGCGATGGCGCTGATCAACAGCATGGGAGCGTTAGGTTCGTTCTTCGGCTCGTGGTTTGTTGGCTATCTCAACGGCGCCACCGGCAGCCCGTCGGCCTCGTACATATTTATGGGGGTGGCACTTTTCGCTTCTGTGTGGCTTACTTTGATTGTTAAGCCTGCTAATAATCAACAAATTCCTGCTGGCGCACGTCACGCCTGAACCTTTTAAAATCAACGGAGATTAGCATGAAGCCGTCCGTCATTTTGTATAAAGCACTGCCCGACGATCTACACAAACGTCTTGAGGAACATTTCACCGTCACGCAGGTGAAAAACCTGAGCCAGGAGACCGTGGCGCAGCACGCGGAAGCCTTTGCCAGCGCGGAAGGGCTACTGGGCTCAAGCGAAAAAGTGGATAGCGCATTGCTGGAGAAAATGCCGAAGCTTCGTGCGACCTCGACGATCTCTGTCGGCTACGACAACTTTGACGTCGAGGCGCTTAACGCACGCAATGTTCTGCTGATGCACACGCCAACCGCACTCACCGAGACGGTTGCGGATACGCTGATGGCGCTGGTGCTGAGCACTGCGCGTCGCGTTGTGGAAGTGGCTGAGCGCGTGAAAGCAGGCGAATGGACTAAAAGCATCGGTCCCGACTGGTTTGGTGTGGACGTTCACGGCAAAACGCTGGGGATTGTCGGCATGGGCCGGATCGGGCTGGCGCTGGCTCAGCGCGCGCATTTCGGCTTTAACATGCCGATTCTCTACAATGCACGCCGTCAGCATAAAGAAGCTGAAGAGCGTTTCAATGGCCGTTACTGTGAGTTAGATACACTGCTGCAGGAAGCGGATTATGTCTGCCTGATCCTGCCGCTGACGGATGAGACGCATCATCTGATCGGTAAAGCTGAGTTTGAGAAAATGAAAAAAACGGCCATTTTCATCAACGCAGGCCGTGGGCCAGTGGTGGATGAGAAGGCGTTGATTGAAGCCTTGCAACAGGGTGAGATCCACGCGGCGGGTCTGGATGTGTTCGAGCAGGAGCCGCTGCCGATCGATTCGCCGCTGCTGACATTGCCTAACGTGGTTGCGCTGCCGCATATCGGTTCGGCCACTCATGAGACGCGATACAATATGGCGTCCACGGCGGTGGATAACCTGATCGATGCGCTGAACGGGAAAGTTGAGAAGAACTGCGTGAACCCGCAGGTAAAATAATCACAAAGCCTGAAACGAAAAAAACCCGCCAGAGGCGGGTTTTTAAATTCTTGTGCTGCTGGGTTGGAAGCTTACAGGCTTACAACGTTACCAGCTGCTGGGCCTTTAGCGCCGCTTTCGATGGTGAAGGAAACTTTCTGACCTTCGTCCAAAGATTTGTAGCCTTCGTTCTGGATAGCAGAGAAGTGTACGAATACATCTTTAGAGCCATCGTCAGGAGTGATGAAGCCGAAGCCTTTATCAGCGTTGAACCATTTTACCAGACCAGTCATTTTACCAGACATAGAAATTACCTTTTTAAAATACGTTTTGCCTTCCGGCGCGATGATGGAATGTGTTACAGATTTTTAAGCGATGAAGGAAGGGTCACTACGAAGGTATCTTTGGATAACTCATCTGGACTACTTAACTAAACTGCTTTAGGTCTGTGTAACAAACCGACAGGAATAGTTATACCGATGTGGTAGATGAATGACAAGCATTATTTTTATCAGCTTGTAAAAAACCCCGCACCAGGCGGGGTTTTCTTTTATTCCGTCGCGGTGACTGCCGCGCTCCACGCCTGGCTAAAGGCCTGGTGCTGAGAGGCAAGCGGCCCAATCAGCGTGTTGTACTGGCTGGCTTGCTGAGACGTTGGGAACTGAATGCCGTTAGAGACAAAGCTCACCTGCGTCCCCTGCTGGGAGATAAAATCGCCCACCTGCACCAGTTGCTGGCTAAAGATCTGCGCGGCTGGGATCAGCGGCTGCATTGCATCTGAAGGTTTGGTGACAACTTTCTCGTACACCTGATCAAACACAGGTTTCAGATCTTCACCCTGTTTCAGCGCAGAACGCGCCGCATCAGCCTGCATTTTCGCATTCTGTAGCTGCTGGCTCAGCACCCCGAGCGCACCATTAGACTGGCGCAGCGGTTCACGCTGAGTCATATAGTCCTGTGGAACGCGGATTGCGTTAACGCTGTCCACAACCGGACGCAAACCGGAATCCATCGCCTGATTCACCTGCTGTGAATAACCATAAAGGATGGCGTAATCGGAAACGAAGGGACCAAACTGTTTTTTCTGATCCGCAGTCAGCGTCGGCAGATGCTCGCCACTGCGCATCACGGTATTTTGTAGAAAATCGATAAACGCTTTACGCTGATCGCCTTCTTTATCGAAACACCCACTCAGGCTAACTACCATCAACAACGCCGCAATAGGCGCAAACCAGCGAGAGCAGGACTTTCCTGTCGCCATTTTAATACTCCTTTCACCCAAAAAACGCACACCGGCACACGCGTGCCCGACGCTGATTAGGATAGTCCAGGTCAGGCCGTCAGGATACTCTTTTCATGCAAAACGGCTATTGCCGGTTTATTTCTTACGATTTACAAAAAAATACTGCGCAAAGCCTGTTTCGATTAATCAGGTAATTAGCGTCACGCTCTCTTTTGCTGAAACGAATAAGGCAATCGTTACCGCACGATTAATCACAGACGTGACAATCTTTTGCACTCTTTTGAGGCTATCCTTAATTGGCTCTCTGATGTTCACGATCCCGCTGTGTGATTTAAGAGGAGTTCTTAATGGAATCTAAAGATCCTATGCTTGAGCTGTTAAGCAGCCTGGAACAAATTGTTTTTAAAGATTTATCGCAGACCGTTACCCCGTCCCAAAAGACGAATCCCTTTACTGAATTTGAGCGATTACGCAAAGGGACAGGGTTAAAAATTGATGATTTCGCCCGAGAGATGGGCGTCAGTGTGGCCTTGGTCCATGAGTGGGAATCAAAACGTGTAAAACCCTCCACGACCGAGCTGAAACTGATGCGCATGATTCAGGTCGCTCGAACAGTCAGTACGCAGTAAGTTAATACGTTCATCTTATCGCCCCCGCAATTGCGGGGGTTTGTATTCTAGAGCCCTTCACAACGCCATCCTTTCTCATCCCACACCATCTCATGGGTCAGCTGGAGTCCATTAAGGAAAGCCTGATCGTGGGACACCACCAGCAGCGCACCGGGAAAACCGGCCAGCGCCGCTTCAATCGCCTGTACAGAGGCCAAATCCAGATGGTTCGTCGGTTCATCCAGCAGCAACAGTTGAATAGCCTCTTCCCGCCACAGGACGCATGCCAACGCCGCTTTCAGACGCTCGCCGCCGCTCAGCTCCCTCAGCGGCAGGGAGACTTTATCCGCACCCAATTGAAGCTGCGCCAGACGACTGCGCAGCACGCCCTCTTCCAGCGGCGTGTCATGCAGGTTGAGATGCGTCATGACGGACTGTGTAAGATCCAGCTGCGACAGGTGCTGATCGAGATACGCACTTTGCACCGACACGCGACAGGTTCCTGAAACAGCTTCCAGCTCACCGAGAATAATCTTCAATAATGTCGATTTCCCGCAGCCGTTTGGCCCGCGTAGCGCCACGCGCATCGGACCGTCCATGCGCCAGTTAACAGGGGGCATGTTCACGTACGGAAGAACCAGCTCCTGCAGGACGATCGCCTGTTTGCCCTCGGCAATGCGACTGCCCGGCAGGGTAAACATCACCGGATTCTCTTCCTCCACCCGCTCACGAGCCTGTTTTACGGCAGTATTCAGGGCGTCAGTTTGTTCATGATGCTGCTTGCGCCACGTACCGGGCCGCTCTTTCGCCGCCATTTTATATTTAATCCGTTCAAAGGAGGCGATGTTCATGGAATCAACCGTGCGCAGCGTTTGCGCCGACCGCCGCTGGCTGGCGTCATGCTCTTTGTGCATACGGGCGCGGGTGCGTTTGCGCTCTGTGGCAGCATGGTCCAGCGCCGCACGCGCCGCCTGCTGTTCGGCATCCCGCTGGCGTTCATAGTCGTCGTAATTGCCGCCATAAACGCGTAGCCCGGTACCGCTAAGTTCCAGTATGCGCGGCACCTGCGCCAGTAATTCGCGATCGTGAGTCGCGACCATCACGCCGCAGCTACAACGCGCGAGCTGGGCGTAAAACCATTCACGCCCCTGTCTGTCGAGGTGGTTCGTCGGCTCATCAAGCAGCAGATAATCGGCATTAGCGGTAAAAGCCCCGCACAGCAAAGCCCGCACGCGTTCGCCGCCGCTAAGGGAAGACGCGAGGTGTTCGGGATCAAAAGGAGGAAGATTGGCCGTGAGAAACGCCGCGGTTAACCGTTCAGCTAAGTCCCAGTAACCGTCGAGACGTTCCAGATCGTCTGGCTGATAGTCACCGCTGTCGATGCGTCGGCGGGTCGCGAAAATGTCGTCGTAGCCAAGCAGTTCCGCCAGGGTGGTCTGCGCAGAAATATCATGCTGCTGCGCGACGTAAACATGCGACGCGCGACGCTCGATATGACCACTCGTCGGGGAGTCCAGCCCGGCCAGCAGGCGTAAAAGGCGTGTTTTGCCGCTGCCGTTACGCCCGACCAGCGCACAAAGCGACGGTTCCAGCGCTAAATTCAGCGGACCAAAAAGGGTATCGCCCGTCGCAAACTGACAGGTGACCTGATGCAAAATAAAAGAGGGGGATTGCGCACAAAAATGAGCCATAAGCACTCCTGAATGAAATCAAAACATCCCCTGCCGACGCACAAGCGTTTAGCAAGGATCGAAATTCATCAGTCGTGATTGTTCATTTTTCGTTATGTGCTCCAGAAATGACGAGGGGTTCGTCGCGACAAAGGATAGCCGCATTCGGGCCAAGGTTTCAAGGTTAAAAGTTAGGCAGTGATTAACCGGTTTCTTCCGGGGTTAGAGATCCAGCCGATTGGCAACCTGCAACAGCAAGAAAGAGTGAAAGAAAGAACCGTTTGCCAGATTTCATTTATTGCCATCCAAGGAGTTAAACGTGAGTTCACAGCCTCACCAGTTGCCGTAAGGGTAGGTTTTGTCTTTGATAAAGTCTTTTGTATCCTGATCATATCCCTCCGGAATTTTGTAAGACATATCAAGCCGACTTATCCCTTTACATCCCTCCAGTTTATCGCCTGACAGCGTTGTGATTTTTTAGGCTCTATCGGCAGGTTGTTTCCCCCGCCGCTGTTTTGCAACCAGACTCTAACCTTCCCCTCGGGAGCCAGACCAAACAGAATTGTACTGTACCAGGCCTCCTTACCCAGCCAGTTGAGGTGTTCATTTTTTCCCTCATGGACGCCGGGAAAATAATACGCGTTTCATAGGTTTTTTTATCGATAATAGAATCCCAGCAAAAAAGCATAGCCACCGGTGGATGGCGCGCTTTGTTAAATTGCGCGAAATTCATGTAGCGGTTATTCCATAACCCGATGCTTGAAGCATCATCCTCAACCCGATCAAGCGTTCTAAATGAGTAGAGAACTTTTTTATCATCGATGATGCCAACATAATTGACAAAAGCCGGAAGCGCTTTCGGCGTAAAAAACACAAATCCCCATAGCCCATAAGGCATCTCACCGGTTTCTTCTGGGGTTATAGGTCTAGCCGAGTGGCAGCCTGCAACTGCAAGTAAGAGTAAAAGAAAAATCCGTTTGCCAGATTTCATTTATTGCCATCCATGGTGTTAAACGTGAGTTTCCAGACTCACCAGTTGCCATATGGGTAGGTTTTGTCTTTGATAAATTCCTGCGTCGTCTTCGAAGAACGATATCCTTTTGAATGTTTGGTGATGCCTTTACAACCATCCAGTTTGTCGCCTGACAGCGTTGTGATTTTTTTAGGCTCTACCGGCAGGTTGTCTCCCCCGCCACTGTTTTGTAACCAGACTTTGACCTTCCCCTCGGGAGCCAGACCAAACAGGATGGTGTTGTACCATGCCCTTTCTCCTAAGCGGTCTATCCCTGTAGATATCCTCATTTTTTCCCTCATGAATGCTGGAAAAATAATACGCGTCTCATAGGTTTTTTTATCAATACTGGAATCCCAACAAAAAAGGATGGCTACAGGCGGATGACGCGCTTTGTTAAATTGCCCATGCCGACCGACCTTGTCATTCCATGTGCCGACGGTCAGGTAGCTATCCTGAGTACTGTCCAGCGTTCTGAATGAGTAGAGAATATTTTTATCATCGATAATGCCGACATATGTCACGAGGGCCGGAAGTGCTTTCGGCGTAAAAAATGCAAACTCCCACAGCCCATAAGGCATTTCACCGGTTTCTTCCGGGGTTAGAGATCCAGCCGAGTGGCAGCCTGCAACTGCAAGTAAGAGTAAAAGAAAAATCCGTTTGCCAGATTTCATTTATTGCCATCCATGGTGTTAAGCGTGAGTTCACAGTCTCACCAATTGCCGTAAGGGTACGTTTTGCCTTTGATAAATTCCTGCGTCGTCTTCGAATACCGATACCCTTTTGAATGTTTGGTGATGCCTTTGCAACCATCCAGTTTGTCGCCTGACAGCGTTGTGATTTTTTTAGGCTCTACTGGCAGGTTGTCTCCCCCGCCACTGTTTTGTAACCAGACTTTGACCTTCCCCTCGGGAGCCAGACCAAACAGGATGGTGTCGTACCAGGCCCTTTCTCCTAAGCGGTCTATCCCTGTAGATATCCTCATTTTTTCCCTCATGAATGATGGAAAAATAATACACGTCTCATAGGTTTTTTTATCAATACTGGAATCCCAACAAAAAAGCATGGCTACAGGCGGATGACGGGCTTTGTTAAATTGCCCATGCCGACCGACCTTATCATTCCATGTGCCGACGGTCAGGTAGCTATCCTGGGTACTGTCCAGCGTTCTGAATGAGTAGAGAATATTTTTATCATCGATAATGCCGACATATGTCACGAGGGCCGGAAGCGCTTTCGGCGTAAAAAATGCAAACTCCCACATCCCATAAGGCATTTCACCGGTTTCTTCCGGGGTTAGAGATCCAGCCGAGTGGCAGCCTGCAACTGCAAGTAAGAGTAAAAGAAAAATCCGTTTGCCAGATTTCATTTATTGCCATCCATGGTGTTAAGCGTGAGTTCACAGTCTCACCAATTGCCGTAAGGGTAGGTTTTGCCTTTGATAAATTCGGGTGTTTCACCAAAATACACATAACCATTTGGATGTTGGGTTATCCCCTTACAACCATCCAACTTATCGTCTGATAATGTGGTGATTTTTTTTGGCTCCACTTCGATGCTTCCATTACCCCCAACGGTATTTTGCAACCAGACCTTTACTTTTCCCCCGGGCGCAAGCCCAAACAACAGAGTGTCATACCATGCTTTTTCGCCATAGCGATCAACTCCTGTCGAAACACTCATTCTGCTCCTAAGTGATTCAGGAAATATAATGCGCGTTTCATACGTCTTTTTATCGATTATTGAGTCCCAGCAAAACAGCATAGCGACAGGGGGATGGCGGGCTTTGTTGAATTGTGCATGCCGTCTTACCTTATTATTCCATGTGCCAACTGTTACCCAACTATCCTTAGTACTGTCCAGCGTTCTGAATGAGTAGAGAATATTTTTATCATCGATAATGCCGACATAAGTCACATCAGCAGGTAATGCCTTGGGCGTAAAAAATGCAAATTCCCACATCCCATAAGGCATTTCACCGGTTTCTTCGGGGGTTATGGCTCCGGTCGAATGGCAACCTGCAACTGCAAGCAAAAGTGAAATAAAGAACCGTTTGCCCATTTTCATTTTTTATTCCCATCCATGTCATAGGTTGTCCGTTTCCATCCCTCATCAGGGCGATTTACAAAACCAATTATCTTCGAGGGTGACATACCACCATAAATCTTCCTGTGTGAGTCGAGCGTGATGCTGTTCCAGTTTGCCGAGCAGTGGATATACTTCTCAGCAATAATATCGATTTCAGTCGGCGTAAAGTGAATGAGTGATAAACCAAGACGTGCTGCTTTTCCTGACTTTATCGCTGTTTCACAGAGAGAAGATAATTCTTGGGGAAGTGCCAGTCCCGGTTTATTTGAGTCAAGTGGATCAAACACGACTCCCGCCTCCTGCGCCGCATCGAGCATGACCCGTAGTACCACTTTGGACCAGTCGTTCTTCACCAGTCTTTGCTTCATGGTCAGCGCAGCAAATGCCCGTTTTTGCATCCCCTCGATGTGATGGGCTGGCATTCGCTCGTCTTCCCACACATCCGCGCTAATGTCGTTGGTGCGGATAAGCGGGGCCACTACTGCGGAAGCCTCAAGTACAGACAATTGTGCTACGGCATGACGGTACGCCCGCGACTTTTGAGGAGGTGTGTTGAGTGGCACCGTTTCACCCTCGGGGCGTGTAAGGAAGATATTTTCGCGCACCACTGGCAAATAACCTCCGCCGATATCGGAGTGAGCGCCGGGCAGCGCCAGTTCAGGCCAGGCGGGCTGGACACTGTTCAGCGCAAAGTTAAAGCGGCATTCGTTCTGTGCCGTGATATGAAAGACTTTTTCCGCCACGCCAGGACGCAGCATGATATTGACCTCGCCGGTGTTCGCCGTGTGCGGGTTCAGGCCGTTCTGTGGCGTGCCGATGGCGGCGACAGTATCGAAAATGCCGATGAAACGCGTTTTCCCGGCTGGCGCACCGACATAATTGACCTCTCCCATTCCGTAGCGAATGGCATTGGCGATCACTCTGTCTTTATCCTGAATACGGTTGGCAAAATGGCGTGCGGCGGCGGCTCCACGGCTAAAACCAAAGATATCAAACCTCAGCTCTGTGACCTTAAGTGAAGGAACCGAAATAAATTCGCTCAAATCATTGAAGAATTTTCTTAAGCCCACCGCAATCTGCTTCACCGCAAGGTCCGTCTTCGCAATCACCCCGGTATCCGCCACGCCTAAGGTCAGGCCAAGCATACTGTCCGGTTTGCCCGCTTCGGTACCAATCCCTTCCACATAAATTGCTGCCTGCACTTGCCCTGTATCAATGGGGATATCCGTTTTGTACAACGTATTTAACCAGTGAATATTTGTATAGCCCCCGATATAGCTGGTAGCGCTGGTACCTGAAATGCCCATCTTTTCCTCGGCAGTACGGGCCAGAATAATTTCAGCATCCGGATCGGAGAGTTCGAAATGGGCAGCGGTACAGGCAGCTAACATATTCTGCGTGTTCACGGCATTATTACCGGTTCCATCAAAAAAGACGCCCAGTGTCAAAATAATATGACGTATTTCTGGCTGCGGCTTTTCATTCGGCGGAAACAGCTGTTTATAGTTATCCGGTAGGATCAGGTCACTGTATTCCGTGTTAGCGCTAAGATGTTTGCTGCGAATATATTCATAACTCACAGTGATATTTTCACTATCGAGAACACCCGGATTTATAGAATGCATAATCCCCTGAACAGATGCCCCACGGAGTTCTATCTGATAGTATTTCTCCTGTCGCCCGTAGCGATTGGTGCGATAAAAATCGAAGATCAGCTGCAGCTTTTCATTCTCATTAATCGCGGTCGTCAGTAATGGCGTGCTTTTATCTATCGGTTTAGTAAATCGCAGGCCCGGGTGGTTCATGCCATATGCGGTGCTCGTCATACTGGAGGCAAGCTGGTAAACAAGAATTTCATCCCGATGCTGATACTGGTAGCGATTACCAATGGATTTTTCTGTTCCGCAGCCTGAAGATATTTCACCCTGACGTTCGCCTTTCATCCTTAAATAAACGGTATTACTCATATGTTGATGTCCTTATCTGGCAACATTCCCTGAGCCAATTAAATGAGCATCATTATATTACTCTTTCTCACACTGAATAGTGTCTGACAGATCATATATTCTTTAAAAGAGAACACGTTTAGAAAATAAAAAACCCGCCTTTCAGCGGGTTTTTTTATATCGATAACCGATTACTGCAGCAGCGAAATATCCGCCACGCGCAGGAACAGTTCACGCAGTTTTTCGAGCATCGAGAGGCGGTTAATACGCAGCTCTTTATCCTCTACGTTTACCATCACTTTTTCGAAGAAGGCATCGATCACTTCACGCAGTTCTGCCAGTTCCACCAGCGCTTCCTGGTAGCGGCCTTCCGCGAAGAACGGCTCCAGCTTGTCGCGCAATACCACAACCTGCATCGCCAGCGCGATCTCTTCTGGTTCTTTCAGGGTGGCAGCGTTGACACGTTCGGTGAGCTGTTCATCGGACTTCGCCAGGATATTGGAAACACGCTTGTTAGCCGCAGCCAGCGCAGACGCGGCTTCCAGCGTACGGAAGTGCGAAACCGCCTTCATGCGTGCATCAAAATCTGCCGGACGCGTTGGACGGCGTGCCAGAACGGCCTGAATGGTATCGACGGTGTAGCCTTCGTCCTGATACCAGGCGCGGAAACGGCCAAGCATAAAGTCGATAACGTCATCCACTACTTTGGCGTTGGTCAGCTTGTCGCCGTACAGACGTACCGCTTCTTCAGTCAGCGTCTGCAGATCCAGATTCAGGTTCTTCTCAACGATGATACGCAGCACGCCGAGCGCCGCACGACGCAGTGCAAACGGGTCTTTGTCGCCTTTTGGATGCTGACCGATACCAAAGATCCCCGCAAGGGTATCCATTTTATCGGCAATCGCGACGGCACAGGCCACCGGATTAGACGGCAGTTCATCGCCCGCAAAGCGTGGCTGATACTGCTCATTCAGCGCAACCGCGACATCTTCCGCTTCGCCGTCATGACGTGCGTAGTGCATGCCCATAACGCCCTGGGTGTCGGTAAATTCGAACACCATGTTGGTCATCAGGTCGCACTTGGAGAGCAGGCCCGCGCGAGTCGCGTGGTTAACATCAGCACCGATTTCACGGGCGATCCAACCAGACAGCTCCGCGATACGATCGGTTTTGTCGCGCAGCGTGCCGAGCTGTTGCTGGAACAGAACGGTTTGCAGGCGCGGCAGGTGATCTTCCAGACGTTTTTTACGGTCGCTATTGAAGAAGAACTCAGCATCCGCAAGACGTGGACGAACCACTTTCTCGTTACCGGAGATAATCTGGCTCGGATCTTTCGACTCAATATTCGCCACAAAGATAAAGTTTGGCAGCAATTTGCCGTCCGCCGCGTAAACCGGGAAGTACTTCTGGTCACCCTTCATGGTGTAAACCAGCGCTTCAGCCGGAACGGCGAGGAATTTCTCTTCGAACTTAGCCGTCAGGACCACTGGCCATTCCACCAGCGAGGTCACTTCTTCCAGCAAGCTTTCGCTCAGATCGGCATTACCACCAATTTTGCGTGCCGCTTCTTCCGCGTCTGCTTTGATTTTGGCTTTACGCTGCTCGTAATCGGCAATGACTTTGCCGCGTTCCAGCAGGATCTGCGGATACTGATCGGCGTGCTCGATGGTGAACTCAGGCTCGCCCATAAAGCGATGGCCACGGATCACGCGATCGGACTGAATACCCAGGATTGTCGCAGGGATCAGCTTATCGCCCAGCAGCAGGGTCACGGTGTGAACCGGACGTACAAAGTGCACGTCGCTCGCGCCCCAGCGCATCAGTTTCGGGATTGGCAGTTTAGCCAGCGACGTGGCAATCATGTTTGGCAGCAGCGCTTCTGCGCTTTCGCCTTTCACATGGGCGCGATACAGCAGCCATTCACCTTTGTCGGTCGCCAGACGCTCAGCCTGGTCAACGGTGATACCGCAACCACGCGCCCAGCCTTCGGCGGCTTTGCTCGGTTTGCCTTCCGCGTCGAACGCCTGGGCAATGGCCGGGCCGCGTTTTTCGACTTCGCGGTCTGGCTGGGAGGCTGCGAGATTTGCAACTTTCAGCGCCAGACGGCGTGGAGCCGCAAACCATTCGATTTTGCCGTGCGCCAGGCCAGCGTTATCCAGCTCAGCCGTGACATTTGCAGCGAAGGATTCCGCCAGGCTGCGCAGGGCTTTTGGTGGCAGCTCTTCAGTGCCGATTTCCACCAGGAAAGTATTCTCAGACATGGCCGCCTCTTATTTATTTCGATTGCACATCGGGAAGCCAAGAGCTTCACGGGACGCGTAGTAAGCTTCTGCAACGGCTTTGGTCAGCGTGCGAATGCGCAAAATATAGCGCTGACGTTCAGTCACGGAGATGGCTTTACGGGCGTCGAGCAGGTTAAAGCTATGGGCGGCCTTCAGAATACGCTCGTAGGCTGGCAGCGGCAGCGGAGTTTCCAGCGCCAGCAGCTGCTGCGCTTCTTTCTCGTACTGCTCGAAGCAGGTGAACAGGAAGTCCACATCCGCGTATTCGAAGTTATAGGTGGATTGCTCCACTTCGTTCTGATGGAACACGTCGCCGTAAGTGGTTTTACCCAGCGGGCCGTCGCTCCAGACCAGGTCGTAAACGCTGTCTACGCCCTGAATGTACATCGCCAGACGTTCCAGACCGTAGGTGATCTCACCGGTGATTGGCTTACACTCAAGGCCACCAACCTGCTGGAAGTAAGTGAACTGCGTCACTTCCATGCCGTTCAGCCACACTTCCCAGCCCAGACCCCAGGCACCCAGCGTTGGGTTTTCCCAGTTATCTTCCACGAAGCGAATGTCATGAATGGTTGGATCCACGCCCAGCTCTTTCAGGGAACCGAGGTACAGCTCCTGGATATTATCCGGAGAAGGCTTAATCACCACCTGGAACTGGTAATAGTGCTGTAAGCGGTTCGGGTTTTCGCCATAGCGGCCATCGGTCGGACGACGGGATGGTTGCACATACGCGGTTGCCATAGGTTCAGGCCCCAGCGCACGCAGGCTAGTCATCGGGTGTGAAGTGCCGGCGCCAACTTCCATGTCCAAAGGTTGAACAATGGTGCAGCCCTGACGAGCCCAGTAATCCTGTAACGTCAGGATCAGGCCCTGGAAGGTCTTGGTATCAAACTTTTGCATAGTATTTCGTGCTGGATACGTGTGGTTTTAAATGGAAGGGATCAGTATACCCGCTGACTGCAAGATATACAGTACGAAACGGGTTTGTTTAGGGAAAATTGGGGAAATAAGGCGCTTAGCGCATTGAGAGATGCAAAAACTGCCCGTCTGCGTCAAAAGAGCAGACAAAGCCCTCTTTACGTGCCGTAGACCCGCGCATCTCATAGCTGCCCTGAAATTGCTCAAAGCCTGTCACATCAATTTTCTGAGTGCCGGTATTATAGCGATGGGCGGCCTGATCCTTACACAGCTGCTCCATATTTAACGAGCGTTCCGGGCTGACTTTGCTTTTTTGCGCCCGCTGTGCCGGAGCGTCTTCCTGTGAGCTGCACCCTGCAAGTAAAACCAGCAGAATCAGTGACGCAGCGCGCGTGATCATCATTTTTATTACCGCCCTATTTTCTGGCTGTTATTTTTAGTATTAAAACTTTATAGATTATGGCCCGGCATTCTGCGAATCTCGCGACTTTCGTTCAAGCGCGCCCAAGCAAACTCAGAATTATCCAGTGAGAGGCTAGCACACAATGACAGTCAGACCGTATTTACCACCAACACAGAGGAACTGATGCAGTCAAAAATTAGCTGGATTGATAATTTGCGAGGGATAGCCTGTTTGATGGTCGTGATGATTCATACCACGACCTGGTACATCACCAATGCCCACAGCATCAGCCCAATGAACTGGGATATCGCCAATATCCTCAACTCGGCATCGCGCGTCAGCGTCCCGCTGTTTTTCATGATTTCCGGTTATCTGTTTTTCGGTGAGCGCAGCGCACAACCGCGCCATTTCCTGCGCATTGGCCTGTGCCTGCTGTTTTACAGCGCCGTGGCGTTGCTTTATATCAGCCTGTTTACGTCGATAAACGCCGAACTGTCGCTGAAGAATTTGCTGCAAAAACCCGTTTTCTACCATCTGTGGTTTTTCTTCGCCATCATCGTAATTTATCTCGTCTCCCCGCTGATTCAGGTCAAAAACGTCGGTGGGAAGATGCTACTGGCGCTGATGGTGGTGATTGGCCTGCTTGCCAATCCTAATACCGTTTCGCAGAAAATAGGCGGCTTCGAATGGCTGCCGATCAATCTCTATATTAACGGCGACACGTTTTACTACGTGATTTACGGAATGCTCGGGCGAGCAATCGGTATGCTGGATACGCGCAAGCCCTGGCTGACGTGGCTTTGCGCCGCGCTGTTCATCGGGGCGGTGTTTGTGATCTCACGCGGAACCCTCTATGAGCTGCGCTGGCGCGGGAACTTTGCCGACACCTGGTATGTGTACTGCGGCCCGATGGTCTTTATCTGCGCCGTTTCGCTGTTGACGCTGGTCAAAAACACTCTAAACACGCGCCCACTTCCGCTACTGGGGCTGATTTCACGCCACTCCCTCGGGATTTATGGCTTTCACGCATTGGTGATCCACGCCCTGCGCACGCGGGGACTTGAGCTGAAAAGCTGGCCGTTGCTGGATATCGTCTGGATTTTCACCGCGACGTTGCTCATCAGCCTGCTGCTGTCGATGCTGCTGCAGCGCGTGGACACGCGCCGGTTTGTCAGTTGATTGCACGCTGCTTTGCCCGGTGAAACTGGCGTGGAGACGAAAACCCTGCGGCGATGGACGCCTGCTCCACGCCGCGCCCCTGCAACAGCCATTGCTGTGCAATCGCCAGCCGCAGCTGCTCCAGATAATCGCGCACGCTGATCCCCAGATGTTCCTGAAAAAGACGTGTTAAATGCCGGGGGCTGACATGCGCCAGAGCCGCAATATCGGCCAGTTGCCAGCCTTTTTGCGGTTCGGCGGTCAGCGCATCCTGCGCGCGATGGATGGCCGGGTGCAGATGATTGCGATAACGCAACCACGGCGAGAGCTGAGGATCGTCGCCCGAACGTCGGAACCACACCACCATTTCTCGGGCTACAGCCAGCGCCTTTTCCGGCCCACACAGGCGGCTCATCAGGCGCAGAGCGAGATCAATCCCTGAGGTGATCCCGGCACTGGTCCAGATGTTACCGTCCTGCACAAAAATACGATTCTCTTTGATTAGCGCACCGGGGGCCGCGTCGCGAAGACGCCCGATAACATCGTGATGCGTTGTGCACTGCTTGCCATTGAGTAAACCCGACTTCGCCGCCAGCAGTGCTCCGGAGCAAACGCACATAACCGTGATGGCCTGACGGTGAATTTCGGGCTGCAGGCGCATCAGCCAGTGCTGAACGCTCTGTGCCTGAGGCGTCGAAAACTGATGGCGCGAATCACTCACGCCCGGTAAAACCAGCAAACTGCCTTCGGGCAGCGTCTCGGGAAGAGGCGCAATTCCGCCCATCGTCAGGCCAATCGAGGTGGGGACCTCCGGCTGCGGGCCGATGTAGTGCAGGCGAAACGCATCGCCTGCCAGCACAAAGGTTTCTGCCGGGCCGGACATATCCAGCGCGAGTACTCCCGGCAACATCACAAACCAGACGTCGATACTCATCAGAGCGACTCCAGCGTCTCCGCCACAGTTTTAATTTCTGCAAAACGCCCGGCCAGAACCGTTTCGGTACGATGGCGCAGCTCGTGGGTATCGAGCGTGATGCCCTTCCAGGTCATCGGGAAGGTCAGCGTCGCTTCACTGACGAAGGTCACCGCATAGCCCAAATCCGAGGCCACTCGCGCGGTGGTTTCGCAGCACTGTTCCGTACGCAGACCACAGATGATCAGACGATTAATATCCCGTTCGCGCAACCAGTGGTCAAGGCCCGTATCGGTAAAGGCATTATGCACATGCTTCTGGAAAGCGACCGCAGGCTGATGACGTAAAAAGGACATCGGGGTGACATAACCGCTTTGCAGTGAGAACGGCCCGGCATCGTCGACATGAAAGATATCCACAACGGGGATATCGCGCGATTCACAGGCTTCAATCAGCCCCAGCATGGCCTGTTGAAATGCCTCAAAACCCTCTTCCTGCCAGTATTCACGGTGATGGAACGACTGCTGAGTATCGATATTGATTAATGCGGTGCGCGACATGGTGATTCTCCTCGCCAGTGGGTATAACCCTATACTGACGAGGAGACGGCTCCACGAGAAGACCAAAAAAGGACATCCTCATGTTCCATTGGGACAACGTCGCCTTACGACATTAACGGCAAGAGCTGCTGATAGATTTTGCGGAACACTTCGCGCCGTTCGGCGTAGCGGCTATGACGCGCCGCATCCGGCTTATGTTCCTGCTCAAGCGTGAGCTGCGGAAGTAGCTGCGAAAGCGGTTGGTCCGGGTTCAGCGCAATCTGCGCCAGACGAGCTGCGCCCAGTGCAGGCCCAACGTCGCCACCGGTGCGGTAATCAAGCTGCAAGCCGCTGATATCCGCCAGCATCTGCCGCCAGTAGCTGCTTCTCGCGCCTCCGCCGATGAGGGTAATGCTGGTCGGTTTAAGGCCGCAGTCATGAACCACATCCATCCCGTCTGCCAGCGCATAACCAACACCCTCCAGCACCGCACGCGCCAGCTCGGCTGGGCCATGCTGATGCGTCAGACCAAAGAACACGCCTTTCGCCTCTGGGTTGTTGTGCGGTGTGCGCTCACCGGAAAGGTAGGGTAAAAACCACACGGCACCGGCATCCTCATTGGCCTGCTGGGCCGCCGCGATCAGCGCCGGAACGTCCTTAAGACCCGTTAGATTTGCCGCCCAGTCAAGGCATGACGCGGCGCTGAGCATCACCGACATCAGATGCCATTTCCCCGGCAACGCATGGCAGAAACTGTGTACGGCGCTTACCGGATTGCTGCGATACCCGTCGCTGACGGCAAAATAGACGCCCGAGGTGCCTAACGACAGCATTGCCTGCCCGGCATCCACCATTCCCACGCCCACCGCCCCCGCCGCATTGTCGCCACCGCCCGCCACTACCGGCACGGCAGGCATATTCCAGCTTTCCGCAATCGACGGATTCAGCACGCCGGTGATTTCACTGCCTTCGAAGAGCGCAGGCATGTGATCGCGTGTCAGCTGGCAGGCATCCAGCATCGCCTCGCTCCAGTCGCGTTTAGCGACATCGAGCCACATCGTCCCTGCGGCGTCCGACATGTCGCTGGCGAAATCACCCGTCATGCGAAAACGCAGATAATCTTTTGGCAGCAAGACCTTCGCCACCTGCTTAAAAACGTCCGGCTCATGACGCTGGACCCACAGCAGCTTCGGTGCCGTAAAGCCCGGCATCATCAGGTTACCGGTAATTTGCCGTGACGTCGGCACCCGTTCTTCGAGGATGGCACACTCTTCGGCGCAGCGGCCGTCATTCCACAAAATCGCCGGACGCAGCACACGGTGCGCGCTATCCAGCAGCGTGGCGCCGTGCATCTGCCCGGCAATCCCCAGCGCTTTTACCTCACGCAGACTGTGCAGTTCGCCCAGCGCTTTAATCACGCGATCCGTCGCCTGCCACCACTGTTCGGGGTCTTGTTCTGACCATAGGGGATGTGGGCGCGAAACGTGCAGCTTCTCAGTGTGTGAGGCCAGTACGTCGCCCTGCTCGTTTAACAGGATGGCTTTCACACCCGATGTGCCAAGATCAATCCCGATATACATTGCGGTGACTCCTTTAACAGAAACGCCCGGTGGCGCGAAGCGTACCGGGCCTACAATACCAATATTTTCCGTAGGCCGGGCAGGCTCAGCACCGCCCGGCGACACTGACTATTTATCGAACAAATAGTGATTGACCAGGTTTTCCAGCAGTTCCTGGTGGCCACTCTGATGGCTCGGCGCCAGGCTATGTTGTTCAGCGTACTTCGCGATCTCGGCAAGGGATAACTGCCCTTTCAAAATTTGCTGGCCGAGTTCACTGTTCCAGCCGGAATAGCGCTTCGCAACGCGTTTATCCAGTTCACCGTCTTCAATCATGCGGGCCGCCACTTTCAGCGCCAGCGCCATGGTGTCCATCGCGCCGATATGGCCGTAGAACAGATCGTACTTATCGGTACTCTGACGGCGCACTTTGGCGTCAAAGTTCAGGCCGCCGGTAGTAAACCCGCCTGCTTTGATGATTTCGTACATCACCAGCGCATTCTCTTCCACGCTAATTGGGAATTGGTCGGTATCCCAGCCGAGCTGCGGATCGCCACGGTTGGCATCGACAGAGCCAAAGATGCCCAGCGCGATAGCAGAGGCAATTTCATGATGGAAAGAGTGCCCCGCCAGCGTGGCGTGGTTGGCTTCGATATTCACTTTGATCTCTTTTTCCAGACCAAATTGTTTGAGGAAGCCGTAGACCGTCGCCACGTCGTAATCGTACTGGTGCTTGGTTGGCTCCTGTGGCTTCGGCTCAATCAGCAAGGTGCCACGGAACCCGATTTTGTGTTTGTGATCGACCACCATCTGCATGAAACGGCCAATCTGCTCACGCTCCTGACGCAGGTCAGTGTTAAGCAGGGTTTCATAGCCTTCGCGACCGCCCCACAGCACGTAGTTTTCACCACCCAGCTGATGGGTGGCGTTCATAGCCGTTACCACCTGAGTGGCAGCCCAGCTGAACACTTCAGGATCAGGGTTGGTCGCCGCACCGGCACCATAGCGCGGGTTCGTGAAGCAGTTCGCCGTCCCCCAAAGCAGCTTGACGCCACTTTTCTGCTGCTTCTCGCCCAGATATTCCACCATCTGCGCAAAGTTGTTCAGATACTCCTTCAGCGAGGCCCCTTCCGGCGAAACGTCCACATCGTGGAAGCAGTAGTACGGGACGTTCAGCTTGTGGAAAAACTCGAATGCCACATCGGCTTTGCGCTTCGCCAGTTCCAGCGCTTCGCCAGGCTGCTGCCATGGGCGGTCAAACGAGCCGACACCAAACATATCCGCGCCATTCCAGCAGAAGGTGTGCCAGTAGCAGGCAGCGAAACGCAGGTGATCTTCCATGCGCTTACCGAGTACCAGCTCATCCGGGTTGTAATGACGAAATGCTAAAGGATTGGTGGATTTTGGGCCTTCGTAGCGAACGCGATCGAGTTGGTCGAAATAAGCTTGCATATTGAACTCCATAATCAAGAGGTGCGGCGAGTAATCGATAATGGAGTAATAGTGAATACTCATTGCAGCTTGCTCAATTACGTTATTTCACACTGCTATTGAGAGAATGCACAAACGTGCGCTGGCTCGCAAAAATAATACGCAAGCAAACGATTTTTCGGCGCTTATTCCAGAATCATGTGTAATTAATAAGTTGCACATTTTAAAATCAGATCACGGTCATAAATTCGCAAATAAACCAAATATCGTAATGAGAAGATAAAAATCTGTAATTGCCAGTTTGCCTTTCCCCGTTAAGAATTTGCTGCGTATCTGGCAGTGAATGATTCTTTTGTCTCAGCCTTACCACCCTACAGAAAAAGGTAAAATAATTATGACGATAAGAAACCTGTGCCTTACTCTCTGTGCTTCGCTACTGCTAACCAGCTTTGCGGGGCATGCAAAAGAAGTCAAAATCGGAATGGCCATTGACGACCTGCGCCTGGAGCGCTGGCAAAAAGACCGCGATATTTTTGTGAATAAAGCGGAATCTCTCGGTGCAAAAGTGTTTGTTCAATCTGCGAATGGCAATGAAGAAACGCAAATGTCGCAAATCGAAAATATGATTAACCGCGGCGTAGATGTGCTGGTGATAATTCCTTACAACGGCCAGGTGTTAAGTAATGTGGTAAAAGAGGCCAAACAAGAAGGAATTAAAGTCTTAGCCTATGACCGAATGATTAATAACGCTGACATTGATTTTTATATTTCCTTCGACAACGAAAAAGTCGGTGAAATTCAGGCGCAAAGTCTGGTCGATAAAGTGCCGCAGGGGAATTATTTCCTGATGGGCGGCTCCCCTGTTGATAACAACGCCAAATTATTCCGTGAAGGGCAAATGAAAGTCCTTAAGCCGTATATCGACGACGGTAAAATTAAAGTGGTGGGCGATCAGTGGGCCGACGGCTGGCTGCCGGAAAATGCGCTGAAAATTATGGAAAACGCGTTAACCGCGAACAATAACAAAATTGACGCTGTGGTCGCTTCCAACGATGCCACTGCGGGCGGTGCAATTCAGGCGCTGAGTGCGCAAGGTCTGGCCGGTAAAGTCGCGATTTCCGGTCAGGATGCGGATCTCGCGGGCGTAAAACGTATTATTGCCGGCACCCAGACCATGACGGTCTACAAACCTATCACCGAACTGGCCACTACTGCTGCGGAAATCGCCGTTGAGCTGGGCAACGATCAGCAGCCTAAGGCCGATTCCAAACTGAATAACGGCCTGAAAGATGTCCCTGCCCGTCTGCTGACGCCAATCGAAGTCAACAAAGAGAACATTGATTCCACCGTCGTGAAAGACGGTTTCCACAAGAAAAGCGAACTGTAATCCCGCATCGCCCCTGCTTTGCGGGGGCATGTCGACTTGTACGATTTGACTCGGGTCATGTGGAGCAGTTATGCCGTATTTACTTGAAATGAAAAGCATTACCAAAGCTTTTGGCGCGGTGAAAGCCGTCGACAACGTGAGCCTGCGCCTGAACCCTGGCGAGATTGTCTCGCTGTGCGGTGAAAACGGATCTGGCAAATCCACGCTGATGAAAGTGCTGTGCGGCATCTACCCGCACGGCAGCTATGACGGTGAAATCGTCTTTGCCGGTGAAACGCTGCAAGCCACGCACATTCGCGACACGGAGCGCAAAGGGATCGCCATCATTCACCAGGAGCTGGCGCTGGTGAAGCATCTCACGGTGCTGGAGAATATTTTCCTCGGTGCCGAAATCTCACGCTTCGGCGTGCTGGACTACGACACCATGACCCTGCGCTGTGAAAAGCTGCTGGCTCAGGTCAGCCTTCAAATTTCGCCCAATACCCGCGTCGGCGATCTGGGGTTAGGGCAGCAGCAACTGGTCGAAATTGCCAAAGCACTGAACAAACAGGTGCGCTTGCTGATCCTCGATGAACCTACCGCATCGCTGACTGAGCAAGAAACCGCGGTCCTGCTGGATATCATCCGCGACCTACAGCATCACGGCATCGCCTGCATTTATATTTCTCACAAACTCAATGAAGTGAAAGCCATCTCGGACACCATCTGCGTTATCCGCGATGGGCAACACATCGGCACACGAGAAGCTGCCGGGATGAGTGAAGACGACATCATTACCATGATGGTGGGCCGCGAACTCACCGCGCTCTACCCAAACGAGCCGCACACCACCGGGGACGAAATCTTAAGAGTCGAAAACCTGACCGCCTGGCATCCGGTTAACCGCCATATCAAACGCGTCAACAATGTCTCCTTCTCGCTGCGGCGCGGGGAGATCCTCGGCATTGCCGGTTTAGTCGGTGCAGGGCGAACCGAAGCGGTCCAGTGCCTGTTTGGCGTCTGGCCGGGCCGCTGGGAAGGCAGCATTTATCTCGACGGCCAGCTCGTACAGATCAACAGCTGTCAGCAGGCCATCGCCAAGGGCATCGCGATGGTCCCGGAAGACCGTAAAAAAGACGGCATTGTGCCGGTCATGGCAGTGGGGAAAAACATCACTCTCGCGGCCCTCAACCAGTTTTCGGGTGCGCTAAGCAGCCTGGACGATGCGGCGGAACAGCAGTGCATTCTCCAGTCTTTAGCGCGCCTGAAAGTTAAAACATCATCATCTGAGCTGGCCATCGGGCGGCTGAGCGGGGGCAATCAGCAGAAAGCGATTCTGGCGCGCTGCCTGCTTTTGAATCCACGCATCCTGATTCTGGATGAGCCGACGCGTGGAATCGACATCGGCGCAAAATATGAAATCTACAAACTCATTAACCTGCTGGTGCAACAGGGCATCGCGGTCATTGTTATCTCGTCCGAACTGCCCGAAGTGCTCGGCCTGAGCGATCGCGTTCTGGTCATGCATGAAGGCAAACTGAAAGCCAATTTGATCAACCAAAACCTGACCCAGGAACAGGTGATGGAAGCCGCCCTGAGGAGCGAACGTCATGTCGAAAAGCAACCCGTCTGATATCAAAGTCCCTGTGTCTGCGCCAGGTTTGTTCTCGGGATTTAAAGCGTTGAACCTACAGGTTTTCGTCATGATCGCAGCCATTATCGCCATCATGCTGTTCTTCACCTGGATGACCGACGGTTCGTATTTAAGCGCGCGCAACATCTCCAACCTGCTGCGCCAGACGGCGATTACCGGCATTCTGGCAGTCGGAATGGTGTTCGTCATTATCTCTGCCGAAATCGATCTGTCGGTCGGTTCGATGATGGGGTTACTGGGCGGTGTCGCCGCAATCTTTGACGTCTGGCTCGGCTGGCCGTTGCCGTTGACGGTGGCTGTCACGCTGGTGCTCGGCCTGCTGCTCGGCACCTGGAATGGCTGGTGGGTGGCGTATCGTAAGGTGCCTTCATTCATCGTCACCCTGGCGGGGATGCTCGCATTTCGTGGCATTCTGATCGGCATCACCAATGGCACAACAGTTTCACCCACCAGCGCGTCGATGTCGCAAATTGGTCAAAGTTATCTCTCCGATGGCGTTGGTTTTACCTTCGGCGCTATCGGCCTGATGGCATTCATCGCGTGGCAGTGGCGCGCCAGAATGCGCCGTCAGGCGCTGGGACTCGCCTCAACACCTTCAACGTCGGTCGTCGGGCGGCAGGCGCTGACCGCCGTCATTGTGCTGGGCGCGATCTGGCTCCTGAATGATTATCGTGGCGTGCCGACGCCCGTGCTGATTCTGACCCTGCTGTTGCTGGCCGGTATGTTTATGGCGACTCGCACCGCTTTTGGCCGACGCATTTACGCCATCGGCGGCAATATAGAGGCCGCACGTCTTTCAGGGATCAATGTGGAGCGCACCAAACTCGCCGTGTTTGCGATTAATGGTCTGATGGTGGCCATCGCCGGGCTGATTTTAAGCTCGCGCCTCGGCGCCGGTTCTCCCTCTGCCGGTAACATTGCCGAGCTGGATGCTATCGCCGCGTGCGTCATTGGTGGAACCAGCCTCGCAGGAGGCATCGGGAGCGTTGCGGGCGCAGTAATGGGGGCATTTATTATGGCGTCGCTGGATAACGGAATGAGTATGATGGACGTTCCGACCTTCTGGCAGTATATCGTTAAAGGCGCCATTTTGTTGCTGGCGGTCTGGATGGACTCCGCGACCAAGCGACGGGCATGAGTCACTGATTTGGGAAAGATAAACCATGTTTGAGAAGCGTCACCGCATTACGTTGTTATTCAACGCCAACAAAGCCTATGACCGTCAGGTAGTTGAAGGCGTGGGTGAATATTTGCAGGCGTCGCAATCGGAGTGGGATATTTTTATTGAAGAAGATTTCCGCACCCGCATTGAAAACATCAAAGACTGGCTGGGCGATGGCGTGATCGCCGATTACGACGATCCCGTGATCGAGCAGTTGCTGACCGACGTCGACGTCCCGATTGTGGGCGTCGGCGGCTCATATCACTCGCCCGAAAAGTACCCTCCGGTCCACTACATCGCAACGGACAATCACGCGCTGGTCGAGAGCGCCTTTTTGCATTTAAAAGAAAAAGGCGTACACCGCTTCGCCTTTTACGGCCTGCCCTCCTCCAGTGGCAAAGGCTGGGCGATGGAGCGCGAATATGCGTTTTGCCAGATCGTCGCGCAGGAGAAATACCGGGGCGTGGTCTATCAGGGGCTGGAGACCGCACCAGAGAACTGGCAGCACGCACAAAATCGACTGGCCGACTGGCTGCAAACCCTGCCGCCGCAAACGGGCATTATTGCCGTCACGGATGCCCGCGCGCGCCACGTGCTGCAGGTCTGCGATCATCTGCACATTCCGGTTCCTGAGAAACTGTGCGTCATTGGCATCGATAACGAAGAGCTGACGCGCTATCTGTCGCGCGTGGCCCTGTCGTCGGTGGCACAAGGGACGCGTCAGATGGGCTATCAGGCCGCGAAATTACTTCATCGTCTTCTGGATAACGAATCCTTGCCTCTTCAGCGCCTGCTGGTGCCGCCGGTTCGCGTAGTGGAGCGCCGCTCCACGGACTACCGCTCGTTAAACGATCCGGCGGTCATTCAGGCCATGCACTACATCCGTAACCATGCCTGTAAAGGCATCAAAGTGGATCAGGTGCTGGACGCGGTCGGTATTTCTCGCTCAAATCTGGAGAAGCGCTTTAAAGAAGAGGTCGGGGAGACAATCCACGCGGTGATTCACGCCGAAAAACTGGAGAAAGCCCGTAGCCTGCTGATCTCAACTTCTCTGTCGATCAACGAAATTTCACAGATGTGCGGCTATCCGTCACTGCAGTATTTCTATTCGGTATTTAAGAAAGAGTACGACACCACGCCGAAAGAGTATCGGGAGCGGTATAGCGAAGTGTTGGTATAACGCTGTTGTAGCGCTGATTCAGCAAAGAAAAACGCCTTCCGATGGAAGGCGTTTTTTAGAGAAGGCTTACATGTGTGCGGCAATTAAGCGCTGGTTATCCTGGTACATCGCAAACAGGTAGTTGTTGTAGCTCTGCCCCTGCGTTGAATACCCTTTTAGCTTGTGAATCATGGTACTCGCCGTCACTTCCTGGTCCGCTTTACGCAGCTGAGCGCGTGACTTACGGAACGAAGAGTAGGCCGGATGCGTGTTCAGGTTTACCACGTAGGCATTCACGGAATCTTTAACCGATTCGAACTGCGAATAGCCTTTCACTTTGCCTGGCGCGTTGTTACAGCGGCCTTTGGCGCACTTCATGCCGAAGAGATTGTTGTTGTTACGCGCCAGTTTTGACGTGCCCCAACCACTCTCTGCGGCTGCCATGGTCGCGACCATGCTGCCTGGAATAATATCCACGCGCTCAAGCAGTGAGTTCCACGGCACGCGGCGGGTATTACCATTCCAGCTCACCTTGTAGCGCTTCGCGATGTCTTTAAGACGTGCGCGTTCGCTGGGTGACCAACGGCTTTCGTACTGTTTTGAAACCAGCCAGTTACGATCTGCAGTAATTGCAGAATTTTGGCTTGTAATATAAGGCATTACCGTCCGGAGAAACGCTTTTTTCCTTGGTGTCCCGGAAGGGTATTTTCGCAAATCAGGAAGTGAACTGCTCTTTACACTATTGCGAGAATACTCTTGTTTACTGCTAACCTTAATCTTACTGCTACTGCTGGTCGTCTTTATGACGTGGGCTTTTTTACTCGTTGTATCCGTGTGCGTCTTCGCAAGCACCTCACCTGAAAACGTCACGGTGAGCAACATGAGTATCGTAGCCCCAAATCGTCGTATGGGAGTCGATATCATTAGTTCTCCTGGTCGGATATATGCATTCCAACACCTTATTTTTTTCACAAAATTGAGAGCGGAATCTCAAATCATATCAAAAATAGTCTTCAAGAGCATCCAAAGAAATAGTCTAATTCCGAAACTATGTCACCTGAAACTTGCTCACTTAACCATCATTTCTACAAATTTGTGTGCGATATCGCAGATAAACGCCTAATTTTGCGCGAGATCACTCACCCTTTCGACTCATCCCGCCATAAAGCTCAGAGGGAGGAGTCAGCGCGATAAACCTGATGGCACACTGGTTAAAATTGCCGCGACAGGAAAATGGAATGAAACGCTCCGCTTTAGCTCTTTTGCTACTGCCCGCGATAGCGAATGCAGACTGGTCATCTCCCGGCTTTTCTACCTTTAACGCCGAAGGCGCTGGGGTGTTCACAAGCCATGCAAAGCTCGCGAAGGGTACTCGTCCTCTGACCCTCAATTTTGACAATGCGTGCTGGCAGCCCACAAATCCCATTAAACTCAATGAGATGATGTCGCTTAAGCCCTGCGAGGGAACGCCACCTCAGTGGCGCCTGTTCCGCGAGGGTGATTATCAGATGCGCATTGATACGCGCTCTGGCACGCCAACGGTGATGTTGACGGTGCAAAGTGCCGCAGAGAAACCCATCGCAGAGGTCACTCGCCAGTGCCCGAAATGGGACGGTAAACCGCTCACCATTGAGGTGAAAGACACTTTCCCGGAAGGCTCCGTGGTACGGGATTTCTACAGTCAGCAGACGGCCACGGTGCAGCAAGGGAAAATCACCCTGCAACCCGCCGCGAACAGCAACGGTCTGCTCCTGCTAGAACGGGCAGAAACAGATAAAGCCGCGCCATTCAGCTGGCAAAACGCCACCGTCTACTTTGTGCTGACAGACCGCTTCGTGAATGGCGATCCGTCTAATGACAACAGCTATGGCCGTCACAAAGACGGCATGCAGGAAATTGGCACCTTCCACGGCGGCGATCTTAAAGGACTCACCAGCAAGCTCGATTATCTCCAGCAGCTTGGCGTCAACGCCCTGTGGATTAGCTCGCCGCTGGAGCAAATTCACGGCTGGGTAGGCGGCGGCACCAAAGGCGATTTCCCGCACTATGCCTATCACGGCTACTACACGCAGGACTGGACAAAACTCGACGCCAACATGGGCAGCGAAAACGATCTCCGCCACCTGGTCGACGAGGCGCACAAGCGCGGTATCCGCATTCTGTTTGACGTCGTGATGAACCACGTCGGCTACGCCACGCTTGCGGATATGCAGGAGTATCAGTTTGGCGCATTGTACCTGCAGGGCGATGAGTTGAAAAAAACGCTGGGCGAACGCTGGACCGACTGGAAACCCGCGCCCGGGCAAAGCTGGCACAGCTTTAACGACTACATCAATTTCAGCGACAAAGCCGGGTGGGAAAAGTGGTGGGGCAAACACTGGATCCGCACCGATATCGGCGATTATGACAATCCTGGGTTTGACGATCTGACCATGTCGCTGGCCTTTTTACCCGATCTCAAAACCGAATCGACCACCCCTTCCGGTTTACCGAATTTCTACCGCCATAAGCCGGACAGCCACGCCGAAGCGATCGCCGGTTATACCCCGCGCAATTATCTTACCCACTGGCTCAGTCAGTGGGTGCGCGACTACGGCATTGACGGTTTCCGGGTGGATACGGCTAAACACGTTGAACTGCCCGCCTGGCAAGAGCTGAAGGATAAATCCACTCAGGCACTGAAAGCGTGGAAGCACGCTAATCCGGACAAAAAGCTGGATGATGCCCCGTTCTGGATGACGGGTGAATCATGGGGCCATGGCGTGATGCAAAGCGACTATTACCGCCATGGTTTCGATGCGATGATCAATTTTGACTATCAGGAGCAGGCCGCCAAAGCCGTCGATTGTCTGGCGGATATTGATGTTACCTGGCAGCAGATGGCGGAAAAGTTACAGAGCTTCAACGTCCTGAGCTATCTCTCGTCTCACGACACGCGCCTGTTCCGCGAAGGTGGCCAGCGCGCGGCAGAACTGCTGCTGCTCTCTCCGGGGTCGGTGCAGATCTATTACGGTGACGAATCAGCACGGCCATTTGGCCCAACCGGTTCCGATCCGCTGCAAGGCACACGCTCAGACATGAACTGGCAGGACGTCACCGGCAGCCAGGCTTCGGGCGTCAAACACTGGCAAATTCTCGGGCAGTTCCGGGCGCGCCATCCGGCTATTGGCGAGGGTACGCAAACCACCCTCTCCCTCGCGCAAGGCTACGCTTTTGTGCGCCAGCACCAGGACGATAAAGTGATGGTGGTCTGGGCCGGAAATCACTAACGCCTGCGGCGTCCCCTTCAAGCGGAGGGGACGATCTTCAACCAGAATAATTCACCAAACAAATACAAATCAGCAAAACAAAACAACGATCCTCCCCTCTTCCCTCGATTTGCACCCGCACGATGCTAGCGTTATGGTTACCCACTTTCATTATAAGAATGCCAGATCACCTGTTATGACGTTTTCACTTTTCGGCGATAAATTCACCCGCCATTCAGGCATTACCCGCCTGATGGAGGATCTCAACGACGGGCTGCGCACACCGGGCGCCATCATGCTCGGCGGGGGAAATCCGGCCCAAATCCCGGCCATGAACGACTACTTCCACAACCTGCTGGCGGAGATGCTGCAAAACGGCAAAGCCACTGATGCGCTGTGCAATTACGATGGCCCGCAAGGCAAAACTGAGCTACTGACGCTGCTGGCAGATATGCTGCGCGACGAACTGGGTTGGGATATCGAACCACAGAATATTGCACTGACAAACGGCAGCCAGAGCGCATTTTTCTACTTGTTTAACCTTTTTGCAGGACGTCGCGCCGATGGCAGCACCAAAAAAGTGCTGTTCCCGCTGACGCCGGAGTACATCGGCTATGCCGACTCCGGGCTGGAAGAGGATCTGTTCGTCTCCGCTCGCCCTAATATTGAGCTACTGCCCGAAGGCCAGTTCAAGTATCACGTCGATTTTGAACACCTGCACATCGGCGAAGAGACCGGCATGATTTGCGTCTCACGCCCGACCAACCCGACGGGCAACGTCATCACTGACGAAGAGCTGATGAAGTTGGACGTGCTGGCCAATCAGCACGGTATTCCACTGGTGATCGATAACGCCTACGGTGTGCCGTTCCCCGGCATTATCTTTAGCGAAGCCCGTCCGCTGTGGAATCCGAACATCGTCCTGTGCATGAGCCTCTCGAAACTGGGCCTGCCGGGCAGCCGCTGCGGCATCATCATCGCCAATGAAAAAATCATCAGCGCCATCACCAATATGAACGGCATCATCAGCCTGGCGCCGGGCGGAATGGGCCCGGCCATGATGTGCGAAATGATTAAGCGCAACGATCTGCTGCGCCTGTCGAATGACGTGATAAAGCCGTTTTACTACCAGCGCGTGCAAGAAACTATCGCGACAATTCGCCGCTATTTGCCCGAAGATCGCTGCTTGATCCACAAACCTGAAGGGGCGATTTTCCTCTGGCTGTGGTTTAAGGATCTGCCGATCACCACCGAGCTGCTGTATCAGCGCCTGAAAAAGCGCGGCGTGTTGATGGTTCCGGGGGATTACTTCTTCCCGGGGCTTGATAAGCCGTGGCCGCATACGCATCAGTGTATGCGAATGAACTACGTGCCAGACCCAGAGAAAATCGAAGCCGGGGTGAAAATCCTGGCCGAAGAGATCGAGCTGGCCTGGAGTGAAGGCGGCCACTAACCGCGTACCCGCAGAACAACAAAAAAAGGCCAGATTCTACATCTGGCTTTTTTTTAGCACTTATCCGCGCACGGTGAACCCAAGCTCTTGTGAAATCGCTTCAGCGGTTTCGCGCAGCGGTTTAAGCAGATTCTTTTCCCCCACCTGCTTCATGCGCGAGGTCGAAAGGGAAATAGAAATGGCATACGGCACCCGCCCGTGAATATCGAACACCGGGACCGCAATGCAGGACACGCCCAGTTCGTTCTCTTCTTTATCCATCGCCATGCTGCGGGAGCGGATCTCCTCCAGCTCGTCGTACATCGCGCTCAGCTCGGTGATGGTATTACGGGTCAGAGGCTGAATCTGCTCCTGATGGCTCTGCCAGTAGCTCGCCACGTAATCCTGATGGCCGAACGCCATGTAGATTTTCCCCATTGCAGAACAGTAGAGCGGCATGTGCTGGCCGATATAAGCGCGCGTGCGCAGCATTCCGGTCGTCGGTTCCAGCTTGTAGATCAGAATCGCATGGTCGTCTTCCCGGCTGGAGAAGTTCACCGTTTCGCCCGTCACGATATTCAGATTTTCCAGATGGGGCGCCGCCACGTGAATAATATTGAGCGACGACAGCGCTTTTTGCCCCACGGCGATAAATTTCGTGGTCAGACGATAGCTGCCCGCCGCAGGCGCGGGGGTAACGTAGCCGCACGACTGCAAACCCTGCAGTAACCGATGCACGGTGCTTTTATTCAGGCCGGCAAGTTCAGATAAATGCGCAAGCGGACACCCGTTCGGATAGTTACTGAGAATTTCAATCAGCATCAGGCCGCGAAACAAGCTCTGGCTGCCTGCTGGCCTCTCTTTTTCTTGCGTCATCTCGCTCTCTTTCATGCTCATTACATCGTTCTCCGTTAATCGCGTCCTGATGGTAGCGCAAAGTGTGGTTCAGTTCACGATCTCAGCATTAAAAACACAATTCGTTGATTTTACTACATTTTGAAAAACATGAATGTCGTTGATCTGACAAAAATTGATCGCTATATTTGAAATCAGATTTCGCAATGTGAAATTTAGAGATAAAAAAGCACTCACACGCGCCCCTCATACGAACAGGAGAACAGGGATGAAAGTGACCTTTGACGAGTTGAAAGCGGCATTCAATCAGGTGCTGCTCAACCGTGGCGTCAAGGCAGAAACCGCCGATGCCTGCGCAGAGATGTTTGCGCGCACCACCGAATCAGGCGTCTATTCACATGGCGTTAACCGTTTTCCGCGTTTCATTCAGCAGCTGGACGCCGGGGACATCATTCCTGACGCGCAGCCGAAGCGCATCACCACGCTGGGAGCCATTGAGCAGTGGGACGCCCAGCGCTCCATCGGCAATCTGACGGCCAAAAAAATGATGGATCGCGCAACCGAACTGGCCTCGGATCACGGAATTGGTCTGGTGGCACTGCGCAATGCCAACCACTGGATGCGCGGCGGCAGCTACGGCTGGCAGGCCGCTGAAAAGGGCTATATCGGAATTTGCTGGACCAACTCTATCGCCGTCATGCCGCCGTGGGGCGCGAAAGAGTGTCGCATCGGCACCAACCCGCTGATCGTCGCCATTCCATCAAATCCCATCACCATGGTGGATATGTCGATGTCGATGTTCTCCTACGGCATGCTCGAAGTGAACCGTCTGGCAGGGCGCGAACTGCCGGTAGACGGCGGGTTTGACGACGAAGGCAATCTGACCAAAGAGCCGGGAGTGATCGAGAAAAACCGCCGCATTTTACCAATGGGCTACTGGAAAGGTTCGGGTCTGTCTATCGTGCTGGACATGATCGCCACCCTGCTGTCCAACGGTTCGTCCGTGGCGGAAGTGACGCAGGACAATAGCGATGAATACGGTGTGTCGCAGATCTTTATCGCCATCGAAGTGGACAAGCTGATCGACGGCAAAACCCGTGATGCCAAACTGCAGCGCATTATGGATTTCATCACCACCGCTGAACGCTCTGACGACGACGTCGCCGTGCGCCTGCCGGGGCATGAATTTACCCGTCTGCTGGAAGAGAACCGTCGCAATGGCATCACCATTGATGACAGCGTATGGGCGAAGATCCAGTCGCTGTAAGGAGTGACGTATGATATTCGGACATATTTCACAGCCCAATCCTTGCCGTCTGCCGCAGGCGATAGAACGGGCGCTCGCGTTTTTACGCACCACGGATTTCACCACGCTGGAACCCGGCGTGGTGGAGATCGACGGGCGCGCTATCTTCGCGCAGGTTCTCGATCTCACCACCCGGCCGCATCACGAAAACCGCCCGGAAGTCCATCGCCGCTATCTGGATATTCAATTTCTGGCGTGGGGCGAAGAGAAAATAGGTTTTGCGATCGACACCGGTAATAACGAAATAAGCGAATCATTACTGGAACAGCGCGATATTATTTTTTATCACCAGATGGAAAATGAATCGCTGATTGAAATGATTCCAGGCAGTTACGCCATATTTTTCCCGCAGGATGTTCATCGCCCGCAATGTCATAAACACAAGGAGTCGGCCATTCGTAAAATTGTCGTCAAAGTGGCTGTCAGCGAATTAATGTAATTTTTCTGAATTAGACAGGAAAGCCAAATGACTCACACCGGTTTTATTATTGGTGCGTACCCCTGCGCACCCTCGTTTCACCAGAAAGGGGAACAGGAGGAGCGCGATTTCTGGCGTCAGTTAGCTGATACACCCGATATTCGCGGTCTTGAACAACCGTGCCTGGATAACCTCCACCCGCTGGGGGATGAGTGGCTGTTTCGCCACACGCCGGGGGACTGGCAAATCGTGGTCACGGCGGTGATGGAAACCATGCGTCGGCGCGGCGCCAACGGCGGGTTTGGCCTGGCCTCCGCCGATGAAGATCAGCGTCGTGAAAGCGTGACATTTTATCGTCACCTACTTGAGAAAATTGTCGCCGTTAACACCCGCTTCCCCGGGAAAGTGATCGCCCTGGAAATGCAGGCCGCGCCGCAGTCTGGCAACCCCTGCGTAGCGCAAGCCACCGAGGCGTTCTCTCGTTCGATGAAAGAAATCGCCGCCTGGTACTGGCCATGCGATCTGGTGCTGGAACACTGCGATGCCATGACAGGCCGCGCGCCACGAAAAGGGTTTCTCCCTCTTGAAAACGTTCTGGAGGTGCTGGACGACACAGATATCAGCGTTTGTATTAACTGGGCGCGCTCAGCCATCGAAGGGCGCGACACTGCACTGCCTGTCGCGCATGTTCAGGCCGCGCAGAAGGCAGGAAAGCTCGGCGCACTGATGTTTTCTGGCACCACGGCGACGGGCGATTACGGCGACTGGCAGGATCTTCACGCGCCATTTTCGTCGTTCTGCCCCGACAGTTTAATGACGCCTGAAAAAGTCACTGAGCTATTTACTGCGGCGAGCGCCGCAACATTGAAATTCTCCGGTATCAAATTACTGGAAATAAATGCTAATGCTGACGTCAGCCATCGCATTGCCATTTTGCGCGACGGTATTAGCGTTATAAAAAAAGCAGCACAATAAAAATAAAAACCTGTATTCCCGAGCCGATTACCTTAATGAGACATTAATTATGACTATTTCTTCTCGTGCTCTACATGCGGATATTCCGCGCCAACGCTGGTTAAGAATAATTCCGCCTATTCTTATCGCCTGTATTATCTCTTATATGGACCGTGTCAATATTGCCTTCGCCATGCCAGGCGGTATGGATGAGGAATTAGGGATTACCGCCACCATGGCGGGGCTGGCAGGCGGAATATTCTTTATCGGGTATCTGTTCCTGCAAGTTCCCGGCGGCAAAATCGCGGTGCACGGCAGCGGTAAAAAATTCATCGGCTGGTCGCTGGTGGCCTGGGCGGTGATCTCCGTGCTGACGGGCATCGTCACCAATCAGTATCAGCTGCTGGCACTGCGCTTTTTACTCGGTGTCGCCGAAGGCGGAATGCTGCCGGTGGTGCTGACCATGATCAGCAACTGGTTCCCGGACGCCGAGCGCGGTCGCGCCAACGCGATCGTGATTATGTTCGTGCCCATTGCCGGGATCATTACCGCCCCGCTCTCCGGCTGGATCATTACGGCTCTCGACTGGCGCTGGCTGTTCATCATTGAAGGCCTGCTGTCCCTGGTGGTGCTGGTTCTCTGGACGCTGACCATCTATGACCGCCCGCAGGAGGCGAAATGGATTTCCGCCGCCGAGAAAAACTATCTGGTTGAAACGCTGGCCGCCGAGCAGCGCGCCATCGCAGGCAAAGAGGTGAAAAATGCCTCGCTCGGTGCGGTGCTGTCGGACAAAACCATGTGGCAGCTGATCGCCCTTAACTTCTTCTACCAGACCGGTATTTACGGCTACACCCTCTGGCTGCCAACCATTCTGAAGGAGCTAACCCATTCGACGATGGGCCAGGTGGGGATGCTCGCCATTCTGCCGTATGTCGGCGCGATTGCCGGGATGTTCCTGTTCTCTTCCCTCTCTGACCGCACCGGCAAGCGCAAGCTGTTCGTCTCCCTGCCGCTGATCGGTTTTGCTCTGTGCATGTTCCTCTCCGTGGCGCTGAAAGAAAACATCTGGCTGGCCTACGCCGCGCTGGTGGGCTGCGGTTTCTTCCTGCAGTCGGCAGCGGGCGTCTTCTGGACCATTCCGGCACGTCTGTTCAGTGCAGAAATGGCCGGTGGTGCGCGCGGTGTGATCAACGCGCTTGGCAATCTTGGCGGCTTCTGCGGCCCTTACGCTGTCGGCGTGCTGATCACCCTTTACAGCAAAGATGCCGGGGTTTACTGCCTGGCGATCTCCCTGGCACTGGCCTCGTTGTTAGCGCTGCTGCTGCCGGCGAAATGCGATGCCGGCGCACAGCCCAATCCAACGGTGAATCCGCACAAACGTGTGGCCTGAAAACGCCGGGTGGGCTGCGCTCACCCGGCAACGACAGAGAATCGCAAAGATGAGTGAAAAAGAGCCCTTCTGGCTGGGTATCGATTGTGGCGGTACTTATCTGAAAGCCGGTCTGTACAACAGCCAGGGTAAAGAACAGTGCATCGAACGATGTGCGGTCGCCACCCTTAGCCCGCGTCCGGGCTATGCGGAGCGCGATATGTCCCTGCTCTGGCAGCGCTGCCACGAAACCGTCGCCGCACTGCTCAAACGCACGGGTGTCCGTGGCGATCAAATCAAAGGCGTAGGCATTTCTGCGCAGGGTAAGGGGCTGTTTCTGCTGGATAAACAGGATCGCCCCCTGGGCAACGCCATTCTCTCCTCCGACCGACGGGCGCTTGCGATCGTGCAACGTTGGCAGCAGGACGAGATCCCCGAAAAGCTCTACCCGCACACGCGGCAAACCCTGTGGACCGGGCACCCGGCCTCGTTGCTGCGCTGGGTTAAAGAGCACGAGCCGAAGCGCTACCAGCAAATCGGCTGCGTAATGATGGCGCATGACTATCTGCGCTGGTGCCTGACGGGCAAAAAGGGCTGCGAAGAGAGCAACATTTCCGAATCCAATCTCTACAACATGAACACGGGCGCCTACGACCCGCAACTGACGCACTGGCTTGGGATCGCTGAAATCGACGGCGCCTTGCCGCCTATCGTCGGTTCAGCAGAAATTTGCGGTGAAATCACCTCTCAGGCAGCCTCCCTGACCGGTCTTGCGGCGGGTACGCCCGTCGTGGGAGGCCTGTTTGATGTGGTTTCCACCGCGATCTGCGCCGGGCTGCACGACGAGCACACGCTCAATGCGGTGATGGGCACCTGGGCTGTCACCAGCGGTATTGCGAATGGTATTCGCGATAACGAACCTTTCCCTTACGTCTATGGCCGCTACGTTCATCCGCAGCAGTACATCGTTCACGAAGCCAGCCCGACCTCCTCCGGCAATCTTGAATGGCTCACGGCACAGTGGGGCGAACTCTCTTTTGACGAGATCAACCAGGCCGTCGCCAGCCTGCCGAAAGCGGCAAGCGACGTGTTTTTCCTGCCGTTTCTCTACGGCAGCAACGCCGGGCTTGAGATGACCAGCGGCTTCTACGGCATGCAGGCGATCCATACCCGCGCCCACCTGCTGCAGGCGGTTTATGAAGGAGTGGTGTTCTGTCATATGACCCACCTCAACCGCATGCTGGAGCGCTTTACCGATGTGTCTGCCCTGCGCGTCACCGGCGGCCCGACCCATTCCGATGTCTGGATGCAGATGCTGGCAGACGTCAGCGGCCTGGCGATTGAGCTGCCTCAGGTCGAGGAGACCGGCTGCTCCGGCGCGGCGCTGGCCGCCCTCGTCGGCACCGGGGTTTATCCCGACTTCTTTACCGCGCAGCAAAATATCAAACACGCCATCCGCGTCGTTGAGCCGGATATGCAGGCTCACGCCGCCTATCAGCATAAATATCACCGCTATCAGCAACTGATTTCAGCATTGCAGGGTTATCACGCCCGAATTAAGGAGCACGACCTATGAGCCGACCATTACTGCAGCTGGCGCTCGACCACACCAGCCTTCAGGCCGCCCAGCGCGATGTCTCGCTGCTGCACGACCACGTCGATATCGTCGAAGCGGGCACCATTTTGTGCCTGACGGAAGGCCTATCAGCCGTCCGCGCGTTGCGCCAGCAGTGCCCGGACAAAATCATCGTCGCCGACTGGAAAGTGGCTGACGCCGGTGAAACGCTGGCGCAGCAGGCCTTTGATGCGGGCGCAAACTGGATGACCATCATCTGCGCCGCACCGCTGGCAACCGTTGAAAAAGGCCACGCGGTGGCTGCCGCACGCGGGTGCGAAATCCAGATGGAGCTGTTTGGCAACTGGACGCTGAACGATGCGCGCGCGTGGTACCGCGTTGGAGTTAAACAGGCGATTTATCACCGTGGGCGCGACGCCCAGGCCAGCGGCCAGCAGTGGGGAGAAGAGGATCTCGCGAGAATGAAAGCCCTGTCGGATATCGGCCTGCAGCTTTCTATCACCGGCGGCATCACCCCAGCGGATTTAACGCTGTTCCGGGAGATTAACGTCAAAGCCTTTATCGCCGGACGGGCGTTGGCAGGGGCCGCTAACCCACCACAGGTGGCACAGGCGTTCCACACGCAACTCCGCGAAATCTGGGGAGAATAACCATGCGTCAGCATCCGTTAGGGATTTATGAGAAAGCGCTGTCGAAGGATCTCTCCTGGCCGGAGCGTCTGGTGTTAGCCAAAAGCTGCGGCTTTGATTTCGTCGAAATGTCGGTGGATGAAACCGACGAGCGCCTCTCACGGCTTGAATGGAGCACCACGCAGCGCGCCTCGCTGGTCGAAGCCATGCTGGAAACCGGCGTCGCCATCCCGTCCATGTGCCTGTCGGCGCACCGCCGCTTTCCGTTTGGCAGCCGCGATGAAACCGTGCGCCAACGCGCCCGCGAGATCATGACTAAAGCGATCAAACTAGCGCGGGATCTGGGGATCCGCACCATCCAGTTGGCGGGTTACGACGTCTATTACGAAGAGCACGACGCGGGCACGCAGCAGCGTTTTGCCGAAGGGCTGGCGTGGGCGGTGGAACAGGCCGCCGCCGCGCAGGTGATGCTGGCAGTGGAGATCATGGATACCGCGTTCATGAACTCCATCAGCAAGTGGAAAAAGTGGGATGAGATGCTCGCCTCGCCGTGGTTTAGCGTCTATCCGGATGTGGGCAACCTGAGTGCCTGGGGCAACGATGTCACCGCCGAGCTGACCCTCGGCATCGACCGAATCGCCGCCATCCACCTGAAAGACACGCAGCCCGTTACCAAACAAAGCCCGGGACAGTTTCGCGATGTGCCGTTTGGCGAGGGCTGCGTCGATTTTGTCGGCGTGTTCAACACCCTGAATCAGCTCAACTATCGCGGGGCATTTTTAATCGAAATGTGGACCGAAAAAGCGAAAGAGCCGGTCCTGGAAATTATCGAAGCGCGGCGCTGGATCGAAGCCCGCATGCAGGAAGGAGGCATGACATGCTAGAGCAACTCAAAGCGGAGGTCCTGGCCGCTAACCTGGCGCTGCCCGCCCACCAGCTGGTGACATTTACCTGGGGCAACGTCAGTGCAGTCGATCGCGAAAGCGGTCTGATGGTCATCAAACCCTCTGGCGTCGAGTATGACGTCATGACCGCAGACGACATGGTGGTGGTGGAGATCGCCACCGGCAAAGTGGTGGAAGGCAGCAAAAAGCCATCGTCCGACACGCCGACGCATCTTGCGCTCTATCGCCGCTACCCGGAGATTGGCGGCATCGTCCACACCCACTCGCGTCACGCGACTATCTGGTCCCAGGCCGGGCTGGATCTCCCCGCCTGGGGCACCACGCATGCGGACTATTTCTATGGCGATATTCCCTGCACGCGGCTGATGACGCCCGCAGAAATTGCGGGCGAATATGAGTATCAGACCGGGGAGGTGATCATCAAAACCTTTGAAGAGCGCGATCTAAGCCCGATGCAGATCCCCGCGGTACTGGTCCACTCCCATGGTCCGTTTGCCTGGGGTAAAGATGCCGCCGATGCGGTCCACAACGCCGTGGTGCTGGAGGAGTGCGCTTATATGGGCCTTTTCTCGCGCCAGCTGACGCCGCAGTTGCCGGTCATGCAACAAGAGCTGCTGGATAAACACTATCTACGCAAGCACGGGGCGAATGCCTATTACGGCCAGTGATCAGCCGGAATTGATATGCTCCTTACAATACCGCCGTTTCCAGACGGCGGGTGTTAGTCCGGTGTGTTTGCGAAAGATCTGGCGAAAATACCCGACATCATTAAAGCCGCAGCGATTGGCCACCTCCGTGAGTGAGGACGCGTCATCAAGCAGCAGTTTCTCCGCTGAGCGGACGCGCTGGCGATGGATCGCCTCGGTCAACGTTAAATGAAAGGTGCGACGAAACACGCGCCCCAGATAATCCGCATTACAGTGCAGCTCTTTTGCCAGCTGCGAGGTCGAAAGGGGGAGATGAAATTGCGTGCGGATAATTTGTTTGGCTCTCCACGCGATCGACGTGCCTGCTTCGTCCTGAATTTCCTCGTTTCCCACCGAAAACGAAATTTGCTGCAAAATCAGCAGCAGCATTAATTCCAGCGCCACGCTTCGCTGTAATTTCTCCTGCTCCGTCAGGAACTGACGGAAAAGAGACACCACATAAGAAGCCTCGCGAACACGGCAATGTTGTTCGATGGCGAGCTGCGCAAAAGCGTCTGGTCTGTGCGGCTCAGCCTCAACGTCAAAATGCAGCCAGTAAAACCGCAGATCGGCCGGGAAATCTTCGGTTCCCACGTGGCGACGGTTCGGCCATAAAACCAAACTCTCCCCCGCTTTCACCTCGAAAACCGTATTTTCCTCCTGAATCGTTAACGTCCCTTTTTCGACAAAGATGATTTCCCACGAGGTTAATTTACGGGCGGGATGACGCCCAACGCCCCGGGAAATAAATAACCCGCCGTTTTGAACGTGAATCGGAAGCGCTATGGATAATTCGAGCATCGGTATTCAATTTCCCGCTTTAAATCATATTAATATTCATCTTGCACGTTGATTATTAATGAATAATTGTATTTACGCCCGATCGAAATCACATTTTCATCATCAGGTCGGAATCGTCATCTTTTTATACTTTTCCCTTCCCTTGTTGGCGCTGACTTTCAGTGCAGAATGAATTGGGTACCTTGCAGAACATAATAAAATCCCCTTCACGAGGAGTTATCGAATGACTTCCACTCCGATTACGCAAACCGATGTCGTACAACAGGCCGCCGACGAGCGCCTGTCAGTGCGCGAGAAGATTGGCTACGGCCTGGGTGATGCTGGCGGGACGGTAATTACCTGCCTGATCATGAACTTCCTTACCTTTTTCTATACCGATGTCTTTGGCCTGACGCCAGCGCTGGTCGGTACGTTGTTTATTGCCCTGCGCGTATTTGATGCCGTTTCTGACCCCATCATGGGGGTGATTGCCGACCGTACCCAGAGCCGCTGGGGGCGCTTTCGCCCGTGGCAGCTGTGGATCGCCTTCCCGATCGGGATTATCGGCGTCCTGACGTTCACCGTGCCGGAAGCCAGTATGGGGGTGAAAATCGCCTGGGCGTTCGGCACCTATCTGCTGCTTTCCGTCGGCTATACCGCCATCAACGTGCCCTACTGCGCGCTGATCAACACCATGACCACCCGCCACAGCGAGGTGATCTCCTGCCAGTCCTGGCGCTTTGTGCTGTGCGGCGTGGCAGGCTTTTTGGTCTCCGTGGGCCTGCCGTGGCTGGTCGCGGCGCTGGGCCAGGGCAACGTTGCGCAGGGCTATCAGCTGGGTGTCGGCGTGCTGTGCGCCATCGCGGTGGTGATGTTCCTGTGCTGTTTCTTCTGGGTACGCGAGCGCGTCCCGCTGGCCCTGATGGGGCGCTTTACCCTGCGCGAACATCTGGCCGGGCTGCGTAACAACGATCAACTGCTATTGATGCTGGTGATGTCTTTCCTGCTGATTAACGTCTTTAACATTCGCGGCGGCGGGTACATGTACTTCATCACCTACGTGCTACAGGGCAGCACTGCCTATACGTCGCTGTTCTTCACCATGGTGACCTTTGCCGCCATTCTCGGTGCGGTGATCGTCAGCCCGCTTACCCGTCGTATTGATACGGTGAAACTGTACTACACCACCAATCTGGTGCTGGCCGCACTGGCATTCGCCATGTGGTTCCTGCCAACTGGCCCGGCGTATCAAACCCTGTGGCTGGCAGTGATTTTGGGCAACGGCGTGATCCTCGGCTTTACGCTGCCGTTGCACTTCTCGCTGATGGCCTTCGCCGACGACTACGGCGAATGGAAAACCGGCGTGCGCTCGTCAGGGATGAACTTCGCCTTTAACCTCTTTTTCATCAAGCTGGCGTGGGCCTCAAGTGCCGGAATTATCAGCCTGGTGTTTATCTTCGTCGCCTATCAGCCCGGTGCGGGCAACCAGACCCCGGCTTCGCTTTCTGGCATTACAACCATGGAAACGCTGCTGCCCGCCCTTTTCCACCTGCTGCTGGCCGTTTCAATACGCTGGTGCAGACTCACTAATCCGATGATGTCGCGCATCTCTACCGATCTGCGCCAGCGTCACGTTCAGTCCTGAGGAGAACAACATGTCCATCATGGAACCCGACCTGCATAAGCTCAAAATTAACGATCCGTTCCTCGGCCAGTATCAACAGCTGGTACGGGATGTGGTCATTCCCTATCAGTGGGATGCGCTGAACGACCGCATCGCCGAAGCGGAGCCGAGCCACGCCATCACCAATTTCCGGATCGCTGCCGGGCAGGAAGAAGGGGAATTTTACGGCATGGTTTTCCAGGACAGCGATGTCGCCAAATGGCTCGAAGCCGTGGCGTGGTCCCTGTGCCAGAAACCCGACCCTGAACTTGAGAAAACCGCCGACGAGGTCATTGAACTGGTGGCCGCTGCCCAATGCGACGATGGCTATCTGAATACCTATTTCACCGTGAAAGCACCTGGCGAACGCTGGACTAATCTCGCAGAGTGCCATGAACTGTACTGCGCCGGGCATATGATCGAGGCGGGCGTGGCGTACTTCCAGGGCACCGGAAAACGCGCGCTGTTAGACGTGGTCTGCAAACTGGCAGATCATATCGACCGCGTGTTTGGACCCGGAGAAAACCAGCTGCACGGCTATCCCGGCCATCCGGAAATCGAGCTGGCGTTAATGCGCCTGTATGACGTCACCCAGGAGCCACGCTATCTGGCGCTGGTGAAATATTTCGTCGAAGAGCGCGGCGCGCAGCCGCATTTTTACGATATCGAATACGAAAAGCGCGGCAGAACATCGCACTGGCACAACTACGGCCCGGCGTGGATGGTCAAAGACAAAGCCTATAGTCAGGCGCATCAGCCTCTCGCGGAGCAGCAAACCGCCATCGGGCACGCCGTGCGTTTTGTCTATCTGATGACCGGCGTTGCGCACCTTGCGCGGCTGAGCGGTGACGAAAGCAAACGTCAGGACTGCCTGCGTCTTTGGAATAATATGGTGCAACGGCAGCTCTATATTACGGGCGGAATTGGCTCGCAGAGCAGCGGCGAGGCCTTCAGCAGCGACTACGATTTGCCCAATGATACGGTCTATGCCGAAAGTTGCGCCTCGATTGGTCTGATGATGTTTGCCCGCCGGATGCTGGAGATGGAAGCGGATAGCCAGTATGCCGACGTCATGGAGCGCGCGTTATATAACACCGTGCTGGGCGGCATGGCGCTGGACGGTAAACACTTTTTCTACGTGAACCCGCTGGAGGTCCATCCTAAAACACTGGCCTTCAACCATATCTATGATCACGTCAAACCGATTCGTCAGCGCTGGTTTGGCTGCGCCTGCTGCCCGCCGAATATCGCCCGCGTGCTGACTTCGCTTGGGCACTACATCTATACCGCACGCCCCGAGGCGCTGTTTATCAACCTCTACGTTGGCAACAGCGCGGCCATTCCGGTCGGAAATCACGAGCTGCAACTGCGTATTAGCGGCAACTATCCGTGGCAGGAGCAGGTGAAGATCGACATCACCTCGCCGGTTGCGGTTGAGCACACTCTCGCCCTGCGTCTACCGGACTGGTGCGCCAGCCCGCAGATAGCGCTGAACGGTGAAGCGATAACAGGCGACGTGCGTCAGGGATATTGTTATCTCACCCGTCGCTGGCAGGAGGGGGATTCTGTGACCCTCACGCTGCCGATGCCGGTGCGCCGCTTATACGGCAATCCACAGGTGCGCCAGCAGGCAGGCAAAGTAGCGTTGCAGCGCGGCCCGCTGGTCTATTGTCTGGAAGAGGCGGATAACGGCGCGGGGTTACATAACCTGTCGCTGCCCGCCGACAGCACCTTCCGCGTGTTCGAAGGGAAAGGATTGTTCTCGCATAAGATGCTAATTCAGGCTGACGGCATCTCACAACGCGCCGTTGAGACCGAGCCGCAACCGCTCTGGCAATATGACCGCACGCCCACTGCGCCACACACTCAGACATTAACGTTTATTCCGTGGTTTAGCTGGGCCAACCGCGGCGAGGGCGAGATGCGGATATGGGTGGATGAGGTGTAAATCCTGACCATCTTCCAGGCAGCACACGCCGTGCTGCCTCGGCAAGAAAGGCGCTTCGGGTGCTGAACTGCGGATGCTCGCTAATAAATGCGTCAATTTTCACTAATAAACGGCGGGGGAGCGTGATATTGATGCGCTCTGCTCTGCCGTCAAATTGCTGCATATTGATCTCCACCAGCATAAGAACACCCCGGCACATCCGGGAAAAAGCCGCTCGCACGGCCATCGCGGTCGGTATGAATATAAGCCGGGTAGAACATTACCCCTCCTGCAAATTGACTGTTTGATATCCCTCGACTGTGACACACCCAGCCAGGTGCTTGAGATCACGATAACGTATTGGCTAAGCGACTTCAGTGGCAAAAAATCAAAGCGGGAAAGGAGATCGCAAAGAGAACAGGCAAAGGAGAGAGTTACAGCAGATTGTGGAGGCAGGCTCGTAATACCCGACGACGCTAAACCTGCCCGGCCTGACTACCGCAGGCCGGGCAAGCACAGCACCACCGGGAAAAGAGGTGAAGCAGCCTCATCCTTGAGGACCGCTTTTTGAACTCAGAAGCGCCAGCTCATGCCGGTCATCAGCACGAAACTGTCTTCACGGTCGATCATTGGGCTGTTTTTAACGTCATCCGGCAACACGGTATAAACCGCGCTGGCATTCAGGAAAAGGTTATTGGTCAGTTTGTATTTCGCGACCAGTCCCACGTACGGGTTCCAGCTATCGCCCGCGGTGTATTCGTTCATACCACTGTGGCGAGACTCTTTGCCGGAAACACCGTAGTAGTAGTCGTTGAAGCTTTCGTCATAGTAAAACACACCCACGGACGGAATCAGGGTCAGGCGCTCCATGCGGATCGGGTGGAAATAGGAAATTTCACCCACCACGCCGCCACTTTCGTCCATGGCATCCGCCGCGACGCCAAACTTCAGGCTACCCCAGCGCTCGTGGCGATAGTAGGCGCCTCCCAGGAATGCGGATGCTTTGCGCTCATCGAGCTGCTTCATCGCGTGGTCGTCATTGTCATCGGGATCAAAATGCAGCGGCATCCAGGACGCCGTCAGGCTCAGTTCATTCTTACTGTCTTTCCACAACGCCCAACCGGCGGTGGTCTGGCGCACGTAGAAATTATCGCCTTCATAACTAATGAGTGGAACCGCAGTCGTATTTTCGTTATACCCTTTGTAAGGCGATTCATTGAAAACAGCGCCCGCACCCAATGAAAATTCACCCGCCATTGCTGATGAAGCGAAAAATAAGGCTGTGGTGATGAGCAAATTCTTTTTAGTAATCATTCCCTGTATCCATTAAATGCCTAACAAACGAGGCGAATAATAATGGTTACAAATTTGCCGATGCAATGAATGTGTTTATATAATATTATATATGAAATCATATAGATGAGCGTACGTGATGAATAATTTACAGATTAAGCCGCGTGAGTTAAAAATCATTTCTGTTATTGCCGCCACCGGCAGTATCGGAGACGCCGCCGCGTTGTTAGGCATGGCGCAGGCCAATGTCAGTAAATATCTCGCAGATTTTGAAACCCGCGTGGGTTTGAAAGTTTTTGAACGTACCACCCGTCAACTGGCGCTCACGCAGTTCGGCGAGGTGCTGCTCCCTTATATCAACGCATCACTTGATAAAAATAATCAACTCATTAATTTTATTGCCGATTATAAACATGAAAAAAGCGGACGCGTCACGATTTACGCGCCTACAGGGATCAACACCTATCTCGCTCGCCATGTGATCCATCTTCTCGAAGAGATCGGCGATATTCGTATTTGTTTAAAAACCTATAATCCTAATCGTAATGAATTATCTGAAGGCGTCACCTTTCCTGACGACTGCGATATCTTAATTACCTATGCACAACCCAAAGATGAAAGCCTGGTTGCTTATCAGCTAACAAAATATTCCGTTACCGCCTTCGCTACGCCAGAATATATCAAAAAGCGTCCCATTAACGGACCCGATGATTTAATTAAACACTCCTGTATTTTGCTGGATTCCATATTAGTGGATGATGCTAACATCTGGCGCTTTCGCGTTCATGGCAGCGACGAAGTGCGCGATTATAAAGTCACCGGTAATTATATTTGTGATAATACACAAACTGCGCTGGAGCTGGCGCGCAACCACCTTGGTATCGTGTTTGCGCCAAAAGAGAGCCTGAAAAGCGAGATTGAGCAGGGCATCTTAATGCCCTGTTTTTCTCATCAGGAGGAGTGGTGGCTGGATCTGACGGCTATTTTCCGCAAGCGCGAATATCAGCCGTGGCGGGTTCAGTACATTCTGGATGGCGTGCTGAACAGTCTGCGAGAGCGAATTAAGCAGGCCGTCCCAGGGGCGACCCGCTCTGATTAATTAGAACAGTCCCAGCGGCTTGTCGGAATAACTCACCAGCAGGCATTTCGTCTGTTGATAGTGATCCAGCATCATCTTATGGGTTTCACGTCCGATGCCCGATTGTTTATATCCCCCAAATGCCGCGTGGGCCGGATAGGCGTGATAACAGTTAGTCCAGACACGCCCGGCCTGAATACCGCGTCCCATTTTGTACGCCAGATTACCGTTGCGACTCCAGACCCCGGCACCCAGCCCGTATTGCGTATCGTTGGCCAGCTCAAGCGCGTCCTCCATGGTTTTAAAGGTTGTCACCGCCAGCACCGGGCCGAAAATCTCTTCCTGGAAAACGCGCATGTTGTTTTGACCAAACAGAATGGTCGGCTCCAGGTAATAGCCTTCTTTCAGATCGCCTTCCAGCACTTTGCGTCGGCCACCCGTCAGGACATCCGCGCCCTCTTTTTTGCCGATATCGATATAGTTCAGAATGGTTTCCAGCTGCCCATGAGAAACCTGCGCGCCCATCTGCGTCACGCTGTCCAGTGGGTTTCCGCTGCGAATGGATTCCACACGCCGAATAGCGCGTTCCATAAAGCGTTCATAAATCGATTCCTGAACCAGCGCGCGGCTCGGGCAGGTGCAGACTTCGCCCTGGTTGAAGGCAAACAGCGCAAAGCCTTCCATCGCTTTATCAAAGAAGGCGTCCTCTTCGTCCATCACATCGGCGAAGAAGATGTTCGGCGATTTACCGCCCAGCTCCAGCGTCACTGGAATGATGTTCTGCGTGGCGTACTGCATGATCTGCTGGCCGACTTCCGTGGAGCCGGTAAACGCCACTTTCGCGATACGTTTTGAGGTCGCCAGATATTCACCGATTTCGCCGCCCGCGCCGTTCACCACGTTTATCACCCCTGGCGGCACCAGATCGCCGATGATTTCCATCAGCAGCAAGACCGACAGCGGCGTTAAGCGCGCCGGTTTGAGCACCACGCAGTTACCCGCCGCCAGCGCGGGGGCCATTTTCCAACTCGCCATCAGCAGCGGGAAGTTCCACGGAATGATTTGCCCGACCACACCCAGCGGCTCCTGGAAGTGATAGGCCACGGTGTCGCTGTCCACTTCGCTGATCCCGCCCTCCTGGGCGCGAATACAGGAGGCAAAATAGCGGAAATGGTCAATTGCCAGCGGGACATCCGCGGCGGTGGTTTCGCGGATCGGTTTACCGTTATCCCAGGTTTCTGCCGCAGCCAGCAGCTCGAGATTTTGCTCCATTCGGTCGGCGATTTTGAACAGGATCGCGGCGCGGTCCTGAACGGAGGTGTGCGCCCATTTCTCTTTCGCTTTGTGGGCCGCATCGAGCGCCAGATCGATATCTTTTTTGCCGGAACTGGCAATTTCGCACAGCGGCTGCCCGGTCACCGGGGTCAGGTTGGAGTAGTATTCGCCGTCGACCGGCGCGACCCAGCCGCCGCCAATGAAGTTGTCATACCGGGGTTTTAGCTTGAGAGGATAACCATACTCGCCAGGCTGCATACGCGTTGAGGGAGGATTGTTCGTCATGACCGTCTCCTTGCTGTTGGTGTCTAACAAGGGTAGTCACAGCTGGCGATTTTCTCGCCAGCCGCTTACAGCTTTACGACAGGTATCACGGATTATTTGCGCGGTTATTTTTCGATCTGCGGGAACAGCAGCGAATCGCGTAACAGGTGGTCATTACCCCGACGGCGCGTGAAGCCAATACGATTGAAATACTCCAGAATTTGTATCGCCAGTTTGCGGCCCACGTTCAGGCGATCGCGGAAGTCGGCAGCACAGGTCGATCCCTTTTCCTGATGCAGATCGCGGATCAAACTGGCAAAGGTGACGATGCGATCGTTACGGTAATAGCGATCTTTGACGATCGCGGTAATCAGCCCCTGCTGCGCGGCGTGGCGCAATACCTGACGCATCACCACTTCATCCGTCGCAGTTTCGCGGGCTAAATCGCGCAACCACCAGGGTTCATCGCCAAACAGCGGGGCGGCTTTTTGCCAGATGGCGTCCTGTTCCGGGGTAAATCCGGCTTTGTGATCCGGCAGATGCAACCAGCCGTGATGGCTGTGGATCATGCCGCTTTCGCGCATCTTTTCTATCAGCAGCAGCACCAGCGCGTCGTCTTCCATCGGCAGCGCCATACGGCGCAGGCGTTCGCGGCCTGGGCCTGGCTCGTCCTGATGCTGTTCGTGGTAGGTCGCAAGCGTAGAGAGCACCTTGCGCTGCCAGTGGGCGGCAACCGGTGCGTTAAGCAGGCTGTATCCGGCCTGAATAAAGCCCGGCTGCTGCGTGAGCTGGCGCAAACCGTCACCGCTCAGCTGACGCCCCCAGGCGAAATCAGCGAGATTCACCGCACCGCGCTCGAGATGCACCGCCAGCGCAGCCTGGTCGTCTTCTGCCTGTGCCAGCGCCGCCAGCCACTGCAGATATTCAGGCTTACGTTTTCCGCGACGCGGCGGATTGAGCGTCACCACGCGGGCACCCGCCAGGGTGACGCGCGCAGAGATATCGCGCAGCACCAGCCGGTCGTTATCCGCCAGCCACAAAGGGGTATCCAGCACCAGCTCAGCCAAATCGTTTTCCAGCAAAGAGACACGGCCCGTCACGTGGCTGGCGGCGTGGTGGATATGCAGCGGCTGCCACTGGGTGAGCGGCGCGTGGGTGTGCAGAGAGACAATCACCCGCGTGGAAGGCTCCGGCGGCGCGTCGGCCAGCAGCCAGTCACCGCGATTGAGCTGCTCTTTTTCCGCATCACCGGCGATATTCAGGGCGATACGCTGCCCGGCATGGGCCTGTTCCGTGGGCTGGTTCTGTGCGTGCAGCCCGCGCACGCGCATCGGTTTATTCACGCCCGTCAGCCACAGGCTATCGCCCACCTTCACTTCACCGCTGAGTGCCGTCCCGGTCACGACCAGTCCAGCCCCTTTCACGGTGAACGCGCGATCAATTGCCAGACGGAAGCTGTGATCGCTGGCCGGTTCGCGGGAGGAAAGATGCTGTAAATGGTCGCGTAGTTCGTCGATTCCGCGCCCTTCTGTCGCTACAGTGACAAACACCGGCGCATCGAAGAAACCGTACTCCAGCAGAGTGGAGCGAATCTCTTCGCGCACTTCGTCAATGCGGCTCTCGTCGACGCGATCCGCTTTGGTGAGCGCCACCGTCAGCTGCGGCTGGCCCGTCAGCTGTAAAATCGCCAGATGCTCACGCGTTTGCGCCATCACGCCGTCGTCGCAGGCCACCACCAGCAGAGCGTGATCGATACCGCCGACCCCGGCCAGCATATTGGCGAGAAACTTTTCATGGCCTGGCACATCGATAAAGCCGAGTACCCGACCGTCTGGCAGCGGCCAGTAGGCGTAGCCAAGATCGATGGTCATGCCGCGCTTTTTCTCTTCCGGCAGACGATCGGCATTCACGCCGGTAATGGCATGTAACAGCGTCGTTTTTCCGTGGTCAACGTGACCGGCAGTGGCAATAATCATTTCAACAACATCTCCAGAAACCGTTCTTCATCTTCAAGGCAGCGCAGATCCAGCCACAGGCGACCATCGTAAATGCGCCCAATAATCGGCGTAGGCAGCGCACGCCAGCGCGCAGACAAGGCGTCGAGCTGGCTTCCGCGCCCGTCGCGCGGCGTCAGAGTCAGCGCGGCGCTGGGCAGGCGGTCAACGGGCAGCGATCCGCTGCCAATCTGCGACTGACAGGATTCCACGCGCACGTCGAAATCGGGGAAGTGTGCGGTGACTTGCGGCAGTAGCAGTTCCGCCTGAGCGCGAATCGAGGCCGCATCGCGCGCCAGCAGACGCAGCGTTGGCAGGCGTTCGGCCAGTTTCTCCGGATGGAGATAGAGCCGCAGCGTGGCGTCCAGCGCAGCGAGGGTCATTTTATCAGCGCGCAGGGCGCGTTTCAGCGGGTGCTGCTGGAGCTTCGCAATCAGTTCACGTTTACCGACCACAATTCCGGCCTGTGGGCCACCGAGCAGTTTGTCGCCGGAGAAGCTCACCAGGCTCACGCCTGCGGCGATCATCTCCTGTGGCATCGGCTCTTTCGGCAGACCGTAGAGACTCAAATCCACCAGCGAACCGCTGCCCAGATCGGCAATGACCGGTACGTTCAGTTCGCGGCCAATCTCCGCCAGCTCCGCCTCTTCCACCGTTTTGGTAAAGCCTTCAATGTGATAGTTGCTGGTGTGGACTTTCATCAGCAGCGCGGTGTTTTCGTTAACTGCCGCGCGATAATCTTTCGCATGCGTGCGGTTGGTGGTCCCGATTTCATGCAGCTCGCAGCCCGCCTGACGCATCACGTCAGGAATGCGGAACGCGCCGCCAATCTCCACCAGCTCGCCGCGCGACACCACCACCTCTTTGCCGCTCGCGGTGGCCGCCAGCATCAGCAGAACCGCCGCCGCGTTATTGTTCACAATGCAGGCATCTTCCGCGCCCGTTATCTGGCACAAAAGATCAGCCAGCGCGCGGTCGCGGTGTCCACGTCCGGCACCGTCCAGATCGTACTCCAGCGTCACCGGGGATCGCATCGCCTGCGTGACCGCCGTTATCGCCTCTTCCGCCTGTAGCGCGCGGCCTAAATTGGTGTGCAGCACCGTTCCCGTCAGGTTGATCACCGGGCGCAACGCGCTTTGCGTATGCGCAGTCAGCCGTTTCTCCACCTCGTTCGCCCAGTCCTCGCACCACTGCGGCAGCGTATTTTGCGTCTGAATGTGCAGGCGGGCTTCATCCTGCATCACATTCAGGAGCGCCACCATGCGGGTGTGCCCGGACCGTTCAAGAAGAGAAGTGAATCGCGGATCGCGCAGCAGGCGATCGGTCGCAGGGATCTGGCTGTAGAGGGAACGATGAGTAGTCATTAACATGCCTGGCGGTTGGAGTTCTACCCCCCTCCCGACGGGAGAGGGAGTCAACGTGCAGAGGGATTGTACAGCGTACAGAGGTGAAGTGTTATAACCCGCGTCAAGCCTTTGGTGGTTCGGTGCGGGCAAAGCTTTCGCGGCTAAAGAGCGTTTCGGCCAGTTTGACCAGCAGCGGGCGATCCACGCACCAGCCGGGAGAAACGCGGCGGAAATTGAGATAGCCAATCGCGCAGGCGATGGCGATGGTCGCCAGATTGAGCGCGTCGGTTTTGAGTTTTCCGTCCTGAAGCAGCTGTTCGCACATATCAAGACTGCGGCTGATTTTTTCCCGCTGACGCACCAGCTCCGCTTCGGATTGCTGCGCGGCAGGTCGCGCCTGTTCACGCACCGACACCAGCGCCGCATCCATGATGCCGTCGGCCAGCGCTTCGATCTGTTTAATCGCCAGTGCCGCTTTCGGCTCACGGGGCACCATCGCTGGGGCAATCCCAAGCAGCTCGATGTACTCGGCAATAATCGGAGAATCAAACCAGGTTTCGCCATCATCGGTTACCAGCGCCGGCACTTTCCCGAGCGGATTGTACTGTGCCACGCCGGTTTCCGCGTGATAGGGCTGTTCGTTCACAAACTCGAACGTGATGCCTTTTTCCAGCAGGAGAATCGAAATCTTACGTACGAAGGGGCTGGTGTAGCTGCCGATGAGTTTCATTGCCTGATCCTTTACGCCAACAAAAGTGTAAGTATGGATCAGGCAACAAAAAAAGCAGAACGTTAATGGTCGAGATACAGGTAATGCATCCAGCTGGTCATGCGCAGCAGCACTTTCCTCATGACGGAGACGTGCGCGAAGTGGTCGGAATAGACCGCCACCTGGGCATAAATACCGTCAGGGAGGGCATCGACGTCCGCGCTAGGGTCCAGATCGATAGTGGCAAGCACGCCGTCTGTGCCAGGTACCACCGTCAGGGATTGCAGCGAACCTTGCGCCTGGTAGGAACCGCCCGGTACGACCGGCAGAATGCTGCTCAGTTTGCCGTGGAATACTTGCCCCGGTAGCGCGTTAAAGACCACTTCCGCGTCATCGCCCGGTTTCAGGCGCAGCAGAGAGTTCTGGCGGAACTGAGCGACAATCTGGCGTTTTTGGTCAGGAATAAAGACCATCACCGGGCGCAGCGGAAGTGCAGCGGCATAGGTGCCGGGGCGAATCAGCACCTGAGTGACATAACCATCGCTCGGCGCACGCACCACCGTTTGTTCGAGGTTGTACTTCGCCTCGGTCAGCTGTGCCCGCAGGCTGGCAATCTGCGACTGCTCGCCGTTGACCATGCTGTCTAACTGGCTTTTGATTTGTGCCTGATCGGCCACCGAGGCTTTCACCATCGCATCCTGCGCCAGATAGTTTTGCTGTGCGTTGTCGATATCGCTTTCAGAAAACGGGTTTACCTTCGCCTGGCTGCCTTTCAGATAGCGCTGGTAATCCTTATACAGGCGGTCGCGCTCTGCAGAGACGCGGGTGGTATTGGCCTGCGCTTCCGACAGCTGGCCTTTCAGCACGTCAATATTGTAGGTGGCGGTGACCAGATCAGCCTGCAGTCTGTCGACTCGGGCCTGATAGCGAACCGGATCGATTTTAAATAACACGTCGCCTTTTTTAATTAGCTGGTTATTTTTATCCGTGACTTCACTCACCACCCCGGTCACTTGCGGCGTGATCGGAATAGAAATCACCGCTTTTTGCGCCGTAAATGTATAAGGGTGGTTATAGTTCATTAATAAGATCAAACCGGCGACGATAAATACCCCACCTAATGCGGCGGTGGCGAGCGTCCATTGGTTAACCGGAATACGGAAGATTTTAAAGATCGCCCAGGCAAACGCGACATAGGTCAGAATAATTAGCAGATCCATGATTAGCTCTCCGGCGTATTTTTTTCTGCGGGCGTTGGCTCCGCGCCTAGCCGGTGTTCCAGCTCGGTAACGCGTCTGGTGAGGGCATCAATATCGGGTTGCTGCGGGGGCTGCGCAATGTGATTTTGCATCCCCCATCCGCGCTCGGGCTGGTACAGCGTGGCCCAAATCCACAGAAATGGCCAGATGATATGCAGCGTAAACAGGCTGACCCAGCCCGCTGTATGGATCGCATCGGCATGGGGATGATTACGCTTTTTCGCCATCAAATAGGGGATATCATGAATCGCAATGATCCCATAAAAAATGACCAGAAAAACGAAAATCAATACGCCCAGCGCGAAATAGTTAAGGAACATATTTGCCTCACTAAAATAGCTTCAACTCTTTAAAAATATTAAATGGTAAGCAACCAAATTAATTTCTTACAGTGCAATTTCTTTGCACATATAAATTAGAGCCGTGGAGTATTATTATTAAAATATCTCCGCGCAAGTTTAATAGCGTGACAAAATATATCCTGACTAATAATCTACTTAATCTTACATTAGCAGATTAATCCTCATTACGCTTTTTCTCCATAACACTAAGGGATGAAACCATGTTGAGGAAAATCAGTGACTGGATTACAGCCTGGCTGAATTGACAAAACAGAAGTGGGCGGCGATCACACCTGGAGAATTCTGCCTTCAAATTTATTGTGAAGATGATCACAAACATCCAACAAACCCGCCAACACAAAATGTGATTATGATCACATAAAAGCGTCAATCCTGGCGGATTTTTCCCCTGTGTATTTTTTTTACACACCACATTTGTGACGAAGATCACTTCAATTTTAGCCCCACCCCCTACATTTACGTGATTGAGATCACACAAAATTTCGCTGTCTGGACAGTTGAACGATTCAGTGCCAGATTTCACAGCATCAGAACAGGGCTCGGCTACCTCTGCCGCCGCACATTAACGATAAACCTCGGGCCGCAAGCCTAAGCGTAAACAGAAGAAGGGGTGTTTTATGTCATCCGATATCAAGATCAAAGTGCAAAGCTTTGGTCGTTTCCTGAGCAACATGGTGATGCCAAATATCGGCGCGTTTATCGCGTGGGGTATCATCACTGCGTTATTTATTCCGACAGGGTGGTTGCCGAACGAAACGCTGGCGAAACTCGTTGGCCCAATGATTACCTATCTGCTGCCACTGCTCATCGGTTATACCGGTGGTCGTCTGGTTGGCGGCGATCGCGGCGGTGTGGTCGGTGCTATCACCACCATGGGCGTTATCGTCGGTGCGGATATGCCGATGTTCCTCGGTGCGATGATTGCAGGTCCTTTAGGCGGCTGGGCAATTAAGAAATTTGACGTCTGGGTTGATGGCAAGATCAAATCCGGCTTCGAAATGCTGGTGAACAACTTCTCCGCTGGCATCATCGGTATGATCCTGGCGATTCTGGCGTTCCTGGGTATCGGCCCTGCGGTTGAAGTGCTGTCGAAAGTGCTGGCTGCGGGCGTTAACTTCATGGTCGTTCACGACATGCTGCCGCTGGCCTCTATCTTTGTAGAACCAGCGAAAATCCTGTTCCTGAACAACGCGATCAACCACGGTATCTTCTCACCGCTGGGTATTCAGCAGTCCCATGAACTGGGCAAATCCATCTTCTTCCTGATCGAAGCTAACCCAGGTCCGGGTATGGGTGTTCTGCTGGCGTACATGTTCTTCGGTCGCGGTAGCGCTAAACAGTCTGCTGGCGGCGCGGCTATCATCCACTTCTTGGGCGGTATCCACGAAATTTACTTCCCATACGTGCTGATGAACCCACGTCTGATCCTGGCCGTTATCCTCGGCGGTATGACTGGCGTGTTCACTCTGAGCGTGCTGGGCGGCGGTCTGGTTTCTCCTGCATCTCCGGGTTCTATCCTGGCGGTTCTGGCGATGACGCCAAAAGGTGCCTACTTCGCTAACATCGCGGCAATCTGCGCGGCAATGGCTGTCTCCTTCGTGGTTTCCGCAATCCTGCTGAAAACCAGCAAAGTGAAAGAAGAAGACGATATCGACGCTGCGACCCGTCGTATGCAGGATATGAAAGCCGAATCCAAAGGCGCTGCAACGCCGCTGGCTGCGGGTGACGTCTCTAACGACCTGAGCCACGTGCGTAAAATCATCGTAGCCTGTGATGCCGGTATGGGTTCAAGCGCAATGGGTGCTGGCGTGCTGCGTAAAAAAGTCCAGGATGCGGGCCTGACCAACATCTCCGTAACCAACAGCGCAATCAACAGCCTGCCACCGGATGTCGACCTGGTCATCACGCACCGCGATCTGACGGAACGTGCAATGCGTCAGGTTCCACAGGCACAACACATTTCACTCACGAACTTCCTCGACAGCGGCCTGTACTCTAGCCTGACCGAGCGTCTGGTGGCGGCACAGCGTCACACCGACAACGAAGTGAAAGTCCGTGATAGCCTGAAAGACAGCTTTGATCCAAACGACAGCCACCTGTTCCGTCTGGGCGCTGAAAACATCTTCCTCGGCCGCACCGCGAGCCACAAAGAAGAAGCGATCCGCTTTGCAGGTGAGCAGCTGGTGAAAGGCGGTTACGTCGAGCCAGAATATGTTGATGCGATGCTGGCGCGTGAGAAACTGACGCCAACGTATCTGGGTGAATCCATCGCGGTGCCACACGGTACGGTTGAAGCGAAAGATCGCGTTCTGAAAACCGGCGTGGTGTTCTGTCAGTACCCGGCAGGCGTGCGCTTCGGTGAAGAAGAAGACGACATCGCCCGTTTGGTGATTGGTATCGCCGCTCGCAACAACGAGCACATCCAGGTGATTACCAGCCTGACCAACGCTCTGGATGATGAATCCGTCATCGAGCGCCTGGCGCAGACCACCAGCGTTGAAGAAGTGCTGGCGCTGCTGAACAAGTAACAGCGTCCTATCCCCTCTCCCTTTCGGGAGAGGGTTAGGGTGAGGGAAATGCCTCACCCCAGCCCTCTCGGGTAAAAACATTGATGAAGGTTAATACTATGAAAGCATTACATTTTGGCGCAGGTAATATCGGTCGTGGCTTTATCGGCAAACTGCTGGCAGACGCGGGCATTACGCTGACATTCGCCGATGTGAATCAAGTGGTGCTCGACGCCCTGAATGCCCGTCATAGCTACCAGGTTCACGTCGTGGGCGAAAACGAGCTGGTTGAAACCGTCTCGGGTGTGAATGCCGTCAGCAGCATTGGCGACGACGTTATTGATCTGATCGCCAGCGTTGATCTGGTGACCACCGCCGTCGGTCCGGTTGTGCTTGAGCGTATCGCCCCTGCCGTCGCGAAAGGTCTGGCAAAACGTAAAGCCCAGGGCATCACCACGCCACTGAATATCATCGCCTGTGAAAACATGGTGCGCGGTACCACGCAGCTGAAAGGCCACGTTCTCGCCGCCATCGCCGATGAAGATAAAGCCTGGGTCGAAGAGCACGTTGGCTTTGTCGATTCCGCCGTGGACCGTATCGTCCCGCCGTCTGAATCCGCCACTCACGATCCGCTGGAAGTAACCGTTGAAACCTTCAGCGAGTGGATTGTTGATAAAACTCAGTTCAAAGGCCCGCTGCCGACGATCCCGGGTATGGAATTAACCGATAACCTGATGGCATTTGTCGAACGCAAACTCTTCACGCTGAACACCGGGCATGCTATAACCGCGTACCTCGGAAAATTGGCCGGTCATCAGACCATTCGTGATGCGATTCTCGATGAGAAAATCCGTGCGGTGGTAAAAGGTGCGATGGAAGAGAGCGGCGCGGTCCTGATTAAACGCTACGGTTTCGATGCCGAGAAGCATGCGGCATACATTCAGAAAATCCTCGGTCGTTTTGAAAACCCGTATCTGAAAGATGACGTTGAGCGCGTCGGTCGTCAGCCGCTGCGTAAACTGAGCGCCGGCGATCGCCTGATCAAACCGCTGCTGGGCACGCTGGAGTACGACCTGCCGCACGCCAACCTGGTAAAAGGGATTGCGGGCGCCATGCACTATCGCAGCGAGCAGGACCCACAGGCGCAGGAGCTGGCTCAATTGATCGATACCAAAGGCCCGCAGGCGGCACTTGCCGAGATTTCAGGGCTTGAGGCCAATAGTAGCGTGGTTGTGGAGGCGGTTAACGCATATAACGCAACCAAATGATTCAGGATCAGGCGCAGGTTCTCCTGCGCCCGAACGACAGATTGTCAGATATGCAGGCAATAATGGAACAAACCCAGGCCTTTGAAAACCGTGTGCTTGAGCGTCTGAATGCTGGCAAAACCGTACGAAGTTTCCTGATTGCCGCCGTCGAGTTACTCACCGAGGCGGTGAATATTCTGGTACTTCAGGTGTTCCGCAAAGACGACTACGCGGTAAAATATGCTGTAGAACCGTTACTGGACGGCGACGGACCGCTGGGCGATCTGTCGGTGCGCCTGAAGCTCATTTATGGCCTCGGCGTCCTCAGCAGGCCCGAGTATGAAGACGCGGAACTGCTGATGGCCCTGCGCGAAGAGCTAAATCACGACGGTAATGAGTACGCTTTTACCGACGATGAAATTCTCGGGCCGTTTGGTGAATTACACTGCGTCACCGCCCTGCCGCCGGCCCCGCATTTCGATAACAGCGATCCTGAACTGTATGCGATGCAAAAGCTTCGTTATCAACAGGTTGTGCGTTCTACGATGGTCCTTTCCCTGACTGAGCTGATTTCACGAATCAGCTTAAAAAAAGCGTTTCAGAAGTAACCCTGCGCACATTGGTGTATCCTTCCCTTAATTCCCCCGTTTTTAGAGCTATATGTGATGAAAGAAGTCGAAAAGAACGAAATTAAACGCCTGAGCGATCGCCTGGATCTGATCCGCCACCAGCAGGCTGATATGTCGCTGGTTGAGTCCGCTGAGAAATACGCTGAGCTGGAAAAAGAGAAAGCGACGCTGGAAGCGGAAATCGACCGTCTGCGTGCCGTAAAAGGCCACAAGCTGAGCAAAGAAGCGCAGAAGCTGATGGACATGCCGCATCGCCGTGCGATCACCAAAAAAGAACAGGCCGACATGGGCAAGCTGAAAAAAAGCGTGCGCGGCCTGGTGGTTGTGCACCCGATGACCGAGCTGGGCCGTGAAATGGGCCTGAAAGAGATGACCGGCTTTTCGAAGACGGCGTTCTGATTTAGCTGCCGGGTGGCGCCATGCTTACCCGGCCTGCCCCCCTCCCCTTAAAATTGGCCCAACCAATCCCCTGACCAATACTTCCCTGGTTCACACTTCCATTATTTCTGCTCACAAAATCATTGCCCATCCATAACATTTGATTAACCATTTGTTGTCATTACCCCTACATCACACTATTGGCAGGACCACTTTTACACAGACTGTGACGCCGAGATGAGCGCAGACTCACCGCGAAGCGGAATGTGTGGTCCTCAGGAGACCTGCAATGAGCCTCTGGCAACAAAACTACGATCCGGCCGGAAACATCTGGCTGTCGAGCCTGATCGCATCGCTACCGATTCTGTTCTTCTTCTTCGCGCTGATTAAGCTCAAGCTGAAGGGCTATCTCGCCGCAACCTACACCGTCGCGATTGCGCTGGTGGTGGCGCTGTTCTTCTACAAAATGCCGGTCGATCACGCGCTGGCGTCGGTGGTGTATGGTTTCTTCTACGGATTGTGGCCAATCGCCTGGATCATCATCGCGGCGGTGTTTGTTTATAAAATCTCGGTGAAGACCGGGCAATTCGACATCATTCGCTCGTCGATTCTCTCCATTACCCCGGATCAGCGCCTGCAAATGCTGATTGTCGGTTTCTGCTTCGGCGCGTTCCTCGAAGGGGCGGCGGGCTTTGGTGCGCCGGTGGCGATCACCGCTGCGCTGCTGGTGGGTCTCGGCTTTAACCCGCTGTATGCTGCGGGCCTGTGTCTGATCGTCAATACCGCGCCGGTAGCCTTCGGCGCGATGGGGATTCCCATTCTGGTCGCCGGGCAGGTCACCGGTTTAGACAGCTTCGAAATCGGCCAGATGGTGGGCCGTCAGCTGCCGTTCCTGACCATTATCGTGCTGTTCTGGATCATGGCGATTATGGACGGCTGGCGCGGTGTGAAAGAGACCTGGCCTGCGGTGGTGGTTGCAGGTGGTTCGTTTGCTATCGCCCAGTATCTCAGCTCGAACTTTATCGGCCCGGAACTGCCCGACATCATCTCGTCGCTGGTATCGCTGGTCTGTCTCACCCTGTTCCTGAAGCGCTGGCAGCCGGTGCGCATCTTCCGCTTTGGCGATATGGGCGCGGCGCAGGTCGATCAGACTCTGGCACGCACCCATTACAGCGTCGGCCAGATTGTGCGTGCCTGGTCGCCGTTCCTGTTCCTGACCGCGACGGTCACCCTCTGGAGCGTCCCGCCGTTCAAAGCGCTGTTCGCCCCTGGCGGTGCGCTCTACGACATGGTGATTAACATCTCCGTGCCGTTCCTCGACAAAATGGTTGCCCGCATGCCGCCGGTCGTTCACGAAGCGACGCCGTATGCTGCGGTCTATAAATTCGACTGGTTCTCTGCAACCGGCACGGCGATCCTGTTTGCGGCGATTCTTTCAGTAGTGTGGCTGCGCATGAAACCGGCGGTGGCTATTCAGACCTTTGCCAGCACGCTGAAAGAGCTGGCGCTGCCGATTTACTCTATCGGTATGGTGCTGGCGTTCGCGTTTATCTCGAACTACTCCGGTTTGTCATCGACGCTGGCGTTAGCCCTGGCCCATACGGGGCACGCCTTCACCTTCTTCTCGCCGTTCCTCGGCTGGCTGGGCGTGTTCCTGACCGGTTCCGATACGTCATCCAACGCCCTCTTTGCCGCGCTTCAGGCAACCGCCGCGCAGCAGATTGGTGTTTCGGACGTGCTGCTCGTCGCGGCGAACACCACCGGCGGCGTGACCGGCAAAATGATCTCCCCGCAGTCCATCGCCATTGCCTGTGCAGCGGTGGGACTGGTGGGTAAAGAGTCGGACCTGTTCCGATTTACCGTCAAACACAGCCTGATTTTCACCTGCATGGTGGGCGTGATTACCACGCTTCAGGCCTACGTCTTAACCTGGATGATTCCATGATAGTGATGCCCAGACGCCTGTCCGACGAGATTGCCTCTCGCGTGCGGGCGCTGATTGAAGAACAACAGCTGGAAGCGGGCATGAAATTGCCCGCAGAACGCCAGCTGGCGGCGCTGCTTGGCGTGTCGCGTAATTCACTGCGCGAAGCGCTGGCGACGCTGGTCAGCGAAGGCGTGCTGCTCAGCCGTCGCGGCGGCGGGACCTTTGTCCGCTGGCAGCATGACGACTGGTCCGAGCAAAACATCGTTCAGCCTCTTAAAACGCTGATGGAGAACGATCCGGATTACAGTTTCGATATCCTCGAAGCCCGCCATGCCATTGAAGCCAGCACCGCCTGGCACGCGGCGATGCGCGCGACGGACGCCGACAAAGAGAAGCTGAAAGCCTGCTTCGAGGCGACGCAGAGCGATAACCCGGATATCGCCTCGCAGGCGGACGTGCGTTTTCATCTCGCCATTGCCGAGGCCTCACACAACGTGGTGCTGCTGCAAACCATGCGCGGCTTTTTCGATCTGCTGCAATCCTCTGTTAAGCAGAGCCGCCAGCGCATGTATCTCGTCCCACCGGTCTTTGCCCAGCTCACGGAGCAGCATCAGGCCGTGCTCGACGCCATTCTGAAAGGCGACGCCGACGCCGCGCGTAAAGCGATGATGGCCCATCTCGGTTTCGTCCATACCACCATCAAACGATTCGATGAAGATCAGGCCCGACAGGCGCGCATTACCCGCCTGCCCGGCGATCATGATATTTCCAGGGAGAACAAAGCATGATTATTTCCGCAGCCAGTGACTATCGCGCAGCGGCGCAGCGCATCCTGCCCCCATTCCTGTTCCACTACATCGACGGCGGCGCGTATTCCGAATACACCCTGCGCCGCAACGTGGAGGACCTGTCCGAAGTGGCGCTGCGCCAGCGTGTGCTGAAGAACATGTCCGATCTGAGTCTGGAAACGAAGCTGTTCAACGAGACGCTGTCGATGCCTGTGGCTCTGGCACCCGTTGGCCTGTGCGGCATGTACGCTCGTCGCGGTGAGGTGCAAGCGGCGGCGGCGGCTGATGCCAAAGGTATCCCGTTTACGCTTTCGACAGTCTCCGTGTGTCCGATTGAAGAGGTGGCACCGACCATTAAGCGCCCGATGTGGTTCCAGCTGTACGTCCTGCGCGACCGTGGCTTTATGCGTAACGCCCTGGAGCGTGCCAAAGCGGCGGGCTGTTCAACGCTGGTGTTTACCGTCGATATGCCGACGCCGGGCGCCCGCTATCGCGATGCCCACTCAGGTATGAGCGGCGCGAACGCGGCCATGCGTCGCTACTGGCAGGCGGTTACCCATCCGCAGTGGGCGTGGGATGTGGGCGTCAACGGTCGGCCACACGATCTGGGGAATATTTCGGCGTACCTCGGTAAACCGACCGGGCTGGAGGATTACATCGGCTGGCTGGCGAATAACTTCGATCCGTCGATCTCGTGGAAAGATCTGGAATGGATCCGCGAGTTCTGGGACGGCCCGATGGTCATCAAAGGCATTCTCGACCCGGAAGATGCACGCGATGCGGTGCGTTTTGGCGCAGATGGCATTGTGGTGTCGAACCACGGCGGGCGTCAGCTTGACGGCGTGCTCTCCTCCGCGCGCGCGCTGCCGGCCATCGCCGACGCGGTGAAAGGCGATATTGCGATTCTGGCCGACAGTGGCATCCGCAACGGGCTGGACGTGGTGCGCATGATTGCCCTCGGCGCTGACAGCGTGCTGCTGGGCCGGGCGTATCTGTATGCGCTGGCGACGCATGGCCAGGCGGGCGTGGCGAATCTGCTGAACCTGATCGAAAAAGAGATGAAAGTGGCGATGACGCTGACCGGGGCTAAAACCATCGGTGAGATCAGCAAGGATTCGCTGGTGCAGGAGCTGAGTAAATTACCGGCGGCGCTGGCACCATTGGCGCGAGGGGACGCGGCGTAGGGAAAGTGGTATCCTGCCCCCGCATTTTAAGGGGGCAGCATGCTTAACATCGTTTTATTCGAACCAGAGATTCCACCGAATACCGGAAATATCATCCGCCTGTGCGCCAACACCGGTTTTCGTTTGCATATTATCGAGCCAATGGGTTTTGCGTGGGATGACAAACGCCTGCGCCGTGCCGGGCTGGATTATCACGAATTTACCGCCGTGGTCCGCCATCACGATTACGCCGCGTTTGTGGAAGCCGAAAAGCCGCAACGTATGTTTGCCCTGACGACGAAAGGCACGCCTGCACACAGTGCGGTGAGCTATCAGGAAGGCGATTATCTGATGTTTGGTCCGGAGACGCGCGGGCTGCCTGCCACTATTCTTGACGCCCTGCCTGCTGAGCAAAAAATCCGTATTCCGATGATGCCGGACAGCCGGAGCATGAACCTGTCGAATGCAGTGTCGGTAGTGGTATACGAAGCCTGGCGCCAGCTGGGATATGCTGGCGCGATATTACGAAGCTGATGTTGTCGGGAAGCGTTTAAATCCCGTCGCCATACTCAAAGGTATGGTGGATACCGTTGAAGTGCTGATCCATATCCATCGCGGGTTTATCGCTCTCTGGCTTGCCAACGATACGCGCTGGCACGCCAGCGGCGGTGGTATGCGGTGGAACAGGTTGCAGCACCACGGAACCGGCGCCGATTTTCGCGCCGCGCCCCACTTCGATATTGCCGAGAATTTTCGCGCCCGCGCCAATCATCACCCCTTCACGGATCTTCGGATGGCGATCGCCGCTGGTTTTACCGGTACCCCCGAGGGTGACGGACTGCAGAATCGACACGTCATCCTCGATCACCGCCGTCTCCCCGACGACAATCCCCGTGGCGTGGTCGAGCATGATCCCGCGACCAATTTTCGCCGCCGGGTGGATATCGACCTGGAAAGTGACGGAAACCTGGTTCTGCAAGAAGATCGCCAGCGCGCGGCGGCCCTCATTCCACAGCCAGTGGCCGATACGGTAGGCCTGCAAGGCGTGGAAGCCTTTCAGATACAGCAGCGGCGTTGAATATTTATCGACGGCAGGGTCACGCGTGCGCACGGCCTGAATATCACAGGCGGCGGAGGCGATCATTTCAGGGTCAGCGGCATACGCCTCTTCCACCACTTCGCGAATAGCGATCGCGGGCATAATGGAGGACGCCAGTTTATTGGCGAGCATATAGCTCAGGGCGCTGCCGAGGTTTTCATGCTTGAGTAGCGTCGCGTGGTAGAAACTGGCCAGCATTGGCTCGCAGTCGGCCAAAGCCCGGGCTTCGGCTTTAATATTGTTCCAGACGATATCCAGTTCTTCACACGGCATTGCATACTCCAGGCGGTATCATAATGACCGGCCAGTTCTGCGCCAGCCGGGTCATTCAGGTGACTAAGGTTCCCTGCGATTAACTACTACTGCGCTCGTCCTTGCGTGAGCGACCTAACAGCGTTAATGCTGCCTCGCGCGCATTTTTTCCGCAATACAATACCTGATAAATTTCCTCGGTTATTGGCATTTCGACACCAAAACGGTGCGCCAATTCCCGAACTTCCTTGGTATTGCGATAGCCTTCAACCACCTGACCAATCTTCTCCTGCGCGCCGATCACGTCCATGCCCTGTCCAAGCATCATGCCGAAACGGCGGTTGCGAGACTGGTTATCAGTGCAGGTCAGCACCAGATCGCCTAAACCGGCCATCCCCATAAAGGTGGCAGGATCGGCGCCCAGCGCGGTCCCGAGACGGGACATTTCAGTCAGCCCACGGGTGATCAGCGCTGTACGCGCATTGGCGCCAAAGCCGATACCGTCGGACATCCCGGCACCAATCGCGATGACGTTTTTCACCGCGCCGCCCAGCTGAACACCGATAAAATCGGGATTGCTGTAGACGCGGAAGCTCTTACCGCAGTGCAGCAAATGCTGGAGATCGTCGGAGAAGGTCTGATCGGTCGATGCCAGAGAGATGGCCGTTGGCAGGGCTGCGGCCAGCTCTTTGGCAAACGTCGGCCCGGAGATCACCGCGAGCGGAATGTCATCACCCAGAATTTCGCGGGCGACATCCTGCAAGAGACGTCCGGTTTCCGCTTCCAGCCCTTTCGTCGCCCACACAATGCGCGCATCCGGGCGCATCAGCGCCTTGATCTGGTGCAGTACCTGGCCAAAGACATGGCTCGGCACAACCACGAGAATATTGCGGCTGGCGGCAAGCGCGGTGGCAAGATCGCTTTCGAGATGCAGCGAATCAGGGAAAGGCACGTCAGGAAGAAACGCCACGTTGCAGCGGTCGTGTTGCAACGTCGCGATATGTTTGGGATCGTGGCCCCAGAGAACCACTTCGTGACCATTTCTTGCCAGAGTGATGGCAAGAGCGGTGCCGTAAGAGCCGGCACCGATCACAGTCATTGACGCATTAACTGTACTCATCAGGCATCCTGATGTTGGTCAGTACCTTCGCCAGCTTGCTGCTGCAGATAGTTCATGAACAGCGCATCAAAGTTTACTGGCGCAAGGTTCAGTTGCGGGAATGTACCGCGGGATACCAGGCTGGTGATGCATTCGCGAGCATACGGGAACAGGATGTTCGGGCAGTATGCACCCAGGCAATGCGCCAGCTGATTACCTTCGATACCGCCAACGGAGAAGATACCGCCCTGCTGTACTTCGCACAGGAATGCAGTTTCTTCGCCCAGCGCAGCGGTAACGGTCACGCGCAGCACAACTTCATACACGTCTTCTGCCAGTTGGGTAGAAGCAGTATCAAGATCAAGTTTAACCTCTGGCTGCCAATCTTTCTGGAAAACGTGTGGCGCATTTGGAGCTTCGAAAGAGACATCTTTGGTGTAGATGCGCTGGATCTGGAAACTCATTTCGTTGTTGTTTTGTTCTGACATGGAAATACCCTTTTTAATTGTCCTAAAACGCTATCACAGCAGGGGATCGAGCCCGCCGCGTGCATCCAGCGCATACAAGTCATCACAGCCGCCAATGTGCTGCGCATCAATAAAAATCTGCGGAACCGTCGTGCGGCCACTACGTTTGATCATCTCTTCACGTTTTGCCGCATCGCCATCAATGGGCAGTTCCTGGAAAGTTACCCCTTTGCTGTTTAGCAGCGCTTTTGCACGATGGCAAAACGGGCAGGTCGCTTTGGTGTAGATTTCAATATTGGCCATCACGTCGTTCCTCTTATTTACCGCGAACTAAAGGCAGATTCTCACCGCTCCAGCCAGAGACGCCGTCTTTCAGTACGAAGACTTTATCGAAGCCAGCTTTGGTGAGTGCGCTCGCTGGGTCCTGAGCCTGCATGCCGGTACCGTCAACCACGATAATCGGTTTGTCTTTATGCTTTTCCAGTTCGCCAAGATTGTTGGCTTTGATTTCTGTTGGCAGCAAGTTAATAGACCCTGCAATGTGCCCTTTACGGAAATCATCACGCTGGCGCAGATCCACAACGACCGCGTCTTCTTTGTTGATGAGGCGCGTTGCTTCGCCACGGGTAATAACCTTAACTTTAGACGTAAGGCCTTTAAACGTGGTGAACAGCACAGCGGCCAGTAAACCAATCCACGCGATACTGAGTACTGGGTGGCGGCTAACAAATTGCATAATTTCTTGCATGGGGGGTAACAACTCCCGACGTAGTGATTAAAAAAACCAGGACAGGAGTATACCTGTGCGTTGTGGCAAATACAGCCAGCGAGAATAAGCTAATCCATTTTCTGCGGCATGCCACGAAAAAAAAGCGTCAAAATGAGCATACCCGCCGCCTGTCCCCTCCCTTTCTTTGATCTTCTGCGGCTATTTTATCGATTCAGCTGTAGTAAAATTACGCAAATTTTTTGTCTCTTGAGCATGAGGTTGTCGCAATGTCGGTTTCTAAAAAACCTATGGTACTGGTGATTCTGGATGGTTATGGCTATCGTGAGGACAGCCAGGATAACGCCATTTTCAACGCTAAAACCCCGGTCATGGATGCGCTGTGGGCAAAACGTCCGCATACCCTGATTGACGCTTCTGGCCTGGAAGTTGGCCTGCCAGACCGTCAGATGGGCAACTCCGAAGTGGGACACGTCAACCTGGGCGCCGGTCGTATCGTCTATCAGGACCTGACCCGCCTGGACGTTGAAATTAAAGAACGTACTTTCTTCACCAACCCGGTGTTGACCACCGCCGTTGATAAAGCAGTCAACGCGGGCAAAGCCGTCCACATCATGGGCCTGCTCTCTGCCGGTGGTGTTCACAGCCACGAAGATCACATCCTGGCGATGGTTGAGATGGCCGCCGAACGCGGCGCAGAAAAAATCTATCTGCACGCTTTCCTCGACGGCCGCGACACCCCACCGCGCAGCGCGAAATCCTCCCTCCAAACCTTTGAAGAGAAATTTGCTGAACTGGGCAAAGGCCGCGTGGCGTCTATCATTGGCCGCTACTTCGCCATGGACCGCGACAACCGCTGGGACCGCGTTGAGAAAGCCTACGACCTGATGACCCAGGCAGCAGGCGAATTCCAGTTTGATACCGCTGTTGCCGGTCTGGAAGCCGCTTACGCGCGCGATGAAAACGACGAATTCGTAAAAGCGACCGTGATCCGTGCTGAAGGCCAGGCCGATGCCGCAATGGAAGACGGCGATGCGCTGATCTTCATGAACTTCCGCGCTGACCGTGCGCGCGAAATCACCCGCGCTTTCGTGAACGCGGATTTCGACGGTTTTGCCCGTAAAAAAGTCGTGAACCTCGACTTCATCATGCTGACCGAATACGCCGCAGACATCAAAGTCCCTTGCGCGTATCCACCGGCATCGCTGGCAAACACCTTCGGCGAGTGGATGGCGAAGAACGACAAAACGCAGCTGCGTATTTCTGAAACCGAAAAATATGCGCACGTGACCTTCTTCTTCAACGGCGGTGTTGAAGAGCCGTTCAAAGGCGAAGACCGCATTCTGATCAACTCTCCGAAAGTAGCGACCTACGATCTGCAGCCAGAAATGAGCTCTGCTGAACTGACCGAGAAACTGGTTGCGGCAATCAAAAGCGGTAAATACGACACCATCATCTGTAACTACCCGAACGGCGATATGGTCGGGCATACGGGCGTGATGGAAGCCGCGGTGAAAGCGGTTGAAGCGCTGGACCACTGCGTTGACGAAGTGACCAAAGCGGTCGAATCCGTCGGTGGCCAACTGCTGATTACAGCTGACCACGGTAACGCAGAACAGATGCGCGATCCGTCTACCGGACAGGCGCACACAGCACATACCAACCTGCCTGTTCCGCTGATTTACGTGGGTGAGAAATCTCTGAAAGCAGTGGAGGGCGGCAAGCTTTCTGACATCGCACCAACCATGTTGACGCTGATGGGTATTGAAATCCCGCAAGAGATGACTGGCAAGCCGCTGTTCATCGTGGAATAATCCCTCCCCATGAGGGGAAAGGCGATTTTTTCAATCACATGGGTCGTGAAGCCGTTACGGTTATCAGTCAGGCCTCTGCTTTACGCCAGCGCACTCAGCGCTGGCGTATTGCTGTGCGCCGCATCCGCCCACGCTGACGATCGCGATCAGCTCAAATCTATTCAGGCCGATATCGCCGCCAAAGAGCGCGCGGTACGCCAGCAGCAACAGCAACGCGCCTCACTGCTTGCACAGTTAAAGCAGCAGGAGGAAGCGATCTCTGCCGCCGCGCGCAAACTGCGCGAAACGCAGAACACCCTTTCCGTGCTGAACAAGCAAATCGATGAGATGAATGCGTCGATTGCCAAACTGGAACTCCAGCGAGCCACTCAGGAACGTAACCTTGCAGCACAGCTCGACGCTGCGTTTCGTCAGGGCGAGCACACCGGCATTCAGCTGATCCTCAGCGGGGAAGAGAGCCAGCGCGGGCAGCGCCTGCAGGCCTATTTCGGCTATCTGAACCAGGCTCGTCAGGAGACCATCGCGCAGCTTAAACAGACGCGCGAAGAGGTCACCTCGCAGAAAGCCGAGCTGGAAGAGAAGCAAAGTCAGCAGCAAACCCTGCTTTACGATCAGCAGGCGCAGCAGGCGAAGCTGGAACAGGCGCGGAACGAACGTAAGAAAACCCTCTCCGGGCTGGAATCTTCCATTCAGGAAGGCCAGGCGCAGCTGGGTGAAATGCGCGCCAACGAATCAAAACTGCGCAACAGTATTGCTCGCGCAGAAGCCGCCGCCCGGGCACGCGCCGAGAAAGAGGCCCGCGAAGCGCAAGCCGTAAAAGACCGTCAACAGGAAGCCTCTCGCAAAGGCTCGACCTACAAGCCAACGGAAAGCGAGCGCTCGCTTATCTCACGTACCGGCGGATTAGGCGCCCCACGCGGACAAGCCTATTGGCCCGTGCGCGGCTCTATTTTGCATCGCTATGGCGAACAGCTGCAGGGTGAGCTACGTTGGAAGGGTATCGTGATTGGCGCGTCGGAAGGGAGCGAAGTCAAAGCGATCGCCGATGGCCGCGTGATCCTCGCCGACTGGCTGCAAGGCTACGGCCTGGTGGTGGTGGTTGAGCACGGGAAAGGCGACATGAGTCTTTACGGCTACAACCAAAGCGCGCTGGTCAGCGTCGGCACTCAGGTCCGTGCAGGACAACCCATCGCCCTTGTGGGCAGCAGTGGCGGTCAGGGCCGCCCGTCACTCTATTTCGAAATTCGTCGCCAGGGTCAGGCGGTCAATCCACAGCCGTGGTTGGGAAGATAAGTTTTGCTTCAATTTCGTCGTATTGTTCTCTCCGTCGTCAGTGCACTGGCGCTGGCTTCACCGGTTTACGCAGGCAAATTAGCCATCGTCATTGATGACTTTGGCTATCGTCCGCACAACGAGAATCAGGTGCTGGCGATGCCGTCGGCCATCTCCGTCGCCGTTTTACCCAATGCGCCGCACGCGCGTGAAATGGCGACCAAAGCCCACAACAGCGGGCATGAAGTGCTCATCCACCTGCCGATGGCGCCGCTGAGCAAACAACCGCTGGAAAAAGACACCCTCCGTCCGGAGATGAGCAGCGACGAGATCGAGCGCATCATTCGCGACGCCTACGGCAAAGTGCCGTTTGCGGTCGGGCTAAATAACCACATGGGCAGCGCCATGACCTCGAGCCTGTTCGGGATGCAGAAAGTGATGCAGGCGCTGGAGCGCTACAACCTCTATTTTCTCGACAGTATGACCATCGGCAATAGCCAGTCTATGCGCGCCGCGCAGGGCACGGGCGTGAAAGTGATTAAGCGCAAAGTGTTTCTTGATGACACCCAGAACGAAGCCGATATTCGCTTCCAGTTTAATCGCGCCGTCCAGTTGGCTCGCCGCACGGGCTCCGCGATCGCCATTGGTCACCCGCACCCGTCCACGGTGCGTGTCTTGCAGCAAATGCTGCCGACGCTGCCCTCAGACATCACGCTGGTCCGCCCAAGCAGTCTGCTGAACGAACCGCAGGTTGATACGTCACGGCCAGACACTTCCACGCCAGGCAGCAAGCCACGCACGGAGCCTAAAAATCCATTCCGTGGCGTACAGATTTGCAAACCGAAACAGCCGCCTGAGCCGGTCTATGCGACCCGATTCTTCACAGTTATTGGTGAGAGCGTCAGCCAAAGCTCGCTGGTGACTTACTTCCAGCACCAGTGGCAGGGCTGGGGTAAGAAAGCGTAATTATTCTGTGAGATGAGAGTCCGCTGGCTTTTTCGCCACGGACTCTTTTTGATCCTGGTGCTGATACCAGGCTTTGAAATATTTCAGGAAGCTGTACGAACTGGCATACAACCCCGTCACGATCCCCACTTTTCCCTGCCGCCATGCGCCACTCAGCAGATACCATTTGAAGAACGCGCCGATACCGCTGACCACACCGCGCACGATAGAAGGCCGCACATTCTGATATTTCACCAGCCGGGACGTATAGCTATTCAGCTTATTGAACACTTCATGAAGAGTGTAAAACGTGTCGTGACGAACCCGTCCTGGCATTTTGATTGCCTTAAGCGTGCCTTCCACTTTGTCATCGACCGGACGGTGATTAAACCGGCCATGTGTACGATTGAACAGACGCACCGGGAAGTCTGGTGAAGAGACGGGATAAATGGTCCGGACTTCTTCACCCAGTACGTGCCAGTAGCGCGGAATACGCCAGGCCTGATCAGCGGCAGGTTCATCGCCCGCTTTGAGCGCCAGAATGAAATCAACCAGCTCAGCGTCGAGGATCTCATCGCTGTCCATGCACAGCACCCAGTCGTTTGTCGCCAGATCAATCGCATGATTCATCTGCGCGCCGTGCATTGCATAGGGGTGGTAGTGGGTGGTAAGGCCGTATTCACGGCAGATATCCAGCGTGGCATCCGTACTCCCGGAATCAACCACGACGAATTCATCCGCCACGGTGAGCAGCGGTGGCAGGACTTCACGCAGCAGACGCGCTGAGTTACAGGTCAATAAACAAACGGTAAGCTTGAACATAGGCACTGTAAAAGTAAATGAAACCTAAACAAACTTTATAAGCGTGTGGTTAAAAAAGCGAAGTAAAAATCGAAATAATCTGATTGCGGATACAAGAAGTGTGAATGAGTCGAAAAAAAAGCGCCCGCAGGCGCTTTCATGGTTAATCCCAGCTCAGGATCACTTTCCCGGACTGGCCCGAGCGCATCGCGTCGAAACCTTTCTGGAAATCATCGATGCCGAAATGGTGCGTAATGATTGGCGTCAGGTCCAGACCGGACTGGATCAGCGCGGCCATTTTGTACCAGGTTTCAAACATCTCACGGCCATAAATACCTTTGATGAACAGACCCTTAAAGATGACTTTGTTCCAGTCGATAGACATATCTGACGGCGGAATACCCAGCATCGCGATACGGCCACCGTGGTTCATGGTATCGAGCATGGTGCGAAACGCAGGCGGTGCGCCGGACATCTCCAGTCCCACATCGAAGCCTTCGGTCATGCCAAGCTCGGTCATCACGTCGCTCAGGTTCTCTTTCGAGACATCCACTGCGCGAGTCACGCCCATTTTGCGCGCCAGAGACAGGCGGTATTCGTTCACATCGGTGATCACGACGTTACGCGCACCCACATGTTTCGCCACCGCTGCGGCCATAATACCGATCGGGCCTGCGCCTGAGACCAGCACATCCTCGCCCACTAAATCAAACGACAGCGCTGTGTGAACCGCGTTGCCGAACGGGTCGAAGATCGAAGCCAGGTCATCAGAGATGTTGTCCGGAATTTTGAAAGCATTAAACGCCGGGATCACCAGATATTCAGCGAAACAGCCCGGACGGTTAACACCTACGCCCACGGTGTTGCGGCACAGATGGGTGCGTCCACCGCGACAGTTACGGCAGTGACCGCAGGTGATATGGCCTTCACCGGAGACGCGATCGCCGATTTTGAACCCCTTCACTTCCTGGCCGATACCGACCACTTCGCCGACGTACTCATGACCAACCACCATCGGAACCGGAATGGTTTTTTGCGACCACTGATCCCAGTTGTAGATGTGAACGTCGGTACCGCAAATGGCGGTTTTACGAATTTTGATCAGCAGATCGTTATGACCGACTTCCGGCTCCGGCACGTCGGTCATCCAAATCCCTTCTTCCGCTTTCAGTTTGGATAACGCTTTCATCACACGTCCTCAGGCAATCACGCCCAGTTGTTTGCCGATGCGGGTAAAGGCTGCCACCGCACGCTCGATTTGCTCAGGTGAGTGCGCCGCAGACATCTGGGTGCGGATACGCGCCTGACCTTTTGGCACCACCGGGAAGAAGAACCCAGTGACGTAAATCCCCTCTTTTTGCAGCTCGCGGGCAAAGTTTTGCGCCACAACCGCGTCGCCTAACATCACCGGGATAATCGCGTGGTCGGCACCTGCCAGCGTAAAGCCTGCAGCGGTCATTTTTTCGCGGAAAAGACGCGCGTTAGACCACAGGCGATCGCGCAGCTCAGCGCCCGATTCCACCATCTCCAGCACTTTAATGGAGGCAGAGACAATCGCCGGTGCCAGAGAGTTAGAGAACAGATACGGACGGGAGCGCTGGCGCAACCATTCGACCACTTCCTTGCGCGCTGCGGTATAGCCGCCGGACGCGCCGCCGAGCGCTTTGCCCAGCGTACCGGTGATGATGTCCACGCGACCCATCACGTCACAATATTCGTGGGAACCGCGACCGTTTTCACCGACAAAACCGACCGCATGAGAGTCATCAACCATCACCAGCGCATCGTATTTGTCTGCCAGGTCGCACACGCCTTTCAGGTTGGCGATCACGCCGTCCATGGAGAACACGCCGTCGGTGGCGATCAGCACGTGACGCGCACCGGCTTCACGCGCCTCTTTCAGACGCGCTTCCAGCTCCTGCATATCGTTGTTGGCATAGCGGAAACGCTTCGCTTTACACAGACGCACGCCGTCGATAATCGAAGCATGGTTCAGGGCGTCAGAGATAATCGCGTCTTCCGCACCCAGCAGGGTCTCAAACAGACCGCCGTTGGCGTCGAAGCAGGAAGAGTAGAGAATTGCATCTTCCATCCCGAGGAACGCCGCCAGCTTGCTCTCAAGCTGTTTGTGGCTGTCCTGCGTGCCACAGATAAAGCGCACGGAGGCCATACCAAAACCGTGGGTGTCCATGCCGTTTTTGGCAGCGGCAATCAGCTCAGGGTGATTCGCAAGACCTAAGTAGTTGTTCGCGCAAAAGTTGATCACCTTGCTGCCGTCAGCGACGGTGATATCCGCCTGCTGCGCAGAAGTGATAATACGTTCTTCTTTGAACAACCCTTCCGCGCGGGCGGTCTCCAGGTCGTTGTTTAACTGTTTGTAAAAATCACCACGCATTGCAATTCTCCAGACTCGGCAAATTTCGGCACATATTACCCAAACCTATACGTCGATACGAGATGACGCATCATCAGTTATCGTTTTTGCAGCATAAATCACGTGTACCCCTGCTGCATATCGGTGAATGGCTGAAGGGGCGCCATACTAATGATATGATATGAATATTAGTGTTCGGGACTGGCCCCGAACTCCACACTACAAAGGTTACCGTTATGATCATCGTTACCGGCGGCGCGGGCTTTATTGGCAGCAATATTATCAAGGCCCTCAATGACAAAGGCATCACCGACATTCTGGTCGTGGACAACCTGAAAGACGGCACCAAGTTCGTGAACCTGGTCGATCTGAACATCGCCGACTACATGGATAAAGAAGATTTCCTGATCCAGATTATGGCAGGTGAAGAGTTCGGCGAGATCGAAGCCATCTTCCACGAAGGTGCCTGCTCCTCCACCACCGAGTGGGACGGCAAGTACATGATGGATAACAACTATCAGTACTCCAAAGAGGTTCTGCACTACTGCCTTGAGCGTGAAATTCCGTTCCTGTACGCCTCTTCTGCGGCGACCTACGGCGGCCGTACCTCCGACTTTATTGAATCACGCGAATACGAACAGCCGCTGAACGTATACGGCTACTCCAAATTCCTGTTCGACGAATACGTGCGTCAGGTTCTGCCGGAAGCCAACTCCCAGATCGTGGGCTTCCGCTATTTCAACGTCTACGGACCGCGTGAAGGCCATAAAGGCAGCATGGCGAGCGTGGCGTTCCACCTGAACACGCAACTGAACAACGGCGAAAGCCCGAAACTGTTCGAAGGCAGCGACGGCTTCAAACGCGATTTCGTCTATGTGGGCGACGTGGCGGCAGTCAATCTGTGGTTCTGGGAAAACGGTGTCTCCGGCATCTTCAACCTGGGTACCGGCCGTGCGGAATCCTTCCAGGCGGTAGCTGACGCGGCGCTGGCCTACCATAAAAAAGGCAGCCTCGAGTACATTCCGTTCCCGGAAAAACTGAAAGGCCGTTACCAGGCGTTCACTCAGGCCGATCTGACCAACCTGCGTGCTGCGGGCTACGATAAGCCGTTCAAGACCGTTGCCGAAGGCGTAACGGAATATATGGCCTGGTTAAACCGCGATTCACAAACACATTAAGCGGTAACAAGGCTGCATCTGAGTGCATCCCCAGGAACATAGGATAACTATGTGACTGAGGTGAAGAAGGCAGCCAACGCTGAGACCGTTTGAAGGATGAAGTGAATGAAAATACTGGTGATTGGTCCGTCATGGGTGGGCGACATGATGATGTCGCAAAGTCTCTATCGCACGCTCAAGGCGCGCTATCCCCAGGCGATAATCGACGTGATGGCACCCGCGTGGTGCCGTCCGTTATTGTCGCGGATGCCGGAAGTGAACGAAGCGATCCCCATGCCGCTCGGCCACGGGGCGCTGGAAATTGGCGAGCGTCGCAAGCTCGGGCATAGCCTGCGCGAGAAACGCTACGACCGCGCGTTTGTTCTGCCGAACTCTTTTAAATCTGCCCTGGTGCCTTTCTTTGCGGGCGTTCCACACCGCACCGGCTGGCGCGGCGAGATGCGCTACGGTCTGCTCAACGATGCCCGTGTGCTGGATAAAGAGGCCTGGCCGTTAATGGTCGAGCGTTACGTGGCGCTGGCGTATGACAAAGGCGTGATGCGCACAGCGAAAGATCTGCCGCAGCCGCTCCTGTGGCCGCAGTTGCAGGTGCACGACGGCGAAAAATCGCAAACGTGTAATGCGTTTGACCTTTCGGCGGAACGCCCGATGATCGGCTTCTGCCCTGGGGCAGAATTCGGCCCGGCAAAGCGCTGGCCGCACTATCACTACGCCGAGCTGGCAAAACAGCTGATCGACGAAGGCTATCAGATCGTGCTGTTCGGTTCGGCGAAAGACCACGAAGCGGGCAACGAAATTCTCGCCACCCTGAGTAACGAACAGCAGGCCTGGTGCCGCAATCTGGCAGGGGAAACTCAGCTGGAGCAGGCGGTTATCCTGTTGGCGGCCTGTAAAGCGGTCGTCACCAACGATTCGGGGCTGATGCACGTCGCCGCCGCGCTAAACCGCCCGCTGGTCGCGCTGTACGGCCCAAGCAGCCCGGATTTCACGCCGCCTCTGTCCCATAAAGCGCGTGTGATTCGCCTGATCACCGGCTATCACAAGGTCCGCAAAGGCGATGCGGCAGAAGGCTATCACCAGAGTCTGATCGACATTACGCCCCAGCGTGTCCTCGATGAACTCAACGATCTGCTGTTGAACGATGAAGGATAACGAATGCGGGTGTTGATCGTGAAAACTTCTTCTATGGGCGATGTCCTGCACACGCTGCCGTCTCTGACGGACGCGATGCGCGCCATCCCCGGTATTCGTTTTGACTGGGTGGTGGAAGAGGGGTTCGCGCAAATCCCCACCTGGCACGAGGCGGTAGACCGCGTTATCCCGGTGGCGATTCGCCGCTGGCGCAAAGCCTGGTTCTCCGCACCGATTAAAGCTGAACGTAAAGCCTTTCGCGAGGCGGTGCAGGCGCAGCGCTACGATGCAATCATCGACGCCCAGGGCCTGGTTAAAAGCGCCGCGCTGGTGACGCGCCTGGCGCATGGCGTCAAACACGGTATGGACTGGCACAGCGCCCGCGAACCGCTGGCGAGCCTGTTCTACAACCGCCGCCACGCCATCGCTAAACAGCAGCACGCCGTTGAGCGCACGCGCGAGCTGTTCGCTAAAAGCCTCGGCTACGCCAAGCCTGAAATCCAGGGCGATTACGCTATCTCGCAGCACTTCTTAACGGGATCGCCCCATGACGCTCAGCCCTACCTGATCTTCCTCCACGCCACAACACGCGACGACAAGCACTGGCCAGAATCTCACTGGCGGGAACTGATCGGGCTGCTCGGCCACACAGGCTTGCGCATAAAACTCCCGTGGGGCGCGCCACACGAAGAGGCGCGGGCCAAACGGCTGGCGGAAGGGTTTGATTACGTCGAGGTTCTGCCACGCATGAAACTCGATGGCGTCGCACAACAGCTGGCGGGGGCGACCGCGGTGGTTTCCGTGGATACAGGGCTAAGTCACCTGACGGCGGCCCTCGATCGTCCTAATATTACGCTTTACGGCCCAACCGATCCGGGCCTTATCGGCGGCTACGGAAAAAATCAAACTATCTGCCGCCCGGAACATTCATTGCAGCTGAGCGACCTCAGCGCCGCTGCGGTTTTTGCGCAATTAGAGCCTTTGCTGGCAGCAGAGAGAGCCTATGTCTGATTTTTTCTCAGCGGAGCGTCCGCCAAAACGCGTGCTGATCATTAAGCTGCGTCACCACGGTGACGTCCTGCTGACCTCACCGGTCTTTACCGTATTGAAAAAAAACTGGCCGGACGTGGAAGTCGATGCCCTGGTGTATGACGATACCCAGGCGATGCTCACCAGCCATCCGTACATCGACCAGGTGCATACCATTGGCCGCAACTGGCGCAAGCAGGGGTGGTTTGCCCAGCTCCGTCTGTACCGTGCGCTGCTCAAAACGCTGAAGGCGCGCCACTACGACGTGCTGATTAACCTCACCGAACACTGGCACGGCGCGCGTCTGGCGCGTCGTCTGAAACCGCGCGTCTCCGTGGGCTTTAAGCCGGAGAAACGCAGCGGGCTGGCGCGTCGTCGCTGGGTGAAATCCTTCACCACGCTGTATCCGGCGATTCAGGACAACAGCCGTCACATGGTGGAGGTGAACCTCGACGCCCTGCGCCGGATCGGAATTCATCCGCAAAACGATGACGATAAACATACGCTGTTTGTGCCAGGCGACGCGGCGGAAGCCTCAATCGCGGAAAAACTGGCCGGTTTTGGCCTTGCCAGCAAATCCTATATTCTGGTGCATCCAACCTCCCGCTGGATGTTCAAAGCCTGGGATATCAAAAAGCTGGCGGCCACCATCGACAACCTCGCCTCGCGCGGGCTGCCGATTATCCTCTCGGCTGCACCGTCGAAAGAGGAGTCGGCCTATATGGATGAGCTGCGGGCTGCGCTCAGACAACCGGTGTTTGATTTAAGCGGGCAGCTGAATCTGAAAGAGCTGGGCGCCCTGATGAAACATGCGCGGATCTACTTCGGCGTCGACTCAATGCCGATGCACCTCGCGAGCGCCGTTGGCACGCCAACCGTGGCGATTTTCGGCCCGACAGGGGCGATCAAATGGGCGCCGTGGGGCGTGAACTATCGCGTCATCACCGCCGGAATGACTTGCCAGCCGTGTGGCAAAGCAGGCTGTGGCGATGGCGGCGTGTCGGACTGTATTACGGCGATTACGCCTCAACAGGTCCTGAGCGCCATTGATACGCTGCTGCTGGACTCTCCGGCATGAAACTGGCGATCGTCCGACAAACCTATAACCCCAACGGCGGCGCAGAGCGTTTTGTCTCCCGTGCGCTGAACGTCCTGGCGCAGGATACGGCGCTGGATGTGACGCTGATTGCCCGCCAATGGGAAGACGCTGCTGGCTGGAACACGCTAACGGTAAATCCGCCGTTTCGTAACCGTCTGACCCGCGAATCCGGCTTTGCTGACGCCGCCGCCGCGCAGTTTGCGATGTTCGATATCGTGCAAAGCCATGAGCGCATTCCGGGCGCGACGATTTTCCGCGCGGGCGATGGTGTTCACGCCACCTGGCTTGAGCAATACAGTCGCATTTTGTCGCCGCTGGCGCGCTGGGCGCAGTCCCTGAGCCGCTATCATCGCTATATTTTGCAGGCAGAAACGCAGATGTTTACCCATCCGCAGCTGCGCAAAGTGATCTGCAACTCGAAGATGGTGCGCGACGATATTGCGCGCCGCTTTGCGCTGCCGGACGATAAATTGACGGTGATTTATAACGGCGTCGATACCCAACATTTCTCGCCCGACGTGCGCGCGCTGTCTCAGCGTGATGCGTGGGGCATTCCGCGCCATGCACCGGTGCTGGCGTATGTGGGGTCCGGCTTCAGTCGCAAAGGGGTGGCTACTGCCCTGCGGGCCATTGCGCCGCATCCTGACGTCTGGCTGGTGATCGCCGGGCGCGATAAACATGCCCGTAAATTCGAAAAGCTAGCCCAGACTCTTGGCGTGGCATCCCGCGTACGTTTTCTGGGACCGGTTGCCGATGTTCGCCAGGTGTACGGCACCGCCGATGCGCTGATCCTGCCGACCCTTTACGATCCATTCCCTAATGTCTGCGTCGAAGCGCTGGCCTGCGGTCTGCCGCTGATGACCAGCCACGGCTGCGGTGCGGCGGAATGGATCGAAGAGGGCATTAACGGCTGGGTACGTGATGCCCTCGACAGTAACGGCTATCAGCAGGTCGTCGGCAAATGGCTTAAAGGGCGAGAACTCGGACGGGATTATTCAGCAGCGGCGCGCGCCACTGCTGAACCCTACACTCTTGAGAGAATGGCGAAAGAGCTACAGTCGCTCTATCACGATTTGCTGCGCTGAGCGGCATTAGAGAAAACTTTCTCCATCGCATCCAGCATGCATTCGCGCGTAAAATGGGCGCACAGGTAGTCATATCCCTGCTGCGCCAGCGTCTCGCGAAGATTCGCGTCGTTATACAGTTTCTCAATCGCCCCTTGCAGTGCAGACTCATCACGCTGAGCAATCAATAATCCCGTTTTGCCGTCGATCACCGCATCCGCTGTACCACCCGCATCGGTGGCTATGGTCGCGATACGTGAGGCCAGCGACTGCAATACTCCCTGCGGCACCCCTTCCATATCGTGCGATGGGCTAAGGGCAATATCAAATGCCGGGAACCAGCGCTCCGGGTCGCTGCGATGCCCGGCCATGAGCACGCGCTGCTGCAACCCCAACGCGGTGATTTCCTGCTCCAGCGTCGCCTTGTGTGGCCCCTCACCGACGATCGCCAGTTTAATACGCGGGTTATCGATCTTCGCCAGAGCGCGCAGCAACACGCTGTGGCCTTTGTTCGGGCGCAGATGCGAGACCACACCGAGCCAGAAATCATTCTGCGTCAAACCGCAGTGCTCACGGGCCTGCTGTTTATCAGCAGGATGAAAACGCTGAGTATCTACCCCACTGGGCACCGACGTGCTCTGTGCCATCGGCACACCAATATCAGCCACCTGATGGCGAAGCGCCTCGCCCGTGGTCACAATATGGGCGCAGGCTTTGCGAAACAGCCAGCGGGTCGTCCAGTTGTTACGTGGAACACCCGATGCATGGCGAGTACGTACCAGCGGGACGGGATTCGAGAGAGTCAGGTTGGCGAGCGCCACCAGCCAGGTATCGGCAGAATTGTGACTATTGATGACATCTATAGATTTTCGGTTATCTTTCAACCAGCGGCGCAGCAACTGCAGATTTTTGAAATTTTTGCGCTTCAGCGGCATTGTCACTACCGTCAGCCCAGCTTCACGGGCCAGGGCGTGCAGCGGCGCTGTTTCCGGGCAGAGAATGATCACCTGATGGCCGCGATGAATAAGCCCTAACGATTCGTTGATGATGCGCAGCGGCTGCCCGCCTTTGCCACCATCTGCTTCAGTGTGAACAATATGCATACATTTCCTGTGAATGGGCTGTAACCGGACTCATACGGGCATTATATACATTGCCAGCAACGGAATGCACAAAGTCAGCATTAAGCGGGAAATCACGGATTATTCTTGCTTACAAACATAGTCCTTCTGTAGTTAAGGTATTTGTGGTACTTTTCCCACGCTTTTATTCCCATCGGATATCCGTGGAATTATCGTATAGCATTGTTAACTAACCGGTATAAAAGCCTAAATCCTTAACCAGTACCATAAATATGACAAATATTCGCAACATCCTGACGGGCCTTTTAGTACCGGCTGTACTGGCTTTGTGTTTTGTCTGGCCAATCCCGAATGACCAGCTTCCTTTTCACCGCAATGGCCTGATCTATCCCATCATCGCTGTGACCCTGGGTCTTTTTTTTAGCTCAACCTCGGCGAAGAAAAACCTTGACGTCAGCAAAATCAAGTTCGTTCTCATCGCGATATGGATATTAACGTTCTATATCTTGATTAACGGCTTTTTTGTCGCGCCTGATATTAAAGAGATGGTGTCGACGTGGGATGGGCAATGGTTGCGCCCGGTATTACTTTTCTGCGCAGGTCTGGTGTTAATCCCGGCCATTCAAACCCAGTATCCTTCTATTTCAGCCGCCCGCTATTTCACGCTGATCGTTCTCTTTTTCTGGGGCGTAGTCTGTATTCATTTACTGGATACACTCTGGCTCTACTGGCGCGACGGTGTGATCCATTGGGGCGAAACGCGGATTGTATACAACCGCACGCGTATGAGTTTCCAGGTGAACATGATCACTGGATTCCTGATTGCGGAACTGTTAGCGCGCGGCTTACTGCATCAGCGTTTCTTACGCCTGAAAACGCCGTTCCTGGCCTTCATGCTGATCTGCAACCTGATCTGCACAGCGCTGGTTGATACACGTTGGGGCACCATCGGCCTGGTCGGCAGTCTCTTCTCGACCTTTGTCCTGCTGAGCCTGCACAGCATGCGTCGTAGTCGGGTGATAATCACCGCTGGTGTGTTATTTATTATATTCATCGCGTCATTGTTGCTAGGTTACACATCCTGGAAAACCGACCCACGCTGGCAGAATCTTGAAACCGATGCTATTACGGGCTGGAACGCCCCTTTAACAAGTTTCTGTTATAACAAAACAAACGGTAGCGTTCCTCGCAACGATGAAGGCCGTGCAATGAACCATTCCAATGGTTGCCGCGCCAGTTATTTCCATCAGGGCTGGAAACTGATTGCAGAACATCCCGCAGGGATGGGGCCGCGCAAAGAAGCGTTCCGCTACGTGCTGCGCCGCGATACCCAGGACAATCGCATTAACATTCCGCACAGCCACTACGGCCTGATTGAATTCGGCATCCAGAACGGGATTGCCGGGATTGCGGGCTGGCTGATTCTGCTGGCGGGCTGCTGGTACGTTGGCTGGCGTGAGTTCCGTCATGGCAATACCATGGTCGGGATGTTCCTGCTGCTGTTTACTATCGGTTTCTTCTCCCGAACCATGGTCGATCACAACCTGAAAGACCACTATCTGGAGCAGTATCTACTCTTGACCGGGCTACTTATCGGGATGTGCGCACTGCGTACGACTAAAGGCACAGAGCCCCTCTCCTGAGTACAAATACCGTGCGCCAGTGCCAGTCCGCATCGGCGCACGTATTTCCACCCGAACTCTTTAGCCTGTCGGCTGTCGAATTGCCATCGCACGTTACGGTTGAATACGCTGATCGCTGCAGCACCGCAGAATAATACGGAGTAAGCATGTCTGGAACGCCTCAATTAAGCCTCATTGTCGCCGTATATAATGGTGAATCTTTCCTGAGCGCTTTTTTTGACAGCATTAAGAAACAGAATCTGGAAAGCCTGGAATTGATCGTGGTGAATGACGGCTCCACTGATAATTCTGCGGACATTATCACGCGCTACTCCAGTGAATTTAGCGATTTTCAGGTCATCGATCAGCCCAACGGCGGCGTCTCTGCCGCCCGTAATACTGGTCTTGCGGTCGCGAAAGGCGAGTATGTCGCTTTCCCGGATATCGACGATGTAATCTATCCCGGCATGTATCCGCGACTGCTGGAGCTCGCCTTTGCCGGAAACCTCGACGTTGCCACCTGTAACGGCACCTACATTTACGATGATGGCCGCCCGTCGAAGAAGATTTTTCCGTCCGATAAGCTCGCATCCACGGGCGTTCTCGATGGCCCTACATGGCTACAAATGGCGCTGGAATCGCGTAAATTCCTGCACGTCACCTGGCTGAATATCTATCGCCATGCCTTTATCAAAGAGCAAGGGTTTACATTCGAGCACGGTCTGCGCCATCAGGATATTCCGTGGACCACGGAAGTGCTGCTGACCGCCAAACGCGTTCAGTATGTGGATGAAGTCTTTTACGATTATCTGATTCACTCAGCGTCGGTTTCCCATACGCCGGGCACCGACGATACGCGGATGCGATCATCTCGCCATTACATGAAAATACTGGAGATGCTGGAGGCAATTAATCAGCGCCATCCAGAACAGGTTAAGCGCGTCCCGGCCTGTCACTGGCAAATCGCCAAAGAGGGTTTAGGCATTCTGCACAGTATTAACAACATCGAAGACAAAGCGAAAAAGCGCGAGATCACCCAGGAGCTGTTCGATCGCGGTATCTGGTCAATGATCTGGAAAAACGCGCGCGGCTTGCGTCAACGCTGGCGTCTGGGACGTCGCTACTTCCGTCTTAAAAAAATTCTCGGCTAACGGACATTATGAGCAAACTCAAACTACACGCGGTTTCCCGCGCTGATTTTATTGCTAAAAATTACGCAGATTTCCAGACATTGCTGGATAACCGCGTAAACCCGGACAGCATCCCTGAGCGTTTTTATTGTGGTGGCCGCGGCGGATGGACTTTCCAGACGACGCTGGCGCTGAAACACTATTACGGCGATGAGATTGAGTGCTCGTTTGGCTCAGAGTGTCGGGCAGATGCCATCAACCTGATGCATAACGATGACTTTGGCTCACGCGTAAAACCGTGGCGCGGTGTGACCGTGGTAGCGCGTGCCGACCGTCCGCCGGTCATCGGTGCTGATGTCGTGGTGGATCAGAACCCGGAGGTCGACGGTCACAGCAATCGTATTTTCGTACCGTACTGGCCGCAGCCCGGTGTAAAACCTCGCGAACGCACGGATGAAACCGTCAAAACCGTGGCCTTCTTTGGTCGCGTCGACAGCTTCCCGGAGGCGTATCGCGAAGGCAATTTCAAACAGCGTCTGGCGGAACAGGGTATCGAACTGCGCATTTCATTCGATAACTGGACGAACTACCAGGACGTGGATGTGTGCATCAGTTTCCGCAAATCGCACGACCACAAACTCGCCCGCAAACCTGCCAGTAAGCTCATCAACAACTGGCTGGGTAAAACGGTCATGGTCTGTGACGACGAGCCCTCTTACCGCGCTATCCGTGAGTCTGAACTGGACTACCTGATCGCTAAAACCCCGGACGAAGCATTCGAGGCCATTATGCGCTTAAAAAATTCTCCTGAGCTGTATCGTCAGATGCGTGAACAGGGTGATAAACGTCTGCAGGTCTATTCCCGCGAAGCGGTTGCCGCCCGCTGGTATGCCCTGTTTGAGGATATCTGGCGTAAAGGATTGCACAATCGCCCCACACTGGTTCGCGCACTGCGCTTTGGATTTGGTAAAGCCATTCGTCCGCTGACTAAAAAGTTCTGAGTTAGATTGAGTCTGAACATGTTTAAAACATCTACACAATCATCACTCACACCGCGCCGCAATCTCCTGCGCACGCTGGTGTTGACGCTGGCTTTCCTGGTGCTGTTTTCGCTTTCCGAAATCATCATTCTGTTAAAAGACCACGTTTACCAACCCAAAGCCGGGGATATCTCGCTTTATCTGATCATTTCGCTGTTAGCGGCGGTGAGCGCTCGATTCTTCCTCACGCGCCTGCTGCTGGCGGTGACGTTTATCGTGCAGATCTCAGAAGCGGTCTACTATCAGTTCTACGGTCAATTCTATGGCCCAAGCGAAGTCTGGCTGGCGTTCGTTGAAACGAAAGATATCGCCAGCGGGATCACCGACAGCCTCGGCTCGCTGGGCATCTACTTTGCGATCATGATCGTGGCGGTTGTGTTTGCTCTGGTCTTTACCCGCCGGATGGCACCGCAGTGGCATAAATGGCTGGCAATGCCGTGCCTGCTGGCTATCGTGGTGATGTTCGCGGGCCAGTTCTACAAAGCGATCGACGGGCAGATGTATAAATTCAACCCGGATCTCCGCCACTCGCTGCTGCGTAATGGTCTGTCTGCCATGAGCTTCAGCGCCATACGCCTGATACCGGAAGCCCTTTCCGGTGAAAACCAGAGCGTCACCCATTATGAGCCGTACCAGGTTAAACCGGTAGAAGGCACCCAGGCGGGCAAATACTCCATCATTCTGGCGATTGGCGAGAGCCTGAACCCGCACCACGTTAGCGCGCTGGGTTACGATCGTGATACCACGCCGGAACTGAAAGCGCTGATGCAGCAGTATCAGGGGTCTGGTCGTCTGATCGTCTCTAACGCCGTCTCGACGCGCGTCGCCATTCCGATGCTGGTGAATAACCTGCGCGAGCCAGATAACTACGGTGCGTATAAATCGAAATCGACCAATATCTTTGCCAATGCGAAGAAACAAGGTTATCAGACCGCATTCATCTCCGCGCAAGGTCTGGAGGGGCTGAGTAACTGGATCGGCATCCACGATATTGATCTGTGGGAAGACACGCAGATCCGCCCGGCTCCTGATGTCGGTGCAGACGTTGTGCTCACACCGTCAGTGGAAAAAGCGACGCTGGACTGGAACAAACCCTTCCTGATGGTACTTAACAGTCGCGCGCCGCATATTCCTTACGAGCGCAACATTCCTCAGGGCTTCGCCAAATTCTCTTCGCCGCGCCTGAACGATGATGTTGCACAGAAGAAAAATGAGTACGACGACGCCGTTCGTTTGTACGATAAAGAGTTGGCCTCTGCAATTCGCACTACCATGGCAAAATCCAAACTGCCGGTGCTGGTGTTTATCACCTCGGATCACGGGGAGCGCGTGGGCGATGGCGGATTGTTCGGCCACTCCGTCGTTGAGATGCCGATCGCTCAGGTGCCGTTCCTCTATTTCAGCAACGACCCGGCCTATTCCATGAAGGCGATTAGCCCGCAGATCCCGCTGAACCACTTCCAGGTGGCGACGCTGATCAACAAAATGCTGGGCTACTCGGTGAGCAACCCGAATCAGAAAGACGACAGCTTCTTTATCACCGGCGGCGATATTCGCGGCCTGTCGGAGCGGGTGACCTATCATCTGAATGCGCTCCCTGAAGCAGAGCGTTAATTCGCAAGAGACAAAACGGGCAAGCAATTGCCCGTTTTTTTTTGGGAAAATGAACGTAACACAGCCAAATGCACGAGCAAAAACGCCAAAGAGATAGCTTTAAACCGCCTAAATGCTTAGAATTTGCCCGCCGAAACTAAAAAACGGATAATCGCTTGGAATTGTTGTATACCGCCCTGCTTTACCTCATTCAGCCACTGGTGTGGCTGCGACTGCTGCTTCGTAGCCGTAAGGCGCCTGCGTATCGAAAACGCTGGGCTGAACGTTATGGCTATTGCCGCAATAAAGTCGCCCCGGACGGTATTTTACTGCACTCCGTATCCGTCGGTGAGACGCTGGCGGCAATCCCGCTGGTACGCGCTCTGCGCCACCGCTATCCGTCATTGCCCATCACCGTCACAACGATGACCCCGACTGGCTCCGAACGCGCCATGTCGGCCTTCGGCAAAGACGTGCATCACGTCTACCTGCCGTATGATTTACCCTGCGCCATGAACCGCTTCCTCAACACCGTGCGTCCAAAGCTGGTGATCGTGATGGAAACCGAACTGTGGCCAAATATGATTTCCGCCCTGCATGCCCGTAAAATTCCGCTGGTCGTGGCGAACGCCCGTCTGTCGGAGCGTTCTGCGAAGGGCTACGGCAAGCTGGGCAGCTTTATGCGCCGCCTGCTGTCAAAAATCACGCTGATCGCCGCGCAAAACGAAGAAGATGGCGCGCGCTTTATCTCCCTTGGGCTGAAGCGCAATCAGCTCGCTGTCACCGGCAGCCTGAAATTTGATATTTCCGTCACACCGGAACTCGCCGCCCGCGCAGTCACGTTACGTCGCCAGTGGGCGCCGCGTCGTCAGGTGTGGATTGCCACCAGTACTCACGACGGCGAAGAAGAGATTATCCTGCAGGCCCATCGCCAGCTGCTGGCGAAATTCCCGGACCTCCTGCTGATTCTGGTCCCTCGCCATCCGGAGCGCTTCAAAGATGCCCGTGAAATGGTGCAGAAAGCCGGATTTAGCTTCACCCTGCGTAGCAGCGGTGAGATCCCGTCTGGCAGCACTCAGGTGGTGATTGGCGATACGATGGGCGAACTGATGCTGCTGTACGGAATTGCCGATCTGGCCTTCGTCGGCGGAAGCCTGGTGGAGCGCGGCGGTCACAACCCGCTGGAGCCGGCCGCACACGCGATTCCGGTGCTCATGGGTCCGCATATTTTTAACTTCAAAGATATCTGCGCTAAATTGCAGCAAGCCGACGGCTTAATTACCGTAACGGATGTGGATTCTGTCGTGAAAGAGGTTTCTACTCTGCTCACCGACGAAGATTACCGCCTGTGGTATGGCCGCCATGCCGTCGAAGTGCTGCATCAGAATCAGGGCGCCTTGACCCGTCTGCTGCAACTTCTGCAACCTTATCTGCCTCAGCGGAGCCACTAATGTCGACGCGTCTGTCGGTCGTCATGATCGCCAAAAACGCCGCTGACCTGCTTCCGGACTGCCTGGCGTCTGTCGCCTGGGCCGACGAGATTGTCCTCCTCGATTCAGGCAGCGAGGACAACACCACGGAAATCGCCCGCGCTGCGGGAGCGAAAGTCTTTGTCGATACGGACTGGCAGGGTTACGGCATTCAGCGCCAGCGCGCGCAATCTTTTGCCACCGGTGACTACGTGCTGATGATCGATACCGACGAGCGCGTCACACCGGAACTTCAGCAATCCCTGTTATCTGTTCTGGCTGCGCCCCAGCCTGGCGCCGTTTACAGTATCGCCCGCCAAAACTATTTCCTTGGTCGTTTCATGCGCCACAGCGGCTGGTATCCAGACCGCGTGATGCGCCTGTATGAGCGCGAGCGCTACCAGTACAACAGCAATCAGGTGCACGAGTCGCTGGAGTGCGCGAGCGCGAAGGTCATCCCGCTGGCAGGCGATTTACGCCATCTCACCTGCCGGGACTTTGCCAGCTTCCAGCGCAAACAGCTCAGCTACGCAACCGCATGGGCGCAGGAGCGTCATCAGCGCGGCAAGAAAGCCTCGATTGCCGGAATCTTCGCCCACACGCTGGGGGCGTTTCTCAAAACGCTGATACTGCGTGCAGGTGTGCTGGATGGTAAACAGGGCTGGCTACTGGCGGTGGTGAATGCGCAGTATACTTTCAACAAATACACCGAGCTGTGGGCTTTGAACCGCGGCTACTCAGAGAAAGCGTGAGCCATGAGCACAAAAGCGATTTATCCGGGTACCTTCGATCCGATCACTAACGGTCATCTTGATATCATCACCCGCGCAGCGAGCATGTTCGATCGGGTGATTCTGGCCATTGCCGCCAGCCCAAGTAAAAAGCCGATGTTCGATCTGGATGAACGCGTCGCGCTGGCGACCGCTGCGATTGCGCATCTGCCAAATGTGGAAGTGGTGGGTTTTAGCGATCTGATGGCGAACTTCGCCCGCGCACAGCAGGCTACTATCCTGATTCGCGGGCTTCGCGCCGTGGCCGATTTTGAATATGAAATGCAGCTGGCGCACATGAACCGTCATCTGATGCCGGAACTTGAAAGCGTGTTCCTGATGCCGTCAAAAGAGTGGTCGTTTATCTCATCGTCTCTGGTAAAAGAGGTGGCGCGCCACGGGGGCGATGTGACGCACTTCCTGCCAGCGAACGTCCATCAGGCGTTGATGGATAAGCTCAAATAATTCACTTCTGGCACTGGCGGCAGTAAAACGTCGCCCGCTGCGCATGTTTCGATGCCACTATCGGCGTGCCACACACTCTGCACGGCTCCCCTTTTCGGCCATACACCTGCAGCTCCTGCGCAAAATAGCCCGGTTTACCGTCGCTTTGCAGGAAATCCTTCAGCGTGGTTCCTCCTTGCTCGATCGAGCGCAGCAGGACCGCTTTAATCACCTTCACCAGCAATGTGAACTCTTGATCGGAAAGCGAAGAGGCGAGCCGATCGGGATGGATCCCGGCAGCAAACAGGGATTCACTGGCATAAATATTACCGACACCCACCACCAGCTTGTTATCCATCAGCCAGGGTTTAATCGGGGTTTTCTTCTTCGCGCACTTCGCCTTCAGGTAGTCGGCGTTGAAATCCGAACTGAGCGGCTCAGGGCCAAGATGGGCCAGCACGTTGTGCCCTTCCAGCTCTTTGGTCCATAGCCATGCGCCAAAGCGGCGGGGATCTGTGTAACGCAACACTTTGCCGTTGCTCATCACCAGATCGACGTGGTCGTGTTTTTCGGCGGGTAATTCTTCAGTGAGAATTCGCAGGCTCCCGGACATCCCCAGGTGGATAATGATCCAGCCATCGGGTAATTCCAGCAGCAGATACTTGGCGCGACGCTGCACGCTGAGCACAGGCTTATCACTGAGGGCGTGGATCTCATCGGAAACGGGCCAGCGCAGGCGGCCATTACGGACGACAGCGTGAAGAATGGTTGCACCCACCAGATGAGGCTCAATTCCACGGCGGCTGGTCTCTACCTCAGGTAATTCAGGCATGTTTCCTCCATTGAGATACACAGAATGCAAAAAACCCCGCTATTGCGGGGTTTTTCTTCAAAGAAAACTAAAATTATTTGATTTTAGCTTCTTTGTACAGCACGTGCTGACGGACAACTGGATCGAACTTTTTCAGTTCCAGTTTTTCCGGCTTAGTACGCTTGTTCTTCGTGGTGGTGTAGAAGTGACCTGTACCAGCAGAAGAAACCAGCTTGATTTTCTCACGAATACCTTTAGCCATGATTTATTTCCTCGTTAAGTACTTAGTACTTTTCGCCACGGGCACGCAGTTCGGACAGAACTGTATCGATGCCTTTCTTATCAATAACACGCATACCTTTAGCAGATACACGCAGGGTGACAAAACGCTTCTCGCTCTCAACCCAAAAACGGTGAGAGTGCAGGTTCGGCAGGAAACGGCGTTTAGTCGCGTTCAGTGCGTGGGAACGGTTGTTACCGGTCACCGGACGCTTGCCAGTAACTTGGCAGACTCGGGACATGTCTATTCTCCAAAAATCAAATTAGCTCGAGCTTCGTATGGGGTATCGGCGCCTCGTCAGGCTTTACAGCCCGGTCATCGCGGTTCTAAGCGAACTCTCGATTGCCAGGCCCAAATGCCAAACCCGAGATTCTCAAAGGTGGCGTAGTATACGCTGACTCGACGATGTGCTCAAGTCCCGAACAGACAAAGATCCCGATGGATCGCGCGAAATGGTCTAAATCCAACCATATTCGGCAAAAGAAACATACTCTCCCCGACCGATAACTAAATGGTCAAGCACACGAATGTCCATGAATTGACAGCATTTGATGATACGCTCAGTGATCTCTTTGTCGGCTTGACTTGGTTTAGCGCAACCCGAGGGGTGATTATGCGCGAGGATCACGGCGGCTGCATTCACTTTTATCGCTTCACGCACAATTTCTCGCGGATGCACCTCCACATGACTCAAGGTACCCGAGAATAAACGGCAATGTTTTAGCACCCGGTTTTGGTTATCGAGGAAGATCACCATAAAGATCTCGCGCTCAACATCAGAAAGCTGGCTCTGCAAAAAATCCCGCGTCATTTCAGGGCTTATCAAGGGATTATCTTCAAGCATCCGCACGCTGTGATAGCGCCTCGACAGCTCGGCAATCCCTTTTAGCTGGGCAAATTTAGCCAAGCCTATTCCCTCGACATGCTTAAATTCTGCAAGCTCGGCGTTGAGCAGGCCGTAGAGAGAGCCAAAATGCTCAAGCAGCTGCTGCGCCAGTACAAAAACAGTCTTCCCGGATGTGCCGGTGCGTAAAAAGAGTGCCAGCAGCTCGGTATCCGTCAGAGACGTAATGCCGGAGTGCAGCATTTTTTCTCGCGGCAAGAGCGGCAATGTGAAATCCATATCCCTTCTCCTTTTTTCTTTCATCCTGACACAGGATTCGTGGCCGCTCGACAGGCTCTTTTCGTTCTTGCGTAGCGCCTCGCAAAGGGAGGCACGCACAAAATCACGCCACTTTTGGGATTGTGATAAAATGCCCGCTCTCTGGTGAAACCCAACAGGAAAGAATCATGATGAGCCTGGCCGGTAAAAAAATCGTTCTTGGCGTGAGCGGCGGCATTGCCGCCTATAAAGCGCCAGAACTGGTGCGCCGTTTGCGCGAGCGCGGGGCCGATGTGCGGGTCGCGATAACCGAAGGCGGCAAAGCCTTTATCACGCCCCTGAGTTTGCAGGCAGTTTCTGGATACCCGGTCTCTGACAGCCTGCTGGACCCTGCGGCAGAAGCCGCCATGGGCCATATTGAGCTTGGCAAATGGGCAGACCTGGTGATCCTCGCCCCCGCGACGGCTGATTTAATCGCCCGCGTCGCCGCCGGTATGGCAAACGATCTGGTCTCTACCATTTGCCTGGCCACACCCGCTCCGGTCGCCGTGGTGCCTGCCATGAACCAGCAGATGTATCGCAACGCCGCTACCCAGCATAATCTTGACGTGTTGGCCTCTCGCGGCCTGTTGATTTGGGGCCCGGACAGCGGCAGTCAGGCCTGCGGTGATATCGGCCCAGGCCGTATGCTGGACCCTCTTGCTATTGTCGATATGGCGGCGGCCCATTTTGCCCCTGTCAACGACCTGCAACATCTCAACATCATGATTACCGCGGGCCCCACGCGTGAACCCCTGGATCCGGTGCGTTATATCACCAATCACAGCTCCGGTAAGATGGGCTTCGCTATCGCCGCAGCGGCGGCAAAACGCGGGGCGACGGTCACACTGGTGAGCGGGCCAGTCTCGTTGCCCACGCCATCATCTGTGCAGCGAATCGACGTAACCACAGCGCTGGAAATGGAAGCCGCTGTCCAGGCGCACGCGCAAAAACAGCACATATTTATCGGCTGCGCCGCCGTTGCGGATTACCGCGCAGAAACCATTGCTGATGCAAAAATTAAAAAGCAAGGCGATGAATTAACGATAAAAATGGTGAAAAACCCGGATATCGTTGCGGGCGTTGCTGCATTAAAAACCCATCGACCTTACGTCGTTGGATTTGCCGCAGAAACGAATAATGTGGAAGAATACGCCCGGCAAAAACGTACCCGCAAAAATCTCGATTTGATTTGTGCGAATGATGTATCGCTGGCGACACAAGGATTTAATAGCGACAGCAATGCACTGCACCTTTTCTGGCAGGATGGAGAGAAAGTCTTACCGCTTGAGCGCAAGGAACTCCTGGGCCAACAATTACTGGACGAGATCGTTACCCGTTATGATGAAAAAAATCGACGTTAAGATTCTGGACCCGCGCGTTGGCCAGCAATTTCCGCTGCCAACTTACGCCACCACCGGCTCTGCTGGTCTTGACCTGCGTGCCTGTCTCGATGACGCCGTAGAGCTGGCACCGGGTGCCACTACGCTTATCCCAACTGGTCTGGCGATTCACATTGCCGACTCGTCACTGGCGGCGGTGATCCTCCCTCGCTCAGGTCTTGGTCATAAGCATGGTATCGTGCTGGGCAATCTGGTTGGGCTTATCGATTCTGACTACCAGGGTCAGCTGATGGTCTCTGTCTGGAACCGTGGCCAGGATAGCTTCACCATTGAGCCGGGCGAACGTATCGCGCAGATGGTTTTTGTGCCAGTGGTTCAGGCGGAATTTAACCTGGTGGAAGATTTTGATGCCACCGATCGCGGCGAAGGCGGCTTCGGCCACTCAGGGCGCAAATAAGCCTAACAGTACGCATCTCACAGCGTAATAACGCGATAACACACCGCAAACAACAGTTTGCGGTCGCTGTGTGGATGCCAGCCGTAAAAGCGCGTATTTTCAGGGGTATTTTGTAACATGGCAGAAAAACAAACCGCGAAAAGGAATCGTCGCGAAGAAATACTTCAATCTCTGGCTCTGATGCTTGAATCCAGCGATGGCAGCCAACGCATCACCACCGCGAAACTGGCCGCCTCTGTTGGCGTATCAGAAGCGGCGCTCTATCGTCATTTCCCCAGCAAAACGCGGATGTTTGACAGTCTGATCGAATTTATCGAAGACAGCCTAATCACCCGCATCAATCTGATTTTAAAAGACGAAAAAGACACGACCGCGCGCCTGCGTCTGATTGTGCTGCTGATTTTGGGTTTTGGTGAACGCAATCCGGGTTTAACCCGCATTCTGACCGGTCATGCTCTCATGTTTGAGCAGGACAAACTTCAGGGGCGCATCAACCAGCTGTTCGAGCGCATTGAAGCGCAGCTGCGGCAGGTTTTGCGTGAAAAGAAAATGCGTGAAGGCGAAGGTTACGTTACTGACGAAACCTTGCTGGCCGGGCAACTTCTGGCTTTCTGCGAGGGGATGCTTTCCCGCTTTGTGCGCAGCGAGTTCAAATATCGCCCGACGGACGATTTCGACACTCGCTGGCCGTTAGTGGCTGCTCAACTGCAGTAAATCTTATCCGGCCTACGTGATGCGTAGGCCCGGTAAGCACAGTGCCACCGGGCAATTCACTCAAACGCCAAACGCTTCCCGATACGCCTGCACTGACGCCAGGTGATCCGCCATTTCAGGCTTCTCTTCCAGATAGGCAATCAGGTCTTTCAGCGTGATGATCGACGTCACTTTGCAGTGGTAATCGCGCTCCACTTCCTGAATCGCCGAGATTTCGCCACGGCCACGCTCCTGACGATCAAGAGAGATCAGCACGCCAGCAAGCGTTGCGCCGTTAGCCTGAATGATCTCCATGGATTCACGGATCGCGGTTCCTGCGGTGATCACGTCGTCCACCAGCATCACCCGACCCTGCAACGCGCTGCCGACCAGGTTGCCGCCTTCACCGTGCGTTTTGGCTTCTTTACGGTTGAAGCAGTACGGCAGGTCACGATCGTGGTGTTCCGCTAACGCCACCGCCGTCGTGGTCGCAATCGGAATCCCTTTATAAGCCGGACCAAACAGCAGATCGAAATCAATCCCGGAATCCACCAGCGCTTCGGCGTAGAAACGGCCTAACAAAGCCAGATCGCGCCCGGTATTAAACAGGCCGGCATTGAAGAAATAGGGGCTTTTGCGCCCGGATTTCAGCGTAAATTCGCCGAACTTAAGAACCTGCTTGTTAAGCGCAAACTCAATAAACTGGCGCTGATAGGGTTTCATGGATTTGCTCCTCATCTTACTTATCATCATTTTGGTTTACGCTACATCATTCACGCCCTATCGGCAGCCGACAAAGAGACGGCGCTCAGGATGAAGCATAAAAAAAAGGGCGACAACGTCGCCCTTACATCAATTTTCTAACGCCGCTTTCTGCGCCGCGACAATGGATTCGATTCCCCCTCGGGCTAACGCCAGCAAGGTAAGAAGCTCTTCGTGGGTGAACGGCTCGCCTTCTGCCGTGCCCTGCACCTCAATAATGCGACCGTCTTCGGTCATCACGACGTTCATGTCGGTTTCTGCGGCGGAGTCTTCAACATACTCAAGATCGCAAAGGGCTTCGCCTTTTACAATACCAACGGAGACAGCGGCCACCATCCCTTTCATTGGGTTGATTTTCAGTTTACCGGCGGCAACCAGTTTGTTCAGCGCATCGGCAAGCGCCACGCAAGCGCCGGTGATGGACGCCGTACGCGTGCCGCCATCAGCCTGAATCACGTCGCAGTCCAACGTGATGGTGAATTCGCCCAATGTTTTCAGATCCACCGCCGCACGAAGTGCGCGAGCAATCAGACGCTGAATTTCCATCGTGCGGCCACCCTGCTTCCCTTTTGCCGCTTCGCGAGCGTTACGGGTGTGGGTCGCACGAGGAAGCATGCCATATTCGGCAGTGATCCAGCCTTGGCCCTGACCTTTCAGAAAACGCGGAACGCCTTCATCGATAGAGGCGGTGCACAGCACTTTGGTGTTACCGAATTCAACAAGCACGGAGCCTTCAGCGTGTATTGTATAGTTACGGGTCAGGGTGACGGGGCGCACCTGATTGGCGCTACGGCCTGCTGGACGCATGATGATATCTCCGGCTTGAAACGAATGTGGCTGCGCATTATACGGATTAAACGCGCTTATTCCTATCCTGAGAAAGCCCCGAAAGCTATAATCCCCCCATCTCTCCTCTAAAAACGGACATGTTTATGATTCGCAGTATGACCGCCTACGCCCGGCGTGAAATCAAGGGTAGCTGGGGTAGCGCTACCTGGGAAATGCGCTCGGTAAACCAGCGCTATCTGGAAACGTATTTCCGTATGCCGGAGCAGTTTCGCAGCCTCGAGCCGGTTGTTCGCGAACGCATTCGGGCTCGCCTGACGCGCGGTAAAGTGGAATGCAACCTGCGTTTTGAACCCGACGCGAGCGCGCAAGGGGAGCTGATCCTCAATGAAAAACTGGCCAAACAGCTGGTGAATGCCGCGAACTGGGTCAAGATGCAGAGCGACGAAGGCGAAATCAATCCTGTTGATATCCTTCGCTGGCCAGGCGTGATGGCCGCAGGAGAGCAGGATCTGGATGCAATTACCACTGAAATTCTGGGTGCGCTTGATGGCGCATTAGATGATTTTATCGTCGCCCGTGAAACCGAAGGTCAGGCGCTGAAAGCGATGATTGAGCAGCGTCTGGAAGGTGTCAGCGCAGAAGTTCTGAAAGTACGCGCACACATGCCTGAAGTCCTCCAATGGCAGCGCGAGCGCCTGCTTGCCCGACTCGAAGATGCAGAAGTTCAGCTGGAAAATACCCGTCTGGAGCAGGAACTGGTCCTGATGGCCCAGCGTGTTGACGTGGCCGAAGAACTGGATCGTCTGGAAGCGCACGTCAAAGAGACCTACAACATTCTGAAGAAAAAAGAAGCCGTGGGTCGTCGTCTCGATTTCATGATGCAGGAATTCAACCGCGAGTCGAACACGTTGGCGTCCAAATCAATCAACGCCGAAGTGACCACATCTGCGATTGAGCTGAAAGTGCTGATTGAGCAAATGCGCGAGCAGATTCAGAACATTGAATAATCGCCAGGGTAGCTCAACGTGAGCTACCCATTATTTTTTCTCATGCTGTTAGCGCTTTCTCATTCAAAAAAACCTTTCATCCCACTGATAAAAAACTCAGCGATTAATTAGTTTAACTAAGCCAAATCGCTTCACTTTAGAAAATATCAATCGTGATCTAAGCCACAAAAGGCTACTCTGCCACCAGTTTCTCTGGAGGCGATAATGCTTTTACACATTCTCTATCTGGTCGGTATCACCGCTGAAGCCATGACCGGTGCGCTGGCTGCTGGGCGCCGTCGTATGGACACCTTCGGTGTCATCATTATCGCCACCGCTACGGCACTCGGTGGAGGATCTGTCCGTGATATCTTGCTGGGACACTATCCACTCGGTTGGGTCAAGCATCCTGAGTATGTTGTGATCGTAGCTGTCGCCGCGGTTCTGACGACGATTGCCGCCCCAGTGATGCCTCATCTGCGCCGTCTGTTTTTGGTACTGGACGCATTAGGGCTGATCGTGTTTTCCATTATTGGTGCGCAAATTGCGCTGGATATGGGTGAAGGCCCGATCATTGCCATCATCGCCGCTGTGGTCACGGGCGTGTTTGGCGGCGTGCTGCGCGATATGTTCTGTAAACGCATTCCGCTGGTGTTCCAGAAAGAGCTCTACGCTGGCATTTCGTTCGCCTCAGCCGTGCTGTACATTGCGCTACAGCATTATGTGTCGAGCCATGATGTCGTCGTCATCGCCACCCTGCTGTTTGGTTTTACCGCGCGCATGTTGGCGTTGCGCCTAAAACTTGGACTTCCGGTGTTTCATTACACCCATGACTCGCACTAAGTAACGTAATAGAGAGGCAACAAGTATTAATCAGCACGTTTCGTAGGCTTATATTAAATCGAAAAACGATTACAATAACCGCCTGTAACCATCCTGGAAATATGCGTTAAGAACCGATGTCACTTGCTAAAGCCTCTGCCCTCATCCTGGATAAAAAACTCAGCAGTCATTTTTTAATCCTGTTGATGATCTCTGTATTGATACAAGTGTGGCCAGTGTACTTCACGCAGCCTGCACGCTTTGTTGTGCGCATTGCGATTTGCAATGGCCTGCTTTTACTTGGCGCGTCAGCCCTTTATCGCTACCTTCCCGGTAAAATTATTGCCTTTCTTCTTACGGCCCTCCTGACGCTTAATTTTGCGATCGCATTCAGTACCTGGAATGTTTATCAGAGCGAATTCAACACCGTTTTTGCGATGAGTATTCTGGCGACCCACCTGGCCGAAGCAAAAAGTATGTCCGGGCTGTATTTAAACAGCTTCCCTGTCATCGCGGCCTATTTTGTTATCACCTGGTATGCCATTAAGTCACTGAGCGAAAACCTGTCAGACAGGGCAAAAATCATCAGCATTGTGTTGTTGGTTGGCTATATAGGCTGGTATTCAACTGCTAACTGGTTGAAAAAACGTAAAGACCTGGAAGTTTATTACCCATTGAGTGCACGCATCCTGACGAACACGCCATTTTACACAGGCTCGGAATTTATTATTGCCCACCGAGATAGCGCACTGGCTGAAAAAATTAGCCAGAAGCAAGTGCACTATCCCGCCCTGCAGTACCATCAGACGGGTATCGAAAACTATGTGGTGATCGTTGGAGAATCTGCTCGCCGCAGTAATATGCAGCTTTATGGTTTCAACCAGGAGACCACGCCAGTTGAATCAGCGTATGCAAAGAATGCTCTGATCTTTACCCACGCTATTGCTCCGGCGTCAGCCACGGTGCTGGCAGTCCCAATGATACTGAGTAAAGCCGATCCTGATAACTTTACGGTCGACAAACTCGCCGACAATATCGTCAGCATTGCCAAAAAATCTGGTTATTACACGGAATGGATCAGCGCGCAGGGCAACTCAGGAAAGAGTAATAATTATATTGTCGCGATTGCCTCTGCGAGCCATAAAGCTCAGTGGATTAACACGCAGTATGACACCGAACTTTTACCTGCACTGGATGAAGCGCTGAAAAAACCGGGTAAGAAATTCATCGTATTGCATATTAATGGCAGTCATGAGATGGCGTGTGACCGCTATCCCGCGTCCGCTCAGGTACTAAACACGGGAAATAAGTACGAAGATTGCTACAACAATGCGATTCGCTTTACCGACGCCTTTATTGGTGAGGTGGGAAAACGCCTGCAAAATAGCGCCTCTTCTCTTCTCTATTTCTCCGACCATGGGCTGGAAAAAAACCCACAGCTGGAATCCCTTTACATGCATGGCTCACGTAATCCTAGCAAAGAGGCGTACGAAGTCCCGCAGTTTATCTGGTACAGCCAGCCAGCGCTCTCCAGCCAGCAACGTCAACTGGGCTGGGTACCAGGATTCTGGTCCACCGCAAACAATTATTGGCTTATGCTGAGTTGGCTTGGCATCTCCACGGGCGCTGAGAACTGCCGTTCGGTTCTGGAAACCTGCTATCAGGAATCAACATTGCTTCCGGTAATGGATGGTGGTCGACATATCTTCGATTACGACCAGCTACGGGATACTTTTAGTTCACCAGACAAAAAAACACCATGGCGTAAGGCTAAGGCCGGTTCGCTCTAAAACCCCTGGATGCCTTGCGTTCGCAGCCAGGATGCCATGGCCGCGATAGCTGGATCGTGAAAAAATTCGACCAGCTTTCGCGCTTTCTCCGGGCCGATACCGGGAAGCAGGCGCCAGCTCACCGCCTCTTTGTCGCGTAATTGCTGCCATGAATGTTCTGTCAGCGCTTTTGCTGCAGCTTGCGGCAGCGGCACACTTAGCGCACCAATCCATCGCATAAAAGGCTGATGACGCACCCGCTCAAAACGATGCCATAGCTGTAATCCCCGCGAAGCATTTAAGCCTGGCGTATTCTGGAGCTGCTCCTGAGTCAGCGACAGCCAGGAGAAAATATGTTCGAAATGATGAGCCTGATGTAATAGCCGCCAGCCTGACTCACCCAGTCCTTCGATATCGAGTATTTGCTTCGAACTCAGCCAGACTAACCGGGCAAAAAACTGTTCCAGACATTCTGGCGACGCATAAAAGCAGGTCAGCGGGCTAAAATGTGAGGACGGTGGCGTCGGTTTTACACGGTCAAAACCCCGCCACACAACCTTATCCAGCCGGGGTATGCCCTGCCCCGCCAGACTCACCAGTACCTGATCGCCAGGCGCGATATCAAGCGTCCGCCAGCGCCCTACGGAACCGAGACTCACTCGCTGTACCCGTTTGTCATCCAGCTGTACAGGTTCAAGAGAGGCGACAACAGAGATCTTGCCCGTTCGCCCAACGGCAAACTGAATGGCTTTAACTTCTGCAAGCTGTGAGACGGGCGAATACTTCCATGCAACCACCCAGTCTCCTGCTCCAGGCTGCCAGTGCTCACCCGCAGGTTCGATTGCGGAACGCACCACAATGCCGTCAGTGGCAAAGGGCAAAACGGATGTCAGCCATTCGGTTTTGTTTTGCTCCACCTCTTCTACGGTTCGGACTGCGCGCGTATAACGCCTGGTCAGAGAAAACCCCGCTTTCGCCAGTTCAGCGACACGCTGCGGCATTGAAGAGGGGCCATCGGGCCAGGCCCAGATAAAAACGCCGATATTATCCAGCGTCGGCTTGCCACTCTGGCGCATCATCATGCCAGCGACTTTAGCGCGCGCATTCATTCCCCCTTTTTGCTGTTGGATATGCCCTTCGCTGCGTAAAAACAGTTCGCCCTGCAAAACACTGTCCGCCAGTGCTCCCTGCAGAGTTAACGGAATCGACGGTATTTTTTGCACCTGCGTCGTCCAGTCCTCTCCTTTCATTCCATCGCCACGACTAATCGCCTGCACTAACTTGCCCTTGCGATAGACCAGCGTCACCGCCACACCATCTACTTTCGGCTGCACCCACAGATCGTGGTGCGCTTTCATCCACTGGCGTAACTCATTAATCCCCACAACCTTATGCACACCCGTATGCGCAATAGGGTGTTTCACCGTCCCACTGGCAGGTGGGATATCATCGGAAGTGGGTTCGTTGTTGAAGCAAAAGCGCCATTGCGCGAGCCGCGCACTAAGCTGATCGTAAACCTCATCGCTGACCTCGCTTTTCCCCTCCTGCCAGTACGCCTCACTCCAGCGGGCGATCTGCGCACTCAGTTTTGCCATTTCCTGATCTGCTTTAGCATGCGACCAGGCGGGGCAAACCGCCATCACGCAGCCATTCCACAGCATCAACACCAATCCAGCCCATTTCCACATCGCGATACCTCCCTGTTTTGCGAAAGGTATAACCCTGCTGTTTTAACCTGGCTAGTGGCAAAACCACGATTTACGAGCCTGCTTCCGCGTTATGTTCTGGTTGCAGCAAACGGCGGGTAAAACCGGAAAACGGTACTCAAAAATCAACAATCCCGAGGAAAAAGTGTGACAAAGGCTACGTCACAGAGCAGTGACGTGTATAATAAGCCCGTATGTAGGACTTCTTCGCTAACACATACAAAAGACTCTCATGGCTCAAGGCACGCTTTATATTGTTTCTGCCCCTAGTGGCGCGGGTAAATCCAGCCTGATTCAGGCGCTGTTAAAAACCCAACCGTTGTACGATACGCAAGTTTCGGTTTCTCACACCACGCGGGCACCGCGTCCGGGTGAAGTACACGGTGAACACTATTTCTTTGTGAATCACGATGAATTCAGAACGATGATTGGCAGAGACGCGTTCCTTGAACACGCTGAAGTATTCGGAAATTTCTACGGGACATCCCGTGAAACCATCGAGCAGGTCCTGGCAACCGGCGTCAATGTGTTCCTGGATATCGACTGGCAGGGCGCACAGCAGATTCGTGCGAAGATGCCGCAAGCGCGGAGCATCTTTATTCTGCCGCCGTCGAAGGATGAGCTTGACCGTCGCCTGCGTGGCCGCGGCCAGGACAGCGAAGAAGTTATCGCAAAACGTATGGCGCAGGCAGTTGCAGAAATGAGCCATTACGCCGAATATGATTACCTTATTGTGAATGATGATTTTGATACTGCCCTGGGCGATCTGAAAACCATTATTCGCGCAGAACGTCTGCGTATGAGCCGCCAGAAGCAGCGACATGACGCATTAATCACCAAACTGTTGGCAGACTGAACCCACATTCAGTATCATGCCCAGTCATTTCTTCATCTGTGGAGCATTTTAAGTATGGCACGCGTAACTGTTCAGGACGCTGTAGAGAAAATTGGTAACCGTTTTGACCTGGTACTGGTCGCCGCGCGTCGCGCTCGTCAGATGCAGTCCGGCGGCAAAGATCCACTGGTACCAGAAGAAAACGATAAAACCACCGTGATCGCACTGCGCGAAATCGAAGAAGGTCTGATCAACAACCAGATCCTCGACGTACGTGAGCGCCAGGAGCAGCAAGAGCAGGAAGCCGCAGAACTGCAGGCCGTAACCGCCATTGCTGAAGGCCGTCGTTAATTAAACCTGCGGGTCGCCCTTGTATCTGTTTGAAAGCCTGAATCAACTGATTCAAACCTACCTGCCTGAAGACCAGATTAAGCGTCTTCAGCAGGCGTATCTCGTTGCACGTGACGCTCACGAGGGCCAAACACGTTCAAGCGGTGAACCCTATATCACGCACCCGGTAGCGGTGGCCTGTATTCTGGCCGAGATGAAACTCGACTATGAAACGCTGATGGCCGCGCTGCTGCATGACGTGATCGAAGATACCCCCGCCACCTACCAGGATATGGAACAGCTGTTTGGTAAAAGCGTTGCCGAACTGGTGGAAGGGGTCTCTAAGCTTGATAAGCTGAAATTCCGCGATAAGAAAGAGGCGCAAGCCGAAAACTTTCGCAAGATGATAATGGCGATGGTGCAGGATATCCGCGTCATTCTCATCAAACTCGCTGACCGTACTCACAATATGCGCACGCTGGGCTCATTACGCCCCGATAAACGTCGCCGCATCGCCCGTGAAACCCTCGAAATTTATAGCCCGCTGGCACACCGTTTAGGTATCCATCACATTAAAACCGAGCTTGAAGAGCTGGGTTTTGAAGCGTTGTACCCAAACCGCTATCGCGTGATTAAAGAGGTGGTTAAAGCCGCGCGCGGCAACCGTAAAGAGATGATTCAGAAGATCCTTTCTGAAATCGAAGGGCGTTTGCAGGAAGCGGGAATTCCGTGTCGCGTCAGCGGCCGCGAAAAGCATTTGTACTCCATCTACTGCAAAATGGTGCTGAAAGAGCAGCGTTTTCACTCGATCATGGATATCTACGCGTTCCGTGTCATCGTTCATGATTCTGACACCTGCTATCGCGTACTCGGTCAGATGCACAGCCTCTACAAACCGCGTCCGGGGCGCGTTAAAGACTATATTGCCATTCCAAAAGCGAACGGCTATCAATCTTTGCACACCTCGATGATCGGGCCGCACGGCGTACCTGTTGAGGTACAAATCCGTACCGAAGACATGGACCAGATGGCGGAAATGGGTGTTGCTGCGCACTGGGCTTATAAAGAGCACGGCGAAACCAGTACCACCGCGCAAATCCGCGCCCAGCGCTGGATGCAAAGCCTGCTTGAACTTCAACAGAGCGCCGGTAGTTCGTTTGAATTTATCGAGAGCGTTAAATCCGATCTCTTCCCGGATGAGATTTACGTTTTCACGCCAGAAGGGCGCATTGTCGAGCTGCCTGCTGGCGCAACGCCGGTCGACTTCGCTTATGCGGTGCATACCGATATTGGTCATGCCTGCGTGGGCGCACGTGTCGACAGACAGCCGTATCCGCTGTCTCAGCCGCTCACCAGCGGCCAGACGGTCGAAATTATTACCGCACCGGGCGCTCGCCCAAATGCCGCATGGCTTAACTTCGTCGTCAGTTCGAAAGCACGCGCGAAGATCCGTCAGTTGCTGAAAAACCTCAAACGTGACGACTCCGTTAGCCTGGGCCGTCGCCTGCTCAACCATGCGTTGGGTGGCAGCCGCAAGCTGGCCGAAATTCCGCCAGAGAACATACAGCGAGAGCTGGAGCGCATGAAGCTCGCCTCGCTTGACGATCTGCTGGCAGAAATCGGCCTGGGTAATGCGATGAGCGTCGTCGTGGCGAAGAACCTCCAGCAGGGCGAAGCCTCCGCTGTGCAGCCGACCACGCAGGGGCACGGTCATCTGCCGATCAAAGGTGCGGATGGGGTGCTTATCACCTTCGCTAAATGCTGCCGACCGATTCCTGGCGACCCAATCATCGCCCACGTCAGCCCAGGTAAAGGTCTGGTTATCCATCACGAGTCCTGCCGTAACATCCGTGGCTATCAAAAAGAGCCAGAGAAGTTCATGGCCGTTGAGTGGGATAAAGAGACTGAGCAAGAATTTATCACCGAAATTAAGGTCGATATGTTCAACCACCAGGGCGCGCTGGCAAACCTGACGGCGGCGATCAACACGGCTTCTTCCAACATTCAAAGCCTGAATACGGAAGAAAAAGATGGCCGCGTTTACAGCGCCTTTATTCGTCTGACCGCGCGCGATCGTGTGCATCTGGCGAATATCATGCGCAAAATCCGCGTGATGCCGGACGTCATTAAAGTCACCCGTAACCGAAACTAGGCTAATGAATTCAGAACGTTATGCACGTATCTGTGAGATGCTCGCCAGACGCCAGCCCGATCTGACGGTCTGCATGGAGCAGGTCCATAAACCTCATAACGTCTCCGCCATCGTCCGCACCGCGGACGCCGTTGGCGTGCATGAAGTTCACGCAGTCTGGCCGGGTAAAAATATGCGCACCATGGCCTCCAGCGCGGCAGGCAGCAACAGCTGGGTGACGGTAAAAACTCACCCCACGATTGCGGATGCTGTCACGCAGCTGAAAAGCAGCGGGATGCAAATCCTGGCGACCCACCTTTCCGATAAAGCCGTCGATTTTCGCGACATTGATTACACCCGCCCGACCTGCATTCTGATGGGTCAGGAGAAAACCGGGATCACGCAAGAAGCATTAGATCTGGCGGATCAGGACATCATTATCCCGATGATTGGCATGGTGCAGTCGCTGAATGTCTCTGTCGCCTCTGCGCTGATTCTGTATGAAGCCCAGCGCCAGCGTCAGAACGCCGGGATGTACGAACGCGAAAACAGCATGCTTCCTGAAGTTGAACAGCAGCGTCTGCTGTTTGAAGGTGGCTATCCGGTGCTGGCTCGCGTGGCTAAACAGAAGCAATTACCTTATCCCCACGTCAATGCGCAGGGCGAAATCGAAGCCGATGCCGCATGGTGGTCCACCATGCAGTTTGCAGGCTAAACCATGAACGGCCACCTGCTTGATGCCGTTCCGCTCAGCTCATTAACGGGCGTAGGTGCGGCGCAAAGCAACAAGCTGGCTAAAATTGGCCTGCACACTGTACAAGATTTGCTCCTGCACCTTCCTCTGCGTTACGAAGATCGCACCCAGCTTTACGCGATTGGCGATCTGCTGCCTGGCATCTACGCCACCGTGGAAGGCGAAGTCCTGAACAGCACTATTACCTTTGGCGGCCGTCGCATGATGACCTGTCAGATCAGCGACGGCTCCGGCATTCTCACCATGCGTTTTTTCAATTTCAGTGCTGCGATGAAAAACAGCCTGGCCGCCGGACGACGCGTGCTGGCCTATGGCGAAGCCAAACGCGGGAAATATGGCGCGGAGATGATCCACCCGGAGTACCGTGTGCAGGGCGATCTGAGTACGCCTGAACTGCAGGAGACGCTGACGCCGGTGTACCCCACTACCGAAGGTATCAAGCAGGCGACGCTGCGAAAACTGACGGATCAGGCGCTGGAGTTGCTTGATACCTGCGCCATCGCCGAACTGCTTCCGCCTGAGCTGGCACAGGGCATGATGAGCCTGCCGGAAGCCATTCGCACCCTGCACCGCCCACCGCCGTCTTTACAGCTGAGCGAGTTAGAAAACGGGCAACATCCGGCGCAGCGGCGGCTTATCCTTGAAGAATTACTGGCACATAACCTGAGCATGCTGGCGCTTCGCGCGGGTGCACAGCGTTTTCACGCACAACCTCTGCCTGCCCGTGATGATTTAAAAGATAAGCTGCTGGCCTCATTGCCCTTTAAACCGACGAATGCCCAGGCACGCGTGACTGCCGAGATCGAACGCGATATGGCGCTCGATATTCCGATGATGCGTCTGGTACAAGGTGACGTAGGCTCCGGTAAAACGCTGGTCGCCGCCCTCGCGGCCCTGCGCGCTATCGCGCACGGCAAACAGGTGGCGCTGATGGCCCCAACCGAACTGCTCGCCGAGCAGCACGCCAATAACTTCCGCAGCTGGTTTGCGCCGCTGGGCGTGGAAGTGGGCTGGCTTGCCGGCAAGCAAAAAGGCAAAGCACGTCTCGCGCAACAGGAAGCCATCGCCAGCGGTCAGGTACAGATGATTGTCGGTACCCACGCCATTTTTCAGGAACAGGTGCAGTTTAACGGCCTTGCCCTGGTGATCATCGATGAGCAACATCGCTTTGGCGTACATCAGCGGCTGGCCTTGTGGGAAAAAGGGCTGCAGCAGGGCTTCCACCCGCATCAGTTGATCATGACCGCCACGCCTATCCCGCGCACCCTGGCGATGACCGCCTATGCCGATCTGGATACCTCAACGATCGATGAACTGCCACCCGGCCGAACGCCGGTCACCACCGTGGCCATTCCGGATACGCGCCGCAGCGAGATCATCGATCGCGTGCGCAACGCCTGCACTCACGAAGGCCGTCAGGCGTACTGGGTTTGTACATTGATTGAAGAGTCCGACCTGCTGGAAGCGCAGGCCGCAGAAGCAACGTGGGAAGAGCTAAAACTGGCGCTGCCCGAGCTGAATATTGGGCTGGTGCATGGCCGAATGAAACCCACTGAAAAACAGGCTGTTATGCACTCATTCAAGCAGGGCGAGTTGCATTTGCTGATTGCCACAACGGTTATCGAAGTGGGCGTGGATGTGCCGAATGCCAGCCTGATGATTATCGAAAACCCGGAGCGGCTGGGCCTTGCGCAACTTCACCAGCTGCGGGGCCGCGTTGGCCGTGGTGCGGTAGCTTCCCACTGCGTTTTGCTCTTCAAATCCCCGCTTTCTAAAACGGCGCAAATGCGACTCCAGGTGCTGCGCGACAGCAATGACGGCTTTGTGATTGCGCAAAAGGATCTCGAGATCCGCGGCCCCGGCGAACTGCTGGGCACACGCCAGACCGGTAACGCCGAATTCAAAGTGGCCGATCTGCTTCGTGACCAATCGATGATTCCGGAAGTCCAGCGCCTTGCCCGCCACATTCACGAGCGTTATCCGGCACAGGCCGCCGGGCTGATTCAACGCTGGATGCCAGAAACCGAGCGCTATTCCAACGCCTGATCACTGTGCTCATCCCTGTTTTAATAAATATATAAATGCAATCGTTTGCTTTTACCATCCGGTCAGCTAAAATGCCCGCTTTTCACCCGTGGGATTGCCGCCGATGTCCGTTAACGCCGTAGAGTCTCAAGATGCGCAACCGATTGCGCACGCTCAACATAATAGTGAACTCATCTACCGTCTTGAAGATCGTCCGCCGCTGGCGCAAACGCTGTTCGCCGCGTGTCAGCACCTGCTGGCGATGTTCGTGGCCGTTATCACGCCTGCCCTGCTGATTTGCCAGGCGCTCGGCTTACCGGCTCAGGACACGCAGCACATCATCAGCATGTCCCTGTTTGCATCCGGCGTGGCGTCTATTATTCAGATTAAAGCCTGGGGCCCGGTCGGTTCAGGGTTGCTGTCAATTCAGGGCACCAGCTTTAACTTTGTTGCCCCGCTGATTATGGGTGGCACTGCGCTGAAAACCGGCGGGGCCGATGTCCCGACGATGATGGCTGCGCTTTTCGGCACCCTGATGCTGGCCAGCTGTACGGAAATGGTCATCTCCCGCGTGCTGCATCTGGCGCGCCGCGTCATTACCCCGCTGGTTTCCGGCGTGGTGGTGATGATTATCGGTCTGTCGCTGATTCAGGTGGGCCTGACCTCTATCGGCGGCGGGTATGCGGCGATGAGTGACCACACTTTCGGCGCACCGAAAAATCTGCTGCTGGCGGGCGTGGTGCTGGCGATTATTATTTTGCTCAACCGTCAGCGTAACCCGTACCTGCGCGTCGCCTCGCTGGTGATTGCCATGGCGACCGGTTATCTGGTGGCGTGGGCGATGGGCATGCTGCCGGAAAACACCGCGCCGACCAACAGCGCGCTGATTATGGTGCCGACACCGCTCTATTATGGCCTCGGCATTGACTGGAGCCTGCTCCTGCCGCTGATGCTGGTATTCATGATCACCTCGCTGGAAACCATCGGCGACATCACCGCCACGTCTGACGTCTCCGAACAGCCGGTCTCTGGTCCGCTGTACATGAAACGCCTGAAAGGCGGCGTGCTGGCGAACGGTCTGAACTCGTTTGTCTCTGCCGTGTTCAACACCTTCCCGAACTCCTGCTTTGGCCAGAACAATGGCGTGATCCAGCTGACCGGCGTCGCCAGCCGCTACGTGGGCTTTGTCGTGGCGCTGATGCTGATCGTGCTCGGCCTGTTCCCGGCGGTGAGTGGCTTTGTGCAGCACATTCCGGAACCGGTGCTGGGCGGCGCAACGCTTGTGATGTTCGGTACGATTGCGGCCTCTGGCGTGCGCATCGTGTCGCGTGAGCCGCTGAACCGTCGTGCCATCATGATTATCGCGCTGTCCCTGGCCGTCGGTCTGGGCGTTTCCCAGCAGCCGCTGATCCTGCAGTTCGCCCCTGACTGGGTGAAAAACCTGCTCTCCTCCGGCATCGCCGCAGGGGGTATCACGGCGATTGTGCTGAACCTCGTCTTCCCGCCAGAAAAGAACTGATCCCCCGTCACGGCAGGCATCACGCCTGCCGTGAAACCGAATTACACCATTCCTGCCTTGAGGATTGCGCATAAATCGTGCATAACTCCCTTATGTGCGTTTGATGGGATGGAAGACCATGAAATTTATTGGAAAGCTGCTGATCTGGATTTTGATTGCGGTGCTGCTCGCAATCCTGGCACTTTATATCCTCGTGCAGACCCGCTGGGGCGCGGCTCAGGTGAGCAGCTGGATTACGGTTAACACCGACTACGAACTCAATTTCGACCTGATGGATCACCGTTTTTCTTCCCCGTCGCACATCATTCTGGAAAACGTCACCTTTGGCCGCGATGGCAAACCCGCCACCCTGGTCGCGAAAAAAGTGGATATTGGTCTGAGCAGCCGACAGCTCACCGATCCGCTGCACATGGATACCATCACCCTGCACGACGGGACACTTAACCTCTCCCCCCAAACCGCGCCGCTTCCGTTCCAGGCCGACCGCCTGCAGCTGAACAACATGGCGTTCAACAGCCCGAATATGGAATGGGATCTGAGCGCGCAAAAAGTGACAGGCGGCGTCAGCCCCTGGCAGCCGGAAGCGGGCAGCGTGCTGGGCAAAAAAGCGCAAATTCAGATGAGCGCCGGATCGCTGACGCTCAACGGCGTGCCCACCAGCAATGTGCTGATTCAGGGCGAGCTGAACGGTAAAGAAGTGGTGCTGAGCACCATCGGCGCAGATATGGCGCGCGGCTCGCTGACCGGTACCGCGCGGCGTAACGCCGACGGCGGCTGGGTGATCGACAATCTGCGCCTGAACGACATTCGCCTGCAAAGCGACAAATCATTGATGGATTTCTTTGCGCCGATCACCACCCTGCCGTCGCTGCAGATTGGCCGCCTGGAGGTCACCGATGCCCGCCTGCAAGGGCCGGACTGGGCCGTAACCGATCTCGATTTAAGCCTGCGCAATCTGACCCTCAGCCAGGGCGACTGGCAAAGCCAGGACGGACGTTTATCGATGAATGCCAGCGAGTTTATCTACGGCTCGCTGCATCTTTTTGATCCGATTCTGAATGCAGAGTTTGCACCGCAGGGCGTGGCGCTGCGCCAGTTCACCTCCCGCTGGGAAGGCGGTATGGTGCGCACCTCCGGCAACTGGCTACGCAACGGTAAAGCGCTGATACTGGACGATGTCGCGGTGGCCGGTCTGGAGTACACCCTGCCACCGAACTGGAAAACCCTGTGGATGGAGCAGCTCCCGGAATGGCTCCACGGCGTGACCCTGAAAAAATTTGGCCTGAGTCGCAACCTGGTGATCGATATCGATCCCGCCTTCCCGTGGCAGATCACCTCTCTCGACGGATATGGTGCCAACCTCCAGCTGGCGAAAGATCGTCAGTGGGGCGTGTGGGGCGGCAATGCGACCCTGAACGGTGCCGCCGCCACCTTTAATCGTGTAGACGTGCGCCGTCCGTCACTGGCGCTGGCGGCCAACGCGTCGACGGTGAATATCACGGAACTGAGCGCCTTCACCGAAAAAGGTATTCTTGAAGCCACGGCGACCGTATCACAGTTACCGCAGCGCCAGACCACGGTTAGCCTGAAGGGGCGCGGCGTGCCGGTGAATGTGTTGCAACAGTGGGGCTGGCCTGCACTGCCAATTAACGGCGACGGCAATATCCAGCTGACCGCCAGCGGCAGCGTGCAGGACAAAGCGCCGCTGAAACCGTCGGTAAATGGGAAGTTGAACGCGGTAAATATGGATAAACAGCAGGTGCAGCAGACGATGACGGGCGGCCAGGTATCGACAAGCCCTGCGGTCGCGCCATCTGTAACACCCCAGCCCTGAAATGTTAATGGCATAAAAAAGCCGGGTGGCGGCTACGCTTAACCCGGCCTGCAAACCAAAGCTGACACCGTAGGCCCGGTAAGCGTAGCGCCGCCGGGCCATTTCAGGCACATCACTTCAGGTGAATCACCACTTCACTCCCCTGCGCTTTCACCACCACACCCCATTCGCTACCGGCATGGGAACCGCCTTTAACACCCGCGATCTGCTGCACATTGCGCAAACAGACCGACCAGTCCTGGGCGTTTCCTTCGCCTTTTAAGGTCACCGTATCGCCCTGGCGAGAAGCCGTCAGTGTAAACACGACCGATCCGTCCGCCGCCGGGACTTCGCTCACCGCCGAGCAACCGTCTGCCAGGCTAAACAGCTGGAATGCCGTGCCCGCGTTCCACGCGTAATCCGGTTTCTGGCTGTTGTTGCCGAGCGCCAGCAGGGTGTTCTCGCGTACATACACCGGCAGACTCTGGAAGTCGTGCTGCTGTTTATGCCAGCGGCTGCCCTGCACTTCGTCGTTATGCCACAGGTGTGTCCAGCGACCTTCCGGCAGATAGAACTGCACGTCACCCGCTTCGCTAAACACCGGTGCCACCATCATCGCGTCGCCGAGCATGTACTGACGGTCCAGATAATCACACGCCGGATCGTCCGGGAATTCGAGCATCATCGCGCGCAACATCGGTGTGCCGACCTCGCGGGCCAGCGCCGCCTGGCGATACAGATACGGCATCATCCGGCATTTCAGCTGGGTGAAGTGGCGCACCACATCGCAGGACTCATCATCGTACGCCCACGGCACACGGTAGGATTTGCTGCCGTGCAGGCGGCTATGGCTGGAGAACAGCCCGAACGCGCACCAGCGTTTGTAAACATGGGCAGGCGCGGTATTCTCGAACCCGCCGATATCGTGGCTCCAGAATCCAAAGCCCGACAGACCAATCGACAGCCCACCGCGCAGGCTTTCCGCCATGGATTCGTAATTGGCGTAACAGTCGCCGCCCCAGTGAACCGGGAACTTTTGCGCACCGACGGACGCGGAGCGCGCAAACAGCACCGCCTCCTCTTCACCAACGGTCTCTTTCAGCACGTCCCACACCAGCTCGTTATAGATATAGGCGTAGTGGTTGTGCATCTTCTGCGGATCGGACCCGTCATGCCACACCACGTCGGTCGGGATGCGCTCGCCGAAGTCGGTCTTGAAGCAGTCCACGCCGATATCAACCAGCCCTTTCAGCTTATCGGCGTACCACTGGCAGGCTTCCGGATTGGTAAAGTCATAAATTGCCAGCCCCGGCTGCCACTTATCCCACTGCCATACGGAGCCATCCGCGCGCTTGAGCAGATAGCCTTTCTCTTTCAGCTCCTTGAATAGCGGCGATTTCTGGCCGATATACGGGTTGATCCACACGCAGACTTTCAGCCCTTTGTCCTTCAGGCGGCGAATCATCCCTTCCGGGTCCGGGAAAGTCACCGGGTCCCATTCAAAATCACACCACTGGAAGGCTTTCATCCAGAAGCAGTCGAAGTGGAAGACGTGCAGCGGCAGATCGCGCTCGGCCATGCCGTCGATAAAGCTGTTCACCGTCGCTTCGTCGTAGTTGGTGGTGAACGAGGTGGTGAGCCACAGGCCGAACGACCATGCAGGCGGCAGCGCCGGGCGACCGGTAAACTGGGTATAGCGGTTCAGCACCTCTTTCGGCGTCGGGCCGTCGATAACGAAATATTCCAGATACTCGCCCGCCACGCTGAACTGCACTTTGGAGACTTTCTCCGAGCCAACTTCAAACGACACATTTTCCGGATGATTCACCAGCACGCCGTAACCACGGTTTGTCAGGTAGAACGGAATATTTTTGTAGGACTGCTCGGTGCTGGTGCCACCGTCACGGTTCCAGGTTTCGACCGTCTGGCCGTTACGCACCAGCGCGGTAAAGCGCTCGCCGAGGCCATACACCGCTTCGCCGACGCCCAAATCCAGGCGCTCGAACATGTAGTTGCTGTCGGTATTGCCATCCTGCACGTAGCCGTTATTTTTCAGCTGACTGCCGGTGATGCGCTGGCCATCACGCAGGAAATCCAGCGCCCAGAACTCCCCTTTGGTAACGCGCACGCTAAGACTGCCGCTTTTCAGCTCGGCAAATTCCGCCGTGTTTTCAATCTGTACTTTCACGTCTTTCAGAACGTTCAACGGATAGTGCGGGCCGTTGTCCAGCGCGCCCTGGAAGTGCTCGATGCGTACACCGACAATGCCTTCCTGCGGCGAGAACAGGCGAACCGTAAACATCAATGTGTCGAGCTGCCAGGTGCGTTCACGCACGTCGCGCGGCGCAACGTACACCACCAGGTCGTTGCCCTGCTGCTCCACGTCGAACACCTGCACCGGGTACGTCACGTTCAGGCCCGGTTGAATTAGCCAGTTTCCGTCACTGATTTTCATACTTTTATCCTCTTAGTTCTGCATTTCTTTGCTGACCGGCAGGGTTTCAAACTCCTGCTGGTTGCGGCGCGCGCCTTGCGCCAGCTCGCCCATAATTTTTGTCAGGAACGGGGTTTTCAGCGTGTAATAGCGTTTGGCGACGATGGCACTCAGCACATAGCACGCCGCCGGGGCCAGCGTGAACAGGCCAATAATGATGTTGATGGTGGTGCCGTTCTGGGTTTTGGCTGCGGCATCGTAGCCACCGCCGGCCAGCATCCAGCCGATCAGCGCGCCGCCCAGCGCCAGGCCCAGCTTCAGCACAAACAGCGTGCCCGCAAAGCTGATCCCCGTCAGGCGTTTGCCGTTGGTCCATTCGCCGTAATCGACGGTATCGGACATCATCACCCACTGGATTGGCGTCACCAGCTGGTGCAGCACGCCAATCACGAAGATAAAGCTGAACATCATTATCGTGGCATGCATCGGCACGAAGAACATCGCCACGCTCGCTACCGCCAGCAGGGCGTTGGTCCACCAGAAGATACTGACTTTGCATTTCCAGTCGGTGAGCGGCTTGGCGAGCGCGGAGCCAATCAGGTTACCGACGCAGTAGGTGGTGAGGAACGCGACGAACACTTCCGGCGTGCCCATAATCCAGGTGCAGTAGTACATCATCGCGCCGCCGCGCACGCAGACGGCGAGGATGTTGAGAATGGTGAGCACACCGACGATGCGCCACTGGTCGTTTTGCCAGATATCGCGCAGATCTTCACGCATGGAGGTGGTGCTTGGCGGCACCTGGATGCGCTCTTTGGTGGTGAAGAAGCAGAACGCCAGCATCAGGAACGCGACCACCGACAGCACAGCGATCCCGCCCTGGAAGCCAAAAGCTTTGTCTTCGCCGCCAATGAGATTCACCAGCGGCATCATCAGTACCGTGGAGAGCATGCCGCCCGCCGTCGCCAGCACAAAGCGCCAGGACTGCAGGGAGATGCGCTGCGTCGGGTCATTAGTAATGACGCCGCCGAGGGCGCAGTAAGGGATATTCACTACGGTATAGAGCAGGGTCAGCAGCGTGTACGTGATGGCGGCATAAACCATTTTACCGTTCAGGCTAAGATCTGGCGTGGTGTACGCGAGCACGCAGACGATGCCAAACGGAATTGCACCGAACAAAATCCACGGACGGAATTTCCCCCAGCGGCTGCGGGTGCGGTCGGCGAGTAGCCCCATGCACGGGTCGGAAATCGCATCCAGCGCACGCGCCAGCAGGAACATGGTGCCGACAAATCCGGCGGGGATACCGAAAATATCGGTATAGAAAAACATCATATACAACATGACGTTATCAAAAATGATGTGGCTGGCGGCATCTCCCATGCCATAGCCAATCTTTTCCTTCACAGACAATATTTCGCTCATTATCTTTATCCTTGACGCTGTAGGGGCGCTGAGACCGGTTTCAGATGTTGTAAACCATCGCCGGGAGAGCGGATATTCTGTTTTCTGGTTAGCTGGTTACGATTCTTCTCTTTTGTGATCGCCGTAGAAGTTGGAGAAAAAACCTAACCTCAGGATTTTCTTAAGATTTAAGTAAGAGGGGTTAATGCAGGTCAAAGCAGGGGTGAAAAAACTCTGCGAAATGATGTGGTAAATGCCTGAAAGTAGCTATAATGCGCACCGCCTCCATGTAGCAATCGAGGCGCGGAAGATCGTCATCTCCGGTGAGGTGGCTGGATTTCAAATCCAGTTGGGGACGCCAGCGTTCCCGGGCAGGTTCGACTCCTGTGATCTTCCGCCAAAACATGTTATGTTTTCAGTTTAATAACTAATTATCATAAGACTTCTGGTTTAATAAAATTCTATATAAGAATTGAGATACTTATTTATCTAAACGAGGTAAACATGTCTAGCTTCTTTTCTGAGAGAACAGCAGTATACTCCCTAATACCCAATTTAATGAATTGCAAAAAGATTTTCATTTTGTAACTCCCATTTACTTCTGGAAAACAAGGGAAGGAAAATTAACATCTAAGGATACTCTCAAACTTAAAAAAAAAGATATTATCTTTTTTGCAAGAAGACCGAAATTAACCAGTGATAACTCACACTTGAGTGGAAAAATTAATCATCAATTATTTAAATATGCATCGACGGCAAGAGAGTAAAACTTACCAAGTATAGCAAGTTTCATATCCTCATTGAATATATTTGATAACTACAATCCTAAAAAACATTTTTTATTTAATATCACTAATTCATGCTGTGAAGATGATTTTTATTTTCTCTTGCAAAGGAATAGAACAAAGCATATTGATGGTGAATTTTCGACACATAATATTGAACTACTTGAAATATCCAAAATTTCTAAACTTGTTAGATCGAATGACAACTTCGCATGGAACGATGCTATTGATATTATTTATGATCTAAATTTATCAATGATAGATAATTATGGATATCATTTCATTAGAGGTGGGCACAAGCCAGTATATTTTATAATAATGGAATAGCACCCACAAAATAAAAAATATTGATGTAAAAATAATCACTCAATTTGAACAGTTACTTTTGTTACACTTACTTGCCTGGTTGAAGACGGAGTGGCCATATTAGGATAAAACAATGCTAAATTTATACCTTCACTTACAGAACTATTGTATATCACACCGTGAAAACCAATCTTTTTAATAAATTCGCAAAGATACTGGCTTGGAATATAATCGAGCGCAGCACTTTTAGGTAATACAGGCTGAGTAAGTTCTTGTCCAAGTTTTTCTAAAAAAGGTATGTCAGCTCTCATTTTTCCGATATCAATTGTGTCAGACAAAACGAATGGAGAAACATGCTGCCTTGGTTGCCTTAAATCTGCCATTATAAGCCCATCAGGCAAGGAAAACTCCGCAATTGTAGCTGTTTCACCAGTGTGAGGTCTTATCTCTGCAACCGCAGTTTCAGGTATTGAACCCAAGTATAGATAAGGGATACCAGGCGGATTAGCTCGGCCATGTGATGTAATTCGTTTAGGGGGAGCACCCATTGAGTCAAGTTCATAAGGTACATCATCTTGATTTATTCTTGCGCGGAACCATTTTCTAGGTAGGTGGCGGGCTTTCAAATGATTCAGAAGCTCTTTCAATCTTAACGTATTAATTTGCCCATCCAGGAAATATCGATTCCTATAAAGAAGCTCATCCCTAAACTCATCCCACTGAGCCAAAGCAATACTTTTATAAGATTCTGAAGGTGAAAAATTTCGTCTTACTATATCTCCATTATCTAACACTTCAGCTAAAAGTTCTCTAGCATGAGCATTATCCATAACTTTATGATTAAACAAGCCCCAATCTTCTCTTAATAACTCAACAATATTTCTTCCGTTAGGATCTAATTCGTAAACATTAATCACTAACTCAAAATAAATGTTTAATGCGGCGGGTTCAATCACATCCACATCATGGCTACCACAAAAGGAACAAATACCTTTTTGAGGGTTAAGGCTGGGGATAATATTTTCTCGCAATCCATTATCACCAAAACATTCAGGACAACATTTTCGACTCATTTTATTATCCCATAAAATTAGCTAATGTCTCAATATGATGTTTCATTGACAGTTTCTTAACAGTGCCTAAACCCGGGAAGTGCCCGTTCGCATGAAGAACTCTAAACTCTATAATAGCGGAACTCTCAAAGAACTGTGTTTGGGAATGATTTAGTTTATTAATTAATTTCGTTAATGCTTGTCCAAATTTTCCAGCAGGATCAGTAGGTGTATCATTTGTTGTAGAAATAAAATGGTTTATATACATAATATTTTCTTTGTTCTTATCCAAGAAAGTTAAATGTATTGCAACAGCATACGCTGGTCCACCACCTTCGCTGTATTCATCACCTACAATTAAAAAATCTCCAAACCCGTCCATTCCTTCTTCTGGATAAGTAATGTGTAAATCTGAGAAGATTTCAAGTGGAGGATAATCGGCATTCTTCTTCTTTTTAAATCCATCCCTAAGTAAAATTCTTTCTGCATCAGAAAAATATTTTCTATAGATTTTCCCGCAGTAATTTTCTATGAATACATGCTTGGAAACCAAACCTTTCGATTTTTCTGAAAGTGAGTAGGGTTCAGCATAACCCGAGTGTATAAAGCATGGATTATGTGATTTATGTTCAAAAAGTAATTTTATTATTAATCCTTCATCCATATCTTCTCGCAGCAAGATTCCGGCTGAAATATTATCTCGATCACTAAAACTATCTTTAAGCAATTGAGATATATTATAGCCGTTCGCTGAATGATCTCCATATGACGGATTAACTATTACAATTGCCTTACCATTAACATCACATATTGTTTTCAACGCCTTATCTAATCCATTAAGTGTCTCTCTAACTGGTTCTATAATTGGTGTAATACGAGCTTTAGCCATTATTTCAGCTGTTTCACGTATTGCAATTAACTCAAACTGTTTACCTCTAAAATATGGATGATACATTGTCATTAAACCCATTTAAGAGCTTCGTCGAGAGGCTTACCTAATGTCTCAACTAAGCGTTCACGGTCCTTATTGCGTAATTGTGTAATCAAAGCTACGCTTTGTAACGCGTTAGGCAAATTTGAAATCAAATTGCTTAGTGGCGAGAGATTACGCGTCCTTTTTAACGTTTTTATCATGCATTTTTGAACTTCTATCGGATTCAGTTCTTCAAAAACACTCCTTATCGCGCTCCGAAGTAATGTATTAGGTAATACAGGCGGTTCAATTTTAAATTGTTTTAAAATATCTTTTGCTTCACTAATCCTTAATGAATCAAACATAGTGGCAGGACATAAGAAATCATTATTTTCCTTCGCATCCCTCACAACACTTATCCTATTCCATCGAACTAGACTCAACACACCGATATCTTCTGATGTTTTGCATAAAACATCATCAATATGAGAATCCCCAGCTATTACATAGATTTTACTAAACGCTTTCCTATAATTTGCTATTTGACTTTCTAATCTAGCTAATGAGTCTCTATCAGACTTAATTTCATAAACAGTTCCGGATCCATTTAAGATAATCATATCCGCTTTGCTAGTTCCAATTCTGAACTCAGCTAGCATACTAGCAGTACGCAACGAATGCCGACCTAGCAAAACATTATGGACTAATGCTGACCTGAATACATACTCATTTCTAATTCCGGCTCTCCGTATTAGTGAGAAAGCCACATCGAAAACATCACCGATTGTTGCATTCTCATTTTGTTGATTTTCAAAGGCGCAGGACTCAACCATTAGCCTCGAGAACAAAGGAGACTTGCCTTTTTTTGCTATCTCAGAAATAACTGAGATGGAAAACATTCTGGATAGCGCTGAGAGTTGAGCAGGACTTAACACTTCTATCCTCAAAATATTTAATTCGTAACTATAAACTAATTTTCTAGTCACTTCAGTGTGATACATACCAAAAATAATAATATCTTATAGACTCTTCTTTGTCACTTTTAATCAAAGTTGCCATAAGTTTATTATTAAGCATTTGATATTTATTAATTATATTTTTTAGATTAGATTTATCCTTTGGGCTCAATACCCTTTTGCCTAAGGGCCTCTCTTGCCAGCTCCTTCAACCAACTAGCGAGACTCACCCCCTCTTCAGCTGCGACAGCATCCAACTGCTCCTTCAATGCCGGATCAATACGCATTTTAAACTGCGGAGATTGTCCGCCGCCTTTTGGTTTTTTTTCGCGCGCTATGATTGACATGGGGCCACCTATCCATTTAATCTGAATCATATTAGGAGGCCACCTAACCTCCTTTAGGCAACGCCTCCGCTGTGCAGGAACACAACAGGAGCGTCTAACCTCACCAACTATCAAGGAGTTGATTATGGCTGATTCGCATTCTAACCCAGACATTACCGCCACCGGAACTGAGCGCTCGATAATTGTGGGATATCGCCCGAATGTTCACGACAAAACAACGCCGAATATCATTCTTTCGGGCAAGTGGCTGCGCGCCGCCGGGTTTGATACCGGGCATCAGGTGACGGTTAAAGTCATGGACGGGTGCATTGTTCTGATGGCGTACAGCGAGCAGGAACAGCGGTTGCTGGACGAATTAAAACAGGCACAGGCGAAGCTGAAAGGGATTGAAGGGGCGTTATTACAAAAACATTAATCTCACCCGTGAAATATCCCTGAAGACGGCTCGCAATATCACCCTTGCCTTATCAGGTGGGTTGCCTGTCTCTGTCATAATCATTCATCGGAGATGCAATGGCCGTTACAGGCAGCCATTGCAATTATAAATTACAGCTTATATCCTTCTGGGTATAAGCTACAGCTTATCATGGACGATTGCATGTGGACGGTACTTTTAGGGAAGGTATTTGAACAATGGCTGCATGAGCAAGAAGAAGGGCTACAGGAAAGGGTATTGGCAGAATTATTAACTCTGCAAAACTACGGACCGCATCTTACAAGACCCTGGGCCGATACCGTAAAAGGATCGCGGTATAACAATATGAAAGAGCTACGGATTAACTATCTGGCCGTCCTATTCGTGCGTTCTTTGCTTTCGATCCCGTCCGCCAGGCGATCGTGCCTTGTGCGGGTGACAAGAGTAACGACAAAAAAATATTTTATAAGCGGTTAATCCGTATTGCAGATAAAGAATTTTCGTTTCATCTGGCAGCCCTGGAGACAGCAAATTGAAAACCTTAAATGACGTGATTGCTTCCCGTTCGCCTGAAAGCCAGCAGCGTATCAAAGAGATGGCTGACGAGATGATTCTCGAAACCGGGCTACAGATGATGCGCGAAGAACTGAAACTGTCTCAACAGGCGGTGGCGACAATAATGGGAATCAGCCAACCCGCAGTTACCCAGCTTGAACAGCGCGGTAATGAACTGAAAATTGCCACGCTAAAACGCTACATCGAAGCGATGGGTGGAAAACTGAGCCTGGATGTTGAACTGCCGAATGGGAAACGCGTGGCATTTCATATTTAGATTTTCTCGGCATCTGTGTCTCAAGCCCTCTCCCCTCAGGTTGAGGGGCGGATCGAGCAAATTCAACGCGGTATCATCGCCGGGTTTGTCGGCCGGGTAAGCGAAGCGCCACCCGGCATTGCAGAAGCCCCACATCAAACCCTAACCTCCATCACCGCGTACACCCCATCTTTCGGCACAATCACCGTCACGTTCTCCGCAGGTATACCCGCCGCAAGATGGATATCCTGCAACTGCTGCAAGGTGCGCGGGTAGATGTGCGCCCAGCCGATGCAGCGCAAAATAAAGTCGATTTGCGGGCTGGTGGTGAGCATATTCGACACAATCACTGCCCCGCCGGGCTTCACCAGTCGTACGGCGCGTTGCAGGAAAATCACCGCATCGGTGTCGTTGAAATATTCGAAAATCCCCAGCGCGTCGACCAGTTCGGCCTGATGTTCACCCAGCTCGAGCAGTAAATCGTCACTGCGGATGAAATGATGAATCAGATGGCGCTTGAGCAACGTCAACTGTTCCCCCACCACCAGCCCCTCCTGCGCCGCCATGGTTTCTGCCCAGCGCAGGGCGACGGGGTCATCGTCCACCAGCGAGAGATGCACCTTCTGCCCGTCCAGTTTTGCCGTGCGAAGCGCCTCCAGCACCGGGATCGCCGCGCCGCTCGCCAGGCTTATCCAGTCGCTTTCCAGCTCATTGTGAATGTATTTCTCCACCAGCGCGCCCAGCACCTGCGCGCGGGAGCGCACGCCGATGGCGTCGTTGGCGTGGATAAACCACTGTCGGCTTTCGCTGTCCATCCGCGTGCCTTCGGGCAGGCGTTCCTCCAGCGGGTTTTGCACCACAAACAGCGCCAGCGCGGAGGGCACCAGCCGCGCGCGCCAGGCCGCCATCGCCGGGCGTGTGCGGAACGCTCGCTCGGAATGAACATGCTGCGGGATAAGCCTCGGCAGGCCGTTTTCGCCCTCTTCCAGTAGCGGGGGCAGCAGCTCAGGGTCAGCTTTCATGGCCAGATTGAGCGCGTTAATCTCCCGCGTGACATCGTCTTTCATCGGCCATTGATCGCTGATATCAGGAAACGATGCGCTGTAAATTGTCATATTTGCCGGTGCATCACCGCGAAAAGAGTGCCAGTTCATCTCGTAAACCCCCGTTCGACCCTAAACGGAAGTCTATGCAAACGGTACGGCATTGCCCTACGAAAAATGCACGATATGCCTTAATTTTCAGCTCACCTGTGCCGCTTTGAATCGCTATACATGAAGGAGCGATCGGGATGAGAAAACAGGTTTGGCGGCTGCTGCTGCCGTTGATGCTAACGGGCTGCGCCAGCATTGTCGGCAGCAACGAAGAGACGCTGTATATCGACAGCACCCCGACGGAGGCATATTACGCGGTCATCGATCGCAACGGCGACCTGATCGCCACCGGTAAAACGCCGCAATCCGTGGTGCTGAAAAAATCCGACGGCAGTTATTTCGGCAAACGGGAATACACCCTCACGCTGAAACAGGAGGGCTATTACTCGACGATGATGCCGCTCGAGTACCGCTTCAGCCACTGGTACACCTTCGGGAATATCCTCTTCTTCGGCGTGCCGGGCTGGCTTATCGTAGACCCGTTCTCGGGCGGCATGTACACGCTCAAAGAGGACCATATTCACGCCATATTGCGCCCCTGCCCGCCGGGGCCGTTCAATCACATGTGCTCGTAACGAGCGGAATTCGTAGTATATTGAGAGTTAACTTGGTCATCAGGCGCACTCCATGTCTTACTCCATCGGCGAATTCGCCCGACTTTGCGGCATCACCGCGACCACGCTGCGCGCGTGGCAGCGTCGCTATGGTTTGCTGAAACCGCTTCGCACCGATGGCGGACACCGTCTTTACAGCGATGACGACGTACAACAGGCGCTGAAAATTCTCGACTGGGTGAAAAAGGGCGTACCAGTCAGCCAGGTAAAACCGCTGCTGGCGCGGCCTGGCGCACGGCGCACCAATAACTGGCTCACCCTGCAGGAGAGCATGTTGCAGCGTCTGAAAGAGGGGAAAATCGAATCCCTGCGCCAGCTGATTTACGACTCAGGCCGCGAATCGCCACGGCCAGAACTGGTGACCGAAGTCCTGCGCCCGCTGCGCAGCCAGGTCTCCGCGAATATCCCGGCGATCATGACCCTGCGGGAAATCCTCGACGGCATCATCATTGCCTACACGTCGTTTTGCCTCGAAGGGGATAAACGCGCGCCGGGCGATAACTGTCTGATCACCGGCTGGCATCTTAACGACCCGTGTGAAATCTGGCTCGAAGCGCTAAAACGCACGGGGCAAGGCCACCGCATCGACGTCCTCCCGATACCGCCCGCAACCCTGGCACCGGAAATTTTCCCGGACCGCAAATGGCTGCTGGTGACAACCGGCAAATTAACCGTCGCGCGTAAAAAACAGATCGCGCAGTGGCAGGAACAGGGTATTTCTCTGGAAATCATCACCCTGTAAAGGCTATTTCCCGCGCCAGTTATCACAAAAGATTGAATATTTTCCTGCCGCCATAATGCTAACGTTTTCCTGTATTCATCACTCAACAGGAAAACAACATGAATAAATTCTCCGGCCTGCTGCTTTTATCCTCCCTCGCCTTTGCCCCGGTCGCGTTTAGCGCCCCGGTGGGTACGTTGAGCGTCCATATCCTTAACCAGCAAACGGGCACACCGCCGCCGGATGTCACGGTCACGCTGGAAAAACAGCAGCAGGGAAAATGGACCACGCTGGCGAGTGGCAAAACCGATCACGACGGGCGTATTAAATCCCTGTATCCGCAGGATCAGGATATGCAGCCCGGCGTGTATAAAGTGACCTTTAAAACCGGTGAATACTTCCAGAGCCAGAAATTATCCTCATTTTTCCCTGAGATCCCGGTGCTCTTTACTGTCACCACCACCAACGAAAAACTGCATATTCCACTGCTGCTGAGCCAGTACGGCTACTCCACTTACAAGGGCAGCTGATTCGTCCTGCGCTCCTGCCCCGCTATCGGGAGCGCATTAATCCCCGCAAAAATCACCTTTCCTATCCAATTGAAATAAATCACTAATTAAAAATAATCCAAATCAAACTTGGACAAATATCATTGTTTGTGTAAGTTTTAATTATTGGGTTTTTTCAGGATCGTCAACCGCAAAGGTGAGTCAATGAGCGCCGTGCATACCGTCATCGATCGGTTCGTGAGTTACTACGCCGAGCTGGACAATCAGCCGCCATCGGCGCTGCCTGCGCTCTTTCATCCTGAAGCCGTGCTGATTGATCCTTTCGGTGAGCATCAGGGGTTGTTCGCGATCCAGCGTTACTTCACCCATCTGCTGGCCAATGTGGACCAGTGTCATTTCTCCATCGATAAGCCATTTACCGACGGTGATCGTTTCGCGCTCACCTGGACCATGCACTGGTCGCATCCCCGTTTAACGGAGGGTAATACGCTGGCTCTGCCAGGCTGTTCCGTGGTGGACGTGCAGGACGGCACAGTGAAACGCCAGCGGGATTATTACGATGCCGGGGAGATGATTTACGAACACCTGCCGGTGCTGGGCTGGGCGGTTCGCGGTGTGAAAAGGAGGGTGCGCCCATGATGACTGTCCTCATCACCGGCGCAAGCTCAGGGATTGGCGAGGGGCTGGCGAAGTCCTGGGCGGATGACGGCTGCCGCGTCATCGCCTGCGGCAGGGATGCTGCCCGCCTTGAGGCCCTGCGCCAGTACAGCCCGCTGATCTCCCTGCGTCAGTTTGATATGACCGACGCGCAGGCCTGCCGCGACGCGTTGGCCGATTGCCCCGTGGATCTCGCCGTTTTGTGCGCCGGAACCTGTGAATATCTCGATCACGGGTCGATCGACATCGATCGCGTCTCGCGTGTCATGCGCACCAATTTTCTCGGCCCGGTGAACTGCCTGGCCGCGCTTCAGGATCAACTCGCGCCCGGTAGTCGCGTGGTGCTGGTCAGCTCCATGGCGCACTGGCTGCACTTCCCACGCGCCGAGGCGTACGGCGCATCCAAAGCAGCGCTGACGTGGTTTGCCAACAGCCTGCGTCTGGACTGGGAGCCTAAAGGCGTGGCCGTTACGGTCGTCTCACCAGGCTTTGTCGACACCCCGCTCACCCGTAAAAATGATTTCCCGATGCCCGGCAAAGTCAGCGTAGAGCAGGCCGTTGCCGCCATCCGCCGTGGCGTGGCGAAAGGCAAAACGCACATCGCGTTTCCTGCCGGATTTAGCGTGATCCTGCGGCTGCTGGCGTCCCTGCCGCCGTTTGTGCAAAACGCGCTGCTGCGCAGGATGGTGCGCTCATGAACATCGCCATTATCGGCAGCGGGATCGCCGGGCTGACCTGCGCCTGGCGGCTGGCCGGGCACCATCAGGTGACGCTGTTCGAAGCGGCCCCCACCGTCGGCGGCCATACCGCCACGGTCGATGTCACCACGCCGTCGGGAGATTTTTCCATCGACACCGGTTTCATCGTTTACAACGACCGCACCTATCCCCGGTTTATGGGCCTGCTGGGCGAGCTGGGTATTAGCGGGCAAAAAACGCAGATGAGCTTTTCTGTGCATAACCCGGCCAGCGGGCTGGAATACAACGGCCACACACTCTCCAGCCTGTTTGCCCAGCGGCGCAATCTGCTGAACCCGACCTTCTGGCGGCTGCTGAAATCCATCGTGCGGTTTAACAAACTGGCGAAACAGACGCTGATTAAGGGCACCAGTAATAACGACACGCTGCAAACGTTTCTGGAACAGCACCACTTCAGCCCTTTCTTCGCCAGGCACTACATCCTGCCGATGGGCGCGGCGATCTGGTCCTCGTCGTTGCAGGAGATGCGCCGTTTTCCGCTCGCCCTGTTTTTACGCTTTTTTGAGAATCACGGGCTGCTGGACATCACCCATCGTCCCCAGTGGTACGTGGTGCCCGGCGGATCGCGCGAATATGTCCGCGCACTCGTTACGCAGCTGGGCACTCGCCTGACGCTGCGCACGGATGCACCGGTACAGAAGGTGATCCGCCACCCCCACCAGGTTGACATTGAACTTGCCGACGGAACTCACACCTTCGATCAGGTCATTTTCGCCTGCCACTCCCGTCAGGCACTGGCGCTACTGGCTAACCCCTCGCTCGCGGAAAAACAGATCCTCGGCGACATCGGCTGGCAGCGTAATGAGGTAGTGCTGCACAGCGACAAACGCTGGCTGCCGGTGCGTGAACGAGCCTGGGCAAGCTGGAACTATCGTCTGAACGATCGGGAACAAAACAGCGCCTGCGTGACCTACAACATGAACATTTTACAGGGGCTGCCAGAGGGCGCGCCGCTGTTCTGCGTGACCCTGAATCCGGATGCTCCCATCGACGAGCGTTACGTCTGGCAACGCTTTGTGTATGAACATCCGCAGTTCAACCCAAAAAGCTGGCGTGCCCAGACGCGCCGCGCCGAGATCAACGGCCAGCAGCGAAGCTGGTTCTGCGGTGCCTACTGGTACAACGGATTTCATGAGGATGGTGTGCGCAGCGCGCTCGACGTGGTAACGGGGATCGCAGGAGTGGGAGGGGCGGGAACATGAACAGTTGCCTCTATCAGGGCGTGCTTCGTCACCGCCGTCTGCTGCCGCGAGCGCACCATTTCCGCTACAGCATTTTTTTGGCATGGCTCGATCTCGACGAGCTGGCGCGCCTGCCGTCGCTGGGCATTCGCCGTAACCGCTTTGCCGCCGCGTCGTTTTACGATCGCGATTATCCGCTGGGCGAGCCGCTCAAAGAGCAGGTGCTCACCAGGCTGGAGACGCTGACCGGTGAGCGCACCGATGGCCGGGTGATGCTGCTCACCCAGCTGCGCTATTTCGGTATTCATTTTAATCCGGTCAATTTTTATTACTGCTTTGACCAGCAGGACGTCCTGCGCTGGGTGCTCGCGGAAGTGCGCAACACGCCGTGGAACGAGCGGCATTACTACGCAGTAAACGGGCAGGAGGCGCGCCCGATGGCGAAAGCCTTCCACGTTTCGCCGTTTAATCCGATGAATATGGTATACCACTGGCGCTTCAATCGCCCGGCAAAAACCTTATTCATGCACATTGAGAACCATCAGGAAGCCAAAGTGTTTGATGCCACGCTGATGCTCACTCGTCAGCCTCTGACACGTGCGGCGCTGAGTTCGCTGCTGTGGCGCATTCCGCTCATGACGCTCAAAACCGTCCTCGCCATTTACTGGCAGGCGCTGCGGCTGTGGCTCAAACGCGTACCCATCCATCCCCATCCCACCAGCAGGAGTGAACGCTCATGACCGATCCCGTTTATGCGCTTGAGCCAGACTATCCGCGCAACGCGCGCATGGCGCGCTGGCTGCTGTTCCGCCTGCTGGGGGACTTACAACAGGGTTCGCTGACCGTACGCGAGGGCAACCAGACGTTCCATTTTGGCGACGCCAGTGCGGCCCTGCATGCCGACGTGGAGGTTCTCTCCTCCTCCGTTTACCGGCGACTGCTGACGGGCGGAAGTCTGGCCGCCGCCGAAGCCTGGATGGACGGCGAGTGGGAGACGCATCAGCTCACCACGCTGCTGCACATCCTCGCCCTTAACGGTAAAACGCTCGGGCGGCTGGAGAGCGGTTTTCGACTGCTGGGCAAGCCCGTCGAACGGCTACGCCACTGGATGCGCCGCAACCATCGCCAGCAGGCGCGGGAAAATATTGCCGCCCATTACGATCTGGGGAACACCTTTTATGCCCAGTTTCTCGACGAAGAGCTGCTCTATTCCAGCGCCCTGTTTACCTCGCCGGATCAGGATCTCACTACTGCGCAAAAGGCAAAAATGGCCCGCTTGTGCGATCAGCTTTCGCTGACGCCGGACGATCATCTGCTGGAGATTGGCACCGGCTGGGGAGCAATGGCCGAATTCGCCGCGCGCCACTACGGCTGTCGGGTCACCACCACCACGCTCTCTTACGAGCAGTTTTGCTGGGCGCAGGCACGGATCAACCGCGCCGGGTTACAGGATAAAGTCCAGGTTTTGCTGTGTGATTACCGCGACTTAACCGGGGAGTACGACAAGCTGGTGTCCGTCGAGATGATCGAAGCGGTCGGCAAAACCTTTTTGCCGGAGTTTTTCCGCACCTGCCAGGCCCGCCTGCGCCCCGGCGGCAAAATGGCGCTTCAGGCGATCACCATTCAGGACCAGCGCTACCGCGACTACAGCAAAAGCGTCGATTTCATTCAGCGCTACATCTTCCCCGGCGGCTTTTTGCCGAGCATTACGGCGATGAACGAACTGATGACGCGCCACACGGATTTCGTGGTACGCAATCTTTTCGACATGGGACCGGACTACGCCCGCACCCTGACACACTGGCGCACGCGCTTCCTCCACGCCTGGCAGGAGATCGAAAAACTCGGCTTTGACGAGCGTTTTCGCCGCATGTGGCTCTACTACCTGGGCTACTGCGAAGCCGGGTTCAACGCCCGCACCATCAGCGTGGTGCAACTGACGGCAGAGCGCGTATGAACCGCCATGTGCAGGTCTTCGTGCTCGCCATCGCGTTCGATCTCTACTGGACGCTGGTGGTGATGTTTCGTGAGCGGGGAGTGATGGTGTGGCTCGCGCTGGCGCTGCTGGCCTGCCTGATGCTGAAACCGGTCCAGCGACTCTTCGCCCTTATGCTGGCGGTCGCCGGGAGTTCTCTGGACACCCTCTGGTCGCTGACCGGTCTGCTGCGCTTCAACGGCGAAGGGATTTTGCCTCTCTGGATGATGGCACTTTGGCTGATGTTCGCCTGCGTCTGGACCCAGCTCACGACGACCACCGCGCTGCCGCGCTGGCTGCTGGTTCTGATGGGCACCGCTGGCGGTCCGGTGGCCTATTTTCTCGGCGAGCGGCTGGGCGCGATCACCTTTCAGGCACCGTCATTCATAGTCCTGAGCTGGATGACGATGGGCTGGCTGGTACTGATTCTCTTTTTCCATCTGCTGGTGGGGAGGCAACGATGAGATCCGCTTTGCTGCTTTTGCTCTGGCTGGCTGCCGCGCTGCCTGCGGCGCACGCCGCCGACTGGCTCACCTGGCGCAAAGTGGGCGAGGCGACATTGACCTGGGGCCCGTTTGACGTTTATCGCTCTCAGCTGAGCACCCCGGATGGGCGTTACACCGGCCTGCAACAGGATCAGGCATTGCTGATTACCTATCAGCGCAGTATCAGCCGTGACGAACTGGTCGACGCCACCCGCGAGCAGTGGCAGGCGCAGGGCATTCTGGACAGTGAACCCAACAGCGCCGAATGGCTGCGCAGGCTGCAGGCAATTTGGCCCGATGTGAATCAGGGAAGCCAGCTGGCGTTTGTCGTGAATAACGGGCAGGGGCAATTCTGGTATCGCGCCCCGACCGCCCGTTCGGCGTTCACACCGCTCGGCCCACCGCAATCGGCGACCTTCAGCGAGCGCTTTCTGGCGATCTGGCTCGGTCCTCGTACGCAATATCCCGAACTACGACTGCAGTTGCTCGGAGGTAAACCATGAAACGTTTTCTGACTCTCGGCCTGGTGCTGATGACGCTGCTGGCGGGCTGTAGCGCCGACATTAATGATTACCGCGATCAGCAGCCGCGGCTCGATATCTTCCACTATTTTCAGGGCCAGACCGAAGCCTATGGGATGGTGCAGGATCGCAGCGGGAAGCAAATTCGCCGCTTCCACGTCGATCTCAAGGGCGAGGTCAGCGGCGATACGCTGACGCTCAGCGAGCAGTTTGTGTATGACGATGGCGAAAAACAGCAGCGCGTATGGCATATCCGGCGCGTCAGCGCCGATCGCTTTGAAGGCCGTGCGGGGGATATCGAGGGCGTGGCGACCGGCCAGGCGGCGGGAAACGCCTTCAACTGGCGCTACAGTATGAACGTCAAAGCCGACGGCAAAACCTGGCTACTGCACTTCGACGACTGGATGTATTTGCAGGACGGCAAACACCTCTTTAATAAAACCGCGATGACGAAGTTTGGCTTTAACGTCGGAACGGTGACCATTTTCTTCACCCGCAACGAGCAGTAAGGGGACAACACCATGAACAATAAACCCATTCTCGGTATCAGCGGATGTCTGACCGGCTCAGCCGTACGGTTCGACGGCGGACATAAACGCATGAGCTTTTTGATGGATGCGCTGGCGCAATGGGTAACGTTTAAACCCGTATGCCCGGAAATGGCGGTGGGCTTGCCCGTCCCTCGCCCGGCGCTGCGGCTGGTCAAAACGCCCGACGGTGAGATGCACATGCGTTTTACCCAGGCCCCCCATGAAGACATCACGCACAAAATGGCCGAGTTTGCCGGGCACTATTTGCCGGGTATTGCCGAGTACGCCGGCTTCATCGTCTGCGCCAAATCGCCAAGCTGCGGCATGGAGCGCGTGCGCATCTACGACGAAGCGGGAAATCCTGGCCAGAAAGAGGGGAACGGCCTCTTCACCGCCGCGATGCAGGAAAAATATCCGTGGCTGCCGGTGGAGGAAGACGGGCGGTTGCACGATCCGGTACTGCGGGAGAACTTTATCGCGCGGGTATTTGCCCTGCACGAGCTGAACATGCTTCGCGCCAGCGGCCTGACGCGCGGTGCGCTGCTGGCCTTTCACAGCCGCTACAAGCTGCAACTGCTGGCGCACAATCAGGCGGGTTATCGTGAGATCGGGCCTTTTGTGGCGTCGCTTCACGAATGGGACGATCTGGAGGCCTTTTTTGCGGTCTATCGCGAGAAACTGATGGCGATTTTGAAACAGCCCGCCTCGCGCAAAAACCACACCAACGTGCTGATGCACATTCAGGGCTATTTCCGTAAACAGCTCAATACCCGCCAGCGCGTGGAGTTGCGTGAAGTTATCCTCAACTACCGCGCCGGTCAGCTGCCGATCCTCGCCCCGCTCACGCTGTTGAAACATTATCTGGCTGAGCACCCGGACCGCTATCTCATGACGCAAAACTACTTCGACCCGTACCCGCAAGACTTAGGCCTGCGGCTGGCGATCGCTTGATTTAACAACGAGAGACCTTTAGCCCAAAGGGTCCTTACACGCACCCCGTTTTAGACGACAAACCTCACTGTCGTCTTTTTTTTGGCCCGCGGCATGGGTTATTGGCTGGTAGAATGAGTGGGTTGACCCCGTTTTGCATTACTCAGGTAACCACGATGATCCGCGCCCTGCACATTGAAAACTACCGCTCGATTCGCCAGCTCTCGCTCGGGCTGGAACAGCTCAATATCGTTTTTGGGCCGAACGGCACCGGTAAATCGAATATTTACAAGGCGATCCATCTGATGCACAGCGCGGCGCAGGGCCAGTTTTCGCAGGCTCTGGCGAACGAAGGCGGGATTTTAAAGGTGTTCTGGGCCGGGAAAACGCGAAGCGATCAGCTGCGCCGCGTCAATCTGGCGGTGGAAACCGAAACCTACGAGTACGAGCTACAGGTGGGGTTTGTCGAGAAGCTGCCCTATCCTTCACAGTTCCAGCTCGACCCGGTGATCAAAGAAGAGACCCTCTGGCTGAGCGATCACCATCGCCGCCCGTCGTCGCGGCTGATGCAGCGTAAAAACCAGACCGTATTTCTGAACAACATTCACCACGAGAAAGTGACCCACAGCGGCACGCTGTATGAGAACGAATCGGTGTTCGGCCAGTTGGGCGAGCCGCATCTCTATCCTGAGGTGTCGCAGATGCGCGAGTCCCTGCGCAACTGGCGCTTTTACCACGAATTTTCCGTCTCGTCTGGATCGGCGATGCGCGCCCCGCAGGTGGGTTTTCGGTCGCCGGTTTTAGCCAGCGACGGGGCAAACCTCGCGGCAGCGTTCCAGACGATTGTGGAGATTGGCGACGAGCTGCTATTGATGCGGATCCTCGACCAGGCCTTCCCCGGCTGCGTATTTTACAGCGATAACAGCGGGGGACGTTTTCGCATGATGATGCAGCGCGAAGGGTTAAGTCGCCCGCTGGAACCGGCAGAATTCTCGGACGGCACGCTGCGATTCCTGTGCCTGGCCGTCGCACTGCTCAGCCCGCGACCACCCGCGTTTATTGCCCTCAACGAACCGGAAAACAGCCTGCACCCACAGATGCTGCCCGCCCTTGCCAGCCTGATCGCCGAAGCGAGCCACTACTCGCAAATCTGGCTGACCAGCCACTCACCGGAACTGGCCAATTTAATCGAAAAACACCGCTCGTTTTCGCTGTATCAACTGTCGATGGTGGACGGAGAGACAAGGATGGAGCGGCTGGCGATGACTTAATTTAACAATGCGAGACCTTTAGCCTAAAGGGTCCTTACACTCACCCCGCTTTAGACGACAAACCTCACTAAGGCTTAGAGCATGCAAGAAGGCCATTCATCGCTTAAATGGCCTTCTTGAGATCACCAGCCTGGAACCGCGCCGCCGTTAAAGATTTTTTCTGCCGCTTTCGCCACTTCTGGCGACTGGTACGACTGAATAAATTCCTTCACGTTTTCTGCGTCTTTATTCTCTTCGCGGGTTACCACAATATTCACGTAAGGCGAGTTTTTATCTTCGATAAACACGCCGTCATGTACCGGCGACAGCCCGGTTTGCTGGAGGTAAGTGGTGCTGATGATCGCCACATCCACTTTTGGGTCGTCAAGCACGCGCGGCAGCTGCGCACCTTCCAGCTCCATGATGTTCAGCTTTTTCGGGTTAGCGGTAATATCAAGAGCCGTTGGCAGCAGGCCGACGTCGGGTTTAAGCGTAATCAGCTTCTCTTTTTGCAGCAGCAACAGCGCGCGGCCAAGGTTGGTGGGATCGTTTGGAATTGCAACGGTCGCACCATCCTTCAGTTCCGAAACCGATTTGATTTTGCGCGAGTAGCCTGCCATCGGGAAGACAAACGTATTTGCCACCGCGACCAGCTTATAGTTGTGAGCTTTGTTATCTTCCGCCAGGAATGGGCGATGCTGGAAGACGTTCGCATCCAGTTCGCCGTGGTTCGTCGCATCGTTGGGCAGCAGCGAGCCGCTGAAACCGACCAGCTCCACATCCAGCCCGTACTTCTCTTTCGCCACTTTTTTGGCGACTTCCGCCACATCCTGCTCTGCGCCGTTAATCACGCCGACTTTAATATGTTTGGCATCGCTGCCGCTTTGATCACAGCCCGCAAGCAGAACGCCCGCCAGAAGTAATGCACCACATCGAGGTAAAGAGAGTTTCACGAGACAGATCCTTTTGAAAAACGTTTGAACGACTATATCGACAACGAAGCGGTACGCTAAAAACCGAAAAAGAATCAACCAGAAGGAAAAGTTATATATCGGTACTGTCTGAATGGCAGGCCCGGTCACACCGCGCCACCGGGCATCCGCCGTTACAGATCTTTTGCCAGATAGTGCCGCTGCATGCCCTGATAAGGGAAATCCTCCAGCGTCATCTGCAGTGTGTACCCCTTCTTTTCATAAAATGGACGCGCCTGAAAGCTGAACGTATCCACCAGCGCATGGCGGCAGCCCTGGCGGCGGGCTTCTTCTTCGGCGGCATTCATCAGCTGACTCCCCAGCCCGCTACCGCGCGCGTCATTGCTCACCCACAGGTACTGAATATTCAGCCATTCGCCTTTGCGATTGCCGATCAATCCGCCCGTCATCACGCCACTGTCGTCGCGCGCATAAACGGCGATATCGCCTCCGACCGCAGAAAAATCGATATACTGCCGGTTATAGGATCGTAATCCATTCAGGAGTTCTTCTTTATCGGCTTCAGTAATGGTATCCGTAAGGCTCAAGTGCATGTGGTTCTCCTTATTTTCAGCGCAATCTGAATATCGCACACCTTTATCTTCATAAAAACTCCTTATTCTCTCCTTTATTTCTCAGTAGAAATATTCTTTCAATATGAAAATAAAAAAATCGCTTTCCTGTACCTTCCTGAAACGTATAATAACCAAAAATGAGAACGATCATTCTCACTCTCAGCGCGGCGGGAAACGATGAGTACAACGCTTGAAGAACGGCAGAAACTACGGCAGGACGAGATCATCACCGCGGCGCGACGCTGCTTTCGCGCGAGCGGCTTTCACGGTGCCAGCATGTCGCAAATCGCCAGCGAGGCGAAGCTGAGCGTCGGGCAGATCTACCGCTATTTCAGCAATAAAGATGCCATTATCGAAGAGATGATCCGCCGCATTATCGACTACCGCATCGCCGAGATGGAAGGCAAAACCCAGACCGACCGCATGCCGCAGATCCTTGCCTGGCGCCAGACTCTGAGCGAAGACGACGATGCGCTGATGCTGGAAATGTCCGCCGAAGCGACCCGCAATCCACTGGTTGCGGCAATGCTGGTGGAAGCCGACGCGCGCATGTTTGCCAACGCCTGCGAGCACCTGAAAAAACAGTGCCCGCACCTGAGCGACGAGCGCATTCGCTGCTGCGTGGAAATTATCGCCGTGATGATGGAAGGCTCCATCTATCGTCGATTAACCCCACAAAAAGTATCAGCAGAAGAATTAGAAAAAATTTATCGGGAAATACTCAATATGCTTCTCATTGTGAATTAATTAAACCTGAACTCATCACCGGGAAATAGCTATTTCCCGTTTTTTCATTTCCGCGAATCGCGGAGATGCGGCATCGCTGTGCCTTAAAACCTCCTCATCTCGTTAAGCCATTAACGGGACAGGCGTCGTTCACCCTGGAAAAAAGTATGAAAACCCTAACAACCGCCATCGCGGCATTATTTCTCCTGACCGGTTGCGATAATGCACAAATATCCGCGCCAGAAGGCGCACTCCCGCAAGTGGGGATCGTCACCCTCATGAGCCAGCCCGTTCCGGTGGTCAGTGAACTTACCGGGCGGACCAGCGCCGCTCTGAGCGCGGAGGTGCGTCCGCAGGTGGGCGGCATCATCCAGAAGCGGCTGTTTAATGAAGGCGATACGGTGAAAGCCGGGCAGGCTCTGTATCAGATCGATCCGGCCAGTTTCAGGGCGAGCTACGACGAAGCCGCCGCCGCGCTGAAACAGGCCCAGTCGCTGGTGCAGGCTGACTGCCAGAAAGCCAGGCGCTATGCGCAGCTGGTGAAGGACGATGGCGTTTCGCGTCAGGATGCAGAAGATGCACAGGCCACCTGTGCGCAGGACAAGGCCAGCGTCGAATCCAAAAAAGCCGCGCTGGAGAGCGCACGCATCAGCCTGAACTGGACCACTGTCACCGCGCCGATTAGCGGGCGCATCGGTATTTCGTCCGTCACGCCGGGCGCACTGGTGACCGCCCAGCAGGAGACGGCTCTGGCGACCATTCGCGGGCTGGACAGCATGTACGTCGATCTCACCCGTTCGAGCGCCGATCTGCTGCGATTACGCAAGCAAACGCTGTCCACCAACAGCGATACCCTGAGCGTTTCTCTGATCCTCGAAGACGGCAGCACTTACAGCGAAAAGGGCCGTCTGGCCCTGACGGAAGTGGCCGTTGATGAATCCACCGGCTCCGTCACCCTGCGGGCGATTTTCCCCAATCCAAAGCAGCAGCTTCTGCCGGGCATGTTCGTTCGCGCCAACGTGGACGAGGGCATCATGGATGACGCGATTCTGGCACCGCAGCAGGGCATTACCCGCGACGCCAAAGGCAACGCCACCGCGCTGGTTGTGAACGGCAGCAACAAAGTCGAACAGCGCACGCTGCAAACAGGGGAAACCTACGGCGACAAATGGCTGGTGCTGAGCGGGCTGAAAGCGGGCGATAAGCTGATCGTAGAAGGCACCGGAAAAGTAGCCACCGGGCAGGAAGTGAAAGCCGAAGAGATCAAAACCGCCGGAGGAGACGCCTGATGTTTTCCCGTTTCTTCGTGCGTCGCCCGGTGTTTGCGTGGGTGATCGCCATTCTGATTATGCTCGCCGGGATGCTGGCGATCCGCACCCTGCCGGTCGCGCAGTACCCGGACGTTGCGCCGCCGTCGGTGAAAATCTCCGCCACCTACACGGGGGCCTCCGCCCAGACCCTGGAAAACAGCGTCACCCAGGTGATTGAGCAGCAGCTGACGGGCCTGGATAACCTGCTCTATTTCACCTCCACCAGCAGCTCCGACGGCTCTGTAAGCATCAACGTCACCTTTGAACAGGGTACCGACCCGGATACCGCCCAGGTGCAGGTGCAAAACAAAGTTCAGCAGGCCGAATCGCGCCTGCCGAGCGAAGTACAGCAGTCGGGCATCACGGTAGTGAAATCCCAGAGCAACTTCCTGTTGATCATGGGCGTGTACGACAAAACCGACAAAGCCAGCAGTTCAGATATTGCCGACTGGCTGGTGAGTAACGTGCAGGACCCGCTGGCGCGCGTGGAAGGCGTGGGCAGTTTGCAGGTGTTTGGCGCGGAGTACGCGATGCGCATCTGGCTCGATCCGGCGAAGCTGGCCTCGTACGCGCTGATGCCGTCCGACGTACAAACGGCGATTGAAGCGCAGAACGTGCAGGTCTCTGCCGGGAAAATTGGCGCGCTGCCGTCGTCGAATGCACAGCAATTGACGGCCACCGTACGCGCCCAGTCGCGCCTGCAAACCGTCGATCAATTTAAAAATATCATCATCAAGAGCCAGTCCAACGGCTCGGTGGTGCGCATCGGCGATGTCGCCCGCGTTGAGATGGGCAGCGAAGATTACACCGCTACTGCGAAGCTGAACGGCCACCCGGCGGCTGGCGTGGCGGTGATGCTCTCGCCTGGGGCTAACGCCCTAAGTACCGCGACCGCAGTGAAAGAAAAAATCGCCGAGTTCAAACGCGCGATGCCGGAAGGCTATGACGTCGCCTACCCGAAAGACAGCACCGAGTTCATCAAAATCTCCGTTGAGGATGTGATTCAGACGCTGTTCGAAGCCATCGTGCTGGTGGTGGTGGTGATGTATCTGTTCCTGCAAAACGTCCGCGCCACGCTGATCCCGGCGCTGGCGGTGCCGGTGGTGCTGCTCGGCACCTTCGGCGTGCTGGCGCTGTTCGGCTACTCCATCAATACATTGACCCTGTTCGCGATGGTACTGGCCATCGGCCTGCTGGTGGATGACGCCATCGTGGTGGTGGAAAACGTCGAACGTATTATGCGTGACGAGGGCCTGCCCGCCCGCGAAGCGACCGAAAAATCGATGGGTGAAATCTCCGGCGCACTGGTGGCGATTGCACTCGTGCTCTCGGCAGTGTTCCTGCCGATGGCGTTCTTCGGCGGCTCAACGGGGGTGATTTACCGTCAGTTCTCCGTGACCATTATCTCGGCGATGATCCTCTCGGTGGTGGTGGCGCTTACGCTCACCCCGGCCCTGTGCGGCACGGTTCTCAACCACACACCGCCGCACAAGAAAGGCTTTTTCGGCGCCTTTAACCGCTTTTACAGCAGAACAGAAAGTGGCTATCAGCACCGTGTCCTGCGCGTGTTACGCCGCTCCGGCAGCATGATGGCGATTTTCGTCGTCCTGTGCGGCGCAATGGCCCTGACCATGTGGAAACTGCCAGGCAGCTTCCTGCCGACGGAAGATCAGGGCGAAATCATGGTGCAGTACACCCTCCCCGCAGGCGCGACCGCCGTGCGCACCGCCGAGGTGAGCCGCAAGGTCACCGACTGGTTCCTCAGCGAAGAGAAAGACAACACCAATGTGATTTTCACCGTTGAGGGCTTTAGCTTTAGCGGCAGCGGTCAGAACGCCGGGATGGCGTTTGTGTCGCTGAAAAACTGGTCCGAACGTAAGGGCAGCGAAAACACCGCACAGGCGATTGCCCTGCGCGCCAGCAAAGAGCTGGGCGGCATTCGTGATGCCACCGTGTTCGCCATGACGCCGCCGTCCGTGGACGGTCTCGGCCAGAGCAACGGCTTTACCTTTGAGCTGATGGCGACGGGCAATACGGATCGCGATACCTTGCTGGCGTTTCGTAATCAGCTGATTGGTGAGGCGAATAAAAACGCGTCGCTGCAGGCGGTGCGCGCCAACGATCTGCCACAGATGCCGCAGCTGCAGGTCGATATCGACAACAACAAAGCCGTTTCCCTTGGCCTCGCGTTGAGCGATGTCACCAGCACCCTCTCCAGCGCCTGGGGCGGAACCTACGTGAACGATTTTATCGACCGTGGCCGCGTCAAAAAGGTCTATATCCAGGGCGATAGCGATTACCGCGCCGCGCCGTCGGATCTCAACAAATGGTACGTGCGCGGCAGCGATGACAGCATGACGCCGTTCTCTGCCTTCGCCACCACCCGCTGGGAATACGGCCCGGAAAGCCTGGTGCGCTACAACGGCTCTGCTGCGTATGAAATTCAGGGTGAGAACGCCAGCGGCTCCAGCTCTGGCAGCGCGATGACCACCATGGAACAGCTGGCAAACAAACTGCCCGCTGGCACCACCTGGGCGTGGAGCGGCCTGTCGTTGCAGGAAAAACTGGCCAGCGGCCAGGCGATGAGCCTTTACGCCCTGTCGATTCTGGTGGTGTTTCTGTGCCTGGCGGCGCTGTACGAGAGCTGGTCGGTGCCAATCTCGGTGATCATGGTCATTCCGCTTGGCGTGCTCGGTGCGGCGCTGGCCGCGACGATGCGCGGTCTGAACAACGACGTTTACTTCCAGGTGGCGCTGCTGACCACCATCGGCCTGTCGTCGAAAAACGCCATTCTGATTGTCGAGTTTGCCGAAGCCAAAGTGGCGGAAGGGTACTCCCTGACGCGCGCCGCCCTGCGCGCCGCCCAGACCCGCTTGCGCCCAATCATCATGACCTCGCTGGCGTTTATCGCAGGGGTCACGCCGCTGGCGGTCGCGACCGGCGCGGGCGCCAACAGCCGCGTGGCAATCGGCACCGGCATCATCGGCGGAACGCTTGCGGCAACGCTGCTGGCGATTTTCTTTGTCCCGTTATTCTTTGTACTGGTGAAGCGTCTGTTCTCCGGTAAGCACGCAAACCGGAGGTAATCATGTTTCGTGTTTCTGTTTTAGTGTTGGCGCTGATGAGCGCAGGCTGTGTCTCACTGGACCCGACCTATCAGCGCCCGGATGCGCCCGTCCCGGCGACGCTGCCGGGCAGCCACGGCGAGGCCAGCGCGGTCGTCAGCCAGTGGCAGCAGGTGGTGAACGATGCGCGGTTAAAAAGCGTGGTGACGATGGCGCTTAACAGCAACCGCGACGTGCAAAAAGCGATTGCCGATATCGACGCCGCCCGCGCCCAGTATGGCGAAACGCGCTCGTCCCTGTTCCCGACGGTCGATGCTGAGCTGAGCCATACCCGCAGCCGGACGCTGGCCGGTGGCGTCACCACCAGCGACGAAGCCAACGGCGCGGTGTCGAGCTTTGAGCTGGACCTGTTTGGCCGCAACCAGAGCCTCTCCCGCGCCGCGCGGGAAACCTGGCTCGCCAGCGAATTCACGGCGCAGAATACACGCCTGACGATGATTAGCGAGCTGACCACCGCATGGCTGACGCTGGCGGCGGATAACAGCAATCTGGCGCTGGCGAAATCCACCATGGAAAGCGCAGCCAATTCGCTGAAAATCGTGAAACGCCAGCAGGAAGTGGGCGTGGTGGCGGCGACGGATACCAGCGAAGCGATGGCGGTGTATCAGCAGGCGCGCGCCAGCGTGGCGAGTTATCAGACGCTGGTCGCGCAGGATAAAAACGCCCTTAATCTGCTGGCGGGCGATACGGTGCCAGACGCGCTGCTGCCGGGCACGCTGGAGAGTCTGAGCGACAACGCCATCACCCTGATCCCGGCGGGTGTCAGCTCCAGCGCGCTGCTGCGCCGCCCGGATATTCAGGAAGCCGAGCACAATCTGCTTAGCGCCAACGCCAGTATTGGCGCGGCGCGTGCGAATTTCTTCCCGACCATTTCCCTGACCGCCAGCGCCGGGGTTGGCAGCGATTCGTTGTCATCCCTGTTCAGCCACGGCCTCAAAGTGTGGTCGTTCGCACCGTCGATCACCCTGCCGCTGTTCAGCGGCGGGAGCAATCTGGCGCAGCTGCGCTATGCCGAAGCGGAGAAAAAGGGGCTGATCGCTACCTACGAAAAGACCATTCAGAGCGCGTTCAAAGACGTTGCCGACGCGCTTGCGCGGCGGGAAACGCTCAGCGAGCAGCTGGACGCCCAGCGGGAATACGTCGCGGCGGAGCAGAAAACGCTGGATGTGGCGACGCGCAGCTATCAGGCGGGTGCGGGGGATTATCTGACGGTACTGACCGCGCGGCGGTCTCTGTGGTCGGCGCAGACGTCGCTGATCGCCCTGCAACAGACGGACTTCACCAACCGCGTAACCCTCTGGCAATCGCTCGGCGGTGGCATCCAATAAATCTTTTGCCGGGCGCTGATGCCCGGCAAAAACTCCAGCTACGCTTAAAACGTCTCATACCTGTGTCTGTCCAGAATCATACTTTCGGCTTGAATCGCTTTGATGAATGTAACGATATATTTCAGAGAACAATGCGCGTTTTATTCCGGGGGTTTCAATGAAAGCTGCTCATCTGTTTTGTCTGGTCATCTGTTTGCTTTTCGCCGCCTTCGTCCACGCCAGGGAGACGCAAGACCCGGTAAAAACGGAGAAAATCCGCCAGGCCGTGATGAAAGATATCAAGAAAGTGTGCTCGCCTCAGGGCAAGCAGACGGACAAAGAGTGGCAGGCGATGATCATGTCATCCGAGGCTAACAAGCTGCTGGTGAAAAACGCCGTGCTGGCGATGGAGCGCGACAACCTGGATAACTACTGGGAAGCCGTCGGCAAAGTGGACTGCATGGAGGATTACTAAGCGTGAAGCGTGCTTCACGCTTTTTTTTGATTAGCGTTTGCGCATATCCGGGATAATCAGATCCCCGCGCAAGACGTAAGAGCCGAGCATCTGCGTTTTCTCATTCAGCCACGCCACAATCCGCGCCGCCATCGCATCCATGGAGTATTCGATGGCCGGAATGGTCGGAATTCCCGGAAGATGCAGCGATCCGGCGAGACTAAAGACCATGATGTCTTCCGGAACCGACTTATTAAACGCCTGCAATTGCGGGATCACGCGCTGCGCTTCCTGCTCATCCGCCACCAGCAACGCGTTGAAATTCAACGTGGTCGCGTTATTCAGTAGTTCCTGCAACGCCACGGACGACGAAGTGGCGTCCATAAACACCAGATTGCGGTTAAACGGCAGGAAGTTTTTCTCCAGCGCGTGTTTGTACCCGAGCAGCACCTGATCGGCAAAACCGCTGCCCTGTGGCTGAATTAAGGCAATCTGCCGACGGCCCTGGCTGGTGAGGTAGTTACAGGCGGTTTCGGCGGCAAAGGCGTGGTCAAACTGGATGCTGTTGGCGTTATCGGACTCCATGCAGTCCACCAGGATGACGTTATCCTGATCGATATGCAGCGGGAAACGCGCCCCGATAATCAGGATGTCGTCGCAAAGGCCGCAGGAGAGTTCATCGAGCGCGTTGAGCACCTCGCTTTTGGTGTTCGCGAAGCGCAGCAGCAGATGTTTTTGGTGCTGACTGAGCTGTTTTTCCAGCGCGTAAAGATACCCGGTGGTCTGGTTGATATTATCCTGCGCACAGATCACGCCGATACAGCCGGTGGACTGGCTCAACAGCGATTGCGCTATGACGTTGGGCCGATAGTTCAGCTCATCCACCGCTTTCAGTACGGCCTCACGGCTGGCTTCCTTCACGCCGCGCGACCCGCTCAACACCCGTGACACCGTGGCTTTGGACACCCCGGCCAGACGTGATACATCGTTGATTGTAGACATCATATTCCCCTGTCAGGACCCACGTAGCCCTGTAATTCCTGTTACCGCTTCGGCTCACATTATAGCCAATCCGGAGTATATCCGTTTCCGTTTACCATGGAAATCGATTTTCCGTTTCCACTCAATTTGATGTCAAAAACGCCAAATTTTGTGACCCACATCGTGATAACAAGCCCCATAAGCTGCGGATCTTGATGGTTATCACACTTCTGGGGTTTATAAATGGAAACCGGTTTCCATATGATATCCAATCATCCCCGCAATAACTTTTTACACTTTGAGGATGGTTGTCGATGTTCAAGATTATGCTGTGCTGCTCTGCCGGGATGTCCACCAGCCTGCTGGTGAGGAAAATGGTTGAAGTGGCAGAAGAACGCGGAGTTCCGGTCACGATTGATGCATACGGCGTGTCCGAATTTGACACGCAGTTTCCGCAATACCAGGTCGTTCTTCTCGGACCGCAAGTGAAATACATGTTAAAGACACTGGCAGACAAGGCCGCTACGCAGGGTATTCCGGTACAAGCCATCGACATGATGGACTACGGTATGCAGCGTGGTGATAAGGTACTGGACTATGCTCTGTCGCTCATCGAAGCGGCACACTAAGAAGGTGTTCTCATGAGTTCGTTATATCAATCAATGGTTGCCGTTATTGAGCAGTCCATTACCCCGCTGGCGGCAAAGCTCGGACAGCAAAAGTATGTGATTGCGATCCGTGACGGGTTTACCGCCGCCCTGCCGTTTATGATCATCGGCTCGTTTATGCTGGTGTTCATCTTCCCGCCGTTCTCGGCGGATACCACCAACAGTTTTGCCCGCGGCTGGCTCGATTTCTCCCAGACCTACCGCGAACAGCTGATGCTGCCGTTTAACCTCAGCATGGGCGTGATGACCTTCTTTATCTCGGTGGGGATCGGCGCGAGCCTGGGTCGCCAGTTTAATCTCGATCCGGTGATGTCCGGCCTGCTGGCGTTTATGGCGTTTCTGCTGGTGGCGGCCCCCTATGCCGACGGCAAAATCTCCACGCAGTATTTGTCCGGTCAGGGGATTTTCACCGCCCTGATTACCGCCATCTACTCCACCCGCGTTTACGCGTGGCTGAAGGAGAACAAAGTCACCATTCGCCTGCCGAAAGAAGTCCCGACTGGCGTGGCGCGCTCCTTTGAGATTCTGATTCCGGTGATGGTGGTGATCGGCACGCTGCACCCGCTGAACCTGTTCATCGAAGCGCAAACCGGGATGATTATCCCGCAGGCGATTATGCATCTGCTGGAGCCGCTGGTGTCCGCCTCTGACTCCCTGCCGGCGATTCTGCTCTCCGTGCTGCTGTGCCAGATCTTCTGGTTCGCGGGCATCCACGGCTCGCTGATTGTCACCGGCATCATGAACCCGTTCTGGATGGCGAACCTGTCGGCAAACCAGGCAGCACTGGCGGCGGGCGCAGCGCTTCCGCACGTCTATCTGCAGGGCTTCTGGGATCACTATCTGCTGATCGGCGGCGTTGGCTCGACCTTACCGCTGGCCTTCCTGCTGCTGCGCAGCCGCGTGACGCATCTGCGCACCATCGGCAAAATGGGCGTGGTGCCGAGCTTCTTTAACATCAACGAACCGATTCTGTTCGGTGCGCCGATCATCATGAACCCGATGCTGTTTATCCCGTTTGTGTTCGTGCCGCTGGTGAACGCCTGTCTGGCCTACGCCGCGACCAAACTCGGCTGGCTGGCGCAGGTGGTATCCCTGACGCCGTGGACCACCCCGGCACCCATCGGTGCCTCGTGGGCCGCAAACTGGGCGTTCAGTCCGGTAGTGATGTGCGTAATTTGTATGGTGATGTCAGCCCTGATGTATCTGCCGTTCCTGCGCGCCTATGAGCGCTCTTTGATGAAAACCGAAGAGCAAAAAGCCCAGGCAACCGTCGGTACTGCTGAAGCTGCACGTTAATAACGTCAAAGAGGAAGCATTATGAAATATTCATTTCCCGATAACTTTTGGTGGGGCAGCGCAAGCTCCGCGCTGCAAACCGAAGGGGAAAGCCTGGGCGGCGGCAAAGGAGTGACCACCTGGGATCACTGGTTCGCCAATGAGCCAAACCGTTTCCATCAGGGCGTGGGGCCGCAGGATACCTCAGCCTTTTATCAGAACTGGAAATCGGACATTCAGCTGCTGAAACAGCTGAACCATAACAGCTTTCGCACCTCGATTAGCTGGGCGCGCCTGATCCCCGACGGTGTCGGTGAAGTGAATCCGCAGGCGGTGGAATTCTACAATCAGGTGTTCGATGAACTGCTTGAGCAGGGCATTACGCCGTTCATCACCCTGTTCCACTTCGACATGCCGATGGCGATGCAGGAGATCGGCGGCTGGGAAAACCGTGACGTCGTGGCGGCGTACGCCCGCTACGCGCAGATCTGCTTCGAGCTGTTCGGCGATCGCGTGCTGCACTGGTTTACCTTTAACGAGCCGATTGTCCCGGTGGAAGGCGGTTATCTGTACGATTTCCACTATCCCAACGTGGTGGATTTCCGTCGCGCGGCGACCGTGGCGTACCACACGGTGCTGGCCCATGCGCAGGCGGTGCGCGCCTTCCGCGCCGGGCATCATGCGGGGGAGATCGGCATCGTGCTCAACCTGACGCCGTCCTATCCGCGCTCGCAGAATCCGCAGGATCTGAAAGCCGCGCATTATGCGGATCTGATGTTTAACCGCAGCTTCCTCGATCCGGTTCTGCGCGGGGAATATCCGGCGGATCTGGTGGCGCTGCTGAAAGCCTACGATCAGCTGCCTGCCTGTCAGCCCGAAGACAGCGCGCTGATTGCCGAAGGAACCATCGACCTGCTGGGCATCAACTACTATCAGCCGCGCCGCGTGAAGTGTCGCGACAGCGCGGTGAACCCTCAGGCGCCGTTTATGCCGGAGTGGTTCTTTGATAATTACGAGATGCCAGGGCGCAAAATGAACCCGTACCGCGGCTGGGAAATCTACGAGCCGGGTATTTACGATATTCTCGTTAATCTGCGTGAGAATTACGGCAACCCGCGCTGTTTTATTTCTGAAAACGGCATGGGCGTCGAAAACGAGCAGCGTTTTATTGAAAACGGTCAGATTAACGATCAATACCGTATCGACTTTATTTCTGAGCACCTTAAATGGGTTCACAAAGGAATTAGCGAAGGCGCAAATTGTCTTGGTTACCATATGTGGACATTTATTGATAACTGGTCATGGTGTAATGCGTATAAAAACCGCTACGGATTTATTCAGCTGGATTTAGCCACGCAGAAACGCACCATTAAGAAAAGCGGGGAGTGGTTCGCCGCCACCTCGTTAAATAATAGTTTTGATAAAGAGTAATGAATGATGATCGCATTAGAAGATGCCGTAATGGAAATTATCGTCAACGCCGGTCAGTCGCGTAGCCTGTGCTTTGAAGCCCTGCACGCGGCCCGGCAGGGCAACCTTGACGAAGCCAAAAGCCTGCTGCGCGAAGCCGATGGCTACGCGCGCCAGGCGCACCATATGCAGACCAAACTCATCGAACAGGACGCGGGCGAAGCCCGCCAGCCGATGACTTTAATTATGGTGCATGCCCAGGATCATTTAATGAATTCACTGTTGGCCCGTGAATTGTCCGAAGAGATTATCCATCTCTACCAGAGATAATAAAGGGAGATATCGTTACGCTAAATTAAACCCTCTGTACCTATAAAAATATAAATCAACTTTTTCTGATGATAGCGACATATTCTGTCAGATCGGAATGGGATGGTTATTGTCTGAATAAAATTTAAATTAATAGAGATGACAATGAATATCATAAAAAAACTTCCATTAACAATGGCGGTTATCGCCGCGCTTTGCCCAATTTCTGTGCTCGCACAAGAATTCACGCAGGAGCAAATTGACGCCATTGTCGCCAAAGCGGTGGATAAAGCCCTGACAGAACGTCAGGCAAAAATGGATGCGGCAGTCGCGAAAAAAGCGGACGTGGTGACGGAACCCCAAAGCGCCGCGCAGTCGCCGGATCTGGCGATTCCCTTTGGCATTAAATTTACCGGCTACGCCCGCTACGGCGCACACTTCCAGGCCGCCGACCAGAAATATGTGGCGGTCGATGGCTCGTATAACGGCGGCTCGGCGATTGGTCGTCTGGGTAACGAAGGCAACGGCGGTGAATTCCAGCTCTCTAAAGCGTTCAAAGGCGATAACGGCGCGATTTGGGACATCAACGTGATGATCGACCACTGGGGCGACGAAGTGAACCTGAAAAAAGCCTACGCGGGGGTGACCAACATTATGTCATCAAACCCGAACGCCTATTTCTGGGCCGGTCGAGACTTCCACCAGCGTCCACAGCAGGGCATCAACGACTACTTCTGGATGAACCACGATGGCCAGGGCGCCGGGGTGAAAAACTTCGACATCGGCGGCGTGCAGTTTGACGTGGCAACCGTTGCGGCGGTGGAGTCCTGTAATCCGGAAGTGGAAAACGACGGCTCTAACCCATCGCGCATCTCCTGTACCGGCGGCTCCGGCACCGGCGATAAAGGCAACTACGCGGCCACCTCCAAAATCCACGGCATGAAAATCGGGCCGCTGGATCTGGAACTGTACGCCAACTACGGTTTCGACTCGAAAGCCATCGAGAGCGACGATCGTCTGAACGCCTGGCAGGGTGGCGTGGTGCTGAGCCACACCAACGACAGCGGCGTGAACAAAGTGATCGCCCGTTACTCGGATAACTCAGACAACAGCGTGTTCAATAAAACCGAAGACCTGACCACGGTTTACGCCAGCTTCGAAGGGCTGCATAAATTCACCCAGCAGACGCAGGTGGAGTACATCCTCGCCTTCCACGATTACGACAACAGCCGTGACAGCACCGACAATCGCAAAAACTACAACGCGATTGTGCGCCCAATGCACTGGTGGAACGACGTTCACTCCACCTGGCTGGAAGCGGGCTGGCAGCACGTTGACTACGATAACGGCGGTGATAACAAAGGCTGGAAGCTGACCCTGTCGCAGAACATGTCTATCGCCATGGGCCCCGAGTTCCGCCCGATGCTGCGCTTCTACGTGACCGGCGGCAAGGTGGATAATGAACGTACCGCCCGCGTGAACGGCACCGACGACCAGACGCTCGACGATTTCAACGTCGGCGCAATGTGGGAAGCCTGGTTCTAAGGTAAAAGCAAAACGGCAACGCCCGTTGCCGTTTTCGTGTTTTCCCCTCTCCCTTTCGGGAGAGGGCGGAGCGAGGGCACCAGACCGCACCACCCGGCATTGCTCCCATGATATGCTAGAAAAAAACGAGCATGCAGGGGAGAACATGGGTTCCACAAAAAGAGGGATGCTGAATGTCCTGATCGCCGCCGTGTTATGGGGCAGTTCAGGGGTTTGCGCGCAGTACATTATGGAGAAGAGTCAGATTTCCTCGCCTTATCTGACCATGATTCGTCTGCTGTTCACCGGCGTGATTTTACTGACGCTCTCTTTCGTCCACGGCGACAAGATTTTCTCAGTCATCAAACATCGCAAAGACGCCATCAGCCTGCTGATTTTCTCACTGGTTGGCGCGCTCACGGTCCAGCTCACGTTCCTGCTGACGATTGAAAAATCCAACGCCGCTACCGCGACTGTCCTGCAATTTCTCTCCCCGACCATTATCGTGGCGTGGTTCGCGCTGGCGCGGAAAAAACGGCCTGGGATATTTGTCCTCTCGGCAATTTTGACCTCCCTGATTGGCACGTTTTTACTGGTGACGCACGGCGATCCGACATCGCTGTCGATCTCCCCTGCGGCGCTGTTCTTTGGCATCGCCTCGGCCTTCGCCGCCGCGTTTTACACCACCTATCCCTCAACGCTTATCGCCCGCTACGGCACGCTGCCGATTGTCGGCTGGAGTATGTTGCTGGCAGGGCTGATGCTGACGCCGTTCTACGCCGGGCGCGGCACCACCTTCGTGATTGATGGCAGCCTGCTGCTGGCCTTTTTCTATCTGGTGGTGATCGGCACCGCGCTGACCTTCAGCTTGTATCTGAAAGGCGCGCAGATGATTGGCGGGCCGAAAGCGAGCATTCTGAGCTGCGCCGAACCGCTGAGCAGCGCGTTGCTGTCGGTGCTGCTGTTAGGGGTGGCGTTTACGCTGCCGGACTGGCTGGGGACGTTGTTGATTGTGTCGTCGGTGGTACTGATTTCGATGGATTCACGCAGACGCGTTCAGGCTTCGGTGTAACCCGATATCCTCACCCGAAAGGGTGAGGATATGCCAGACTTACTGCGCCTTGACCTTCCCCGCCACCAGCAGTGCCGTCAGCAGCATCAGCGTGCCAGACAATACCAGCGGCGACAGCAGCCCCAGATTATCCAGCGCATAGCCGCCAATCGCCGCGCCGCAGGTGTTCGCCAGCTGAATCACTGCCACCTGAATCGACCCGGCTTTTTCCGCCTGATCGGCAAGGGAACGGGTGATCCACGTTGACCAACCCACCGGCACCAGCGCAAAAGCAAAGCCCCAGATAATCGCAATGGCCGACGCCACCCACTTGTCACTTCCCCACAAAATCAGCACTACGGCGCTGACTGCCAGCACCAGCGGTGCACCTGCCAGGGCGAATTTAAGAGAGCGCTTCAGGAACTGCGCCGACAGGGATGTGCCGACAAAACTCGCAATACCAAAACTCAGCAGTACCAGCGTCAGGCCATCCACATCAAAACCGGCCATAGTCATAAATACCGGACGGATATAGGTGAAAAAGGCAAACTGCCCGGCGAACGCCATAAAGATGGCGGTCATCCCCGCCAGCACACCGGGGCGTTTCAGCAGGCTGAACATATTCTGCTTATGATGCGCCGCTTCGCCCGGCAGGGACGGCAGTGCCTTCCACACCCAGAAAATGCACAGAATGCCCATGATCGCCGCGCCGTTAAAGACGTTACGCCAGCCGATAATGCCGCCCAAAAAACTGCCCAGCGGTGCGGCAATCACCAGTGCAATCGAGACGGCGCCGAAAATCACCGAGAGCGCTTTCGGCACTTTGCGCGCGGGCACCAGACGCATGGTCAGCGAAGCCGACATTGCCCAGAATCCACCCAGCCCCAGCCCCAGACAGGCGCGGCCCAGCAGCAGCAGGGTAAAGTTATCGGCAAAGGAGACCAGCACGCAGGAGAGCGTGAGCAGAACAGCAAACAGAATCACCACTTTGCGGCGGTCGATGGTGCCGATTATCTGGGTGATAAACAGGCTGGAGAACATGGCGACAAACGCCGTGACGGTGACGGACTGGCCCGCCACCCCTTCGGAAATCCCCAGATCCTGCGCCATCGGCGTCAGCAGGCTGACCGGCAGAAACTCCACGGTAATCAGGCAGGCGACGCAAAACGCCACGGAGAAAACCGCCGACCAGTTTGGTCGCAGGACCTCACTGGTATGGGCTGTGGGCGTGGAGTGGATCTGTTCTGTCATGGCGTCACCTGAGGATAAAACTGCGGGAAAGTCGCGCAGTTTATCATCAAAACTGTAACGGATTTAACGTTTTGACAACTTTTGTTGAAATCTGACCTTCACCGACAGACAGCCAGCATGGGGCTCAGTGCAGGAAAAAAACGCCCTCTTCAGGCAGGAACAGGCGGTTGTAGCGCAGCTGAAAAGCGTTGAACTCCTGCGGATCGGGGTCTATTTCGCGCATAAATCCCAGCGCCAGGCGGATCTGCGCGTCGGTAATCGGCGCGGCAAGACGCGCTTTTCGCAGTAGTCGATGCCAGGTATGCAGATTCTCTTCGCTGCCGTCGACGATGCAGACCTGCCAGATCAGCAGCACCTGCGCGGCATTTTGCAGATGGGCTTCGTCCGGGCGCTCCAGGTAGCGGATAAACTCAGTGCCTGCGGCTTTACCACACTGGTCAATCATCGACTCCAGCGGAACGGGCGTAATTCCTAAGCGTTCGCTCAGTCGTTTGATCGCCCGACGCGAATCAGACGTCAGAATGCGAAACCCGACAACAAACACCACAACCAGGGTGGCCAGCATTATCCAGACCATGCGTTCTCCTTAATAATAGCCGCTCATGATATCGGGAAACGCGCCGTTGTCGACAGCGTAAAACATGCTGAAAGGGATCGGAAAAACAGGGGCGGGAATGAAAAAAGCCCGGCACGTAGCCGGGCAAAAAGTTACCTGCACAATTACTCAAGCCATTAAGCCGCTTTCAGTCGTTGAATGCGTTTTTCACGGCGAATTTTGCGTTCTTCCATCACGGCGACCATCGCCATCAGGCAGATACAGGCGATAGCTGCGGCGTCCAGCGCGGCGAAGGTGCCCGCCCAACCGGTCAGGCCGAAGATCGGCGTGCCGTCGGCGATCATCCCGAGACCCAGTTTGGCGAAGCTGTCGCCGATCAAATAGGCGAAGGTGCCTTTAATCCCATCGGCAGCGCCGATCGCTTTTTTCGGCACAAATCCGACGGCCGCGACGCCAATCAGCAGCTGCGGGCCAAACACCAGGAAACCGAGCGCAAACAGGGAGGCGAGATAGACGTACTGGTTGCTGGCGTGCTGATACACACCCAGCGTAGCGATAATCAATGCCAGCGCAACGCAGGCCACCAGCGCCCGACGACCGTTAGCCAGATCCGACAGCCAGCCCCACAGCAGCGTTCCCACCAGCGCGCCCACTTCAAACAGGGTAAAGCCCTGGATCGCCACCTCTTTGGAGAGTTTCAGCTCCTGGAAGGCGTACACGGTTGACCACTGGTCGATGCCGATGCGCACTACGTACAGGAAGATGTTGGAGAAACAGAGCAGCCAGATGACTTTGTTTTTCAGCACATACTCAACAAAGATCTGCCATTTGGTCATCGACTCGTCTTCAGCGTCTTTGTCTTCTTCACTCAGCTCTTCGCCAAACAGCTCCTCCGCTTTGCCCAGACCGTAGGATTCCGGGGAGTCGCTGCCGTAGCGCAGGCCGATAAAGCCAACAATCAGCGCGATAATGGACGGGAAGATGAACATGCCGATCACATGGCCGTCGAACAGGGCATTCGCCCCGAACAATGCCACGCCTGCCGCACCCGCCCCGCCGAGGTTATGGGAGATGTTCCACATACCAAGATAAGTGCCGCGCTTGCGGCGTGGCGTCCACTTGGTGATGGTGGAATAGCTGCACGACCCGCCGGTGCTCTGGAAGAAACCGCTCAGGGCGTAGAAGGCGATCATCATAAACAGGCTGACGGAGCCTGCGCCCATGCTGGCGCTAAAGCCGAGCATACAGATGGCGGAGAGGATCAGCATAAACGGCAGGAACTGCTTGGTGTTTTTACCATCGGCGTAGTACGAAACCAGGGTTTTCCCCACCCCGTAGGTGATGGAGAAACCGAGGCCGATCATCCCCAGCTGCGTCATGCTCAGCCCGTAGGTGGAGATCATGTCGTTCTGGGCGATGTTGAAGTTTTTGCGGATCAGGTACATGGTCAGGTAGCCGATGAACACCACCAGATAGGACTGCATGAACGGCTTGAACCACATTTTGCGCCGCATCTCGAGCGGCAGATCCAGGGTCGGCTTGCGCACCTGGTTTAGAAAGGCCAGCATCAAAAACTCCTGATATGAATACCTGCGAATGGCAGGCATTGTAAAAATCAGCAGTCGCATTGGCCTGAGACAGCGTCCAGGCGAAACCGGGAAAATTTCCTAGTTTTGCCCCACTCGGGGCAAAAAGGTGAGGCGCATCACGCTTCGTTGACCTCACGCGGGGCCTGAGCGTTCAAAAACGGCAACAGCAGCAGGGCGGAAATCCCCGCCGCGATAGCGATCACCGCGAAAAAGCCGCTCCAGTGCCAGATGTCGATGACCCGCGCCAATGGCCAGCCGGACAGGGACGCGCCAAGATAGGCAAACAGGCCGACAAAACCGGTCGCCGCCCCCGCCGCCTCTTTGTGCGAGCACTCCGCTGCCGCCATGCCGATCAGCATTTGCGGGCCGAAAACGAAGAATCCGGTGGTGAAGAAGCACGCCGCCTGCATTACGTAGCTGGCAAAAGGCATCAGCCACAGCGAGCCAACGGAGAGCAAAATCCCGGCGGCGAAAATCAGGTTCATCGGGCCACGGTTGCCGTTAAACAGTTTGTCCGAGCCCCAGCCCGCCACCAGCGCGCCGATAAATCCCCCCAGCTCAAACATGGTCACCGCCGAGTTGGCGGTCACCAGATCGACGCCGAGCGTCTCGGACATATACAGATTTCCCCAGTCGTTGATCGCCGCACGCACCACGTACACCAGCACATAGCACAGGGACAGCAGCCAGATATACGGGTTCAGCAGCACATATTTGGTGAGGATCTCTTTGCGCGTCAGCCCCGCCCCTTCCTGCTGCTGGGCGATCTCCATCTCATCGTGCCGCCAGTCGCCCACCGGCGGCAGGCCGACGGTTTGCGGGCGGTCGCGCAGACGCCAGCAGAGAAACAGCCCGGCGAAAATCGCCAGGGTTCCGGCGATCATCATCCCGGCGCGCCAGCCGTAGTGCAGCGCCGCCGCTCCCACCACGATGGGGATCAGCGCCCCGCCGACGTTATGGGCTGTGTTCCAGATTGCCCACCAGCCGCCGCGCTCGTTGCGGGAGAACCAGGCGGTGAGCAGACGCGCGCAGACGGGCGCGCCCCAGCCCTGGAAAAAGGCGTTTAGCGCCCACAGCAGGGCGAAGGCCCACAGGGAGGTGGAGAAACCAAACAGGATATTGACCACTCCGGTTGCGATAAGCCCCATCCCCATAAAGTAACGGGCGTTCGAGCGGTCGCTGACGATGCCGGAGAAGAATTTCGACAGACCGTAGGTGATGTAAAACAGCGTCGCCAGCAGGCCGATGTCCGTGCGCGTCATCACGCCGCTGGCGAGGATTTCGGGCGCAGCGGCGTTAAAACTTTTGCGGGTGAAATAGAACAGCGCATAGCCCAGCCAGATGGTGGTCAGAATATGGCGTCGCCAGTAGCGGTAACGCGCATCTCTTTCGCGTTTATCGCCAATGGGTGCGGCATTCACTGGCGTTTTCAGAAAGGTAAACATGGTCGGTCCTTACGTATAACGCAGCGGCAAATTCACGCTGACGCGCGTGCCGTGGGTACAGGAGATCGTCAACGTTCCGCCGAGCGCCGTGACGCGCTCGCGCATTCCGGCCAGGCCAAACCCCTGCTGCCCGGAGCCAGGCGGCAGACCGCAGCCGTCGTCTTCGAGAACCAGCATCAGGCGCTCGTCCTGCTGCCAGCCCTGGAGCGTCACCGCGCTGGCACTGGCGTGTTTGACGATATTGTTCAGCCCCTCCTGACAGACGCGGAACAGGGTGACGCGCTGGCTTTCGCTCAGGAGTGTCTCGTCGATAGCCCAGTCGAGATGGCTGACGATCCCGCGATCTTCCAGCTCCATCTCACGCATCAGGGAACGCACCGCCTGCTCAAGGGATAAATCATCTAACTGGCGTGGACGCAGGCGTCCCAGCAGCCGTCGCACGGAATCGTACACCCCGAGAGAGAGCTGCTCGATGTGCGCGCCGCCCTGCCGGACGCCGGGATTTTCCGGAGCCAGCCGCTGAACGATACCCGCCTGAGTGCGGATGGCCGTGATGGTCTGGCCGATATCATCGTGCAGTTCGCGCGCCACTTCCTGCCGCACATTTTCTTCGGTTTCCAGTAACCGCTCCGCCAGGCGTCGATTGCGGGCCAACTCGTTTTGCAGCGACTGGTTTAGCTCGCGCAGACGCTGTATACCCGCGCCCAGCAGTAGCCCGGTCAGGCTTTGCGCCAGCAGCGAAAGGAGTAAATCAACGGGATGATCGTGCCACGTCTGGCTGGCAATCAGCGCGATGGCGTTCATCAGGGTGGCGATTAGCGCCCCCTGCCAGCCATAATGCCAGGCCAGCGCGATAATCGGCAGCGCCAGACAAAACGGCGTAAAGCGGGAGAGTTCCGCAGGCAGACCCAGTTGCAGCCACAGGCTGACCACAAACAGCAGCAGATACCAGATAAGGTGCCGCGCGCGCCAGTTTACCGGCTGGGAGACCAGCGCCGGACCGAGCGGCTGCCAGACAGTGCTGGTGAGGTAGTGCCAGATGACAAGGCACGTGGGTGCAAGCGTCAGGCCGCCGGTCAGCGTCAGCAGGAGCGCCGTCAGGGTGTCGGGTTTGCCGATCCACGGCAGGGATTGCAGCAGCGCAGCGGCAATCAGCGCCGCCCCCTGACGCAGCAGCGTGCGCCAGTCGCGCTGATGGCGGTAGCGGGAAATCAGCGCCACCGGCAGCAGCGTCAGTACGCCCCCGATCATCAATAAGGGGAGATGCGCCAGTGCCACTTCCTGCGCCAGCCAGACCAGCATGATCCACTCGGCCCCCAGCAAAACCGGCCAGTAGCCGCGCGGACATTGCAGCATCAGCCCCAGACGCAGGCCAAACGGGAACAGCAGCACCGCCAGCTCCGGGCGCTCGACCAGATGGAGGCTGATACTCCACAGACAAAACCAGGCGGCAGAGAAGATAAAAAAGCTGGCGACGACGGAGACCAGCCGCGAGAAGTACGGGCTCATTGCCAGCCGTCAAACATGCGGCGGGCCAGCTCGACATCGTTACTGACGCCGAGTTTTTCCATCAGATTGGCGCGATGAACGTGAACGGTTTTGGGCGACAGGCCCAGCTCGACGGCAATCTCTTTCACCGCCATCCCCTGAGCAAGCTTTTCCGCCACCTGACGCTCGCGTTTTGTCAGCGGGTCCTGGCGTCCGGCGGCCAGTTTAATGGCGATATCCGGCGTGAGGTAACATCCACCCGTCGCGACGGTGCGCACGGCGGAAATGAGTTCGTCGGGGCTACAACGTTTGGAGAGAAACCCGCGCGCGCCGGCGTTGAGCGCCTGTTCTACCAGCGCCGGGCTGTCGTGAACAGAGAGCATAATGGTCGCCATTCCTTTCGGCAGCTGGCTGAGCAGCTCAAGCCCGGAGAGATCCGGCATCGAGATATCGCAAATGCAGACCTGCACGCCCCGCCCCGGTAATCCGGCCAGCGCCTCGCGGCCTGAACCGAATTCAGCCACGACCTGAAAATCTGCCTCCAGGCTCAGCAACTGGGCAAAACCGGAGCGGACGATAAGGTGATCGTCGATAAGGGCAATGGTGGTCATGTGGCATTCCTGGCGGATAAAAAACGCGCTTACCTTAACGATAAGCGCGTTGCCGTTCAAGCCTTGAGCGATTTACTCAAAAAACACCGCAATTTTATTGAACATGGTCGGATCGGACTGGTTGCGGACCACTTGGGTGACATCTTCCAGTTTGTCGATTTGGGCAATCATCTGTTCGAGGCGCTGATCGTCATTCACGAGGAGCCAGATGCGGCTATGATCGCTGCCCTGAATCGGCAGACAAAGAATGCCTTCCACGTTAAATGCGCGGCGCGCGAACAGGCCGCAGACGTGAGTCATGACGCCAGGATGGTTGCGGACGGTGAGTTCGAGAATGACGTTATCATATTGTTTCTGCATGGCTTATTCTCCCACCATCTCAGTATTCGCCGCACCCGGCGGGACCATTGGATACACTTTTTGTTCAGGATCGATGCGCACGTGAATCAGCGCCGGGCCAGGGCGGGAAATCGCCTCCTGCAGGGCGGCTTGCGCGTCCTCGGCGGCGTTCAGATCGCAGGTGTGCAGGCCAAAACCGGCCGCAATCTGCATAAAGTTGATCATCCCCGGGTAGGTCGCCGCAAACACGCCCTGCTTGTAGAACAGGCTCTGCTGCTGATGCACCAGCCCCAGCGCTTCGTTGTTCATCAGAATGATTTTCACATCCAGCTGGTTTTCAGCCGCCGTCGCCATCTCCTGAATGTTCATCATCAGGCTGCCGTCACCGGAGAAGCAAATCACCTTCCGATCCGGATTCGCCAGCGCAGCGCCCACGGCGGCGGGCAGGCCAAAGCCCATGGTGCCTAAGCCGCCGGACGTCAGCCACTGACGCGGACGGTTCAGCGGGTAAGCCTGGGCGGTCCACATCTGATGCTGGCCGACGTCGGTGGTGATAATAGCGCTGTCGTCCACGCAGGAGGCGACGGCGTTAATCAGACCGTAGTGGCTCAGCGGGTCGCCTTCGGTCGGGATGGCGCTCGGGAACTCCTGCTGCAGCTGGGCAACCAAATCGCACCACTCGGCATTGTCGGTGGCGTGGGTTTGGGGGATTAACTGGGCCAGCACCTCGCCCACATCGCCCTGAATCGCCACATGTGGCTGCTTGATTTTGCCAAGCTCAGCGCGATCGATATCCACGTGAATGATTTTCGCGTTCGGGCAGAACTGCTCAGTTTTACCAATCGCCCGGTCATCAAAACGCGCGCCGAGAACGATCAGTAAATCAGACTCTTGCAAAATAAAGTTGGTGCTGCGCGCGCCGTGCATCCCCAGCATGCCCAGCGACAGCGGGTGCGCTTTCGGCAGCATTCCCAGCGCCATTAAGGTCATGGTGGTCGGCAGATTGGCTTTTTCGGCAAATTCACGCACCTGTTCAGCGGCGTTGATCGCCCCGCCGCCCAGATAGAGCACTGGCCGCTTCGCAGCGTTGATCATCGCGGCGGCGTCCTGCACGCTCTGGGCGCTGAATTCCGGTGCGGGGGCACGGCCACCCGGCTCCGGGAAGGTTTCGATGTCGATTTCAGCGGTTTGTACGTCCTTAGGAATGTCTATCCACACCGGGCCTGGGCGGCCGGATTGCGCAATGCGGAACGCATCGCTGATCACCTGAGGTAACTCGGCGATGTCGCGAACTAAATAGTTATGCTTGGTGATGGGGATAGAAATACCGTAGGTATCGACTTCCTGAAACGCATCGGTGCCGATCATCGACGAAGGAACCTGGCCGGTAATACAGATCAGCGGAATGGAGTCGAGGCGCGCGTCGGCAATCGCCGTGACCAGATTGGTGGCACCCGGCCCGCTACAGGCCATACAGACCGCAGGTTTGCCCTGCGTACGCGCCATGCCCTGGGCGATAAAGCCTGCGCCCTGCTCGTGGCGCGCCAGAACGTGGCGGATTTGCGTGCTTTGACTTAACGCGTCATACAGCGGCAGGACCGTACCGCCCGGGATCCCCGAAACGATGCTGATACCCTGACGTTCCAGTAAGTGAACGATTAATTGCGCGCCCGTAAAACGCGTCTTGCCTGATGTTGTGCCCGAACTTGCCATGCTCCAGTCCTTTTGTTCTGAGCCGACTTTCCGGGAGGTTTAAACTAAAAACCCCGCCGGTTTGCGCCGGCGGGGTTTTGGATTCGTGTGTTGATCCAGTCCCTACGGCGCATTGCCGACGACCACCACCACACGTACGACGACCACTGCGGCAGGTTGCGCAGTTTTTAGTAGGGTCGACGCCATCATGGAAGTTGTCATTGAGGACCTGTGTTTAGAATCATTGATAGAATTTATACAAACACAGGATTCGGTGCCTGACAATGGAAATATTTTCATCCACCCAAATTTGCGTCAGGGATCACGTTTCGTTTGTAAGAGAAATAAAAACAAAAAACCCCGCCGGAGCGAGGTTTTTTTTCAGGGTTTGCGGTTGGTTTCCGCGAACACACTGTGTTACGTCAACGCAAGAAGTATACGCGATCGGCCACGAACGCGCAATTTTAGCTCTCTTTTTTGACGAATATGAGTATGGATCAGCCTACCGAATTTGTCGACAAAATACTGTTCATGCATCCAGTGTTTATCTATACTGAGTTTGTTCGCAGTGCGTATTGGGGGCCGCAAGCAGTACACCGGCGCAAAGAAGTCCTGGCTGAAACGGGTGGTGCCGTCAGTGCCTTAACCCCCAAATGAGCACACTGTGTTACGTCAACAAAGGTGCTGGCAACAGGCGGCGGAGAGGTACGCCAGCATCGTGCTCCTTCTGCCAGAAGGAGGCGCGTATGGGCGTCGTGGATATGGTTATTCTTATCCTGAGACTCATTGTTGCGGTACTGCAACTGCTTGACGCTGTCCTGAAATACCTCCGGTGATTCAGGGTCAAGTCGCACCAAAGAGGGGCGGGCAACCGCCCCTCTTTAACATCTGCACACTGGCAACATAAGTTGCCGATATCGTTTACAAATCCTGCCTGCTTCTGCTCAATCATTCACCCCAGAGATGCTTAAATTGTCATCTCGTTGTGGTAGATTCCTCGCGCATTTATGGGAATGCGCAGTCACTTATTCTTTATTTCTCTCTTTTTGCAAAAGTATTCAGCGACATGAAAAAGCAAAGGAACGTTAATTTACTGTTGATGCTGGTGTTACTGGTGGCCGTCGGTCAGATGGCGCAGACCATTTATATTCCGGCGATTGCAGACATGGCGAAAGAGCTCAGCGTGCGCGAAGGTGCGGTGCAGAGCGTGATGGCCGCCTATCTGCTGACTTACGGCGTCTCGCAGCTGTTCTACGGTCCGCTGTCTGACCGCGTCGGGCGTCGCCCGGTGATCCTGGTCGGGATGACCATTTTCATGATCGCCACGGTGATCGCCATAACCACTCACAGCCTGACGATCCTGATTGCCGCCAGCGCCCTGCAGGGCATGGGGACCGGCGTCGGCGGGGTGATGGCGCGTACGCTACCGCGCGATCTGTACGAAGGGTCACAGCTACGTCATGCCAACAGCCTGCTGAATATGGGGATTCTGGTAAGCCCGCTGCTGGCACCGCTGATTGGCGGCGTGCTGGACAGCATCTGGTCGTGGCGCGCCTGCTACGCATTCCTGCTCGTTCTGTGCATTATCGTCACCTTCAGCATGGCGCGCTGGATGCCGGAAACACGCCCGACGGGCGCACCGCGCACCAGGCTTATTGCCAACTACAAAACGCTTTTCGGCAACGGCGCGTTCACCTGTTACCTGCTGATGCTGATTGGCGGCCTGGCAGGGATTGCGGTGTTTGAAGCCTGTTCCGGCGTGTTGCTGGGCGCAGGTCTGGGGTTAAGCAGCATGGTGGTGAGCATTCTGTTCATTCTGCCGATTCCGGCGGCATTCTTCGGCGCATGGTTTGCCGGTCGCCCGAACAAGCGTTTTTCCACGCTGATGTGGCAGTCGGTGATGAGCTGCCTGCTGGCAGGGGTGATGATGTGGGTCCCAGGCTTACTGGGCGTGATGACCGTCTGGACGCTGCTGATCCCGGCTGCCCTGTTCTTCTTCGGCGCGGGAATGCTCTTCCCGCTCGCGACCAGCGGCGCGATGGAGCCGTTCCCGTTCCTGGCAGGAACCGCAGGTGCGCTGGTGGGCGGCCTGCAAAACATCGGCTCCGGCGCGCTGGCCTGGCTCTCCGCCATGATGCCGCAGACGGGTCAGTCTAGCCTTGGCCTGTTGATGACCCTGATGGGGCTGCTGATTTTACTGTGCTGGCTGCCGCTGGCGTCGCGCGAGCCGCATCACGAGCAGACGATTTAATCACATGATGGCCCGGCTTCTCGTCGGGCTTTTCACACACCGGTGCAAGCATCGCCTGCAGCAGCGGTTCCGGCCCTGGACGCCACGCCCCCTCCTCGCCGTCATAAAACTGGAAATCCGCGTTAATGGCGTAAGGGATTTTGGCTTTTTGCAGTTCGCAGGCCATAAAGCTGGCGAAAGCCATCTGCGGTGCCGTCGGGGTAACGCGGCTGGATTCACCCACGCCCCAGCCGCCCACCCAGCTCACATGCCCGGTTTTTTGCTGCCAGCGCAACGCGGTAGTGATCCGGCTGCGAATCATCGATTTCTCCGCCGCCGTGCCTGATGTCCACGGGTATTTTCCGTTGTTCTTGAGCGGTCCCCACGGGAAGATGTGCCATTCGGCCAGCACGTAATTCTGGCTGTGGGCAGGCAGCTTAAGGCTGCCGAGATCTTCCGGTGCCGCGCGCAGGCGCGGAGCGACGAAAATCATGCGCTCGGCATCGATGGCATGAATGGCTTTGATCGCTTTTTCGTAGACGCGGTTAAGAGATGCGAGATTGTGATTGAGCTTGTCCGCCGGTTCGTAGATCAGGTCAAAACCGAGCAGCGGCGAGCTTTTCTCGAAGTAGTGCGCCACGGCAATCCACCAGTTCACCACCTCTTTTTCGTTATCCGCTTTCGGGTCGTTTTTGTATTCATCCGCCTGATAGGCAATCACCGGGATCACACCGTATTGCTCACAGGCTTCCACCAGCTTGCGCAGATGAATCAGGCGCGCTTCCGTCGGCTCGCCGGCCACGCGGATACGAACGTGGGTAAAACCTTTGGCCTTAAAATCACGCACTTCCAGCGGATCGAATTCGCGAATGCCGCGCTCGGTACGCGCCCAGTCCACGTCGATGCCCACCCCGAGCTGCTGCGCGTAGCGCGCAGCCGTCAGCGGTGGCTCAGCGGCAGACGCCCAGCCAGAGGAGATAATCAGCGCAGCGGCGATCAGGGGCTTTAACACGGTTAACCTTGCGAGAAATCGAAAGCAATATGCTGTATTTAGCACGCTTTTCGCGGTTTGGTGTAGAGGCTACGCGTAATAATTCTTCAACCCACCTGACTTTTCAGCCAGTCGATAAAGGCATCAATTTTTGGCCACTGCCTGCCCGAAAGGGTCGATATGTAGTAGTGCTGATGGCATTTCAGGGCTTTCTCGCCGAAGGGCGCAATCAGCTCCCCGCGATCCAGCCGCTTCTGCACCAGCCGCTGACGCCCCATGGCGACACCCACGTGGTTCATCGCGGCGATAACGGCTAAATCGGAACGATCGAAACCAATGCCCGACGATGGCGGCAAATTCACTGCAAAGTGCTGCGCCCAGCTAAACCACTCATCGGTTCCCGAGTCGTTACTCCACGCCTGTCTGTCATGCAGCAGCGTGCAATGGCGCAGATTGTCTGGGTTTTTAATTAACTCATGTTCGCGCGCGTATTCCGGCGTGCACACCGGCAGGATCGCCTCGTTCATCAGAAAATGATGGGCGAGCTGAGTGGGCGGCGTATCGTCGAAGTAGAGCGCCAGATCGATACCCGTTCGCTGCATGTTCGGGTAATCATTGCCGGTGAGAATGGTCAGGGAGATCGACGGATAGCGACGGGAAAAATCCCCGAGCATCGGTACCAGCCAGCACTGGGCGATGCTGGGGCGCGAATAGACGGTCAGGGTGCCGGAAAGCGCCTGATTCTTGATGTCGAGGATCTCCTGGTTCAGGGTATCCAGCGACGATTTGAGGGTCCAGAAAACCCGTTTTCCCTCCTGTGTCAGCTCCACTTTGCGGTGCGAGCGGACGAACAGCTGAATCCCCAGCTCCTCTTCCAGCAGGTTAATACGATGGCTGACGGCGCTCGGGCTGAGCGACAGCTCTTCCGCCGCCAGCGCGAAGGACTCATGCCGGGCCGCCACTTCAAAGGTGTACATTTTTGACAGTTGCCAGCCGTTCAACAGGCGATTGCCGACCTCATTCGCATCGTTCATGGCGGTTTTTTATCCCCTTAGTCTCGTATTTCTGCCCTCAGAATATCCGTTATGAATGAATTAATGTGAAGCAACGACGAATAAAGTGCGCTTTTTAGAGCAATGTCACTCACTTGATCCAATCTGCCTCACCTGAACGGCAATTTATATCGTTTGTCAGCAGGTGCCGTTTTTTCGTCCAATAGCCGCAGATAACTTAAGGGTGGGGTGAGATATGGGATCTCAGATGTGGGTTGTGGCGACGCTGCTGGCAAGCATCGTGTTGATTGTATTAACCATCGTAAAACTGAAGTTTCACCCGTTTCTGGCGCTGCTGCTTGCGAGCTTCTTCGTGGGCGCAATGATGGGCATGAGCCCGCTGGATATGGTCAATGCCATCGAGAGCGGCATCGGCGGCACGCTGGGATTCCTGGCGGCGGTGATTGGCCTCGGCACCATTCTCGGCAAGATGATGGAAGTTTCTGGCGCGGCGGAACGCATCGGACTGACGCTCCAGCGCTGCCGCTGGCTCTCCGCCGATGTGATTATGGTCCTGGTCGGGCTTATCTGCGGTATCACGCTGTTCGTTGAAGTGGGCGTGGTGTTGCTGATCCCGCTGGCGTTCTCAATCGCCAAAAAGACGCAGACTTCGCTGCTGAAACTGGCAATCCCTCTGTGTACGGCGCTGATGGCGGTTCACTGCGTGGTGCCTCCCCATCCGGCGGCGCTGTTTGTCACTAACAAACTGGGCGCGGATGTGGGAACGGTGATTGTATACGGCCTGCTGGTCGGGCTGATGGCCTCTCTGGTGGGCGGCCCGCTGTTCCTGAAAATCCTCGGCGATCGCCTGCCGTTTAAACCGGTTCCGGCGGAGTTCTCTGACCTCAAAGTGCGAGAGGAACATACGCTGCCTACGCTGAGCGCCACGTTGTTCACGGTGCTGTTACCGATTGGCCTGATGCTGGTAAAAACCATCGCCGAGCTGAACATGGAAAAAACCGGCTCGCTCTACACGCTGCTGGAATTTATCGGCAACCCTATCACCGCCATGTTTATCGCCGTGTTTGTGGCCTATTACCTGCTCGGCATTCGTCAGCATATCGGGATGAGCGCGCTGCTTAAGCACACAGAAACGGGCTTTGGTTCGATTGCCAACATCCTGTTGATTATCGGGGCGGGCGGGGCGTTTAACGCGATCCTCAAAACCAGCGGCCTGGCCGACACGCTGGCGCTGATTTTATCGAACATGCATATGCACCCGATTCTGCTGGCCTGGCTGGTGGCGTTAATTCTCCATGCGGCCGTCGGGTCTGCCACGGTTGCGATGATGGGGGCCACGGCGATTGTCGCGCCGATGCTGCCGCTCTATCCCAACGTCAGCCCGGAGATCATCGCCATTGCCATCGGTTCTGGCGCCATTGGCTGCACGATCGTCACCGATTCTCTCTTCTGGCTGGTGAAGCAATACTGCGGCGCGACCCTGAACGAGACCTTTAAATACTATACAACGGCGACATTTATCGCCTCGGTACTTGCACTTGGCTGCACGTTCCTGCTTTCTTTCATTATCTAAGCGCGAAGAGACGTACTATGGAAAACGCAAACATCACCACCTTAATCGCCCAATATCCTCTGGTAGAGGATCTGATGGCGCTGAAAGAGACCACCTGGTTTAACCCGCGCACCACCACGCTTGCCGAAGGGCTGCCGTATGTCGGGCTGACGCAGGCGGATGTGAAGGATGCTCACGCCCGCCTGGCCCGCTTTGCGCCTTATCTGGCGAAAGCGTTCCCGGAAACCGCGGCCAAAAACGGCATTATCGAATCAGACGTGGTGGCCATTCCCGCCATGCAGCAGCGCCTGGCGAAGGAGTTTACCACGCCGATCAACGGAAATTTACTGCTGAAAAAAGACAGCCACTTACCGATTTCCGGCTCTATCAAAGCGCGCGGAGGGATTTATGAAGTGCTGACCCACGCCGAAAAACTGGCGCTGGAAGCGGGGCTGCTGTCGCTGACAGACGATTACAGCATCCTGCTGGAACCGCGCTTTAAAGCATTTTTCAGCCAGTACAGCATTGCCGTTGGCTCAACGGGTAATCTGGGGATGTCGATTGGCATCATGAGCGCCCGCGTTGGCTTTAAGGTGACGGTACATATGTCTGCCGACGCCCGCGAGTGGAAAAAGGCCAAACTGCGCAGCCACGGCGTTGAAGTGGTGGAGTACGAACAAGATTACGGCGTGGCCGTGGAGCAGGGGCGCAAGGCTGCCGAGAGCGATCCCAACTGCTTCTTTATCGACGACGAAAACTCTCGCACCCTGTTTTTGGGTTATGCCGTGGCGGGTGAACGTCTGAAAGCTCAGTTTGCTGAACAAGGGCGCGTGGTGGATGCGGATCATCCCCTGTATGTCTATCTGCCGTGCGGCGTGGGCGGTGGCCCTGGCGGCGTCGCGTTTGGCCTCAAGCTGGCCTTTGGCGACCACGTTCACTGCTTCTTCGCCGAGCCAACCCATTCGCCGTGCATGTTGCTGGGCGTTTATACCGGTTTGCACGATGAAATTGCGGTGCAGGATTTGGGGATCGACAACCTAACGGCCGCAGACGGTCTGGCGGTGGGACGCGCGTCCGGGTTTGTCGGCCGCGCAATGGAGCGTTTGCTGGATGGGTTCTACACCCTGTCCGATCAGAGCATGTACGACATGCTGGGCTGGCTGGCGCAGGAAGAGGGCATTCATCTGGAGCCATCGGCACTGGCGGGTATGGCCGGGCCGGTGCGTGTCCCTTCTTCAGTCAATGCAACCCACCTCGTCTGGGCAACGGGCGGCGGGATGGTGCCGGAAGCGGAGATGGCAAAATATCTGGCGAAAGGCCGTCCATCACGTCTGCCGTAACAGCGTCATCAGCTCTTGCGTCGAACGGTTGTGCTTTTTCAAATCGCGCATCACTTTCATAAAGGGTGCGCTGTAGTCATAGAACGCCAGATAGCCCTGACACAGCACGTCGTCATTTGCCGACGTGCATAACCGCCGTCCTGCGCACGTCTGGCATTTCAGCAGCCCTTTCTTCTGGCACAGCGCGGTGCCACACCAGCCGTCCAGTGTGTCGTCGAACAGGCGCACCGAGATCTCCCCGATATCCTGCCGGACCCACATCGCAAAAATCTGCGTTAAGAACTCGCCCCACACCTCCGGCGTTACGGGCTTTTCACCCGCCGTCTGTGGCAAAAAATGGACGTTTTTGTTACCGCTGAGGCGTAACGCTTGATAAACCTTCCCTGGCTCGCGCGCGTTGCAGTTATCGACTACAACCACGCGGGTACTTCCGTGGCATCCTGTCATTCACGACCCTAGAAAAATCAGTATTTGCTGTAAGTGTGTTACAGCAAACAGTAATGCGAGGGAGAGAACTGCGAGAGAGATCAAGAATTTGTCACGCACTGCTTTGGGCTGCGCAAAATCGTTGTGATTCACGTCCATCAGGTTGCGGTTGCGGGTGTAGCGCCAGAGAAGAGCCGCTACCAGCGCCAGCACCACAATCGAGACCCAGAACGGCAGACCGGTGCGGTGCCAGTTGTGTTTAATCGCCAGTGCGATCAAAGCGCCGTAGCCCAGCAGCGTGCGTAGCCAGGCCAGCGATGTGCGCTCGGGCTGCAGGCCGGGGTCGGCTTCCCGTCGCGCTTTGCGGCTATCCGCCATAGAACACCAGCACCATGACCGCTGCCGCGACGGCCAGCAATATCACGCTGATCGCCAGCAGGCCGCGCGTGTAGGGCATATCCTGTTTCAGGCGCATCGCCTTTTCATTGCGCAGCCAGCGCAGATAGCCGTAGATCGCCAGCACACCGGCGAACAGACATAGCAGCAGCGCCAGCACTTCACGAATCAGCGGCGTGGCAAAATCCGGCGCGAGCTGGTCCAGCCCGACGCCTGCGGCGAGAAACCCCAGCGCGGTGCGGATCCATGCGAGAAATGTGCGCTCATTGGCGAGGGAAAACCGATAGTCAGGCGCTTCGCCCAGCTGGGAAATTTTCATGAAGGCTCCTTGTCGTACCGCAAGCAGGCTTCAGCATAGCGTAAATTGACCGGCATCTGGGATGCCGGTCGGCGGGATTAGTGCAATTCTGGCCAGTAATCTTTGTTGGCCTCAATCAGATCATCGAGGATGGCTTTGGCAACCGAAGCGCTTGGCACCGTTTTAGACAGGGTTATCGCCTGCCAGAGTTTGGTATAGGAGCGCTCTTCCCAGGCGTCGACCACCAGTTTTTCCACTGCCACCTGCTGGCCCATCAGCCCCTTCTGGAAGTGCGGAATATCGCCCACGGTCAGCGGCTCAGGGCCGTTTTTGCCAACCAGACAAGGGATTTCGACCATCGCATCGGCGTCGAAGTTATGAATCGCCCCGTTGTTCGGCACAATCAGCAGCATCCGCTCCTGAGTGTTGAACGCGATAGCCGTTGCCAGATCGACGATGTACGACGCATGCTCATCGATTTCCAGCTCACCGGCGGAAGATTTCCCCGCTTCGATGATGGCGCGGCAGGAGCTGAAAACATGCTTCTCGCGGTGATCCATCACTTCGTTCGCGCGGGTGCGCTCCGGGTTTGAGTGCGCCACCACGTAATCCGGGAAGAGGTAATATTTCAGGTAGGTGTTTGGCATGGTGTCTGGATCGAGCGCCTGCACGTCTTTCGCTTTCGCGAACGTGTCATTCCAGCTGGCTTCCGTATGGGCGTCGTCAGAAGGAGGTACATAGCCGTTTTTCGCCACGTATTCGCGCAGTTTCGGCATCAGATCGTTACCGTTCAGATCTTCAATCGACGTCCACCAGCCGAAATGGTTCAGGCCGTAGTAGCGCACGCGCATCTCTTTGCGGTCTTTCAGACCGACGATCTGCGCCATTCGCCCTTCAATGCCAATCGGCATATCGCAGATGTTGAGGATTTTGGCGTGAGGTCGCAGACGGCGGGTGGCTTCAGCAACGATCGCCGCCGGGTTGGAGTAGTTGAGCATCCACGCATTCGGGGAGTATTGCTCCATATAATCCACCAGCTCCAGCACGCCGCCAATGGAGCGCATACCGTAGGAGATCCCGCCCGGACCGCAGGTTTCCTGGCCCAGCACGCCGTGACGCAGTGGGATTTTCTCATCCTTCTCACGCATCGGGTATTTGCCGACACGGATATGCGCCATCACAAAGTCCACGTCGGTAAACGCGGCTTTAGGGTCGGTGGTGTAGCTGAATTCGATATCCGGCGCCTGCTCCTGCAGGATGATTTTGCATGCCTCGGCGATGGTCTCCTGACGTGCGCCGTCGTTGTCATAGAACTTGAGCGCACGCAGTGGGAAGCGGTCGCGATTCGCCAGCAACATCAGGACGATACCAGGAGTGAAGGTGCTGCCGCCGCCTGCGATAACAACTGAGAATTTTTTCATGATACAGCCTCTGTCATGGTGGATGATGGGTTTGTAGTAGAAGGGGTCATCAGGGATTCAAGCTGGTCGCGCACCTGTGGGACGTGCAGCCCAACAATCACCTGAATACCATTGCCGCGACGCACCACACCGTGGGCGCCAAGGGCTTTGAAAACGTCGTCACTTTGCGTTTTGCTCATATCAAACAGGGCGATACGCAGCCGGGTGGCGCAGTTGTTGATACTTTCGATATTGCCTGCTCCGCCCAGCGCCTGCAGATAGGCAGCCGCCTGGCCAGAGCTGGTGTTCGCCGCAACGGTAGTTTGCCCGCGCGCGGCCTGGTAATCCGCTTTGCTGTAGAGTTTGATTTCGCTCTCTTCACGGCCTGGGGTTTTCAGGTTGAAGCGTTCGATAAGCGTCTTAAAGACCAGGAAATAGAGGGCGGTGAAGCACAGACCGATACCAATCTGGGTGAACATCATGGAAGCATGATTGTGGAACATCGGGATCCAGTTCTGAGGGAGGAACTGGTCAAGCAGCCCGCCGCCCATGTTGCCGACCACGCCAAAGATATACATCACGGTCGCCATGGTCGCGGCGAGGACCGCGTGAACGGCAAACAGCAGTGGCGAGATAAACAGGAAGGTAAACTCCAGCGGTTCGGTGATCCCCACCAGCATCGCGGTCAGCGTCGCCGGGATCAGCAGCCCCGCCACTTTGACGCGATTTTCCGGCGAGGCGGTGTACCAGAGCGCCAGCGCAATCCCAACGGAGCCAAACACTTTCGAGTTACCGTGCAGCGCAAAGCCGCCTTCGGGGAACAGGGTTTTCAGCGGCAACGTGCTCTGGCTGAACGCCTGCAAATGCTGCGCCCAGTAAACCTGAATACCGCCCTCGACCGCCGCCGGGCCGAAAATAAATGGACCGTAGACGAAGTGGTGCAGGCCCGTTGGGATCAAAATGCGTTCCAGGAAGGTATACACCCACACGCCCAGCGCCCCGGCGGAGCGTAAAAATGCCTGCAACGACTCAATGCCCATCTGCACTTTTGGCCAGCCGAGCAGCGTCAGCCAGGCGCACGGAATCATCACGAAGAAGGCGATGATCACCACAAACGAGGTGCCCTGGAAGATGCCTAAAAATACCGGCAGCTGTTTATCGAAATAGCGGTTGTGGATGGCGGTCACCAGCCCGGAAATCACAATCGCGCCGATAATGCTGGTATCGAGGGTTTTGATCCCGGCAATCATCGCCAGCCCGCTTCCCGCGGTGGGTTCGGCCATAAAGTTCACGCCAAAGAACTGACCCCAGGTCATGCCCATTGCGTTGATAAAATAGTTCCAGGTCAGGAAGCTAATCAGCACCGCCAGACACGCCCGGCCCTGCGCCTGTTTGGCGAGGCCGATCGGTAAACCGACGGCGAAAATCAGCGGCATATTACGAAAGACCGCCCAGCCGCCCTCTTCAATGATGTGGACGATTTGGGCAAATAAATGATCGGGTGCCGTTAAGGCCTCGCCCACAAAAAGCGGATTGCGCAGCATGATGGCAATTCCGACCACCATGCCTGCGAAAGGGAACAACAGCACCGGGGTAAACATGGCGCCGCCAAAACGTTGTATTTGACTGAGCATCTTTAAATCCTCATGTAACAACCTGTAGGGGGTTTGGCCTTATTGGTTTTGTGCTGGCCTGAAATGAGAATAAAAATTTACCCAGCGGCTCACACCGCGCACCGCTGCGTTCCGTGATCGCATTCATGGTTTTAATTTGCCCACTCAGGTCTACTTTCAGTTCAAAATATGGACATGTTAAGACGCGATGCACGACTGAATACGCGCAGAGAGGTCTACAGGTGATCTACAAATCCATTGCCGACAGATTACGTCTGCGGCTCAATTCGTCGGATTACAATGTCGGCAGCCCTCTGCCCGGCGAAAAAGCGCTGGCGCAGGAGTTTGGCGTGGCGCGGATGACCATTCGCAAGGCCATCGATTTATTGGTCGGCTGGGGGCTGGTGGTACGCCGTCACGGCAGCGGCACCTTTGTCGCGCGTAAGGATGTTCACCATGAAACCACCAATCTGACCGGGCTGGTGGAGGTGTTGCGCCAGCAGGGCAAAGAGGTGCAGAGCAAGGTATTGCAGTTTGAAGTGATGCCCGCCCCGCCCGCCATCGCCAGCCAGCTGCGTATTCAGATTGACGAGCGGATCTACTTTTCGCGTCGGGTGCGTTACGTGGAGGGAAAACCGCTGATGCTGGAAGACAGCTTTATGCCCGTGAAGCTATTCCGCAACCTGTCGCTGGCACATCTTGAAGGGTCGAAGTTTGATTACATCGAGAAGGAGTGCGGGATCACCATCAGCGGAAACTACGAGAGCCTGACGCCGGTGCTGGCTGACCGGCAGCTGGCGAATCTGATGAATTTACCGGAACAGACGCCGCTGCTGCGCATTACGTCACTGTCCTACAGCGACAGCGGCGAGTTCCTGAATTACTCCGTGATGTTCCGCAATACCAGCGATTACCAGGTGGACTACCATCTGCGGCGTATCCACCCGGACGCGTTGTTAGCCTATCCCCCAGAACAGCACGGCCAGTAGCTGCGGCGTGATGATGCGCAGGAACATCACCAGCGGATAAACGGTGGCGTAGGAGAGTGCCGCCGCGCCGCTGGTGGCGTGCAGATTGTTAGCGAAGGCCAGCGCCGGAGGATCGGTCATGGAGCCGGCCAGCATGCCGCACAGGGTCAGGTAGTTCATCTTCGCGAAGATCCGCGCCAGAATCCCGACCGTCAGCAGCGGAACCGCCGTGATGATAATCCCGTAGCCGATCCAGCTTATCCCCTCGCCCTGCGTCAGAGTGTGGATAAAGTCGCCGCCAGATTTCAGCCCCACTACCGAGAGGAACAGCACAATGCCCAGCTCGCGCAGGGCCAGGTTGGCGCTTGGCGGCATGAACCAGTACAGCTTCCCGATACAGCCGATACGCCCCAAAATCAGCGCCATGATCAGCGGCCCGCCCGCCAGACCGAGCTTAAGCGCTACCGGGAATCCGGGCACGTAGAGGGGAATTGAGCCGAGCAGCACCCCCAGCCCGATACCGATAAACACCGGCAGCATCTGCACCTGCTGCAATTTTTGCTGCGCATTGCCGACCATATCGGCGACGGCGTCGATGGACGACGGGCGGCCAACCAGATTGAGGATATCGCCAAACTGCAGGCTGGCATCCGGGCTGGCGACCAATTCAACGCCCGCACGATTCAGGCGTGAGATCACTACGTCGTAACGCTCTTTTACCTGTAAATCGCGGATTTTTTTGCCCAATACCTGCTCGTTGGTGACCACAACGCGTTCCACGCGCATATCGGTGCCCCGCGTCGAGAGGGAGGTGTCTACCTCCTGGCCGATCACCAGTTGCGCGCTGTGCAGATCGCCGGGCTGGCCGACCAGGTGCAATAAGTCCCCGAGCTGAATCACAGTGCCGGGAGATGGGACCATCAGCATTTCGTCCCGCTTCAGGCGCGAGCAGATGATATTGACGCTGTTCAGAATCGGCACATCCTGAATCGCCATGTGGTTCAGATTGGGGTTTTCGACGCGAATGTTGATGGTTTTGATCAGCATGTGGCCATTGGTGATCGTGGATTCATGCTTTTTGGCTTCGTCGTCCACGTTGATACGAAACAGCACACGCACCAGCCACATGGTCAGCAGAATGCCGCAAATGCCAAACGGGTAAGCCATCGCATAGCTCATCCCCATCTGATCCACTACGCCGGGCGCAATACCCAGATCGCGCAGAATTTGCTGTCCGGCCCCCAGCGCAGGGGTATTGGTGACCGCGCCGGAGAAAATCCCCAGCACCACCGGGAGCGGAATATCAAAGATTTTATGCAGAATGGCGGTGACGAGGCCGCCCATGACGACAATGCCGAGAGCAAAGAGATTCAGCCGCAGCCCAGAGACGCGCAGCGAGGCGAAAAACCCAGGCCCGACCTGAATGCCGATGGTGTAGACGAAGAGGATCAGGCCGAATTCCTGAATGAAGTGCAGCATTTCAGCGCTGAGGGTTAACCCAAGCTGATCGGCGAAATGGCCGACAAAAATACCGCCGAAAAGCACCCCGCCAATGCCAAATCCGACACCGCGGATTTTGATATTGCCAATCCACAGCCCAACCACTGCAACCAGGGCCAACACGCTAACCGTTAACGCGATATCACTCATGACCTTTTCCCTGCGCATATCCTTAGTGATTAAGGGGATTCTCGCAGAGGTTATGGGGTTTGTATGGGCGATGGCGCACAAAAAAGCCCCGCGAAAGCGGGGCTTAGTCGTTTGCTTTGCCCGCAGGCACTGCCCTTGAGTAGGCCTGCGGGTTTTGTTGGCCGGGAAAGCGTAGCGCCTTCCGACACAAATTAGCTGTTCAGCGCCGGACGTTCGCTGATGGCGATTTTCTGCGGTGCCAGTGCTTCCGGCACGTTGCGCGTCAAATCAATGTGCAACAGCCCGTTGGTAAAGGTCGCTCCGGAGACTTCCATATGGTCAGCCAGGGTAAAGCTCAGGCTAAACGGCTGAGTCACCAGGCCCTGATGCAGCCACTGGGTCTCGGCTTGTGGTTTTTCCGGCGTCCCTTTCACCGTCAGGCGCGCGCCTTCGAGCTGGATATCGAGATCCTCCTGACGGAATCCGGCCAGCGCCAGCGTGATGCGGTAGTGGTTGTCATCGCTTTTTTCGATGTTGTACGGCGGAAAACTCTGTTGTTCAGCCGTGCTTTGCAGGGCGTTAGCCAGTTTGTCAAAACCAATCCACTGACGCAGCAGGGGGGATAAATCGTAGTTACGCATTGTTAATCTCCTTCTGAGAAGCGAGTTAAGCACTTTTTTTAGTGCGCAGTTGTTCCTGCAAATCCACATGGATTCGCACAGGCTCCCGTTTCGGCAAGCCACTCTGGATGGGCCGCGCGAGCGACCCGCTTAAATTAGTTGATCTCGATACGGCGCGGTTTTTTCTCTTCCGGAATCACACGTTCCAGATCGATAAACAGCAGACCGTTCACCAGGTTCGCACCGTAAACGTGGATGTTTTCGGCGAGCTGGAATTTGCGTTCAAAGTTGCGCTCAGCAATGCCCTGGTAGAGATAGGTACGTTCTTTCTGCTCTGCCGTGTGTGCGCCTTTCACCACCAGCAGGTTGTCCTGCGCGGTGATTTCCAGTTCGCTCTCAGCGAAACCGGCGACAGCAATGGCAATGCGGTAGTGGTTTTCGTCAACCAGCTCAACGTTGTATGGAGGGTAACCGTTACCCTGACTTTGGTTATTTTCTAAATGGTTGAACAGGCGATCAAAACCAATAGCAGAACGGTACAGCGGGGAAAAATCGAAATTACGCATAAATCAACGCTCCTGAAATCAGCGAGTAATGTTTGCCTTCCACCATGGACAGGCCGTTGTGCCACCAAACACCCATCAGGCGTGTTCGTTCTTCGGCTACACAGATAAAGTGGGTCTGATTCCGATCATTTCAAGAGGTTAAATGCGAGATTTTTTTGCACTTTGCTGGGTCTCGCATAGACTGGGACTACAGCACAAAGAGTGAAATTGCGATGGCTGCCACAGAGCGGCGCTTTCCAGCTATTCTTTTCGCACATGGCTCGCTATAACTCGATATTGCGGTTATGTCTCGCCATTAACATTGATTAACAGATGATGAATAATGTTCTGATAAAGCTGACAACATGCAGCGTAGTGGTATTACTTTGCGGGTGTTCGAGCGTGATGTCTCACACCGGCGGTAAAGAAGGAACATATCCGGGCACGCGCGCCAGCGCGAATATGATTTCGGATGATGAGACGAACTGGGGCACCAAATCCCTGGCGATTCTGGATCTGCCGTTTACAGCGGTGCTGGATACGCTGTTAGTCCCGTGGGATCTGTTCCGCACCGATAGCTCGGTGCGTTCACGCGTGGAAAAAAGCGAAAAGCAGAATATGGCCACCAACAGCGTTATCCCACCCGCTGAGATGACAGCGCCCTGATTACTTCCCGGTTTCCGTGACCCAAAGCTGACGGAAACCGGCCGTCTCTTCCATCCACGCCACATTACGGCCATCCGGCGAGAACACCACCGCATCACCCGAGGGCGGATTGCCGTGATCGGACGTCAAAAACGTCACCTCACCGCTTCGCACATCGCAGCAGGCAATGCGGTTGTCCAGCACAAATCCCAGCGCTTCCCCCGACGGATGCCAGTTAAACGCCGACTGAATATCGCGGGTGTTATGCGTCAGCTGGCGCGGCTCACCGCCCTCTGGCGCGATAAGCCACATCTGCACAATGCCACGCTCATCGCGCATCAAAAACGCGATTTCACCGCCCTGCGGATGGCTGCGCACCCAGTGGCGCGGCACGTTGACCAGCCCCGGATAGCGGTTTTCATGGGTAAACGTTAAACGCCGCTGCACCACGCCAGCAGGCGGTGCGGGCAGGGTCTGCTCCGTCCCTTCCAGCGGTTCGTCGCCCGCCCGTTTCCAGCCTGCCTCATCGTCTGGAAGATCGACGATAAACAGCTCCGGCACTTTTTCACCGCGTTCAGAGAGCGTGTCGCCGATAAAGGCCAGCTGGCGGTTACCCACCCAGCCCTCTTCATAGGCGCGGTTGATCTCATCGCTGCCGGGCCGTGGCGTAGGCGTCGTGCGGCTGATCAGTACGCTCCAGAACGTTCCGGCATATTCGCGCGGATGATTGCCCTGCGGCATCACCGGGCCGAACGGCACGGCGACGCCGACATTGCGCAGATCCAGCGTCACGTCGCGTTCGTGCATCACATGGTCGTTATAGGTAAAACTGACCCGTTGCCCGTTGGGGCTAAAAACGTGAACGTGGCTCCCGCCGCGCAGCGCGCCGGGGGTATAGGGCGCAGTGATATCCATGGCATCGAGATTACTGACTTCGCCGTTGCAGGCAATCACACCGCGACGATGGTGAAAGTCGTAGTGCCAGATCGCATCCGGGTTTTCCGGGCCGTGAATAAAGACGTACTGTTCCTCAAGAGGATGAACGGTCACCACGCCCACGTGCGCGCCATTTTTAGCGCGGTAGATCACCTCGGTTTCGCCCGTGTTCACGTTGACTCGCTCGATCGTCTCGCCCGTAAAGGACGCGCCGGACGGTCGCACGTCAAACGCCAGCCATTGGCTGTCAGGCGTCCAGGTATTGGTATTCGTGAGTTGGTGATGACGGGGAGCGAAGGTGATTTGTTTCATGGAGAGACCCTGATGCGCGGTTATCGCATCAGGGTAAAGCATCGCGAAGATTTAGCCTACTCGTTTAACATCGCCGACCAGCAGGATGTAGGAGAGCGCGCCAATCAGAGTGATGACGGAGATGTAGGTCAGAGCAGGTGCAAAGCCGTGCGCCTGCGCCAGATAGCCAATGACCAGCGGAACGGTGATACCGCCTAACCCGCCGGCAAAGTTAAACACGCCTCCGGTGAGGCCAATCAGACGCATCGGTGCCAGTGAGGAGACCAGCGACCAGGTGATGGACGCAAAACCGTTGCCGAAGAAGGCCACCGCCATCAGCACGGTGATCCACACCGGGTCATTGGTGTAGTTCGCGCCCATGATGCAGGTGGAGAGCAGCAGGCCGAAGATGATCGGCAGCTTGCGCGAGAATCCAATCGAGCAGCCTTTGCGCACTAACATATCGGCAATCCAGCCCGACAACAGGACGCCCACGAACGCTGCCAGGAACGGAACCGTGGTCATGAAACCGGCTTTCAGCGCGGTGATGCCTTTTTCCTGGGTCAGATAGTTCGGGAACCAGGTCAGGAAGAACCACAGGGTTGACGCAATCGCGAACTGCCCGAGATAAACCCCCACCAGTTTGCGGTGGAAAACCAGTTTCCAGTCACTTTTGGTCAGGCGGGTGCGCCCCTTGTTTTCAATCTGCGCATCGCCATCCACCAGACCACCGCCCTGCTCGATGTAATTCAGTTCAGCTGTGGTGATGCCTTTGGTTTTACGCGGTGACTGATAGACCTTAAACCAGACAAACGACCAGATAATCCCGACGCCGCCGGTGATGATGAACACCCAGTGCCAGCTTAGCGACTCCTGGATCCAGATCAGCAGCGGCGTGAGGAACGCCAGGCCTACAAACTGTCCGGAGGTGTAGAACCCCACCGCCGAGGCGCGTTCATGCTCCGGGAACCAGCTGGTCACCATGCGGTTGTTGGTCGGGAAAGCGGGCGCTTCGAAGATCCCGGTGATGGCACGCAGGCCAATCAGCGACAGCAGTCCGGTGGCAAAGCCCTGGAACAGGGTGGCAACGGACCAGCCAAAAATCGCGATGCAGTAGGTGGTGCGAGAGCCTAGGCGGTCCAGCACACGTCCACCTGGGATCTGGCACAGGGTATACATCCAGGCAAACGCCGAGAAGATGTAGCCCATCTCGGTTTTCGAAATGCCAAACTCTTCCTGAATATGCGCGGACGCTACGGCCAGGTTGGCGCGGTCAACGTAGCAAATCACCACGGTAATAAAAATCATCAGCAGCGTCAGGTAACGACGACGGCCTGTTTTTGCGGTAGTCACAGAAATATCCATTAATCTGTCTCCAGATTTTGGGCATAGCGATACACGTCACCATGCCCTGTAAGTTACAGAGGGTTATGTTTTTGTGGGTAAGAATTTTTGCCCGGGAATATGGCGCTGACCGGGCTTACGAAATGGTGATCACCACTCCGCTACGCTACCATCCGAATATCGCCACAGCGGGTTACGCCAGTCGGAGGCGTTTTTACTCAGCTCAATCACTTTGGCTTCGTCAATGTCCACGCCCAGACCCGGTTTGGTTAACGGTTTGAAGAACCCGCCTTCCATGTTGAAGTCTTCTTTGTTTTTCACAAAATCGAGCAGCTCAGCACCTTTGTTGTAATGGATGCCCATGCTCTGCTCCTGGAATACCGCGTTACGCGAGACGAAGTCCACGTGCAGACAGGCGGCCAGGGCAATCGGTCCCAGCGGGCAGTGCGGCGCCAGCGCCACGTCGTAAGCTTCGGCCATACCAGCGATTTTGTAGCATTCGGTGATACCCCCGGCGTGGGACAGATCCGGCTGCAGAATCGCCAGGCCGCCCGCTTCCAGCACGCGTTTGAATTCGAAGCGCGAGAACATACGTTCGCCCGCCGCGATCGGAATATGGGTCTGCGCCGCCAGCGTCGGATAGTACTCGGCCTGCTCCGCCAGTACCGGCTCTTCGATAAACAGCGGGCGGTACGGCTCCAGCTCTTTGATCAGCACTTTCGCCATCGGCGCGCTGACGCGACCGTGGAAATCGAGGCCAAACTCAATCTCATTGCCAAAGGCTTCGCGGATTTGCGCCACCGTATTCACGGCGTTATCCACCGCGCGGGAGCTGTCAATGACGCCCATCTCTTCGCAGCCGTTAAGCTTGAAGGTATCAAAGCCAATTTTGCGCAGCGTTTTGATGCCGTCGATCACCTCTGCCGGACGGTCACCGCCGACCCAGCTGTAGGCTTTAATTTTGTCGCGCACCAGACCGCCCATCAGCTGCCAGACCGGAGCGTTCAGCACTTTGCCTTTGATATCCCACAGCGCCTGATCGATACCGGCGATGGCGCTCATCAGGATCGGGCCGCCGCGATAAAATCCACCGCGATACATTACTTGCCACAGATCGTTAATACGCGCCGGGTCCTGACCGATCAGGAACTCTTTCAGCTCATGCACCGCCGCTTCGACGGTACGCGCGCGGCCTTCAATTACCGGCTCGCCCCAGCCGATGACGCCTTCGTCGGTTTCGATTTTTAGAAACATCCAGCGCGGGGGTAAACGGTACGTGGTGATGTTGGTAATTTTCATTTCACTGCCTCTCGATACGCCTTAACAAACGCGGCTGCCTGCGCTGCAGTACGCTCAACGGACTGCCCGGCGCGATAGAGATCGCTGCCAAGCCCTGCCCCTGCACAACCGGCATTCAGCCACTGCGTCAGGTTTTCCGGCGTCACGCCCCCCACGGCAAAGACCGGAACATCAGCCGGAAGTACCGCTTTCAGCGCTTTGATGTAATCCGGGCCGAAGGCCGACGACGGGAAAATTTTCAGCGCCTGCGCGCCCGCATCCAGCGCGGTAAACGCTTCGGTGGCAGTCGCACAGCCAGGGCAGACGGTCATGCCGTAACCTACCGCGCGGCGGATGACCTCGGGCTGAATGTTTGGCGTGACGATAAGCTTGCAGCCCATACTGGCGAGTTGCTCGACCTGCTCGGGTTTTAAGACCGTACCCGCGCCAATTAGCGCTCTGTCGCCAAACGCGTCCACCACTGCCGGGATGCTCTTTTCCCACTGCGGTGAATTGAGCGGGATTTCCACTGCGTCAAATCCGGCGTCGATGACTGCGCCCACGTGTGCGAGCGCGTCGTCCGGCGTAATGCCGCGCAAAATCGCGATGAGAGGGAGATTAGTTTGCCACTGCATTAGCGATGCTCCTTATACCTGCCTGGAATGCCACGTCGCCTTCAAGCGTTGAAACTTCGCGACCACAGGCGCGAAACGCCTGCTGGTAACGAGCGGTTAACGATGAACCCGCGACAAGGGTGATGTCCTGCTGCCCGGCGAACTGCTCGCCCAGGGTGGCGACTTCTGCGCCAATCAGCAGACCGGAGAGAAATTCGCTGACCTGTTCACGCGGGAGAGTCCCCAGCACGTGTGAAGCGCGAACTTCAAAAAGTTGTGGCAGAACGGCAGGCGAAGCGAGACCGCGTGCAAGCCCGGCAGCAAAAGCCTCAGGAGAGGGTTGCTGTTCCGGCAGGCCGGCGCCCACCAGCGAATGACGCAGCAGCACATGATGCAATTCGCCGGTCAGCACGGTCCGAAAATCGTGGATCTGCTCCGCGTCGGCATGCACCCATTTGCAGTGCGTGCCGGGCATAACATAGACAGAAGAAGGAGAAAGGGTGCGCGCGCCGAGGAGCTGTGTCTCTTCGCCACGCATCACGTTATGGTTATCGTCACGGGAAACGCAAAGTCCGGGAATAATCCAGATATTGTCGCCAACGGACGTTAACGTCTCACCAATGGCAGAGAAATGGGCAGGAACAGGCAAGTACGGCGCGACTTTCCAGCCCACGTTGCTGCCTACCATCCCAGCCATGACCACCGGTGTCGCGCCTTCGCGCCAGTTTTCAGTGACTTCTGCTAACACCGCCTGAGGGGATTTACCGTTCAGGCGCGTGACGCCTGCTTCTGATTGCCTGTTATCCAGGCATTTATCGCCTTCATAAAGCCAGGCGCGCAGATTGGTCGATCCCCAGTCAATAGCGATGTAGCGAGATGTCATGTGATTTCCTTTAACCTTCGTGTCGAGCTGGCGATCATGGCGAGCGCCGCTTGCTCTGCCGCATTGCTGTCCTGATGTCGTATCGCATCGAACAGCACTTTATGTTCCTGCAGGGTCTTGGGCATGTTGGCCTCATCCCCCATCCAGGTCCGTTCAAAAACTGCGCGCTGTAGCGAGCTGATCGCCACGCTAAGCTGCTGTAAAACCGGGTTATGCACTGATTCCAGCACCGCCTCGTGATAGCGGATATCCGCTTCGTTAAAAGCGTCCCTGTCCTGGTTGTTGGCGATCATGTCGTTGAGCGCCGCTTCGATCTGGGCCAGGTCCCCTGATGTCGCCCGCTCGGCTGCCCAGCGGGCAATTGCCGGCTCAACCAGGTTTCGTACCTCGCTCATCGCACCGATGAGCTGCGGGTCGTCGTCGTTTGCCAGCACCCACTGCAGAACGTCGGTGTCGAGGTAGTTCCACTGTTTACGCGGGGCGACAAAGGCGCCGCGATAACGCTTCATTTCGATCAGCCGTTTCGCCATTAGCGAGCGAAACACTTCGCGGATGATGTTGCGCGAGGTTTCAAACTCCTCGCACAGCTCGGCCTCGGCGGGAAGCGGCGAACCCGGTACGTACTTACCGCTGACAATCTGATTGCCCAGCGCGATGACGATGCGGTCGGTTTTGTTGAGAGTCATGGAGAATCCTTGTTTCTTTTGTCCATCACTACTTTACCGCGACCGATGAGTTTCACCTCACTTTTGCAGTACAAACGTGAGGTCGTTCGTCAATTCCATGGCCGTAATGTAGTACAATCATATTGTGTTGTACTACAATCCAGATCACAAAAAGAACAACCCATCGATCAACAGGCAAAAAAAAGCCCCGGTTAATCGCCGGGGCTGATGCGTTTGAGACGGTTTAGTTCAGCACGAACTTCTCGATCGCGTAAGCTACGCCATCTTCGAGGTTAGATTTGGTGACGAAGTTGGCCACTTCTTTCACCGACGGGATCGCGTTTTCCATTGCCACGCCCATACCCGCGTATTCGATCATCGCGATGTCATTTTCCTGATCGCCCAGGGTCATGATCTCTTCCGGCTTGATGCCCAGCGTATCGGCCAGCGATTTCACGCCGGTGCCTTTATTGACGCGTTTATCAAGGATTTCGAGGAAGTACGGCGCGCTTTTCAGCACGGTGTATTTCTCTTTCACTTCCGCCGGGATGCGGGCGATAGCCTGATCCAGAATCGCAGGCTCATCAATCATCATCACCTTCAGGAACTGCGTGGCCGGGTCCATATTTTCCGGCTCGCAGAATACCAGCGGAATGGTCGCCACGAAGGATTCATGTACGGTGTAGTAGCTGATGTCGCGGTTCGCGGTGTACAGCGTGTTGCGATCGAGCGCGTGGAAGTGAGAACCCACTTCGCGGGACAGTTTTTCCAGGTACAGGTAATCGTCATAGCTCAACGCCGTTTGCGCGACCGTGCTGCCATCGCTGGCGTTCTGCACCAGCGCACCGTTGTAGGTGATACAGTAATCGCCCGGTTGTTCCATGTGCAGCTCTTTCAGATAGCTGTGAACACCGGCATACGGACGCCCCGTAGTCAGCACCACGTTCACGCCTTTCGCACGAGCGGCGGCAATCGCATTTTTAACGGCAGGAGAGATAGTGTGGTCAGGCAGCAGCAGCGTGCCGTCCATATCGATTGCAATGAGTTTGATGGCCATGAGATCCCCGATTTAAATGAGTCTGTCCTCATGCTAACGCGATTCCGCACAGAAAACAGTAAAAGAGTCGTCGAGAAAGGGGGATGGGATTTAAAGAGGAGATTCCTCTTTTGCAGGCAAAGAAAAGCCCGGTGAGGCTACGCCTACCGGGCTTACAGAATCGACGGCCTGAATTAAATGTCGATATTCGCGGCTTTCAATGCGTTCTCTTCGATGAAAGCGCGGCGCGGTTCAACGGCGTCGCCCATCAGGGTAGTGAACAGCTGGTCAGCGGCGATCGCATCTTTCACGGTCACGCGCAGCATGCGGCGGCTTTCCGGGTCCATGGTGGTTTCCCACAGCTGATCCGGGTTCATTTCGCCCAGACCTTTATAACGCTGAATGGAGAGACCACGACGAGACTCTTTCACCAGCCACTCCAGCGCCTGCTCGAAGCTGGCAACCGGCTGACGGCGTTCGCCACGTTCGATAAACGCGTCTTCTTCGATCAGACCACGCAGTTTTTCGCCCAGCGTGCAGAGACGGCGGTATTCGCCACCGGTCACAAACTCGTGATCCAGCGGATAGTCGGTGTCTACGCCGTGTGTACGTACGCGGATGATTGGCTCGAACAGGTGCTGTTCAGCGTTCTCGCGAACGTCAAACTGCCACATGCTGCCGTGCTGCTCGCTTTCGTTCAGCTCAGTCACCAGGGCGTTCACCCAGCGCGTCACTTTCTGCTCGTCGCTGAGATCGGCTTCAGCCAGCGTCGGCTGATAAACAAGCTCTTTCAGCAGCGTGCGCGGGAAGCGACGCTCCATACGACCAATCATTTTCTGCGTCGCATTGTACTCAGAGACCAGTTTCTCCAGTGGCTCACCCGCCAGCGCCGGAGCGTGGGCATTCGCATGCAGGGTAGCGCCATCCAGAGCGATAGAGATCTGATACTGATCCATCGCTTCGTCGTCTTTAATGTACTGTTCCTGCTTGCCTTTCTTCACTTTGTACAGCGGTGGCTGTGCAATGTAGATGTGGCCGCGTTCAACGATTTCTGGCATCTGACGGTAGAAGAAGGTCAGCAGCAGCGTACGGATGTGTGAACCATCGACGTCCGCATCGGTCATGATGATGATGCTGTGATAGCGCAGTTTGTCCGGGTTGTACTCGTCGCGACCGATGCCGCAGCCGAGAGCGGTGATCAGCGTCGCCACTTCCTGAGAGGAGAGCATTTTGTCAAAGCGCGCCTTCTCAACGTTCAGGATTTTACCTTTCAGCGGCAGAATCGCTTGGTTCTTACGGTTACGGCCCTGCTTCGCAGAACCGCCCGCGGAGTCCCCTTCCACCAGGTACAGTTCGGAGCGAGCCGGATCGCGTTCCTGGCAGTCCGCCAGTTTGCCCGGCAGACCGGCCAGATCCAGCGCACCTTTACGACGGGTCATTTCACGGGCTTTACGCGCCGCTTCACGGGCACGCGCCGCATCAATGATTTTGCCGACAACGATTTTCGCGTCAGACGGGTTTTCCAGCAGGTATTCGCTCAGCAGCTCGTTCATCTGCTGTTCAACCGCAGATTTCACCTCGGAAGAGACCAGTTTGTCTTTGGTCTGAGACGAGAATTTCGGATCTGGCACTTTCACGGAAACCACAGCAATCAGGCCTTCACGGGCATCGTCACCGGTGGCACTGACTTTCGCTTTTTTGCTGTAGCCTTCTTTATCCATGTAGGCGTTCAGGGTACGGGTCATGGCGGTACGGAAGCCGACCAGGTGCGTACCACCGTCGCGCTGTGGAATGTTGTTGGTGAAGCAGTAGATGTTTTCCTGGAAACCGTCGTTCCACTGCAGCGCCACTTCCACGCCGATGCCGTCTTTTTCGGTAGAGAAGTAGAAGATATTTGGGTGGATCGGCGTTTTGTTCTTGTTGAGGTACTCAACAAACGCCTTAATGCCGCCTTCGTAGTGGAAATGATCTTCTTTACCGTCGCGCTTATCGCGCAGGCGGATGGACACGCCGGAGTTCAGGAACGACAGCTCGCGCAGACGTTTTGCCAGAATGTCGTATTCGAAGTCAGTCACATTAGAGAAGGTTTCGTGGCTCGGCCAGAAACGCACGGTGGTCCCGGTCTTTTCCGTTTCGCCAGTGACCGCCAGCGGTGCCTGTGGCACGCCGTGGGTATACACCTGGTGATGGATTTTACCTTCGCGGTAGATAACCAGCTCCAGCTTCTGCGACAGGGCGTTAACAACGGAAACGCCCACGCCGTGCAGGCCGCCGGACACTTTATAGGAGTTGTCATCGAATTTACCGCCTGCGTGCAGGACGGTCATGATCACTTCCGCAGCGGATACGCCCTCTTCCGGGTGAATGCCGGTCGGAATACCACGGCCATCATCCTGTACGGAAACGGAGTTATCGCCGTGGATGGTGACGATAATATCTTTACAGTGACCCGCGAGCGCTTCGTCGATAGCGTTATCCACAACCTCGAATACCATGTGGTGCAGACCGGTGCCGTCATCGGTATCGCCGATATACATACCTGGGCGCTTACGCACCGCATCCAGTCCTTTCAGGACTTTGATACTGGAGGAGTCATAAGAATTCGACATCAACGTTTCTCGCTCATTTAATCTTGGGTTAATCCGTTATTTTACCCTTTTCCACGGTGAACATCTTCGAATTTTTGTCCGACATGTCCATAACGTGTTCAGCGCTAATGGCGCTGACGAAAACCTGCGACTGCGTGGCTTTTAAGCGGCTGGCAAGCAGCCCGCGCCGTGCATCGTCGAGTTCCGAGGCAAAATCATCTATTAGATACAGGCAACGTCGCCCACTCTCGCGAGTTAAAAACTCACCCTGCGCCAGGCGCAGTGCGCACATCAAAAGCTTGAGTTGCCCGCGCGACAGCGTGTCTTCCACCGGCGCACCGTCGGCGCGAATGCGGAAATCCGCTTTGTGCGGGCCGTGTGCGGTGTAGGTCAGCATACGGTCACGCTCGAAGCCTTTCTCCAGTACCTCGGCATAATCCGTCTCTTTCTCCCAGCCACGCTGGAAGGAGAAGGTCAGAGAAAACTCGGGCAAAAACTGTTTACAGGTATCAGCCATATCTTCGGCGATACCTGCGCTGTATTCGGCACGCCAGCGGCTGATTTGTTCCGCAAGCGGAACCAATTCCATATCCCACGGGCGCAACTGGGCATAGCGGGTCACCTGACGCAGCGCGGCATTGCGCTGTTTAAGCAGCCGTTTCAGGTTGCTCCAGGCAGTAAAGAAACCCGCTTCGTTGTGAAAGCATCCCCAGTCGAGGAAGGCTCTTCGGTATTTGGGGCCGCCATTGAGTAATGTAAACCCCTCAGGCGTAATCAGCTGCATGGGCATCAGCAGCGCCAGTTCAGCCACTTTATGGCCGTCGGTGCCGTCGATACGCACTTTGCTGTCGCCCAGCTTGTCTTTCGTCAGGCCAATCGAGGTTTCACGCTCGCTGCCCTGAAGTCGTCCGTGCAGCACGAATGCGTCCTGCTCGTGACGAATAACGCGACCAATCTGCAGGCTGCGAAACGCACGACCATGGCCAAGCGTGTAGATGGCTTCCAGCACGCTGGTTTTGCCGCTACCGTTCGCGCCAACCAGGAAATTAAAGCCGGGGGATAAAGCGAGATCCGCGCTTTCGATGTTGCGAAAGTCGCGGATCAGCAAGCGGGTGAGCGACATTACAGTCTCATTGGCATGACAACATAAGCCGCGCTTTGGCTGGCAGCATCTTCAATCTGTACGCTTGAAACCGAATCGGTCAGCAGAATGCGCACGTTTTCGCATTTCAGTGCATTGAGCACATCCAGCACGTAGCTGACGTTAAAGCCGATTTCCATTTCGGTACCGGCGTAGGTGACGTCCAGAATCTCTTCTGCCTCTTCCTGCTCCGGGTTGTTGGCGGTGATTTTGATCTGGTTTTCACTCACATACAGGCGCACGCCGCGGAATTTCTCGTTAGAGAGGATCGCCGCACGGGCAAAAGCCTGTTTGAGGATATCGCAGCCCGCTTCCAGCGTTTTGTCAGGATTTTTCGGCAATACGCGACGATAATCCGGGAAACGACCGTCAACTAGCTTCGACGTGAAGATAAAATCGCCCACGTGAGCGCGAATATTATTGCTGCCAATCTGCACGCGCAGCGGAGTATCACCGCCGTCGAGCATACGCATCAGCTCAATCACACCTTTACGCGGGACGATCACCGAATGGTTTGGCAGCGTCACGCCAATCGGCATGGAACAGACTGCCAGACGGTGGCCGTCTGTCGCCACGGTACGCAGTTCTTCACCTTCGGTTTCGAACAACATGCCGTTTAAGTAATAGCGAACGTCCTGATGCGCCATCGAGAACTGGGTCGCTTCAATCAGACGTTTCATCGTCGCCTGCGGCAGGGTGAATTCGACTTCACTCTGCCAGTCGTCCAGATTCGGGAAGTCCGCGGCAGGCAGTGTAGAGAGTGAGAAACGGCTGCGGCCAGAGCGAACCAGAATACGGTCGCCTTCGAGCTGGACAGCAATTTCAGCGCCTTCCGGCAGCCCACGGCAGATATCAAAGAACTTACGCGCCGGAACGGTTGTGGCACCCGCATCATGCGGTTGAGAAAGTGTCACGCGCGCGACCATTTCCATTTCGAGGTCTGTGCCGGTCAGCGACAGCGTACCGTCAGCGACCTGAAGCAGCAGGTTTCCAAGAATAGGCAGCGTCGGGCGGCCACCTAATGGGCCACTCACCTGTTGCAGCGGTTTTAATAAATGTTCACGTTCAACGGTAAATTTCATAGCATCACGATGATAATGTTCTGATTAAATTGGAGAAATCTTCTTTTATGTCGTGGCTTTCTTCGCGTAACTGCTCGATCTTGCGACAAGCGTGCAGCACGGTCGTATGGTCACGGCCACCAAACGCATCGCCGATTTCCGGCAGACTGTGGTTGGTTAATTCCTTCGCCAGCGCCATCGCCATCTGACGCGGTCTCGCCACCGAGCGGGAACGACGTTTAGACAACAAATCTGCCACTTTGATTTTGTAGTACTCAGCCACTGTCTTCTGAATATTGTCGATAGTGACCAGTTTTTCCTGTAACGCCAGCAGATCGCGCAGCGCTTCACGCACAAAATCGATGGTAATCGCCCGGCCAGTAAAGTTGGCGTTGGCGATCACGCGGTTCAGTGCGCCTTCGAGTTCACGCACGTTTGAGCGCAGACGCTTCGCAATAAAGAACGCCACTTCACCCGGCAGGCGAATGTCGTTTTCATCGGCTTTTTTCATCAGGATCGCGACGCGGGTTTCCAGCTCCGGTGGTTCGATCGCCACGGTCAGGCCCCAGCCGAAGCGGGATTTCAGACGATCCTCAACTCCATTGATCTCTTTCGGGTAACGATCCGAGGTCAAAATGATCTGTTGATTACCTTCCAGCAGGGCGTTGAAGGTGTGGAAAAACTCTTCCTGGGATCGTTCTTTATTCGCAAAGAACTGAATGTCATCGATCAGCAGCGCATCAACAGAACGGTAGTAGCGTTTAAACTCTTCGATCGCGTTGTTTTGCAGGGCTTTTACCATGTCCTGAACGAAGCGCTCGGAGTGCATATACACCACTTTCGCATTGGGCTTACGCGCCACAATGCCGTTGCCCACCGCGTGTAACAGGTGAGTTTTACCGAGACCCGTGCCGCCATACAGGAACAGCGGGTTGTAGGCGCCGCCTGGGTTGTCCGCAACCTGACGAGCCGCCGCACGGGCCAGCTGGTTCGATTTACCCTCAACGAAGTTATCGAAGGTGTGCTTCACGTTAACGTTGGAGCGGTAGGTGGGTTCAGCCGGAGCCGGAACGTTGTCCCAGCCAGAACGCGCGGGCTGAATAATGCGCGGTGTCGGGACGTGAATCTGGGCCGGAGCCGCCACGTTTACCGTCTCTCTGACAGTTTGCGTGACCGGTTTAGTACCGACTTCAAAACGCAGCTGCGGGGCATCAGTGCCGCAGAAATCATTGAGCAATCCATTGATATTATTTAGGTATTTATCCCTTACCCAATCGAGCACGAAACGGTTTGGCGCATACAAAGCCAGCGTGTTATCGCTCAGTTCCGCCTGCAACGGGCGGATCCACATACTGAATTCTGTGGCTGGTAACTCATCCTGCAATCGGGCAAGACACTGCTGCCAAAGCGAAAGTGACACGGCGGACTCCACTCGAACAATAAAAGAAAGATACTGAATATTCGTGATTGTTGGCACACGTCGACAAGACCCTGTGCAAAGGGTGACGTGCGAATTGCTATCTGCAATTTTTACCTGACCAGACCCCTTTGGATCCCGATCAGGACCGCGGATCATAGCCTAAACTGAGCCAGAGATCTTCTGTTTCTCACAGATTCTTCCCGATTTATCCACAGGAAGATCCGAAACCGGGTAAGTGTAAACGATCCTGGAGGGAGTGCCCCACGATTTAGCCCGCATATTGGAAAAATTAATGAGCACAGACAATTTTTTGCTTAAAAGATCTAATGATGATCCTGGACGATCCTTGCGCTTTGGTTGGGAGGTCGTATAATCCCCCACCCGGCGCGTGATGCTCGTCCTCCGCGCGGGACGCTGCTCATTTTCCACACGAAATCGTGCGGAAATACGCGGGAAATAAGGAAAGAGAATTGACTCCGGAGTGTACAATTATTACAATCCGGCCTCTTTAATCACCCACGCTGAGGCGTTAGTCGTTCGATAATCGTTCGGGTATACGCGAAAGTCAGTGAATTTATTCAAGTTTAGGTAGAAATCGCCATGAAACGCACTTTTCAACCGTCTGTACTGAAGCGCAACCGTTCTCACGGCTTCCGTGCTCGTATGGCTAATAAAAATGGTCGTCAGGTTCTGGCACGTCGTCGTGCTAAAGGCCGTTCTCGTCTGACCGTTTCTAAGTAATAAAAGCTAACCCCTGGTGGTTAAGCTAGCATTTCCCAGGGAGTTACGTTTGTTAACTCCCACTCATTTCACTTTCGTCTTCCAGCAGCCACAACGGGCTGGCACGCCGCAAATCACCATCCTCGGCCGCCAAAATTCGCTGGGGCATCCCCGCATCGGTCTAACTGTCGCCAAGAAAAACGTTAAGCGTGCGCATGAACGCAATCGGATTAAACGTCTGACGCGTGAAAGCTTCCGTTTACGTCAACATGAACTGCCTTCAATGGATTTCGTGGTGGTGGCTAAAAAAGGGGTTGCCGACCTCGATAACCGTGCTCTCTCGGAAGCGTTGGAAAAACTATGGCGCCGCCATTGTCGCCTGGCTCAAGGGTCCTGATAGCCTGTATTCGGGTCTATCAGCGCCTGATCAGTCCGCTGCTCGGGCCGCATTGTCGTTTCACTCCAACCTGTTCCAGCTACGGAATTGAGGCATTGCGCAGGTTTGGAGTGATAAAAGGCAGTTGGTTGACGGTGAAACGCGTATTAAAATGCCACCCTTTACACCCTGGTGGTGACGACCCCGTCCCACCCGGACCATTTGATACCAGAGAACACTAACGATGGATTCGCAACGCAATCTTTTAGTCATCGCTTTGTTGTTCGTGTCTTTCATGATCTGGCAGGCATGGGAGCAGGATAAAAATCCTCAACCACAGCCGCAACAGACCACGCAGACAACGACCACCGTAGCGGGTAGCGCCGCCGACCAGGGCGTACCGGCCAGTGGCCAAGGGAAGCAGATTACGGTGAAAACCGATGTGCTTGAGCTGACTATCAACACCCGTGGTGGCGATATTGAGCAGGCACTGCTGCTGACTTACCCGAAAGAGCTGAAGTCAAACGAGCCTTTCCAGCTGCTGGAAACGACGCCTGAGTTCCTGTATCAGGCTCAGAGCGGTCTGACCGGTCGTGATGGCCCGGACAACCCGGCTAATGGCGCTCGTCCGCTGTATAACGTCGACAGTGACACCTTTGTACTGGCTGATGGTCAGAACGAACTCGCGATCCCGATGACTTACACTGACGCCGCGGGCAACACCTTCACCAAAACCTTCACCCTGAAACGCGGTGAGTATGCGGTGAATGTGGGCTATAACGTGCAGAACGCCGGTGAGAAACCACTGGAAGTTTCCACGTTTGGTCAGCTGAAGCAGTCCATCAATCTGCCGTCTCACCGTGACACCGGAAGCAGCAACTTTGCGCTGCATACCTTCCGTGGCGCTGCGTACTCCACGCCAGATACCAAGTACGAGAAATACAAATTCGACACCATCGCCGATAACGAAAACCTGAACGTCAGTGCTAAAGGCGGTTGGGTTGCGATGCTGCAACAGTATTTCGCGACAGCGTGGGTGCCAAATAACAACGGTACCAATAACTTCTACACTGCGAATCTGGGCAATGGCATTGCGGCTATCGGCTACAAATCGCAGCCGGTTCTGGTTCAGCCTGGTCAAACAGGTCAACTGGCCAGCACCCTGTGGGTCGGTCCTGAAATTCAGGACAAAATGGCAGCCGTGGCACCACATCTGGATCTGACCGTCGATTATGGTTGGTTGTGGTTCATCTCTCAGCCGCTGTTCAAACTGCTGAAGTGGATCCACAGCTTCCTGGGTAACTGGGGCTTCTCCATCATCGTTATTACCTTCATCGTTCGTGGCATCATGTACCCGCTGACCAAAGCGCAGTACACCTCCATGGCGAAGATGCGTATGCTGCAGCCGAAGATTGCGGCGATGCGTGAACGTCTGGGCGATGATAAACAGCGTCAGAGCCAGGAAATGATGGCCCTGTATAAAGCAGAGAAAGTAAACCCACTGGGTGGTTGCTTCCCGCTGCTGATTCAGATGCCAATCTTCCTTGCGCTGTACTACATGCTGATGGGTTCCGTTGAGCTGCGCCACGCGCCATTTGCTCTGTGGATCCATGACTTGTCTGCACAGGACCCGTACTACATCCTGCCGATCCTGATGGGCGTGACGATGTTCTTCATTCAGAAGATGTCGCCGACCACCGTGACCGACCCGATGCAGCAGAAGATCATGACCTTCATGCCGGTCATCTTCACCGTGTTCTTCCTGTGGTTCCCGTCAGGTCTGGTGCTGTACTATATCGTCAGCAACCTGGTGACCATCATCCAGCAGCAGCTGATCTACCGTGGTCTGGAAAAACGTGGCCTGCATAGCCGCGAAAAGAAAAAATCCTGATTCGGTAAGAGAACGCTAAAATAAGGGCGGTCATTTGACCGCCTTTTTTATTTGTATTTGACGAGACATCCCATGAGCCATAACGACACGATCGTCGCCCAGGCAACCCCACCGGGACGCGGTGGTGTAGGCATTCTGCGTATCTCCGGCCTCAAGGCGCGCGAGGTGGCCGAAGCCGTGCTGGGCAAACTGCCAAAGCCGCGTTACGCCGACTACCTGCCGTTTAAAGATGCAGACGGCACCGCGCTGGATCAGGGCATCGCGCTCTGGTTCCCAGGCCCAAACTCCTTTACCGGTGAAGACGTGCTGGAGCTGCAGGGCCACGGCGGTCCGGTGATCCTCGACCTGCTGTTAAAACGTATTCTGACCTTGCCGGGCCTGCGTATTGCTAAGCCGGGCGAGTTCTCCGAACGTGCGTTCCTCAACGACAAGCTCGACCTGGCGCAGGCCGAAGCCATTGCTGACCTGATCGACGCCAGCTCTGAACAGGCGGCACGTTCCGCCCTGAACTCCCTGCAGGGCGCGTTTTCCGCACGCGTGAACCATCTTGTGGAAGCACTCACTCACCTGCGAATCTACGTGGAAGCTGCCATCGACTTCCCCGATGAAGAGATCGACTTCCTCTCCGATGGTAAAATCGAAGCGCAGCTGAACAGCGTCATGTCCGATCTCGACGCCGTGCGCGCCGAAGCGCGTCAGGGCAGCCTGTTGCGCGAAGGGATGAAAGTGGTTATCGCCGGTCGCCCTAACGCCGGGAAATCGAGCCTGCTGAACGCCCTGGCTGGCCGCGAAGCGGCGATCGTGACGGATATTGCCGGCACGACCCGCGACGTACTGCGCGAACATATTCATATCGACGGTATGCCCCTGCACATTATCGACACCGCCGGTCTGCGCGACGCCAGCGACGAAGTGGAGCGCATCGGCATCGAGCGTGCGTGGCAGGAGATCGAGCAGGCTGACCGCGTGCTGTTTATGGTCGACGGAACCACCACCGACGCCGTTGATCCCGCTGAAATCTGGCCGGACTTTATCGCCCGTCTGCCCGCCAAACTGCCGATTACCGTGGTGCGTAACAAAGCCGATAAAACAGGTGAAACGCTGGGCCTGAGCGATGTGAATGGTCACTCACTAATCCGTCTGTCGGCGCGTACCGGCGAAGGCGTAGATGACCTGCGTAACCATCTCAAACAGAGCATGGGCTTTGATACGAGCATGGAAGGCGGTTTCCTGGCCCGTCGCCGTCACCTGCAGGCGCTGGAACAAGCGGCTAATCATCTCGATCAGGGCAAAGCACAGCTGCTCGGCGCCTGGGCGGGTGAACTGCTGGCGGAAGAGCTGCGGCTGGCGCAGCAGAGCCTGAGTGAAATTACCGGTGAGTTTACTTCCGACGATTTGCTGGGCCGCATTTTCTCAAGCTTCTGTATTGGCAAATAACCTCCCGCCTCAAAGGTGATTTCCTCCTGGGAAATCACCTTTGTCCAAATGGCAACTCGCTTCTTCCCGTTTCTCCCCCTATGCTTCCAGCCTGCCGATCATGGGGGGTTTATGGCGCGTTTTCTGTTTTGTAGTTTTGCACTGGTTCTGCTTTATCCATCGGGCATTGATATGTATCTGGTCGGTCTGCCGCACATCGCGCGGGATCTGGGGGCCAGTGAAGCGCAACTGCACATCGCGTTTTCCGCCTATCTCGCAGGGATGGCGTCGTCGATGGTGTTTGCCGGTAAGATTGCCGACAAAGCCGGGCGCCAGCCGGTGGCGATTACCGGTGCGGTGATTTTCGCCCTGGCTTCGGTACTCTGCTCAATGGCGCAGGACAGCACGCTGTTCCTGACCGGGCGCTTCATTCAGGGCATTGGGGCGGGCGGCTGTTATGTGGTCGCGTTTGCCATTTTGCGCGATACCCTGAGCGCGCAGCGCCGCGCGAAGGTGCTCTCGATGCTTAACGGTATCACCTGCATTATTCCGGTGCTGGCACCGGTGATCGGTTATCTGATTATGCTCAAACTGCCGTGGCAGAGCCTGTTCTGGACGATGGCGGTGATGGGCCTGCTGGTCTTCATCCTTTCTATCACCGTGCTGAAAGAGACGCATCCTGGCTCGCATCACGCGGGGAATGCCGCGACGATTCACCCGGCCGAAAAGCTCCTGAACCGCTTTTTCATCAGCCGTCTGCTGATCACAACCTTAAGCGTCGTGGTTATCCTCACCTATGTAAACGTTTCCCCAGTTTTACTGATGGAAACCATGGGCTTTGATCGCGGGGAATACTCCTCGGTTATGGCCTTAACGGCAATGGTCAGCATGGCGGTTTCGTTCTCGACACCGTTCGCCCTTAACGTCTTCAGCCAGCGCAGCCTGATGCTGACCTCGCAGATCCTGTTCCTGATAGCCGGCGTGGTGCTGGCGACCGCAAGTTCCCACGCCATTATGCTGGCGGGGATAACCCTGATCTGCGCCGGTTTCTCGGTAGGGTTTGGCGTCGCGATGAGCCAGGCGCTGGGGCCGTTCTCCCTGCGCGCCGGTGTCGCCAGCTCTGCGCTCGGTATCGCTCAGGTGTGCGGTTCGTCCCTGTGGATTTGGCTGGCGGCGGTGATAGGTCTTAATGCGCTGAATATGCTGATCGGGATTCTGATTGGCTGTAGCATGGTCTGCATTCTGTTAATCATGGCGATACGGCCCGCAGCGCACTATGAAGAAGCCCATCAGCAGTCTCGATCTTAACCTCCTGCTGTGCCTGCAGCTGTTGCTGCAGGAACGCAGTGTCACGAAAGCAGCAAAACGGATGAACGTCACGCCGTCTGCGGTCAGTAAATCGCTGGCGAAACTGCGCGACTGGTTTGACGATCCGCTGTTTGTGAAAACGCCGCTGGGCCTGCTGCCCACGCCGCTAACGGTGAGTCTTGAGCAAGATCTGACGGACTGGATGCAGATTGGCAATCAGATCCTGGATAAACCCCACCACGATTCCCCCTGCGGGCTGAAATTCGAGCTGGCGGCGGAAACGCCGCTGATGCTGATTCGCTTTAACGCTCTGTTAGAGCAAGTGAATCAGCGTTATCCTCAGGCCACCGTGCGGATGCGGCACTGGGATTACGACTCGCTGGATGCCATCACGCGCGGCGAGGTGGATATTGGCTTTACCGGGCGCGAAACGCATCCACGCTCGCGCGAACTGTTAAAGCTGCTCCCGTGGTTTATCGACCACGAAATCCTCTTCAGCGACCGCCCGTGCGTCTATCTGCGCGAAGACCATCCGGCGCTGCAGGAAGAGTGGAATCTCGACACCTTTTTACGCTACCCCCACATCAGCATCTTCTGGGAGCGTAGCGACACCTGGGCGCTGGACGAAGTGCTGAAAGAGATGGGCCGCGAGCGCAACATCGCCCTGAGCCTGCCGGGCTTTGAGCAGTCGATGTTTATGGCGGCGCAACCCGACCACAACTATATCGCCACCGCGCCGCACTACTGCCATCACTACAATCAGCTCCACCAGCGTAAGCTGGTGAGTCGCCCCATTCCCATCGACGAGGCGCTGGCCGAAAAGCTCAACGTGCCTTTCACCCTGATCTGGCATAAGCGCAACAGTCACAACCCGAAAATCATCTGGCTGAAAGAGACGATCAAAGCGTTGTACTGCGATTCTCTGCGCCAGAGATCCGATTTTTCCCTCTAAAAATGTAAAGTTCGGTCCCCGCGCTTCTCATTAGTGGATTTACCCATTAAAAGAGAGGCTCAGTTAAGCGATAATCATGTAACCGTTTAACCTGTCTCTGACCATTATCATGGAGCGAAAAATGGCAACGCATTTTGCAAGAGGGATCCTGACCGAAGGACGACTGGTGTCTGTCAGACTCTCCTCTTCCTGCCACAACGAGGCGCGCAAGCTTCCGGATCACCGACGCTCGCGCTTTTTGGCCTCCAGGGCGTTACTGTCCGAGCTGCTGTTTATGCTCTACGGCACCAGCGAACTGCCGGAGATGATCACCCAGCCTGAAGGCCGCCCTGTTTTTGCTGATCCGGCGCTACCGCGTTTTTCCATCGCCTACACGGGAAATATTGTTGGCGTGGCCCTTACAACGGAAGGCGATTGCGGACTGGATATGGAACTCCAGCGCGCGACTCGCGGTTTCCACGGCCCTCACGCGCACGACGCCTATCCTTTATCGAGCAATGAAAAGCTGTGGGTGCGTAATCAAAACGACCCCAATGAAGCCAAAGCGCAGCTCATCACCTTGCGTCAGAGTATTCAAAAGCTCTCCGGCTGTGCGGCAGACGACGCCAGCCTTCTCCAGCTGCTCCCCGGTTCAGGACGCCTGCGCGCAACCAAAGCGGCGCGCGTGGAAGCCCTCAGCGACGCCGAAGACGTGCTGATCTGGTCGATTGCTGTCACGCCTGCGATTGAGCGCCTGAAGATCTGGGAATTTGACAGCCGACACGGATGGCATAGCCTTCCTGATGTTCCCGCGCGCGCCAACGAACCCGCCGCGCGCCTGATGAGATTAACCAGTTTACCGGCAGAAAAAGCACTTACCCTTAACTGACCCGCTGATGGGCCATCATGATGAAAAAGGAGTAATCATGTCTGATACGTTGAAAGTTGTTACGTTACTGGGAAGCCTGCGCAAAGGTTCATTTAACGGGATGGTTGCCCGCACGTTGCCTAAGCTGGCACCGGCAGGAATGGAGGTCTCCGCGCTGCCATCGATCGGCGATATTCCTCTGTATGACGCCGATGTTCAGCAGGAAGAAGGGTTCCCGCAAAGCGTTGAAGCGCTGGCCGAGCAAATTCGCCAGGCCGATGGCGTGGTCATTGTGACGCCGGAGTACAACTATTCGGTGCCGGGCGGGTTGAAGAATGCAATCGACTGGCTTTCCCGTTTACCTGAGCAGCCGCTTTCCGGCAAGCCGGTGCTGATCCAGACCAGTTCCATGGGCGCGATTGGCGGCGCACGCTGCCAGTATCATCTGCGTCAGATTCTGGTGTTCCTGGATGCGATGGTGATGAACAAGCCGGAGTTTATGGGCGGCGTGATTCAGAACAAAGTGGATACGCAGACGGGCGAAGTGGTGGATCAGAGCACGCTGGATCATCTGACCGGTCAGTTGACCGCGTTTGGGGAGTATATTCAGCGGGTGAAAGCGTAAGGGAATCAGCCCTTTCCCGGCGGGAAAGGGCTTTTTGTTTATTTCGCGTCAATAAACACAATCTTCAGCACAAACAGCAGCGCCACCACGATCACGCATGGGCTGAGTTCGCGGAAACGACCGGTACCGATTTTCATCACGCAGTAGGAGATGAAGCCCAGAGCGATACCTTCGGTGATGGAGAAGCTAAACGGCATCATCACGGCGGTAATAAACGCCGGAACCGCTTCGGTTAAATCTTCCCACTTCACGCGCGACAGGCTCGACGTCATCAGCACGCCAACGTAAATCAGTGCGCCAGCAGCCGCGTACGGTGGAACCATCCCCGCCAGCGGAGAGAGGAAGATCACCAGCAGGAACAGCAGGCCCACGACGACGGCGGTCAGACCGGTACGGCCACCGACGGAGACGCCGGATGAGGACTCGATGTACGCCGTAACAGAAGAGGTCCCGATGAAAGAACCGGCAACAGACGAAATGCTATCCACATACAGCGCCTGTTTCATGCGCGGGAATTTGCCTTTCTCATCCGCCAGACCCGCTTTATCGGTCACACCGATAAGGGTACCGGAGGAGTCGAACAGGTTCACCAGCATGAAGGAGAAAATCACACCCGCCAGGCCCAGATTAAACGAACCTGCCAGATCGACGTGGCCAATCACCGTTGTCACACTTGGCGGTGCAGAAACGATGCCGTTGTAATGCACGTCACCCAGCATCCAGCCGAACAGGGTGGTCACGATAATAGAGACCAGCACCGCGGCGTGAATATTACGGGATGCCAGAATCGCGATGATGAAGAAGCCCAGCACGCCCAACAGCACGCTGTGTGAGGTCAGGTTACCGATGCTCACCAGGGTTTCCGGGTTAGCAACGATCACACCCGCGTTTTTCAGCCCCATCATGCCGATGAACAGTCCGATACCACTGGTGATGCCGACACGCAGACTCACCGGGATATTGGCAATCATCCAGTAACGTACGCGGAAAATGGTCAGCAGCAGCAAACCTACCGCGCCCCAGAAGATGGCGCCCATACCCACTTGCCACGGCAGTCCCATCGCCTGCACAACCACGAATGCGAAGAAAGCGTTCAGACCCATTGCCGGTGCCAGTGCAACCGGAAGGTTAGCGAACACGCCCATCAGGATGCTGCCGAGTGCAGCGATCAGACAGGTGGTCACGAAGACCGCGCTGGTGTCCATGCCAGCCACGCCCAGAATCTGCGGGTTAACAAAAACGATATAAACCATCGTCAGGAAGGTGGTAAAACCGGCGATCACTTCAGTGCGTGCCGTTGTGCCGTGCTCGCGCAGTTTAAACACGCGCTCAAGCAGACCCTGACCAGATGTCTGGGTAGTGTGTTGTTGGCTCATCATCAGTTTCCGAACAAGGAGGGAAAAATCCGTCGCTATCCTATACCAAAATGCGACAATAGGCGCGTTTGCGAGCGACTTTTTTTCATTGATTTTGCTTATACGGCAACGATTGCGTCCCGCAAATTGCATTACGTAAACGTTAAACTTGTTAAAAGGGAAAGGCATGTCCGGAATTGAAGCGGTATTTTTCGACTGCGACGGTACGCTGGTCGACAGTGAGGTCATTTGTTCCCGTGCGTATGTCAGCATGTTCCAGGAATTCGGCATTACGCTCGATCTTGAAGAGACGTTCAAGCGCTTCAAAGGCGTCAAACTCTACGAGATCATCGACATTATCAACGCTGAGCACGGCGTCAGTCTGGCGAAGGCCGACTTAGAACCCGTTTACCGCGCCGAGGTCGCACGCCTTTTCGACTCCGAACTGGAGGTCATCGCCGGGGCAAACGCCCTGCTGGATTCGATGGCTGTGCCGATGTGCGTGGTGTCCAACGGCCCGGTCAGCAAAATGCAGCACTCCCTCGGCAAGCTTGAAATGTTGCATCACTTCCCGGAAAAACTGTTCAGCGGCTACGATATTCAGCGCTGGAAGCCCGATCCGGCCCTGATGTTCCACGCCGCGAAAGCGATGAACGTGAACGTTGAAAATTGCATTCTGGTGGATGATTCCAGCGCAGGCGCGCAGTCCGGGATTGATGCAGGGATGGAGGTGTTTTACTTCTGTGCCGATCCGCATAACAAACCGATCAGCCACCCAAAAGTGACGACCTTTACCGATCTGGCGCAGTTGCCGGAATTGTGGAAAGCGCGTGGGTGGGATATTACGCGTTAATGAAAAAAGCCGGACAGCGCTCGCGCTTATCCGGCCTACAAATCCGTTGTTTTGCAGGCCCGGTAAGCGTCGCGCCACCGGGCTTTTTACTGCGGATCACTCTTTCGGGTCTTTCCCCGCCAGCAGCTTGTCCAGCTCATCCCCGCCCACGTGACGGAAATCCTGTCCCTTCACGAAGTAGAAGATGTATTCACAAATGTTCTGGCAGCGGTCGCCGATACGCTCGATAGAACGTGCGCAGAACAGGGCGGTCAGGACGCTCGGAATGGTGCGCGGATCTTCCATCATGTAGGTCATCAGCTGACGCACGATGCCTTCATACTCCTGATCGACCTTCTTGTCTTCACGGTAGATACGCACCGCTTCATCGAGATCCATACGCGCGAACGCATCCAGCACGTCATGCAGCATCTGCACCGTATGACGGCCCAACGATTCCAGGCTCACCAGCAGCGGCTGGTGCTGGTGGGAGAACTTTTCAAGCGCGGTGCGGCAGATTTTGTCCGCCACGTCGCCAATGCGTTCCAGCTCGGCGATGGTTTTGATGATCGCCATCACCAGACGCAGGTCGCTCGCCGTCGGCTGACGTTTCGCGATGATACGAACGCAGGCTTCGTCGATCGCCACTTCCATCATGTTGACGTTTTTGTCGCCTTCAACAACGCGCTTTGCCAGCTCGCTGTCCTGGTTGTGCATGGCGGTGATCGCATCAGACAGTTGCTGCTCGACCATACCGCCCATCGTCATCACCTGGGTGCGGATACTTTCCAGCTCTGCGTTGAACTGGCCGGAAATGTGTTTATTTAGATTGAGGTTATCCATGGTTTCTCCACATGCACTAAGGCAAATCAACCGTAGCGGCCAGTAATATAATCTTCGGTTTGTTTCTTCGCGGGCTTGGTGAACAGATCGTCCGTGTTACTGAACTCAATCAACTCGCCCAGATACATAAACGCCGTATGGTCGGAACAACGCGCAGCCTGCTGCATGTTGTGGGTCACAATCACCACGGTGTAATCCTGTTTCAGCTCGGTGATCAGCTCTTCAATACGACCGGTGGAGATCGGGTCCAGGGCTGAGCACGGCTCATCCAGCAGCAACACTTCCGGGCGAATGGCAATACCGCGCGCAATGCACAGACGCTGCTGCTGACCACCGGAGAGAGAGTATCCGCTCTGGTGCAGTTTATCTTTGGTTTCGTTCCATAATGCGGCTTTGGTCAAGGCCCACTGCACGCGCTCGTCCATATCGGCACGGGAGAGTTTTTCGAACAAACGCACGCCAAACGCGATGTTGTCGTAGATCGACATCGGGAACGGCGTCGGTTTCTGGAACACCATCCCCACTTTGGCACGCAGCAGGGCGATATCCTGGGTATTGGTCAGAATGTTGTCGCCATCCAGCAGAATTTCGCCTTCCGCGCGCTGCTCCGGATACAGCTCAAACATCTTGTTAAAGGTGCGCAGCAGCGTGGATTTGCCACAACCTGATGGACCGATAAATGCCGTGACCTGGTTCTTGGCGATATCCAGGTTGATGTTTTTCAGGGCATGGAATTTACCGTAGTAGAAGTTCAAATCACGAACCTTGATCTTACCCGGTGCAGTATCAACCATACTCATTGACTCATTTCCTCATTCGGCGCCGCGTGATGCCGCGCCGTCAAAATTAACCGTGTTTCTGCTTCGCGAAGATGACGCGCGCCAGAATGTTCAGCAACAGTACGCAAAGGGTAATAATCAGCACGCCGGCCCAGGCCAGTTGCTGCCACTCCGCGAACGGGCTCATCGCAAATTTAAAGATGGTGACCGGCAGGTTGGCGATGGGCTGCATCATGTCCGTGCTCCAGAACTGGTTGGAGAGCGCGGTGAACAGCAGCGGCGCGGTTTCACCCGCAATACGCGCAATTGCCAGCAGGATACCGGTCATGATCCCCGAGACCGACGCTTTCAGCGTGATCGCCGAAATCATTTTCCATTTCGGTGTGCCGAGTGCGTAAGCCGCTTCGCGCAGGCTGTCCGGCACCAGTTTCAGCATGTTCTCGGTGGTACGAATAACGATAGGCACCTGCAGCAGCGCCAGCGCAATCACGCCCGCCCAGCCGGAGAAGTGCTCCATCTGCGCAACCACAATGGTGTAAACGAACAGACCGACAACGATAGACGGCGCAGAGAGCAGGATGTCGTTAATGAAACGAATCACTTCCGCGACCCAGGATTTACGGCCATATTCCGCCAGATAAATCCCCGCCATGATGCCGAGCGGCGTACCGACTGCGGTAGCCCACAGGATCAGCAACCCGCTGCCCGCCAGGGCGTTCGCCAGGCCACCGCCCGCCGTATTCGGCGGCGGCGTCATTTCGGTGAACAGGGCAATCGACATCCCGTCGATGCCGCGCGTAATGGTAGAAAACAGGATCCACACCAGCCAGAACAGGCCAAACGCCATCGTTGCCATCGACAGCGTCAGCGCCAGACGGTTCTTCATGCGGCGGCGCGCCTGCATTTTGCGGCGAGATTCAGCCAGTTCAGCGGTGGATTGCATTTCGAGAGTCGTCATTAGCGTGCCCCCTCACTTTTTGCGAGGCGCATGATCATCAGCTTGGAGATCGCCAGAACAATAAAGGTGATAACAAAGAGAATCAGGCCCAGCTCCATCAGTGCGGCCACGTGCAGCCCAGATTCCGCTTCGGCGAACTCATTCGCCAGCGCAGAGGTGATGCTGTTGCCCGGCATGTAGAGCGAAACGCTATCGAGCTGGTAGGTGTTACCGATGATAAAGGTCACGGCCATGGTTTCCCCCAGCGCGCGCCCGAGGCCCAGCATGATGCCGCCAATAACACCATTTTTGGTGAACGGCAGGACGATACGCCAGATCACTTCCCAGGTGGTGCAACCGATCCCGTAGGCCGACTCTTTCATCATCACCGGGGTTTGTTCGAAGACATCGCGCATGACCGCCGCAATGTACGGAATAATCATGATGGCGAGAATTACGCCTGCCGCCAGAATACCAATCCCGAAAGCCGGACCTGAGAACAGCGCGCCCACAAATGGAATGTTGGAGAGGATATTCCCCACCGGCTCCTGGAAGTAGGTCGCGAACAGCGGCGCAAAGATGAACAGGCCCCACATGCCGTAAACGATACTCGGGATCGCCGCCAGCAGTTCAATCGCGATACCCAGCGGACGTCGCAGCCAGCCAGGCGCCAGCTCCGTCAGGAACAGGGCGATACCGAAGCTCACCGGAACGGCAATCAGCAGGGCGATAAACGAGGTCACGAGTGTGCCGTAAATCGGCACCAGCGCACCGTAGATATCGTTTGGCGCGTCCCACTCTTTGGTCCACAGGAAGGAGAAACCGAATTTCTGGATGCTCGGCCAGGAGGAGAAAATCAGGGACACGATAATGCCGCCCAGCAGCAATAGCACAATCAGCGCAGCCAGTCGGACCAGCGCGCTGAAAATCTTGTCACCATGTTTCCCCGGAGGGCTAAAAGCAGGCTTGGTTGCAGCCATAAATCACTCTTCTGTTAAATACGTTTTACGAATAAGGGCGGGTGAAATCACCCGCCATTTTCGTCAGAATGCTGAATCAGTACAATGCTTTACCGCTGCTATCTTTTACGTTGGTTTTCCATGCAGCACGAATCTGCTCAACCACGCTGTCTGGCAGGCTGGCGTAATCCAGGTCATTAGCCTGTTTGCCGCCGTTTTTGTACGCCCAGTCGAAGAACTTCAGCACTTCGGCGCCCTGCTCAGGTTTCTTCTGATCTTTGTGGATCAGGATGAAAGTGGTAGAGGTAATTGGCCACGCCTCATCACCTTTCTGGTTAGTCAGGTCCTGCGCGAAGGATTTGCTCCAGTCTGCGCCTTTGGCAGCGTTCGCAAAGTTCTCTTCAGTCGGGCTAACCGGTTTGCCGTCGGCAGAGATGAGCTTGGTGTAAGCCAGGTTATTCTGCTTAGCATAAGCGTACTCTACGTAGCCGATTGAGCCAGGCAGACGCTGTACGAACGCGGCGATACCGTCGTTACCTTTGCCGCCCAGACCCGTCGGCCAGTTCACGGTAGAGCCAGAACCGACTTTGGATTTCCACTCTTCGTTCACTTTCGCCAGGTAGCTGGTGAAGACGAAGGAGGTGCCGGAACCGTCAGCGCGACGAACCACAGCGATGTTCTGCGATGGCAGTTTTACACCTGGGTTCAGTTTGGTGATGGCTTCGTCATCCCATTTTTTGATTTTGCCGAGATAGATATCGCCTAGCGTTTTGCCATCCAGCACCAGTTCGCCAGATTTCAGGCCAGGGATATTCACGGCCAGCACAACACCACCGATCACGGTCGGGAACTGGAACAGACCTTCCTGAGCCAGTTTGTCATCAGACAGCGGAGCGTCTGATGCGCCGAAATCAACGGTATTCGCCGTAATTTGTTTAACGCCACCGGAGGAGCCGATACCCTGATAGTTAACCTTGTTGCCGGTTTCTTTCTGGTAAGTATCAGCCCATTTGGCATACACCGGCGCAGGGAATGTTGCACCAGCGCCAGTCAGGCTTGCTTCTGCGAATACAGAGAAAGCGCTCAGAGATAAGGTCGCGGCGACAACAGTTGCGACAGTGGTACGCATAACTTTCATAATGTCTCCTGCAAGATTTCGTAAATCATTGTTTGAGTGGCTACGATGAGCAAAATAGGACAAACAGGTGACAGATAAATGTACGAATTATGACAGTTTTATGACACTGAAAGTTTGACTTAAAATTTCACAAAATTAGACTTAATAATCATCGCGTTAGCTACTTATGTGACAGTGGGATTTCAGAAAAATTTTCTTTCTGTGACACAGTAATATGTAGCTGAAGATGACAGATTGTCATAAATAAAAAAATAAGAATGGATGAAAAACGAACCGGGAAGGGATAAAAAAGCTCCACCCGAAGGTGGAGCCTGAAGGGATTATTCTACGGTGACGGACTTCGCCAGGTTACGCGGCTGGTCAACGTCGGTGCCTTTGATCAGCGCGACGTGATACGCCAGCAGCTGCAGCGGAACGGTGTAGAAGATCGGGGCAATGACCTCTTCCACATGCGGCATCTCAATGATGTGCATGTTGTCGTTGCTGACGAACCCGGCATCCTGATCGGCGAAGACGTAAAGCTGGCCGCCACGGGCACGCACTTCTTCGATGTTCGATTTCAGTTTTTCCAGCAGTTCGTTGTTAGGTGCAACGACGATGACCGGCATGTCTGCGTCAATCAGCGCCAGCGGGCCGTGTTTCAGCTCGCCTGCGGCGTAGGCTTCCGCATGAATGTAAGAGATCTCTTTCAGCTTCAGCGCGCCTTCCAGCGCGATAGGGTACTGATCGCCACGACCGAGGAATAGCGCGTGGTGTTTGTCAGAGAAATCTTCCGCCAGCGCTTCGATGCGTTTGTCCTGGGACAGCATCTGCTCGATACGGCTCGGCAGCGTCTGCAGCCCGTGAACGATATCGTGCTCGATAGACGCATCCTGGCCTTTCAGACGCGCCAGTTTCGCCACCAGCATCAACAGCACGGTCAGCTGGGTGGTGAACGCTTTGGTCGATGCCACGCCGATTTCGGTGCCGGCTTTGGTCATCAGCGCCAGATCCGATTCACGTACCAGAGAAGAACCCGGCACGTTACAGATCGCCAGCGAACCGAGATAACCCAGCTCTTTCGACAGACGCAGTGCTGCCAGGGTATCCGCCGTTTCACCGGACTGGGAAAGGGTGATCATCAGGCTGTTACGGCGCACCGCTGATTTGCGGTAGCGGAATTCCGAGGCGATTTCAACATCGCACGGTACGCCCGCCAGCGCTTCAAACCAGTAGCGCGACACCATCCCCGAGTTGTAAGAGGTGCCGCAGGCCACAATCTGAATATGCTCGACGTTGGCCAGCATTTCGTTGGCGTTAGCGCCCAGCTCGCTGAGATCCACCTCGCCGTGGCTGATACGCCCGGTCAGGGTGTTCTTGATCGCGTTCGGCTGCTCGTAGATCTCTTTCTGCATGTAGTGACGATACGCGCCTTTGTCGCCCGCGTCGTACTGCAGGTTGGATTCAATCTCCTGACGCTTCACCTGTGCGCCGGATTTATCAAAGACCGTCACACTGCGACGGGTCACTTCCGCGATATCGCCCTCTTCCAGGAAGATAAAGCGACGGGTCACCGGCAGCAGCGCCAGCTGATCGGAAGCAATGAAGTTTTCGCCCATCCCCATGCCGATCACCATCGGGCTACCGGAACGTGCCGCCAGCAGGGTGCTCGGATCACGGGAATCCATAATCACTGTACCGTACGCACCGCGCAGCTGAGGAATGGCGCGCAGCACTGCTTCACGCAGCGTACCGCCCTGTTCCAGCTCCCAGTGAACCAGATGAGCGATAACTTCGGTGTCAGTTTCAGAGACAAAAGTGTAGCCACGCGCTTTCAACTCTTCGCGCAGCGGTTCGTGGTTTTCGATAATGCCGTTATGCACCACCACAATGTGTTCAGACACATGCGGGTGGGCGTTACCTTCAGACGGTTCACCGTGCGTTGCCCAGCGGGTGTGCGCGATGCCTGTTCCGCCGTGCAGCGGCGTTTCTTCCGCGGCTTGCGCCAGCATTTGCACTTTACCGAGACGGCGCAGGCGGGTCATGTGACCTTCTGCATCAACCACTGCCAGACCGGCAGAGTCATAGCCACGGTATTCCAGACGGCGTAAACCTTCGAGAAGGATTTCAGCAATATCACGCTGCGCAACTGCGCCAACAATTCCACACATAGTTAGATTTCCTGATAATGGCGATTTGCCATGCGTTGTCGCTGACCTGTATTACTCTTCGTCTTTTACGCTGTGACTGTATTGGCGGGCATGTTTTCCGCCGGGTCACAACGCAAAATCCTTTGAGTAATGCCCGTTAGGGCGCCCCGAGCCTTGTAGAGAGTGGGGTTATATTTATAGGTACTGCCTTTGGGCGGGGGATTATGTTATCCCCTCATCCCCTGTCCACCGGCAATGCCGACAGACAAATTCGTCGGGCGAGTAAGCGAAGTGCCACCCGCCCTGGTTTTACTTTTTCTTCACCGGACGCTGCCAGCCTTGCTTGTGAACCTGCGGTACGCGGCTGAGCACCAGCTCATTGTCCGCCACATCGCGCGTCACGGTCGTTCCGGCGGCGATGGTCACACCGTTACCGACGGTGACCGGAGCCACCAGCTGCGTATCGGAGCCGACAAACACATCGTTACCGATAATGGTTTTAAACTTGTTCGCGCCATCGTAGTTACAGGTGATGGTACCCGCACCGATATTGACGTTATCGCCAATTTCCGCGTCGCCCAGATAGGTCAGATGACCGGCTTTGGAGCCTTTACCCAAGCGCGCTTTTTTCATCTCGACGAAGTTACCGACGTGAGCGCCTTCCAGCAGCTCAGCGCCAGGACGCAGACGCGCGAACGGGCCGATAGTGCAAGCCGCTTCCAGATGCGCATCTTCCACCACGCTATACGGGCTGATTTCGCAGTCATCGCCAATCACGCTATTTTTGATCACGCAGCCGGTACCGATTTTGACGCGATTCCCCAGCGTGACCTGACCTTCAATAATAACGTTAGTGTCGATTTCCACATCACGCCCGTGAATCAACGCCCCGCGCAGATCAAAACGCGCCGGATCGCGCAGCATGACACCTGCCAGCAGCAGCTTTTCAGCCTGCTCAGCCTGGTAAACGCGCTCAAGACGGGAGAGCTGCAGACGGTTGTTCACGCCCTCAACTTCGCTCAGGCGATCGGGATGAACCGCCACGATCTCGTTACCTTCCTGGTGCGCCAGGGCAATGATATCGGTGATGTAGTATTCACCCTGGGCATTGTTGTTGTTCAGTTTAGCCAGCCAGCGCTTCATGTCTGCGCCGTTGGCGATCAGGATTCCGGTATTGATTTCCTGAATCTGACGCTGTTCGTCAGAGGCATCTTTGTGCTCAACGATACCGGTCACTTTGCCGTTTTCACGCGTGATACGACCATAGCCTGTCGGGTCGTCCAGTTTAACGGTCAGTAAACCGATGCCGCCCTGCGGTTTGGCTTCACGCAGGCGAGTCAGGGTTTCCACCGCGATCAGCGGGACATCACCGTAGAGCATCAGAATGTCTTCGTCATCGGCAAAGAACGGCGCGGCCTGCTGCATCGCATGGCCCGTTCCAAGCTGTTCTGCCTGAAGTACCCAATTGAGTTTGTCATCGCGCAGCGTTTGCTTAAGCAGATCGCCGCCGTGGCCGTACACCAGATGCACTTTGCTGGCGCCTAATTCGCTTGCGGCATCAATGACATGCTGCACCATTGGCTTTCCTGCCAGGGTGTGAAGCACCTTAGGAAGATCGGAATACATGCGGGTACCTTTGCCTGCGGCAAGGATGACCACGCTCATCGTATTGTTCAACATACGCGTCCTGACTGTAATTTGAGTGAGAAGTAAAACCCTTTGACGTTGAAAATTCTACATATTTTGCGCCATAAAATGGACTGCTGGTAAAACGCTCAACATCGGCTGCTTATCGCTATTTGAGGATAGATTTAAGGCCAGAGTAAATCACTTTTTCTCTGGAAAATAGCTTTCTTGCGGCAAGTCGTAAGCGTTCACAACAGGTTAGCTATTTTTTCGCCTCAAGAATAAAGATCGATCTAAAGCAAAACAGCGTTTTAATTATTCAATATTGTGACATCTAAAAAAGAAACACTGTTTCATCTTGATGATAATGGCGCTCAATTATCAATCAGGAGAATAAAATGAATTATAAAATACCTCTGGCCCTAATGATGTGTAGCTCCTTTGCTGTCTCGGCTGCTGAGCAGCACGTCTGGAAAGCCATTGCCTTTGGGCAGTCTACGGATCTGAATTTTTCCTCGAACGTCCTGCCGGAAAAAATCGGCGTCAACGATGTCACCATTGATGGCAAAAAACTTACGCCGCAGGACACTGCGGATCTCACGAAACCCGTCACCCTTGAAAGCCGGGGCGGTAAGATCGCCAACTCTCACGATGGATTAACTTTTTTCTATACCGAACTGCCCACCAGCGACAATTTCGAGCTGCAGGCTACCGTTCGGGTTGAGCAGTTTGGGCCGGAGAATGGCGCAAAACCCGCCGCGCAGGAGGGGGCTGGCCTGCTGGTGCGTGATGTGATCGGTGTGCCGCGCCAGCAGCCGCTCAAGGAGGGCTATGAAGAGTTTCCTGCCGCCTCCAACCTGGTGATGAACGCCATCATGACGCAGGATAAAAAGGACAATGTGCGGGTAAAAATGCAGGCGATCACCCGCGAGGGGATTTCTCAACCCTGGGGCAATGCGGGTGCAGGAATCAAAAAGCAAAGCTACAAAGAGGAGATCGACCTGAGCCAGACGCCGGAATTCCGTCTGAAACTGCAACGAACCAACGACGGATTTATTACAGCCTGGTCGCCCGTCGGCAGCGATGTCTGGGTGAGCCAAAGCGTGCCACGCGCGGACCTTATTTCAGTGCAGAAAAGGGACCATTATTACGTCGGCTTCTTCGCCTCACGTAATGCAAAAATAACGGTGTCAGATGCCTCTCTCACGACTTCAGCAGCAGAAACGGTCACCTCAAAACCCTGGCAGGCAAAAGCGCTGCCGGTGGTGGTGCAGCTGAATTCCGCAGCGAAAAGCACATCTGAGAAGTATCGGGTCCAGGCCCGGGCGAATAGCGACGGCGTGTTCAGCGTGCGTCAGAACGAAGTGGTGATCGGTAATGATAAAGCGGTTAAAGCCGGCGAGATGTACTCCCTGCCGACCACGCTGACAGAGACCAATGCCTTTAACCTGAGCTTTACGCCTGCGCAGGGTGATACGGTCCATCAGCAGTTCACTGTCGAAAAGGTCGATGGATTTACGGCAACGACACTCTACGCCGCACCTGACGGCACGGCCAACGGAAAGGGAACGATCGCCTCGCCGCTGGATTTGGCGAGTGCAATTAACCTGCTCGCACCGGGCGGTACTCTTATCCTGAAAGCCGGAGAGTATCCGCGCAGCGATATCCCACTGGCCGCCAGCGGTCATGCCGAACAGCGTAAAACGTTGCAGGCAGAAGGCAAAGCCGTGATCCATGGTCTGCTGGTGGACGCCAGCTACTGGAACATTAAAGGCGTCGATATTACGGACAAAAGTCTGCGCATCCAGGGCAGCCATAACCTGATTGAAAATGTGACTGCATACCGTAACGACGATACGGGCATTCAGATATCGTCCCCGGATAACGTGGGCCGACCGCTGTGGGCAAGCGATAACCGGGTGATCAACTCTGAGTCTTACGCCAACGTTGATCCCGGCAAAATCAATGCTGATGGGTTTGCGGTGAAGATGCGCGTGGGTGAGGGTAATCGTCTGGAGAACTGCTATTCCCACGACAATATCGACGATGGCTTTGACCTGTTTAATAAGATAGAAGACGGCGCAAATGGGGTTGTGGTGATCGAGAACTCTATCGCCCGCAATAACACCAGCAACGGCTTTAAACTGGGGGGAGAGGGGCAGCCGGTGGCGCATGAAGTGCGTAACAGCAAGGCGGAAGGGAATCAGCTGGACGGGTTTACCGACAACTTCAATCCCGGGAAACTGGTGGTGACGAACAATGTGGCGGTGGACAATCAGCGATTTAACTTTATCTTCCGTCCGAGTCCGTATGGAGATGCCTCAACGCAGGGTATTTTCAGCAGGAACAAATCCGTGCGGACAAAACCGGGCCGCTATGACGATGCCGTGGTCGGCAATATTGATGAGACGAATTATTTTATCGCGGACGGGAAAAGCGTGAATAACAGCGGGGAAGTGCTGCCAGATGGCGCTTCGCTTATCACACAACGGTAAGCGTGGCGCCACTCGGCATACAGCAGATTACAGATTGAACGTACCGAAAGAGACGTTCATATTGCTGAAAAGAGCGATGACTTTATTGATCAGTTTCATGTTGGTATCCCAATGTTGTTGGCGTTAATTATGTGACACACATCACAAAAAGAAGTCTACTCCTCAACATTTAACCGATCAATATTTTTGTGATGAAAATCACAAAAAATTAAAACACCTTTTCAGTTCCATAAAATCTGAAACGCAGCCATAAAAAAAGCCAGTCTGAAACCAGACTGGCTTTTGTGCTTTTCAAGCCGGTGTTACATCGCTTTTTTGGTCAACTCGATAACGCGCAGTTTCGCGATCGCTTTGGCCAGCTCAGCTGAGGCCTGTGCGTAATCCACGTCGCCGTGAGAGCTCTTAATGTGCTCTTCCGCTTTACGCTTCGCTTCCAGAGCTCGCGCTTCGTCGAGATCCTGGCCACGAATAGCGGTATCAGCAAGAACGGTCACACTGCCAGGCTGCACTTCAATCATGCCGCCGGACAGATAGATAAACTCTTCGTGACCGAACTGTTTCACGATGCGGATCATACCAGGCTTAATGGCGGTGAGCAGCGGTGCGTGCCCTGGGAAAATACCCAGTTCACCTTCACTACCCGTTACCTGGATTTTTTCGACCAGACCAGAGAACAGCTGTTGCTCTGCGCTGACGACGTCCAGGTGGTAAGTCATTGCCATATCACCCTCCGATTAAGGCGTTAAAGTTTTTTGGCTTTTTCCACGGCTTCGTCGATGGAACCAACCATGTAGAACGCCTGCTCTGGCAGGTGATCGTATTCGCCTTCCATGATGCCTTTAAAGCCACGGATGGTGTCTTTCAGGGAAACGTATTTACCCGGGGAACCGGTGAATACTTCCGCAACGAAGAACGGCTGGGACAGGAAGCGCTGAATCTTACGCGCGCGAGCTACCACCAGTTTGTCTTCTTCAGACAGCTCATCCATACCCAGGATGGCGATGATGTCTTTCAGTTCCTGGTAACGCTGCAGCAGGGACTGTACGCCACGCGCGGTGTCGTAGTGTTCCTGACCAACAACCAGTGGATCCAGCTGACGGCTGGTGGAGTCCAGCGGGTCAACGGCTGGGTAGATACCCAGAGACGCGATCTGACGGCTCAGTACCACGGTTGCATCTAAGTGAGCAAAGGTGGTGGCTGGTGATGGGTCAGTCAAGTCATCCGCAGGTACGTATACCGCCTGTACGGAGGTGATAGAACCGGTTTTGGTTGAAGTGATACGTTCCTGCAGAACGCCCATCTCTTCCGCCAGAGTCGGCTGATAACCTACCGCTGAAGGCATACGACCCAGCAGTGCAGATACTTCAGTACCGGCCAGGGTGTAACGGTAGATGTTATCGACGAACAGCAGTACGTCACGACCTTCGTCACGGAACTTCTCAGCCATAGTCAGGCCGGTCAGTGCCACACGCAGACGGTTTCCTGGTGGCTCGTTCATCTGGCCGTAAACCAGGGATACTTTATCCAGAACGTTGGAATCGGTCATTTCGTGGTAGAAGTCGTTACCCTCACGAGTACGCTCACCCACGCCTGCAAACACGGAGTAACCGGAGTGCTCGATCGCGATGTTACGGATCAGCTCCATCATGTTTACGGTTTTACCTACACCCGCACCACCGAACAGACCGACTTTACCGCCCTTAGCAAACGGACACATCAGGTCGATAACTTTGATGCCGGTTTCCAGCAGTTCCTGAGAGCTTGACAGCTCTTCGTAGGAAGGTGCTGCACGGTGGATTGCCCAACGGTCTTCTTCACCGATGTCGCCTTTCATATCGATCGGCTGACCCAGCACGTTCATGATACGACCCAGCGTTGCTTTACCAACCGGGACTTCGATCGGGTGCTCGAGGTCTTTTACTTCCAGACCACGACGCAGACCGTCGGAAGAACCCATGGCGATGGTACGCACGATACCACCACCGAGCTGCTGCTGAACTTCCAGCACCAGGCTCTCATTACCATTCATAACCTCAAGAGCATCGTACACGCGCGGTACGGCATCCTGAGGGAATTCGACGTCAACCACGGCGCCGATTACCTGGACAATTTTTCCAGTAGCCATCTTGAATCCTCTACGAATTAACCTGGTTATACCGCGGATGCACCACCGACGATTTCGGTGAGTTCCTGAGTAATGCTGGCCTGACGAGCTTTGTTGTATACCAACTGCAGCTCTTTAATCAGGCTGCCGCCATTGTCGGTCGCGGCTTTCATCGCCACCATACGTGCGGCCTGCTCGCTGGCCAGGTTTTCTACCACGCCCTGATAAACCTGAGATTCAACGTAACGACGCAGCAGGGTATCCAGCAGCGGTTTCGGATCAGGTTCATACAGATAATCCCAGGCTTTATGTTTTAACTCTTCATCTTCTGATGCCGGCAATGGCAGCAGCTGAGTGAGTGTCGGAACCTGAGACATGGTATTAATAAATTTGTTGCTGACAACGTACAGCCTGTCCAGACGGCCTTCATCATAGGCCTGCAACATCACTTTAACCGGGCCGATCAGTTCGGACAGGGACGGGTTATCACCCATGCCGGTCACCTGAGCGACAATATTGCCACCCACTGAATTAAAGAAAGAAACGCCCTTAGAGCCGATCATCGCGATATCGCTCTGAACGCCTTTATCAGACCAGACTTTCATATCCGCTAGCAGCTTTTTGAACAGGTTAATGTTCAAGCCACCGCACAGACCACGGTCGGTAGACACCACCAGGTAGCCCACGCGTTTAACGTCGCGTTCTTCCAGGTAAGGATGCTTATATTCCAGATTACCGTTCGCAAGGTGACCAATCACTTTGCGCATGGTATCTGCATAAGGACGGCTGGCCGCCATGCGATCCTGCGATTTACGCATTTTGGAAGCGGCGACCATTTCCATCGCTTTAGTGATCTTCTGCGTGTTCTGGACGCTTGCGATCTTACTACGTATCTCTTTTGCGCCGGCCATGAGCTTCTCCTCAATGCCTTGCGGCCTGTCCTAAGACAAGCCGCCGGACGTTACCAGGACTGGGTTGCTTTGAAGGAATCGAGGATAGCTTTCAGCTTGCCTTCGATTTCGTCGTTATAGCCACCGGACTGGTTGATCTCTTGCATCAGCGGAGCGTGATCACGGTCAACGTAAGCCAGCAGTGCGGCTTCGAAGCTACCGATTTTCGCCAGTTCCACATCTTCGAGGTAACCGCGTTCAGCCGCGAACAGCACCAGGCCCTGTTGTGCAACAGACATAGGGGCATACTGTTTCTGTTTCAGCAGCTCGGTCACTTTCTGACCATGGCTTAACTGCTTACGGGTCGCTTCATCCAGATCGGAAGCGAACTGAGAGAACGCAGCCAGTTCACGATACTGTGCCAGAGCGGTACGAATACCACCGGACAGTTTCTTGATGATCTTGGTCTGAGCAGCACCACCCACACGGGATACGGAGATCCCTGGGTTAACCGCAGGACGAATACCGGAGTTGAACAGGTTGGTTTCGAGGAAGATCTGACCATCGGTAATGGAAATTACGTTGGTCGGAACGAACGCAGAAACGTCACCCGCCTGGGTTTCGATAATCGGCAGAGCAGTCAGGGAGCCGGTTTTACCTTTAACTTCACCATTGGTGAATTTCTCAACGTATTCCGCGTTAACGCGGGATGCGCGCTCCAGCAGACGGGAGTGGAGGTAAAATACGTCGCCCGGGAATGCTTCACGTCCTGGTGGACGACGGAGCAGCAGGGAAACCTGACGGTAAGCAACAGCCTGTTTAGACAGGTCATCGTATACGATCAGCGCATCTTCACCGCGGTCACGGAAGTATTCGCCCATTGCGCAACCGGCATATGGCGCCAGGTATTGCAGTGCAGCAGATTCAGAAGCGGTTGCAACCACAACAATGGTGTTTGACAGCGCGCCGTGCTCTTCCAGTTTACGAACAACGTTAGAAATGGTGGACGCTTTCTGGCCGATAGCCACGTACACACATTTGATGCCGGAATCGCGCTGGTTGATGATCGCATCGATTGCCATCGCGGTTTTACCGGTCTGACGGTCACCGATGATCAGTTCACGCTGACCACGACCGATTGGGATCATGGCATCAACGGATTTGTAACCCGTCTGCACTGGCTGATCAACGGACTGACGTTCGATAACGCCCGGTGCGATAACTTCGATTGGCGAGAAGCCATCGTTATCAACAGGACCTTTACCGTCGATTGGTGCACCCAGGGTGTTCACCACGCGACCCAGCAGGCCACGGCCAACTGGAACTTCAAGAATACGACCAGTACATTTGACTTTCATGCCTTCGGCAAGGTCAGCGTACGGGCCCATAACTACAGCACCTACGGAGTCGCGCTCCAGGTTCAGTGCGATAGCGTAACGGTTACCCGGCAGGGAAATCATCTCACCCTGCATACAATCGGCAAGGCCGTGGATGCGGATAACACCGTCACTTACAGAAACAATAGTACCTTCGTTGTGAGCTTCACTCACAACACTGAACTGAGCAATGCGCTGCTTGATCAGTTCGCTGATTTCGGTGGAATTCAGTTGCATGCTCCAGTCCCCTTAAGACTGCAAGACGTCTGCAAGGCGTTCAAGACGGCCGCGTACGCTGCCATCAATGACCATATCACCCGCTCGGATGATTACGCCTGCCATTACAGACTTATCGATTTTGCAATTCAGCTTAACTTTGCGTGACAGACGTTTTTCCATCGCGGCGGTGATCTTCGCAAGCTGTTCTTGGCTCAGTTCATTCGCAGAGGTTACTTCAACTTCGGCGGTAGCTTCACTGAGGGCACGTAAGTGCTCAAACTGCTCGAGAACATCCGGGAGCACTCGCAGACGACCATTCTCAGCCATGACCTTAATCAGGTTCTGGCCGTTGTCATCCAGTTGCTCACCACAAATGGCGATAAACGATGCAGCAAGGGTTTCAGGTGCTAAGGCACCGGAAAGCATCTCAGCCACTTGCTCGTTTTTCGTTACCTCAGCGGCAAACGCCAGCATATCCTGCCAGCGATCGACATTTTGGTGTTCGACAGCAAAGTCAAAAGCTGCTTTGGCGTAGGGGCGAGCTACCGTAACAAATTCAGACATCAGCCCCTCCCTCCTTACAGTTCAGCGACAAGTTTGTCCACGATGTCGCTGTTAGCAGCTTCATCCACGGAACGTTCGATGATCTTCTCGGCGCCAGCAACAGCCAGAATCGCAACCTGCTTACGCAGTTCTTCACGAGCACGTTTACGCTCAGCATCAATTTCAGCCTGAGCTTGTGCAACGATCTTAGTACGTTCCTGTTCTGCTTCAGCTTTGGCTTCGTCCAGGATCTGAGAACGGCGCTTGTTAGCCTGTTCAATGATTACCTGAGCTTCAGCTTTCGCTTTTTTCAGCTGGTCTGTCGCGTTGGCCTGTGCAAGGTCCAAATCTTTCTTAGCGCGCTCTGCGGAAGCCAGACCGTCAGCAATTTCTTTCTGACGTTTCTCGATGGCTGCCATTAAAGGCGGCCATACATACTTCATGCAGAACCAGACAAAGAGAATAAACGCGATGGCCTGGCCGAGGATTGTTGCGTTCATGTTCACAGCACAATACCTCTTAAATTTCTGTGGCTTGGGTTTTTAAAAACGACTTACGCGACAGCAAACATCACGTACAGACCCAGACCTACAGCGATCATCGGGATTGCATCCACCAGACCCATAACGATAAAGAACTGAGTACGCAGCAGAGGAATCAGATCCGGTTGACGCGCAGCGCCTTCCAGGAATTTGCCCCCGAGGATGCCGATACCGATCGCAGCACCGATAGCCGCCAGACCCATCATCACAGCGGCAGCCATGTACAGCAGATCCATATTCAGGTTTTCCATGACAGTCTCCAGTTTGTTTCAATAAAAACGTAGTAGTGGTGGTTAAAAAATCAGTGCTCTTCAGACGCCATCGACAGATAGACGATCGTCAGAACCATGAAGATAAAGGCTTGCAGCGTAATGATCAGGATGTGGAAAATGGCCCATGGCACATTCAGAACCCACTGTGACCACCACGGCAGAAGACCCGCGATCAGAATGAAAATCAGCTCACCCGCATACATGTTACCGAACAGTCGCAGACCAAGTGAAACCGGTTTGGACAGCAGGCTTACGCCTTCCAGGATCAGGTTGACCGGAATGAACGCCCAGTGGTTGAACGGCTGCAAGGTAAGCTCTTTCACAAAGCCGCTTACGCCTTTCATTTTGATGCTGTAGAAAAGAATCAGGATGAACACGCCCAGCGCCATGGACAGGGTGATGTTCACGTCAGCAGACGGAACCACACGCAGTGCCGGCAGGCCGAGAACATGCTCACCGATGTACGGCAGCAGGTCGATAGGCAGAAGGTCCATCAGGTTCATCAGGAAGACCCAGACGAAGACAGTCAGCGCCAGCGGAGCAATCAGCTTGCTCTTACCGTGGTACATGTCTTTGACGCTGCCATGAACGAAGCCGATGACTAATTCGATAGCCGTCTGGAATTTCCCTGGAACACCGCTGGTCGCCTTTTTAGCAACGCTACGGAACATGGCCAGGAACAACAGACCCAACACCACCGAGAAGAACATGGAGTCAATGTTGAGCGTCCAGAAGGTGGCCGGGGGGTTATGCGGATCCACCAGCGAGAATGTACGCAGGTCCATCTGAAGGTTCGTCAGATGGTGACCTATGTAATCCTGCGGCGTCATATTTTCTGAAGCCATGATGCCTTTTACCCTTTGTTGTTGATTACAGCTGGCGCCAGAACTTGTACCACCAGCACCAAAACCCACGTCGCGATCAGCGGCAAAAATACCACTTTGAAAACAGCCAGCGCCAACACCAGGAAGGCAAAGGTTAGCAACACCTTACACACTTCGCCAAGAGCGAAGGACCAGGCCACGCGGCCTTTGGCAGGTGTATGCGCCTGATGACGCCAGGCAAAAATCATAAACAACATGTTTGGCAAAACCACTGCCAAACCTCCACACACTGCGGAGATGCCCCAGAAGGGGTCTTTGAGGCAGAACAGCAGTCCACTTGCTATCACCGCCAGAAACTGAATGAACAGAAGCTTACGAGCAACGTTTCGACTCAAGAGCGACACAGACATCACGTTTTTACTCCTGCTCCCTTCGAGGTATGTCGCGTGTCGTATAAAACGTCCTTTAAGGCTCAGAGTCAAGCATCAAAAAGCGGTCAAATTATACGGTGCCCCCCCGTGATTTCAAACATTAAGTAGCGAAAAGGTGAATAAATGTTTAAATAATTTTCCCTACCGCTATTTTTTAACTTTTCGCCAAACCACGACCTATCCGATAAAACTGCAAACTGCGCAGAAACATTGATGATAAAGCGTGCACGAGATCACAAAATGCACATTTACGATAAGGTCTTATTTATCAAATCAATAATTTGGTTTAATTCATCTTTATGATATTAAAGACAAATGACAGCAACTATTTTCAAAACAGCCCCGTACACAACAAAAACCTTTCATTGACATTTTTAATAAATAATTAACATCACCAACTCATCACTGAATTCCACTTTTAGCAGACTGATATTTTCAATGTTGACTATATTTGGTGTTAACGAGATAAATCAGGTTAACACCAAGAAAAACCTCGGTAACAACAAGGTTAAATGCAGTCCGGTGAGGTTCCTTCCTTAGGGCCGTTTTTTAACACTTTAAGAACCGCACGAATTCCACATTTTTTATTTAATTTTTAAAATTAGTTTGCCTTAATTATCACCAAATGGCGTTCGCCATCGAGCTGTGGAACCTGTAACTTCACAATCGACTCGACCACATAGCCAACCGGGAGCTGGGCGATTTCATCCTCAGGCACCAGGCCTTTTAGCGCGTAAAAACGCCCTTCCTGCGCTGGCAGGTGATTACACCAGCTGACCATATCGTTGAGAGACGCAAACGCACGGCTAATCACGCCGTCAAACGGCGGCTCGGACGGAAACGCCTCTACTCTGCTCTGAACCGGCTCGATATTGTTGATTTTCAGCTCATGCTGCACCTGACGCAGGAAGCGCACGCGCTTGCCCAGGCTGTCCAGCAGCGTGAACTGGCACTCAGGCCGCACGATGGAGAGCGGAATGCCTGGCAGACCAGGGCCGGTCCCCACATCGATGAAACGCTCACCCTGCAGGTAAGGCGCAACCACAATGCTGTCGAGAATATGGCGAATCAGCATCTCGTTGGGATCGCGTACCGACGTGAGGTTGTACGCTTTGTTCCATTTGTTCAGCATATCGACATAGGCCACCAGCTGATTTTTCTGGTGATCGGTGAGCGAAATACCTGCTTCATCCAGCAGACGAGAGAGTTTGTTGAGCACGGTGAATACCTGTCTGAAATAATGAGCCCGGTGGCGTTAACGCTTACCGGGCCTACGATACGTACTGTAGCGGGTCAGCGAAGCACCCCCCGCCAAAATGGCAAAGATCGCCTGATGTTAAGCGCTGCGGCGCAGCATACCTTGTTTTTTCAGCCATACCAGCAGAATAGAGATGGCTGCTGGCGTCACGCCGGAGATGCGAGATGCCTGGCCGATCGACACCGGTTTGTGATCGTTCAGTTTCGCGATCACCTCGTTTGACAGCCCTGTTACCTGACGGTAATCCAGCATCGCAGGCAACAAGGTGTTCTCGTTACGCTGCTGCTTTTCGATCTCATCCTGCTGACGCGCGATGTAACCTTCGTATTTGACCTGGATTTCGACCTGCTCGGCCGCTTCGGCATCGTCGAGACCCGGCGCGAACGGCGTCATCTGCACCAGTTGCTCGTAAGTCATCTCCGGACGACGAAGAAGATCTTCCCCGCTGGCTTCGCGTGAGAGCGGCGCGGTCAAGTGAGCGTTCACTTCGGCTGCGGATTCCGCCAGAGGATTCACCCATGAGGTTTTCAGGCGCTGACGCTCGGTCTCAATGCGCTCCAGCTTCTGGTTGAAACGCGCCCAGCGTTCGTCATCCACCAGGCCCAGCTCGCGGCCCATTTCGGTCAGGCGCAGATCGGCGTTGTCTTCACGCAGCATCAGACGATATTCCGCGCGAGAGGTGAACATACGGTACGGCTCTTTGGTACCAAGCGTGCTGAGATCGTCCACCAGCACACCAAGGTAGGCCTGATCGCGACGCGGTGACCAGCCCTCTTTTTCCGCAGAGAAGCGGGCGGCGTTCAGACCGGCCAGCAGGCCCTGGGCTGCCGCTTCTTCATAACCGGTGGTGCCATTAATTTGTCCCGCGAAGAACAGGCCCTGGATAAATTTGCTCTCCAGCGTCGGTTTCAGATCGCGCGGGTCGAAGAAATCGTACTCAATAGCGTAACCTGGACGAACGATTTTTGCGTTCTCCATGCCCTGCATCGAGCGAACAATTTGCATCTGGACATCGAACGGCAGGCTGGTGGAGATGCCATTCGGATAAATTTCGTTGGAGGTGAGTCCTTCCGGCTCCAGGAAGATCTGGTGCTGGTTACGATCGGCAAAGCGCATGACTTTGTCTTCGATCGACGGGCAGTAACGTGGACCGATCCCTTCGATCACGCCTGCGTACATCGGGCTACGATCGAGGTTATTGCGGATCACGTCATGGGTTTTCTCATTGGTGTGCGTGATGTAACACGGCACTTGCTGCGGATGCTGCGCCGCAGAACCCATGAACGAGAAGACCGGCATCGGGTTGTCGCCGTGCTGCTGTGCCAGCACGCTAAAATCGATGGTGCGGGCATCAATACGCGGCGGTGTCCCGGTTTTCAGGCGGCTGACGCGCAGCGGCAGCTCGCGAAGACGACGAGAAAGTGGAATGGACGGCGGATCGCCAGCACGGCCACCGCTGTAGTTATCCAGACCAATATGAATTTTTCCATCGAGGAAAGTCCCGACCGTCAGCACCACGGCTTTGGCACGGAACTTCAGTCCCATCTGGGTGACGGCACCGACGACACGATCGTTCTCAACGATAAGATCTTCAACCGCCTGCTGGAAGATCATCAGGTTCGGCTGGTTCTCCAGCGCCGTACGAACGGCCTGGCGGTAAAGCACACGGTCTGCCTGAGCACGTGTGGCGCGAACGGCAGGTCCTTTGCTCGCGTTTAGTATCCTAAACTGAATGCCTGCCTGATCGATCGCTTTCGCCATCAAGCCGCCCAGAGCATCCACTTCTTTTACCAGGTGTCCTTTCCCAATGCCGCCAATCGCCGGATTACAGGACATTTGTCCCAGCGTGTCGATATTGTGTGTCAAAAGCAGGGTCTGTTGACCCATACGCGCTGCGGCCATTGCGGCCTCAGTGCCTGCGTGACCCCCGCCAATGATGATGACGTCAAAAGGATCCTGATAAAACATGCTTTCCTGCCTTGCGTAAAGCGGTTTGAAAATGGATTTAAGCCCGGGCCGTGGATTCTACTCAAGTTTAGTCTTTCGAGGAAGCATTGGGATCTTGGCTATTAAAAAGAAGATCTTCTTATTTAGAGATCTGTTTTACTATGATCTCTTATTAGGATCGCCTTCTCGTGTGGATAAGTCGGATCCGGTCATAAAGATCATAAGGATAGAAAGGATCGTTTGCTGTGAATGATCGGTGATCCTGGACCGTATAAGCTGGGGTTAGATCCGCTACTTATGCACAGGTCAAAAACCAGCCAACGGTTATACCTTGGATAACTACCGGTTGATCCAAGGTTTTGACCAGACTTATCCACATCTGATCGCACGATCTTTAAGCGTTATTGAGTAAATTTTTCCATTCACCCAGCCATTCTTCGGCTGGATCCTCCGGAATATCGTGATCGAGGATGTTGATCTTCAGCGTTTCGCCGATCTGTTTTGCTCCACACGACGCGATCGCCGCTTCTACTTTCTCTACTGCACCACAAAAGGTGTCGTATTCGCGGCTACCTATCCCAATCGCGCCAAAACGCACGGCTGACAGATCGGGACGTTGCTCGAGAAGCTCATCATAGAAAGGTTGCAGGTTATCAGGGATATCGCCCGCACCATGCGTGGAGGTGATCAGCAGCCAGATCCCATCAGCAGGGAGATCTTCCAGTAACGGTCCATGCAGGGTTTCGGTCGAGAAACCTGCGTCTTCCAGCTTTTCCGCGAGATGTTCTGCAACATATTCCGCGCCGCCAAGAGTACTGCCACTGATAAGAGTAATATCTGCCATGATCGCTCGCTCATATAAAGAGGGGATCATTGTACGCTGTGAGCGAGCTGGGATCTACCTGTGGAAAATGTGGTAATTAAATGGCGCCGCTAGGGCCGGATGGTGCGCATAATCGGGTTCTGCAGGGAGATCAGCGTCTCGGTGGACTGAATTTCATCAATTGTTTGGATCTTGTTGATAAGTACCTGCTGCAGGGCATCGATCGATTTACACATGACCTTAATAAAGATGCTGTAGTGGCCAGTGGTGTAATAGGCTTCGGTCACCTCTTCCAGACTTTCGAGCCGGGCCAGCGCAGAGGGGTAATCTTTTGCGCTTTTCAGAATGATGCCAATAAAGCAGCAGACGTCATACCCCAGCTGTTTTGGACTGACGTCAATCCGCGCCCCGGTGATAATCCCCGCTTGCTTCATCTTCTCCACGCGAACGTGAATCGTCCCTGGGCTGACGCCAAATTGTTTAGCCAGTTCGGCATACGCCGTGCGCGCATTGGCCATTAACGCTTCGAGGATGCCGCGGTCCAGATTATCGATCTGATAATTTTCCATAGTATTTTCTTATGAAGATTGAGTAATCACTCTATTCTAGCGCCATATTTTAACGAATCAAAAGTGAAGCAGGCTTTTTGTTGTTGGATTATTGAATTCGGTGCCGTTTTTGTTGCTTAATCAATATCAACAGGACGCAGGAGTATAAAAATGAAAACCGCTTACATCGCAAAACAACGCCAGATCAGTTTCGTTAAATCCCATTTTTCACGTCAGCTTGAAGAGAAACTTGGCCTCATTGAAGTCCAGGCTCCGATTCTGAGCCGCGTCGGCGATGGGACGCAGGACAACCTGTCTGGTTGCGAAAAAGCGGTACAGGTAAAAGTGAAAACCTTGCCAGACGCCCAGTTCGAAGTGGTTCATTCACTCGCGAAATGGAAGCGTCAGACACTGGGACAACACGACTTCAGCGCGGGCGAAGGGCTTTACACGCACATGAAAGCCCTTCGCCCCGATGAAGACCGCCTGACGGCCATCCACTCCGTTTACGTTGACCAGTGGGACTGGGAGCGTGTAATGGGTGATGGTGAACGTCACTTAGGGACGCTGAAATCCACCGTAGAGGCCATCTACGCGGGGATCAAAGCAACCGAAGCGGCGGTGAGTAAGGAGTTCGGACTGGCACCGTTCCTGCCAGACTCGATCCACTTTGTTCACAGCCAGGATCTGCTGAGCCGTTTCCCGGATCTCGATGCCAAAGGCCGTGAGCGCGCGATCGCTAAAGAGCTGGGCGCGGTATTCCTGATCGGTATCGGTGGCAAACTTTCTGACGGACAGCGCCATGACGTGCGTGCCCCGGATTACGACGACTGGAGCACCCGCGACGAGCGAGAATTAGCCGGTCTGAACGGCGATATTCTGGTGTGGAACCCGATTCTGGAAGATGCGTTTGAGCTTTCTTCCATGGGGATCCGCGTGGATGCCGACGCCCTGAAGCGCCAGCTGGCGGTGACGGGAGATGAAGATCGCCTGAAACTTGAGTGGCACCAGGCCCTGCTGCGCGGCGAAATGCCGCAAACTATCGGCGGCGGTATCGGCCAGTCACGCCTGACAATGCTGCTGCTGCAGTTGTCCCATATCGGGCAGGTTCAGTGTGGGGTGTGGCCGCATCAGGTGCGTGAAAGCATCGGCTCTCTGCTTTAATTAACGCCGCCAGCGCCTGACCAGGCGGCTGCGTAACCCGGTATCAAAGCGCCAGATATGATCGAAAATGCGCATGATGCCGGGCTTTCCATGTTGCGACATCGCCACCGCATGAAAGCGGTGCTGGTGATCCCGCTGTAATGATTTCACCTTTGTGACCACGTCGTCCGGCAGTCGCTGGGCAATAAAATCGGAAATGACCACCGCATCCGCGTCATACCAGTCTCCGCCCTGCATGCGTTCTGCGATAGCGCGAAAACAGCTGGCGATATCGGTTCCGCCGCGAAAACGCTGGCTCAAAAAGCGGATCGCCTGTTCGATACCCTGCTCTCCCGTCAGTTCGTATCCCACCACTTCGCTGGAAAACAGCATGATATAACAGCGACGCCGATCGGCGAGGGCAACGCGCATCAGTGCCAGGCAAAACGCTTTGGCACACTGTTCGTTAAAGCCGCCCATCGAACCGGATGTATCTACGCAGACAATGAAGGGCCCGCGCGGCTGTTCGTCGAAATCCTGATGAACGACCGGACGATGGCTGATTTTTTCGCGCCAGGATTCGCCGTGCAGGCGATAGGTAAGCAGCTGTTTCTCCACCAGCCGCCGGTAGAACTCATACTCCAGCTCGGTGATCCCAAGCGTCGCCAGCTCTGTCGGCAGCAGGCGCAGGATGTCATCACTTTGCTGTAAACCGTCGACCTGTTCCGGCACGGTTGCCGGTTCACGAACCAGCGTGCGGAAGGTTTCCATTGGCGCGTCTTTTTTCGGCACCGACTTCGCCTCCCGCGAGCGGCCAAGCTGCTCCGCGAGCTGCATTATCTCGGGCTGTTGCGCCAGAAAATCGCCATATTTAACGATCAGCTGATAGTCGCCGCGCCGGATCTGCCCGGCACTCATATCCCAAAGTCTTCCGGCGGCGTTTTCGTTCTCCACTAGCACTTGCTCCAGCTGCCCGCTCAGCGTCATCCGCTCCTGAACTTCACTGAGCAGCTGATCGCGCTCCTCCTCCAGCAGCTGCTGGTTGAGCGACGTGGTCTGCACCACCAGGCTGAGTCGCCATCGCTGCAGGAAAAGCGTATGCAGCGCCGGAGTAAAGGTGGCGTTGTCCGAGACCAGCTTGCGGGCCTGGGCGGCGTACGGCGAGTGCACTTTATCGAGCAGCGTCAGGATCTGGGGAAGCTGAACGATAAACTGCGGTGTGGATAACCGCTGGCATTGCTGGTAGCAGGCCACTTCTTCCGTAAGCTCTGGCGGGACTTCGGTCTCTTTTAGCCGCTGGCGCAGGCTATCTCGCCAGCGCGGAATATCGTCGGTGACGGCTTTTTTAATGCGCGGAAACTTTTCAAAGAACGCAGCCAACTGGGGAGAGGCGAGTAAGGTCAGGACGACCTCTTCAATCAGCCCCTCTTCACCAACCGCCAGCATCACATTGAGCGTATCCAGCGTTAGCATTGACGCGCCTGTTTGATCTGCGCGCTGACATCCTGCAGGCTGGCTTCGATGCGACCCAACCAGTCGCTATGTATAAAGAGGCATTTTTGCTGTTCGCTGAAGCGCGTGTGCTGCTGATGCCATTCTGTATCGAGCGCGTCGAGCTGCTGTTTGATCTCTTCCGGCACGTTATCCGAGGCATTTCCCGGCAGGGCGAGGCGTGAACCCTGCAGGCTCACATCGCGGATCACCAGATGCATGCTGGTATCCACTTCCAGGTTCAGCACCTGGGCAAAGCCGATGCCGTTGAGTTTTCCACGGATTTCGCCATTTTTATCCAGCCACTGCGACAGCGCTTCGCGCTCAATGGTGATGTGAACCACCTGCATATCGTGCAGTTTTAACGGCTGCTGGAGTAAGAGCGTCAGGGTCGTGTCCGTCAGCTCTGTGGGCAACTCGTAGTGCGGTTTACGTGAGAACATCCCGCCGAGACGGCTCACTTTCAGTGCCGTTTTGTCGCTTTGTTGCTGCTGAAGCTGGATGCGTCGCTGGGTGATGGCGCCCAGCTGGTTGAGCATCGCCTGCTGCCCCCACGCGTGTCCGGTCATCAAAACATCCAGCTGTTGTTCCATCAGATGCATCCCTTCCGCATCGTGCCACAGGCAGTCTTTCAGCAGGATCAGATCGATGGGGGCGACGGAATCCCGGCCGCTGAACAAAGCACTGGACTGCAACAGGCGGATCGCCTTTTTCCAGCGCCGATCCGAGACATACGGCGCGGCCGGCAATAAATCCAGCTGCTGGCGCAGCATAAAGATCAGTTCAAAAACGGCGTCCGGCAGTTTGATTTTGCCGATATCCTGCTGCCACTGCTGGTACTCGTCGTCAGTCACCTGCAATGATGGCGCCACCGGGTTTTCGTTTTCGTCCTGCTGGCTCACCAGCATCGAGCGGAAATTCGACTTGTCCTGCACTTTATCCAGCCACAGACGAATCAGCATGCGGTCATACAGCGCTTCAAGGCTGCTGTCGGCTTCAGGCAGTTCGTTGGACGCAGCCACCAGCAGGCGCATCGGGATTTTTTCTTCATACGCGCCGTTACGAAAGCGACGTTCGTTGATGGCGGTAAGCAGGGTATTCAGGATCGCCGGGCCGGCTTTCCAGATCTCATCCAGAAAGACAATTTCAGCCTCGGGCAGATACCCTGCCGTTAATCGTTGATAGCGGCCTTCATCTTTCAGGGCCTGAATGGAAAGCGGGCCAAAAACCTCTTCCGGGGTGGAGAAACGGGTCATCAGATATTCAAAGGCGCGTGCGTTCTGGAAGGCAAATTTCAGTCGACGCGCAATCAGGCTTTTGGCGATGCCGGGCGGGCCGAGCAGGAACACACTTTCGCCACTGAGCGCTGCCAGCAAACAGAGCCTGATCGCATGGCTGCGTTCGAAAAGGCCTTTCTCCAGCGCACCGCTGAGACGGGAAATTCTTTCTGCTAATAAATGTGAGTGAGCCATAATTGTGTTGCGTCCTTTCGGCGTCGTCGCAGCTAATTGATGCGAGTATAGACGTTTCAGCATGGGCTGGTAATAGACTGAAGTGCGGCGTTATTTTCTTTGCGCTACATTAATAGGGTTGCATTTAGGGGTACGATCTTGCGATTAATCGTGCATACTGTGCGCCTTTTTGTGGGCCAAGGGACTAAGCACACATTTGTTATACAACGAAAAGACTAGTCTATGAGCACTGATAATAAGCAATCATTAAGCGCTATAACGCTTGCGGCCATTGGGGTTGTGTACGGTGATATCGGTACCAGCCCGCTCTATACGCTTCGCGAATGTCTGTCCGGTCAGTTTGGTTTTGGTGTTGAACGTGACGCCGTTTTTGGCTTTTTGTCACTCATCTTTTGGCTGCTGATCCTGGTGGTTTCCGTTAAGTATCTCTCCTTTGTCATGCGCGCGGATAACGCCGGTGAGGGCGGGATCCTGACCCTCATGTCTCTTGCCGGGCGTAATACATCGGCAAAAATGACCTCGTTCCTGGTGATTATCGGCCTGATCGGTGGCAGCTTCTTCTATGGAGAAGTGGTGATTACCCCGGCGATTTCGGTGCTCTCAGCAATTGAGGGGCTGGAGATTATTGCTCCGCAGCTGGATACGTGGGTCGTTCCGCTCGCCATCATTGTACTGACGCTGTTGTTTGCTATTCAGAAGCACGGTACGGGGCTGGTGGGTAAACTCTTTGCACCCATTATGCTGGCATGGTTCCTGATTCTGGCGGCACTCGGTCTGCGCAGTATTATCGCCAACCCGGAAGTGCTGCAGGCGCTGAACCCAATGTGGGCGGTCCACTTCTTCCTGGAGTACAAAACGGTTTCGTTCGTCGCGCTGGGCGCCGTGGTGCTGTCGATCACCGGTGTGGAAGCGCTGTATGCGGATATGGGGCACTTCGGTAAGCTGCCGATTCGTCTGGCCTGGTTCACCGTGGTTCTGCCGTCTCTGGTGCTGAACTATTTCGGTCAGGGCGCGCTGCTGCTCAAACATCCGGAAGCGATCAAGAACCCGTTCTTCCTGCTAGCGCCTGACTGGGCGCTGGTGCCGATGCTTATCCTTGCCACTCTGGCCACGGTCATTGCCTCTCAGGCGGTAATCTCCGGCGTCTTCTCCCTGACGCGCCAGGCGGTTCGTCTGGGCTATCTGTCGCCGATGCGCATCATTCATACCTCGGAGATGGAGTCCGGCCAGATCTACATTCCGTTCATCAACTGGCTGCTCTACTTCGCCGTGGTGATCGTGATTGTCAGCTTTGAGCACTCCAGCAACCTGGCTGCGGCGTACGGTATTGCGGTGACGGGTACGATGGTGCTGACTTCGATTCTCTCGACCACCGTGGCGTACCGGAACTGGCACTGGAATAAATTCCTGGTCGCACTGATTCTGGTGGGCTTCCTTTGCATCGATGTGCCGCTGTTCTCAGCGAACCTCGACAAAATCGTCTCCGGCGGCTGGCTACCGTTGACCCTGGGGTTAGTGATGTTCCTGGTGATGACCACCTGGAAGAGCGAGCGCTTCCGCCTGCTGCGCCGTATGCACGAGCACGGTAACTCTCTGGAAGCGATGATTGCTTCTCTGGAGAAATCTCCGCCGGTGCGCGTGCCTGGCACCGCAGTTTATATGTCACGCGCGCTGAACGTGATTCCGTTTGCCCTGATGCACAACCTCAAGCACAACAAAGTGCTGCACGAGCGCGTGATCCTGCTGACGCTGAGAACCGAAGATGCGCCATACGTCCACAACGTGCGCCGTGTGCAGATCGAACAGCTTTCTCCGACCTTCTGGCGCGTGGTGGCGAGTTACGGCTGGCGCGAAACGCCGAACGTGGAAGAGGTGTTCCACCGCTGCGGTCTGGAAGGGCTGAGCTGTCGAATGATGGAAACCTCGTTCTTTATGTCGCACGAGTCGCTGATTGTCGGCAAACGCCCGTGGTATCTACGTCTGCGCGGCAAGCTGTACCTCATCCTGCAGCGTAACGCCCTGCGCGCACCTGACCAGTTTGAAATCCCGCCTAACCGCGTGATTGAGTTAGGGACGCAGGTCGAGATTTAACCTCCGTAACACCTTCTCCCGGTGACGCTTCGCTTGCACGGCCCTACGAAACCGTAGGCCGGATAAGCGAGGCGCTACCAGGAAAAACACGCCCTAAAATGCCCCCACATTTCACTTAGCGAAACGTTTCGACGTTGATCACAATTCTGTTACGTCATGATGGTTTTCTGAACACTCTTGCGGCTACACTTCTTTTAGCGAAACGTTTCGCTAGTGGAGCAAGAAAATGAAGAAAGGCACGGTACTCAATTCTGAAATCTCGTCGGTTATTTCCCGTCTTGGGCATACCGATACGCTGGTAGTTTGCGATGCAGGCTTACCGGTTCCGCGCAGCACAACCCGTATTGATATGGCGTTAACGCAGGGCGTGCCCTCGTTTATGCAGGTACTGGGCGTGGTGACGTCGGAGATGCAGGTTGAGGCAGCCATTCTCGCGACGGAGATCAAACAACATAATCCGCAACTTCACGAAACGTTGCTCAGCCATATTGAGCAACTGCAACAACACCAGGGAAACACCATAGAAATTCGTTACACAACGCACGAGCATTTCAAACAACAAACCGCAGACAGTCAGGCGGTGATTCGCAGCGGGGAGTGTTCCCCGTATGCGAATATCATTCTCTGTGCTGGCGTCACGTTCTGAGGCCATCATGGACGCATTATTGCAACTCAAAGGGATCGATAAATCGTTCCCGGGCGTAAAAGCCCTCTCCGGCGCCGCGTTAAACGTTTACTCCGGTCGCGTCATGGCGCTGGTGGGTGAAAACGGCGCTGGCAAATCCACAATGATGAAAGTGCTCACCGGCATTTATGCCCGTGACGCCGGAACGTTGCTGTGGCTGGGGAAAGAGACGACCTTCACCGGACCTAAATCCTCTCAGGAAGCCGGGATTGGCATTATCCATCAGGAGCTGAACCTGATCCCGCAGCTCACCATTGCGGAAAACATCTTCCTGGGCCGTGAATTCGTTAATCGCTTTGGCAAAATCGACTGGAAAAAGATGTACGCCGAAGCCGACATTCTGCTGGCGAAGCTGAATCTGCGCTTTAAAAGCGACCGTCTGGTAGGCGACTTGTCTATTGGCGATCAGCAGATGGTGGAAATCGCCAAAGTGCTGAGCTTCGAGTCGAAAGTCATCGTTATGGATGAACCGACCGACGCCCTGACCGATACGGAAACTGAATCCTTGTTCCGCGTGATCCGCGAGCTGAAATCTCAGGGGCGCGGGATCGTCTATATATCCCACCGCATGAAAGAGATCTTCGAGATTTGCGATGACGTGACGGTATTCCGCGACGGGCAATTTATTGCCGAGCGCGAGGTCTCCTCGCTGACCGAAGATACGCTGATTGAGATGATGGTGGGGCGCAAGCTGGAAGAACAGTATCCGCGTCTCGACAAAACGCCGGGCGCTGTCCGCCTGAAAGTCGACAATCTGTGTGGGCCGGGCGTAAACGATGTCTCCTTCACGCTGCGTCAGGGCGAAATCCTTGGCGTGGCCGGGCTGATGGGGGCCGGGCGTACCGAGCTGATGAAAGTGCTGTACGGCGCGCTGCCGCGCACCAGTGGTTACGTCACCCTCGACGGCCATGAAGTTGTCACCCGCTCTCCACAGGATGGGTTGGCGAACGGCATCGTCTATATCTCCGAAGACCGTAAGCGCGATGGCTTAGTGCTCGGGATGTCGGTGAAAGAGAATATGTCCCTGACGGCGCTGGGCTACTTCAGCCGCAGCGGCGGCAGCTTGAAGCACAAAGACGAACAGCAGGCGGTCAGTGATTTCATTCGCCTGTTTAACGTGAAAACGCCGTCGATGGAACAGGCAATCGGCCTGCTTTCCGGTGGTAATCAGCAGAAAGTGGCGATTGCCCGCGGCCTGATGACGCGTCCAAAAGTGTTGATCCTCGACGAGCCAACCCGTGGCGTTGACGTGGGCGCCAAGAAAGAGATTTATCAGCTGATCAACCAGTTCAAGGCTGACGGTCTGAGCATCATTCTGGTCTCTTCCGAGATGCCAGAAGTATTAGGCATGAGCGATCGCATTATCGTCATGCATGAAGGGCATCTCGGCGGTGAATTCACTCGCGAGCAGGCCACCCAGGAAGTTCTGATGGCTGCCGCTGTGGGCAAGCTTAATCGCGTGAATCAGGAGTAAGAAGATGACTACCCAGGCTGTTTCTGGTCGCCGCTATTTCACCAAGGCATGGCTGTTGGAACAAAAATCACTGATTGCGCTGCTGGTGCTGATCGCGATTGTGTCGACCATGAGCCCGAACTTTTTTACCGTCAATAACCTGTTCAATATTCTCCAGCAGACGTCCGTGAACGCCATAATGGCGGTCGGCATGACGCTGGTGATTCTGACGTCGGGGATCGACCTGTCCGTCGGTTCCCTGCTGGCGCTCACCGGCGCGGTAGCGGCTTCAATTGTTGGGATTGAGGTTAACGCGCTGGTGGCTATCGCCGCTGCCCTGGCGTTAGGCGCCGCAGTGGGTGCAGTCACCGGGATGATTGTGGCTAAAGGCCGCGTGCAGGCGTTTATCGCCACGCTGGTGATGATGCTGCTGCTGCGCGGTGTCACGATGGTGTACACCAACGGCAGCCCCGTGAATACCGGCTTTACCGATAACGCCGATCTGTTTGGCTGGTTTGGTATCGGTCGTCCGCTGGGTATCCCGACGCCGGTGTGGATTATGGGGATCGTCTTCCTGGCAGCCTGGTACATGCTGCACCACACGCGCCTCGGTCGTTATATCTATGCGCTGGGCGGTAACGAAGCGGCGACGCGTCTCTCCGGTATTAGCGTCAATAAAGTCAAAATTATCGTCTATTCCCTGTGCGGTTTGCTGGCATCGCTGGCAGGTATCATCGAAGTGGCGCGCCTCTCTTCTGCGCAGCCGACAGCGGGAACGGGCTATGAGCTGGATGCGATTGCCGCCGTGGTACTGGGTGGTACGAGCCTGGCGGGGGGTAAAGGTCGCATTGTTGGGACATTGATCGGCGCACTGATTCTTGGCTTCCTGAATAATGGTTTGAATTTGTTAGGTGTTTCCTCCTATTACCAGATGATCGTTAAAGCAGTGGTGATTTTGCTGGCGGTTCTGGTAGACAACAAAAAACAGTAACTGACGACACTACAGGACATCTCTGATATGAACATGAAAAAACTGGCTACCCTGGTTTCTGCTGTGGCACTGAGCGCGACCGTTAGTGCGAACGCAATGGCGAAAGACACCATCGCGCTGGTCATCTCGACCCTGAATAACCCGTTCTTCGTTTCCCTGAAGGATGGTGCGCAGAAAGAAGCCGACAAACTGGGTTATAACCTGGTGGTTCTCGACTCTCAGAACAACCCGGCGAAAGAGCTGGCTAACGTTCAGGACTTAACCGTTCGTGGCACCAAAATCCTGCTCATCAACCCAACCGACTCTGATGCGGTCGGTAACGCCGTGAAGATGGCCAACCAGGCGAAAATCCCGGTGATCACTCTTGACCGTGTGGCGACAAAAGGTGACGTCGTTAGCCATATCGCGTCTGATAACGTGCTGGGCGGCAAAATCGCGGGTGATTACATCGCGAAGAAAGCAGGTGAAGGCGCCAAAGTTATCGAACTGCAGGGTATCGCAGGGACTTCCGCAGCGCGTGAGCGTGGCGAAGGTTTCCAGCAAGCCGTGGCAGCCCACAAATTTAACGTCCTGGCCAGCCAGCCTGCTGACTTCGACCGTACTAAAGGCCTGAACGTTATGCAGAACCTGCTGACGGCGCACCCTGAAGTGCAGGCTGTCTTCGCACAGAACGATGAAATGGCACTCGGCGCGCTGCGTGCGCTGCAGACTGCCGGTAAGTCTGACGTAATGGTGGTTGGTTTTGACGGCACGCCAGACGGTGAGAAAGCCGTAAATGATGGCAAACTGGCGGCAACCATCGCTCAGCTGCCAGAGCAGATTGGCGCGACGGGCGTTCAGACTGCGGATAAAGTGCTGAAGGGCGAGAAAGTCCAGGCGAAATATCCGGTTGACCTGAAGCTGGTCGTTAAGCAGTAATAGGCGATTCAGGCGGTCGTCTGACGGCCTGAGGGACTACAAATAAAGAAAAGTGTGGCATACGCCACCGGGTAAAACCGGTGGCGATCTTTACTGGACAGCTCAAACATGAAAACCGCAGTTAATCTCGTCGTCCTTGGCAGTATTAATGCCGATCACATTCTTAACCTTGATGCTTTCCCCACGCCTGGCGAAACCGTCACCGGTAATCAGTATCAGGTGGCTTTCGGCGGTAAAGGCGCGAACCAGGCGGTGGCCGCCGGTCGCAGCGGCGCTGATATTGCATTTATCGCCTGTACCGGCGATGACGATACGGGCGAGCGCGTGCGTAAACAGTTGGAGAGCGACCATATCGATATCTCACCCGTAAGTGTGGTGGGCGGGGAATCGACGGGCGTGGCGCTGATTTTTGTCAACGCAGAAGGTGAGAATGTCATCGGTATTCATGCGGGTGCCAATGCGGCGCTGACCATCGAACGCGTGGAAGCGCAGCGAGGATTGATCTCCAGCGCCGAAGCGCTGCTGATGCAGCTCGAATCGCCGGTCGAAAGCGTGCTGGCGGCCGCGAAAATTGCACATGAAAATCATACCACTGTTGTACTTAACCCTGCTCCAGCGCGTCTATTATCAGACGAGTTGCTGGCGCTGGTGGACATCATCACCCCGAACGAAACGGAAGCCGAAAAGCTGACGGGCATTCGCGTGGAAAATGATGACGACGCGGCGCGTGCCGCTCAGGCGCTGCACGATAAAGGTATCGGTACGGTCATCATTACGCTCGGAAGCCGTGGCGTATGGGCGAGCTTCAACGGCGAAGGCCGTCGCGTTCCCGGCTTTAAGGTCAAAGCGATTGATACGATCGCGGCGGGAGATACCTTTAACGGTGCGCTGGTTACGGCGCTGCTGGAAGGTGGCTCGCTGGACAATGCCATCCGCTTCGCTCATGCCGCTGCCGCGATTGCGGTGACACGCAAAGGAGCACAGCCTTCCGTTCCATGGCGCAAAGAGATCGATGAATTTTTGAGTCAGCAGAGGTAACGCTTGGCCACAATGAAAGATGTCGCCCGCATGGCGGGCGTTTCTACTTCGACGGTTTCCCACGTCATCAATAACGATCGCTTTGTCAGCGAGGCGATACGGGAAAAAGTCGACGCTGCCATTAAAGACCTCAACTACGCTCCTTCGGCGCTCGCACGCAGTCTTAAGCTTAATCAGACGCACACCATCGGCATGTTGATCACCGCCAGTACTAACCCGTTCTATTCAGAGCTGGTGCGTGGCGTTGAGCGTAGCTGCTTTGAGCGGGGTTACAGCCTGGTGCTGTGTAACACCGAGGGCGACGAACAGCGTATGAACCGTAATCTGGAAACGCTGATGCAAAAACGCGTCGATGGATTATTGCTTCTGTGCACCGAAACGCACCAGCCCTCCAAAGAGATCATGCAGCGCTATCCTTCGGTTCCAACGGTGATGATGGACTGGGCGCCCTTCGACGGGACCAGCGATCTGATTCAGGATAACTCGCTGCTGGGCGGGGATATGGCGACGCAGCATTTGATTGATAAAGGCTACAGCCGCATCGCCTGCATTACCGGGCCGCTGGATAAAACTCCGGCGCGTTTACGTCTCGAGGGATTTCTCGCTGCCATGGAACGCGCGGGGCTGCCCGTTCCGGACGGATATCGCATCACCGGCGATTTTGAATTTAACGGTGGTTTTGAGGCGATGCAAAAACTACTGGCGCAAGACGTGCGTCCGCAGGCGGTATTTATCGGTAACGATGCGATGGCTTTTGGTGCGTATCAGGCGTTGTATCAGGCGGGATTACGCGTTCCCCAGGATATGGCGGTGATTGGTTACGATGATATCGAGCTGGCTCAGTTTATGACGCCGCCGCTGACCACCATTCATCAGCCGAAAGATGAGCTGGGCGAGCTGGCGATCGATGTGTTGATTCATCGTATGGCACAGCCCGCACTTCAGCAACAACGTTTGCAGCTTACTCCTGTTCTGATGGAACGCGGTTCTGTTTCGGCTGGTGGCGATCTTTAATCAGATTGCGGCCATCTTTGGGTTTGAGCAGCATGAACACCAGCGCCGAGACCACCGTCAGTGCGCCCATCGTGATAAAGGTGTAATGGAACTGCTCAACCGTGTTCGTCCCTTCCATCCCTTCATAGACGCGCAGCACCGCTGCGCTCACCGCCACGCCTAAACTGATCGACAGCTGCTGCGTCACAGCCAGCACGCTGTTGCCGCCACTGGCATTTTCGTCGGTGAGATCCGCGAGGCTGATGGTATTCATCGACGTAAACTGGATAGACATCGCCATACCCAGGATAAAGAGCGGGAGCAGCAGCATCCACGCCGGGAAGGCGGCGGACTGAAGCGAAAACTGCGCAATCATCAGACCGATAAAGACCGTGACGCCCACCAGCGTTTTACGATAGCCCAGCCGACGCAGAATCTGCGTCACCATCGATTTCGCCAGAATTGATCCGACGGCGGTCGGGGCCATCATGCACCCGGCTATCAGCGCCGGATAGCCAAACCCTACCTGTAGCATCAGCGGCATCAGAAAGGGCACGCAGCCGGTTCCCAGACGCGAAGCGATGTTTCCGGCAATCCCCACCGAGAAAGTTCGGGTTTTGAACAGCAGCAATGAAATCAGCGGCGTCGGGTGACGACGCGCGTGACGTATATAGAGAAGGAAAAGCAGGATGCCGCTCAGGATGATAGAAAGGGCGATCCAGGTGGCGACGATTTTCTCGCCAAATAACTCCATGCCGGTGGAGAACAACACCAGGCTCAGGCCGAACAGGAAAAAGCCGCCCATATCAAAGCTGCGTTTTGGCGTGGTGAAGTTCGGCATATATTTGCGGGCGTAGCAAAGGCCAGCCACGCCAATCGGAATATTGATCAGGAATATCCAGTGCCAGCTCGCCCAGGTGACCAGCACGCCGCCAAGAACCGGCCCGATAATGGGGCCGACCAGACCGGGCATGGTCACAAAGTTCAGTACCGGCAACAGCTCGCTGCGCGGGTAAGCACGTAACAGCGCCAGGCGTGCGACCGGCATCATCATTGCGCCGCCGATGCCCTGCAGGATACGGAAGACAACCAGCTCCGCCAGGGATGTCGAAAGTGCGCAGGCCAGCGAACCAAGCGTAAACAGAGTGACGGCGAGCATGAAGATTCGACGTGTACCGAAGCGGTCCGCCAGCCAGCCGCTAACCGGGATCAGCATCGCGACGGTCAGCGTATAGCTGATGATGGCGGATTGCATCGCCAACGGGGAGCGGTTGAGACTTTCGGCAATGGCCGGGAGGGCCGTGTTAAGAATGGTGGCATCCAGCGCCTGCATAAAGAAAGCCATTGCCGCAATCCATGGCAATCCCGCCATGCTGCGTGCTTTTTTCTCAGTCATTGATTGTCCGGTTGTTGGTGTGGTGTTGCTAATAAAACCTGGCAGGCGAGTAAAGCGCGCTGTCCGTCGCTCTCCTGAATGGCATCGACAATGGCCTGGTGCTGGTCCAGCTTCACCACGTCATTCTGAGTAATAGAAGCAAAGTAGGTGTGATACACCGAATGGAACAGGGAGGCAAAGGAGGTCAGGAAAGGGTTTCCGCTCATCGCGTAAATTTGCTCGTGCCAGGACATATCCACTTCAATCCAGCGCTGGCGGTTGAAATGCTGCTTCAGGAAGGTCATTTCGTCCATCAACGTATTAAGCTGCGCTTTTTGCTCGGCGCTGCCTTGCACGGCGGCGAGCAGACATGCCTGAGGTTCGAGGCTGCCACGCATAACCAGGAAATGCTCCACAACCTGATGGAAGTTCTCTTCGGTCATCCACCACGAGAGCAGCTCCTGGTCGAGGAAGTTCCAGTTGCTCTGAGGCATCACGCGAGTTCCGATACGCGGGCGCGGGAGTACCATGCCTTTCGCGGTTAAGGTTTTTACCGCTTCACGCACGGCGGTGCGGCTCACGCCAAACTGTTCACCCAGCTCCATTTCACCGGGAAGAATGCTTCCGGGCATATATTTTCCTGCCAGAATGCGTTGGGCCAGTTTCTCTGCCAGCACGTAAGAGAGGTTTTTTTGGGCGGCCAGCTGTTGCGCGCTTAAGGGCATCGCTCTTATTCCTTAATAGTACATGCTGTTAAGTATGCCATCAGGCGTGTGTTTGTGATTGCAAAAACAGCAAATAGGACAGTTTGTGGCTTGTTAACCAGCGTTTTGGCGAAAAAAGATACGGTCAGAAAGTTTTTTTACATTTCCTCTTGTCACCTCAGAATAACTCCCTATAATGCGCCTCCACTGACACGGAACAACGGCACGCAAGCCGCCGGGACAGCAGGGGTTCAGCGATGAACGCCGACAG